>NZ_JNZZ01000012.1 GCF_000717645.1 Streptomyces californicus
GCCGCGCCAACCCCCCCCCCCCCCCCCCCCCCCGCCGGGGGGGGGGGGGGGGGGGGGGGGGGGGGGGCCCCCGGGGGGTTTTCGGGAGGGGGCGGGGTGGGGGATGAGCCCGCCGCAGGCGCCCAGGCCCCCACCCCACGCCCCACGCCCCGGCGCAACGCACTCCCCCACCGCGCCGCCCCCGACCCGCTCACCCCACAGAGCTGTACGCCACAACCCCCCGCAGCACCGCGTCCACCGCCTTGCGCGCGTTCTTCGCCACGCCGGCGCCCCCGGTGCCGTCCGCCCCGCCCCCCGCGTCCCGGGGCGCGGCCGCCGCCACCTGGCCCAGCACGTCGATCACCTGCTTGCACCACCGGACGAAGTCCCCCGCAGGCATCTCCGCCTCGCGCAACACCTCGTCCAGCGTCCGGCCGGAGGCCCACATGTAGACCGCCCAGGCGAAACCGAGGTCGGGTTCGCGCTGGCCGACCCCCTCCGCCTGGTTGATCTTGAAGTCCTCCTCCAGGGCGTCCAGCCGCCCCCAGATCCGCACCATCTCGCCCAGCGCGACCTTGGCGGGACCGGACGGCACCTTGGGCGGGACCGCGTCGTCGGCCTGCCGTGCCTCGTACACCAGCGCCGAGACGCACGCGGCGAGTTCGGCCGGGTTAAGGCCCTCCCACACGCCGTCCCGCAGGCACTCGCTGGCGAGCAGGTCCAGCTCGCCGTAGAGCCGGGCCAGCCGGCGCCCGTTCTGCGTGACCTCGTCGCCCCGGAGGTAGTCCATCTCCGTGAGCAGCGCGACGATCCGGTCGAAGGTCCGGGCGATCGTGTTCGTCCGCCCCTCGATCCGCTTCTCCAGCTGCCGGGTGTCCCGCTGCAGCCGGTGGTAGCGCTCGGCCCACCGCGCGTGGTCCTCGCGCTCGTCGCACCCGTGGCACGGGTGGGCGCGCAGCTCGGTCCGCAGCCGGGCGATCTCCCGGTCGTCGGCGGCGGGCGCCCGCCCCTTGCGGTGCCGGTCGGGCACGATGTGCCCGGCCTTGGTCCGCAGCGCCGAGGCAAGGTCGCGCCGGGACTGCGGCGAACGCGGGTTGAACGACTTCGGGACCCGCATCCGGTCCAGCGCCTCCACCGGCACCGGGAAGTCCATCGAGGCGAGCCGCTTGACCTGCCGCTCGGCGGTCAGCACTAGCGGTCGCGGCCCGTCGTGGTGGTCGAACCCGCGGTGCCCGTTGGCCCGCCCGGCGGGCAGCCCCGGGTCCAGCACCAGCGCCAGCCCCGCGAACTTCCCCGTCGGCACGTGGATGACGTCTCCGGGCTTCAGCTTCTCCAGCGAGGAGGCCGCCGCCGCTCGTCGCTGCGCCGCGCCCTGCTTGGCCAGCTCCGTCTCGCGGTCCTTGAGGTCGCGCCGCAGGCGCGCGTACTCCTCGAAGTCCCCGAGGTGGCAGGTCATGCCCTCCTTGTAGCCCTCCAGGCCCTCCTCGTTGCGCTGCACCTGCCGCGAGATCCCCACGACCGACTTGTCCGCCTGGAACTGGGCGAACGAGGTCTCCAGCAGTTCGCGCGAACGGTGCCGCCCGAACTGCTGCACCAGGTTGACCGCCATGTTGTACGACGGGCGGAAGCTGGAGCGCAGCGGATACGTGCGCGTGCCCGCGAGGCCGGCCAGCGCCGTCGGGTCCATGCCGCGCTGCCACAGGACCACCGCGTGGCCCTCGACGTCGATGCCGCGCCGTCCGGCCCGGCCGGTGAGCTGGGTGTACTCGCCGGGGGTGATGTCGGCGTGCTGCTCGCCGTTCCACTTGACGAGCTTCTCCAGCACCACGGAGCGCGCGGGCATGTTGATGCCGAGCGCCAGCGTCTCGGTGGCGAAGACCGCCTTGACCAGCCCCCGGACGAACAGTTCCTCGACGACCTCCTTGAAGGTCGGGAGCATGCCCGCGTGGTGGGCGGCGATGCCCCGTTCCAGTCCTTCGAGCCACTCGTAGTAGCCCAGGACGTGCAGGTCCTCGCCGGGGATGGAGGCGGTCCGCTCCTCGACGATCTCGCGGACCAGCCGGCGGTTGTCCTCGTCGTTGAGCCGGAGGCCGGCGTACAGGCACTGCTGGACGGCGGCCTCGCAGCCCGCACGGCTGAAGATGAAGGTGATGGCGGGCAGCAGGCCCTCGTTGTCCAGCCGGTCGATGACCTCGGGCCGGCCGGGCGTCCAGATCCGGCCGCGCTGGCGCCGCTCGCGCTCGCGGTCGGCCTCGCGCACCATCTTGCCCCGGCGCCGGTCGCGCGGGTTGTAGGTGTTCTGGTTCTCCTGGCGGGCGAGCCGGACCAGGTCCGGGTTGACCTCGCGGCGTCCGGCGCCCCGGCCGCCGTGGTCGGTGGTCTCCTCGAAGAGGTCGTACATCCGGCGTCCGGCCATCACGTGCTGCCAGAGCGGCACCGGACGGTGCTCGGAGACGATCACCTCGGTGTCGCCGCGCACGGTGTCCAGCCAGTCGCCGAACTCCTCCGCGTTGGAGACGGTCGCCGACAGGGAGACCAGCGTCACCGACTCCGGGAGGTGGATGATCACTTCCTCCCAGACCGCGCCCCGGAAGCGGTCGGAGAGGTAGTGCACCTCGTCCATGACCACATAGCCCAGGCCGGAGAGGGACTGGGAACCCGCGTACAGCATGTTCCGCAGGACCTCGGTGGTCATCACGACCACCGGCGCCTCGGAGTTGACGCTGTTGTCGCCGGTCAGCAGCCCGACCTTGTCCGCGCCGTACCGCTTGACCAGGTCGGCGAACTTCTGGTTGGAGAGCGCCTTGATCGGTGTGGTGTAGAAGCATTTGCGGCCCTGCTCCAGGGCCAGGTGCACGGCGAACTCGCCGACGATCGTCTTGCCCGACCCGGTGGGGGCCGCGACCAGCACCCCCTTGCCGGCCTCCAGGGCCTGGCATGCCTCGATCTGGAACGGGTCCAGACCGAACTCGTACATCTCGCGGAACGGCCCGAGAGCCGTCGCCATCTCGGCCGCGCGCTCGCGAGAAGCCTGGTATCGCTCAGCTGGTGAGAGGTCCTCTGTCATCTTGGCTACGAGCCTACCCGCCACCTCCGACAGTCAGCCCGATCTTTAAGCGCGCTTGGATCTCCCCGGGCGGTACCGGTCAGCCGCCGGTCAGCACCCGTACCGCGCCCGGTACACAGGTGGCGGTGAGCGGAAGCGGACCCATCGGTTCCCCGTCCGCGTACGCCGTGATCCCGGCCGCCGCCAGTTCGATCGAGGAGACCCGGTGCACGGTCACGGCGGGGTGGTCCAGGTGTGTGCCCCGGTAGACCCTCGGGAAGACCTTGAGCAGGGTGGCGCGGGTGCACGGGCCGACCACAGTCACGTCGAAGAGCCCGTCGTCCGTCTTCGCTCCGGCGCAGATCCGCATGCCGCCGCCGTACGTGGTCCCGTTGCCCACCGCGATCAGGGTGGCCTCGGTCTCCACGGGCTCTCCCCCGTCGAACCGGAGCCGGTACGGGATCGGCCGGAAGGCGGCCAGCTCGGCGAGGATCGCCAGGTCGTACTTGAAGCGGCCGCCCACGAAGCGCATCCGGTTGCCGCGGTCGTTGACACGGGAGTCGAAGCCGGAGGCGAGGACCGTGCCGAACCAGCGCTCCCCGACCCGTCCGAGGTCGATCTCCCGGAGGCCGCCCTCCCTGAGCGCCCGCGCGGCCAGCCGTCCGGCGGCGGCCGGATCGCGGACGGGCAGGCCCAGCGTCCGGGCGAAGTCGTTGCCGGTGCCGACGGCGACGACCCCGAGCGGGGTGGCGGTCCCGGCGACGGCCTGGAGGGCGAGGGACATCAGTCCGTCCCCGCCCACGGCTATCAGCGCCCCGGTCCCCGCGGCGACGGCCTCGCGCGCCCGGCGCAGGGCGTCGTCGGCGTCCTCGCCCAGCACCGTACGGACGGAGAATCCGGCATCCCGCAACGCGGAAGCGGCCGGCTGCGCGGCGTGCGCGCCCCGGCCGCGTCCCGCGGTGGGATTGACGAACAGAGTGATCTCGCTGGTCACCCGCCGGACCCTACAAGGTCAGGTGATGTCGTCGTAACCGTTCAGCCGGTGCGATCCGGGGCCGTCCGCCTCGCCGGACGCCTGCCCGGGAAGGGCGGGGCGGGAGGAGGAGACGTTCTCCACGCGACCGACGGGCTCGGGCGTCAGATCGAGCTGGGACGCCTCGTCGTCGGCGAGCTCGGCGTCGGGGTTCGCGCGGTTGCGCCGCTTGTCGTTGAGCAGCGAGAAGCCGGTGGCGATGAAGTAGAGGACGGCGAGCGGCCCGGCGAGGAGAAGCATGGAAAGCGGTTCGCCACCGGGCGTGGCGATGGCCGCGAAGGCGGTGAGGCCGACGATCATGCCGCGCCACCAGCCGAGCATCCGCTTGCCGGAGACCACACCGGTCATGTTGAGCGCGATGAGCAGCAGGGGCAGCTCGAAGGCCAGGCCGAAGACGATCACCATGCGGACCAGGAGGTCGAGATAGCTGTCGAGCTCGATCTGGTTCTGCACGTTGTCGGGGCTGAAGCCGAGCATGATCTCGGCGGTCTGCGGCAGGATCGCGTAGGCGAGGTAGCCACCAGAGAGGAAGAGCGGCGCGCCCACGACGGCGAAGGCATAGGCGTAACGCTTCTCGCCCTTGTGCAGCCCCGGAGCCACGAACGCCCACAGCTGGTACAGCCAGACCGGAGTGGCCAGCAGCACACCGGACATCAGGGCGACCTTGAGGGCGTTGGTGAACGGCGCCAGCAGGGTGTTGGTCTTCAGCAGGGCGCAGGGCTTGCCGTTGACAGCGATGACCACGCCGTCCTTGCAGCCGACGGATTCGAGGAGGGGGCGCAGAAGGAAGTCGTAGATCTCCTTCTGGAAGAACGCCGCCGCGATCGTCACCACGACGATCGCCAGCACGGCCTTCAGCAGCCGGTTACGCAGCTCACGCAGGTGATCGAGGAGAGGCATCCGCCCCTCGTCGTTCTTCTCCTGCTTGCGGGCAGACTTGAGCAACCCACTTCCCTCGTCTCGTGCGGCGGCTGTCGGCGGAAGGCGTCAGCGGTCAGCTCTGGGTGGTGGGCTTGGGCTCGTTGACCGGGCGGGAGCTGGTGACGTCTCCCGGGGCGGCCTGGATGGTGCGCGCGGTGGCGGCCTGCGGGGGAACCGTGTCGTCGACGGTCTCCGTGGTGGGCGCCGCGGTCGCCGCGTCGTCCTTCTTCATGGCCTTGGCCTCGCTCTTGAGGATGCGGGCCGACTTGCCGAGCGAACGCGCCATGTCGGGAAGCTTCTTGGCACCGAAGAGCAGCAGGATGACAGCGATGATCAGAACGATCTCGAGGGGCTTCAGATTGCCGATCATGTGCGACTTCCTTCTCACTGAGGCGGCTGGGCTGGGGGGCGGGCTCGCTACCCGTTCGACCGGGTGTACGTCCGATCGTTGCGCTTGCCAGCGATCGTAACCCGCAGGGGTAAACGCGAGGCAATGCCCGTGCGTACTCCAGCTTGCGGCCCGTACCTCCCTGCCTGGGCCGACCCCTGCAGCGTACCCCCCTCGCGGGCCCGGCCATCAGGCCGCGGGCCCGTCAGCGCAGGCTGTCGCCGGTGGCCGCGAGCCGGGTGGCGGCCTGTTCGAGGTCTTCGGACACCCGGTTGATCCGCTCGGTGGTGGCCGAGACCTGCCGGCCGAGGCGCTGGGCCTCCACGAAGACCTTGATGCCGAGCACCCCGAGGACGGCGACGCCCAGGAAACCGAGGGCGATGGCGAGCATGGGCCAGAACATAAGGCGTGCCTCTTCCTACGAATTCCCGCGCATGCCGACGCATGCCTACGGGCTTGCGGGGTGGCGGGCGGGCGGCCCGGGGCGCTGCAGGGCGGTGTGCAGACGCAGGGTCCGTACGCCGCCGCCGGTGAGCAGTTCGATGATGCGCTCACCGGCGGGCTTGCGGACCGCGGCCCCGCAGTCGGGGCAGGTGAAGGTGTAGAAGGTGGTGCGGCGGGTGGCGCCGATCGCCAGCCGCAGCGCCGCCGCGGCCAGTTCGAAGCGCCCGCGGCAGTCGGGGCAGGCGGCCCGGAAGCGGGCGGCGGCCACGGGGACGGGCCCGGTGCCGGAGAGCTGCGCCGGGCGGGTCCCGGCGGCCGTGGCCGGGAAGAGGTGCGTCCGGTTCATCGTCGTCTCGCCTCCCCGGGCCCTCAGAGCGCGCCCTCGTAGGCGGCGAGCGCCTCGCGCGCGGCGTCGCGGGCGCTGTCGGCGAGCTCCGGCGGAGTGACGATGCGGCCGTCGCCACCCAGGCGCAGCGCGAGCCGGCGCAGGGAGGCGGGGTCCGGGGTGCGCAGGGTGATCCGCAGACCGCCGTCGGGGAGTTCCTCGGCGGAGTCGTGCGGGTAGTACTCGGCGACCCAGCGGCCGCCGGTGCCGACCTCGATCACGACCTCCGGGTCCTCGGCGGCAGGCTGCACCAGCCCGGCGGACAGGTCGCGCAGTTCCAGCTCGGGCGGGGCGGCCGGCGCGTCGAGGAGGCGGATCTCGGCGACCCGGTCCAGCCGGAAGGTCCGGCGGGCCTCGGTGAGCCGGCACCAGCCCTCCAGGTAGGTGTGGCCGACGGCGAAGAGCCGGATCGGATCGACCTCGCGCTCGGTGAGTTCGTCGCGGGCGGGCGAGTAGTAGCGCAGCCACAGCCTGCGGCGCTCGGAGATGGCCCGGTCGACGTCGGCGAAGACGCCGCCCTCCGCCTCGAAGGTCACCGAGAGCCGGGAGCTGGCGGCCCCGGACTCGCCGGCGGCCGTCTCCAGCTTGGCGGTGGCGCGGACGAGGGCGTCCCGGTCGCTCTCGCGCAGACCGGGCAGGGTGGCGACGGCACGGGCGGCGACGAGCAGCGCGGTGGCCTCGTCGGCGGCGAGCCGGAGCGGTTCGGCGACGTCGTCCGGGTTGTGCCACCAGATCCGGTCGCCGTCGGTGTCGATGTCGAGGAGGTCGCCGCCGCGGAAGCTGGTTCCGCACATGGGCAGGACGTCGAGGTCCGAGATCAGCTCGTCCTCGGTGATCCCGAAGGCCCGCGCCACGTCCTGGACGTGGGCGCCGGGGCGTTCGCGCAGATACGTCACCAGGGACAGCATCCGCCGGGTCTGGTCGATCGCGTTCGTGGCCATCTGTTCCGCTCCCCTAGTCCTTGGCCACGGCGCGGAGCCGGTCCACCACATCGGCCCGCAGATCGGCGGGTTCCTCCACGACGACGTCCGGCCCGAACTCGACGAGCCAGGCGTCGAGGCCGTGCCCGTACGGGATCTCCAGCTCGTCCCAGCCGTCGCCGCGTTCCCGCACCGCCGTCGCGCGCGACCGCAGCGGGTAGCCGGCCCCGGCGCGGAGCCTGATCCGGGCGGTGCGGGTGGCGACCTCGCCGGCCCAGCTCTCCACGGTCTCGCGGACGGTGACCACGTCGGGCACCTCGGCGGTGAACGCCCCGGCGCGGGAGCGGACCTTGCCGGTGATGCGGGAGAGCCGGAAGACGCGTTCGGCGCCGCGTTCGCGGTCCCAGCCGGCGAGGTACCAGTGGCCGCGCCAGCATTCGAGGGTCCACGGCTCCACCTGGCGCTGCTCGGCGCGGGCGGAGTTGGCCTTGCGGTAGTCGAAGGTGACGGGGCGGCGGTCGCGGCAGGCGAGCATCAGGGGCTCGAAGGCGGCCTCGTGGACGGGGATGCGGGGTTCGAGGGCGCTGTGGACCTCGTAGGCGTCCTCGGACTCGGGCATGCCGGCGGCGCGCAGCTTCTGCAGGGCGCCGCTGGCGGCCCCGGCGAGGCGGGCCTGCTGCCAGACCTTGGCGGCGAGGCCGAGGGCGGCGGCCTCCTCGGCGTCGAGGGTGATGGGGGGCAGCCGGTTGCTGTCGCGGCGGGCCAGGTAGCCGGTGTCGCCGTCGAGGTTCTCGACGGTCTCGATGACGAGCCCCAGCTCGCGCAGATCGTCCTTGTCCCGTTCGAACATCCGGTTGAAGGAGTCGTCGGAGCCCGCTTCGAGGTACGCCTCGATGGATCCGCGGAGTTCGCGCTTGCTGAGCGGGCGCCGGGTCCCCAGCAGGCACAGCGCGAGGTTCATCAGCCGCTCGGCCTTGGCAATCGCCATCGACGCCCTTTCTCTGGTGCTCTACGACGGTCGACCGTACCGCCCCGGGGTGTGCGGGCCAAAGCCGGGCTTCCGGGCTCCGGGTGGTGCGGGCCCGCGTGGAACGGCGCCGGGGGGCCCGCCGGAGAGCGCGTGAGGGCCCCCGCCGTGCGGCGGGGGCCCTCATGTCGCGCGAGCGGTGCGGATCAGACCGCGACGAGGTCGCAGACGAAGATCAGCGTCTCACCGGGGGCGATCTTGCCGCCGCCGGCGCCGCGGTCGCCGTAGGCGAGGTGGGCGGGGATGGTCAGCTGGCGACGGCCGCCGACCTTCATGCCCTGCACGCCCTTGTCCCAGCCGGCGATGACCTGGCCGGCGCCGAGCTGGAACTGCAGCGGGGTGCCGCGGTTCCAGGACGCGTCGAACTCCTCGCCGCTGGAGAAGGAGACACCCACGTAGTGGACGGAGACGGTTTGGCCCGCCTGGGCCACCGGGCCGTCGCCCTCCCAGATGTCCTTGATCTCCAGGTCGGCCGGCGGCTCGCCGCCCGGGAAGTCGACCTCGGGCTTCTCGATGCTCACTGAACTGCTCCTCAAAAATCTTGGGGACGACAAGTCTCGCACGGGTCGCCCCGGCGGCCGGACCGTGCGGGGCCGCGCCGTGCGTCAGACGGTGCCGAGGATGTCGACGACAAAGACCAGGTTGTTCTTGGCGAGCTGGTTCGACGGGTCGGCGCCGTACGCCTGGTTCGGCGGGATGGTCAGCAGGACGCGGTCGCCGACGTGCTTGCCGACCAGACCCTTGTCCCAGCCCTGGATGACGCCGCCGACGCCGATCGGGAAGGCGCTCGCGCCGCCGTGGTCCCAGGAGGAGTCGAACTTCTTGCCGTCCTCCCACTTCACCCCGGTGTACTGGACGACGAGGCCCTCGCCGGCCTTGACCTCGGCGCCGTCGCCCTTGATCAGGACCTGCTCCTTGAGGTCCTTCGGCGCCTTGGCGCCCTTCGGGACGGTGATCGTCGCGGCCTTCTGCGACGCCGCCTCGACCTCGGGCATCCCGGCCTCGCTCGCGGCCTGCTCGCCCTTCGCCTCGCCCTTCTTGTCGACCTTCTTGGCGTTGACGATGTCGACGACCCAGACGAGGGGGTCGGTGGGCTTGATCCCGGACTGCGGGTTCAGCTGCTCGCCGACGATCGCCTCGGCCGTGCCCTCGACCTGGACCCGGCTGCCGACCTTGTGGCCGGCCAGCGCGTCCGCGACCTTGGTGGGCAGCATCTGGCCCTGCTGGCCGACCTCCTGGACGACCTGGGCGCGCGGCCCCTTCGTCTCGGCGTTCTGCCGCTGGGCCCAGGTGGAGCCGAGCGCCTCCAGGTTGCCGGCGAAGTCCAGGCGGACGATGTCGCCCTTCTTCACCTCGGCGCCGTCACCGGTGGAGACGTCCTTCACCACGATGTCGTCGGCGGCCTTGGCGCCCTTCGGCACCTCGATCTTGGGCTCGGATCCGAACTTTCCGGACACCTTCCCGACGGCGCCCGACTTCGGCGCGTCGTCGTCCTTGGAGTCGGACCCGCAGGCGGCGGTGAACAGGAGGGCGGGCACGACCAGTGCGGCGGCCGCGTACCGGGCAGTCTTCGTGGGGTTCATCAGTCCAACTCGCGAATAGGGGGCTCCGGGCAAGTCCCGCCACTGTACGACCTCACCCCAGGCGCACCACGAGTCCCGACACGGCTCCCGCCTGGACGGGCTCCGGACGGCTAGCATGGCCGGTTCGCCCGGAGCCGCCGCCCCGGCGTTCGTCCGCCCGCTCCCCCGGCGCCGCCCCTTCCGCAGGACGAGGCCCCGGCCCGCGCGAGGGAGCGCGGGCCGGGGCCTCGTCCTGCTTGCACGCCCTCCGGTCGCGCTGTGGCGGCCCGAGGGGCGTGCGGGCCGGTCACATGCCGGCGATCAGCTTCTCCACCCGTTCGTCCACGGAGCGGAACGGGTCCTTGCACAGGACCGTGCGCTGCGCCTGGTCGTTGAGCTTGAGGTGGACCCAGTCGACGGTGAAGTCCCTGCGCTGCTCCTGGGCCCGGCGGATGAAGTCGCCGCGCAGTCGCGCCCGGGTGGTCTGCGGGGGCACCGACTTGCCCTCGAAGATCTTCAGGTCGTTGCAGATGCGGGCGGTCTGCCCCTTCTTCTCCAGGAGGTAGAAGAGCCCGCGGCGGCGGTGGATGTCGTGGTAGGCGAGGTCTATCTGGGCGACCCGCGGATTCGACATGGTCATGTTGTGCTTGGCCCGGTAGCGCTCGATGAGCTTGTACTTCATGACCCAGTCGATCTCGGTGTCGATCCGGTCGAGGTCCTCGGCCTCGATCGCGTCGAGGGTGCGGCCCCACAGCTCCAGGACCTGGTCGACGGTGCCGGTGCGGATGCCCCGGCGCTCGACGAAGTCCACGGCCTTCTCGTAGTACTCCCGCTGGACCTCGATGGCCGATGCCTCCCGGCCGCTGGCCAGCCGCACCTTGCGGCGGCCGGTGAGGTCGTGGCTGACCTCGCGGATCGCCCGGATCGGGTTCTCCAGGGTCAGGTCGCGCATCACCGTGCCCGCCTCGATCATGCGGAGCACCAGGTCGGTGGCGCCGACCTTGAGCAGCATGGTCGTCTCGGACATGTTGGAGTCACCGACGATGACGTGGAGGCGGCGGTACCGCTCGGCGTCGGCGTGCGGCTCGTCGCGGGTGTTGATGATCGGCCGGGAGCGGGTCGTCGCGGAGCTGACGCCCTCCCAGATGTGCTCGGCGCGCTGGCTGACGCAGTAGACCGCGCCGCGCGGGGTCTGGAGCACCTTGCCCGCGCCGCAGATCAGCTGACGGGTGACGAGGAACGGAATGAGGATGTCCGCGAGTCGGGAGAATTCCCCGTGCCGGGCCACGAGGTAGTTCTCGTGGCATCCGTAGGAGTTTCCCGCCGAGTCGGTGTTGTTCTTGAACAGATAGACGTCGCCCGCGATTCCCTCCTCGTGCAGGCGGCGTTCGGCGTCGACGAGCAGGCCTTCCAGAATGCGCTCGCCCGCCTTGTCGTGCGTGACCAGTTCGGTCACGTTGTCGCACTCGGGTGTGGCGTATTCCGGATGCGATCCCACGTCGAGGTAGAGGCGGGCGCCGTTCCGCAGAAAGACGTTGCTGCTGCGGCCCCATGACACAACACGGCGGAAGAGGTAGCGCGCCACTTCGTCAGGTGACAGTCGGCGCTGTCCCCTGAACGTGCACGTGACGCCGTACTCGTTCTCCAGCCCGAAAATGCGGCGGTCCATGACTGAACATTACGCCTTGTGGCCCGAGCTGAAACCGGGTTCGACGGCACCGTTTCGATCATTTTCCGATCCCGTCACGACCGCGGCCGTGCGAACGGGGGCCGCGAGAAGCCTTCCGGTGGCCAGCAGGACGACCAGGGCCGCCGCCCCTCCGGCCCCGGCGACGGCGAAGCTCCAGGCGGTCGAACCGAGTTCGACGGCGGGCCCGGCGACCGCCGTGCCGGCCGCCGCGCCCACCCCGAACGTGGTGACGAGCCAGGAGAACGCCTCGGTCACCGTGCCGCGCGGGGCGTGCCGGTCGACCACGATGAAGGAGCAGGCGATGGCGGGGGCGAGGAACACCCCGGAGAGGGCGGCGAGGGCGGTCATGACCGGGACCGAGGGGGTGAGCGTCAGCGGCAGATAGCCCAGCGCCAGGAGCCCGGCGATGACCCGCAGCCGCTTCTCGGGGGCGCCCGCCCACTGCCGCGCCCCGTAGGCCAGACCGCCGATGAGCGCGCCGAGGCCGAGCGCGGCCATGAGCCAGCCGTACACCGATTCCCGCCCGTGGTCGTCGGCGTACGCCACCGCGGCCACCGTGATGGAGCCGAGGGCGAGCCCGACGAAGAAGAACGAGCCGAGGAGCGCGAGCAGTCCGGGCGAGCGCAGGGCGCCGAGCCAGTGCGCCTCGCGGGGCGCGGAGCGCCAGGTGCGCGAGGGCTCGGACAGGACGACGGAGAGCGCGCCGAGGACGCCGAGGGCGTTGATGACGAGCAGCGCGGCGGCCGGCGACCACAGCGAGACGAGCAGCGTCACCAGGAGCGGCCCGACGGTGAACATGATCTCCTGCGCCACCGCGTCCATGGCGTAGGCCCGGTGCACCCGGTCCTCGCTCTTGAGGACGCTGGGCCACAGGGCGCGCAGGCCGCCTTCCAGGGGCGGTGTGGCGACCCCGGCGACGATGACGCCGAGGTAGGCCAGCGGGAGCGATCCGAGGCCGGTGAGGGCCAGCAGGACCATCCCGAGCGCGGAGACCACGGCGGCCGGGAGCTGGACGCGCGGCTGCCCGTACAGGTCCACCGCCCGGCCGAGCAGCGGCTGCCCCACGGCGGTGGCGAGCCCGTACGCGGCGGCGAGCGCCCCGGCCAGGGTGTAGCTGCCGCCCTCCGCCCGGATGAACAGCACGATCGCGATGGGCCCGGTGCCGTTGGGCAGCCGCCCCACCAGGGTGCCCGTCAGCAGCCGGGCGGCGTGCCGCGCCCGGAGGATGTCCAGATATCCCGCGGCCATTCCCGCCCCTCTCCGCCCCGGCCGCCCGCGCGCCGAGGTGTTACGTATAACTTCGAGGCTCATACGTACCATGTGCGCAGTTCGCGGGTCCAGCCCGCGGCGTCACGGAACACCCCGCACGGAGGCATGAGTGACCAGCGCGCAGCAGCCCGTCCCCGCCCGGCCCACCAGCCGCGACGTGGCCCGCGCGGCGGGCGTCTCGCAGGCGACGGTCTCCCTGGTGCTCGGCGGGAAGTGGCCGGGCCGGGTGTCCGAGGCCACGGCCGGGCGGGTGCGGGACGCGGCGTCCGACCTCGGCTACCGGCCCAATCTGGCGGCCCGCAGTCTGCGGCTCGGCCGCACCAGGACGGCGCTGCTGGTGGTGCCCGCACTCACCAACGAGTTCTTCGCCCGGGTGTACGCGGGGGCCGCGGCGCTCGCCGCCGAGCACGACTTCGGCGTGGTGCTCTACCCCTCGCCGGACGGCACGGGCCCGGCCAGGGACCCGTTCGCCTCGGCCCGGGCCGCGCTCGACGGGGTCATCGCGTCCTCGATGGCCGCCGGGGCGCTGGAGGCGCTGCACGGGGCGGATCTGCCGTTGGTGATGCTGGACAGCGACCCGTCGGACACCGGGCCCGCCGCCCGGGTGAACCTGGACATCGCGGACGGCATGCGGCAGGTGACGGAGCATCTGCTGGGCCTCGGCCACCGCCGCTTCCTGCACCTGGCGTCCGCCGTGGACACCTGGACGTTCGCGGTGCGCGCCGATGCGCTGCACGGAGCGCTGGACGCGGTGGAGGACGCGACGGTACGGACCGTACGGGCCGCGCTGGACGTGCGGGCGGGCCGGGAGGCCGTGGAGCGGGCGCTGGCGGCCGCCGGGGAGAGGCCCACCGCGATCGTCTGCGACGACGACATCCTGGCGGCGGGCGCGTGCAAGGCCGCCCGGAGGCTCGGACTGCGGGTGCCGGACGAACTGTCCGTGACCGGCTTCGACGATCTGGCGCTGGCCACCGCCCTGGAACCGGAGCTGACCACGGTGCGGCTGCCGGCCGAGCGGGTCGGGGAGCGGGGCATGGAGGCGCTGCTCGCCGTACTGGACGGCCGTCCCGCCGAGCCCGGGCGCCTGCCGGTCCGGCTCGTCGTACGCGGCTCGACGGCGCCGCCCGCGGCCGGGGCATGACGGAGCCCCCGGGCCGTGGATCTCGCCGTGGCCCGGGGGCTTCGCGGGACGCTTCCCGCTACTCCTTCGTGGAACCGGACGCGCTGCCGGTGTCCGTGTCGGGGGTGTCGCCGTCCTCGGTGTCGGACGGGGCGTCGGTGGGAGTGGCGGCAGCGGCGTCCGCTTCCAGCAGCCGGGCCAGCTGACGGCCGACGATCCGCTTGAACTTGCGCTGCTGGGGGCGGGTGCGGTCCAGGACCGCCACCTCCAGCCGCTCGGCGGGGATCTCCCGCTCGCCGCCTCCCGGCTCGCGGGAGAGGGCCTGCACGGCGAGCTTGAGCGCCTCGGCCAGCGTCATGCCGTCGCGGTGGCGCTGGTCGAGGAAGCCGCTGATCTGCTCGGCGTTGCCGCCGACCGCGACCGAGCCGTGCTCGTCCACGATCGAACCGTCGTGCGGCAGCCGGTAGATCTGGTCGCCCTCGGGCTCGGTGCCGACCTCGGCGACCACCAGCTCCACCTCGTACGGCTTCTCGGCCGCGCTGGAGAAGATGGTGCCGAGCGTCTGCGCGTAGACGTTGGCCAGCCCACGGGCCGTCACGTCGTCCCGGTCGTAGGTGTATCCGCGCAGATCGGCATAGCGCACCCCGCCGATGCGGAGGTTCTCGTACTCGTTGTACTTGCCGGCGGCGGCGAAGCCGATCCGGTCGTAGATCTCGCTGAACTTGTGGAGTGCGCGGGACGGGTTCTCGCCGACGAACACAATGCCGTCGGCGTACTGCAGCACGACGAGGCTGCGACCGCGGGCGATGCCCTTGCGGGCGTATTCCGCCCGGTCGGCCATGGCCTGCTGGGGTGAGACGTAGAACGGAGTCGACACCGGCTGTCCGTCCCTTTCTGTCAGTGACGAGTGCGTCGGGGGGAGGCCGTGGCCTCCCGTCCGGACTCAGCGGGCTCGCGGGTCCCGCCCGGTCCGGACGAAGGGCCTGGCAGGGGTCCGGGTCAGAGCAGCGCGGCGCGCGGGCCGTCGGGCTCCTCGAGCCGGCGCTCCAGGACGGCGCGCGCGATCTCGGAGGACTCCTGGTCGGTCAGCCTCCGGAAGCCTTCGTCGGTGATGACGGTGACGATCGGGTAGATGCGGCGGGCCACGTCCGGGCCGCCGGTCGCCGAGTCGTCGTCCGCCGCGTCGTACAGCGCCTGCACGACCAGGGTGAGGGCCTGCTGTTCCGTCAGGTCCTCGCGGTAGAGCTTCTTCATGGAGCCGCGGGCGAAGATCGACCCGGAGCCGGTGGCGGCGTAGCCGTTCTCCTCGGAGCGGCCGCCGGTGACGTCGTAGGAGAAGATGCGGCCCTTGTCGCGGTCGACGTCGTAGCCCGCGAACAGCGGCACGACGGCGAGGCCCTGCATGGCCATCGCGAGGTTGGAGCGGATCATGGTGGAGAGGCGGTTGGCCTTGCCCTCCAGGGAGAGCTGGGCGCCCTCGACCTTCTCGAAATGCTCCAGCTCCAGCTGGAACAGCTTGACCATCTCCACGGCCAGTCCGGCGGTGCCGGCGATGCCCACCGCCGAGTACTCGTCGGCCGGGAAGACCTTCTCGATGTCGCGCTGCGCGATCATGTTGCCCATGGTGGCGCGCCGGTCGCCGGCGAGGACCACACCACCGGGGAAGGACGCGGCGACGATGGTCGTCCCGTGCGGCGCCTCGACGGCTCCCTGGAGCGGCGGCAGGCTCCGCTTGCCCGGGAGCATCTCGGGCGAATGGTCCGACAGGAAGTCCATGAACGAGGACGAACCCGGCGTCAGGAAGGCAGCTGGTAGACGCCCGGTGCTACGAGTGTTGGCTTCCACGCGTTTCCCTCCAGGTATGCGATGGCCCTGCGCAAGAGAGTCAGGATCATCCCCCAACTTGCCGATGGCCGAATTGCCGTTGAAGCACTGCGTACGCCAGGGACCCTACCCGCCCGGCGGGAGTGATCCACATGTTCGGCGGAGGTTGTCCGCACCGATACCGCGGGCCGGGCGGCGGTACTCCGCGCCGGCGGGAGGGGTGAGGGCGCGCGCCGAGGGGCGCGGCCCCACCCCGTCTCCCCCGCCGGTCCGCAGGGGCGCCCGGGAGGCCCCGGGCGCCGCGCGGAGCGGTTACTGCCCGCCCTTCTGGACGAAGGACCTCACGAAGTCCTCGGCGTTCTCTTCGAGCACGTCGTCGATCTCGTCCAGCACCGAGTCGACGTCGTCGCTCAGCTTCTCCTGGCGTTCCGCGAGGTCCTCGGACGCCTGCGCGTCCTGCGCCTGCTCCTCGGCCTCCTCGGTGGAACGCGTCGCCTTCTGCTGTCCGCCGCCGGTGTCCTTGGTCGCCATGTAGCTCACCCCGCTCGGTTCGAAGCAATCGAAGCTCTTGATCAGACCCTACCCACGTGGTCCGACATCTGGCCCGGTAGTTGTTCAACGTCCGGGCCTCGGGTGATTGATTCCCAGCCCGGAGGACTTTCAGCCGCCCGAAAGGGCGCGGACCAGCTCTTCCGCCGTACGGCAGCGGTCGAGCAGTCCCTCGACGTGTTCCCTGGTCCCGCGCAGCGGCTCCAGGGTGGGCACCCGTTGCAGGGAGTCACGGTCGGGCAGGTCGAAGATCACCGAGTCCCAGGAAGCGGCCGCCACGTCGTCGGCGTACTGCTCCAGACAGCGGCCGCGGAAGTACGCGCGGGTGTCCTCCGGCGGCTTCGTGCGGGCCCGGGTGACCTCGTCCTCGTCCAGGAGGCGCTTGATCCTGCCGCGGGCCGCCAGACGGTTGTACAGGCCCTTGTCGGGCCGTACGTCCGCGTACTGGAGGTCCACCAGGTGGAGCCGGGGGGCGTCCCAGTCCAGCCCGTCACGGCGGCGGTAGCCCTCCATCAGCTCCCGCTTGGCGATCCAGTCCAGCTCGCCCGACAGGCTCATCGGGTCGGTCTCCAGCCGGTTGAGGGTGTCCTCCCAGCGGGTCAGAACGTCCTTGGTCTGGTCGTCCGCGTCCGCGCCGTACCGCTCGTCCACGTATTTGCGGGCCAGCTCGAAGTACTCCATCTGGAGCTGGACCGCGGTGAGCGTCCGGCCGCTGCGGAGCGTGATCAGCTGACGGAGGTCCGGGTCGTGCGAGACCTCGTGCAGGGTGCGGACGGGCTGGTCGACGGCGAGGTCCACGGTGATGAACGCGTCCTCGATCATGGACAGCACCAGGGACGTGGTGCCGAGCTTGAGGTAGGTGGAGATCTCCGAGAGGTTGGCGTCCCCGATGATCACGTGGAGCCGGCGGTACTTCTCGGCGTCGGAGTGGGGCTCGTCGCGGGTGTTGATGATGGGGCGCTTGAGCGTGGTCTCCAGGCCGACCTCGACCTCGAAGTAGTCGGCGCGCTGGCTGATCTGGAACCCGTGCTCGTTGCCGTCCTGGCCGATGCCGACGCGGCCGGCGCCCGTCACGACCTGGCGGGAGACGAAGAACGGCGTCAGGTGGCGCACGATGTCCGAGAACGGCGTCTCCCGCTGCATGAGGTAGTTCTCGTGCGTGCCGTAGGAGGCGCCCTTGTTGTCGGTGTTGTTCTTGTAGAGGTGGATCGGCTGGGCCCCGGGGATGGCGGCCGCCCGCTCGGCGGCCTCCGCCATGATCCGCTCGCCCGCCTTGTCCCAGAGCACCGCGTCGCGCGGGTTGGTGATCTCGGGCGAGCTGTACTCGGGGTGGGCGTGGTCGACGTAGAGCCGGGCGCCGTTGGTCAGGATGACGTTGGCCAGGCCGATGTCCTCGTCGGTCAGCTGGCTGGAGTCGGCGGTCTCACGGGCGAGGTCGAAGCCTCGCGCGTCACGCAGCGGGTTCTCCTCCTCGAAGTCCCAGCGGGCGCGGCGCGCCCGGTGCATCGCCGCCGCGTAGGCGTTGACGATCTGGGACGAGGTGAGCATGGCATTGGCGTTGGGGTGGCCGGGGACGGAGATCCCGTACTCCGTCTCGATGCCCATTACTCGCCGTACGGTCATGCGGCCCTCCTTGCCCGGCGTCGCTCCCGCCCGGGAGCGACGCTCACGTACCGCTTCTTGGTCCGGTGCGTGTGTGGTGCCCGACACCGCACTGCGCGACTCGGCGGTACCGCAGAGCCTAGAGCGCCTCTGCGCCGGTGGGGAGCTCCATTACGACATTGGCTCCGGCGCGGCCGGAGCGGGGAATGCGACCGGCTGCGGAGGCCCTTTCGGGCCTTCCGCAGCCGGTCCGTGCTTTTACAGGTACTGGCCGGTATTGGCCACCGTGTCGATGGAGCGTCCGGTGTCCGCGCCCTGCTTTCCGGTGACGAGTGTGCGGATGAAGACGATCCGCTCGCCCTTCTTTCCGGAAATCCTGGCCCAGTCGTCCGGGTTGGTGGTGTTGGGCAGGTCCTCGTTCTCCTTGAACTCGTCCACGCAGGCCTGCAGGAGATGGGCGACCCGCAGTCCCTTCTGGCCCTGTTCCAGGAATGCCTTGATGGCCATTTTCTTGGCCCGGTCGACGATGTTCTGAATCATCGCGCCGGAGTTGAAGTCCTTGAAGTACAGGACTTCCTTGTCGCCGTTGGCGTAGGTGACCTCGAGGAAGCGGTTCTCCTCGGATTCCGTGTACATCCGCTCCACGACCGACTGGATCATGGCGTGGGCGGCGGCCTCGCGCGAGCCGGTGTGCTCGGAGAGGTCGTCCGCGTGCAGCGGGAGCGACGGGGTCAGGTACTTCGCGAAGATGTCCTTCGCGGCCTCGGCGTCCGGACGCTCGATCTTGATCTTCACGTCGAGGCGGCCGGGGCGCAGGATGGCGGGGTCGATCATGTCCTCACGGTTGGAGGCGCCGATGACGATGACGTTCTCCAGGCCCTCCACACCGTCGATCTCGGCGAGCAGCTGCGGGACGATGGTGTTCTCCACGTCCGAGCTGACGCCGCTGCCGCGGGTGCGGAAGAGGGACTCCATCTCGTCGAAGAAGACGATGACGGGGGTGCCCTCGCTCGCCTTCTCCCTCGCCCGCTGGAAGACCAGGCGGATGTGCCGCTCGGTCTCGCCGACGTACTTGTTGAGCAGCTCGGGGCCCTTGATATTGAGGAAGTAGCTCTTCCCCGCGGGCTGCCCGGTCACCTCGGCGACCTTCTTGGCGAGCGAGTTGGCGACGGCCTTGGCGATGAGCGTCTTGCCGCAGCCGGGCGGGCCGTAGAGCAGGATGCCCTTCGGCGGGCGGAGCTCGTGCTCCTTGAAGAGGTCGGGGTGCAGATACGGAAGCTCGACCGCGTCGCGGATCAGCTCGATCTGGTCGCCCAGGCCGCCGATCTTGTCGTAGTCGATGTCCGGGACCTCTTCGAGGACGAGTTCCTCGACCTCGCTCTTGGGGACCACCTCGTAGACGTAACCCGACCTGGAGTCCAGGAGCAGGGCGTCGCCGGAGCGGATGGTGAGGTTGAGCAGGGGCTCGGCGAGCCGGACCACTCTCTCCTCGTCGGTGTGCCCGACCACCAGGGCGCGCTCGCCGTCCTCGAGGATCTCCTTGAGGGTGACGATGTCCCCGGCGCGCTCGAACTCCATGGCCTCGACCACGTTGAGCGCTTCGTTGAGCATGACCTCCTGGCCACGCCGCAGGTCCTCGATCTCGACGCTGGGGCTGACGTTCACCCGGAGCTTGCGGCCCCCGGTGAAGATGTCGCACGTGCCGTCCTCGTTGGCCTGAAGGAAGACGCCGAAGCCGGCCGGCGGCTGCGCGAGCCGGTCGACCTCCTCCTTGAGGGCCACGATCTGGTCACGCGCCTCGCGGAGCGTGTTGGCGAGCCGCTCGTTCTGGGCGGACACGCCTGCCAGATTCGTCTGCAACTCGACGATCCGCTCTTCGAGAATCCTCGTGCTGCGCGGAGAGTCGGCGAGCTTACGTCGCAGGACGGCGATTTCCTGCTCGAGATAGGCAACCTGGCCGGCTGGGTCCTCGGACCCTCGCGCGGGCCGGGTGCCGCGGTTGATGTCGTCGTCGTGGGCTGCCACGGTCCTCACCTCCTCCATGGGGAGCTGGACGCTTCCTGACCCTACCTGGGTGGGTGGTGATTGAAACCCCTAGATCACAAAGACTGCGGGGTGTGTCCGATCTTCACCCTTGCGCTCTCCCTCACGTCAAGGGAATACCCACCCTTCGGCACCGGAAAGCCGCCGGTTGTATCGTCGAACCGGTCAACACCCGTCAGGGCTGGCTCCAATTGGTTCGGATACGCAGGAACGGCAGGACACATGACCGTGCAGCAGGACTCGCCGGGCGACAGTGACACGCAGGACCTGGAGGTCTGGATCGACCAGGACCTCTGTACGGGCGACGGCATCTGCGTGCAGTACGCCCCCGATGTCTTCGAGCTGGACATCGACGGCCTGGCGTACGTGAAGAGCGCGGACGACGAGCTGCTCCAGGACCCGGGGGCGACCACTCCGGTTCCGCTGCCGCTGCTCCAGGACGTGGTCGATTCGGCCAAGGAGTGCCCGGGGGACTGCATCCACGTGCGGCGCGTCAAGGACAGCGTCGAGGTGTACGGGCCGGACGCCGACTAGTCGGCCGGCCCTCGGTCCGGGTCACCCGGGCCGACCGCGCTCAGGCGCTCCGGGCGAGGTCTCCGGCGCTGCGGACGAAGGCGTTCCCCTGCCACCGCCAGGACACCTGTTCCTCCTGGTCGGGGCAGCAGCGGGGGATGTCCGGCGAGGAGTAGCCGAGCAGGGTCGCCGAGACGGCGCCGTCGCGCACGTCGAGCTCCTTGACCGTCGTACGGTCCGCGGGGTCCACCAGGGTCGCCACGACCCGGGGCGCGGCCCCGTTCGTCCGGGTCAGGACGTAGACGCCGGCGGGCGGGGTGCCCGATCCGGCGTCGCAGTGCGCCACGGCGACGGTTTCCGGCCGCCCGTCGCCGTCGAGGTCGCCGGTCGCGTGCCGGGCCACGGTCGTCCCGACCGCGCCGCACTCCAGCGGGAACCGCGCGTCGGCCGGGTCCGGGGCGGGCACGGGGGCGCCGCCTCGCGTGGTGGTCCGCTGCTCGGGGGCCGTGGCGGTCGCGGTGGCCGTACGGGGCTGGAGCAGCCCGGCCAGCGCGACGACTCCCGCCATCGCCGCGGCCGTGGCGAGCCAGTGCACCGGCTTGGCGGCGGTGTGGGCGAGGTCCGGGAGCGCGGGTGTCTGCACGCGGTACGTCTCCTGATGGTTCCTGGGAGCCCGTGGGAGGGGGAGCGCCCCGAGGGGTTGCCGGAATCGTGCCACACCTCACACCCGGGCGGAACGCCGGGGCCGACGGAAAAAGCGCCGCCGCGCGGCCCCCGGTCGGTCGGGGGCCGCGCGGCGGCGCCGGTGCGCGGGTCGGGTCAGCTGCCGGAGGCGGCGGCGCCGCCCCGGCTGTTGGGGCCCTCGTAGTCCTCGCCGTAGGCGCCCTTCGAGGGGCGGCGCCGACGCTGCGGCGGCTCGACACCGTCCGCGAGTCGGCGGGCGGTGACCAGGAAGCCGGTGTGGCCGATCATGCGGTGGTCGGGGCGGACGGCGAGGCCCTCCACGTGCCAGTTGCGGATCATCGACTCCCAGGGCTGCGGTTCGGCGAAGCAGCCGATCTCGCGGATGGACTCGACGGTGCGCGAGAGCTGGGTGGTGGTGGCCACGTAGGCGCAGAGGATGCCACCGGGCACCAGGGCCTTGGAGACGGCCTCCAGGCACTCCCAGGGGGCGAGCATGTCCAGCACGACCCGGTCGACGTCGGTGTCGGAGAGGTTGTCCTGGAGGTCGCCGACGGTCAGCTGCCAGGCCGGGTGCGGGGAGCCGAAGTAACGCTCGACGTTCTGCTGGGCGATCTCGGCGAAGTCCTCGCGGCGCTCGTAGGAGTGCAGCATGCCCTGCTCACCGATGGCGCGCAGCAGGAAGGTGCTGAGCGAACCGGAGCCGACCCCGGCCTCCACGACGCGCGCGCCGGGGAAGATGTCCGCGAAGGCCAGGATCTGGCCCGCGTCCTTGGGGTAGACCACGGCGGCGCCGCGGGGCATGGACAGGACGTAGTCGGGGAGCAGGGGGCGCAGCGCGAGGTAGGCGACGTTTCCCGTGGTGCGGACAACACTGCCCTCGGGAGCACCGATCAGCTCGTCGTGCTGGAAAGAACCCTTGTGGGTGTGGAAGTTCTTTCCGGCTTCGAGCGTGAAGGTGTAGTGGCGTCCCTTGGGGTCGGTGAGCTGTACCTGGTCCCCGACCTTGAAGGGCCCACGTCGGCGGGCGGCACCGGTCGGTTCAGACATGTGACCAGCCTACCGGTGATCTCGGGGCCTCCTGCCGCCCGTCCCCCGCGCCCGGAGGGCTCTCAGGAGCCGGGGCGGGCCATGGCCTTGACGAAGGCGCGCTCCACGTCGGCGGTGGAGAGGACGCCGTAGATCTCGCCGGTCTCCTCGACGACCAGGTACTCGGTTGCGGGGGTGGCCTTGAGCCGGTCGAGGAGGGCTTCGCCGGCCAGTTCGGCGGGGACCTTCATGCCGTCGGTGAGGTCCTGGGCGAGGCCGCTGACGGCGACCCAGGGGCGGCGGTGCTCGGGGACGCCGACGATGGCGGCCTCGCGGACGAGGGCCTTGGGGTTGCCCTGTCCGTCGACGACGACAAGGGCGCGGGCTCCGGCCTCGTTGGCCCGGCGGAGCGCTTCGGAGAGCGGGGTCGCGGACTCGACGGGGACGGCGCGGCGGGTCAGGGTGCGGGCCCGGAGGTCGGGCAGGTGCTCGCGCAGGCGGGCCATGCGGAGGCTGTTCCCGGCGCCGGTCCAGATGATTCCGGCGAGGATCGCGGCGAGCAGCGCGTCCATGACGGTCTCGACCCCGCCGATGTCCTGGGAGCCGCCGCCGAGGGTGCCGGTGTGGGTGAGCAGCGGCAGTCCGACCAGGACGACGACGGCGAGGCCGCGGCCGACCCAGGCGGCGGCGATGGTGCCGCTCATGGGCTTGCCGGTGATCTTCCAGACGACGGCGCGGAGCATCCGGCCGCCGTCCAGGGGCAGGCCGGGCAGCAGGTTGAAGGCGGCCACGATGAGGTTGGAGATCATGAGGCCGGCGAGGAGGACGCCGGGGACCGTGCCGGGCTCGACGAGTTGCATCGCGCCGTAGAAGACGCCGCCGAGGACCAGGGAGAGGAGGGGCCCGACGAAGGCGAGGACGAACTCGCGGCCGGGGGTCTCGCTCTCCTTCTCGATCTCCGATACGCCGCCGAAGAACTGGAGCTGGATGCGGCGGACCGGGAGCTTGTAGCGCAGGGCCGCGACCGTGTGGGCCAGTTCGTGGACGAGTACGGAGGCGTAGAAGGCGATCGCGAAGAAGAGGGCGACCAGGTAGCGGGCGGCGCCCAGCTCGGGCAGGACGCGGTCGAGCTGGCCGCCGAAGACCCAGGTGATCAGCGCGGCGACGACGAACCAGCTGGGGGCCACGTAGACGGGTACGCCGAAGGGGCGGCCCATGAGCAGGCCGCCGCCGGGCTCCGCGGGGCGTTTCGGCTTGCCGGGGCCGGCGCCGGGATCAGGGTCCCCTGCGCCGGGCTGCGGCCGCCCGCTGTCGCCGCTGTCGTCCACGGGTTCCCTTCGGTCGGGGTGTGTGGCCTGTGCCACGATCATGCACGTGCGAGGGTCTGCCGTCGATGGTATGCCGCTCGCTGTCGGTGGCGGGCCGTAGGGTCTGATGACATGACCTCCGTGCCGCGTCCGCCCCAGCCGCCGACCTCCCTGTCGCCGTCGCGGGCGAGCGATTTCATGCAGTGCCCGCTCCTCTACCGCTTCCGGGTGATCGACAAGCTGCCGGAGAAGCCCAGCGAGGCCGCTACCCGCGGCACCCTGGTCCATGCCGTGCTGGAGCGCCTTTTCGACGCCCCGGCGGCCGACCGTACGGCACCGCGGGCGCGGGCGCTGATCCCCGGCCAGTGGGACCGGCTGCTGGAGTCGCGGCCGGAGCTGGAAGAGCTGTTCGCCGAGGACGCCGGGGGCGAGCGGCTGGCGCGCTGGCTGGGCGAGGCGGAGGGTCTGGTGGAGCGGTGGTTCTCGCTGGAGGACCCGACGCGGCTGGAGCCGGCGGAGCGCGAGATGTCCGTCGAGACCGAGCTGGAGTCGGGGCTGCGGCTGCGCGGGGTGATCGACCGGGTGGACGTGGCGCCGAGCGGCGAGGTCCGGATCGTCGACTACAAGACGGGGAAGGCGCCCCGGCCGGAGTACGCGGACGGGCCGCTGTTCCAGATGACGTTCTACGCGCTGGTGATCTGGCGGCTGAAGGGTGTGCTGCCGCGCCGGCTCCAGCTGGTCTATCTGGGCAGCGGGGACGTGCTGACGTACGAC
Source organism: Streptomyces californicus (assembly GCF_000717645.1). Taxonomy (GTDB): domain Bacteria; phylum Actinomycetota; class Actinomycetes; order Streptomycetales; family Streptomycetaceae; genus Streptomyces; species Streptomyces californicus. The sequence continues at coordinate 24,107 of NZ_JNZZ01000012.1, forward strand.
CCGGTGATGGCGGATCTGGAGCGTGTGGAGCGCAAGCTGATGGCGCTGTGGGACGCGATCGCGCGGGCGACGGAGACCGGTGACTGGCGGCCGCGGCCGACGAAGCTGTGCGGCTGGTGCGACCACCGGGCGCTCTGTCCGGAATTCGGCGGCACTCCCCCGGTCTATCCGCTGCCGGTCCGCCCGGCGGACGCGGACGAGGGCGGTCAGGGCAGAATGGGACCGGTCCGGGCCGAGGCCGGCCGAGCCGTGGCCCTTGAGGGCCCTTAAGGAGTTTCCTGTGGCGATCCGCGTCCTTCTGGTCGACGACCAGCCTCTGCTGCGCACCGGTTTCCGGATGATCCTGGAGGCGGAGGGCGATCTGGCGGTGGTCGGCGAGGCCGGCGACGGTCTGCAGGCGATCGACCAGGTGCGGGCACTGCAGCCCGACGTGGTGCTGATGGACATCCGGATGCCGCGGATGGACGGGGTGGAGGCGACCCGTCAGATCACCGGTCCCGGGAAGGACGGCCCGGCGAAGGTGCTGGTGCTGACCACCTTCGATCTCGACGAGTACGTGGTGGAGGCGCTGCGGGCCGGGGCGAGCGGCTTCCTGCTCAAGGACGCCCCGGCGGCCGAGCTGGTGCAGGCGATCCGGGTGGTGGCGGCGGGCGAGGCGATGCTCGCGCCGAGCATCACGCGGCGGCTGCTCGACAAGTACGCGGACCACCTGCCCTCCGGTGAGGAGCCGGTCCCGGACGCGCTGCACACGCTGACGGACCGTGAGCTGGAGGTGCTGAAGCTGGTGGCGCGGGGCCTGTCCAACGCGGAGATCGCGGCCGACCTGTTCGTCAGCGAGACGACGGTCAAGACGCATGTGGGCCATGTGCTCACGAAGCTGGGCCTGCGGGACCGGGTGCAGGCCGCGGTGTACGCGTACGAGAGCGGGCTGGTGCGCCCCGGCGCGCAGTAGCGGCCCCCGCGCCCGCCGAGCCGTCCGGCCCGTCGCCCTCCAGTGCGGAGGGTGGCGGGCCGGAGGGTTCTCGGGGCTCAGGCGTTGGGCCGGTTGAGTTCCCAGAGCTGCAGTTCGGAGGTGGCGCTGACGGACCGCTCGACACCGGCGATGCCGTCGCGGGAGGCCACGTACTGCTTGCCCTGCCAGATCGGGAGCACCGGCACGTCGTCGGCGACGATGTCCTGGAGCTTCTCGTAGGCGTCCGCGGCGGCGGTGCGGTCGGCGGCGCGGCGGGACTGCGGGATGAGCACCTTCTCCGCCTCGCGGGAGCGGTAGGGCGAGTTGAGGAAGTTGTTGGCGTCCAGGAAGGGCGCCGTGTAGTTGTCCGGGTCCGGGAAGTCGGGGAACCAGCCCATGCCGTAGGCGGCGTAGTCGCCGCGCTTCTGCTCGGGGCGGTACGTCGACCACTCCTCGCCCCGGACGGAGACCTTGAAGAGGCCCGAGGCGTTGAGCTGCTGCTGGATCGCCTTGAACTCCTCGGCGGTGGCCGGGCCGTAGTGGTCGCTGGTGTAGTGGAGGGTGAACTTCACCGGCGTCTCGACCCCGGCCTTGTCGAGGATCTTCGCGGCCTTGGCGGTGCTGGGTTCGCCGTACTTGTTGAAGAAGGCGTTGGTGTGCCCGGCGATGCTGGACGGGATGAGCGAGTAGAGGGGTTCGGCGGTGGTGCCGTAGACCTTGCCGGCGATCTGGCCGCGGTCGATGATCTGCGCCATGGCCTGCCGTACCGGCTTGGTGACCACCGGGTCCTTGGTGTTGAAGCCGAGGTAGCTGATGGCGAGGCCGGGCAGTTCGGTGAGGTCGACGCCCTCCTTCGGCGACACGAGCATCTCGTGGGCCTGCTCGGGCGACATGGCCCGGGTCATGAGGTGGATCTTCTTCTCGTCGAGCGCCTTGCCCATGGCGCCGGTGTCGGGGAAGAGGTCCATCTCGACCTTGTCGTTGAGGACCTTCAGCTCGCCCTTGTACGAGGGGTTCTTCTCGAAGGCGATCCTGACGACGCGGCCGTCCTCGACCTCCGGCTTCATGGTGTACGGGCCGGAGCCGTCGACCTGGAACCCCTTGCGCGCGGCCTTCGCCGGGTACTGCGCCTTCGGGACGATGCCGGCGGCGGGGGTGGCGAGCTTGTACGGGAAGGTCGCGTCGGGCGTCTTCAGGTGGAAGATCACCTGGTCCTCGCCCTTGGTCTCGATCATGTCGATGTTGGCGAGCAGGCCGACCGGACCGCTCTCCGCGTCGATGTCGATGACGCGCTGGACGGAGTGCTTCACGTCCTCGGCGGTGACGGGCGTCCCGTCGGCGAACGTGAGGCCCGACCGCAGGGTGCAGCGGTAGCTCTCGTTGGCGGTGTCGGTGAAGGCGCAACTGCGGGCGGCCTCGGGCACCGGCTCGCCGCCGCCGTTGGGCACGGTGGTGAGGGTCTGCACGGTCTGGCGCAGGACGTTCCAGACGCCCGCCTCGTAGCCGATGGCCGGGTCGAGCGGCGCGGGGTTCTCCTGGGAGGCCACGAGCTGATCCGTGGTGCCGACGACGATGGCACCCTTGCCATCGGCGCCGCTGTCCGTGCCGCCGCACGCGGCCAGCACGGGGGCGAGCAGGCCGACGACGGCCGGCAGCACCAGGGTCTTGCGCTTCATCTGGACGTTCTCCCTCATCCCGGCAGGTGAGGAATCAACGCTAGTAGCCGTGGCCCGGCGCCCCTGACGGTCCGGCGGGCGGCCCGCGCTCCCCCGACTCCGGGTCGGCAGATCATACGATCACCATTACGGACAGATCATCTGATCATGACGCCCTTGCAGGGGGTTCCACGTGAGGAAGGTCACCGTTCCCCCCTCTTCACAGATGCGCCTCCCGGATGATCCACATCCACGGAACGTCACCGGAACGCGCACGGGCTCAGCAGAACGTCCGCCGTTCGTTCACAAGTGCCCGCTCAGCCCGTCCCGGTGATGAGCTTCCGCAGGAAGGCCAGATCGACGTCCTCCAGCGAGCCGACCACGACGCGCCCGACCGCGGGGGCGATGGGGGCGACGGACGGCACCGCGACGACCCGGCAGCCGGCGGCCTCGGCGGCGGCGACCCCGGTCGCGGTGTCCTCGATGACCGCGCAGCGCCAGGGTTCGGCGCCGAACCCGGCGGCGGCGGTGAGGTAGGGCTCGGGGTGGGGCTTGGTCCGGGCCACCTCGTCGCCGGCGACCGTGAGCGCGAAGTGGTGGTGGCCCACCGAGTCCAGCACCCGGTCGATGATCCGGCGGTGCGAGGCCGAGACGAGCGCGGTGGGCACCTCGTGGACGGCCAGTTCGGCCAGCAGCCGCTCGGCGCCCGGCATCAGCGGGACGCCCCGGCTGATGCGGCTCTCGAACCCGTCGTTGAGCAGCACGGTCAGCTCGTCCAGCCGGATGTCGGCGCCCGTGGCGTCGATGAGGTAGCCGGCGCTGCGGGTCATCGGGCCGCCGACGACCACGTCCCGCCAGGACTCCTCCAGCCGGTGCCCGAGGCCCGCGAAGACCTCTTTCTCCACGTCCCACCAGAAGCCCTCGGTATCGACCAGGGTTCCGTCCATGTCGAGAAGGACCGCCTGCAGGGCGGCGCCTTCGGCCGTGCGGGTCAAGGACGCGGGGACCGTACTGGTCATCCGGCACACCTTCCGTAGAGGGACGAGAAGGCCGGCCGCCGTTCCCACGGGTGGGAGGGCGACCGGCCTGCGCTGGACCGACCAGTGTACGACGTCTCGGGCCGCGGTGCGCGAAGGGCGCGGGGCCACGGCCCGAACACCGGGTTACCGGGCGTTGAAGTACTTCGCCTCGGGGTGGTGGATGACGAGGGCGTCGGTGGACTGCTCCGGGTGGAGCTGGAACTCCTCCGAGAGGTGCACGCCGATCCGCTCCGGCTGGAGCAGCTCGGCGATCTTCGCCCGGTCCTCCAGGTCCGGGCACGCACCGTAGCCGAGGGAGAACCGCGCGCCCCGGTACTTCAGCGCGAACATGTCCTCGACGTCCGCCGGGTCCTCCCCCGCGAAGCCCAGCTCGGCGCGGACGCGGGCGTGCCAGTACTCGGCCAGCGCCTCGGCGAGCTGGACGGACAGGCCGTGCAGCTCCAGGTAGTCGCGGTAGGAGTTGGCGGCGAACAGCTCGGCGGTGGCCTCGCCGATCCGGGAGCCGACGGTGACGATCTGGAGGCCGATGACGTCCCTCTCGCCGGACTCCTCCGGGCGGAAGAAGTCCGCGAGGCAGAGGCGGCGGCCCCGGCGCTGACGCGGGAAGGTGAAACGGGTGCGCTCGGAGCCGTCCTCGTGGAGGAGGATCAGGTCCTCGCCCTTGGAGACGCAGGGGAAGTAGCCGTAGACGACGGCCGCCTCCAGGAGGTTGTTGGACTGGAGGTGGTCGAGCCAGCCGCGCAGGTGCGGCCGGCCCTCGGTCTCCACCAGCTCCTCGTACGTCGGTCCGTCGCCGGTCCTGGCCTGCTTGAGGCCCCACTGGCCCTTGAACAGGGCGCCCTCGTCCAGCCAGGAGGCGTACTCCTTGAGCGGGATGCCCTTGATGACGCGGGTGCCCCAGAACGGCGGCTCGGGGACGGGGTTGGTGGTGGAGACGTCCGAGCGGACCGAGCCCTCGGGCTCCTCGACCGCCGGCACGGGGACGTCCTTCTTGGGGACGCGGCGCTGCTTGAGCTCGGGCAGGGCCGCGCCCGGCACGCCGCGCTTGACGCCGATGAGCGCGTCCATGAGGCGCAGGCCCTCGAACGCGTCGCGGGCGTAGCGGACCTCGCCCTCGTAGATCTCGTGGAGGTCCTGTTCGACGTACGCCCTGGTCAGCGCGGCGCCGCCGAGGATGACCGGGAAGTCGGCGGCCATCTTGCGCTGGTTCAGCTCCTCCAGGTTCTCCTTCATGATCACGGTGGACTTCACCAGGAGGCCGGACATGCCGATGACGTCGGCGCGGTGCTCCTCGGCGGCCTCCAGGATCGCGGAGACGGGCTGCTTGATGCCGAGGTTGACGACGTTGTAGCCGTTGTTGGAGAGGATGATGTCGACGAGGTTCTTGCCGATGTCGTGGACGTCGCCGCGGACGGTGGCCAGCACGATGGTGCCCTTGCCCTCGTCGTCGGACTTCTCCATGTGCGGCTCCAGGTGGGCCACCGCGCTCTTCATGACCTCGGCGGACTGGAGGACGAAGGGAAGCTGCATCTGGCCGGAACCGAACAGCTCGCCGACGACCTTCATGCCTTCCAGCAGCGTGTTGTTGACGATGTCGAGGGCGGGGGTGTCCTGGAGCGCCTCGTCGAGGTCGGCCTCCAGGCCGTTCTTCTCGCCGTCGATGATGCGGCGCTGGAGCCGCTCGTCCAGCGGGAGGGCCATCAGCTCCTCGGCCTTGCCCGCCTTCATCGACTTCATGTTGACGCCCTCGAAGAGCTCCATGAGCCGCTGGAGGGGGTCGTAGCCCTCGGCGCGGCGGTCGTGGATCAGGTCGAGGGCGACCTTGACCTGCTCCTCCTCCAGCCGGGCGATGGGCAGGATCTTGGAGGCGTGGACGATCGCGGAGTCCAGGCCGGCCTTGACGCACTCGTCGAGGAAGACGGAGTTCAGCACCACGCGGGCGGCCGGGTTGAGGCCGAAGGAGATGTTCGAGAGGCCGAGCGTGGTCTGGACGTCGGGGTGGCGCTTCTTCAGCTCGCGGATGGCCCCGATGGTGGCGATGCCGTCGCCCCGGGACTCCTCCTGACCGGTGCAGATGGTGAAGGTCAGGGTGTCGATGAGGATGTCGGACTCGCGGATGCCCCAGTTGGCGGTGAGGTCCTCGATGAGCCGCTCGGCGATGGCGACCTTGTGCTCGACGGTGCGGGCCTGGCCCTCCTCGTCGATGGTCAGCGCGATCAGGGCGGCGCCGTGCTCGGCGGCCAGGGCGCTGACCTTGGCGAAGCGGGAGTCGGGGCCGTCGCCGTCCTCGTAGTTGACCGAGTTGAGCACGGCCCGGCCGCCGAGCATCTCCAGACCGGCGCGCAGGACGGGCAGTTCGGTGGAGTCCAGCACGATCGGGAGGGTGGAGGCGGTGGCGAAGCGGCCGGCCAGCTCGGTCATGTCGGCGACGCCGTCGCGGCCCACGTAGTCGACGCAGAGGTCGAGCATGTGCGCGCCCTCGCGGATCTGGTCGCGGGCCATCTCCACGCAGTCGTCCCAGCGGGCCTCCAGCATGGCCTCGCGGAACTTCTTGGAGCCGTTGGCGTTGGTGCGCTCCCCGATCGCCAGGTAGGCGGTGTCCTGGCGGAACGGGATGTGCTGGTAGAGGGAGGCGGCGCCGGGTTCGGGGCGCGGTTCGCGCTCGGTCGGCGTCAGCCCGCGGGCCCGCTCGACGACGGCCCGCAGGTGCTCGGGGGTCGTACCGCAGCAGCCGCCGATGAGGGAGAGGCCGTAGTCCCGGACGAAGTGCTCCTGGGAGTCGGCGAGCCCCTCGGGGCCGAGGGGGAAGTGCGCCCCGTCCTTGGTGAGGACGGGCAGCCCGGCGTTGGGCATGCACATCAGGGGCGTACGGGAGTGGCGGGCGAGGTAGCGCAGGTGCTCGCTCATCTCGTCCGGGCCGGTGGAGCAGTTCAGGCCGATCAGGTCGATGCCGAGGGGTTCCAGGGCGGTCAGGGCCGCGCCGATCTCGGAGCCGAGGAGCATGACGCCGGTCGTCTCGAAGGCGAGCGAGCAGATCAGGGGGACCTGCACGCCGAGGGCGTCCATGGCCCGGCGCGCGCCGATGATGCTGGACTTGGTCTGCAGCAGGTCCTGGGTGGTCTCGACGATCAGCGCGTCGGAGCCGCCGGCGAGGAGTCCCTCGGCGTTCCGCTGGTAGCCGTCGCGCAGGACGTCGTACGTGATGTGGCCGAGCGAGGGCAGCTTGGTGCCGGGGCCGATCGAGCCGAGGACCCAGCGCTGGCGGCCGTCCTTCGCGGCGAACTCGTCGGCGACCTCGCGGGCGATCCGGGCGCCGGACTCGGAGAGCTCGTGGATGCGGTGGGCGATCTCGTACTCGTTGGCGGCGGAGTGGTTGGCGCCGAAGGTGTTGGTCTCCACGCAGTCGACGCCGACCGCGAAGTACTCCTCGTGGACCGAGCGGACGATGTCGGGCCGGGTGATGTTGAGGATCTCGTTGCAGCCTTCGAGGTTCTCGAAGTCCTCCAGCGTGGGGTCCTGTGCCTGGAGCATGGTGCCCATCGCCCCGTCGGCCACCACCACGCGGGTGGCGAGTGCCTCTCGGAGCGCGTCTGCGCGGGTCCGGCTGTCGGCGGCGGATGTCGGCAACGAGGCCATGGATGATCTCCCAGGGATGCGACGGCTGTCGGCTTTGCGTCCTTCTCGGGGAAGGCGCACCCCGCCAGCCTAGCCCGACCGCCTCCGGGGCCGTCGGCGCGTCCGAACGGCGGACCGCATGCTGTGCGGGTGCCGTGCGAGGGGCGCGGTGGCGGAGACTTTCCCCCGGAGTCCGGCGGAGGTCGGCATCGACCGATAGTGTTCAGCATTGTCGAACCGAGGTGGAGGAGTACGGCGCGATGGCCAAGAACATCCAGTCGCTGGAGCGGGCGGCCGCGATGCTGCGTCTACTGGCGGGCGGCGAGCGCCGGCTCGGGCTTTCCGACATCTCCTCCGCCCTGGGGCTGGCCAAGGGCACCGCGCACGGCATCCTGCGCACCCTCCAGCTGGAGGGGTTCGTCGAGCAGGACGCGGCCTCGGGCCGCTACCAGCTGGGCGCGGAGCTGCTGCGTCTGGGCAACAGCTATCTGGACGTCCACGAGCTGCGGGCGCGCGCCCTGGTCTGGACGGACGACCTGGCGCGCTCCAGCGGGGAGAGCGTCCACCTCGGGGTGCTGCACCAGCACGGCGTGCTGATCGTCCACCACGTCTTCCGGCCCGACGACAGCCGCCAGGTGCTGGAGGTCGGGGCGATGCAGCCGCTGCACTCCACGGCGCTGGGCAAGGTCCTGTCGGCGTACGACCCGGTGGCCCACAGCGAGGTCATGGAGGCGGAGCGCCGGTCCTTCACCGGGCGTACGGTCACCGCCTCCGACGATTTCGAGGCGATGCTCGACCTGGTCCGCGCCCAGGGCTGGGCGGCCGACGCCGAGGAGACCTGGGAGGGCGTCGCCGCCGTGGCCGCGCCGGTGCACGACCGGCGCAGGATGCCGGTCGGAGCGGTGGCCGTGACCGGTGCGGTGGAGCGGGTGGCGCCGGGCGGGGCGCTGCGGCCCGAGCTGATCGCGGCCGTACGGGACTGCGCCCGCGCGGTCTCCCGGGACCTGGGCGCCGGGCGCTTCTGACGCGGCCGGGGACAGCTCCGGCGACGCCCTGACACCTGCGGTGGGACGGCCCTGACGTCTGCGGTGAGGCGGCTCTGACGCATCCGGCGAGGCAGGGGCCGCCCGTGCCCGAACCGCGGACCGCCGCGTATCCGGCCCGCCGCGCGTCCGGGCTCACGGAAGCGCCGAGGCCCCGCCGGGGAGCCGGCGGTCACCTCACGAGCGGGAACCCGCCTCCGGGCGAGCCGCCGCCCCCGCCCCCTCCACACGTGCGGTAACGATCGCGTCGCGCACCGAGTCCTGGACCACACAACCCTTGACGCTTCCTTCACTCGGGGGAAACACTGCCGTTCAACGGTCGGCATTGTCGAACGCCTAACGGCAATACGCGTTAGGGTGTGACAGTGCCAAGGGCCGGTCAAGCCCTTACAGGTGGGCTGCCCACGCTTCGTGGATACCCATCTGGGGCGCGGAACACCGGCGGGACCGGTGGTCCGCTCTCCCCTGGACGAAGGACAAAGGAGTCGCGGGTGTCCAGCTCCGACATTTTCATCGGCGAGACCATAGGTACCGCCGTACTCATCCTGCTCGGCGGCGGTGTCTGTGCCGCCGTCACGCTGAAGAGCTCCAAGGCCCGGGACGCGGGCTGGCTCGCCATCACCTTCGGGTGGGGCTTCGCCGTGCTGACCGGCGCCTACCTCGCCGGCGGCGTATCGGGCGCCCACCTCAACCCGGCGGTCACCGTCGGCCTGGCCATCCAGGGCGGTACCGAGTGGGGCGACGTGCCGCTCTACCTGGGCTCCCAGTTGCTCGGCGCGATGATCGGCGCCCTGCTGGTCTGGGCGGTCTACTACGGCCAGTTCCACGCCCACCTGACCGACCCGGAGATCGTCGGGACGAAGTCCACCGACGAGGGCATGGTCGACCGGGCCGCCGCCCCGAAGGCGGGCCCGGTGCTCGGGATCTTCTCCACCGGTCCGGAGATCCGCAACGGCGTGCAGAACGTCGTCACCGAGATCATCGCGACGGCCGTGCTGGTCCTGGCGATCCTGACCCAGGGCCTCAACGACGAGGGCAACGGCATCGGCGTGCTCGGCGGGCTGATCACCGCCCTGGTCGTGGTCGGCATCGGCCTCTCGCTCGGCGGCCCGACCGGCTACGCCATCAACCCGGTCCGCGACCTCGGTCCGCGCATCGTGCACGCCCTGCTGCCGCTGCCGAACAAGGGTGGTTCGGACTGGGGCTACGCGTGGGTACCCATCGTGGGTCCGCTCGTCGGCGGCGCACTCGCCGGCGGGCTCTACAACCTCGCCTTCGCCTAGAGACCCCTTCATCACCCCACAGACCTCCGGGAGCACACCGTGACCGACGCACACACCACCGGCACCCACGGCACCGGCCCGTTCATCGCGGCCATCGACCAGGGCACCACCTCCAGCCGCTGCATCGTCTTCGACAAGGACGGCCGGATCGTCTCCGTCGACCAGAAGGAGCACGAGCAGATCTTCCCGAAGCCCGGCTGGGTCGAGCACGACGCGGCCGAGATCTGGGAGAACGTCCAGGAGGTCGTCGCCGGGGCCATCGTCAAGGCCGGCATCACGTCCGCCGACGTCAAGGCGATCGGCATCACCAACCAGCGCGAGACCACCCTGCTGTGGGACAAGAACACCGGTGAGCCGGTGCACAACGCGCTGGTCTGGCAGGACACCCGTACGGACGCGCTCTGCAAGGAGCTCGGCCGCAACGTGGGCCAGGACCGTTTCCGGCGCGAGACCGGGCTGCCGCTCGCCTCGTACTTCGCCGGCCCCAAGGTCCGCTGGCTGCTCGACAACGTCGAGGGGCTGCGCGAGCGCGCCGAGGCCGGCGACATCCTCTTCGGCACCATGGACTCCTGGGTCATCTGGAACCTGACCGGCGGCACCGACGGCGGCGTCCACGTCACCGACGTGACCAACGCCTCCCGCACCCTCCTGATGAACCTGCACCGGATGGAGTGGGACGAGAAGATCCTCTCCTCCATCGGCATCCCCGCCGCCGTGCTCCCCGAGATCCGCTCCTCCGCCGAGGTCTACGGCAACGCCAAGGGCGGCATCCTCGACGGCGTGCCCGTCGCCTCCGCGCTGGGCGACCAGCAGGCCGCGCTGTTCGGCCAGACCTGTTTCGCCGAGGGCGAGGCCAAGTCCACGTACGGCACCGGCACCTTCATGCTGATGAACACCGGTGGCACCCCGGTCAACTCGTACAACGGACTGCTCACCACCGTCGGCTACCAGATCGGCGACAAGCCCCCGGTGTACGCCCTGGAGGGCTCCATCGCGGTCACCGGTTCACTGGTGCAGTGGATGCGCGACCAGATGGGCCTGATCAAGTCGGCCGCCGAGATCGAGACGCTGGCCTCCTCGGTCGAGGACAACGGCGGCGCCTACTTCGTGCCCGCCTTCTCCGGTCTCTTCGCCCCCTACTGGCGTCCCGACGCCCGGGGCGTGATCGCCGGTCTCACCCGCTACGTCACCAAGGCGCACATCGCCCGTGCCGTCCTGGAGGCCACCGCCTGGCAGACCCGCGAGATCAGCGACGCCATGACGAAGGACTCCGGCGTCGAGCTGACCGCGCTCAAGGTCGACGGCGGCATGACGTCCAACAACCTGCTGATGCAGACGCTCTCCGACTTCCTGGACGCGCCCGTGGTGCGCCCGATGGTCGCCGAGACCACCTGCCTCGGCGCCGCCTACGCCGCCGGTCTCGCCGTCGGCTTCTGGCCGGACACCGACGCGCTGCGCGCCAACTGGCGCCGGGCCGCCGAGTGGACACCCCGCATGGACGCGGACACCCGTGCCCGCGAGTACAAGAGCTGGCTCAAGGCCGTCGAACGGACCATGGGCTGGATCGAGGACGAAGAAAGCTGACGAGGAGCATCACCATGACCACCCTGCAGAGCGTTCCCGCCCTCGGAACGCACCCGGCCTCCGGCTCGCTGCCGAGCCGCGCCGAGACCCGGGACCAGCTGTCCCGGGCCACGTACGACCTCCTGGTCATCGGCGGCGGCATCCTGGGCATCTCCACCGCCTGGCATGCCGCGCAGTCCGGGCTGCGGGTGGCACTGGTGGACGCCGGCGACTTCGCCGGCGCCACCTCCTCCGCCTCCTCCAAGCTCCTCCACGGCGGTCTGCGCTACCTCCAGACCGGCGCGGTGAAGCTGGTCGCGGAGAACCACTTCGAGCGGCGCGCGGTCTCCCGCGAGGTGGCCCCGCACCTGGCCAACCCACTCACCTTCTACCTGCCCGTCTACAAGGGCGGCCCGCACGGGGCCGCCAAGCTCGGCGCGGGCGTCTTCGCCTACTCCGCGCTCTCCGCGTTCGGCGACGGCGTCGGCCACGTCATCTCCCCCGCCAAGGCCCAGCGCGACGTCCCCGAACTGCGCACCGACAACCTCAAGGCCGTCGCGGTCTACGGCGACGACCAGATGAACGACGCCCGCATGGCGCTGATGACGGTCCGCGCGGCCGTCGACGCCGGCGCGGTCGTCCTCAACCACGCCGCCGTCACGGGCCTGCGCTTCACCCGGGGCCGGGTCACCGGCGCGGACCTGAAGGACAGCACGGACGGTACGGAGTTCGGCGTCACCGCCCGCCTCGTCCTGAACGCGACCGGCCCCTGGGTCGACCACCTGCGGAAGATGGAGGACCCGAACGCGGCCCCCTCGATCCGCCTCTCCAAGGGCGCGCACCTGGTCCTCAAGCGGACCCGGCCGTGGCGGGCGGCGCTGGCCACCCCGATCGACAAGTACCGCATCACGTTCGCGCTGCCGTGGGAGGACATGCTGCTCCTCGGCACGACGGACGAGGAGTACGAGGGCGACCCGGCGGACGTCGCGGTGACCGAGGCCGACACGGCGCAGATCCTCGACGAGGCGGCCTTCTCGATCAAGGACCAGCAGCTCTCGCGCGACCTGATCACGTACTCCTTCGCGGGTCTGCGCGTCCTGCCCGGCGGGCCCGGCGACACCTCCAAGGCCAAGCGCGAGACGGTCGTCACCGAGGGCCGCGGCGGGATGCTGTCGGTCGCGGGCGGCAAGTGGACAACCTTCCGCCACATCGGCCGCACCGTCATGAACAAGCTGGCCGCCCTCCCGGGCCACCCGCTGGCCGAGGACATGGAGCCGATGAACCGGCTGCCGCGCAAGCTCCCCCTCCCCGGCATCGCCAACCCGAACGCGGTCGCCCACCGGCTGCTGGTCGACGGCCCCGCGCCCGGCCCGCGGATGGCGCCGGACACCGCCCGCCACCTGGCCACCCACTACGGCTCGCTCGCCTTCGACATCGCCCGCCTCGCCAACGAGCACCCGGAGCTGGCCGAGCGCGTCCACCCGGACGCCCCGGAGATCTGGGCCCAGGTCGCGTACGCCCGGGACCACGAGTGGGCCGAGACGGCGGACGACGTGCTGCGCCGCCGGACCACGCTGACGATCCGCGGCCTGGCGACGGACGACGTCCGCGAGGGCGTGGAGAAGCTGCTGGCCGACCGCGACTGACCCACCGACCACCCCCCACGGGTACGGCGAACGGGGGCGGCCTCCGCACGGAGACCGCCCCCGTTCGCCGCGTCCGCGAGCCCCCGTTCGCCGCGCCGGCCCGCGCCCGGGCGCCCCTCTCCCCGTGCGGGCGGGCGTCCGGACGGGTGCCACACTCCCGCCATACGCGCGCAATACGGCGCGGGGACAGTGGAGTTCATGAAATTCTCCGTGCTCTCCCTGATCGGACACGACCCGCACCCGCTCACCGGCGACATCGTCCCGGCCGCCGACCGGTTCCAGGAGGTGATCGACACCGCGACGGTCGCGGAAGAGCTCGGCTTCGACGCGTACTCCGTCGGCGAACGGCACGCCGGGGCCTTCCTCTCGTCCAGTCCGGGCGTGGTGCTGGGCGCGATCGCCGCCCGGACGAGCACGATCCGGCTGCTCACCGGGGTGACCGTCGTCGCGATCCTCGACCCGGTGCGGGTGGCGGAGGACTTCGCGACGCTCGACCAGATCTCCCGGGGCCGGATCGAACTGGTGGTGGGCAAGGGCGCGGAGGCGGGCCACTTCGCCCTCTTCGGGCTCGACGAGGAGCGGCAGTGGGACCTCCAGAAGGAGAAGTACGAGCTGCTGCGGCGGCTGTGGAGCGAGGAAGGCGTCGACTGGGAGGGCGAGTTCCGGCCACCGCTGAAGAACGTGACGACGGTGCCGCGCCCGTACGCTGGGGTGCCGCGCGTCTGGCACGGCTCGGCGACCAGCCTCAACTCCCCCGAACTGGCGGCCAAACACGGCGACCCGCTGTTCACGGCGAACGCGATCCAGCCGCGCGAGGCGTACGCGAGGCTCATCGCCCACTACCGGGAGCGGTTCGAGGCGTACGGGCACGATCCGGCCGGCGCCCGGGTGGCGGCGGGCTCGGGCGGGCTGCTCGTCGCGGACAGTTCGCAGGCGGCGGTGGCGCGGTACAAGGACTTGTACGAGGCGCGGGTGCGGCAGACCTTCAAGCCGCATCTGGAGGGCAGGGCGGGGTACAACACCCCGTTCCGCACGATCGAGGAGGCGATCGAGGGCGGCCCGCAGCTGATCGGCAGTCCGCAGCAGATCATCGACAAGATCCTCGGCTGGCACGAGGTCTACCGCCACGACCTCCAGTCGATCACCGTGGACGGCTTCGGCCTCGGGCGGGCGGAACAGGTGGAGACGCTCCAGCGGTTCGCGGAGGAGATCGCCCCGGTGGTACGGCGGGAGGCGCCGTCCTCGCCGCTGTTCTGACGGGGCGCCGGACCGTCATGGGGACGCCGGGCCGCCGAACGCGCGGTGCATGATGCACGGTTCGGCGCGCTGATCCACTCCTGCTGGCAGGGTTCACCCGGCCGTGCGGGAGGGCTGCGGCCGGGGGCCCCGGAAGCCGTAAGGTTGCTCCGTACGCATGGAGTCAGCGGAAGGAGGCCCGGGTGATCGAGCTCGAGTCGGTGCCCGAGCTGGTCGACCCGGTCATGGTGGCCGCGTTCGAAGGCTGGAACGACGCCGGGGACGCCGCCTCCACAGCGGTCGCTCATCTGGACCGGGAGTGGAAGGGCGAGGTGTTCGCGGCGCTGGACGCCGAGGACTACTACGACTTCCAGGTCAACCGGCCCACGGTGTGGCTGGACGGCGGGACGCGGAAGATCACCTGGCCGACGACGCGGCTGTCCGTGGTGCGGGTGGGCGGCGAGAAGCCCCGGGACCTGGTCCTGGTGCGCGGTATCGAGCCGTCGATGCGCTGGCGGTCGTTCTGCAACGAGATCCTCGGCTTCGCCCATGAGCTGGGCGTCGAAATGGTCGTCATCCTGGGCGCGTTGCTCGGGGACACGCCGCACACCCGGCCGGTGCCGGTGAGCGGGGTCACCTCCGACGCGGACCTGGCGCGGACAATGGACCTGGAGGAGACCCGGTACGAGGGCCCCACGGGCATCGTCGGTGTGCTCCAGGAGGCGTGCACGCACGCCGGGGTGCCGGCGGTCAGCCTGTGGGCGGCGGTTCCGCACTACGTGTCGCAGCCGCCGAACCCCAAGGCGACGCTGGCCCTGCTGAACCGCCTGGAGGATCTGATCGGTCTGCGCATCCCGCTGGGCGAACTGCCCGAGGACGCGCGGGCCTGGCAGGTCGGCGTGGACCAACTGGCCTCCGAGGACAGCGAGGTCGCGGAGTACGTGCAGACGCTGGAGGAGGCGCGGGACACCGCGGAGCTGCCCGAGGCGTCCGGCGAGGCCATCGCCCGGGAGTTCGAGCGCTATCTGCGGCGGCGGGACGGCGGCCCCGGGCAGGGCCCGGGCGGCCACGCCACGGAGACGGGTGACGTGCCGTATCTGCGGGACACCGCGAGCGGCCGGACCCGCCCGCCGAAGCCGCCGCGCCCGGAGACGGGCCGGAGCAGGACCGCCGACGACGACCCGGGCCCCAAGGGCTCCGACGAGGCGTCCGACGGCGGGGCGGGCAGGCCCGGCGAGGCGTCCCACGGCGGACCGGGCAGCTTCGGCGAGACGGACGGGCCCGGTGAAGCAGGCGGATCCGGTGAAGCGGACGGGCCCGGTGGGCCGGGGACCGACTCCGCCGGCGGCCCGGACCGTCCCGAGGAGGACTGACCGCACAGCCCGCGCCGGAGCGGACCGGTCGGAGCGCCGTACGGGGAGACGATCCCGTGCGGCGCTCCGGTGCGTGGAAGCCCGGGTCCGGCTCAGGCGCGGCGAGGTATTCAGCGCGACGTGGAGCATGTCGCCGAGGATGAAAGGAACCGGCCCCGGACTTCGTGGAGAAGTCCGGGGCCGGTTCGAGCCGACCGGGCGCGGCCGCTACAGCGCGACCCCCAGCAGGGCGTCGACCGTACGGGAGACGAGGCCGGGCGCACCCTCGTCCGTGCCGCCCTCCGCCCCCTGGAGCGCGGCCCAGCGGTCCACCGCGGCCAGCGCGGCGGGGCTGTCCAGATCGTCCGCGAGGGCCGCGCGGACCTCCTCGACCAGCGCGTCGGCGGACGGCCCGTCGGGGCGGGAGACGGCGGCACGCCAGCGTGCGAGGCGCTCAACGGCGTCGGCCAGAACCTGGTCGGTCCACTCCCAGTCGGAGCGGTAGTGGCGCGAGAGCAGGGCGAGCCGGATGGCCGCGGGGTCCACGCCGTCGCGGCGCAGCGCCGAGACGAAGACCAGGTTGCCGCGCGACTTGGACATCTTCTCGCCGTCCAGGCCGACCATGCCGGCGTGGACGTACGCCTGGGCGAACGGGTGCTCGCCGGTCAGCGCCTGGGCGTGCGAGGCGCCCATCTCGTGGTGCGGGAAGGCCAGGTCGGAGCCGCCGCCCTGGATGTCGAAGCCCATACCGAGGTGGTCCAGCGCGATGGCGACGCACTCGATGTGCCAGCCGGGGCGGCCTTCGCCCAGGGAGGCCCCGTCCCAGCTCGGCTCGCCCGGGCGGGCGGCCATCCAGAGCATCGGGTCGAGGGGGTTCTTCTTGCCGGGGCGCTCCGGGTCGCCGCCGCGCTCGGCGGAGAGCAGCCGCATGGCCTGGGCGTCCAGCCCGGAGACCTCGCCGAAGTGCGGGTCGGCGTCGACGGAGAAGTAGACGTCGCCGTCCAGGTCGTAGGCGGCGCCCGCGTCCCGGAGGCGTTCGACGAGGGGCACGATGCCCGGTATCGCCTCGACCGCTCCGATGTAGTGCCGCGGGGGCAGCATCCGCAGGGCGGTCATGTCCTCGCGGAAGAGCGCCGTCTCGCGCTCCGCGAGCTCGGTCCAGTCCTGGCCGTCGCGCACGGCCCGCTCCAGCAGCGGATCGTCCACGTCGGTGACGTTCTGGACGTAGTGGACCTGCCGCTTGGTGTCGAGCCACACGCGCTGAACGAGGTCGAACGCGTTGTAGGTCGCCGCATGACCCATGTGGGTCGCGTCGTACGGCGTGATGCCGCAGACGTAGATGCGGGCGACGGGACCGGGGTCAAGGGTGATCCGTCCGCCGGTCGCGGTGTCGTGGATCCGAAGGTCGCGGCCCTTGCCGGGCAGGGCGGGGACCTCAGAAGCGGGCCAGGCATGCATGCCATGAGCGTAACCGGATGATGCTTCCGGATACGAACCGGATCCGTAATCCTGTCCGAAGAGGCACTCTTGCGAGAACCGCCGGCGTGCGGCAGCAGCCGGGCGCCGACGGTCAGACCGGCGGCCACGGAATGGGCGGCCACTGCCCGCTCGGCTGCGGGTGCACACCGCTCCCGACCAGCCCGGCGACCCGCTCGCGCAGGGCCTCCAGCTCGGCGGCGGTGATGAGTTCGGCCATCCGGGTGGCGAGGTCGCTCCCCGGCGCCAGCCGGGCGGCGAGCCGCTCCAGCACCTGGCGGGCCTCCTCGGTCAACGGCTCGCCCGCCCATCCCCACAGCAGGGTCCGCAGCTTGTCGTCCGCGTTGAAGGTGACCCCGTGGTCGATCCCGAAGAGCCCTCCGCCGGGCGCGGGCAGCAGATGGCCGCCCTTGCGGTCACCGTTGTTGATCACCGCGTCGAGCACGGCCAGCCGCCGCAGCCGGGGGTCGTCGGCGTGCACCAGGAGCGCGGTCCTGCCCTCCCCCACGTCCGCGAGGCCCACCGCCTTCCAGCCGTCGCCCGGCTCCTCGTCCTCGACGAGCGCCAGCAGCGGGGGCGGCTCCTCGTCGGCGGCGGGGCCGTCGATCCAGAGCTGGCACATGCCCGGCCCGTACGGTCCCTCCCGCAGCACGGTGGGCGGCACCAGGTCCCAGCCGGTCGCCCGGGAGATCTCGTAGGCCGCCACCTCCCGCTGGGCGAGCGTGCCGTCGGGGAAGTCCCAGAGCGGCTGCTCCCCCGCGACCGGCTTGTAGGCGCAGGTGCGCTCCTCGCCCTCGTACGCCACCGTGCAGTGCAGCACCGCGTTGGACGCCCCGCCGACCTGCCCGAGGACGGTGAGCGTGCCCTCGGTGAGCAGGGTGAGCAGCCCGGGGTCGGTCAGGCTCCGCGACGGTATCCGTTCTGGCGCGGGCATACGTGTCCTTCCGGATCGAGCGGCAGGCTGCACAGCGGGCACGGCGGGCGGCCGGCGTTGACCACGTCCAGGGCCCGCTTGGCGAACGCGCGGGCCTGGGCGCCGCTGAGCCGCACGCGGAGCATCGGCGGGCCGTTCTCCTCGTCCTGGAGGAGCTTCTCCTCGGCCTCCGCGAGATCGTCCTCGGAGTCGGCGTCGAGCTCGACGAGGGCCTGCGCCTCGACGATCATGCGCTGCTCCTCGCCGTCCCAGGCCAGGGCCATGGTGCCGACCCGGAACTCCTCCTCGACGGGCACGTCGAGCGGCGCGGTGTCGGTCACGTCGGTGGGGGCCACGGCGGGCACCGGGGAGTTGCCCCCGGTGCGGCGCACCACCTCGTCGAGCAGTTCGTCGATCCGCTCGGCGAGGGCGGCGACCTGGGTCTTCTCCAGGGCCACGCTGGTGACCCGGCCCTGCGAGGACGCCTGCAGGAAAAACGTACGACGGCCAGGCAACCCGACCGTACCGGCCACGAATCGGTCCGGTGGGTCGTAGAGGAACACCTGACGGGACACGTCCTGCTCCCTTGAGCTTCGATGGTGGTTGGGCGGCGCTACGGCGCGTCCACCCTACTGCCCGGAGCGATCACGGCGCGCCCGCGCCGCCGCCGACCTCTCCGTCCGCCGCGCGGTCCCCCGAGGGGGAGGCGGCGGCGTCCGCCCCGACCGGGTTCCCGCGCGGCGCCAGGGCGGCCAGGTCGCCGGTGTCGCCGAGCCGCAGGAGGAAGGGGCGCAGCCGGGTGTAGCGGATCGCGGTGACCGAGCAGGGATCGACGTGGACGCGCTGGAAGAGGTCCAGGTGCATGCCCAGCGCGTCGGCCACCAGGGACTTGATGATGTCGCCGTGCGAGCACATGACGTACGTGGCGTCCTCGCCGTGCGCGGCCTCGACGCGCCCGTTCCAGTCCCGTACGGCGTCGACGGCGCGGGCCTGCATCGCGCGCATGGACTCGCCGCCGGGGAAGGCCGCGGCGGAGGGGTGCTGCTGCACGACGGACATCAGGGGCTCGTCGGCCAGCTCGGCCAGCTTCCGGCCCGACCAGTGGCCGTAGTCGCACTCGCTGATCCGGTCCTCGGTGTGCAGCGGGAGGTCCGGGCGCGCGTCCAGGAGCGGCTGGAGCGTCTGCCGACAGCGCTCCAGCGGGCTGCTGACGGCGAGCACCGGGGCGAGGGCGGAGAGCCGGGCGGGCAGGGCCGCGGCCTGCTCGGCGCCGCGCTCGTCGAGACCGACGCCGGGGGTGCGGCCGGCGAGCACTCCGGCGGTGTTGGCGGTGGAACGTCCGTGGCGTACGAGGATCAGCGTGGGCATACCCGCCAGCGTAGAGGGCCGGGAAAGGTGCGTGAGGGGCGGTTCTGGGGGAAGAATGCCCGCCGTGATCGTGGACTGCGCCATCTACCGGGACGGACGCCGCACCGAGCGGCCCCGTGACTTCTCCGACGCCCTCGACGAGGCACGGGCCTCGCACGACGCGTTCCTGTGGATCGGGCTGCACGAGCCGACCGAGGAGGAGTTCGACCTCGTCCGCGCGGAGTTCGCCCTGCACCCGCTGGCCGTGGAGGACGCGCTGCGGGCGCATCAGCGGCCGAAGCTGGAGGTGTACGACGACTCGCTGTTCGCCGTGCTCAAGCCGGTCGTCTACGAGCCGGAGAGCGACACGGTCAGCGCCGACGAGCTGATGGTCTTCATCGGCGACGCGTTCGTGGTGACGGTCCGGCACGGCGAGGGCGCCCCGCTGGCGGCCGTGCGCCGCCGCCTGGAGGCCGAGCCCGAGGTGCTGAAGCACGGCCCGACCGCCGTGCTGTACGCGATCAGCGACGCGGTCGTGGACCACTACATGGACGTGGCCGGGGAGCTCCAGGTCGACCTGGAGGAGCTGGAGACGGAGGTCTTCGCTCCGGCCGGCTCGGGCGACTCGAAGAACACCGCCGCCCGTATCTACACCTTCAAGCGCCAGGTACTGGAGTTCCGCCGGGCGGCCGGTCCGCTGACGGGCCCGATGGCCCGGCTCGCGGGGGCGGGCGTGCCGTTCGTCCACGACGACGCGCAGCCGTTCTTCCGGGACGTCGCCGACCATCTGACGCGCGCCAACGAGCAGGTGGAGGGGCTGGACCGGCTGCTCTCGGACATCCTGTCGGCGCATCTGGCGCAGATGGGGGTGCGGCAGAACGACGACATGCGCAAGATCTCCGCCTGGGCGGCCATGGCCGCCGTCCCCACGATGGTGGCGGGCATCTACGGCATGAACTTCGACCACATGCCCGAGCTGCACTGGCCGTGGACGTATCCGGCGGTGGTCGGTCTGGTGGCCGTGTCGATGGTCGGCCTGCACCGGCTGTTCAAGCGGCGCGGCTGGCTCTGAGGGGCCCGCGGCCCGCGCGGCGTGGCGGGCGGTCGCGTTCCCCGGGGCGCCCGGGACTCAGGCGTACTCGTGCTCCGGTGCGGCGGGGCTGCCCAGCGCGTCGCGCCGCTCCGGCATCTCCAGGCGCACCATGCGCCGCCAGCCGACGAGGCACTCGTACGCGTACACCGCGTGGATTCCCGCGGCGAGCACCGCGGCCTTGGGGCGCGACCAGCCCAGGACGCGGCCCATGTTGGCCATGACGGCGAGGCTGACGTCGCGGTAGATCCGGATCTCGGCGAGGGCGCACTCGCGCATGATCCGCTGGATGGTCCGGCCGTGCCCGGCGCGGGCGAGGCGGAGCAGTTCCTCGTGGCAGTAGGCGAGGTGGTTGTCCTCGTCGTTGGAGATCATCTTCACCGCGCGCCCGATGTCGGGGTGGTCGGCGAAGTACCGGCGCAGCAGGCGCATCTGCTCGGAGGCGCGCTGCTCGGTGACGCGGCTGTGGGCCAGATAGGTGATGATGTCGCGCTCGGTGAGCCGTTCCTCGCCGCGCAGCCGGGAGTGCGCGAGTCCGATGCCCTCCTGTTCCAGGAGCATCGTGTAGTCGGTCTCCGGCGGGACCTGGACCGGTGGCAGTCCGCGCTTCTTCAGCAGGGCGTTGAAGATCCGGCCGTGCTTGTCCTCGTCGGCGCCGTGCCGGACGATCTTGGGGGCCAGGTCGCGGCTGCTCTCCGGGACGAGGGCGGCGATCCGGGCGTTCTCCCAGCCGCCCTGGGCCTCTCCGCTCGCGGCGATGGAGCAGAAGAGCCGGTAGGACTCGTCGTCGTCCAGGATCTCCTGGAACAGGTTCCGCGCTGAGAGCATGCCGGCCACCTCCGTACCCGTCGCCCGCGGAGCCGCACCCCGCGGAGCAGTAGTCCGCAGGGAGAGTCAACGGCCCGGCGGGGCGGTCGGCAACCGGAGGGGGCGCGGGCCGGGCCCGCCGCCACGGCGTAACTCCCGGGCGCCCGGCGCGTTGTTCCCGGTGACGGCCGTGGCGGGGAAGACCCCCGAGCCCCCACCACGGCCGTAGTGCTGCCCGGAGGCGTCACGCGAGTCCGGAGCGCTCCAGGGCGTCCGTGCCGGCGCGCAGGGCGGTGATCCGCTCCTCCAGCGTGAAGCCGGCCGGGGCGAGGTTCAGCGTGGTGACCCCGGCGGCGGCGTACGCCTGCATCCGCTCCGCGATCCGCTCGACGGGGCCGAGCAGCGCGGTCTGGTCGATGAGCTGGTGCGGCACGGCGGCGGCGGCCCCAGCCTTGTCGCCGGCCAGGTACTTGTCCTGGATCTCGGCGGCCTCCTTCTCGTACCCCATGCGCTGGGCGAGCTGGTTGTAGAAGTTCTGCTTCCGGCTGCCCATGCCGCCGACGTACAGGGCGGTGTAGGGGCGGAACATGTCGGCGAGGCCGGTCACGTCGTCGCCGACCGCCAGCGGCAGCGTCGGGCTGACGTCGAAGCCCTCCATGGTCTTGCCCGCCTTCTCGCGGCCCGCGCGCAGCGGCTGGATCGCGGTCTCCTCCAGGTGCTCGGCGGAGGGGAAGATCAGCAGGGCGCCGTCGGCGATCTCGCCGGTCTGCTCCAGGTTCTTGGGGCCGATCGCGGCGATGTAGAGCGGGATGTGCTCGCGCTGGGGGTGCACGGTGAGCTTGATCGGCTTGCCCGGGCCGCCGGGGAGCGGGAGGGTCCAGTGCGCCCCCTCGTACGAGACGCGCTCGCGGGTCATGGCCTTGCGGACGATCTCCACGTACTCGCGGGTGCGGGCCAGCGGCTTGTCGAACTTCACGCCGTACCAGCCCTCGGAGACCTGCGGGCCCGATACGCCGAGTCCGAGGCGGAAGCGGCCGCCGGAGAGCGAGTCGAGGGTGGCGGCGGTCATCGCCGTCATGGTGGGCTGACGGGCGGGGATCTGCATGATCGCGGAGCCGACGTCGATCGACTCGGTCTGGGCCGCGACCCAGGTCAGCACGGTCGGGGCGTCGGAGCCGTACGCCTCGGCCGCCCAGCAGACGTCGTAGCCGAGCCGGTCGGCCTCCTGCGCGACGGCGAGGTTGTCGCCGTCCATGCCGGCGCCCCAGTAACCGAGATTGATGCCGAGCCGCATAACCGCTCCTCTTACTGATCAGTAACGTCCCTTTCTCCGGACTCTAGCGCGGGCGGCGGCGCCGCGGCAGGCCCGGCGGACCTCGGGTTGTCCACAGGCTTCCGCCCGGCGGGGCCCCGGCCAGTAATCTCAGCCCCCATGGAGCAGAGGCATCTCGGCCGTACCGGCCTTCGTGTGTCCCGGATCGGGCTCGGCACCCTCACCTGGGGCCGGGACACCGACGAGCACGACGCCGCCGACCAGCTGAAGGGCTTCTGGGACGCGGGCGGCACCCTGGTGGACACCGCCGATGTGTACGGGGGCGGGGAGGCGGAGTTCCTGCTCGGGCGGCTCGTCGACAGCCTCGTCCCCCGTCAGGATCTGGTCATCGCCACGAAGGCGGGCAACGTCCCCGACCCCTACCGCCGTGTCAACGGCTCGCGCGGGCATCTGCTGGCCGCCCTGGACGCCTCTCTGGAGCGGCTCGGCACGGACTACGTCGACCTGTGGCAGGTCCACGCCTTCGATCCGGCGACCCCGCTGGAGGAGACGCTCCAGGCGGTGGACCACGCCGTCGCCTCCGGCCGCGTCCGGTACGCGGGC
This sequence comes from Streptomyces californicus, assembly GCF_000717645.1. Classification (GTDB taxonomy): domain Bacteria; phylum Actinomycetota; class Actinomycetes; order Streptomycetales; family Streptomycetaceae; genus Streptomyces; species Streptomyces californicus. Next base: position 47,001 of record NZ_JNZZ01000012.1, read on the forward strand.
GTGTCGAACTTCAGCGGCTGGCAGCTGGCCAAGGCCGCGACCTGGCAGCTCGCCGCACCGGGGGCGCGCACCCGGCTGGCCAGTACGCAGATGGAGTACTCGCTGCTCCAGCGGGGCATCGAGCGCGAGGTGCTGCCGGCCGCGCTGGACCTGGGCATCGGGCTGCTGCCGTCCTCACCGCTGGGGCGCGGGGTGCTCACCGGCAAGTACCGCCAGGGGACCCCGTCCGATTCGCGCGGCGCGTCCGAGCGGCTCGCCCCGTTCGTGGAGCCGTATCTCGACGACGCGGCGGCCCGGGTCGTGGACGCGGTGGCAACGGCGGCGGACGGCCTGGCGACGAGCCCGCTGCACGTGGCACTGGCCTGGGTCCGCGACCGGCCCGGCGTGGCCGCCCCGGTCGTCGGCGCACGCAACGCCGCCCAGCTCAGAGAGGCTCTGTCGGTGGAGGCGCTTAGTCTTCCCTACGAGATCCGCCAGGCGCTCGACGATGTGTCGGCGCCCGTGCACCGCTATCCCGACCAGGACTGGAGCACCCTGTGACTGCGCTTCCCGGGGAGACCCCCGGCACGGACGACGCGCCGGCCGAGGACGCGCCGGCCGCCCCCGCTCCCGGGGGCGGCGCCGATGGCCCGTCGCCCGACGGCCCGACGGCGGGCCCGGATGCCGCGGAGGCCCAGGAGGCCGCCGCCGGCGGGGCGGCCGGGGCCGACGCCGTGGACGTGGTCGCCGAAGCCGCCTCCGCGCCCTCGGAGGAGCCGCCCGAGGCCGTGGAGGAGTCCGCGAAGACCGAGAAGCCGTCGGAGGCCGCGAACTCCTCGGTGGCGTCTGCGGACGGCTCGGCGGCGGAAGAGACCTCGGAAGCTTCCGCGGACGACTCGGAGACCGCCGAGGGTTCCGCCGACGCCGCTCCCGCCGCGGAGCTGTCCGAGGCGCAGGCCGAGCTGGCCGCCCAGCGTGAGCTGCGGGAGCGGATCGAGAAGCGCAAGGCCGAGAAGGCCGCGCCCATCTCCGCCGGCGGTGGTCTGAGCGGTACGGCCGCCGACCTGCTCGCGGCCGTCCGGGCGGTGGAGAGCGGCGAGAAGGCGGGCACCGCGTTCTTCGCCCGGACCGCTCCCGCCCCGGCCCCCGCTCCGGCGTCGCCCCGCCCCGCCCCGGCCGCCGCGCAGCCGCCCCGGCCCGCCGTGCCCGAGGTCCCCGCGCCGCAGGCCGCCTCCCCGGAGGCCCTGGAGGCGGTGCGCGCGGTGCTCGCGCAAGGCGGGGCCCCCGAGGCGCTGGCCCGCCCCGCCGTCGACGCCCTGGGCGAGCAGGCGGCCGAGCTGCTGCGCACCGACCCCTGGCATCTGCTCGCCGTGTCCGGTGTGCGGCCCGAGCAGGCCGACGGCTTCGCCCGCGCCCTGCTGGGCTCCGAGTGCGGCCCGGACGACGGGCGCAGGACGGCGGCCCTGGTCGGCCGGCTGCTGGAGCAGGCCGCTCTGCGGGGCCACACGGCACTGGACGCCGCCGCCGTACGGACGGCGCTCGCCGGGCACGCGGTGCGCAACCCGGACGCCGCCGTGCTGAACGCCGTCGAGGAGGGCGTCGCCCTGCTCTTCGGCGAGGGCGGCGACGCGGAGCCGGACGAGACGGACGCGGAGGACGGCGAGCCGGACGAGGACGGCGTGCGCGAGGCGGACTCGACGGCGGACGCCGACGCGGCGTCGGTCCGGATGTTCCTGGGCCTGGACCGCTACGCCCTGGCCGAGGAGAGCCTCGCGGACGGCCTCGCCCGGCTCGTCAACACCTGCGAGAAGACCGCCGACTGGACGGAGGCCGCCGCCGGGGCGCCGAGCCCGTCGGCCGCCGAGCTGATCCGCACGGTCGCCTCCGCAGGACTGGTCGTGCACAGCGGCGGCGAGGCGGCACGGGCCGAACCCGCCGCACTGATCGCGGCGGCGCGCGGGCTCGGGCTGCGGGCCCTGGGCGCGGCCCACAGCGAGGACGGCCGGCGCCGTCTCGCGGCGGCCACCGGTGATCCCGCGACGGCGGTCACCCTGGCCGGTCTGCTCTCCGGCGCGCAGGGCCCCGGGCGCGACGAGGACGGGGCGCTCGCCCTGGACCTGCTGGTCGTGCTGGACTCCCCGCAGCTGGACGTGGAGGGGGCGGCCGTCCTGGTCGAGGCGCTGGCCGACGGGGCCCGGCTGGTGCTCAGCGGCGACCCCGGGGTGCTGGGCTCGGCGGGGGCCGGGCGGGTCTTCGCCGATGTGCTGGCCGCCCGCGCCTGTCCGCAGGTCGTCTCCCGCACCCCGGACCCGGGCCCCATCGGCGAACTGGTCTCCGGCATCGGCATCGGCGAGCTGAACCAGGTCGACGCCCCCGGCAAGGAGGTGGTGATCGTCCCGGTCCGCGACGCGGGCGAGGCGGTCCACCGCACCGTGCAGCTGGTCGCGGACTCGGTGCCCCGGGCGTTCTCCATCCCCGCCGAGGAGACCCAGGTGATCACCGTGGGCCACGGCGGGGCCGCCGGGACCAGGGCGTTGAACGAGGCGTTGAAGCAGCGGCTCAACCCGGGCCCCGGCCGGTTCGGCGGGTTCGACCCGGGTGACCGGGTGGTCCATGTGCCCGCGCCCGGACGGGCGGTGCCCGGGGTGGTGCGGTCGGCCGACGGGGAGGGCCTGCATCTGGACTGCGGCGGCGTCCCCGTCGTCGTACCGCAGGAGCGGGTGGAGTCGTCGGTGCGGCACGGCTGGGCCCTCAGCGCCCACCAGGCGGCCGGGATGCGCTGGCCCGCCGCGGTCGTCGTGCTGCCGGGCGACGCCGCGCAGGGGCTGAGCCGCCCGTGGGTGTACACCGCGTTCGGCCGGGGCGAGCGGCATCTGTCCGTGGTCCACGGGGTCGACCGGGCGCTGCCGCACGCGGTGGCGGAGGTCCCGGCCCAGGAGCGGACGACCCGCCTCCGCCCCCTGCTGGAGGCGCTTCTGACGCCGGACGCGGCATCTTCGACCGGATGACCGGGGACGTCCGGTAGGCGCGAGGGCGGGGCCGGTGCACCGGCCCCGCCCTCGATGCCCGGCGCGGGTCAGCGGCCCCCCGCCGCGGGCCCGGCGAGATCGTCGTCGTCCTCGTCGTCCTCGTCGAAGACCGCGCTGACGTCGAAGCGGCAGACGACCAGTTCGGGGTCGGCGTCCTCGAACGGGGCGCCCAGCCACTCCCCCGGCTCCGCGGGGGCCTCGGCGGCCGAGACCCAGAGCGTGGAGTCGCCCTCCTCCAGGCCGAACTCCTTGTGCCGCGAAGCGATCTCGTCCGGCTCGTACTCGCCGAAGAGCACACCGAGCGCGGCGTGGACGCTGGTGCCGACCACCGGAGCCGTATCCGGCCGGCTGCCGGGACCGGCGTCGAGGTCGGCGAGGCGCTGAGCCTGGGCGAGGAGGCGCGGGGGCTCCGCGACCACGTAGTCGCGCCGGATCAGGACGCTGAGCGCGCTGGGCTCGGCGGGACCGGCGTAGGGAGGCAGGGAGTCGTCCGCTCCGGGGATCTCGAAAGGAGTGACTTCGTCGTGGCGGTCGTAGAGGAGTTCGTCGTAGACCTCGGCGGCAGCGGCCAGGGCGTTGAACGCGTCGTAGACGGCGGGGTCGTCGTCCCCGGTACGGCGTTCGACCGCGTCGAGGTGACGGTCGATCGCGGTTTTGACCGCTTCGGCGGCGGCACGTACCTCGGCAGCGGTGGGCTGCGCAGCATCAGACATAGTGCAGACGCTATCCGTACCGGGGCTGTGCCCGCACAATAGATGCGATGCCGGAATACGAATTCATCGACGTGTACGTGCCGCGCGGGGTGTCCCGCAAGGAAGCGGCCCGACTCCTGACCGACCACGCCGAGTACGGGCACTGGGAGCTGGACCGCCTGACGCTCCGCAGGGACGGCAGCCGCAGGGTGCGGCTGCGGCGACGGATCATCCGTCAACTGCGGGCCACCTGGTGACAGGGAGCGGGCCCCGCGATCGCGGAGCCCGCTCTTCATTCCGCGGCTCCGCCGCGCCGTGCGCGCCGGTTCAGGCGGCGCTGCGCGTGCGGCGGTAGAGCACCGATCCCGCTCCGGCGAGCAGCAGTCCGGCGGCGGCCGGGATGAGCACGTCGAGCCCGTCCCCACCGGTCTGCGCGAGCTGCTCCTCGGGGAAGTGCGGCTCGGGGGTGTTCGGCTCGGGCGGCTGGTTGACCGGCGGCTCGACCGGCTTCTCCGGGGTGACCGGGGGCTTCTCCGGCTGCTCGGGCGGCGGGGGCGGAACCTCGGAGTCGTTGGAGCAGCTGTTGCCGAAGACCGGGTTGAGCAGCCCGACGACGCTGACGCTGTTGCCGCAGACGTTCACGGGGATGTCGATCGGCGCCTGGATCGAGTTGCCGGAGAGGATGCCGGGCGAGCCCTGGGCGACCCCCTCGGCCGTGGCCCCGCCGCCCGGTGCGCGGTGGCGGCCGGTGCCGGGCTCGCCGTGGCGGTCCGACGCGGTGGTGTCACCGGCCTGGGCGCCGTTGCCGGAGCCGCCGGGGACCGAGCGGTCCTGGGCGCCGGCGGACCGGTCGGCCTGCGTGGAGCCCGCCGATCCGTTTCCGCAGTCGTTTCCGCTGGCGGGGTTGAGCAGTCCGCCGACGCTGACGGAGTTGCCGCAGACGTTGACCGGGATCTCGATCGGGACCTGGATCGAGTTGCCGGACAGTACGCCCGGGGAGCCGGCCGCCGTGGCGCCCGCTCCGGAGTCGGCGTGGGCGTATCCACCGCTGAGAGCGAGCACACCGCCCGCAGCCGCCATGGTGATCAGGCCTTTACGAGTGACCTGTCGCATAGGTTCGTTTCCTGCCTTCTGGCTTCCGAAAAACCCCCGGACATGACCGTGCGGGAGCCGAATGCCGAACAGTCCCGGAGCGCATGGAGTGCACTCCGGGACCGGTCGAGCTCAAACCCTTACGGGTTGACGTTCAACGTCAGGCGTTGACGCAGGTGTTGCCGAAGGCGGGGTTCAGCAGACCGATCACGGAGACCGTGTTGCCGCACAGGTTGATCGGCACGTGGACCGGGACCTGGACGACGTTGCCGGAGAGCACGCCGGGGCTGCCGATGGCCGCACCCTGGGCGCCCGCGTCGGCGGAAGCCATGCCCGCACCCGCGAGAACGAGGCCACCGGTGGCAGCCGCAACTGCGACGACCTTCTTGATCATGATTCCTCCTAGTTGGAAAGTGCGGTCCCAGCCGCGGACCGCACACCGTGTAACGAGGAGGGTGTGGCGGGGCTACGTGTGAACGGCTCGTTTCACTCGTTCGGACATCTCCGCACAGGTGGACGAATCCGGAGGAAGATCGGTCGCCCGGCGGCCGGGGCGGTCAGGAGTGGTCGATGAACCGGTCGAGCACGCGCACGCCGAACTGCAGACCGTCGACCGGGACCCGCTCGTCCACGCCGTGGAACATCCCGGCGAAGTCCAGCTCCGGCGGCAGCTTCAGCGGGGCGAAGCCGAAGCCCCGGATGCCCAGGTCGTCGAAGGACTTGGCGTCGGTGCCGGCCGAGAGCATGTACGGCACGGCACGGGCGATCGGGTCCTCCGCGACCAGCGCGGTCTGCATGGCGTCGACCAGCGCGCCGTCGAACGTGGTCTCCAGGGCCTTGTCCGCGTGCACGTCCTCGCGCCGGACGTTGGGGCCGAGGATCCGGTCCAGGTCGGCCAGGAACTCCTCCTCGTACCCCGGCAGGTACCGGCCGTCCACGTGCGCGGTCGCCTGGCCCGGGATGACGTTGACCTTGTAGCCGGCGCCGAGCTGGGTGGGGTTGGCGGTGTTCTGGAGGGAGGCGCCGATGAGCTTGGCGATGCCGCCCAGCTTGGCGAGCGTCTCGTCCATGTTCTCCGGGTCCAGCTCGGTGCCGAGCGCGTCCGAGAGCTCGTCCAGGAAGTGCCGCAGCGTCTTGGTGACCCGCACCGGGAACTTGTGCCGGCCCAGCCGCCCGACCGCCTCGGACAGCTCGGTGATGGCGTTGTCCTTGTGGATCATCGAGCCGTGTCCCGCGGTGCCGTCCACGGTCAGCTTCATCCAGTGCATGCCCTTCTGGGCCGTCTCCACCAGGTAGAGCCGCAGGTTCTCGTTGACGGTGAAGGAGAAGCCGCCCACCTCGCTGATCGCCTCGGTGACGCCCTCGAAGAGCCCGGGGTGGTGGTCCACCAGGTAGCGGGCCCCGTACGTGCCGCCCGCCTCCTCGTCCGCGAGGAAGGCCAGCACGATGTCGCGCGGGGGCTTGCGGCCGGTGCGCATCCGCTCGCGCACGACCGCGAGGGTCATCGCGTCCATGTCCTTCATGTCGACCGCGCCCCGGCCCCAGACGCAGCCGTCGGCGATCTCCCCGGAGAACGGGTCGTGCGTCCAGTCCGCCGCGTTGGCCGGGACGACGTCGGTGTGCCCGTGGATGAGGAGCGCCGGGCGGGAGGGGTCCTCGCCCTCGATCCGGGCGACGGTGGAGGCCCGGCCCTTGTGGGACTCGAAGATCTGCGGCTCCAGGCCGACCTCCGCGAGCTTCTCCGCCACGTACTCGGCCGCGAGCCGCTCACCGGGCCCGGAGTGGTCGCCGTAGTTGCTGGTGTCGATCCGGATCAGGTCGCGACAGAGGTCGACGACCTCCTGCTCGGCGTTGCCACCGGTCACGGTCCGGCCCGTGCTGCTCTCGCTCACGCTGGTTCCCTCCACTGTCGCTGTGGTGCTCCTTCTCATCCTCCCGCGCCCACGGCGTACACCCAAGGCCGCACACCCCCCGTCACGCACCGTTCACAGGGACCGGGGCGTGATCGAGCACCCTCGAATGTTTGCTATGGTTTTCCACGTCGGAACGGGCACGGCCCGCGAGACAGACACCTTGTCCGGGTGGCGGAATGGCAGACGCGCTAGCTTGAGGTGCTAGTGCCCTTTATCGGGCGTGGGGGTTCAAGTCCCCCCTCGGACACCAGCGGGAGCCCCACTTCGGTGGGGCTCCTTCGCGTTGTCGGACGGTTGCGGAAATGGGGACGGCGGTGAGAGGTCGCAGGAGGGCCGCCGGGGGGCCGCTCCCGCAGCGGGGCGGGATCGACGCGGTGCGGGTGCGGTTGCCGGAGGACCCCGAGGGGCGGTGGGGCTCCGTCGGGGCGTATCTGGTGGCGCGGTTCGGCGGGGCGATCGGGGCGGACCGGGTGGCCGGGATGGTCGCGGCCGGGCGGTTCGTGGGGGCGGACGGGGTCGCGGTGCGGGGGTCGGAGCCGTACGCCGCCGGGCGGTGCCTCTGGTTCCACCGGGACTTCGCGCCCGAGGAGCCGGTGCCGTTCCCGGTCGGGGTGGTGTACCGGGACGAGCGGATCGTGGTCGTGGACAAGCCGCACTTCCTGGCGACGATGCCCCGGGGGCGGCACGTCACCGAGACCGCGGTGGCCCGGCTGCGGCGGGAACTGGAGCTGCCGGCGTTGCAGCCCGCGCACCGGCTGGACCGGCTGACGGCGGGGCTCCTGCTGTGCGTGGTGCGGCCCGGGGACCGGGGCGCGTACCAGACGCTGTTCCGGGACCGGCGGGTGCGCAAGGAGTACGACGCGGTGGCTCCGTACGACCCTTCGGTGGCGCTCCCCCGGACCGTACGCAGCCGGATCGTCAAGGAGCGCGGGGTGCTCGCCGCCCGTGAGGAGCCGGGCGAGGCCAACAGCGAGAGCCGGATCGAGCTGGTGGAGCGGCGGGGCGGGACCGGGCGCTACCGGCTGCTGCCCGCGACCGGGCGGACGCATCAGCTGCGGGTCCACATGAACGCCCTGGGGCTGCCGATCGTCCACGATCCGCTGTACCCGGTGGTGGAGGCGGAGTCGGCCGCCGACGACTTCTCGCGGCCGTTGCAGTTGCTGGCGCGGGTGCTGGAGTTCACCGATCCGGTCGGCGGGGAGCCGCGCCGCTTCGTAAGCGGGCTGCGGCTCTCCGCCTGGCCGGAGGGGTGAGGCGGGCGGCGCTCAGTGGCCGCGCTTGATCCACTCGTCGAGGTGCGGGGCCTCCGCGCCGATGGTGGTGGGGTCGCCGTGGCCGGTGCGGACCTCGGTGTCGCCCGGGAGCGTGAGCAGCCGGTCCCGGATCGAGTCGATGATCGTCGGGAAGGACGAGAACGACCGGCCGGTGGCGCCGGGGCCGCCCTGGAAGAGGGTGTCGCCGGTGAAGACGGCGCCCAGTTCGGGGGCGTACAGGCAGACGGCGCCGGGGGCGTGGCCCGGGGTGTGCAGGACCGTGAGCACGATGCCCGCCACGGTCAGCTCCTGGCCGTCCGTGAGGGTGCCGTCCGGGGTGTGCTCCGGGTGGGTCCGCAGCCAGAGCGGCAGGTCGTCCGGGTGGAGCAGGATCGGGGCGCCGGTGGCCCGCGCGAGGTCGGGCGCGGCGTCGATGTGGTCGTTGTGCGCGTGGGTGCAGACGATGGCGCGCAGGGTACGGCCGCCGAGCGCGGCCTCGATGGCGGCGGCGTCGTGGGCGGCGTCGATGACGATCGCCTCGTGGTCGTCGCCGACGATCCAGACGTTGTTGTCGACGTCCCACTCGCCGCCGTCGAGGGCGAAGGTGCCGGAGGTGACCAGGTGGTCGATGCGGGCGGCCATCAGAAGACCACCACCGAGCGGAGGACGTCGCCGTCGTGCATGCGGGCGAACGCCTGCTCGACGTCGCCGATGCCGATGGTCTCGGTGACGAAGGCGGCGAGGTCGAGGCGGCCCTGCTGGTGGAGGTCGACGAGCATCGGGAAGTCGCGGGAGGGCAGGCAGTCGCCGTACCAGGAGGACTTGAGGGAGCCGCCGCGGCCGAAGACGTCCAGGAGCGGCAGTTCGAGCTTCATGTCGGGGGTGGGGACGCCGACGAGGACGACCGTGCCGGCGAGATCGCGGGCGTAGAACGCCTGCTCGTAGGTCTCCGGGCGGCCGACGGCCTCAATGACGACGTCGGCGCCGTTGCCGCCGGTGAGCGCGCGGATCTCTTCGACGGCGTCGGTGGCGCGGGAGTTGACGGTGTGGGTGGCGCCCATCTTCTTCGCCGTCTCCAGCTTGCGGTCGTCGATGTCGACCGCGATGATCTTCGCCGCTCCGGCCAGCCGGGCCCCGGCGATCGCCGCGTCGCCGACGCCGCCGCAGCCGATGACGGCGACGGAGTCGCCGCGGCCGACCTGGCCGGTGTTGATGGCGGCGCCGATGCCCGCCATGACGCCGCAGCCGAGCAGTCCGGCGACCTCCGGGGCGACCTCGGGGTCGACCTTGGTGCACTGGCCGGAGGCGACGAGGGTCTTCTCCGCGAACGCGCCGATGCCGAGGGCGGGCGACAGTTCGGTGCCGTCGAGCAGCGTCATCTTCTGCTTGGCGTTGTGGGTGTCGAAGCAGTACCAGGGGCGGCCGCGCAGACAGGCGCGGCACTGGCCGCACACGGCACGCCAGTTGAGGATGACGAAGTCGCCGGGGGCGACGTCGGTGACGCCCTCGCCGACCGTCTCCACGACGCCCGCCGCCTCGTGGCCGAGGAGGAAGGGGAACTCGTCGTTGATGCCGCCCTGCTTGTAGTGGAGGTCGGTGTGGCAGACGCCGCACGCCTGGATCTTCACGACGGCCTCGCCCGGTCCGGGGTCCGGGATCACGATCGTCTCGACCCTGACCGGCTCGTCCTTGCCCGGCGCGATGACCGCTTGCACCTGCTGTGGCATAACCCTGCTCTCCCTGTTCCCGCGCTTCGCGAAGATCGATCGCGGACCACCGTACGCCTTGGCGGGCGCGCTACGGAGCGAGCACGTCCAGTTCGTGCAGGGCGCCCACCGCGATCTCCTTGGTGATCCGCTCGGCGGCCTCCGGGTCCCCCTCGCGGACGGCTTCGGCGAGGCGTACGTGGAGGGTGACGGCGGCCGGGTCGGGGTCCTCGAACATCACCTGGTGGTGGGTGCGGCCCGCCAGGACCTCCGCCACGACGTCCCCGAGGCGGGCGAACATCTCGTTGCCGGAGGCGTTGAGGACGACGCGGTGGAAGGCGATGTCGTGTTCGAGGTAGCCCTCCAGTTGCTGGCCGCGTGAGGTGGCGACCATGCCGAGGGCGCGCTCGGTCAGCTCGGCGCACTGCTCGGCGGTGGCGTGGCGGGCGGCGAGGGAGGCGGCGACCGGCTCGATGGCGGAGCGCAGCACGGTGAGGGAGCGGAGCTGGCGGGGGCGGTCGGCGCCGGCCAGGCGCCAGCGGATGACCTGGGGGTCGTAGACGTTCCAGGTCGCGGCGGGGCGGACGGTCACGCCGACGCGGCGGCGGGACTCGACCAGGTGCATCGACTCCAGGACCCGGACCACTTCGCGGATGACCGTGCGGGAGACGTCGAAGCGCCGGGCCAGCTCGTCGGTGCGCAGCACGCTGCCGGGCGGGCACTGGCCGGAGGAGATCTCCAGACCCAGGGTTTCCAGCACATGCGTATGCAGCCCCTGGCTCTGTGTGGTCATGGAGCAAGCCTAAACGGCGGCCGACGAGAATAATAAGTACGACGTTTACGTCACAGGCTCTTGAATAAGTCGTACCTAATAGGTTTCAGTAGCGCGACGGACCGATGTCGAAGAAGACAGCGAGACACCCCCATGAACACCGCACCCCCCATGAGCACCCCCCACGTCGTCGTGGTGATGGGCGTAGCAGGAACCGGCAAGACCACGATCGGTCCGCTGCTCGCCGCCGAGCTCGGCGTTCCGTACGCCGAGGGCGACGACTTCCATCCCCCGGCGAACATCGCCAAGATGTCGGCCGGCACCCCCCTGGACGACGACGACCGGTGGCCCTGGCTAGACGCCATCGGTGAGTGGGCGCACGGCCGGGCCGGGCTCGGCGGGGTCGTCTCCAGCTCCGCGCTCAAGCGGGCCTACCGGGACCGGCTGCGGGAGGGGGCGCCCGACGCCGTCTTCCTGCATCTGACCGGTGACCGGGAGCTGATCGAGGAGCGGATGGCGGACCGCAAGGGCCACTTCATGCCGACCGCGCTCCTCGACTCGCAGTTCGCGACGCTCCAGCCGCTCCGGGCCGACGAGGCCGGAGTGAGCGTCGACGTGTCCGGCACCCCTACGGAAATCACCCAGCGAGCCGTCGCGGCACTGCGCCGGCTCGACAGCTAAGGACCTTCACCGTGACCAGTCTCAGCGTCGAGATGCTGGCAGCGGACGCCGCCGAACCGATCACCTCGGCAGGCAACGCTCAGTTGGGCATCGCCGTTCTGGCGGGCATCGCCGTCATCGTTCTCCTGATCACCAAGCTCAAGATGCACGCCTTCCTGGCGCTGACCATCGGTTCGCTGGCGCTCGGCTCCTTCGCGGGCGCGGCCCCGGCGGACACGATCGCCAGCTTCACCGCGGGCCTCGGCTCCACCGTGGCCGGCGTGGGCGTCCTCATCGCGCTCGGCGCGATCCTCGGCAAGCTGCTCGCGGACTCGGGCGGCGCCGACCAGGTCGTCGACACGATCCTGGCGAAGGCGAGCGGCCGGGCGATGCCCTGGGCCATGGTCCTGATCGCCTCGATCATCGGGCTGCCGCTGTTCTTCGAGGTCGGGATCGTGCTGATGATCCCGGTCGTGCTGCTGGTCGCCAAGCGCGGGAACTACTCCCTGATGCGGATCGGCATCCCCGCGCTGGCCGGTCTCTCGGTGATGCACGGGCTGATCCCTCCGCACCCCGGCCCGCTGGTCGCGATCGACGCGCTGGACGCCAACCTCGGCGTGACGCTGGCCCTCGGTGTGCTGGTCGCCGTCCCGACGGTGATCATCGCCGGTCCGGTCTTCTCCCGCTACGCCGCGCGCTGGGTGGACATCAAGCCGCCGGAGAACATGATCCCGCAGCGGCCCTCCGAGGAGCTGGACCGCCGTCCGAGCTTCGGGGCGACCCTGGCGACGATCCTGCTGCCGGTCTTCCTGATGCTGCTCAACGCGCTCGTCGAGATCGTGGTGGACGACCCGGCCAACGGCCTGCAGAAGGTCACCATGGTCATCGGTTCGCCGCTGATCGCGCTGCTCGCGGCCGTCCTGGTCGGGATGTTCACGCTCGGCCGGGCCGCCGGCTTCACCAAGGGCCGGCTCGCCGGCACGGTGGAGAAGTCCCTCGCCCCGATCGCCGGGATCCTGCTGATCGTCGGCGCGGGCGGCGGCTTCAAGCAGACGCTGATCGACGCCGGGGTGGGCCAGATGATCCTGGACTTCTCCGAGAACTGGTCGATCCCCGCCCTGCTGCTCGGCTGGCTGATCGCCGTCGCGATCCGCCTTGCCACCGGCTCGGCCACGGTCGCCACCATCTCGGCCGCCGGTCTGGTCGCCCCGCTGGCCGCCGACATGTCGACCTCGCACGCGGCGCTGCTGGTGCTGGCGGTCGGCGCCGGTTCGCTCTTCTTCAGCCATGTGAACGACGCCGGGTTCTGGCTGGTGAAGGAGTACTTCGGCATGAACGTGGGCCAGACGGTGAAGACCTGGTCCGTCATGGAGACGATCATCTCCGTGGTGGCGATGGCGTTCATCCTGCTGCTCTCGCTGCTGCTGTAGCCAGGTCCGTACGCCGATACGCGAACGCCGTCCGTACGGCTGACAGCTGAACGCCCGCCCCGGTCCGGGGCGGGCGTTCGCGCGTCCGGCTGCGAGGGGTCAGCGGCGGGACGCCTCGCTCTCGGCGGCCCTCTCCAGCCGGAACGCCTCGTTGCCGAGGCCGATCCGGGCGTGCGTCCCGGGCCTGACCGAGCGCAGCACCGCTCCGTACACCAGGCCGCCGACGAGCGCGAGGACGATCACGCCGGGCAGCAGCCAGGTGAGCGCCGATCCGGGGCCCGAACCGACGAGGACGTCGAAGTCGCGGACGGTGAAGACGGCGATCGCCAGGAGCGCGAGTCCGGCGAGGGCGGAGGCGACCAGGCGCGGGGCCTGCGCGCGGCCCGCCCCGCGCTTGACGAAGAAGGCGATGACGGCGAAGGAGGCGGCGGCCATCAGCAGGATGACGCCGAGCGCGCCGACGTTGCCCATCCAGGTGAAGAGCCGCAGGACGGGGGCGGTGGGGTCGCCGACCGGGTTGTCGTCGGTGAACGCGAACGCCGCGATGACCACGACGGAGACCGCGGTCTGGAGCAGCGAGCCGGTGCCGGGGGCGCCGCTCGCCCGGTTGGTACGGCCGAAGCGGGCGGGCAGCAGCCCCTCGCGGCCCATCGCGAAGGCGTAGCGGGCCACCACGTTGTGGAAGCTGAGGAGCGCCGCGAACATCCCGGTGACGAAGAGGATGTGCAGCACGTCGGTGAAGGTGGAGCCGAGCCGCTCCTCGGTGAGGCCGAACAGCATGCCGGGGCCCTCCTTGAGGGAGGTGTCGGCGATGGAGCCGGGTCCGGCGGCCACGGTCAGGGCCCAGGAGCTGATCGCCAGGAACAGCGCGGCGTAGCCGACGGCGAGGAACATCACCCGGGAGACCACGACCTGCGGGCGGCTGGTCTCCTCGGCGTACACCGGGGCCTGCTCGAAGCCGACGAACGCGGCGACGCAGAAGCAGAGCGCGGTGCCGAGCCCGGCGCCGGCGAGCGTCTCGGGGTTGAAGGCGTGCAGCGACAGGCCCTCGGGGCCCGGCTTGCCCACGGCGGCGATGTCGAAGATGACGACGAGGGCGCACTCGATGACCAGGAGGACGCCGAGCACCTTGGCGTTGAGGTCGATCTTGAGCCAGCCGAGGACGCCGACGACCGCCGCCGAGGCCAGGGCCGGGATCCACCACGCGAGCTCGATGTCGAGGTAGGCGGCGAAGATCCCGGAGACCTCGAAGCCGAGGATGCCGTAGATGCCGACCTGCATCGCGCTGTACGCCACCAGCGCCACGAGCGAGGCCCCGGCGCCGGCGGTCGGGCCGAGCCCCCGGGCGATGTAGGCGTAGAACGCGCCCGCGTTGTGGACGTGCCGGCTCATCTCCGCGTAGCCGACGCTGAACAGCATCAGCACGGCGCCCAGGATGATGTAGAGCAGCGGCTGGCCGACGATGCCCATCACGCCGAAGACCGTGGGCATCACCCCGGCGACCACCATCAGGGGGGCGCTGGCCGCGACCACCGACAGCAGAAGCCCGGGGGTGCCGAGCCGGCCGGCCCGCAGGGCGCGTTCCTCGCCCTTGTAGGTGTTGATCCCACCGGTGCCGGCAGCCCTCCCGGGGGCGTCGGTCTCGCTGGAGAATGAGCTGCCGGTCGACATGGCGGGGTGGTCCCTTCCTTCGTGGTGGAGCCGGTGGGGTGGTGCTCTTCGTACGGCGCGGGGGCGCGTCTCTCAGGAGGCGGCGGGTTCCGGAGCGCGTTTCACGGGGTGCCGAGCGCGTAGGAGCGCGCGGCGGTGAACGCGGCGTGGGGCTCACCGCCGGCGTACGACCAGGGCGCGGCGGTGGCGTGGTCGCCGATGCGGTGGAAGAGGGCGGCGGCCTCGGCGGTCCGGCCCTCGCGGACCTTGGCGTGTGCCAGGAAGTTCAGGTCGACGCGGTGGCGCGGATGGTCGTCGTGCTCCCACTCCAGCCACCAGTCGAAGGCGGCCTTCATCACCTGGCGGGCCCGGCGTCCGGTCCAGTGCTCGGAGACGGCCGGGTCGGCCGACTCGATGCCCGCGGCGACCAGGACGCGGTAGCGCTCGGCGTGGGCGATCACCGGGAGAACCGCCAACGGGGAGTCGGCGGGCGCCAGTTCGGCGGCCCAGGCGGCGAAGTCGTACACCTCGTGGAGCGGGTCGTGACCGCTCTCGGGGCTGCTCTCCGCCAGCAGGGCGGTCATCACGTGGTGGGCGTGGTGGTGGTCCGGGTGGCGGGAGCGCACCTCCTCGAAGAGCCTGCCCGTCTCGTCCCGGCCGTCGTCGCTCCCCCGGTCCAGCAGGAGGAGCGCCAGCCAGGGGGTGGGGTCCTCGGGGGCCAGGCGGGCGGCGGCCAGGCACCCCTCGCGGGCGTGGGCGGCGTCGCGCGGCGTCGCCCCGGGGCGCAGGGCGCGGACCACCCGGGCGCAGCCGAGGAGGACGGCCGCGTCGGCGCTCTCGGGTTCGACGAGCAGCCAGTCGCCCGCCCAGTCGGCGGCGGAGGGGACCTCGGCGAGGGCCAGCAGCCGGTGTGCGCGGCGGTCCCAGTCCCGCCCGGTGCCCACCAGCAGGGTGCGGGCCTCGGACCACCTGCCCCGGGCGAACCGGCCGCGTACGGTGATGAGTTCGCCGTCGTCGAGCGCCGGGTCGAAGGCGGTGTCCGGGCGGCTGCCCCGGCGACGGGAGCGGCCCAGGGGCGGCGGAGGCGGCGGGGGCGGGGGCATGCCGCGGGCTTCTTTCGATGCGGTGTGCGAGCGGATGATCGCGCACAGCAAAGCGGGCGGTCGCGCTCTCAGTCAAGAGGCGTTGGCCGCCAACTGCTCATATAGGTATGCCAGTTGGCCGGTTCCGGTCGAATGGGCGGGAAAAACGGCCCGGCGGCGCCCGGGGCGTGGGGCCGGAGAACGCCTCCGAGGGCCTGTCGTCGAACCGCCACCGCCACCGCCGCCCGGAGGGCGGCCGCACCGAGTGCCACACTGGTCGCATGGAGCCACGCGAACCCCTGAAGCCCTACCTTCTCGCCTTTCCCGGACCGTTGCGGGACCGGCTGGTGGCGGCCGTGCTCTCCGGGGAGAAGGTGTCCACCACCGGGCTGCTGTGCGAGTACGAGCTGGAACAGGAGGAACTGCCGCCGGTCGGCGAACGCTCGGCACTCATCGACTCGGAGGGGCGGGAGGTGGCGGTGGTCGAGGTGACGGACGTACGGGTGCTGCCACTGGGGGCCGTGGACCTGCGGCACGCGCTGGACGAGGGCGAGGGGTACGCCTCGGTGGCCGAATGGCGGGCGGGGCACGAGCGGTTCTGGCACAGCGAGGAGATGCGGGAGGCGCTGGGCGACCCGTCGTTCACCGTGGACGACGGGACGCTGATCGTCGCGGAGCGGTTCCGGGTGGTCGAGCGGTGGGAGTGACCGGGGGTCCGGGTACGTCCGCGGGGCGGCGGCGCTCCCGAGCCGGAGGGCTGCCGGGGCGGCACTCCCGGGGGCGGCGGCACTCCAGCGACGCAGGGCGCTCCCGGGGCGGGGCCCGCGAGCCCCTGCCGTACGAGCGGCGGAATCCGGCTCCGGAAATCCGCCGCTACGCCGTCGCTTCCGCCGCCGCCCGGCCCGCCGCGCGGCCCGAGAAGACGCAGCCGCCCAGGAACGTGCCCTCCAGCGAGCGGTAGCCGTGGACCCCGCCGCCGCCGAAGCCCGCCGCCTCGCCCGCCGCGTACAGCCCAGGGAGCGGGGCGCCCTCGGCGGTCAGGACCCGGGAGGACAGGTCCGTCTCCAGCCCGCCGAGCGACTTGCGGGTGAGGATGTTGAGGCGGACGGCGATCAGCGGGCCCGCCGCCGGGTCCAGGATGCGGTGCGGCTTCACGGTCCGGATGAGGCGGTCGCCCAGGTAGGCGCGGGCCCCGTTGATCGCGGTGACCTGGAGGTCCTTGGTGAAGGGGTTGACGATCTCGCGGTCGCGGGCGGTGATCTCGCGGCGCAGGCCCGCCTCGTCGATGAGCCCCTCGCCGGTGATCGCGTTCATGCCCCGCACCAGCGCGCCGAGGTCCTTCTCCACGACGAAGTCGGCCCCGCGGTCCATGAACGCCTTGACCGGAGCGGGTACGTCCACGCGGGCCCGGCCGATCACGTCGCGGACCGACTTGCCGGTGAGGTCCGGGTTCTGTTCGGAGCCGGAGAGGGCGAACTCCTTGCCGATGATGCGCTGGTTGAGCACGAACCAGGTGTAGCCGTGGCCCGAGCCCATGATGTGTTCGAGGGTGCCGAGCGTGTCGAACCCGGGGAAGAGCGGGACCGGCAGCCGCTTGCCGCGCGCGTCCAGCCAGAGGGACGAGGGGCCGGGGAGGATGCGGATGCCGTGCCGGGCCCAGATCGGGTTCCAGTTCTCGATGCCCTCGGTGTAGTGCCACATCCGGTCGCGGTTGATGTGGTGCGCGCCCGCCTTCTCGGCGATGCCGAGCATCAGGCCGTCCACGTGCGCCGGGACCCCGGAGAGCATCTTCTCGGGCGGGGTGCCCAGCCGCTCCGGCCACTGGGCGCGGACCAGGTCGTGGTTGCCGCCGATGCCGCCGGAGGTGACGATCACCGCCTGGGCCTTGAGCTCGAAGGCTCCGGCGACCTCCCGGCTGCTCGCGGTGCCGCGCTCGGCCGCGCTGGGCTCCAGCACCTCGCCGGTGACCGTGTCGAGCGCCCCGGCGGTGCGGGAGAGTCCGGTGACGCGGTGGCGGAAGCGGAGCTGGACGAGCCCCTTGGCGACGCCCTCGCGCACCCTCCGCTCGAAGGGGGCGACGACGCCGGGGC
Source organism: Streptomyces californicus (assembly GCF_000717645.1). Classification (GTDB taxonomy): domain Bacteria; phylum Actinomycetota; class Actinomycetes; order Streptomycetales; family Streptomycetaceae; genus Streptomyces; species Streptomyces californicus. The sequence goes on from NZ_JNZZ01000012.1 coordinate 64,349, forward strand.
CGGTGCCCCAGGTGATGTGGAAGCGGGGTACGGAGTTGCCGTGGCCGGTCGCGTCGTAGCCGCCGCGTTCGGCCCAGCCGACGACGGGGAAGATGCGCAGCCCCTGCTGGTGCAGCCAGGAGCGCTTCTCGCCGGCGGCGAAGTCGACGTACGCCTCGGCCCACTTCCTCGGCCAGCGATCCTCGTCCTCGCGGTCGAAGCCCGCCGTGCCGTACCAGTCCTGGAGGGCCAGTTCGCGGCTGTCCTTGATCCGCATCCGGCGCTGTTCGGGCGAGTCGACGAGGAAGAGGCCGCCGAAGGACCAGTGCGCCTGGCCGCCGAGGGCCTGTTCGGGCTCCTGGTCGAGGAGGATCACGGAGCGTCCGGCGTCGGCCAGTTCGGCGGTGGCCACGAGCCCGGCGAGTCCCGCCCCGATCACGATCACATCAGCGTCGTACGCCATGGTTTCCATCCTGTCGGGGAGGCTCGGGGGGAGCGGGACGGGTGGGCACGGCCGGCCGCGCGGGGTCGGCGAAACGTTCAAGTTACCCGTGCGTCAGATCTTGGGTATCCGCCGGGGCCACGTCAACCTCCCGGCCGGGTGCGGTTGGATGAGGTGCATGAACCCCTCAGACGAGATCCTGGACATCGTCGACGAGAACGACGTGGTCGTCGGGCAGGCTCCGCGCGGTGAGGCGACCGCGCGGGGGCTGCGGCACCGGTGCGTGTTCATCGAGGCGCGCGACGCGGAGGGCAGGCTCTTCGTCCACCGCCGCACGGACACGAAGCTGGTCTTCCCCTCGCACTACGACATGTTCGTCGGCGGTGTCGTGGGCGCGGGCGAGTCGTACGACGAGGCGGCGCTGCGTGAGGCGGAGGAGGAGCTGGGGGTCACGGGGCTGCCCCGGCCGGAGCCGCTGTTCCGGTTCCTCTACGCGGACGGCGCGCACACCTGGTGGTCGGCGGTCTACCGGGTCCGCTGCGATCTTCCGGTCTCGCCGCAGGTGGAGGAGGTCGCCTGGCACGCGTTCCTGGACGAGGCGGAGGTGGAGCGGCGGCTCGGGGAGTGGCCGTGGGTGCCGGACGGGCTGGAGGCGTACCGGCGGCTGCGGGAGTCGCGTCCGGCGTGACGGGCCCGGCGCGGGGTGTGCGGGCCCAGTCGTCCCGGCTCGGACCTCCCGGCGCGGCCGCCCCGGCCCCGTTGTCCCGGCGGGGCCCGGCGCGGTCGTCGCGGCCCGATCTCGGCCGGCCTGATCGGATGCGATCGGCCCTGGTCGGGCTCGTTCATTCGGCAGCGCCTAGGGTTTCACGTGTGAACAAGATCGCGCAGAGCGTACGGCTGTGGTTCGCGCCTCAGCGGGTGCGGGAGGAAGGGAACACCCCGGACTACCGGTTCTCGCTGGCCAACGAGCGGACGTTCCTGGCCTGGGTCCGTACGGCGCTGGCCCTGATCGGCGGCGGATTCGCGGTGGACCAGTTCCTGCCGGATCTGGCGTGGGGCGTACGGGCCGGTCTGGCGCTCGGGCTGCTGGCCGCCGGGGTGCTCTGCGCGCTGCGCGCGGTCAACCACTGGGTGCGGTGCGAGCGGGCGATGCGGCGGGGCGAGGATCTGCCGGTGTCCCGGTTCCCGACGCTGCTGAGCCTCGTGGTCGCCGTGGTGGCCGTGGCGATGGTGGTGGTGGTCCTCTTCGGCTGGGAGAGCGGGTGACGGCCGCGGTGCGGGACCCCGGGCTGCAGCCCGAGCGGACGCGGCTGGCGTGGCGGCGGACGACGCTCTCCGCCACGGTCGTCGCGCTGCTGGCCGTACGGCAGGCTCTGCACAGCGGGGCGACGCCGGGGGCGCTGGTCGCGGTGGCGCTGAGCACGCTCGCCTGGCTGGGCTTCCTGCTGGTGGCCCACCGCCGGGTGGTGGCGCTCGGGACGGCCCGCCCCCCGGCGCTGGCGCCGCGCGGCGCGCTGACGGCGGCGCTGTGCACGGTGGCGCTGGCGGCGTTCGCGGCGGCGATGCTGTTCTGAGGACGTGACGCCGCCCTGCGGGCGGGCTTCCCCGTCCCTCAGTCGTCCCAGTCCACCGTCACCACGATCTTGCCGCGGGTCCGCCCCTCCTGGTTGAGCCGGTACGCCTCGGCCGCCTCCTCCAGCGGGAACACCCGGTCCACGTGGACGGTGACGATGCCCCGCTCGGCCAGCTCCGCGACCTTGGCCAGGTCGTGCGCGTCGGGGCGTACGAAGGCGTAGCGGCCGCCGTAGGAGAAGACCTCCTCGTCCGCGACGGAGGCGAGCCGGCCGTCCGGGGCGAGAGTGTCGGCGGAGGCCCGCAGGGCGTCGCCGCCGACCGTGTCGAAGGAGGCGTCGAAGCCTTCGGGGACCAGCTCCCGAAGGCGTTCGACGAGGCCCTCGCCGTACTCCACCGGTTCCGCGCCGAGGCTGCGCAGGTGGTCGTGGTTGCGGGGGCTCGCGGTGCCGACGACCCGGCAGCCGGTGTGCCGGGCGATCTGGACGGCGAGCGATCCGACCCCGCCGGCCGCCGCGTGGACCAGGACGGCGTCGCCCTCGCGGATCTTCAGGGTGCGGTGCAGCACCTGGTACGCGGTCAGCCCGGCCAGTGGCAGACCGGCCGCCTCCTCGAAGCTGAGGCTGAGGGGCTTGCGGGCCAGGGTGCGCACGGGGGCGGCGACGTACTGGGCGAACGTACCCCGGGAGAGGAAGTCCTCCCGTACATAGCCGATGACCTCGTCGCCCACCGCGAACTCGTCCACGGCGACGCCCGGCTGCACGACGACGCCGGAGACGTCCCAGCCCGGGATCACCGGGAAGACGGCGTCGAGCGCCTTCTGCAGATAGCCCTCGCGGGCCTTCCAGTCGACCGGGTTGACGGCGGCGGCCCGCACCTTCACGAGGACGCTGTCCGGGCCGACCGTGGGGTCGGGCCGCTCGCCGTACTCCAGGACGTCCGCGGAGCCGTACGCGCTGTAGCTGATCGCCTTCATCCCTCGACCTTCCGCGCAGGGCCGGGCCGCCGCAACTCAGGGCGGGGCGAAGCGGAACGGCCGCCGCGGGGCCGCCGGACGCGCGCGGGTCCAGATCCGCTCCCCCGCCGGACGCGCGCGGGTTCGGATCCGCTACCCCGCCGGACGCGCGCGGGTTCGGATCCGCTACCCCGGTCGGACGCCGGAGCCGGAGCGATCGGATCGGGAGAGACACTGGACGACATACCGACTGGTCGGCATCATGGTCTCCGACCGTCCCGCCCCGGGCGTGCCCGACGGACCCCGATCGGGTCCTGATCCTTCGGACACGCCCACGCCCCACCGCCCGGAGGTACGCACCATGAGCCCAGTCCCCCCGCCAGGTCTCGACCCGGAGTCGCTGCGGGCCCGTCTCGACCGCGAGCGGCCGGGACTGGTGAGCGGACCCCTCCACGCGCGGCTGATCGAGGGCGGCCGCTCGAACCTGACGTACGTCGTCGGCGACGGGACGGGGCAGTGGGTGGTGCGCAGGCCGCCGCTCGGCCATGTGCTGGCCACCGCGCACGACATGGCGCGCGAGTACCGCGTGATCAGCGGGCTGCACCCCACCGCCGTGCCCGTTCCGGAGCCGCTGCTGCTCTGCGAGGACGACGCGGTGCTCGGCGCGCCGTTCTACGTGATGGAGTACGTCGAGGGCGTCCCGTACCGCACCGCCGAGCAGCTCGCCCCGCTGGGCCCCGAGCGCACCCGGGCGGCGGTCCTCGGACTCGTCGACACCCTGGTCGACCTGCACGCCGTGGATCCGGGAGCGGTCGGCCTCGGGGACTTCGGCCGGCCCGAGGGCTTCCTGGAGCGGCAGTTGCGCCGGTGGGGCAAGCAGCTCGACGCCTCCCGCAACCGCGACCTGGCGGGCGTCGACGAGCTCCACGCCGACCTCGGCCGCTCCCTGCCCGCCTCCCCCGCGCCCACCGTCGTCCACGGCGACTACCGGCTGGACAACGTGCTGCTCGGCCCGGACGAACGGATCAGGGCCGTCCTGGACTGGGAGATGTCCACGCTCGGCGACCCGCTGACCGACCTCGGCCTGCTCGTGATGTACAGCTCCGACCTCGGGCTGCCGGAGTCCCCGGTCTCCACCACCAGCGGCGCCCCCGGCCACCCCTCCCCCGCCGAGCTGATCGAGCGCTACGCGGCCCGGTCCGGCCGGGACACCTCCGCCATCTCCTGGTACACCGCGTTCGCGTGGTTCAAGCTCGCCGTGATCCTGGAGGGCATCCACTACCGCTACACGCTCGGCCAGACCGTCGGCGCGGGCTTCGACAGGATCGGCGACCTCGTCCCCGTCTTCATCGAGCACGGCCGCACCACCCTCCAGGAAGGCTGACCCATGGACTTCGCATTCGACGCCCGTACCGAGGAACTGCGGGGCAGGCTCCTCGCGTTCATGGACGAGCACGTGTATCCGGCCGAGCCGGTCGCCGAGGAGCAGCGGGCCCGGCTCGCCTCCCCGTGGGACACGCCCGCGGTCGTCGGGGAGCTGAAGGCCGAGGCGCGCCGGCAGGGGCTGTGGAACCTCTTCCTGCCGGACGCGGCGTACGGGGCGGGGCTGACGAACCTCCAGTACGCCCCGCTCGCCGAGATCACCGGCCGCTCCCCGCACCTCGCGCCGACCGCGACGAACTGCGCCGCCCCCGACACCGGGAACATGGAGGTGCTCTCCCAGTTCGGGACCGAGGAGCAGAGGAAGCGGTGGCTGGAGCCGCTGCTCGCCGGGGAGATCCGTTCGGCGTTCGCGATGACGGAGCCGGACGTGGCGTCGTCGGACGCGACGAACATCGAGACGCGGATGATCCGGGACGGCGAGGACTACGTCGTCAACGGGCGGAAGTGGTACATCTCCGGGGCGATGAACCCGGACTGCGCGGTCTTCATCGTGATGGGCAAGACCGACCCGGACGGCGAGGACATCCGCCGCCAGCAGTCGATGATCCTAGTCCCCCGCGACACCCCGGGCGTCGAGGTGCGGCGTGCGATGCGGGTGTACGGATACGAGGACCACTCGCACGGCGGCCACGCCGAGGTGGTCTTCCACGACGTGCGGGTCCCCGCGGCGAACCTGGTCGGCGAGGAGGGCGGCGGATTCGCCATCGCGCAGGCGCGGCTGGGCCCGGGACGCATCCACCACTGCATGCGGCTGATCGGGATGGCGGAGCGGGCCATCGAGCTGATGTGCCGGCGGGCGGTGGCGCGTACGGCGTTCGGCAAGCCGCTGGCCGCTCAGGGCGTCGTGCAGAACTGGATCGCGGACGCCCGGGTCACCGTGGAGCAGTTGCGGCTGCTGGTGCTGAAGACGGCCTGGCTGATGGACACCGTGGGCAACAAGGGCGCGCACACGGAGATCCAGGCGATCAAGATCGCCACCCCGCGCGCGGTGGTGGACATCCTGGACTCGGCGGTGCAGTTGTACGGCGCGGGCGGGGTCAGCCAGGACTTCCCGCTGGCGGAGCTGTGGGCCTCGGCGCGGACGCTGCGGCTGGCGGACGGCCCCGACGAGGTGCACCAGCGGTCGCTGGCCCGGCGGGAGATCAAGCGGTACGGGTGACGGACGGCGGTGCGGCCCCCTCCCGAGGTGCTCGTCGGGAGGGGGCCGCGGCGGTGTCGCCGGAGACCGGCGGACGGGCCCGGGGGCCGGTGGGGCGCGACGGTCAGAAGGTGAGCTTCCAGGCGTCGATGTAGCCGGTGTCCTGGCGGGCGATGTCCTGGACGCGGAGCTTCCAGGTCCCGTTGGCCACCTCACTGGAGGCGTTGACCGTGTAGGTCGCGATGACGTTGTCGGCCGAGTCCCCGCTGCTGGAGTTCTTCAGCCGGTACGCGGTGCCGTCCGGGGCGAGCAGGTCGACGACCAGGTCGCCCCGGTAGGTGTGCTTGATGTCGACGTCGACCTTGAGCGCGGCCGGCGCGTTGCCGCTCCGGCCGGTGACGGCGATGGACGAGGTCACGGCCGCCCCGGCGTCCGGGATGGTGACGTCGGCGTCGTTGGAGAAGACGGTGCCGGTGGGCGGTTCGCCGGTGGAGCCGGCGGACAGGGTCCAGATCGCGTGGGCGGCGGCGTCGCTGTTGCGGTCCAGGGCGGTGTCGTTGATGTTGCTCAGACTGTCGCAGGACGAGTGGTAGCAGCGGTCGAACGCCTGCCCGGCCGTGCCGCCCCACTTCTGCGCCTGGGCGGCGGACTTGGTGTAGCCGGCGCCGGTGAAGAGGCCGCCGACGGGGACGCCGACGTTCTTGAACGGGGCGTGGTCGGAGCGGCCGTCGCCCTCGGTCTCGATCTCGGTCGGGACCGAGATGCCCGCGAAGTAGTCCTTGAAGGTCTTCTCGATGACCGGGTCGTCGTCATAGACGAAGTAACCGGGGTTGGGCGAGCCGATCATGTCGAAGTTGAGGTAGCCCGCGAGCTTGGAACGGTCCGCGGACGGCAGGTTGTTGACGTAGTACTTCGAGCCGACCAGGCCCAGCTCCTCCGCGCCCCACCAGGCGAACCGCAGGTGCTTGTCGGGCTGGTACTGGGCGCGGGAGACGGCGAGGGCGGTCTCCAGGACGCCGGCCGAGCCGGAGCCGTTGTCGTTGATCCCGGCGCCGGAGGAGACCGAGTCGAGGTGGGCCCCGGCCATCAGGACCTTGTTGGGGTCGCCGCCGGGCCAGTCGGCTATCAGGTTGTAGCCGGTGGCGCCGTTGGAGGTGAACTGCTGGAGCGTGGTGGTGTATCCGGCCGCGTCGAGCTTGGCCTTCACGTAGTCCACGGACGCCTTGTAGCCGGGACGGCCGTGGGCGCGGTTGCCGCCGTTGTTCGCGGCGATCGTCGAGAACTGCGACAGGTGGGCCTTGACGTTGGCCACGGGGATGTCGGGGGCGGCGGCCGCGGCCTTCGCCGGTGCGGCGGCCCCGGTGGCCTGGGCGGCCGGGGCGCCGGCGCCGAGGGCGACGGTCAGGGCCACGGCCGCGACGGCCGCCGGGGATCTGCGCAGGGTGAAGCGGTTCGGTCTCATGGGACGGGCTCCGGATTCCGTTGGGGACTGACGGAACGTGCGGGGGGTCCCCGGCCGCGTGGTGATCCGGCCGGGTCCTGGAGCGTGGGCCCCGGAGAAGCGGGGCCCGGTAGGTGCGCAATGCGTGACCGATGCTCAAGGAAATGACCGTGCTCCGTCAAGAGCGGAAACCGGACAGAACCGTTCTATTAACGAACAGGGTGGCGACCGTGCCGACGGGCGGCCTCGGCGGCGTGCCGACGGGCGGCCTGGCAGCCGGACCGGCGGGCGGTCTCATGAGCGGGACGGCGTGCGGCTCCACGTGCGGGACGGCGGGCGCGGTCGCCCCGGGGACGAGGGGCGCCGTCACCTCCGGACCGGCGGGCGGTCTCACGTGCGGGACGGCGGGAGCCGCAGGGCCCGCGCCGGCGGCCGGGCCCGCGTCCGTGCGTCCTGGTCTCTCGTGGGGAGGCGGGACATACGTCATGCTTCCAGCCTCACCCCGTCGGGCGGAGCGGGCCAACGGAGGCCCGGGCCCCCGTCCCGTACCGGCGGCGCGGGGCCTCCTATGGGCGCAGGGCCCGCAGCAGCAGGTCCGCGAGGTGGTCGGCGACCTCCTGGCGGCTGAGCGGGCCGTCCGGGCGGTACCAGGTGGAGAGGTGGTGGACCGAGCCGAAGTGGTAGTCGACGACCAGGTCGGCGGGGGTGGCCGAGGAGAACACCCCGCTGCGCTGGCCCTCTTCGATCAGGGCCCGGAAGCGCTCGTGGTAGCGGCGGCGCTCGACCCGTACCTGCTTGTTCTTCTCGGGGCTCAGGTGGTGCATGGAGCGGAAGAAGATCGAGGCGTCGTCCAGGTTGTCGATCGTTGTGACCACCACGTCCGCCGCCGCGTCGCGCAGCCGCTCCTCGACCGGGGCCTCGGCGTTCGCGAAGGCGTCCAGGCGCTCCTGCTGGAGCCGCAGCACCCGGGCGTAGACCTCCTGGAGCAGATCCTCCTTGGAGCCGAAGTAGTGGTAGAGCGCCCCCTTGGTGACGCCTGCCGCCTCGACGATCTCCTGGACCGAGGTGCGGTCGTACCCGCGCTCGGCGAAGAGCCGGGTGGCGGCGGCCAGCAGTCTCTGGGGGACGGGAGTGCCGTTCTGGTCCGTCGCCTTGGACATGAGCCGCCACCTTCCTTTCGTACCGTGCGTGCGCGATTTCGACGCTGTTCTAACGGGGGGAACGCAGTTCCCGCCTGAGGATCTTCCCACTCGCCGTCTTCGGCAGCTCGGTCAGGATCTCGACCTCGCGCGGATACTTGTACACGGCGAGCCGTTCCTCGCAGTACGCGCTCAGCTCGCCGGGCTCCACCGAGGCCCCCGGCCGCAGGCTCACGTAGGCCCGGACCGTCTCGCCCCGGTAGGCGTCGGGCACGCCGACGACGGCCGCCTCCCGCACCGCCGGGTGGGTGTGGAGGACGTCCTCGACCTCGCGGGGCCACACCTTGAACCCGGACGCGTTGATCATGTCCTTCTTGCGGTCCACGACGTACAGCCAGCCCGCCGCGTCCATGAACCCGATGTCGCCGGTGCGCAGCTCGCCGTCGGGGAAGGCGGCGGCGGTGGCCTCGGGGAGGTTCCAGTAGCCGGACACGACCTGGGGGCCGCGCACCGCGATCTCGCCCAGCTCTCCGAAGGGCGCCTCCCGCCCCTCCTCGTCGAGGATGCGGACGACGGTGTCGGGGCCGGGGACGCCGACCGAGAGGGTGCCGGACACCGGGTCCACGGGGGCCTCGCGCTCGGGCGGGACGGAGGCGCAGGGGGCGGTGCACTCGGTGAGCCCGTAGCCGTTGCGGAGGTACGGGCCGAAGCCCGCGCGGAACTTCTCCACCAGCGCGGGCGGCAGGGGCGCGCCGCCGGAGGAGATCACCCGGAACGAGGCGAAGTGTCCGGGGGTGGCGTCCGGGTGGGCGGCCAGCGCCATGAACGCGGTGGACGGGCCGACGGTGTAGGCGGGTCGGTGGGCGGCGAACGCCTCCAGGACGACGCCCGCCTCGAAGCGGTAGGCCAGGACGAGGGTGCCCGCGTTGGCGACGCAGGCGGCGAACTGGCAGACCATGCCGGTGATGTGGAAGAGCGGGGCGAGCGCGAAGTAGGCGGAGCCCTCGGCGACGGGGTGGCCGGCGCGCTGGCGTTCGGCGTTGACCGTGATGTTGCCGTGGGCGTTCATCGCGCCCTTGGGCGCGCCGCTGGTCCCGGAGGTGTAGCTGATCAGCGCGGTGTCGGCGGCGGTGAGGAGCGGGTCCGCCGGGGCGGGGAGGCCGGCGCGGGCGGCGGTCAGCAGGTCGTCCGCGAGGTCGTCGGGACCGGGGGCGGGGAGCCGTTCGAAACCGAGGACGCGGGGGTCGTCCACGCTCTGGAGGTCGCGCTCGCACGCGGTGAGCGCGATACGGAGGCCCGGGGCGGCGGCGGCCGTCTCCCGCAGATACGTGTCCCACGCCCGGTCCGAGCAGATCAGCGCGGTGACCCCGGCGTCGGCGAGGACGTGGGCGACCTCGCCGGACTTGTACATCGGGTTGAGCGGGACGGCCGTGGCGCCCGCCTTCCACGCGCCGAGCAGCGCGAGGACGAAGTGCGGGCTGTTCTGGAGCATGATCGCGACCCGGTCGCCGCGCCGCAGCCCCCGGGCGACGAGGTGGCCGGCCACCGAGTCGGACAGTTCGTCGGTCTCGCGGTAGCTGAGACGGCCGTCGAAGTAGGCGAGGGCGGTGCGGTCCGGGGCCCGCTCCACGGCGGCCCGCCAGGAGTGGAGCACGCTCGGGGGCGGGGTGACGGGGGCGCGCTGGGCCTCGCTGAGGAGGGCCAGCCAGGGCCGGGCGGCGTAGATCGATCCGGCGGGGAGGCCGGAGGCGGCGTCGGAGACCGGGGCGTCGGGTGCGGTGGCGCGGCCGGGGGCCGGAGCGCCTGGCGTGGTGGCGCGGCCGGAGGCCGGGGCCTCTTGTGCGGTGCCGTGGCCTTGTGCGCCGCCGTGGCCGCCGGACACGCTGCTGTGGTCTTGTGCGGTGCCGGACACGCTGCCGTGGCCTTGTGCGGTGCCGTGGCCGCCGGACGCGGGTGCGCCGGGCGACGGGGCGCCGGGGGTCGTCGGGTCGCTCATGCTCCGCTCGCCTCCCACTTCTGCTGGAGCTTGTTCATGCCGCCCATCCACCGGTCGGGGTCGGTGGCACGCGCCCGGTAGTAGCCGGCCACCTCCGGGTGGGGCAGGACCAGGAAGCGGTCCTCGTCCATCGCCGCGAACAGCGCGTCCGCGACGGCGTCCGGCTCGATCGCCCCGGGGGCGAGGACCAGCTCGCCCGCCGCGCCGGCGGCGGTGAGCATGTCCGTCCGCACGCCCTGCGGGCAGATCGCGTGGACCTTGATCCCCCGGTGGCGGTAGGTGAGCGAGAGCCACTCCGCGAAGGCGACCGCCCCGTGCTTGGTGACGCTGTAGGGGGCCGCGCCGATCATCGTCAGCAGCCCGGCGGCGGAGGCGGTGGTGACGAACCGCCCGCCGCCGCGCTCCAGCCAGTCCGGCAGGAGCGCTCTGGCCGCGCGGACGTGGGCCATCACATTGACGTCCCAGGCGGCGGCCCAGACCTCCTCGTCGGCGAACGCGTCGCCGGGCGAGGCGAGGCCCGCGTTGGCGCAGTAGACGTCCACCGTGCCGTCGAGCGCCTCGCGAGCCGCGTCCACGATGCCCGAGGCGTCCCCGGCGACGGCGAAGCCGCCGATATCCTCCGCGAGCGGTTCGATCCGCGCGGCGTCCAGGTCGTTGACGACGACCCGCGCTCCCTCCGCGGCGAACCTGCGGGCCAGCGCGGCGCCGATGCCGCCTCCGGCCCCGGTGACCACCACGCCGACGCCCTGCACCGTACCCATCGTCATCCCGCCTCTCCGTCCGGTCGCACCGGCAGACTAACCAGTCGGTATGTCATCCGGGAAGGGCCGGGCGGCCCGTGAGGAACGACACGGTCCGGGCAGCGGGCTCCGCCCCGGCGGACGGCGGACCGGGCGGCGCCCCGTCGTCCGTCCCGCTGTCCGGCGCGGGGAATCCGTGGCGCACGGGTCGTTCCGCGCGGCGTCGGCCCGCGCTAGCGTGCGTGGCCATGACAGTCGGCACGATCATGGAGGTAGCGGAATGAGCCTGTCCCGACGTGGTGTGCTGGCCGCGGGAGGCGCGGTGGGAGCCCTGGCGGCGACGGCGGCCGGCACCGGTTCCGCGACGGCCTCGCCCGCGCACGGCCACGGCCCCGGACGCGGCCGGGTGCGCACCGGCTTCGACCGGCTGGCGGCCGACGGCTACCGGATGCTGCGGGGCCAGAAGGTCGGGATCGTCACCAACCCGACCGGGATCACCGCCGACGTACGGCACATCGTGGACGTCATGCATCCGGACCCCCGGGTGGAGCTGACGGCCGTGTTCGGCCCGGAGCACGGTTTCCGGGGCACCGCGCAGGCGGGCGGCTCCGAGGGGCGCTACGACGACCCGGCGACCGGGCTGCCGGTCTACGACACGTACCTCAAGAACGGGCAGGACCTGGCCGACGTGTTCACCGCCTCGGGCGTGGACACGGTCCTCTTCGACATCCAGGACGCGGGCGCGCGCTTCTACACGTACATCTGGACGCTCTACGACTGCCTGGAGGCGGCCGCGCTCGCGGGCAAGCGCGTCGTCGTGCTGGACCGGCCGAACCCGGTGACCGGGCGGGAGGCGCTGGGGCCAGTGCTGGACCCGGCGTTCGGCACGTTCGTCGGCCGCCGGGAGATCGCCCAGGCGCACGGGATGACGGTGGCGGAGCTGGCGCTGTTCTTCAACGCGGAGTTCTTCCACGAGCGTCCAGCGCGGCTGGACGTGGTGACGATGTCGGGGTGGCGGCGCTCGGACTTCTTCGACGCCACCGGGCTGCCCTGGGTGCCGCCGAGCCCGAACATGCCGACGCCCGAAACCGCGGTCGTCTACCCCGGCACCTGCCTCTTCGAGGGCACGAACCTCTCCGAGGGCCGGGGCACCACGCGCCCCTTCGAACTGCTGGGCGCGGAGGGCATCAACCACCGGTGGGCGGCCGCCGCCAACGCGCTGCGGCTGCCGGGGGTGGCCTTCCGCGAGGCGTACTTCGCGCCGACCTTCTCCAAGTTCGCGGGGAAGACGGTGGGCGGGGTGCAGGTGCACGTGCACGACCGGGAGGTGTTCGACCCGGTCCGCACCGGGATCGCCCTGCTCGTCACGGCGAAGCAGACGTGGAGCGGTTTCGCCTGGCGGCCGGACAACTGGATCGACAAGCTCACCGGCAACACCCGGGTCCGCACGATGATCGACGCGGGCGCGGACACCGACGCGGTGGTACGGGCGTGGCAGCGGGACCTGTCGGCGTTCCGGGCGAAGCGGCGGAAGTATCTGCGGTACGGGGGGTAGCGCGGGCTCACCGGGCGGCCGGGACCGTCCGGGCGCGCTCGGGCCCGGACGCGTCGGCGGCCGGGCCGGTCCCGCGCAGCACGGGCGACCCCCGGCCGTGCTCACGGCTCGGGCGCGCCGGGCCCGCGAAACACGGGCGCCCCCGGTTGTACGCCTGGCGCGCTCAGCCGGTCGCTCAGCCGGTCAGGTCCAGGTCGCCGAGGGCCTCGCCGTCCTCGGTGAGACCGCGCTTGCGGTAGCCGAGGCGGAGGTAGAACTCCTCCGGTCCGCCCTCCCCGAGGTGCCAGGTCACGGTCGAGACCGTTCCCCCGCGCCGCCGGATCTCGTCGTTCACCGCCTCCACCGCGAACCGCCCGTACCCCCGGCCCTGCTCGCCCGCGGCGACGGCCAGCCGCCACAGGCCGGAGCGGAGCGGTGCGTCCGGCACTCCGGCGTCGAAGTCGAACCGCACGTCGAAGAAGGCCATCACGAAGCCCACGACGCGGTCGCCGTCCCGGATCAGCCGGGGCCAGGCGGTATCGGGGTGCACATACGCCTCGGCCAGCGACTGCGCCACCGGCGAGACGAACTTCCGCTGCTCCGGCGCGACGTCCAGCCGACAGGCTTCGAGCACCGTGTCGGGGGTGACCGCTTCGAGGCGGAGGGATCCTGTTGTCATGAGGTCACACAACCTCATCGCACACCGGTGCCACCACTGAATTCCCTGGTCAGCGGGGAGACGCGACCGCACGGTCCGCTCCGACGCCCGCGCGGAGGCCGAGGGCGCGGACCGCGATCCGGGCAGCGCGCGAGCCGTGCACGCCCCGCGCGTGCGCCGCTTCACCGCCGCCCGTCACGCCGTACGGAACCCGGTCCGGCATGAGGAGTCTCGGCCAATGGACGGATTTCATCTTTCGATGGAGCCGAAACGGGCAGGCGTACGTCCATTCCCTGACGTCCAAGGACGAACGACGGAGGTGGCGGTGACATGGCCGGTTTCCGGAGTCTCGCGAGACAGGTCCGCGATCCGCTGGGCGACCTCGCCCTGCGGCGGTACTCCCTGCGCAAGTGTCTGGAGAGGTTCGCCCCGTACGGGCACCGGGCGACCTGGGACCATCTGTGCGCCCGGCACGGGATCGATCCCGAGGACCGGGCCCCCGATCCGGCGCGGCTGATCAGCGCGCTGGACGAACTGGAGGAGGCGCGGGCCGTCTGGCTCGCGTACGAGGCGCGGTTCGCCGAGCGGCGGCGGCGCGAGAAGCACGCGGGGCTGCGGCGGCCCGGCGCGTTCGACGACTGGCACCGACGCACCTGGGGCGGCCACGGGGTGGCCCGCTGCACGGACCCGGAGGTGCATCCCAGCGAGCCGCTCGCCGAGGTGCTGCGCCGGCTGATCGCGGCCCTCGGCTCGGACCCCGGCTCCGCCTGCCCCGTCTGCGCGGGGACCGGGATCGAGTGGCGGCAGGAGCGGGGCGACGAGCCGTGGGCGGGCCCGGTCTGCACGGGCTGCGGGATCGCCCTGCCGCAACCCGCCCTGACCGACCGCACGTTGGCCCGCGCACGGCTGCCCCGCCACCGGAAGCGGACCACGGTCGCGGCGGCGTGAGAGCGCCGGCGCCCCGCCGGGCTACGGCTGCCCGGTCGGCTGCTCGGGCCCGGGCAGCCGCGCGCGCTCGGGCATGAGGCGGGAGCCGGTCATCTTCTCGCCGTTGACGTCGTCGGGGTTGGAGAGGACACAGGTCTCCAGCGACAGGCAGCCGCAGCCGATGCAGTCGGTCAGGTGGTCGCGCAACCGGTGCAACTGCGTGATGCGCTCGTCCAGTTCGCCGCGCCAGATCTCGGAGAGGCGCGCCCAGTCCGCGCGGTTCGGCGTGCGCTCCTCGGGCAGTTCCGCGAGCGCGTCGCGGATCGTGGCCAGCGGAATCCCGACGCGCTGCGCCGCCCGGACGAAGGCGACGCGGCGCAGTGCGTCTCGCGAGTAGCGGCGCTGGTTGCCACTGGTGCGGGTGGAGCTGATCAGGCCCTTGGACTCGTAGAAGTGCAGGGCGGAGACGGCGGCGCCACTGCGCGCCGAGAGCTGGCCGACCGAGAGTTCGTGGAGTGACTGCGGGATCTGGGGCACGTCCCCCAACCTACTTCCTCGTCGTTGACAAGGACCGCGCCGCCCGACGATGCTGAGCAAGCGCTTAGACATCGCGCCGGATGGTGCGCCGAGCCGGAAGGCAGGAACCGGGAACATGGCAGAACCGAGGATCTTCACGTCCGCGCAGGAGCTGCGGGACGGGGTGGGCGAGCAGCTCGGCCACAGCGACTGGCTGGAGATCGAGCAGGAGAGGATCGACCGGTTCGCCGAGGCGACCGGCGACCACCAGTGGATCCACGTGGACCCGGAGCGGGCGAAGGACGGCCCGTTCGGAACGACCATCGCGCACGGCTATCTGACGCTGTCGCTGCTGCCCGCGCTGGTGCCGCAGGTGATGCGGGTCGAGGGCATGAAGATGGGCATCAACTACGGAACCAACAAGGTCCGTTTCCCCTCGACCGTCCCGGTCGGCTCCCGGCTGCGCGCCACGGCGGTGCTCCGCGAGGTCGAGGAGACGGGCGGCGGCGTGCAGGTCACGGCGGTCGTCACCGTCGAGCGCGAGGGCGGCGAGAAGCCGGCCTGCGTGGCCGAATCGGTCTCCCGCTACTACTTCTGAGCCGCGCCGCTACCGGGCGGCGCCGGGCTCCCGCGGCGGGCGCCGGGCCCCGACCATACGCAGGACGAGACCGGCGTACAGTTCGCCGACCTCGTCGGGCGTACGGCTGCCCCGGGCGTTGAACCAGCGGGCGACGTCGATGCAGAGGGACAGCACGGCGAGCGTGGTGCCCGGCACGTCGGGAACGTCGAACTCGCCGTCCCGCACGCCTTCGCCGATGATCCGGCGGACCACCGCGTCGCTCCTGCGCCGCAGGGCGACGATCTCGGTGCGGTGCTCCTCGCCCAGCGCGTCCAGCTCGTACTGGACGACCCGGGCGGTGGTGTGCCGCTCGGCGTGCCAGCGGACGAAGGAGCGGACGGCCCCGGCGAGCCGGTCGGCGGCCGCGCCCTCCCGGTCCGCCTCCGCCTCCAGGACGGACAGCGCCCGCTCGTGGCCGAGCTTGCTGATCCGGTGGAGCAGCTCTTCCTTCGTCTTGTAGTGGATGTAGAGGGCGGCGGGGCTCATCCCGGCCCGTCCGGCGATGTCCCGGGTGGTGGTGGCGTGGTACCCGCGCTCGGCGAAGGCGTCCACGGCGGCGACGAGGAGCCGCCTGGCCGCCTCGGGAGTGACCTCGCCCCACGGCGCGTCCTCGCCGGTCGTCTCCTCCGCCGCACTCATCGCCCAGGGCCCCTCTCCGTCAACAGGACGAACACCATACCCCGAACCTGAGCAAGCGCTTAGGCGGTGTCCGGCGCCGGTCCGCCGAACACCGCCGGGAGGGCGGCCCCGGCGTCCCGCCGGGTCAGAGCTTCTGGAAGGGGTCGTGGTCGGCGAGGATCTTCTCCAGCCGGGCCTGGTCGACCCGGTTGACGATCTGCCCGGCCTCCTGGCGGTCCCGGATCACCTTGGCCAGCGTGAAGCAGGACGTGACGAGGTAGAGCACCCCGATGGCGAGGAAGCCGCGCACCCAGGCGTCGGCGTCGAGGAAGAAGATCCCGAGGGCCACCGCGCCGATCGCCACCATGAAGGAGGCGACGGCCTGGCCGTAGAAGGCGGCGGTGCTCTGCTGCTTGACGGAGTTCGTGTCGCTCATGGGCCGAGCATCCCGCCGACGTGGCGCACGCCACATCCGCGCGCCTACTCAGACCGGCTACTCAGACATCCGTGCGAAACGCGGCGCGGGCGCCGGGCGGGAGAACGGGACCGGCGGGCGGGTCAGAAGGCGGAGACGCCGGTCAGCGCGCGGCCGATGATCAGCTTCTGGATCTGGCTGGTGCCCTCGTAGAGCGTCATGACCCGGGCGTCCCGCAGCAGCTTGCCGACCGGGTACTCGTCGATGTAGCCGTAGCCGCCGAAGACCTGGATGGCGTTGTTGGCGCAGCGGACGGCGGCCTCGGAGGCGAACAGCTTGGCCTGGGAGGCGGCGGTGGCGAACTCCCGGCCCCGGTCGATCAGGTCGGCGACCCGCCAGGTCAGCAGCCGGGCGGCGTCCACGTCCACGGCGATGTCGCTGAGCAGTTCCTGGACGAGCTGGTGGCCGGCGATGGCCTTGCCGAACTGCTCGCGCTCGCCCGCGTACCGCACGGCCGCGTCCAGCGCCGCCTGGGCGATGCCGACACAGCCCGCCGCGACCGACATCCGCCCCTTGGCCAGGGCGGACATGGCGATCGAGAACCCCTTGCCCGCGGGGCCGAGGAGGGCGGACGCGGGTATCCGGACGTCTTCGAGGACCAGTTCGGCGGTGGCCTGGCCGCGCAGGCCGAGCTTGCCGTGGATGGTGCGGCGGGTGAGGCCGGGGGTGTCGGCGGGGACGAGGAAGGCGGAGACGCCCCGGTGGCCGGGGGCCTCCCCGGTACGTGCGAAGAGCAGGACGACGTCGGCCCAGGTGCCGTTGGTGATGAACGTCTTGGCGCCGTTGACCACGTAGTCGCCGCCGTCGCGGACGGCCCGGGTGGCGAGGTTCCCGGCGTCCGAACCGGTGCCGGGCTCGGTGAGTCCGAAGCAGCCGATCGCCTCGCCCGACGTCAGCCGGGGCAGCCACGCCCGCTTCTGCTCCTCGCTCCCCCAGGCCGCGACGGTCTTGGCGACCAGCCCGAGCGATACGGAGACGATGCCGCGCACCGAGGAGTCGCCGCGACCCAGCTCCTCGGTGACCAGGCAGTACGACAGGTGGTCGCCGCCGGAGCCGCCGTACTCCTCGGGGACGGTGAGGCCGAGGAAGCCCACATCGCCGAGCTTCCGCACGATCGAGCGGTCGACGTCCTCGGCGCGGTCCCAGTCCACGACGTGCGGGGCGACCTCGCGCGCGACGAAGTCCTCGGCCAGCTTCCGGACGGCTTCCTGCTCCTCGCTGAGCGCCAGGTCCATCGTGCGCCACCCCGCTTCCCACGATCACTTAATTAGCACTGCTAGTTTCTGGTTTCCAGGGCCTACTATGAGCCGCATGGCCCGACCGCGCAAGCCCCTCCTCAGCAGAGACCGCATCGTCGGCGCGGCGAGCGCGCTCGTGGACTCCGAGGGCCTCGACGCCGTCTCGACCCGCCGTCTGGCGGCCGTCCTGGGGGTGAGCGGGCCCTCGCTCTACAACCACTTCCGCAACAAGGAGGAGATCCTCGACGCGGTCGCCGACGCGGTCTCCGCCCAGGTCGACCTGTCGATGTTCGAGCCGTCGGACCCCCGTGACTGGCGTGCGGCCCTCCACGACTGGGCGCTGTCGTACCGGGCCGCGCTCGCCGCGCACCCGCACATCGTCCCGGTGCTGGCCCGGGGCCCCCGGCGGCGGCCGGCGGGGCTGCGGGTGGCGGACGCGGTGTTCGGGGCGATGACGGGCGCGGGCTGGCCGCCCGCGCAGGCCACCCGGATCGGGGCGCTGATGCGGTACTTCATCACCGGTTCGGCGCTGGGCTCCTTCGCCGGGGGGTTCGTCGACGACGAGACCGCCTACGACCCCGCCGACTACCCGCACCTCGGCCAGGCCCACCGGCTGGCGGACCACCGCCGCCAGGTCGACGAGGGGGCGTTCGAGACGGGGCTGCGAGCGCTGCTGGACGGGCTGGCGCTCCAGTACGAGCAGTACGCGCGGACGCCGATTGACGGGGATCGACAATTCGGTGGGGGATGAAGCGATGCGGCTCTACGGTCGTGGGCATGACGACGACCCCGACGCCGCTCCCCGTCTCACCGCCCTCCCAGCGCCGGCGCGCGGTGGCGGCCGCCTGCACCACCGTCGTGCTGTGGGCCTCCGCCTTCGTCTCCATCCGCAGCGCGGGCGAGGCGTACTCCCCCGGCGCGCTGGCCCTGGGGCGGCTGGCGACGGGCGCTCTGGTGCTCGGAGCGATCCTGCTCGTCCGCCGGGAGGGGCTGCCCCGGCGGGGCGCCTGGCCGGGGATCGTCACCTCGGGCGTGCTGTGGTTCGGGCTGTACATGGTGGCCCTGAACTGGGGTGAGCAGGAGGTCGACGCGGGGACGGCCGCCATGCTGGTGAACATCGGGCCGATCCTGATGGCGCTGCTGGGGGCCAGGATGCTCGGTGAGGGGCTGCCGCGCCGGCTGCTGACCGGTATGGGCGTCTCGTTCGCGGGCGCGGTGGTCGTCGGGCTCGGGATGTCCGGGCACGGTTCCTCGTCGGTGCTGGGCGTGGTGCTCTGCGTCCTGGCGGCGGTGGCGTACGCGGCGGGCGTGGTGAGCCAGAAGCCGGCCCTGGAGCACGGCTCCTCGCTCCAGATCAACACGTTCGGCTGCCTGATCGGGGCCGTGGCCTGCCTGCCGTTCACCGGGGTGCTGGTCTCCGAGGCCGCCGACGCCCCGCTCCCGGCCACCCTGAACATGGTCTACCTGGGCGTCTTCCCCACCGCGCTCGCCTTCACCACCTGGGGCTACGCGCTGGCGCGGACCACCGCGGGCCGGATGGGCGCGACGACGTACGCGGTCCCGGCCATCGTCGTGCTGATGGCGTGGGTGCTGCTGGACGAGGTGCCGACGCCGCTCGGCGTCCTGGGCGGCGTGCTCTGCCTGGCCGGGGTGGCGGTCTCCCGGAGCCGCGCACGCGGCGGGACCGGGGGCGGGGCGGCCGCCCCGGCCCCGGCGGAGGCGGCCGCCCGCCCGGAGGGTTCCTGAGGCGCCGGACACCGCCCCGCGTCACGGGAAGACGACGAGGGCCCGGCCCCCCTTGCCCGCGATCATGTTGTCGAAGGCGGCGGGGATGCCGTCCAGGCCGATGCGCTCGGTGACCATCATCGACAGGTCGAAGCGGCCCGCGCGGATGTGGTCGGCGAGGACGGGCAGATCGCGCGCCGGGTCGCTGTTGCCGTAGACGCAGCCCGTCAGGGACCGGCCCCAGTGGAAGATCTCCAGGGCGTTGAAGGTGACCTCCTGGTCCTTGCCGCCGATGCCGACGACCGTCGTGCGCCCGCCGCGCCGCGTGGACTCCCAGGCGGCCCGGATGGTCGCGGGCCGGCCGACGCACTCGACGGCGACGTCCGTGCCTTGGCCGCCGGTGAGCTTCCGGATCTCGCGCGGGGTGGTGGCGGAGGCGATCAGGTAGTCGGTCGCCCCGGCCTGCCGGGCCAGCTCCTCCTTGGCCGGTGAGACGTCGACCGCGATGATCCGGGACGCCCCGGCGATCCGGGCGGCCTGGAGCACGGCGAGGCCGACGCCGCCGACCCCGAAGACGACGACGCTCTCCCCCGCGCGGAGCCGGGCGCTGTGGTGGACGGCCCCGTAGCCGGTGAGGACCGCGCAGCCGAGGAGGGCGGCGTCGGTGAGCGGGATGCCGTCGGGGGCGGGCAGCACGCAGTTGGCGGCGACGACGGTCTCCTCCGCGAAGGCCGCGACGTTCAGCCCGGGGTGGAGGCCGGTGCCGTCCGCCGTACGGGCGTGGAGGCGGGCGGCGCCCTTGAGGGCGTCGGCGCAGAGCCAGACCTCGCCGATCCCGCAGTGGAAGCAGGACCCGCAGGAGGGGGCCCAGTTGAGGACCACGCCGTCGCCGGGCGCGACGTGGGTGACGCCCTCGCCGACCGCCAGGACCGTACCGGCGCCCTCATGGCCGAGGACGGCGGGCACCGGGACGCGCATGGTGCCGTCGGACAGGGACAGGTCGGAGTGGCAGACCCCGGCGGCGGCGAGCGCGACGCGCACCTGGCCGGGGCCGGGCTCCGGCAGGACGATGTCGGTGATCTCCAGCGGAGCTCCGACGGCGGGCAGGACGGCAGCGCGGACCACGAGCAGACTCCCAGGACTCTTCGAACGGCTGGACGGACAGGGGCGGTACGGCGGTACGGTCGCGGGCGGGGCGCCCGGTGGTGCGCCGGCGGCCCGGGGCGTACGGAGGGGAGTACGGGCGCGCCCGGGGGCCCGCCCGTACGGGGTGAACGGGGTCAGAACTGGAGCGACTTGGTCTGGAGGTACTCCGCCAGGCCGTGCGGCCCCAGTTCGCGGCCGACCCCCGACTGCTTGTAACCGCCGAACGGGGCCAGCGGGTTGAACCGGCCGCCGTTGATGTCGACCTGGCCGGTGTCCATCCGGCGGGCGAACGCCACCGCCTCCTCGTCGTCCGCGGCCCACACGGCCCCGGCGAGCCCGTACACGGTGTCGTTGGCGATCCGCAGGGCGTCGTCCACGTCCTCGTACCGCAGGATCGAGACCACCGGGCCGAAGATCTCCTCCTGGGCGATCGTCATGTCCGGGGTGACGTCGGCGAAGACGGTCGGGCTGACGTAGAAGCCGGTCTCCAGGGGCGCGTCCGGGCCGCCCGCGATCAGCCGGGCGCCCTCCTCGACGCCCCGGGCGATGTAGCCGCGCACCCGGGCCTGCTGCGCGGCGTTGACGAGCGGTCCGACCCGCTCCCCCACCACGTACTTGGTGACGGCGTTCGCCGCCAGCTCGACGGCCTCGTCGTACCGCTCGGCGTCCACCAGCATCCGGGTCCAGGCGCTGCACGTCTGGCCGGAGTTGGTCATCACGTTGGCGATGCCGACGTTGACCGCCTTGGCGAGGTCCGCGCCGGGCAGGATCACGTTGGCGGACTTGCCGCCCAGTTCGAGCGCGACCCGCTTGACGGCCGCGCCGGCGATGGCGCCGATCCGCTTGCCCACGGCGGTGGATCCGGTGAACGAGACCAGGTCGACGCCCTCGTGCTCGGCGAGCGCCTGCCCCGCGACCGGGCCGAGGCCGGTGACCAGGTTGAAGACCCCCGGCGGCAGTCCGGCCGCCTCGGTGGCCTCGGCGAAGAGCTGGGCCGTGAGCGGGGTGTCCTCGGCGGGCTTGAGGACGACGGTGCAGCCGGCGGCGAGCGCGGGGGCGACCTTGGCGACGATCTGGTGGAGCGGGTAGTTCCAGGGGGTGATCGCGCCGACCACGCCGACCGGCTCCAGGAGAACGGTGGAGTTGCCGATCCGCTCCTCGAAGGCGTACCGGGCGGCCAGTTCGGCGTACGAGGCGGCGACCAGCACGGGGACGCCCGCGTGGACCATCTGCGACAGCGGCAGCGGCGAGCCCAGCTCGGCCGTGATCGTCTCGGCCAGCGTGTCCTTGCGGGCGGCCAGCGCGTCGGCGAGGGCGGTGAGCCGGGCGGCGCGCTCGGCGGGCGGGGTCGCGGCCCACGCGGGGAAGGCGGCGCGCGCGGCCCGTACCGCCGCGTCCACGTCCTCGGCCGTGCCCGCGGGGACCCGGGCGATGACCCGTTCGTCGGCCGGGTTCACGACCGCGATCGTGTCCCGCCCGGCGGCGGGCCGCCACGCGCCGTCGATGTACATCTCGTCATGGGCCCTCATGGCTGATTCCTCCCGGACGTGCTGTGCGGAGCGCCGAAGCCGTGCGGCGCGGGCGCACGTCGCACCCGCCCAAACTAGCGCCGTTAGTTTTCCGGCGCCAGGGAGCCTTCCGAGACGCCGGTCACGTCGGGCGCGTACGCCCGAGGGCCTCTACCCGCTTCCCGGTGCGGCCACCCGCGAACCGGGTCCGATCACCCTCGCCGGGGCGGGACTTGCCGGAACGGCATGACGGCTTGCCCCGGTGGTGGGCGGCGGGGCGAGACTGGACCGAGGCGGGCGCGGCCGGATCCGCGACGGGGGCGTGCCGGGCCGAGCCGGGCCCACGCCGCTCGCGGTCCACCGCCTCCGGGCTCTCGCTCCCGCCGCGCCGCTGCCGACCGACCCGCCATTGCCGACCGACCCGCCGCTGCCGACCCCCAGCCGAGGAGCCACCATGACCGCCGCACCCGGATCCCGACGCCGTGACACCCCGCCGCCCCGGACCGGCGGCAGCGAGGCGGAGGTGCTGCGCGGGTTCCTCGACTACCTGCGGGGCTCGGTCGCCGCCAAGGTCGAGGGCGCGCCGGACGCGCCGGCCCGTACCGCCCAGGTCCCTTCGGGCACCAGCCTGCTCGGCCTGCTCCACCATCTGACCCACGTCGAGCGGGCCACCTTCCTGGGCGAGCGGGTGGCCGACTGGCAGGCGACCTTCCACGCCCCGGCCGAGGTGGGGGCAGCCGTTGTCGTGGCCCGCTACCGGGAGGCGGTCGCGGAGGCGAACGCGGTGCTCGACGGGTGCACCGACCTCGGCGCGCCGGTGGCCCTCCCTGGGGACGGGCGGTCCTCGAAGCCGTCCCCGAGCGCCCGTTGGGCCCTGACGCACCTGATCGAGGAGACCGGCCGGCACGCCGGTCACGCGGACATCCTCAGGGAGCTGATCGACGGTTCGACCGGCCGCTGACGGCCCCGCCGCCCGGCGGCCCGGGCGACCGCCCGCCACCCGGGCACTCCGCATCCGGCCCCGCGGGCGCGCGGTCGACCCCCGGCCCCACGGGCTCGGGCGCCGGCCGCGTACGCCCCTCTCCGCGCAGGCCGAGCCCCGCCGCGCCGATCAGCCCCGCCCCGAGCAGGACGAACGGGGCCGCCACCCCCACCGCGCCCGCGATCAGCCCCGCCCCGGCGGGGGCCGCGACCTGGCCGAGCCGGTTGCCGGTCAGCCGGAGGGCCAGCGCGGTGGAGCGCGCAGCGTCGGGGGCGGCGCGGACGACCGTGGTCATGGACAGCGGCTGGCCGACGCCGAGGCAGAACCCGAGCACGGCCAGCACGGCGGCGAGCACGGGTACGGGAACGGGCAGCGCGACGGCCGCGCAGAGCAGTCCGGCGATCAGACAGCTGCCGGTCAGCAGCGCCCGGCGGCCCAGCAGGCGCAGCAGCGGCGTCATCACCAGCCGGCAGGCGATCGTGGCGGCGGCCCGCAGGCTCAGCAGCAGCCCCACGGTGGCGGGCGCGATGGAGCGGTGCTCGCCGACGACCGGCAGATAGGCGGTGAGGATGTCGGTGGCGGAGAGCACCGCCATGCTGATGAGGATGCCCGCGGGGACGCCGCGCGCGCCCAGGATCGTGCGGACCGGGACCTTTCCGGCGGCGCGCGGCCGGGCGTCTGCGGTGCGGCGGTGCTCGATGCGCCAGAGGGAGGTGAGGGCGAGGGCGCAGACCCCGGCCGAGACGAGGAGGGCGAGTGCGCTCGTCCGGCCGAGGGCGCCGCCCTGACCGGAGATCAGCGCGCCCGCCGCGACCGGGCCGACGAGTTGCCCGAGCGAGGCGCCGATGGTGAAGTGCCCGAAGTCGCGGTCCTGTTGGTCGGGGGCGGACTGCCGGGCCACGATCGACTGCGCGCCGATCACGAAGCACAGGTGTCCGAGGCCCATCACCCCGCTCCAGGCGGCCATCGCGGGCAGCGAGGAGACGAGGCCGCTGAGCGCGCAGCCGCCGGAGATCAGCAGGACGCCGAGCGGCAGCAGGGGCGCGCAGCGGCCGTGGTCGGTGCGGCGGCCGAGCGGGACGGCGGCGAACAGCGGGAGCAGGGCGTACACCCCGGCGATGACGCCGACGGCCGCTTCGTCCGCACCGAGCGCGAGGGCCCGGTAGGAGACGGCGGGCCGCGCCATCGACACCGCCCCCTGCGCGAAGGCGAAGGCGATGACGAGGCGCAGCAGCCAGCCCCTGCCGGGCCCGGATCGCGGTCGGCGGGCCATCACATGATGCCGAAGAGGACGCCTGCCGCGAGCACCACCAGCGAGGTGAGCACGGCCCACTTGACGGTGAAGCGGGTGTGGTCGCCGAACTCGACCTTCGCCATGCCGACGAGGACGTACACGGCGGGCACCAGCGGCGAGGACATGTGCAGGGCCTGGCCGGCCAGGGAGGCGCGGGCGATCTCCAGCGGCGAGACCCCGTGGGCCGCGCCCGCCTCGGCGAGGACCGGGAGGACCCCGAAGTAGAAGCCGTCGTTGGACATGAAGTAGGTGAGCGGCAGGCTCAGCAGGCCGGTGACGACGGCCATGTGGGGGCCCATCGCGTCGGGGACCGCGCCGACGACCCAGTCGGCCATGTGCTCGACCATGCCGGTGCCGGTGAGGACGCCGGTGAAGACGGCCGCGGCGAAGACCATGCCGGAGACGTTCAAAACGTTGTCGGCGTGGGCGGCGATCCTGGCCCGCTGGTCGGGCATGTGGGGGAAGTTGACGGTGAGCGCGAGGGCGGCGCCGAGGAGGAAGAGCACCGGGATCGGCATGAGTTCCATGATCATCGCCGTCAGGAGGGCGGCGGTGAGCCCGGCGTTGAACCAGTAGAGCTTCGGGCGGAGCGTCGGCCGGTTCGGGTCGAGGCCCTGGAACTCCTCGTCGTCGGCGCCGTCCGCGTCCCGGTCCCCGGCGGTCTCCTCCGTGCTCGCCGCGCCACCGCCGGCAGGGCTCTTGCGCAGACGGTCGCCGCCGCCCCCTCCGGCGCCGACCGTCACGGTCTCCGGCTCGGCGTCCCGGACCAGCGCCTCGTCGAGGGTGAGCATGCCCAGCCGTTTGCGTTCCCGGCGGCCCAGGACGTACGCCAGCACGAAGACGGCGAGGAGGCCCATGGCCAGCGCCGGGATCATCGGCACGAAGATCTCGGAGGCGTCCAGCTTGAGGGCGGTGGCGGCGCGGGCGGTGGGACCGCCCCAGGGCAGGGTGTTCATGACGCCGTTGGCGGTGGCCGCGACACCGGTCATCACGACCAGGCTCATCTTCAGCCGTTTGTAGAGCGGATACATCGCCGAGACAGTGATCATGAAGGTGGTCGAGCCGTCGCCGTCCAGCGAGACGATCGCGGCCAGGACCGCCGTGCCGACGACGATCCGCATCGGGTCGGCCTTGCAGAACCGCAGGATGCCCCGGACCACCGGGTCGAACAGGCCGACGTCGATCATCACGCCGAAGTAGACGATGGCGAACATCAGCATGGCGGCGGTGGGGGCGAGGTTGCCGACGCCTTCGATGACGTAGTCGCCGAGTCGCGCGCCCTGCCCGACGGCGACACAGAACAGTGCGGGGATCAGTACCAGCGCCGCGATCGGCGACATCTTCTTCGTCATGATCAGGACCAGGAAGGTCGCGATCATGGCGAAGCCGAGGATGGTCAGCATGGGGGATACCTAACGTTCATCGTTGAACTCCCACCGGTCTCGGCGGTCGGTCCGGACGACGTTAGGGGCCGCCTCACAGCGTTAACAAGACGTTGACGCGTGAGCAATACGAGCAAAACACCAGGTCAACGCGGTGCTCACTCGCCGGGTGCGGTCCGGCCCCGCTCATGCGGGTCAGTCCAGGAGCCGCGCCAGGTAGGCCCGCAGCAGGTGGCGGGTCTCGGTGATGATGTCCGGATCGCCCTCCGGGTCACTGCGGAACGCGAGCCTGAGGACGGCGTCGGCGGTCTCGACGCAGACCAGGACGGCGCGGAGCCGCTCCTCCTCGGGGGCCCGGCCGAAGTACCCGGAGAGCAGTTCGGCGAGCCGGCCGGCGACCCGGCGGTTGGCGTCGTCGGCGGGGTCGTCGACGGGGGCCGGCACGCCGAAGTCGACCAGGGCGAAACCGGCCATGGAGCGCTTCATGGCGAGGTACTCGTCCAGGACGGCGTCGATGGCGCTGCGCCAGTCGGTGGTGGGGATGGCGGTCAGGCGGCCGGTGACGCGTTCGGCGAAGCTGTCCAGGTTGCGCCGGGCCAGCGCGTCGGTCAGCGCGCGCTTGTTGGAGAAGAAGCGGTAGACGGAGCCGATGGGCACTTCGGCGCGCGCAGCCACCGCCCGGGTGGACAACTGCTCGTAGCCGGTCTCGTCGAGGAGTTCGGCGCAGGCGTCGAGTATCCGGGCGAGGCGTTCGGCGCTGCGCTGCTGCACGGGGGCGCGACGGAGGTTCGTGTTGACGTGGGACACGGGCTCCATGATGCCGTGGTCTCCTCTGCGACGGGTGGCCGACCACCGTCGATGCTCACACGATGAGCAGCGAAAGCCCTCCGACGGTGTAGGTGATCATCAGAATCAGCAGCGGGAGCTGCCCCGCGACGGCGCGGCCGGGCGGGAAGAGGCGTACGGACCGGTCGTGGGCGGCGACGACGCCGAGCACGTGGCCGAGGACGATCGCGAGGACCTGGAGCGTGGCGACGCCGCCGGGTCCCAGGAGCGGATCGGGCGGGGCGGGGTCGTCGGCGCCGAACGCCATCAGGACGGTGCGCGGCCCCTCGGTGACGAAGAGCGTGAAGTAGTGGGCGACGAGGTAGCCGAGGGCGATCGGGACGAGCGCGTGCGCGAAGGAAGGGAGCGGGTGGCGGATCCGGCCGGATATCAGCCGGACGGCCCCGGAGCACAGGGCGTAGAGGGTGGCGACGAGGGCAACGGCGGCCAGCAGGCCGAGCGTGGCCGCGGCGGTGCGGCCCAGGGGCGAGGTCTGGACGGTGGTGATCCAGGAGGGGGAGTCGGAGAAGCCGTCGTAGGCGGTGGAGCCGAGCATGACGCAGACGGTGGCGACGAGCCCGGGCGACTGCGGAGTGGCGTCGAGGCCGTTGAAGGGGGAACGGAGTACGAGCCGGCCGTCGGCGGGGCGGCGGCCGAGCGGGGAGAGCCGGGCGAGCAGGCCGGAGTAGACCTCGAAGGCGTCCGCGTGGTCGAACCATCCGGCGCCGTGGCGCGCGGCGCCCGCGAGCTGGACGGCGGCGTGCAGGGTGAGGAAGAGCAGCAGGGTGGTGGCCGACGCGGGGTCGGGGGCGACGAGTTCGAGCCAGGTGAAGGCGAGGAGCCCGGCCGCGGCGGGCCACAGCCCGAGCCGGGCGGGCAGGGGGCGCCCCTCCCCCGGGTCGCGGCGGAGCAGCCGGCAGGCGGCGAGGTGGACGGTGCGCAGCGGGTTGACCAGCCGCCAGACGGGGCCGAGGAGGAGCGAGACGGGTACCAGCCCGACCCAGAGGAGCACGTACACGGCGCCGGGAGCCGGGTTGCGCTCCGGGTCATCCGGTCCGAGGAGCAGGTGGAGCACGACGAACAGCCCGGCGGCGAGCCCCAGGGCGCGCAGGGCGGTACGGGTGGGCCGGGCGTCGGCGAGGCGCTGGACGGCGGCCGGGACCGGACGGCCCGCCCGGTCGCCGCAGAACCGCGAGGCGGACCAGAGCAGGCCGAGCGCGAGGAAGGAGACGAAGAGCGCGGTGAAGGCTCCGGCGAAGGCGTAGAAGGGGGACAGCGGCAGGTCGTGCTGGGAGCCGATGCCGTGGGCGAGGGCGGTCACCGTACGACGAGTTGGGTCAGGAGCAGTCCGGACCCGTGCGTCTCGACCTCGAAGAGCCCGCCGCGGTCGGCGGTGAAGGTCAGGGTGGCGGTGCGGCCCGCGGGCAGCCGGGCCGCCTTGTCGTAGCCGTGGACGTGGAGTTCGTCGTCGCGGTCGCTGCGGACCCGCAGCCGTACGGTCCCGCCCTTCTCGACCTCGGTGCGGCCGGGGGCGGGGCTGACCTTGCCACCGGAGACGGTGATCTCCAGGACCGTGTCGGGCCGGGGCTCCTCGGAGCGGGGTTGTCCGGAACGGGCCGTGCCCGGGGCCGGCTTCGCGGAGGAGGCGACGAGGGAGGCGCCGGCCCGGACGGGGGCGCCGTTCACGGCCCAGGCGGTGTGGTCGTCGGCGTAGAGCCCGGCGGTGAGGCCGGTGCCGCCGCCCGCGCCGCGGACGAGGGAGTCGGGCAGGTGGTACCAGGAGCCGTAGACGCGGGCGAGCGGGCGGCCGTCGAGGAACAGCCGGGCGTGGCCGCGCCCGAGGAGGGCGGCGCCGCCCACGCTGTCCGGGGTGAACCTGAAGTTCCGCACGGAGAGTTGGACGTTCCACCCGTCCTCGGAGTCCCGCCGCACGGCGACCGTCACGGCGGGGGCGCCCTCGGCGTCGACCTCGCGCAGCCGGTTGCCCGAGCCGTCGTCGGTGGTGAGCAGCCGGCCGGTGTCCCCGTCGGCCTGCTCGTGGCTGGTGCCGGGCTTGTGATGGGTGGTGGCCCGCCCGCCGCAGGCGCTCGCCCCGAACACGAGGGCGGCAGCGGTGAGCACGGTGACGGCCGTGACGACCGGCCGGGCGGCCCCCGGCCGCCTGCGAAGACGCCTCATGCTCCGTCCCCTTCCGAGGTCCGCGGCGCCTTCGCGGCCCGCTCGGTCGCCGTCGCCGATGCCGTCGGCGCTGTCTGTGCCTCCGGTGCCGTCGGTGCCTCCGGCGCCGGAGCGGTCTCCGGGGTCCCGGTGTCCTCGCCCCGTCCGCCGTGCCGGGCGGTGGCGATCACAGCCCACACCACCCAGACCACGCCGAGGAGTCCGCGCACCCAGGCCGGGCCGAGCGGGATCCACGGGATCATGAACACCGCCTTGTCGAGGGCGTCCAGCAGCGTGAGCGCGCCCAGCACCACCGTGGTCCACCCCAGCCACGGCCGTCCGCGCCGCAGCACGAGCCCGATCCCGGTCCACCACACCCCGGTCAGCAGCAGGGCCAGTGCGGGCACGTAGGAGGAGGCGAGCCCCGTCGTCGAACCGGCGACGTCCAGCACGAGGCCGATCGCCCCCAGCGCCGTGACGACGGTGGCGGACCGGCTGCCCCGCAGCCTGCGCCACCACAGCACCCCGCCGACCAGCGCGAGCACCACGGAGATCGCCAGCGTCGCCTGCGTCTCGACGCGCTCGATGCCCCGCGCGCCGTACCAGTCGCAGCCCGCCGGCAGCCGCCGCGCCTGCACGTTGTAGTCGGCGCAGACCATCAACTGGGCCAGCTTGACCGGTTCGCCGACGAGCCGGTCGCTGCCGCCGGACACGGTGCCGCGCTCGGCCCCGCAGGTGGGCAGGGTGCGCGGGGACGACGCCCCGGTGTCCGCCTGCCAGCAGTTGCCCCCGCCCTGGCCGTCCCACCAGACGTCGGCGCCGTTGGGCCGGGAGTTGCCCGCCCGGTCCTTGCCGAGGTGGTTGTCCGCGTACCGGTTGTGGTGGGAGGTGTCGGCCTGCTTGGACAGCGCGTCCTCGCCCCGGATGAAGGCGGGGACGGCGGACAGGTAGAAGGCGGTGCGCCGGTGCCCGTAGATCCAGTTGTTCTCGTACAGGTTCCAGTTGCCGCCCGCGGTGATGATGCCGGAGCCGGGCGGCATGGAGATCTGCGGGCAGACCACGCCGTCCTCGTAGCCCCGTTCCACGGGCGGTTTGGCGCAGGTGCCGTCGGCGACGTACCGGTAGTAGTCGGCGTTGTTGTCGTGGATCAGGTTGCGCTCGAAGCGGGCGTGGTTCTGCGGCAGGCCGGGGTGGCCGGGGAAGGCGCTGTCCATCGAGGCGCCGCCCATGTTGTGGTCGAACTCGTTGTCGTGGACGTAGACGGAGTCGCCGGCCGTGCCCGAGTAGCCGACCATGTTGTGGTGGCTGCGGCAGCCGGTGATCTCGATGGAGTAGCGCGGTACGTCGTAGCCGTAGCCGTCGTTGATGTTCGAGGCGCTGCCGGGGTAGATGCCGGAGTCGCCGTTGCCGTACGACTCGCAGTTCTTGTACAGCCCGTGGTCGCTCGCGAAGGTCAGGAAGCCGTACTCGTCGTTCCACCGGGTGAGGACGTCGTCGATGACGAAGCCGTCCTGCGCCAGGACGTACAGGGAGTTGAAGGTGGTGCGCTGGGCGGTGAAGTTCTTGAAGTAGACGCCGTCGGATCGGTCCGCGCGGATCGCGTTGAGCTTCCGGTACTTGGCGTCGATCACCACGTCCGTGCGCTCGGCGCCGGTGCCCTCGATCTGGAGGTTCTTCTTGCCGAGGATCGCCACCAGGTTCTGGTTGTGCGGGCACCGCTCCTGCTGGGCGTACGACAGGATCTGGTAGCCCAGCTGGGAGTCCGGGGCCTTCAGCCGGGCGCACTCCCCCGCCGGTTCGGGCAGCGAGGGCTCCTCCTCGTACAGGCCGGGCAGGACCGCGATGTTCATGCCGGGCCTGTCGACCGCGTCGACCGCCTGTTGCAGATGGCGGAAGCCGGACTCCAGGCACCGGTCGAAGAGTTCCAGGTTCCGGTCGCGCAGCCGGGCCGGGAAGGCCGCCACCCGGCGCTCGAAGTCCGCCCGGTCGCCCTTGCACACCAGCAGATCGGGTTCGCCCGTGCGGTGCACGGGAACGCTTCCGGTTCCGTCGGGCAGTTCGACCGGACGTTCTTCGTGCGCCTGTGCTGTGGGGGCCGCGAGGAGGGCGGCCGCGAGCGCCGCCAGGACCACCAGAAGTCTTCGTGTCCACGACATGTGCGAGAGAGTAGAGCATTGTTCATCTTCTGGAACCCCCTGTGCGCGACGAATGCCGTTGACGCGCCCCGATTCGATTCCTACTGTTGCCCATAGGATTCCTTCGGCACCGGGAGCGCGGATGAGCGGCATCGAGCAGGCGAGGAAGACCGCGGAGGGGCTCGACCACTCCGCCGGTTTCGGCAATCAGCACAGCTCGGAGGCGGTGGCGGGGGCGCTGCCGCACGGCCGCAACTCCCCGCAGCGCGCCCCGCTCGGGCTCTACGCGGAGCAGCTGAGCGGTTCCGCGTTCACCGAACCGCGCGCGGACAACCGCCGTTCCTGGCTCTACCGCATCCGCCCCTCGGCGGCCCACCCGGCGTTCACGCGCACCGACAACGGGGGGCTGCGCTCCGCGCCGTTCACCGAGACCGTGCCGGACCCGAACCGGCTCCGCTGGAACCCGCTGCCCGACCCCGCGCCCGGCACGGACTTCCTGAGCGGTCTGTGGACGCTCGGCGGCAACGGCGACGCCACCCAGCGCGCCGGTATGGCGATCCACCTCTACCACGCGAACACCTCCATGACGGACCGGGTGTTCAGCGACTCCGACGGCGAGCTGCTGATCGTCCCGGAGCGCGGCGGGCTGCTGCTCCGCACCGAGCTGGGCCTGCTGCGCGCCGAGCCGGGCCACGTCGCGCTGATCCCGCGCGGCGTCCGCTTCCGGGTGGAGCTGCTGGAGGAGACCGCGCGCGGGTACGTCTGCGAGAACTACGGCCGCCCGTTCGAGCTGCCCGACCTCGGCCCGATCGGCGCCAACGGCCTGGCCAACGCCCGGGACTTCCTCGCCCCCGTCGCCGCGTACGAGGACCGCGAGGGCCCGGTGGAGGTGGTCAACAAGTTCTGCGGGAACCTCTGGACGGCCACGTACGACCACTCGCCGCTGGACGTGGTGGCCTGGCACGGCAACCACACCCCGTACGTCTACGACCTGCACCGGTTCAACGTGATCGGGACGATCAGCTACGACCACCCCGACCCGTCCATCTTCACCGTGCTGACCTCGCCGTCCGACACCCCGGGACTGGCCGGGGTCGACTTCGTCGTCTTCGCGCCGCGCTGGCTGGTCGGCGAGGACACCTTCCGCCCGCCGTACTTCCACCGCAACGTGATGAGCGAGTACATGGGGCTGATCGACGGGGCGTACGACGCGAAGGCGGACGGCTTCGTGCCCGGCGGCGGCTCCCTGCACAACATGATGTCGGCGCACGGGCCGGACCGGGAGACGTTCGACCGGGCGAGCGCGGCGGAGCTGAAGCCGCAGAAGATCGACGACGGGCTGGCCTTCATGTTCGAGACCCGCTGGCCGGTCACCGCGACCGCGCAGGCGGCCTCGGCCGGCCATCTGCAGCGCGGGTACGACGACGTGTGGCAGGGTCTGACCCGCGCCTTCCGGCCGTAGACGGCCGGAAGGGCCCAGGGACGGGACCGGACGGGGACGGGGACGACGTGACGATGAGCCGCGGACAGGCCGGGGCGGACGGCGGGGAGCCCGAAGAAGCCGCCGGCGCCGGGGCGGAGGCCGTGACCGCGGCCCCGGACGCCGGGGCGGGTGCGGCGGACACGGCCGCACCGGCGGACCCCGTGCCGGGCCCGCCCGCCTCCGCCCCGCCCGCCTTCGCCCCCGACTCCCTGGTCCTGAACCGGAAGCTGCCGCTCTGGTACCAGGTCTCCCAGTCCCTGCGCGCCTCCATACTCGGCCGCCCGCAGGGCTCCCCCGCCCGGCTGCCCACCGAGGAGCAGCTCGCCGCCCACTACGGGGTCAGCGTGCTCACGATGCGCCAGGCCCTCAAGGAGCTGGAGACGGAGGGGCTGATCAGCCGGCACCGGCGGCGCGGCACGTTCATCGAGCCGCGTGCCCGGCGGGTCTCCCCGGTCCGGCTGCTGGGCTCGGTGGACGCGATCGTGGCGCAGCAGTCCGGGGAGGCCACGACCGTGCTCGACCACGGCACCGTGCCGGTGCCGGGCGATCTCGCGGAGTTCTTCCCCCGGCGCGCCGAAGTCGCCTGCTTCCGGCGGCTGCGCCGCGACGGCGGCAGCGACGAGCCCACCAACTGGGCGGAGAACGCGGTGCTCCCCGAGATCGCCGCCCGCATCGACGTGGCCGACCTCGAACGCTGGCCGATGACCAAGGTGCTGCGCGACGTCGTCGGGGTGCGGATCTCCCGGATCACCGACACGGTGGAGGCCCGGCTCGCCGACCCCGTCACCGCCGAACTGCTCCAGGTCCCCCTGCTCAGCCCGATCCTGCACTACACGGGCGTGACGTACGACGAGGACGGGCAGGTCGTGGACGTGGCCCGGATCCGCTACCGGGGCGACCGGTTCGCCTTCTCCGTGACGGTGGAGGCCCACTGACCCCGCCCGCGGGGCCGCCGACCGCCGTTACGATGCGATGGGTCACGGCGGACAGGGGAGGACGGCTCGGTGGCAGCGCGCAGGACGGCGGCAGCCGCGCCCGGCGGGGACACGGAGTCCTCGCCGCTCGACGCGTTCTGCCCGCTCGACGAGCTGATGCCCTGGTCCGTACGGCCGCTGAGGCCCGGCCGCACCTGGGTGAGCGGGCCCGACCCGGCGGCGCTGCGGGCCCGTTGGGAGCGCCTCGCCGCCGCCGGAGCCGAGGAGCGGGAGCGGCTGTTCGCGCCCACCCGGTCCCGTACGCCGCACACCTCGGTCGCCGCGCTGCCCGGCCACTCCACCGGTACCGCCCGGTTCGCCCGCGCGCCCGGCCCCTGCCCCGACCCCGTACGCGTCCTGCACGGCCCGTACGACGAACAGTGGCTGCTGCCCGACCACCGGCTGATCGACGCGGCCCGTCCGGAGCTGTGGCGGGTCGCCGACGGGCGGCAGCTCTTCGCGGTCGAGCACGGCGCGGTCCCCGAGGACTCCGGGCCCGCCCTGTCGGTGACCGCGCTGCTGCCCGACGGGTACTCCCCCGCCGGGCGGCCCGGCCGGATCAGGCCGCTCTTCCGCAGGCCCGGCGGTACGGAGGCCAACCTCGCGCCGGGACTTCCGGAGCTGCTGCGCGGGCGGCTCGGCGGCGGGGCGGATCCGGACGCGTTCACCCCGGAGGCCGTGCTGGCCTGGTTCCTGGCGGCCGCCCGTCCCTCTCCCGCCGGGCCCCTCGTCCCGCTGCCGGGCGACGGCGAGGTGTGGGCGGCGGGGGTGGCGCTCGGCCGTGAGCTGACGTGGCTCCAGACGCGCGGGGGGCGGGACGGCGAGCGGCCCCGGCTGCCGGGCGGGCGCAGACCCTATGTGCGGGCGGCGCTGCCCGCCCGGCCCGGCGAGCTGTCATACGACGCCGGTGACGAGGCGCTGACGGCAGGCGAGGGCCGGATCGCGCCGGTGCCCGCGGCGGCCTGGGAGTTCACGGCGGGCGGGGTGCGGGTGCTGGAGCGGTGGTTCCGGCTCCGGGCCGCCGCGGCGGCGGGGCTGCGGACGGACGGGGAGGTCCCGGACGGCCTGGACGCGGTCGGTGCGCGCGGCTGGACCCGGGAGTGGACGTCGGAGCTGCTCGAACTCATCACCGTGCTCGCCCTCGTGGACGGCGCGGCGGAGCGCCGGAAGGAACTGGCGGCCCGGCTGGACGCGGGCCCGCTGATCGGGCCCGCCGAGCTGCGGTCGACGGGGGTGCTCCCGGCCCCTGCCCGGTCGCGGCGGCCCGCGTCGGTGCTCGGACACCAGGAGGAGGGCCCGGACGGGCAGTTCGCGCTGCTGTGACGAGCGGCCGGGCCGGGCTCCCACGCCGGCGCGGCACCCCGCCGTACTGTCGCGGCTGCCACCGGCCGGGCGTCCACCGCGCTGTCGCGGCTCGTGCCGCCGTACGCCCCGCCGGGCCGGGCCGGGGAGGGGTGACGAAAGGGCCGGTCGGAGGGTATGCACGGGGCATGAACACCACCCCTCTCCCTCTCGAAGGCGTCACCGTGGTGGCCGTCGAGCAGGCGGTCGCCGCCCCCTTCGCCACCCGCCAGCTCGCCGATCTCGGCGCCCGGGTCGTCAAGGTGGAGCGCCCGGACGGCGGCGACTTCGCGCGCGGCTACGACACGGCGGCACGCGGCCTCGCCTCGCACTTCGTCTGGTGCAACCGCGGCAAGGAGTCCCTGGCCGTCGATCTCAAGGACCCGCGCGGCCTCGCGATCGTCCGTGAACTGGTGGCCGGGGCCGATGTGTTCGTACAGAATCTGGCCCAGGGGGCGGCCGCCCGGCTCGGGCTCGACGCCGCCTCGCTCTGCGCGGCCCATCCGCGCCTGGTGGCGGTGGACATCTCCGGGTACGGGGCGGGCGGGCCGTACGCGCACAAGCGGGCCTACGACATGCTCGTGCAGTGCGAGGCCGGTCTGGTCTCGGTGACGGGGACGGCGGCGCAGCCGGTGAAGGCGGGGATTCCGGCGGCGGACATCGCGGCGGCCATGTACGCCTTCTCCGGGGTGCTGGCGGCCCTTCTGCGGCGGGCGACGACCGGGCGGGGCGGCCCGGTGGAGGTCTCCATGCTCGACGCGCTGGCCGAGTGGATGGGCCACCCGCTCCACCAGGGCATGCACGGTTCGCCTCCCCCGGCGCGTACCGGACTCGCGCACTCGGTGATCGCTCCGTACGACGCCTACGCGACGGCCGACGGCGAGCAGGTGCTGCTCTCCGTGCAGAACGACCGGGAGTGGCGGCGGCTGGCCGAACAGGTGCTCTTCCGGCCCGAGTTGGCCGACGATCCGGACTTCGCGACGAACGCGGCGCGGACCGCGAACCGGGAGCGGACCGACGCGACGGTGGCCCGGGCCCTGGCGGCCCTGACGGGCGGTGAGGCGCTGGCCCGGCTGGAGGCGGCGGGCATCGCCTGCGCCCGGCTGAACACGGTGGCCGATGTGGCGGCGCATCCGCAGCTCGCGGCGCGGGACCGGTGGCGGGAGGTGGGTTCGCCGGTGGGGCCGCTGCGGGCGCTGCTGCCGCCGATCACGCTGCCGGGAAGCGCGGAGGCGCGTATGGGCGCCGTACCGGCGCTGGGTGAGCACACCGATGCGCTGCTGCGAGCCCTGGGGATGACGGACGAGCAGACATCGGTGCTGCGCCGGGACGGGGTGATCGCCTGAGCCGTCCCGAGCGGAGGGGCGGTCCGGGCGATGCCGTGCGGTGGGTCAGTGGCGGCTGCCGAAGAGCGAGCGCCGCAGTCGCCGCAGCGGCGCGAAGAGCGAGACGCGCGCGCTCCTGCTCCGGCGGCTGTGCGCGACGTCGCGCGAGGTCAGCTCGCGCATCAGCAGCGTCGCCTCGGCCGCTTCGCGCTGCGGGACGACAGGGCCGCCGAGCACCGCGAGATGGCGGTCGAGGCGCCTGCTGGTCGCGCCGGTCCCACACGTGATGGCAGGCACACGCGGCCTGCTCCGCACCGTTATCTGTTCCATGTCACTCCCCACCCGTACGAGGGCACCCGGTCCGGGCAGGTTAACCCTATCGTTCCCCGGGGACACCCGTGTATCCCGGCCACAGGATTGCGCACACACATACGGAGGTTGACGGCCCGTTACCGAATCCACGCGATTCCAGGGCGACTTGGGGCGGTTCGCCGGTTTTGGCCGGGGGCTCTCAGCCGACGGCGCACCTCTCCCCGGCCTCGACGGGCGGGTCGCCTCCCCGGGCGTGGCATCCCGCCCGGGGAGGACGGAGCACGGAACGCGCCTGTCAGGCGGCCGACTTGAAGACCGGGAGGTAGCCGCCCGACTGCCCGGCGGCGGTGGGGTGGTAGGACTCGCCGATGTTCAGCCAGTTCACGCTGTGCAGCCAGGAGCTGTTCGAGCAGATCTCGTGTCCGGCGAAGGTCGTCCTGACGTCGCCGAAGGCGAAGCCGTGGTCCGCGGCCCGCTTGGCGGTGGCGGTGTTGAGGTGGTCGGAGGCCGCGTTGATGGCGGAGCGCTCCTTCTCGCTCAGGCCGGCGATGCAGCCGCCGCCCAGCTGGTAGAAGCGGGGGTAGCCGAGGACGACGACGCGCGCGGAGGGGGCCTTGGAGCGGATGGCCGAGTACACCGAGTCGAGCCGGCCCGGCAGGGTGGAGTCGACGTAGGAGCGGGCGGTGGCGATCCGGTTGAGGCAGGTGGCCTCGGACTGCAGGACACACGTGGTCATCACGTCGGCGAAGCCCGCGTCGTTGCCGCCGATGGAGATCGACACGAGGTCGGTCGAGGCGTTCAGCTTGCCGAGCTGACCGCTCGTGACGTCGCCGGTCCGGGCGCCGGAGCAGGCGGCGAAGGCGAACGAGGACGGGGAGTTGGCGGCGGCCCAGAGCGCGGGGTACGCGCGGCTGCTGCGCTTGCAGTCGGAACCGTCGTAAGCGCCGGCTCCGACGCCGGAGGAGTACGAGTCCCCGAGGGCCACGTAGTCGACGGCGGCGGCGGAGGAATCGGCGTTCGCGACCCCGACGCCGGTGAGGGCGAGGGCGGCGCCGAGCAGGAGGGAGGACGAGAACGCCACGAGTCTGGACATTTTCATGGAACTCCTTGGACTCCTTGAGCAGGGGGTGTCTGCTTACTCCGTAGTAGCAGCGGACTCGCCCGACCGGTAGTGTCCATGCCAAAAATATGACCGGTGTGCTTCTGTCGGCCCCCGGGAGTTCAACGGACGCTCCGCCGCGCGCCCCTGTCGCCTCCTCAGCCCGGGAGCTCGGGTCCGGTCGGTCCGCCGGACCCCGCGAAACCCGGGTGCACGGAGCGGACCCGTGGCGGATCATGAGCGCCATGCCCGACTCCTTCGCCTCCGCTCTGCCGATCCGGCTCACCCTCGACGACGGCGACTCGCCGTCCGACGTCGTCGACGCGCTCTTCCTCGGGCGCTTCGCCAACGGCGAGCAGCCGTACGCGCGGAACACCTCCATCGACCGGGTGAAGGCCGGGGCGACGCTGCTGCCGCCGGGCGCCACCGTGCTGCGGAACGCCGGCGGCGACGACCGCAGCGCGACGCTCGCGGAGGGCGAGGGCTGGACCCTGCTGGCCTCCCGCTGGAGCCGGAACGCGGACGTGACCGTCATCGCGACCACCCCGGACCTCGCGGCGGAGGTCCTCGCCCTGGCCACGGACGGCGCGAAGGACGAACCGGAGCCCCAGCCCGAGGACGTGACGATGGGCTTCTGGTACGTCTCGCCGAACCGCGGGCCGCACCGCACGACCCGCCGGATCAGCGCCCGGAGCTGGGAGGAGGCCCGTCCCGACTACACCGCCCCGGTGGCCGGCGCCCTCGACCGGCTGATGAAGGTGACCCCGGACGACGTCGCCGGCCGGCTGCTCCTGCTGCACGGTCCGCCCGGCACCGGCAAGACGTCCGCGCTGCGCACCCTGGCCCGGGCCTGGCGCGACTGGTGCCAGGTCGACTGCGTACTGGACCCCGAGCGGCTCTTCAACGACGTCGGCTACCTGATGAACATCGCGATCGGCGAGGACGACGGCACGGAGGAGGGCCGGTGGCGGCTGCTGCTCCTGGAGGACTGCGACGAGCTGATCCGCGGCGAGGCCAAGCACACGGCGGGCCAGGCCCTGTCCCGGCTGCTGAACCTGACGGACGGCCTGCTGGGCCAGGGCCGCAACGTCCTGGTGGGGGTCACCACCAACGAGGACCTGGAGCGGCTGCACCCGGCGGTCGTGCGGCCCGGCCGCTGCCTGGCCCGGATCGAGGTCGGCCCGCTGACCCGCG
Source organism: Streptomyces californicus (assembly GCF_000717645.1). Taxonomy (GTDB): domain Bacteria; phylum Actinomycetota; class Actinomycetes; order Streptomycetales; family Streptomycetaceae; genus Streptomyces; species Streptomyces californicus. The sequence continues at coordinate 102,661 of NZ_JNZZ01000012.1, forward strand.
AGGAGTCGGCGGCCTGGCTGGGCACGGACGAGGGGGTGGGCCGGGAGGGCAACTCCCTGGCCGAGCTGTACGCGCTGCGGCGGGGCGCCGGCCCGGCGTCGCTGCCCCGCCAGGACGCGAGCGCCACCGCGGGGCTGTACCTCTGACGCCGGGCGGCGCGGGGGCCGGTCCCGTACGCGTTCCGATGCGTGGGCCGGTCTCCGTACCCGGCCCGGTGCGTGGGCCGGTCTCCGTACGCGGCCCGGTGCGTGGGCCGGTCTCCGTACGCGGCCCGGTGCGCGGGCCGGACGGCGGGACCGGGACGGCGGCCCGGCGCGGGGGTCAGTCCCCGTACGCGGCCCGGAGGGCGTCCTGGGCCAGTGACAGCGCCTGTTCACGGGTGAGGCCGAGCCGCTCGGCGGTCTCCGCGTACGACCGGGCGGCGGCCGCGGCCCGTTGTTCGGCCGCCCCGCCGGCGGCGGCGACGAAGGTCCCGTTGCGCCCCCGGGTCTCGATCACCCCGTCCGCCTCCAGGGCGCGGTACGCCTTGGCGACGGTGTTGGCGGCGAGCCCCAGCTCCTCGGCGAAGCCGCGTACGGTCGGGAGCCGGTGGCCGACGGGCAGGGCTCCGGACCGGGCCAGTTCGGCGAGCCGGGCGCGGAGTTGCTCGTACGGGGCGATGCCGGAGTCCGGGTCGAGGACGATCATGTCAGTCACGCCCCGATTCTCCCCCACCCGGGGAAAAAGGGGAGGCGTCCGCGGCGGCGTCGCGCATACGGTCCCCGCATGACTGTGATCGTGCGCGACTTCCGGCCGTCCGACGCCGAGGAGTGGACCCGGGTCCGCCGGGCCTCGGTCCCCTGGATGGTGGCCACTCCCGAACAGATCCTGCACGACCGGGCGCACGCCCATCCGGACCGGCACTACCGGCTGCTGGTCGCCGAGGAGGACGGCGAGATCATCGCCACCGCCCAGGCCGGCATCGCCCACGACAGCCCGGAGCCGGGTCAGGGGTACTTCACCCCGCAGACGCTCCCCGGCCGCACCGGGCGCGGGGCGGGCTCGCTGCTGCTGCGCACGGCGGAGGAGCACCTGGCCGGCGTCGGGGCCACGGTGCTGTACGCGTGGGTGCTGGACGACCCGGAGAGCCTGGCGTTCGCCCGCAGGCGGGGCTACGAGCCCAAGCGCTCGGCCCACTTCCAGCGGCTGGCTCTCGCGGACGGCGCTCTGCCGCCGCGTCAGGATCTCCCGCCGGGTGTCGAGCTGCGGACCGGGGCCGACTTCGCGGACGATCCCCGGGCGCTGTTCGAGGCGGACGCCGAGGTGACGGCGGACGAGCCGGGCGACATCACCTCCGAGCTGGACGACTACGAGGACTGGCTGACGAACATCTGGGGGCATCCGGCCTTCGACCAGGGGCTCACCTCGGTGGCGCTGGTGGACGGAAGGGTGGCGGCGTTCAGCGCGGCCACCACCGACGGGGCGCACACCTATCTGAGCGCCATGACCGGCACCCTGCGGGCGTTCCGGGGGCGGGGTCTGGCCAAGCTCGCCAAGAACGACTCGCTGCACCGGGCGCGGGCCGCCGGGTACACGGACGCCTACACGTCCAACGACACCGGCAACGGTCCGATGCTGGCCGTCAACCGGTGGTTCGGCTACCAGGTCTGCGCGACGGAGGTCCGCCATGTCCGCGCTCTCCCCTGATCCCGCGCCCGCCGGTGCGCGGGAGGTGGTGGTGGCCCTGACCAAGGCGGGCCGCACCAAGATCCGGTACCCGGCGGAGCTGGTCCGGGACGACGGGGTCCGCGTCACGGTCCGCGCGGCGTGGGCGGCGCCCGGGGTGCGGGACTTCGGGTTCGTCCGGTTCGAGCCGGGCGACGTCTTCACCGAGCACTACTGGCGCGACCGGTGGTTCGCGGTGAAGGAGGTCCGGGGCGGGGACGGCGTGCTCAAGGGCTGGTACTGCGACATCGCCCGACCCGCCGTCCTGGCGGGCGGGGTGCTGACGGTCGAGGACCTGGACCTGGACCTGTGGGTCTCGGCCGACGGGGCGTCGGTCCTGCGGCTGGACGAGGACGAGTTCGCGGACAGCGGCCTGGCCGGACGGGATCCGGCTGCGGCCGGGGCGGCGGTCGCCGCGCTGGACGAGCTGGATCGCCTGGCCCGTGCGGAGGGCCTGGCCGCCCTGCTGGCCTGACGGGTCACCCGGCGCACGGGGGGCGTCGGGCCCGCGGCCTCCCGGCGGCCCCGCGTCAGGCGGGCGACCCGGGGTCCGCGACGAGTTCGACCTCGTATCCCGCCGGGTCCTCCAGATAGGCGGCACGGTGCCCCTCCCCGCCCGCGTACGGATGGCGGTCGGGGAACAGCAGCCGCCAGCCGTACGCCGGGGCCTCGGCCGTCAGGGCGTCGAGGGCGGCCCGGTCCCCGGCGTGGAACGCCAGGTGGTTGAGCCCGGGGCGGCGGCGGTCGTGGCCGCCCGGCACCAGGTCGGGCGACTGCTCCAGCACGACGTACGTGTCACCGCGCCGCCAGCTCCGCCCGTGCGCCCAGTGCTGGTACGGGACGTGGCCGAGCCGCTCCAGCAGCCAGCCCCAGCCGCGCTCGGCCTCCGCGAGGTCGGGCACCCACAGTTCGATGTGGTGCACCCGGCCGGCGGCCCCCCGGGCGGCGGGCAGCGCCACGGCCCGCCCCGCGCCTCCGGGGACGTACGCGACCGGCTCCCCGTCCCGGTGCCAGTGGAGCATGAAGTGCTCGCCCGACCGGTAGCCGTCCAGGCCCGCCCGGCAGTACGCGACCATGTCGTCGGGCAACGCGGCGAGCGGGAACCAGCCCAGCTCGGAGCACTTCTCCGGCTCGGCGTTGCGCGGCGGGCGGGCCGGGTCGTACTCCGCGACGAAGAACCAGCCCATGCGCGCGCCGCCGCCGGGCCCCCGGTGCTGCATCACGAGGGCCACCCGCAACTCCTCGGGCTCCAGGCGCAGACCGATCTCCTCGGCGGCCTCCCGGATCATCGCCTCGCGGACGTCCTCGCCGTCCTCCGCGTGGCCGGAGGGCATGTGGAGCAGCCCGTCGGCGTAGCCCGTGCCGGCCCGGCGGGCGAGCAGGACGTCCGGGCCCCGGCGGAGGATCAGATGGACGTCGACGACCTCGGTGTGGCGGTGCGGGGGCGTCGCACGGGCGACCAGCGCGTACCGCTCGTCGTCGACCTCCTTGCCCCACAGCCGGGCGTCGGGGGCCAGGTCCTCGTGGTGGACGCGCTCGGTGTGGGCGCGGAGCAGTCCGGTCAGCTCGGTGGCGGAGAGGCCGTCGCCGCCCCACACCCCTTCGATCAGGACGAGGCGGCCGCCCGGCTTGAGCAGGCCGAACCAGTGCGCCAGGGCCGCCGCCGGGTCGGGCAGGAGCCAGACGACGTGCCGGGCGAGGACGACGTCGAACGACCGCTCGCCGACCGGGGGCCGGGCGGCGTCCCCGACGAGGACTTCCGCCCCGGCCCCGGCGAGCTTGGCGCGGGCCAGCTCGGCCATGCGCGGCGAGCGGTCGACGGCCGTGACGCGGTGGCCCTGGCCGGCGGCGAGCAGGGAGAGGCTGCCCGTGCCGCACCCGAGGTCGAGCACGTCGCCGCGGGTGGCGGGCAGCCAGCTCTCCAGCCGCCCGGCCCAGGCGTCGCGCACCGCCGGGTCCAGGAGCCCGTGGTCGGGCTCCTGGTCGAAGGTCTGTGCCGCCGCGTCCCAGTCGATCGTGGTCATGGTGCCGATGCTCTCAGCCGCCACCGACAGTGCGGGTGTCCTCCGTCCCGTTCCGGTCGCCGCGCCGGCGCCCGACCAGCCGGGCGATCAGCGGCCAGGCGACGATCAGCGCCACGATCGCGTACACCGTGACGGAGAACGGGGTGTCGACCAGCCCCGAGACGCTGCCGTCGCTGATCTGGAGCGCGCGGCGCAGCTGCTGTTCGGCGGCCGGGCCGAGGATCACCCCGATGACGGCGGGCAGCACCGGCAGCCCGTAGCGCCGCATGCCGAACCCGATGAGGCCGATGACCAGGAGGATCACCAGGTCGAGGGACTCCCCGCCGACCGCGTACGCGCCGACGGCGGCGAAGAAGAGGATGCCCGCGTACAGGTAGGGGCGCGGGATGCGCAGGAGCTTCGCCCAGACCGGGGCCAGCGGCAGGTTGAGCGCGAGCAGCAGCACCATGCCGACGAAGAGCGAGGCGATGAGGCCCCAGACCAGCTCCGGTTCGCGTTCGAACAGCAGGGGGCCGGGCTGGATGCCGTACTGCTGGAAGGCGGCCAGCATCACGGCGGCGACGGCGGTGGTGGGCAGTCCGAGGGTGAGCATCGAGACGAGGGTCCCGGCGGCGGAGGCGGAGGCGGCGGCCTCCGGTCCGGCGACGCCCTCGATGGCCCCCTTGCCGAACTGGTCGCGGTGGCGGGAGAGCCGCTTCTCGGCGACGTAGCTGAGGAAGGTGGGGATCTCCGCGCCGCCCGCCGGGATCGCGCCGAACGGGAAGCCGATGACGGGTCCGCGCAGCCAGGGCTTCCAGGTGCGGCGGAGGTCGGCCCGGCCGAGCCAGGGGCGGCCGACGGGGATCGGTTCGCCGGAGGAGCGGCGCAGGTGGGCGGCGACCCAGAGGGCCTCGCCGATCGCGAACAGTCCGACCGCGACGATGACCACGTCGACGCCGTCGGCCAGGTGGAGCGAGCCGAAGGTCAGGCGCTGCTGACCGGTCATCTGGTCGAGCCCCACGAGGCCGATGGTGAGGCCGATGAGGAGCGAGGCGACGCCCCGGATGCGGGAGGCGCCGAGGACGGAGGTGACGGCGATGAAGGCCAGCACCATGATGGCGAAGTAGTCGGGTGCGCCGATGCCGATGGCGAGGGACGCGACGGTCGGGGCGAGGACGACCAGCAGGATCGTGCCGATCATGCCGCCCGCGAAGTGGCCGATCGCGGCGGCGGCGAGCGCCTGGGCCCCGCGTCCGGCCTTGGCCATCGGGTTGCCCTCGATCGCGGCGACCACGGCGGCGCTCTCGCCGGGGGTGTTGAGCAGGATCGAGGTGGTGGAGCCGCCGAACATCGCGCCGTAGTAGATCCCGGCGAACATGATGAACGCGCCGGTCGGGTCGAGTCCGTACGTCACGGGGAGCAGCAGCGCCACGGCCATCGCCGGGCCGATCCCGGGGAGCACGCCGATCGCCGTGCCGAGGAGGACGCCGATGGCGGCCCAGAGCAGGTTCATCGGGGTGAGCGCGGTACCGAAGCCGTCGATGAGGGAGTTGAGGGAATCCATCGGTCAGAGCACCCCCATCAGCGGGCCGCCCGGAAGGGGGACACCGAGCAGGTTGTCGAAGACGAAGTAGGTGAAGAGGGAGAGGCCGGCCGCGATGAGCGGGTCCCGGCCGTGGTGCCGGCTGCCGAGCGCGTAGGCGGAGCCCCAGAAGAGCAGCGCCCCGGCGATCGGGAAGCCCAGCGGGCCGATCAGGACGGCGGCCCCGAGGAAGACCCCGGTGAGCAGGAGGACGGTGCGCCAGTCGGCGGGAGCGTCCAGGTCGACGTCCTCGCCGCCCTCCGCCTCGCCGCGCCCGCCGCGCAGGACGTCCGCCGCGAGCAGGACGGCGATGAGGAGGAACAGGCCGCCGATGACGAAGGGGACCGTCCGGGGGCCGACGGGGCCTCGCTGGGCGATGTCGACGCTCATGGTGAAGGCGTCGGTGAGCACGAGGACGCCGAGTGCGAACAGCAGGACGCAGACGCCGAGTTCGGAGTGGTCGCGGAGCCAGGAGCGGGTGCCGCCCGGCCGGGGTGCGGCTTCGGCGTCGCCGGGGCGGGCGGGGGCGGTGGGCCTTGTGGTGCCGGCGGGGCCAGTGGGGTCGGCAGGGGCGGTGGGCCTTGTGGGGTCAGCGGGTCGGGAGGCGTCGGCGGGTCCGGTGGGGCCAGAAGGGCCGGTGGGTCCGGCGGCCTCAGCGGGCCCGGTGGGCCTTGTGGGCTCGGTGGGGTCGGTGGTCACAGTCCCAGCTCCTTGAGGACGGTGGCGACGCGCCGGTCCTGCTCGTCGAGGAAGTCGCCGAAGGGTTCGCCGACGAGGAGGGCGTCGTCCCAGCCGTTCTTCCTCATCGACTCCTTCCACTCCTTCGTGCCGTGGAGTTCGCGGACGAGGCCGGTGAGCTTGTCGCGTTCGGTGTCCGAGAGGCCCGGCGGGGCGACGATGCCGCGCCAGTTGGTGAACTCGGTGTCGAGTCCGGCCTCGCGCAGGGTGGGGGCGTCCAGGCCCGGCACCCGCTTCGGTCCGGTCACCGCGAGCAGCCGCAGTTCGCCCGCCTCGATCTGGTCGCGGTACTCCCCGAGGCCCGACACCCCGAAGCCGACCTTGTTGCCGAGGATGGAGGCGAGGAGTTCGCCGCCGCCGTCGAACGGTACGTAGTTGACCGTCTTCGGGGCGATCCCGGCGGCGCGCGCCATGAGCATCGGGGCGAGGTGGTCCGGGCCGCCGGGCGAGGAGCCGCCGCCGACCGGGACGCGGGCCGGGTCCTTCTTCCAGGCCGCGAGCAGGTCGGCGACGGTCCGGTACGGGGAGTCCTTGGCGACGACCACGATGTCCGGCTCCTCGGTGAGCCGGGCGATCGGGGTGGTGTCGGCCAGGGTGCTGGGGGCCTTGTTGGTGTGGACGGCTCCGACGACCCCGAGGCCCATGGAGAGGGCGAGCTTGCCGTTGCCGTGTTCGCCGACGAGCCGGGTCAGGCCGACCGTTCCGCCGGCGCCCGGCAGGTTGAACACCTCGATGTTGTGGGTGAGTCCGGCGTCCTCGGCGTTCTTGGCCAGGGTGCGGGCGGTGATGTCGTAGCCGCCGCCGGGGGTGTTGGGGACCATGAAGCGGAGGCCGGGGATCTGGGTGCCGGTGCCGGAGCCGTCACCGGTGGAGAGCAGGGGTGGTCCGACCACCACCAGCAACGCGGCCCCGAACAGGGCGAGGGGGGTGCGCAGTCGCACGGGTTCCGCCTTTCACTGTGAAGTGGCCCACATGTTGCCCGCGCGTTAAGAACCTGTCTCTCTTCCGGTATCAACGGACGTTGTGGTCGTTGAGGTCGCGCCCTAGCGTGGCGGCGTGACGACAGTGCTGGTGGTGGACGACGACTTCATGGTCGCGAAGCTGCACAGCCGCTATGTGTCCACGATGGACGGCTTCGACGTCGTCGGGGTGGCGCACAACGGGGCCGAGGCCCTGCGGGCGGCCGAGCGGCTGCGCCCGGATCTGGTGCTGCTGGACATCTATCTGCCCGACATGGACGGGATCGACGTCCTGCGCGCGTTGCGCTCGGCACAGGAGCGAGACACCTCGCGCCCCAGCACGGACGCCCTGTTCATCACGGCCGCCCGGGACGCGGGGGTGATCCGGGCGGCGCTGCGGGCGGGCGCCCTGCACTACCTGATCAAGCCGTTCCACCGGTCCGCCCTCCAGGACCAGTTGCGCCATGTGGCCTCGCTCCGGGCCCGGTTGGACGGCCTCGGGGAGGCCCGTCAGGAGGACGTCGACCAGATCTTCGGAACCCGTCCGCCCGGCTCGCGCGAGCTGCCGAAGGGGCTGGCCGCACCCACGGCGGACCTGGTGGAGCGCACCCTGCGCGACCACCCCGGGGGCCTGTCCGCCTCCGAGTGCGCCGAGGCGGGTTCGCTGTCCCGGGTGAGCGCGCGCCGCTACCTGGAGTGGTTCGCCGGTACGGGGCGCGCCGAGGTGACGCTGCGCTACGGAGGCACGGGCCGACCGGAACGCCGCTACCGCTGGACGGGCTGAGCGGCGCGACGGGAGCGGCTCGGCCGGGGATACCTGAGCCCATGCCTAACCACTCCTTAAAGGCACCATAATTATCGTCATCACCCCCTCCCAGCAGGGACTTTCGGCCTTCCGAGCGGCTAGCTTTCTGATCGCCGCCCTCCACGGCAGCGCCACAGCGACGGCGCTGCCGGGACGCTCAGAAGGAGATCCATCCATGACCGCTCGTCGCAAGGCCGCCGGAATCCTCACCCTCGGTATCGCACCGCTCGCGCTGGCCGGGCTGACCGCCGCCCCCGCCGTCGCGCATGGTTCGCTCACCGACCCGGTGAGCCGGGTGTCCGCCTGTTACGCGGAGGGCCCGGAGAACCCGCAGTCGGCGGCGTGCAAGGCCGCCGTCGCCGCGGGCGGCACCCAGGCGCTGTACGACTGGAACGGCGTGAACATCGCCAACGCGGTCGGCAAGCACCGCGACCTGATCCCGGACGGCAAGCTCTGCAGCGCGGCCAACGACAAGTTCAAGGGCCTCGACCTGCCGCGCGCCGACTGGCCCGCCAGCAAGATGTCGGCGGGCAAGCACACCTTCACGTTCCGTGCGACGGCGCCGCACAAGGGCTTCTTCGAGCTCTACATGACCAAGCCCGGTTACGACGCGTCGAAGCCGCTCGCCTGGTCGGACCTGGAGTCGAAGCCGTTCGCCCGCGCCGCCGACCCGACGCTCACGAACGGTTCGTACGTCTTCGACGGCACGATCCCCCAGCGTTCCGGCCGTCACCTCGTCTACACGATCTGGCAGCGCTCCGACTCCCCCGAGGCGTTCTACGCCTGCTCCGACGTGACGTTCGGCGGCGAGTCGAAGAAGGAGGGCGGCGTCGACGCGCAGAGCGCCAAGACCCCTACCGCGCCGTCCGACGACGCGATCGCCAAGGGCGCCGCGAAGTCGTCGGTCGAGCACAACGGCCACGGCGACGACGACGCGAACACCGGCGCGAAGGTCAAGACCGCCGCCCCGGCGGGCGAGGGCCAGGCGTCGGGCGGCACCGGCCAGGCCACGACCGGCGGCGACACCCCCGCGGTGAACCCGGCGGCCGGCGAAGAGGTGCTGGCCGAGACGGGTGGCTCCAGCAGCACCACCTACCTCGCCATCGGCGGCGCCGCGGTGCTCGCCGCCGGCGCGGCCGCGCTGTTCACCTCGCAGCGCCGTCGGGCCACCGCCACGGGCCGCCGCGGCAACTGACCCCGCAGTTCCCCTCCCCCAGACTCCTGCCGCGTCCCTCCGGGACGTCGGGCGCGGCAGGACCTGACGGGCCGGGGTCCGCGTCCTCTCCGTCGGACGCCGGACCCCGGCCCTCCGGTGTGTCCGGGGTCAGCCGACGACCGAGGCGCAGGTGGTCGGGGTGGCCCGGGCCGGGTCGAGGGCGTTGGCCACCTCGTGGAAGGCGATGCGGTCGACGGTGCCGATCGCCACGTGCTCGGAGAGGTCGAGCGGGCACAGGTCCTGGAGCAGGACGTTGCGTACGTTCGGCCCGTCCAGGTACTGCGTGCGGTACGGGGTCACGACCTGGTCGTACTTGGTGGCGATGACGGTGTAGCGGACGCCGGGCACGGTGTCGCCGCCCGCGGTGAGCTTGGTGATGAAGGGCGAACCGGCGACCTGGTCGGCGAGCCCGGGGGTCTTGTCCGTGATGAACTTCTCGACGCCGGGGAAGTGCGGCAGCAGCTTGGTGAGGCCGAGCAGCGTGGTGCCGTGGTTGTCCGGGGCGATGCCGACGAGCGCGTTGACCTTGTCGGCGCCGCCGAGGAACTTCAGGTAGTAGTTCGGCATCATGCCGCCCTGGGAGTGGCCGACGAGGTCCGCCTTCGGGGCTCCGGTGGCGTCGAGCACCTTGTCGACGAACGCGTCGAGCTGTTCGGCGGACTTGTCGATGGGGCCGAGCCCGTGGAAGAACGGCACCCCCGGGAGCTGGCCGTAGTCGAGGGAGAAGACGCAGTAGCCCCGGTTGACCAGGTAGGGGGCGAGGACGAGCCAGTTGTCGATCGAGTTCCCGAACGTCCCGTGGACCAGGACGACGGGGCGGGGGTGCGCGGCGGAGGGCTTGCAGCCGTAGTCGTTCCAGCCGCGCGAGGTGGCCGTCGCGGCGGCGGGGGCGGCGGTCGCGGTGGCCGTCGGGGCGATGAGCAGGGTGAGGGCGAGAAGCAGGGCGGCGAGCAGTCCGCGCGTGCGGGGAACGCGCGCGGCACGGAACCAGGGCAGCATCGTGTGGTCTCCTTGCGGCTCAAGGGAGGTGCGATGGCGGTGCGCCCTGTGGCCCGGGCCACAAGCTTTAAGTGCTCATGCCAAATTACGCACGGGTAAGGTCCGGGGGGAAGTTACGCGTCGGTAAAAAGTGCTGGAGGGCGAAGGCCCCGCCGGCGGAAGCTCCCCCGCCCCTCCTCTCCTCCCGGCCGTCCCGGCGCGACCGCCCTGACGCGGCCCTCCCCCTCCTGGCGCACCCGTCGTCGCCCGGCCCACCCGGCGCGACCGCGCGCCACGGCCGACGGGCTACGCCGTTCGGCCCCGTCCCGCCTGCGCCGAGGCGGTACCGCCCGGACGGTGGGGACATGACTTTCGTCGACGAGGTGAAGAACGCCGTCACCCCACGGGCCGCCCTGCTCGTCATCGGAGTGCTCGCCCTGCAGATCCTGTTCATCGCGTCCTACATCGGAGCGCTGCACAAGCCGAAACCGACGGATGTCGCCTTCGGGGTGGTGGCCCCGCAGCAGATGTCCCAGCAGCTCGTCAGCGATCTCGACGGCCTCCCCGGCGGTCCGCTCGACCCCCGCGAGGTGGGCAGCGAGGACGAGGCGCGCGAGCAGATCATGAACCGCGACCTCTACGGAGCCCTCATCGTCTCCCCCGAGGGACGCACCGACACCCTGCTCGTCGCCTCCGGCGGCGGCACCGCGCTGTCCGGAGCCCTGGAGAGGATCATCACCGAGGCGGAGGGCTCCGAGAAGCGCACGGTGGAGACCGTGGACGTGGCCGGCGCATCGTCCGAGGACTTCAACGGCCTCTCGTCCTTCTACCTGGTGATCGGCTGGTGCGTGGGCGGCTACCTCTGCGCCTCGATCCTGGCGATCAGCGCCGGCGCCAAACCCGCCAACCGGCAGCGCGCGCTGATCCGTACCGGGACCATGGCGCTGTACTCGATCGCGGGCGGCATCGGCGGCGCGATCGTCGTCGGCCCGATCCTCGGCGCCCTGCCCGGCAGCTTCTGGGGACTGTCCGGCCTGGGCGCGCTGGTCGTCTTCGCCGTCGGCATGATCACCCTCGCACTGCAGGCCCTCACCGGGATCGTCGGCATCGGCCTGGCCGTCCTGATCGTCGTCATCGCGGGCAACCCGAGCGCGGGCGGCGCGTTCCCGCTCCCGATGCTCCCGGACTTCTGGCGGGCGATCGGACCGGCCCTGCCCCCGGGCGCGGGCACCTGGACGGCCCGCTCGATCGCCTACTTCCGGGGCAACGCGGTCACCGGGCCCCTGCTGGTGCTCTCCGCCTGGGCGGTCGTCGGCACAGCGATGACGATGCTGATGTCGATGCGGAAGCGGAGCCCCGAGGATCCGGCGGACGCCCCGGCGCGAAGCGGCGGCGGGGCGGACGCCGGCCCCGCGCCGAGCGGCGGTTCGACCGCCGTCTGAACCCGCGGACGACATCCGCGCGAAGGGCCCCCGGCGAACCGGGGGCCCTTCCGTCATGCCGTGGAGCGGTGGTACGTCAGCCGATCTCGGCCCCGTAGGCGGCCAGCGCCTCCGGTACCGGCTGGAAGAAGGTCGTGCCGCCCGAGGAGCAGTCGCCGCTGCCGCCCGAGGTCAGACCGAGCGCGGTGTCGCCCGCGAAGAGGGCGCCGCCGCTGTCGCCCGGCTCGGCGCAGACCGTCGTCTCGATCAGGCCGTTGACGATGTCGCCGTTGCCGTAGTTGACCGTGGCGTCGAGCCCGGTGACCTCTCCGTCGTGCACCTGGGTGGTCGAGCCGCTGCGGGTGACCGCCTGGCCGACCGTCGCGTCGCCCGCCCGGGAGATCGCCTGCGTGGAGCCGTTGTACAGGTTCACCTCGCTCGGGTGCGCGGTGTCCGAGGTGTACTTGACGAGGCCGTAGTCGTTCTCCGGGAAGCTGGAGCCCTCGTTCGCCCCGATCTCCGAGCCGCCCTGGGTGTCCGACCAACTGGTGACCGACTCCGTGCAGTGGCCGGCGGTGAGGAAGTACGGCTCGCCGTCCTTGACCACGTTGAAGCCGAGCGAGCAGCGGGAGCCGGAGCCCCAGATCGCGTCGCCGCCCGCGATCAGCGGCTTGAACTCACCCTTGGACCTGGCGAGTTCGGCCTTGCCGCCGAGGCCGTCGACGACCGCCGAGAGCTTCTTCCAGGCCGCGCCGTCGACCGTGCTGTCGGCGGTGACGCGCACCTTGTTGGTCACCGGGTCGACCGCCCAGGAGGTGCCGGGGATGGTCGCCCTGTCGGTGAGGGTCTGCCGGGCCGACTTCAGCTCGGCGAGGGAGTTCTCCACGATTCTGGCCTTGCCGCCCGCCTGGCGGACCTGCTCGGCGGCGGCCTCGTCCACGACGTTGACGACGAGGGCCTTCGCGCCGGTGTCGTAGTACGTCCCGGCCGCGTCCGCGCCCAACTCCTCGTCGAGGGTGGCGGCGAGCTTTCCGGCCGCGTCCGCGCTGAGCGTCCTGGCCTCGGACCGGGGTACGTCGTCACTGGCGTTCGCAGTCTGGAACGTGAGTCCCGCTGCGACCAGGGCGGCGACGGCCGACCCGGCGACCATCGTGCGCTTCCTGGATATGCGTCGGTGCTTCAACTTCGGCCTCCTCCTGTGGGGCCGTGGACGGGACATGTGGGGTGTCCGTACACGGAGGGGATGGGCCGCCCACTATTCCGAGGCCCGGAATCGCGCACAAGGCCGACTTCTGGACGTGCACACGACACCAACGGTTCGCGCGCGAGGCGTTCACTTACCGCGGGGCACGCCACGTCGGTCCCGTTCGCGAACACCCGGACCGACGGGAGAGGGCCATGGGTGAGGACTGAGACGTTTCCTGTGGATCACCCTCACCGCTCTTCGTGCAGCCTGGATGCGGTGGCTGCACGACGACGATCCCGCGGTGCCCCCGGCCAGGATCGACGTGGGACCGGCGGACGGTGGGCGCCCAGGGCCTGTCGTCGGATCGCGCCGAGCCGGCAACCCGCATCCGGGCACCGGTGCTTCAACGTCATCGCACCGGGTGTGCGGCGGGGCAGTACGTGTCGTGTGAAGGGCGCTTCCCGGTGACCAGGAAGTCGTTCACGGCGTCGTTTCCGCAGGCGTTCGCGCCTGACAGGTAGGCGACGTGGCCGCCCTGGTCGATGGTGACCATCCGGGCTCGTTCACCGAGGGCCCTGCGGGTGCGGAGCGCCCCGGACAGCGGGGTCGCCGGATCGCGGAGGTTGTGCACCATGAGCACGTCGGAGGGCCCGCAGTCGGTGATCCTCACTTTCGGCTCCGCGGGGGCGGGCCAGAAGGCGCACGGCCGGATGTTGGCGGTGAACGCGCCGTACATGGGATGGCGCACGCGGTCGACCGAGACGTTGTGCCGATAGGTCGCGAGGTCCGTCGGCCAGCGGGAGTCGCCGCAGATCACCCCGAGGTAGGCGGCGGGGTAGTTGTCGCTGTACGCGCCCCCACCGGGGGCGGCGGACCCCGGCGGCGGCTGGTTCGTGTCCAGGGCGTGCCAGACGGCGGCGAGGCCGGCGAGGTCGCTGTCCGCGCGGATCATCGCCGCGGTGACGACGCGGAACGTCGTGCCGTCGTATCCCCGCACGGGCTTGTCGTCGAGGCGCGCGGCGAGCCGGAAGTACTTCTCGCGCACAGCGGCCGGGGTGCCGCCCAGGTGGTACCGCCGCTCCGAGGCGGCGGCGAACCGGGCGAAGTCGGGGAAGCGCGTCTCGAAGCCGGCGCCCTGTCCGCGCAGGGCTTCGACGTCGTAACCCTCGGGCGGCAGGCTGCTGTCGAGCACGATGCGGTCGCCGCGGCCGGGGAAGAGAGTGGTGTAGACGGCGCCGAGGTAGGTGCCGTAGGACTCGCCGTAGTACGAGATCCTCGGCACGCCCAGGGCAGTTCGGATCCGGTCCATGTCCCGGGCGGTGTTCGCGGTGGTGATGTGCGGCAGCAGGTTCGCGGTCCCCGCCGTCGTGCACTGTGCCGCAAGGCTCTTCGCGGAGGCGGCCTGCCTCGACACGTCGGCCGCGCTGCCCGGCGTAGGCGGATTGGCCGCGGTCTCACCCTGGGCACGGGTGAAGCCGCAGCTCACAGGGGTGCTGTGGCCGACGCCGCGCGGGTCGAACCCGATCACGTCATAGCGGTCGCGCACCTTCTCGGGCAGTTTCATCAGGACGGGGACGCGGAGCCCGGGCAGACCGGGGCCCCCGGGGTTGAGCAGGAGCACGCCGCGTTTCTCGGCCGGCTTCCCGCTCGGCAGACGGGAGACCTCGACGTCGATCGTCCGCCCGTGGGGGTGGCGGTAGTCGAGCGGTACCGCGAGCCTCGCGCACTCCAGCGCCGCCTCCGCCGGGCCGGGGCACTCGCCCCACCGCAGCGACGGCCGGGACGGCGTGTCCGCCGCGGTCGTCCGCGATGTGCACGAGGTCACCGCCGCCGCGGTCATCATGATGGCGAGCACCGCCGGCCAGGTCCTGCGCATGGTCGTTTCCCCTCGCTCTACCGCAACAGTGGGTGTGGTCACGCTCCGGTCCGGCGTCAGCCACCCGAGAGGGAGGCCCCCCGGACAGCCGCCGCCGCGCGCTTGCGCCGCCTGCGCAGCAGCACGACGACCAGCGCGAAGACCTGGAGCCCGGAATCCAGACCCGGCAGGTCGGCGGTCGCCTCGGAGCGGAGATGTCCGGTGAGGCGAATGGCGCCGACGCGCTCACCACCGTCGTCGAGCATGGTGTGCTCCCGGTCCGCCGCCGCGGTCCGGGAGAACGGGATGACCCGCCCGGAGCACGTCATGTGCCAGCTTCGGCGTACCCGGTCCGTGGTCGCGACGGCGGTCCCGTCGGCGCCGAGCAGTTCGTAGGAACCGCTGAAACGGTGCGTGCGGACGAGGTAGTCGACCCCGTGCAGGGTGAAGCGCGCGCCGACGCGGCCTCTGCGCAGCGAGAACGCCGTCAGCGCCCGGCCGTCCTCGGTGATCTCGTACTGCTGGCTCGGCGGATCGTTCCTCTTCGCGTGCAACATGACCTCACCCCACCACCGGCCCGCCCGCCGGCCCCATGCCATCTGTCATGCATGACCGGGCAGCCGGCCCCGCATACGATGACCAACGTGAGGGCACGCGGACAGGACGAGTTCTCCGTCGGCCAGTGGCCGGACTGGAGTTTCTGGAAGGCCCCGTCGGGCGGTTCCTCCGGCCGGGGCCGCGTCGCCGTCGCCGCGGCCATGGCATCGGCCTCCCTCGCCCTGACCGCACGGGCCGTGGGCATCGCACACCACACCGGCTCCGGCCCGCTCACCTCGCTCGTGATCGGCCTGCTCGCCTGCTACGGCATCGGCTGTGTCCTGGCCTCGTGGTACGGGCCGACGGCGCTGCGCCGGGAGCGCGTCGTCATCGTGGCCGCGGTGTTCCTGCTCGGGGCGGCGCCGGCGGTGCTCCTCGCCTCGCCGTCCTACCTGACCGACCTGACCTTCGCCCTGTCGGTCGGGCTCATGCTGCTGCCGCTGCGCCGTGCTCTGCTGCTCGGTCTCGGCACGGTGCTGGGGCAGGTCGTCTGGATGCGTCTCGCCCGGGGCGAGGTGGCCTGGGCACAGGTGGCCGTCCTCGTCGGCGTGACCGCGGCGCTCGGCACCGTTTTCGCGCTCAACTTCACGATCGGTCATCTGCGGGCCGCACGGGAGCAGGTCAGAAGGCTGGCCGTGGACCAGGAGCGGGAGCGGGTCGCCCGGGACATGCACGACGTCCTCGGCCACTCCCTCTCCACGATGACCGTCAAACTGGGTCTGACCCGGCGCATCCTGGAGTCCTCCGGGAACGTGGCCCTCGCCGTCGGTCACGTCACGGAGCTGGAGACCATGGCGCGCACCGCGTTGTCCGACGTACGGGCCACCATCTCGGACTACCGCACCCTGTCGCTGGACAACGAGCTGGCCGGCGCCCGTCTGGCGCTGCGTGCCGCCGGAGTACGGGCCGAACTGCCCGCCGCGACCGACGCCGTGCACCCCGCACTGGGCGAGGTGTTCGGTTACGTCGTGCGGGAGGCGGTCACGAACGTGCTGCGTCACTCCGACGCCGAACTGTGCACTGTCCGCGTCGGGCCCGACTGGGTCGAGGTCACCGACAACGGCAGTACCCGCGGCGGGGCGTGCGCCGGGAACGGGCTGACCGGTCTCACCGAACGGCTGGCCGCCGTGTCGGGCACCCTCGAACACGGGCCCGCCCCCGGCGGGGGGTTTCGCGTCCTCGCCCGTGGACCGGCCCCCGCGGTCCGCTCCGCAGCCCACCACGAAGCCGACCCGACGTGATCCGCGTCCTGCTGGCTGACGACCAGGCACTCGTACGCGGCGCTCTCGCGGCCATGCTCCGGCTCGAGGCCGACCTCGACGTGGTCGCCGAAGTCGGCGCCGGCACCGAGGTGCTGGACGCCGCGCGACGGACCGCGCCCGACATCGCGCTGCTCGACGTGCAGATGCCCGGCCGGGACGGCCTGAGCGTCGCCGCCGATCTCCAGCGGGCCCTGCCCCGCTGCCGCTCCATCATCTGCACTGCTTTCAGCAGGCCCGGCTACCTCTCGCGGGCGCTGTCCGCGGGCGCCGCCGGATACGTCGTGAAGGACTCTCCGCCCGAACAGCTGGTCGACGCGATCCGCCGCGTCCACGCCGGCCTGCGCTTCGTGGATCCGGCCCTCGCCGCGGAGGCCCTGGCCGGCGGTGCCAGCCCGCTGACCGGACGCGAGGCCGACGTGCTGCGCGCCACCGCCGAGGGCGGCACCGTGGCCGACATCGCCGAAGTGCTCCGGCTGTCCCGGGGCACCGTCCGCAACCACCTGTCGTCGGCGATCGGCAAGACGCAGGCCCGCACCCGGGCCGAGGCGGCCCGGATCGCGGAAACCAACGGCTGGCTGTGACCCGGGGCGGGGATTCGCCGGCGGTGGGCGGCGGATCTCCGGCCCGCGTCACCCGTCCTGTCCGGTATGCGCTCTTCCGGCCCGGACGGCGTGGTGAACCGCCCGGCTGTCGGGGAGGACGTCCGCCGGAGCCTCCCGGGACCTTCACAGTTCGTCGCGGTCCGGCAGTCCCCGTAACGCCCCTGATGGGTCATCATCGAAACGGCGGCACACGCCGGGCACACCGTGCCCGGGCCGGCCGGGTGACCGAGCGGAGGAGGCACGGGTGCGCAGTCGGGTGCTCGCGACGGACGGGCGGCATCTGGTGGTGGAGCGCCGGGGGGATCCGCGGGGAAGACCGGTCTTCCTGCTCCACGGCACGCCGGGCAGCAGACTCGGCCCCGCTCCCCGCTCCATGGTCCTGTATCAACGCCACACCCAGCTGATCACCTACGACCGCCCGGGCTACGGCGGCAGCGACCGGCACGCGGGCCGCCGGGTCCGCGACGTCGCCGAGGACGTCCGGGCCATCGCCGACTCCCTCGGCCTCGCGCGCTTCGCCGTCGTGGGCCGCTCCGGCGGCGCCCCGCACGCACTGGCCTGCGCGGCCCTGCTGCCCGAACGGGTCACCCGTACCGCGGCGCTGGTCGGCCTCGCCCCTCGGGACGCGGCAGGGCTCGACTGGTTCGAGGGCATGGCCGTCTCCAACGTGGACGCGTACTCCACCGCCGCCGCCGACCCGGACGGGTTCGCGGAGACCTTCACCCTCCGCTCCGACCAGATCCGGCAGAACCCGGTGCGACTCCTGGACGATCTGCGCCGGGAACTGACCGACTCCGACCGGGTGGTGGTCAACGATGTGGGCATCCGGTCCATGCTCCTGCGCAACTACAGCGAGGGGCTGCGGACGTCGGCGCACGGCTGGATCGACGACGCCATCGCCTTCTGCCGTCCCTGGGGGTTCGATCCGGCCGGGATCAGCGGCCGGGTGATGCTCTGGCACGGGGAGAAGGACGTCTTCACCCCCGTGGGCCATTCGCGCTGGCTGGCCGGGCAGATCCCGGGCGCCACCGCCGTACTGGAGCCGGCGGCGGCGCACTTCGACGCCCTGTCCGTACTCCCCCGGGTCCTTGACTGGCTGCTGGACGACCGGGAGCACCTGGACGCGGGCTGACCCCGGTGCGCGGCGGACGGACCGGCGCCGCCCGGCCGGCAGCCCGGCCGAACGCGCGCCCCCGGGACCGCCCAGGACAGGAGCGAGCCCGCCGCGCCGGGAGGACGGGGCTCCCGGCGCCGGCCGCGCCTCACACCGCCATGGGCTCCAGCTCCCGGCGGAAGCGCTCCTCGGTCCGGGCGATCCGGACCAGCGGATGGTCGTCACCGAGCTGGCGCACCAGCTCGACGACCAGCTCCGACCGCAGCTGCTCCGCCTCGTCCTCCCGGCCCATGGAGTCCAGCGTGACCGCCATGTTCGAGGTCATCGCCAGCGTCTCGGGGTGGTGTGCCCCGAGCGCCCCGCGCAGTTGCACGGCCAGTCGCCGCTCGGTCTCCAGCACGATGTCCAGCTCGCCCCGGTCGGCCGTCGCGCTGGCCAGGTTCATGACGCAGAACAGCGTGTTGGGGTGCTCCCGGCCGAACGCCTCCCGCATCGAGGCGACGACCAGTTTCAGCACCCGCTCCGCCGCCTCCGGCTCCCCGGCCCCCGTCAGATAGACGCCGAGGTTGTTCTGCGCCGCCAGCGTGTACGGGTGCTTCTCCCCCGGCACCTTCATGTACTGGTCCACGACCTCCTGCGCCGTGTCCCGCGCCTCGGCGCTCTCGCCCGCCGCGAACTGGTCGGCCGCCAGGTTGAGATCGCAGGCCAGCGACTCGGGGTTGGCCGTGGTGTACTTCGCCCGGTAGCGGGCGCGGGTCGCCACCGTGAGCCGGCGCGCGTCCTCCAGCCGCCCCGCCCGGCGCAGCGACACCGCGAGGCTCTTCGCGGCGCTGAGCGTCGCGGGGAAGGTGCGGCCCATCGTCTGCTTGAAACTGTCGTACGCCGTGGTGAGCAGCACCACCGAGTCCTCGTACCGGCCGACCTCCCGCAGGTCGCGCGCCAGGTTCATGGCGGAGGAGAGGCTGTAGGGGTGCTCCGGGCCGAGCACCTGGCTGCGCAGATCGTAGACGTCCTGGTCGATCTCCCGGGCGCGGGCGTACTGGCCGACGTTGCGCAGGTTCAGCGCCAGGTTGTTGGCGGCCGCCAGGGTCCGCGGATGCGAGTCGTGGAAGATCTGCCCGAACCCCTCGTGGGCCTCGGTCGCCATCTCGATGGCCCGGTCGTACTCCCCGAGCAGACCGAGGTCGATGGCCAGGCTGCTGGTGGTCATGTACGTGTGCGGATGCTCGGGCCCCAGCACCTCCCGCTGGCGTTCCAGCGTGAACTCGTCCAGCTCCCTCGCCTCCACGTAACGGCCGCGGGTGCGCAGGATGTTGGAGAGGTGGAAGCAGAGGTACAGGTACTGGAGGTCGCGCTCGCCCAGCTCCTCGCGCCAGATCTCGCGCAGCTCCTCGCCCAGCGCCCACGCGGTCCTGGTGTCGCCGCGCTTCCAGAGGTAGCGGACGCGGTCGATCAGGAGCCTGCGGGTCTCCGGCTCCTTGCAGTTGCGGGCGTCGGAGGGGCCGAGGTGCGGCCAGATCGTCGCGAAGCGCGGCCAGGTCTCCGGGTTGTCTATCGGTTCGTCGTCGTCGGGACGGGCGCCGGCCAGGATGCGGTGGACGACGTGCCGGGCCTCGCGCTGCTCCTCCTCGCTGAGCTGCGCCTTGATCACGGCCTGGACGAGGCGGTGCACCTGGACGGAGTTGGAGACCTGGTCGACCTTGGCCAGGGCGAAGCGGCCGATCTCCCGGATGACCCGGCCCAGCACCAGCTTCTCCTGGAGCGAGGAGTCGTACGGCTTGAGCGCGTCGATCATCTCCTTGCTGTAGAGGAGGTTGGCGGAGATCGGCTCGGGCGCGAAGAAGGCGCAGAGCTGGAGCAGCCGGACGGCGGCGGGCGAGCGTTCCTTGAGCCGGGCGATGGAGATGTTCCAGGTCGCCGCGACCGGTTGCGGGTACCCGGCGGGCTGGTTGAGCGCGAGGACCTGGGGCGCCTGGCGGGCGAGCTGTTCGAGGTAGGCGCCGATGGGGGTGGCGGTCTCCGCGATCCAGGCGGCCGCCTGCTCCACGGCGAGCGGCAGGTCGCCCACCGCGGTCGCCACCTGGTCGGCGTCCTCGTCGCTGAGCCCCGGGGCGCGGCGCTGGAGGTGCTCGACCGACTCCTCGCGGAGGAATACGTCCACGGGCAGGGCGTCCCCGTGCTGGGACCAGCTCTGGTTGCGCGAGGTGACCAGGATGTGGCCGGAGCCTCCCTGCGGGAAGTAGCGGCGCAGCCGCTCGGGGTCGTCCGCGTTGTCGAAGACCAGCAGCCAGCGGTCCGTGGGCACGCCGCGCCGCAGCAGGTCGACGGCCTCCTTGGAGGCGGCGGCCATGTCGTCCCCGCCCTGGGCCCCGAGCCGGGCGGCGAGTTCGGCGAGCGAGGCGACCACGTCGTCGGGCTGTTCGGACGATATCCACCACACCAGGTCGTAGTCGGCCATGAAGCGGTGCACGTACTCCAGGGCCACCTGGGTCTTGCCGACGCCGCCGAGTCCGTACAGGGTCTGCGGCTGCGGCAGGACGACGGCCAGGCCGCCGCCGAGCTGGTCGCGCATCCGCTCCAGGACGAGCGAGCGCCCGGTGAAGCCGGGGTTGCGGGGCGGGGCGTTCCAGATCTTCGGAACGGTGCCGGGGAAGCGGGGGCCGGGCGGGACGCCGTCGGTGATCTGCACCGGCCGGTCCAGGGCCCGCATCACGGCGGTGGTGGCGTGCACCTCGTCCAGCCGGAAGAGGTCGACCGGGTTGCGGTCGATGTACGGGGAGGACAGGCGTACGTCCCCGACGCGCAGCGGGACCAGCCGGCGGTGGCCGCCGCCCACGGCCTCGGCGGCGGTCCGCTGCCACAGTTCGACGGCCCGCTGGGACTTCAGGTAGGCGCTGGAGAGCAGCACCACGGTCCGTGCGGCGTTCTCCGGCGCGGGCTCGGGCCGCTCCTCCGGGGGGCGGTCGGCGGTGACGTCGCGCGCGACGACCCGGAAGCCGGCCCGGGTGAGGACGGACTCCAGCCAGTCGGCCCACATCCGGTTCTCCGCCACGTAGCTGAGGTGGAGATCGGCGGGCAGGGCGGGCCTGCGCCGGGTGAAGGCGTCGCGGATGCGCAGCCGAACCTCCTCGCCGACCGGGGGCATCGAGGTGACCTCACGGTCGGTGACGACCGCGGTGAGCCGTTCGAAGGCGGAGAGCAGGGAGTTGGTGAGCCCGGCCTCGTCGCCGAAGGTGGCGAGCGTCTCCTCGTAGGCGTAGTAGGGGCGGTAGGGGATCTCCACCGCGCCCCAGTAGGCGGTGAGTTCGTCGCCGGTCAGGTTGCGCGGCAGCCGGTCGAACTTGAGCCGGGCGAGCGCCCGTCCGGCGTCCGCCTTCTCCTTCTCGCCCTCGTCGATGCGCATCGGCACGGGGTAGACGGAGATGGGGCGGCCGGTGTTGCGCTCGGCGATCTGGCGGGCGACGGAGGCCGCGCCGTCGATGGACTGGTCGCTGAGGGTGAAGCAGTCGACGAGCACGTCCGGGAGGTGGACGGTGCAGATGTCGGCGATGTCGCTGAGGCCGGTGCGGCTGTCGATGAGGACGTAGTCGTAGTGGGCCTTCATGTCGTCGCGCAGCGCGTCGAAGAAGTGGCCGCCGCCGAACCGGTCGTAGAAGTTGTCCCAGTCGAAGGTGGAGACGGTGGCGCTGTACTCGCGGTTCTGCCGCCCGGCGGAGACGAAGTCGAGCGTGCCGCCCCGGGGGAACTCCCAGCCCAGCGACTCCGGGGTCAGCGACACGGCGTGCGGCTGGATGCGGGCGTAGTCGCGGTGCCAGTCGTCGGGGCGCTGCACGGGGCTGGTGGCGGCCCAGGCGTACTCGGTGATCAGGTCGATCACGCCGGTGGTGGCGCCGAGGGTGGCGGGGTCGAGGAAGGGGTGGAAGAACCGGTGCAGTCCGGGGGCCTCCAGGTCCCAGTCGACGGCCAGCACGCGTTTGCCGTTGGCCGCGAGGATCCAGGCGGTGTTGGCGAGGGCCATGGTGCGCCCGGTGCCGCCCTTGTACGAGTAGAAGGTGACGATGCGCCCGTCACGACCGGCACTCATAGGTCCTCCGCTTCCGTCGCAGGGTCGTGCGGGTCGGGTGTGTAGCTGGTGGCGCCCATGGGTCCGGTGAGCCGGGTCCGTTCGCCGGATCCGCCGCCGGGCCCCGGCGGGTACGCCTTCGCGTGTTTGAGGTACTGCTGGGCGGCCACCTCCACCACCTGGGGCAGGAGTTGGACGTACGCCTCCATCGTGGGCACTCCTTTGGCCGCGGCGCGGCACAGGGCCCGGCCCTGGCCCATCTTGACCGGCATGGTGGCTTCGAGCCGCTGGGACAGTTCGGCCTCGGCCGCCCTGCTCTGGTGGTCGTCGCGGTTCCACGGCACGACCAGGGTCACCCAGGGGCGGTTCTCCGCGTCGAACGCGGCGAGTCTGCGGCAGTGGTCCTCGTCGCGCAGGGCCCAGCGGTCGACGATGAGGATTTCGGGGGTGCTGGGGGCGGCCTTGGCGTCGTGCCGGTCCTCGTCGAACGAGGTGATCACCGCTTGGTAGTTGAGCGAGCGGACCAGTTCCCCGGTGACGTAGGCCAGGGGGCGGGCGGAGGCGGGGTGGTAGGGGTTCCAGTCCTGGGGGTGGTCCCCGTAGTGGTCGCCGTTGCGGCCCTCGGGCAGGTCGTGGCGGGTGGGCGCCGCGATGGTGATCCGCATCGGCCGGGGGGCGCCGACTCCGCTGCCGGGGGAGCCGAAGGCGCTGGGGGCCAGGCGGTAGTCGACGGGGCGGCCGGTGTCGATGCGGACCGAGTCGGCGACGCTGACGATGCGTTTGGCCAGTTCGTAGACGGCCCGTTCGTACTCCTCGGCGAAGAGTCTGAGCTTGATCAGGCCGTACAGCCCGTCGCTGACGTACCGTTCCCCGAAGTCCCGGTGGTTGAACTGCAGCCGTTCGGCGGGGCCGGGGAGTTGGCTGGGCGGCACCGGAACCCAGAGCGCCGGGACGATGGCCTCGGCCGGTTCGTTGGAGCGGGCCCGGTGGTGGATGGCCCGCTGCTCGAAGGCGTACCACTCCTTGCCGCACATCTCGCTGGCGAAGTAGCGCGGCGAGAACAGGGGGACGAAGACCCGGCAGGTGGCGAGGACGTCACCGAGCCGTTCCGACCAGCCCTCGCCGGAGCGTATCTCCCGGTCCATGAACCCGGCGCGCGCCCCGGCGGGTAAGTCGGTCATGGCCATCACGTGGCCGCAGAGGTCCTGGTAGAGCCGTTCGACCCACATGTCGGGGTCCGTGCCGGCGCCGTATCCCGGCGTGTGGGCGTAGCTCAGAAAGAAATACGGCCGATGGCCCACCGCTCGCTGGTGCGTCGATGCGTGCACACGACCCCCGTCCTGTGTGAGCACTCGCGTCCCGGAGGGAGGAGGGGAGTGCAAGCGAACTCATCATTCCGGAGCGGACCGCTTTCATCCCCTCGCCGTTCGGTCATTCGAACATCACTTTCCGGCCGGACGCCGGAATTCCGGGCGTATGCCCGGCGGGTGAAAGGCTTTTGTCCCGGGGTGTCGCGGCGGGGCTCCGGATTCCGCTGATCTCCTTGCGGACAGCGGCGACCAGCTGTTTGCCGTCGACCGTCACCTCCGCCGCGTTCTCGATCATGTCGAGGGCTTCCGGAACACCCGCGAGGAAGCCCGGATCGTAAAGCCCGAGCCCCGCCCGTTCGTATGTCTCGGCCAGCAGCCGGGAGAACGTCACGCGCTCGCTCCCCCAGGGCGTTCGATGTTCCCAGGTGCCGTCCAGGGCGTAAAGATCCGTCACTTCGCCGAGCGCCCGCAGTTTCGCCCGGCGGAACGCGCCGAGCAGGCCGAGCGAAAGCCCTCTCGCGTCCGCCGCCGGCCCGACGCCGAGCGCCCCGGGGCCGTGCCGCCCCGGGGCTGCGGCTCCGGCGGAGAGCGGGGTCAGCGTGGTGAGCGTCCGGGCCGCCTCGGCCGCCTGACCGGGGACGGCGTCGGCCAGCAGCGACCACGCCTCGGCGAACCGCCGCGCCCGGGCGTCGGCCTCCTCCGCCCCGAGGCGGTCGGCCGCCGGGGCGTCGAAGCGGTCGCGGAAGGGGTCGAGGTCGTCCAGCAGGAGTACGGGGGCCGGCGCCCGGCGCAGGACGCGTACGGGCAGCCAGCGCGGGCCTTCGGGCTCGTCGTGGGCGACGCGCACCTCCGTACCGGGCGCGGCGCCCGGCTCCCGGACGAGGAGACCGCCGTCCGCCGGGCGCACCACCGCCCTGCCCCGGTCCCCCGGCCCGCCGAGGACCACGGTGCCGAGCGTGGGCAGGTGCAGGCTTCCGTCGCGGTACGCCACGGGCACCGGGAGGTCGAGCCGGGCGCGGACGGCGGCGGCGGCCACGGTCGCGGCGAACCGCTCGGCGGCGGGTTCCGCGAGCGGTCTCCCCGCGTCGGCGTCCGCCAGGGCGTCGAGCAGCCAGGTGCGGGTGTAGGGGTGGGCGAGGACCGCGTCGAGCGCGTCGGCCCCGCCGGTCTCCGCCTCGACCGCCGCCGCGAGCCGCCAGGAGGAGTCCCAGAGTTCCCCGCCGTGCCCGTCGAGGGTGTCGTGGAGCACGGCAAGCAGGGTGCGGGTCAGGTCCTGGTGGGCGGCGAGCAGGGCGTCGGGCGAGCGGAGGGCGGGCGACTCGGTGGCGGCGGCCGTCCGGTCCTCGATGCCGCGGATCAGGGCGGCCAGGTCGGCGCAGTAGACGGACGGGTTGTCGAAGCCGCCGCCCGGGTGGCTCGGGGGGCCGCCGGAGCGGTACCGGTGGGTGTAGAGCCCGCCGCCGCACGAGCGCACGAGGGGGCAGCGGCGGCAGGTGTCGCCGACCCCCGCCAGACCGAGCTGGCGCACCCGGACGCCGGGGTGGGCCGCGACCTCGTCCAGGGTGTTGCGGAAGACGTCGAACCCGGTGGCGGCGGCGCCCTCGTAGGCGCTCTTGAGCGAGTCGACCTGCTCCAGCGTTCCGTCGGTCTCGATGACGACGAGGTCGGTGGGGGCCAGGCCCAGGGACTCGGTGAGGCTGGGGCCGCCGCTCAGCGTGGAGAGCACCGAGGAGAACATCCGGACGGGCATGGGGCGGCCCCGCTCGGTCCAGCGGTCGAAGACCGTCAGCAGCCAGTCCGCGTACGCGGTGGGCGAGCCGTCCGGCCGGTGCGGCGGGTCGTCCCAGGTGGCGTGCGGCAGCAGGAAGTCGACGAGCGGGGGTTCGAGTCCGGCGAGGGCGTCGTGCACGGCCACCGGGTCGTTGCGGACGTCGACCGTGCAGAGCAGGCCGAGGTCGAGGTGGCGGTAGCGCTCCTGGTGGAGCAGGTCGATCGCGCGCAGCACCAGGGGGTGGCTGCTGCGTCCGTCGGCGTACCGGCGGTGGCGGTCGTTGGCGGCGCGGTCGCCGTCGAGCGAGATCCCGACGCGGACGTGGAACTCGTCGAAGAGATCGAGATAGCGGGGGCTGAGCTGGACGCCGTTGGTGTGGATCCTGAGGTCCAGCTCAGCGATGCCGTTCAGGGCCGAACCGAGCTCCTCGCAGACCCGTCGCAGTCGCGCGGGCCCCGCCAGGAGCGGTTCCCCGCCGTGCAGGATCACTGTGACGGAGGGGAGCGCGTGTGTCGTCGCGTGCTCGGCCAGACGCCGGGCGGTCCGGGAAACCGCCTCGTCGGAGATGACCTTGGGTCGGGTCAGCCAGCTCTGATCCGCGTGTTCGTAGACATAGCAGTGGTCGCAGGCGAGATCGCACCTGCTGTGCACTTTGAGGACGAATTCGCGGAAGGGGACCAGGGGTCCTGTCATTCCTTCATTCTAGCCACTTCTGACGCTTGTTCAGAGAGCGGAACTGAAGGTGGAGATCCGGGTGGACCGGGCCGTCGTCGCGCCCATCGCGCGATTGATCTTCCTGGCCGCCTCGGCGCTGCGGACATCGGTCGCCGCGAGAGTCGCGCGGGTCTTCGCCGGGGCGGGGGCAGGGGTGTTTCCGTAGGTCTTCACGGCCGTCCTAGGGGAGTCCTGAGGGGGTCTGTTTCCGGACATTCAAACGCGTTCGGATTCCGTGTCATCACACGGTCCGGCATGCGCACTTTACTACCGCCGCGCCCCCTTCACCTGCCGGCGAAGCGGCCCTTCGTCCCGGTGTTTTCCGAGCCGGAACACCCCCTCCGTTCGACCGCACGGGCGAGTGGGACCCGTGTGTCGGGACCGCCGGGCCGGAGCCCCCGGTCACCCGCCGCCGGCTCTCGCAGGTGGGAGGCGCGCGGGGGCCCGAGGACCACCCGCACAGGGGCCCGGCACGCGCACCGCGAAGCGCCCGCGACGGCCTCGGCGCGGCGGCCCCGAGACCTGGGCGAGGGCGGCGGTTCTCACTCGTTCACCGGTTCCGCGCCCGGGACGTTGTACTCCGCACGGGCGCCCCGCATGCAGTCCAGGACGCGTTCGTGGCTGTCGCCCACGACGTCGGTGACCCGGACGCGGATGTGGAGCGACTCGACCCGCTCGACGCACCGCTGCGAGAAGACGCCCACCGGCACAGTGTCGTAGTTCCCCGTGCCGACCAGCGGAAATCCCGCCCCGAAGGCGATGAGCTGGTAGTCCCGGCCCGCCGAGAGCCCGGCGGCGGTCAGGGTGGAGACCACGTCCGGGACGGCTGCCCACGGCGCCGACGCCTCGTCGGACACGCCCCGCAGCACGACGCGGCACTCCCAGCTGTCGACCACGGCGATGTGCTGACCGCCGTTCAGGATTCCCACCCGCCACGCCGGTTTCCCCTCGGCGAGCAGCCCCTTGCGCCAGGACCCCCGGTAGCCGAGGTAGGGCCGCACCGTGCGGGCGTACTGGGCCCGCGCCAGGACGGCGCCCGTCGCCACGGCCAGCAGACTTCCGAGCACCTCCATGTCCAGCAGTCGCAGCCGCCAGGGCCAGTCGTCCCCGGCCCCCGGCGGGACATTGGCCCGCACGGCCTCCCACAGCAGGATCAGGACCAGGAGCACGAGCAGCACCAGCGGTGCGGTGAAGAGCAGCGGACTGCGGCGCGTCCTGCGTTGAGCGTCCTGGAGCGGGATCTCGTCGTCCGCCGCTCCCCGCCGGTCCCTCTCGTCGATGGCCCCTCCCCCGCCCCGAGGTGATCCGATCGCCGAAAAGGCGTCGACTCCCCTGCTGTACAGCCCAGTTGGGAAACTCTGCCACAGCGCCGCCGGGCGAGGAAGGGGTGCGGTCGCGGCGGTGGCCGAACCGCGTCGCGACGGCCGCCCGCGGGGCCGGTGCGCTCTTGCCGCCCCCGGCCCCCACCCCTACTCTCATGGCCCCGGACGGGCAGGGGGGACGGCCGGCCGGGTCAGACGACAACTGCAGACGGAGGCGACCGTGACGGCGCTGCCCGAGCCGCTGAGATCCATGGTCTTCAGGAACGACGACCTGCCCGCCCTGTTCCACCACACGGACGCGGTCGCGGTGGCCCGGCAGCGTGAGGCCGTGAACACCACCCGGGCGCAGTTGGCGCTCCTCGTGGCCGGTACGGTGCCGGCGGCGCTGCCGTGGTCCGCCGAGGACGGGACGGCCTCCCGCGTCCTGCACGGCGCGGCGGTGCTGGCCTATCTCGGCGTGCTCTTCACGACGTTCCTCGCCTCCCACCGCAAGGCGAAGTCGCACTGGCAGCTGAACCGCTCGGCGGCCGAGTTCATCAAGTCCAACTGCTGGCGGTACGCGGTCCACGGCGCCCCGTTCGACAGTGCGACCGAGCATCCGGAGGCGTTGTTCGCCAACCGCCTGGAGGACGGCCTCCAGGAGTTGCGGAAGGTGGGCTGGGCCGATCCGCGCGAGGAGCTGATGGATTCCGGCGGGCTCATCACGGAGTCGATGCGGGCGCTGCGGGGCAAGGCGTACACGGTCCGCAAGGAGACGTACGTACGGGACCGGCTCATCGAGCAGCGGCGCTGGTACCGCAGGCGTCAGCACGCCTCCCGGCGCGGGGCGCTGCTGTGGTCGGGCGCCGTCGTCGCGCTGACGCTGCCGGCGCTGGCGCTGAGTGCGCTCCAGGCGTTCGGGGTGGGCCGGTCGTTCGGGCTGACGGGGGTGCTGTCCGCGGCGGCGGCTGCCTGTCTCGCCTGGAACGAGACGCGCCGGCACCATCCGCTGATCTCGGCGCATTCGCTGGTGGAGCAGGACCTGGAGTCGATGCAGGCCGCCATGGAGACCACGCTGACCGAGCGGCACTGGCCGTCGGCGGTGTTCGAGACGGAGCGGATCGTGTCGCCGGAGCACACCGACTGGCTGGTGCGGCACCGGGTGTGAGCCGGGGCTCCCGCCGGTCCGGGCCACGGCTTGTGCGGCGACTCGCCGGTCGGGGCCGCAGGCCGTGGGGCCTCTCGCCGGTCCGGACCGCAGCCTGTGCGGCCTCTCGCCCGCGTGGGCGGCGGGTTCGCACCGTACGCCGACAGCCGGGCCGGGCCCTCGCGCCGGCCCCCGACCGCCCGGCGTGCCCGGGTGCGGCCGGGGTCAGCCGCGCAGCACGCCGTCGCGCCAGATCACGGTGACCGGGCGGCCGAGCGTGCGGGCGTACGTCACGATGTCGCCGGTGCCGCCGAGGCCCCGGGCCGGCAGCCCGTCCCAGACCGCGAGCAGCCGGTCGCAGTGGTCGGCGATGTAGGCGCCGGCCGCGTAGTACGCCTCGTCGGTGGAGTGCGGGAAGTCGAGCCGCACCTCCCGGACCGCGCGCGCCTTGAGGGCCCGGTAGCGGGCGAGGTCGGCGGCGCTCTCGAAGCACGCCTCGTAGTCGCCGCTGGGGATGACCGCGGTCAGTTCGGCGCCGCGGGCCAGCGCCAGGTCGGCGAAGAGCTGGTCGGCGCCGACCGCCAGGCTGGAGAGCGCGTGCGTCGCCCGCTCGCGGCCGCGGAACGCGGCGCGCAGGCCCGCGAGCACGTGGGGCCGGGCCTCGGCGGGGATGGAGCGGTGACCGGTCACTCCGATGCGGTACACGGACCTGCTACCCCCTGATGCCGGCGGAGGGCGGCCCGGGGCTCGCCCGCCCCCGGCTCCTCCGTCACCCCGTCGCGACGACCCGTCGTGGCGTCATCCTCTCAACAGGTCCCGGGCGAGCGGGAGCCCCCGTCCGGAATTCCGGACGGGGGCACGTATGTACGGACAGCTCCGTACCCGGCCGGGCGGGGCCGGTCAGTACACGCTGACGCCGTAGGCGCTCAGCGCCTCGGTGACCGGCTGGAAGAAGGTCGTCCCGCCGGAGGAGCAGTTGCCGCTGCCGCCGGAGGTGAGACCGATCGCCCGGGTGCCGGAGTAGAGCGGGCCGCCGGAGTCGCCGGGCTCGGCGCACACGTTGGTGCGGATCATGCCGTAGACGACGTCGCCGCCCCCGTAGTTGACGGTCGCGTTGAGGGCGGTGACCGAGCCGCTGTGGGTTCCGGTGGTGGAGCCGCGGCGGGTGACGGCCATGCCGACGGTGGCGTTGGCGGCGCTGGTGATGTCCTGGCCGCCGACCGTGCCGTCCTTGGGGATGGTGGTGTTGGTGTAGCGCACGATGCCGTAGTCGTTGTTCGGGAAGCTCGACCCGGAGGTCGTGCCGAGCACCGTGGTGCGGGCCGAGTTGGCCCACCAGGTGGTCGCGCCGTCGGTGCAGTGCCCGGCGGTGAGGAAGTAGTAGGTGCTGCCGCTGCGGACGTTGAAGCCGAGGGAGCAGCGTCCGGTGCTGGAGTAGATGGCGTCGCCGCCGGAGATCAGCTTGGTGAACTTCCCGGGGGTGCGTTCGATGCGCAGGGCGTCGGCGTTGGGGCCCGCCGACTTCTTGATCCGGTCGATCTCCGCCCGCGAGACCGTGCTGTCGACGGTCACGACGAGGCGCTTGCTCTGCGGGTCGATGTTCCAGGCGGTGCCCGCGATGTCGGCGCCGAGCACGGCGTCGCCCGCCGCGGTCAGCTGGTCGGCACTGAACGTACGGGGGGTTTCGGCGTTCGCGGTGGGGACGGCCAGTGCCGCGACGGCGGCGAGCCCCGCGACGACGGCCGTGGTCCGGACGCGTCTCGCCGTGACCGAGCGGTTGTTGGTGCGCTTGATCCTCACGTCGGGTTCCTCCGAGGGGAATCGGGGGCCCTCCTGTGGGGTGGTGGGCCCGTGAGGCGCAGTCGGGGGCCGGTCCGGATTCCGAACTTGCCGTGCCCCTGACAATCGCTGCCCGGAGTATCGAGGCGGTCGAACGGAGGGCGCAAGAATGCCTTTCGGCCACGCGGGCCACACCTGCCTCCGGCCCCGGGAGCCGTGGGGCGGCCGGGGCCGGAGGGGCCGGTTCCGTGTCGGGCGTCGATACGGTCCGCTCAGGCGTCGACCCGGTTCCGCTCCCCCGCCGGGACCGCGACGGAGAGCGTGTTGCCCGGAGGCGGGAAGGGGCAGATGAAGTGATCGGCGAAGGCGCACGGCGGGAGCAGCGCGCGGTTGAGGTCGACGGTCACCCGGCCGTCGGCGTCGGGCGCGGCGGGCCGCAGGAAGCGGAAGCGGTAGCTACCGTTCCCGCTGGTCGCGTCGGCGAAGACGGCCCACAGCGACCCGTCCGGCTCGACCGCGACCCGCAGCGTGTGCTCCTCGCCGTCCACCGCGAAGGCGATCTCGCCGCCGAGGCCCAGACCGCGCTCGACCCCGTCCGCGTTGGCCACCCGTACGGTCCGGTCGTCGTCGTAGGGGCGGAAGGTCCCCGGCAGCACCCAGCGGGGGTCGTACGGGGTGGCGTCGATGGTGGAGAAGGCGCGCCGCGCGGGTGATCCCGGGTCGAAGTCCCGTACCGCCCACAGTCCTTCGCGGCGCAGCACCACCAGCCGCCGGTCACCGGCCGCCACCCGGGACGCGTCGATCGGCCCCCGGTCGGCGCCGAGGCGGACCTCGCCGGTCAGCGGCTCGCCGTCGACGGTGACGTGATCCTCGGCGGTGGCCGTGAGGACCACCTCGTCGCCGTCCTCGCGCCACTGCCCCGGGACGGCCGGAATTCGCCCTTCCGGGTAGTCGGAGAGCCAGTGGGTCCCGGTCAGGGAGAGCGGGCCGTACGGGGCGGCGACAGCGGTGACCCGCCCTTCGTGCCACCGCTGCCACTCCTCGGCGGCGGTCGGCCCGCCGCCCTGCTCCTGCTGCTGTGCGTCCGTGCTCATGCGGTCAACCTTTCCACACCGGCTCCGGCAGGCCGAGGTGCGACCGCAGCGTGGAGCCGGTGTACGCGGAGCGGAACGCCCCGCTCTCCTGGAGGATCGGGACGACCCGGTCGACGAAGTCGTCCAGGCCGCCGGGGGTGAGGTGGGGGACGAGGATGAAGCCGTCGGCGGCCCGCCCGTCGACGAACGCGGTCAGCTCGGCCGCGACGGTGGCGGGCGAGCCGATGAACGACTGCCGGGTGGTCGTCTCGATGACGGTCCCCCGCAGCGAGAGCCCCTTGGCCTCGGCGAGCGCGCGCCAGCGGGCGGCGATCGCGAAGGGGTCGCCGTGCCGGACCCGGCCCTGGGTGATCCCGGAGTCGGGCACCGGGTCGAACGCGGGGAGCGGGCCCTCGGGATCGTACGCGGAGAGGTCGGTGCCCCAGACCTGTTCGGCGGCGAGGATCGCGTTCTGCGGGGAGACCTGCTGCCGCCGGATCTCGTACGCCAGCTCCTGCGCCTCGGCGTCGGTGTCGCCGGTCACCACGGTGACCCCGGGCATGATCTTGAGGCTCTCGGGCTCCCTGCCGTACGCCGCGAGCCGGGCCTTGACGTCGGCGTAGAAGGCGCGGCCCGCCTCCAGGGTGCCGTGCCGGGTGAAGATGACGTCGGCGGCCGACGCGGCGAACTCCCGGCCCTCGTCGGAGTCCCCGGCCTGGATGACGACCGGGTGGCCCTGCGGCGAGCGCGGGACGGTGAACTCCCCGGAGACCGTGAACTGCGGCCCGTCGTGGGCGAACGGCCGCGAGACGCCGTCGGGCGTCCAGGAGTCCCACAGTTCGCGGGCGGTGGCGACGAACTCGGCCGCCCGGGTGTACCGGTCGGCGCGGTCGAGGTAGCCGCCGCGGCGGAAGTTCTCCCCGGTGAAGGCGTCGGAGGAGGTCACCACGTTCCAGGCGGCGCGGCCCGCGCTGAGGTGGTCGAGGGTGGCGAGCCGGCGGGCGAGTTCGTAGGGCTCGTTGAAGGTGGCGTTGACGGTGGCGGCGAGGCCGAGCCGTTCGGTGACGGCGGCCAGCGCGTTGAGCACGGTCAGCGACTCGGGCCGGCCGACCACGTCGAGATCGTGGACGCGGCCGTTGTGCTCGCGCAGCCGCAGCCCTTCGGCGAGGAAGAAGAAGTCGAACTTCCCGCGCTCCGCCGTCCGGGCGAGGTGCTCGAAAGAGGCGAAGTCGATCTGGCTGCCGGAGCGGGGGTCGGCCCATACGGTGGTGCTGTTGACCCCGGGGAAGTGGGCGGCGAGGTGCATCGGGCGCGGCACGGTCAGACCCCCTTCGCGGCGGTGCGGACGCCGGCGTACCGGCTCGCGGGGCGCGGCAGCCCCAGGTGTTCGCGCAGGGTGCCGCCGGGGTGGAAGGTACGGAAGAGGCTGCGGTGCTGGAGGAGGGCCACGGTGCCGTTGACGATCCTTTCGAGGTCGCGTTCGGGGGTGATGGGTGTGAGGTGGAAGCCGTCGGCCGCGCCGGAGCGGTGCCACTGGGCGATGAGGTCGGCGAGGTCGACGGGCCCGCCCCGGAAGTAGGTGCCGCCACCGGCGAGCCGCGGCCCGCTCTCCAGCCCCGGCTCGGGAGCGGTCTCCGCGTCGCCGAGGTCGACGGTGAGCGCGACGAGGACCCGCAGGTTCTCCGGGTCCCGGCCGTGGGCGGCGGCCCTGGTGCGCACCTCGTCGCGGACGGCGGCCGCCTGCTCGGGGGTGGTGGCCCGGATGTGGACGACGTCGGCGTGCCGGGCGGCCGCCTCGCGAGCCGGGGCGGTGGTGGCGTCGAGGACGGTGACGGGGCGGCCCTGCGGTGGTCGCGGCACGATCGCGGGGCCCTTGACCGTGAAGGCGGAGCCCTCGAAGTCGACGTAGTGGAGCTTGTCCCGGTCGATGAAGCGGCCGGTGGCGGCGTCCCTGATCTCGGCGTCGTCCTCCCAGCTGTCCCAGAGCCGTCCGGAGACGTCGGCGACCTCGCCGGCCTCCCGCCACAGCTCGGCGGGGGGCGCTGCGGCGCGGCGGCCGAAGAGCCGGGCCTCCGCCCCGGTGGTCGAGACGTCCGCCTGCCAGCCCGCCCGGCCCCGGCTCACCCAGTCGAGGGTGGCGACGGCCGAGGAGACATGGAAGGGCTCGGTGTGGGTGGTGGTCACGGTCGGGACGAGCCCGATCCGGTCGGTGCCGGGGGCGACGCGGGCCAGGACGGCGAGCGCGTCGGGCCCGGGGCGGGCGAAGGAGTCGCCGAGGGTGACGTAGTCGAGGGCGCCGTCCTCGGCGAGCCGGGCGAGCCGGAGGTAGTGCCCGGCGTCGTAGTGCGGCGGGCCGCCGATCTCGGCGGCGAGGTGGAGGGACGTACGGGCGGACATGGCGGGACCTCTCGGGTCGGCGGTCGGTCGGGGTGTCGCGGGGCCGCTCGCCCGGCCGCGCGCCGAGGGGACGCGCGGCCGGGCCCGGGACGTCAGCCGGTGGGCCTGGGCAGGCCGGGCGGGTTGATCTCCGACCTCTCCACGGCCTCGCCGCTCAGCCCCCACCGCTTGAGGACCTCGCCGTACGAGCCGTTGCGGATGATGTGGTCGATCGCGGCGGCGTACGCCTTCACCAGGCCGCTGTCCTTCTTGGTGGTGGCGGCGATCTTGCCCTGGAGGTCCCCGCCGGCCCCGGAGAGCTGGCCGATGATCTCGGACTGGCCCGCCGTGGCGACGTGGTAGGCGGCGTTGGGGCTGGGGCCGAGATGGGCGTCGACGCGGCCGGACCGGAGGGCCAGGTAGTAGTCGGTCTCCTTCTGGAAGTACGTGATGTCCACGGGCTCGCGCCCGGCCCTGACGTTCTCCTCGCTCCAGTCGACGAGGATCTTCTCCTGGTTGGTGCCGGAGGAGACCGAGATCTTCTTCCCCGCGACGTCGGCGGGGCCCTTCACCTTCCAGCCGGAGCCCTTCTTCGCCTCGAAGGCGATGTTGTCGAGCCGGTAGGTGGCGAAGTCGTACTTCTCCTTGCGCTCCTCGGTCACGGTGACGTTGGAGAGAACGGCGTCGAACTTGGAGCTGTCCAGGCCGACGAAGAGGTTCTCCCAGGAGACCTCCTCGAACCGCGGTTCCAGGCCGAGGGTGTCGGCGACGAGGGTGGCGATGTCGATCTCGGAGCCGATCCGGGTCCGGTCGTCGGTGGCGTAGAAGCCGAGCGGCGGCGAGGCGTCCGCGCTGGCCCCGATCCGCAGCGTTCCTCGCTTGCGGACCGCCTCGGGGACGAGATCGGCGGCGGCCGCCGCCTTCTCGCCTCTGATCCGGTCCTGGTCGGGCCCGATGTTGACCCCGCCGTCCTTGTGGCCTTCCGGAGCCGCCGGATCGGCAGCGGAGCCGGTGGCGCCGCAGGCGGTGAGCAGACCGGTGGCGGTCAGGGCGGCGAGGGCGAGCGTGGTGCTGCGGCGGACGGACACGTACGTACTCCTTGGGAGGGAAGAGGGGGCGGGACGGGTCAGAGGACCTTGGAGAGGAACGCGCGGGTGCGCTCCTGGACGGGGTGGTCGAGTACGTCGGCGGGCGGGCCCTGTTCGACGACGCGGCCCTCGTCCATGAACACGACGGTGTCGGCGACCTCGCGGGCGAAGCCGATCTCGTGGGTGACGACGATCATCGTGGTGCCGCCGCGGGCCAGGTCCTTGATGACGTCGAGGACCTCGCCGACGAGTTCGGGGTCGAGGGCGGAGGTCGGCTCGTCGAAGAGCAGGAGGCGGGGTTCCAGGGCCAGCGCGCGGGCGATGGCGACGCGCTGCTGCTGGCCGCCGGAGAGCTGTGCGGGGTAGGCCGCCGCCTTGTCCAGGAGGCCGACCCGTTCGAGCAGCTTCTCCGCCGCCGCCACGGCCGCCTTGCGGGGGCGGCCCAGCGCCGAGACCGGGGCCTCGATGATGTTCTCCAGGACGGTGAGGTGCGGGAAGAGGTGGAAGTTCTGGAAGACGAAGCCGATCTTGGTGCGTTGGCGCAGCACCTCGCGTTCGCGCAGTTCGTAGAGCTTGTCGCCGTCCCTGCGGTAGCCGACCAGTGTGCCGTCCACGCTGATCCAGCCCCGGTCCACCTTCTCCAGGTGGTTGATGGTGCGCAGGAGCGTGGACTTGCCGGAGCCGGAGGGGCCGATGACGACGGTGACCTCGCCGGGACGGACCGCGAGGTCGATGCCGCGCAGCACCTCCAGGGAGCCGAACTTCTTGTGCACGGAGCGGATTTCGACCATGGCGTCGCTGGGTGCGCTCATCGCACGGCCCCCTTGGCGTAGTGGCGTTCGACGTAGTGCTGGAGGACGGAGAGCACGGTGGTGAGGAGGATGTACCAGACGGTGGCGACCATCAGCAGCGGCACGACCCGGCCGTTGCGGCCGTAGACCACCTGCACCTGGTAGAAGAGTTCGCCGATCGCCATGACGGAGACGATCGAGGTGCCCTTGAACAGCGAGATGATCTCGTTGGCGGCGTTGGGCAGGATGGAGCGCATGGCCTGCGGGAGGACGATCCGCCGCAGCTGCCGCAGGCGCGGGATGCCGAGGGCGGCCGCCGCCTCCGACTGGCCCCGGTCCACCGCGAGGACGCCGCCGCGCACGATCTCCGCCGCGTACGCCGCCTGGTGCAGGGCGAGGCCGAGGACGGCGGCGCTGGTCGCGCCGACGAGGTTCATCGTGTCGAAGGCGAAGAAGCCCGGCCCGAACGGGATGCCGAAGGTCAACTCCTCGTACAGGTAGGCGAGGTTGAACCAGAACAGCAGTTGCACGATGAGCGGGATCGAGCGGAAGGCCCAGATGTAGCCGTGGGCGACCGCCCGCAGGAACCGGCTCTCCGAGAGCCGCATGAAGGCCAGGACGATCCCGAGGGCGAAGCCGAGGACCGTTCCGTAGACGGTGAGTTGGAGGGTGACCCAGACGGCCTTGAGGATCGTCGGCGCGGTGAAGAAGCGGGCGAAGACGTCCCACTCCCAACCGGGGTTGGTGATCAGCCCGTTGAGGAACTGGGCGAGCAGGACGGCCGTCGCCGCGATGGCGGCCCAGCGCCACGGGTGGCGGGCGGGGACGATCGTCAGCGTCTCGCTCCCGG
This sequence comes from Streptomyces californicus, assembly GCF_000717645.1. Classification (GTDB taxonomy): domain Bacteria; phylum Actinomycetota; class Actinomycetes; order Streptomycetales; family Streptomycetaceae; genus Streptomyces; species Streptomyces californicus. The sequence goes on from NZ_JNZZ01000012.1 coordinate 138,946, forward strand.
CGCCGGCCCCCTTCGCGGCACAGCGGTCGGCGGGCGGAGGCGCGGACGGCCCGGCGGACGGGTCGGTGGGCGGTCCGGCGGACGGATCGACGGGTGGATCGCTGGTCAGCGACATGGAGGCAGTCCTTGGGCGCGGAGACGGAGGCGGCGGTACGGAACCGGGGTGGTACGGGAGGGCGGCGGCCGGGTCAGGAGGGAAGGCGACCGGGACAGGAGAGGTCGCGCAGCAACGTGAGCGCGGCGCGCGCGGCGGCGTCGTTCTGCCGGAAGGCGGGACCGCCGGTCCGGGGGCGGGTGAACGCCCCGCTGTTGCGCGCGGTGGTGAACGGCCCCAGCGCGAAGCGGCGCGGGTGCGGGCGGCCGGCCCGGTCCAGGACCCGGCTGTCGGCCGGGTCCACGGACAGCAGTCCGGAGCCGGTGACCGCCGCCCCCTCGTCGCGCAGGGCGCGCAGCAGCGGGCTCGCGGTGTGCCGGAGCGAGGGGTCGGGCAGCCGGGCCTCGACCAGCGCACGGGCCTCGGTGGCCGCGCCGGGGACGGTGGCGCTCCGGGCCCGGAAGAGGCCCCGCTCCTCGTCGGCCTCCACCGTCAGGTCGGCGCCGAGGAAGCGGACGACGCCGGCCCGGGACAGGGCCAGGAGCTGGTGGAGGCGGGGGCCGGGCGGGCCGGAGGCCAGGTAGCTGAAGAAGCCGTGCCACCAGCCGCCGATGTCGCCGAGCCGGACGAGCTGGGCGTAGGCGGAGAGGAGCCCGAGGAAGACGGCGAGGTCCTCGCTGTGCCCCGGGTCGTGGCGGCGGGCCAGGTCGTCCGTGATGTAGGCGCGCAGCGCATCCTGGAGGGCGTCGGGCGAGGGGTGGCGTACGCCGTCGAGCGGCCGGTCGAGCGCGTCGAGGTCGAGCCGGTCGGCCGGGTCGGGCACGGCCTCCGCGACGAGGGCCGCCAGTTCGGGACTGCCCGGGTCGGCGGCGGCGTACTTGTCGGCGAAGACCTCGTGGGCCAGGGCGGTGCGCTCGGGGTGGGCGGTGAACAGCCGGTGGTAGTGGGCGTGGCCCAGCTCCTTCACGACGGCCGGCCAGACGTCGCGCCGGAAGTCGAGCGGCCCGGCGGACCGCAGCGCCGCCTCGGTCCAGTCGGGCCCCAAGTGCCGAGGCAGGGGCGGGCGTTCACCGGTCCAGGCGTAGCCGATCTTCGCGTGGTACGGGACGCCTCGCCGCGATCCGACGTACAGCACGGGCTCCCGGCCCGAGGGCAGGTAGACCCCGTCCTCGTGCCGGCCGCCGCGCCCCTCGGTGAGCAGGACCATCAGGTCGACGAAGGCGAGCCCGAACCCCCGGACGATGACGGGCTCCCCGGGGCGCAGGGCGCCGAGGTCGCTGTCGGCGGTGAAGTCGGGCGGGAGGTGGACCAGGCCGTGGCGCCGGGCGAAGTCGCCCAGTCCCGCCTGCTCGGGCTCCTCCTCGGCGTCGAGGTGGCCGACGGTGAGCACGACGAGGTCGGCGAGGAGCGGTTCGGGGCGGTCCTGGAGCCGGACGCGCTGGCGGCCGCCGCGCGGGCCGGTGACGGCGAGGGCGGTGGTGCGGTGTTCGTGGACGGTGACGCCGGGCGGCAGGGCGGCGCGCGCTCGCTCGTAGGTCCAGCGCAGATAGGCGCTCTGGAGCCGCCGGGTGGGGAAGTCGCTTCCGGTGAGGCCGTGGATCTCGGCGAGCACGGCGGGGTCGGCGTCCGGGGTGACGCGCCCGGCGCGCACGTCGTCGGCCCAGGCGTCCAGGGCCGGTCCCGCCACGACGGGGCCGGCCAGCTCCACCGTCTCGTCGGTGAACATGGTGACGTCCTCGGCCATGGAGTTCATCCACAGCAGCGGCGACTGGTCGGGCCGCCATATCCGGCCGCCGCCCGGCGGGTGGGGGTCCACGACGTGGAGGTCCAGGGGCGTGTCTCCGTACAGCTCACCGGCGTTGGCGGCGATGCGCTCGATGACGCCGGTGCCGCGCGGGCCGCCGCCGATCACCACGAGGCTGGGCCGGGCGCTCATCGCGCACCCGCCGTGCCGCGGGCGTAGTACCGCTCGACGTAGCGCTGTCCGATGCTCAGCAGCGTGGTGACGGCCGCGTACCAGACGGTGGCGACGAGGAGCAGCGGGATGACCTGGTAGGTGCGGTGGTAGACGAGCTGGACGGAGTAGAGCAGGTCCTGGACGGCGATGATGCTGACGATGGAGGTGCCCTTGAGGGTGCCGATCAGCATGTTCCCGGCCGGCGGCACGATGGAGCGCATCGCCTGCGGCAGCACGATGCGCCGGAACCGCCGCCAGGGGCCGAGGCCGAGGGACTGGGCGGCCTCCACCTGGCCCCGTTCGACGGAGAGGATGCCGCCGCGCACGACCTCGGCGGCGTACGCGGCCTCGTGCAGGGTCAGCCCGACGACGGCGACGGCGACCGGGCCGAGGAGGCGGGTCGTGGAGACTCCGAGGATCTGCGGGTACAGGGCGCCGATGTTGAACCAGAACAGGAGCTGGACCAGGATCGGCGTGGACCGGAACAGCCACACGTACCCCCAACTGACGGCCTGGAGCACCGGGTTGCCGGAGAGCCGCAGGACGGCGAGCAGGGCGCCCAGGGCGAATCCGAGCACCATGACCACGGCGGTGAGCCAGAGCGTGAGCCACAGTCCGCGCAGGACGGGGACGGTGGCGAAGTAGGAGAGCACGACGTCCCACTGGAAGGCGTCGTTGCGGACGACCGAGTCCAGCGCGAGCCCGAGGAGGACGAGGACGGCGACGGCCGCCGTCCAGCGGCCCGTCCGGCGCACCGGGACGATCCGGGGAAGGGCCTCGGAGCCGGCCTCGGCGGACGGGGCCGGGGCGGCGGACGACGGCGAAGGGGGCGGAACGGTCTGCGGGGGCATGCGGGAGCTCCGTGGATGCTCAGCTCGAACACGGGGCGTGCCTTCACACCAAAGACCACACGTGGACCGGGCCCCTCAGCACCGGTCCGCCTCCGAGATAAGCGGCGTACACGGGGAGTTGTCAAGCCTGTCCACACTGTGAGCCGTACGTCTCACTTCGGTTGACGCGCCGTCGGAAGCCTGTTCCACTGAGCCCATGCATCCACAGCAGTGGCTGGTCACCCGCTCCCACATCGACTTCGGTCGCGTGTGGTCCTCCTCCTGTTGAGCCGACCCCCTGCTGTCCGGTTCCTTCCCGCTCACGCCGCCTTCCTCCGGCGTTCGAGCCCCGTTCCCCGCGTGACTTCGCCTCCGCCACACCGCGCCGCCCTCCCCTCGCTCCGCTGAACCCTCCCGGCCTCGCGCCGGCGCTCCGCCGCCTCTCCGGGCCGCCGCGGCTCCTCGCCGCCGCGCCCCGGGGCGATCGGCCCGCCCCGCCTGCCCTCCTTCGACGAACCCGGAGACGCACCGCCATGTCCCGACCCCGGCATACCGCCCTGTTCGCGTTCATCACCGTCGCCGCCCTGACGCTCACCGCCTGCGCCGAGCCGACCGGTGCGGCGGGCGGCGGCTCCGACGAGACCGCCGCGAAGGGGAGGCCGCCGACGACGGACGTGGTCTCGAAGGTCCGCAAGGACGAGGCCGCCGCCGCCCTGCTGCCCGCGAAGGTGCGCGAGGCGGGCACGCTGCGGATCGCCTCGTCCGTCGGCACTCCGCCCGGGGCCTTCTACCTGGAGGACGGTTCCACCCCGGCAGGCGCCGACATCGACTTCGCGGACGCGGCGGCACGGGTGCTCGGGCTGAAGCTGGACCGCGAGGTGGCGTCGTTCGAGGCGATCCTCCCGGCGCTCGGCAGCGGCAAGTACGACCTGGGCACCGGGAACTTCGGCGTCACCGACGAGCGCCGCAGGACCATCGACTTCGTGACGTACATCAACGACGGGCAGGGCTTCGCGGTCCGCGAGGACAGCACGCTGGGGAAGGTCACCGACCTCACCCAGCTCTGCGGTCTGACCGTGGCCACCAGCGCGGGCACCACCTTCGAGGTGACGCTCCAGGAGAACCGGTCCCGGTGCGCGCGGGCGGGCAAGAAGCCCTACGAGGTGAAGACGTACGCCGACCAGGCGGCCGTCTGGATCTCGCTCCAGCAGGGGCGCAGCGATGTGGTGATGTCCACCATCAACGGCCTGCGGTACGCGGTGAGCCAGCAGGAGGGGCTGCGCTTCCTCAACGAGTTCAAACGGCTCGACGTGGGGTTCGCCTTCAAGAAGGGCACTCCGCTGGCCCCGGCGTTCCGGGCGGCGGTGAACCGGCTCAAGGAGGACGGGACCTACGAGCGCATCCTGAAGAAGTGGGGCACCGCGAAGTCCGCGATCGAGACCTCGGAGATCTCGCCGCCCGAGATCACGTGATACGGCTCCGGCCCGCGCCCTCTCAGCAGTCGCAGCCGCAGGAGTCCCCGCAGCAGCAGCATCCCTCGCCGCACTGGCCGCAGCAGTCGCACGCCTCGCAGCAGTCGCCGCAGTTGTTGCAGAGGGCTTCGCGCCGCTCCCGGCTCCAGGGGTCCTCGTAGGTCCCGCAGCACATCTGGCAGGTGCAGGCGAGACCGGCCCAGACCAGGCATCCGGCGATCAGGCCGCGCCGGTCGCGGGGCGGCCGCGGCGGGGGCGGCGGCGAGCCCGGTCCGCCCGGGGCGTACGGGTCTCCGGGCGGCGCCCCGTACGGGTTGCCCGGCGGCGGTCCGAAGGAGGCGTCCGGGGTCAGCGGCCCCGAGCCCTCCTGGTGCGAGCAGGAGGACGTGCCGAACGCCCGGTCGACCGAGCGGCGCAGTTCGTGCGCGAGCAGGACGTGGACGAGCGTGCCGTCGGCGAACTCCACCTCGCGCAGCGCGAGCCGGACGCCGTGCAGCGCGTCGTCGCAGAGCCGGCGCGCCTCGGCGAGCGGGGTGCCGGTGGCCGTCAGCGGGTTCCAGGCGCCCGCGGCGGCGTCGGCCTCCCGGTCCTCGACGGCGTCCAGCAGGTGGGCGAGGCGCCCGAAGAGCCGGCCGGCCTCCGCGAGCGGGGCCGCGTTCCGCGGCTTCCCGGCGAGGACCGCGGTGTGCGCGAAGGCCGCCGCCGTGGCGGTCTCCGTGGGTTCGGTGACCGTCAGGAGCGGGGTGCCGGGGCCGGCGAGGCTCTCGATGCCGGTCTGCCGGTCCACCGCGTCGACCAGGAGGGCGGTGTCGAAGCCGAGGGCCGCCCCGGTCCGCGCCCCCGCCCGGTCCCATCCGGCCGCCACCCGGCGCGCGGCGGCGGCGACCGGGCGGCGGGCCAACAGCCCGTCCCGGTCGGCGACGTGGTCGCGCACCTTGGCCGAGGCGAGGACGAGCGAGACGGCGGCGGCGAGCCGGGCCCCCTCTCCCCGGGCGACCGGCGCGGTGCGCATGGCGCGCAGCGGGCAGGGGCCGGCGGTGCGCCGGCCCGCGGGTGTGCGGCCCGCCTGAGCCTCCGTCAGGACGGAGACGATCAGGCCGTCATAGTTCGTCACGATGCGGGCGAACTGTCCGTGATCCGCCCTCAGGGCCAGGCAGAGGCCGCAGAGATGGGCCATCCACTCGGCCCTGAGGCCGTCGGAGAGCCGGTGGGTGCAGGGCCTGACGATTCCGAACACGACGATCCCCCGTGAGCCGTCCAGCCGGTGCGCGACGCTCGCGCACCGGAGCGTCGTGCATCGTATCCAGCCACCCGTTCACCCGTACGTCGGCAGGATCACCCGTACGGCCCGAAGCATCATATTTTCTTTTTTCAACCCCCCTTATGTGGGACGAACCCTGACGAACCGCCACATCCTCTGCACCAGTCACGTCACGAATCGCCTGCGAGCCGACTATCTACTTGGCGCGGTATCCGCATCATGGACGACCATAGGGATACGAAAGAGATGCGGAACACGACAGAACCGCGGTGAGAGGAGGCATCCATGGGATCGGTGCGCAAGGCAAGTGCCTGGCTGGGCCTCGTGGAGGACAACGACGAGCGGTACTACGACGACGAGTACAACGACGGCCCGGAGACCGGCACGGGGAACCACGCCTGGGTCACCGACCCCCGGGTGCAGGTGGCCGCCGAGGCGGCCGAGGAGCAGGACCGGCGGATCGCGACGGTCACCCCGGACAGCTTCCGGGACGCGCGGGCCATCGGCGAGCTGTTCCGCGACGGCGTCCCGGTGATCGTCAACCTCACGGCCATGGACCCCGCCGACGCCAAGCGCGTGGTGGACTTCGCCGCCGGGCTGATCTTCGGTCTGCGCGGTTCGATCGACCGGGTGGCCACCCGGGTCTTCCTGCTCTCCCCCGCCGACACCCAGGTGGTGGCGGGCGAAGCCGCCGGCCGGAAGGCCGACGGCTTCTTCAACCAGAGCTGAGCAGGGCGCTCGCCGGAAGCGGATCCGGTCAACGCCGCCGGTCGGCGCGTGCGCTCCCGCGCACCTCCGTCACCGGAAGGCGTCGAGACCGGTGAGCGCCTTGCCCAGCACCAGCTGGTGCATCTCCACGGTCCCCTCGTAGGTGAGCACCGACTCCAGGTTCGTCGCGTGCCGCATCACCGGGTACTCCAGCGAGATCCCGTTGGCCCCCAGGATCGTGCGCGCGGTGCGGCAGATCTCGATGGCCTCCCGCACGTTGTTGAGCTTGCCGAAGCTGACCTGCTCCGGCCGGAGCGCCCCCGCGTCCATCCGGCGGCCGAGGTGGTGGGCGAGCAGGATGCCCTTGTGCAGCTCCAGCGCCATGTCCGCCAGTTTGGCCTGGGTGAGCTGGAACCCGCCGATCGGCCGGCCGAACTGCTCCCGGCCCCGCGCGTAGTCGAGGGCCGCCTCGAAGCTGGCCCGCGCCGCGCCCATGGACCCCCAGACGATGCCGTACCGCGCGTGGCTGAGACAGCTCAGCGGGCCGCGCAGCCCCTTCGCGTCCGGCAGCACCGCGTCGGCGGGCAGCCGCACCTCGTCCATGACGAGTTCACTGGTGACGGAGGCGCGCAGCGACCACTTGTGCCGGATCTCCGGGGCCGAGAACCCGGGGGCGTCCGTCGGCACGACGAACCCCCGGACGCCCCGGCCGTCCTCGCCCTCGTCGGTCTGCGCCCAGACGACGGCGACCCCGGCGACCGAGCCGTTGGTGATCCACATCTTGCGGCCGGTGAGGATCCAGTCCTCGCCGTCGCGCCTGGCGTACGTCCGCATCCCGGCCGGGTCGGAGCCGTGGTCGGGCTCGGTCAGCCCGAAGCATCCGATGGTCTCGCCGGCCGCCATCCCGGGCAGCCACCGCTGCCTCTGCTCCTCGGAGCCGTAGCGGTGGATCGCGTACATGGCGAGCGAGCCCTGTACGGAGACGAGCGAGCGGATCCCGGAGTCGGCGGCCTCCAGCTCCAGGCAGGCGAGGCCGTACTGGACGGCGCTCGCCCCGGCGCAGCCGTAGCCCTCCAGGGACATGCCGAGCGCGCCCAGAGCGCCGAGTTCGCGGGCCAGCTCGCGGATGCCCGGCAGCTCGCCCTTCTCGTACCACTCGGCGATGTGCGGCAGGACGCGGTCGGCGGCCCAGGTGCGGACGGTGTCGCGGATCGCGAGGTCGTCGGGGCCGAGCAGGTCGTCGATGCCGAGGGGATCCGTGGCGTCGAACGGCGGGAGCTTCGACGGCTTCGCGGACTCGGTGCTGGACATGAGGGTGCCTCCGGCGGCTCGCACGGTGCTCGGAGGACCGGGATACGCCCCCGCCCTCCGAAAACTAGCAGTGGTAGTCAGGGCGTCGTGCTGACGTTACGGCTCAGTGTGCCGCTCGTCCAGAGCCGGTCGCCTCGGCCGGTTCGCGACGCGCGGGCACCTTCGGACGCGGGACCGCCCGGTCGGGTCCGGGCGTCCGGGGGCCGGGCGGCGAGGCCCCGGCCCTCTCCGCCGCGGGCTCCGCGAGAGCCGGGCCCGCCTCCGCCCCGGCCCCCTTCGCCGCGGGCTCCGCGAGGGCCGGGTCCGCCTCCTTCGCCGGGCAGTCCATGGCCCTCGGCAGCCGCAGCGCGGCCAGTGCCCCGATCAGCAGGAGACCGGCGCTGACGAGAAGGGTGATGTGGAGGCCGTCCACGAAGGCGTGCCGGGCGGTGGAGCGCAGGAGGTCGCCCGTCGGGCCGCCCAGACGCGCGGCCACCTGGTACGCCTCGCCCAGGGAGTGCGAGGCCGCCGCTCCGGCGCGGGCGGGGACCCCCTGCTCGTGGAGGGAGGCGAGGCCGGGGGCGTACGCGGCGTTCATGACGCTGCCGAGCAGCGCGATGCCGAGCCCCGCGCCGAGCTGGTAGGAGGTCTCGCCTATCGCCGCCGCGCCGCCCGCCCGCTCCGGCGGGGCGTCGCTCAGCATCGACTCGTACGCCCCGAAGAGCGTGGTCTGCAGGCCGAAGCCGAGCAGGATGAAGCCGCAGGTGAGCAGGGCGGGCCGGTCGTGCTGGCCCATCGAGGTGAGGAGCAGCACCGAGGCGGCGGTGAGGACGAAGCCCCAGCCGACCATCCGGCGCGGCCCGAGGCGACGCAGGGTGTACGAGCCGGTGGCGCCGGCCGCCATCGCCGCGAAGGTGAGCGGCAGCAGCCGCAGCCCGGTCTCCAGCGGGCTGAGCCCGAGCACCAGCTGGAGGTACTGGACGGCGATGAGCTGGAGGCCGACCAGGGCCAGCATGGCGAGCACGATGCAGCCCACGGCGGTGGAGAACGCCGGTCGGGCGAACATCGTGACGTCGATCAGCGGGTGCCTGCGGCGCCTCTGCCGGCGCACGAAGAGGATCAGGAGCGCCAGACCGAGGGCCAGCGGTACCAGCGCGACCGGATCCAGGAGGCCCGCGCCGCCGCCCAGCCGCTTGACGCCGAGGACGACGCCGAGCACCCCGGCCGCGGCCATCAGCGCGCCCAGCACGTCCCACGGGCCGTCCTGGCCGCCGCGCGACTCGGGCAGCAGCCAGCGGGCCAGCGGCAGGATCACGGCCATCAGCGGGATGTTGATCAGGAAGACCGAGCCCCACCAGAAGTGCTCGACCAGGAAGCCGCCGACGACCGGCCCGGTGGCGGCGCCGACCGCGGCGACCGCGGTCCAGACCCCGATGGCGAGCGCCCGCTCCCGGCGGTCGGGGAAGACCTGACGCACGATCGACAGTGTGGCGGGCATGATCATCGCGCCGCCGACGCCGAGCAGCGCGCGGGCCGCTATCAGGACGGACGGTGAGTCCGCCGTCGTGGCGATCGCGGACGCCACGCCGAACAGCGCGTAGCCGATGAGCAGCACACGGCGTCTGCCGACCCGGTCACCCAGGGTGCCGAAGAGGATGAGGAGCGAGGCGCAGACCAGGGGGTAGGCGTCGACGATCCACAGGAGGGCGGTGCCGCTCGGGCGGAGGTCCTCGGTGAGGGAGGGGACGGCGACGTGGAGCACGGTCGCGTCCAGCGCGACGACCAGGAGGCTGAGGCAGAGGACCACGAGGACGACCCAGCGGTTGGCGCCGTCGGCGGCCCGGCGCAGTCGGCCACCGGCCGTGGTCGTCCCGGACATCTGCCTACCTCCCGATGAGTCCTCGCGCTCGGCGGGCCGGCGGCGACGCGGGGTGCGCGTCCCTCGGGCCCGGCATCGACGGGCGAGTGAAGCGTCAGCGTACGCGAGTTCGGTGAGGTCACACGTGGTCCACGTCATACCCCGGCCCGCCGCACAGTGTGGCGTACGCCATTTCGCGGCCGGCCGGGGGCTCCCCTCCGCAGGCGTGCGGAGGCCCGTCCCGGCGAGGCCCCACCGAGGGTCCGCCGGGGTCCCCGCCGGTGCACACGGACGGCAGTGAGGCCCGGGGCGGCCTCCCCCGAATGGCGGTATCAATTGCCGGGGATTCGGCTGCGGTTATTTTTTCGAGAGATCAAACACGCGGCCGAACGGAACCGGCGGGCAATCCTTCGGGCAATAGGGCCCACGGTCCCGGTGATTGTTCTCCGGGGCCGGAAAAGGGCGCCTCTCTGAGACGAAGTCCACATCACATCGTCATCACAAAGCGGCCGGTTCGGCCTGCTCCCACACTCACTCGCTGTAACGTCGATTGGGTGCGTACCGACATCTTTGCCCGGCTGGACCGGGAGCCGGAACCGCCGAAGATAGAGGCACCGCGGATGAGCCGTCACCGCATCGCCCTCTTCGGCGGGACGCTGGCGTTCTACGTCGCCATCGTCTGGGCGGTGCTGATCACCTCCTGGCTGGTGGCCCTGGACTGGAAGGTCATGCTGTTCCGGCCCTACCAGCAATGGCCGGAGCTGCACGCCTTCCTCGACTACTACGTCGTGCTCGGTCAGCGCGGCCCCACCGCCGTCATGGTCGCCTGCTGGCTGGGCTGGCGCTCCTGGCGGCAGCACACCCTGCGGCCGCTGCTGGTCCTCGGCACGTCGCTGCTGCTGCTCAACGTGACGGTGGGCGCGGTCAAGCTGGGGCTCGGGCGGCTCGGCCCGCATTACGCGACGCAGATCGGCTCGGCGGAGATGTTCGCCGGCGGCGATATATTTCCCTCCGGGCACACCGCGAACGCCGTGGTGACCTGGGGAATCCTCGCCTATCTGGCCACCACGCCCCGTGCCCGGCGCTATCTGTCGGCCGTCTCCGCGACGGTCTCGCTCGGCGTCGGCCTGACCACGGTCTACATCGGTACGCACTGGCTCAGCGACGTCCTGCTGGGATGGGCGGCCGGACTGCTCATCCTGCTGGCGCTGCCGTGGTTCGAGCCGCTGATCGCCCGGGCCGAGATGTGGATTTTCGCGATGCGCGAGCGGGGGCGGGAGCGGTGGCGCGAGCGGCGCGGCGGGGCCCGCCCGGCGTCCGCGCCCGGCCGCGGACCGCAGCCGGTGCTCCTGCCGCAGTCGATGGCGACCGACGGCCCGGCCGCCGAGGCCGTGGCGACCGCCGCTCCGGGGCCGGTCCTGCCCGCCGGACACGCGGGAACGGCCCTCCGGGCGCGGGCCCACACCGGGCACCCCGCGCGGCCGGGCGGTATGCCGGTCGCCCCGGCCGGGGTCCGGCGTCCGCCGCCGCACAACGACCGGGGACCGCGCGCCGGCAGCCCGGCGCGCCCGATGACCGGCGGCTGATCCGGCCGCAGGCCCCCTTGTACGTCGAAGGCCCCCACCGCGGTGGGGGCCTTCGACGTACAAGGGGGCCTGGACTCAGCCCGGCCAGCAGCGCGTCACGGCGCCGTCCTCGACCTGGAAGTTGATGCGGCCGTGCCGGAACTCCATGGTGAGGAACGTGCCCGGCGGGACCGCCCGGACCGTGTCCCAGCCGCGGCTCCTGGCCTGCTGTTCGGCCGCGTCGGCGGCGAGGCCGACGTACGCCTCGGTGTCGTCGTCCGGCTGTGCGGGAGGGGTCGGTTGAGATGCCATGCCTTCACCGTAGGCGGCCCCGGACCATGACGGAAGGCCGGGCCGGACGGGTCCGCCATCGCATCTCCACGTGCCGCGCCGGTCACGCTTGTGTCACAAGATCCCCACACCGATATACGCCATTCCGCCCGCCGCGACAGGCCGATCCGGGGAAGCCGCGCGCAATAGCCATCCATTCCGTCCATCCGCCCGAAAAGATGTTCGCCACCTTGCGAAAACAGGGACATGACCTGCTTCTTTTCCCGCTCCGCCGGGCGGTCGGCGAATGACCGGTACGGCCGGATTTTCCGCCCTCTCAAGCCCCCCTTTCCTTTCTCCACGCTTTCCCCACATACCGGGTGGACGCGACGGCGGGTGTTCGAGCCCACACCACACCCCGTCTTCTCAGCGGCCCGCCGGTGCGGGTTCCAGCCGGAGGCAGAAGTCGTTGTCGGCGGAGTAACACGGGGTGGCGAGCACTCCGGGGGCGGCCGGGAAGCCGGGGTAGACGAAGGACGTGTGGCGGGACCACACGTCGTCGAGGATCCGGGAGATCCGCACCCCCTTCGCGCCCGCCGCCGGGACCAGCCACAGCTGCCAGAGCTGCGCCTCGGGCACCGGCCCGGCGGCCGGCGGGGCGTAGGGCAGGGTGAACGTGAAGGAGCCCGCGGACCCGGCGGCCGGGGTGAGGGGAACGGTGTGGGTCCGGGCGGGGTCCCCCGGCAGCCGTGCCTCCACCGCGGCGCCCTCCCCCGCGGTGGCCCCGTACAGCAAGCCCTCGACCGTCATGCCGTCCGGACCGGCGAGGACGGCCCCCGCCTCGGCGTGCGGGGCGCGGACCCAGCAGCGCAGGGCGAGCCGGCCGTCGACGGTCGGGTACGGCACCCGGGTGCTGACGCCCGGAGCCCCGGTGTCCGGGCTACGGTCGACGAGGGCCCTCAGGTCCCGCAGCCCCGGCTCCAGGGCCCGGGTCCCCTCGACCCCCCGCTCCTCGACGTAGGCGTCCCAGCGCCCCTCGGCCAGCCGTGTCGAGGCCGGGAGCACCGCGCGCAGCCGCCCGGGGCCAAAGTCGCCGAGCGGTATGCGCACCGTGCCGCCGGGCTTGGCGCCCGCCGCGCCCCGGCGGCGCAGGAGCAGCGTGGACGCGGGCGCGGCGGCGACCGGGCCGGTCAGGACGAAGGTAAGCGTTCCGGCCGGATCGGCGGCGCAGTCGGCCCGTACGGCGGTGGTGCTCATGAGGTCCTCCCCTTGCGGAGTACGTCGGCGGCCTTGTAGCGCAGGGCGTACGCTCCGTCGAGGACACCGCCCCGGGTGCGGTGCAGCGCGGTGCGCAGGGCGCCGTGCCCGCGCCCCTGGGCGCCGCGGGCGACGAGCTCGGAGAACAGGCTCTCGTGGCGCTCGGCGATCCTCGCCGGGTCGAAGCGGGCCGAGGCGGTCAGCGCGGCGGCGCCCATCCGGTGGCGCAGGTCGTCGTCCTCGATCAGCTGGAGCAGCGCGGCGGCGATCGCGTCCGGGTCGCCGACCGGGACGAGCCGGCCGTCGACGCCGTCCTCGACGATCTCGGCCGGTCCGTGCGGGCAGTCGGTGGCGACGACCGGCAGGCCGCCGCGCATCGCCTCGACGATGGTCATGCCGAAGGACTCGCGGTCCGAGGTGACGGCGGCGATCGACCCCTTGGGCCACTCGGCCTCCATCGGGTTGGCCGATCCCATCAGGAAGACGTGGTTGTGCAGGCCGAGCTCGTCGACGAGGGAGTGCAGCGCGGCCCGTTCGTCACCGGTCGCGTCGCCGCCGCCGTAGATGCGCAGCCGCCAGTCGGGGCGGGCCGCGGAGACCTGGGCGAAAGCGCGCACCAGCAGGTCGTACCGCTTGACGCGGTGCAGCCGGCCCGCCGCGACGACCCACTTCAGGTCGCCGTCCGCGGGCGGGCAGGCGGGCTCGGGAACGGCGTTGGGGACGGCCTCGATCCGCACGCCCGGAAGCTTCAGCCGGGCGCGGTAGTCGTCGGCGTCGGCGCGGGTGACGGTGGTGAGCGCGTCGAGCATCGTGTAGCGGTGGGCGATCTCGCGGCGCAGCCGGTAGCCGTGGCTGTCGAGGGTCAGGTGCTCCTGCCCGACGCGCACCGGTCCGCGCCGGGTCTGCCGGCTGATCTGGACGTTGAGGCCGGGCCGGGTGCCGACGACGACGTCCGCCTCGGTGGTGCGCAGGTGCGCGGCGATACGGGCGTCGGTGAGGCGGCTGTACTGCTTGTGCCGGCTGTCGCCGCGCGGGAAGACCGTGGCGGGCCGGGCGTGGTCGGGGTCGCCGCCGTCGTAGGTCGCGCTCTTCTTCCGCAGATCGACGAGGTGGCGCAGCGTCACACCCTCGGGCGCGCCGAGGACGGGGGCGTCCCGGTGCCGGAAGACCGACACGATCTCGACGTCGTGCCGCTCCGCGAGCGTACGGGCGAGCGTGAACGTCGTCCGGATGGTCCCCCCGATTCCGTAGGCATTGTGCAGAAGGAAAGAAATATGCATGGTGTCGCTTTTTCCCCTGTCGACCGACCTTGTCATGGCGGCGCTTCCCGGCGGATTCTCCGTCCGAAATGCACCGGGAAATCCCGGGGCTTCCGCGCATGCGCGCGCGGTGTCCCCGTTCCGCCGCCGGACCGCCACTGACCTGCGGGTTCCGGAACGATGAAATCCGGTTGCCGGTGACACCCGAAAATAACGGGACCGCGCGCGCAGGCCGTCGTGGTAGTGAGCGGGTCGCCTACCCGCCACCCGTTCGCCGACACTTCCCCCGTGCTTGACGTAGGAAAATGCCGGGAGGTTGCCCGCGCTTCCCGAAAAAGATTCCCCACCGCCCGCCCGGGCCGCCCGCCGACCGGCCCGGAGCCCCGCTGAGGCCGCCCGCCGACCGGTCCGGGCCCGGTTCCGGCCGGTGGAGGACCGGCAGGTGTCGACAGCTCTCTACGACGATGTATCGATCCCGGCCGGTCTTTTCGCACTTCCGTCCGCCCCGTGCGTGACCCCTTCCACGAACCGGCGTTGTCCTTGGTAAGGGCCGGGAACCACCCGGCCCGCGCACCGAGTTCGAGGAGCCCCCGTGCCGCGCATGCTCGACGTCAGCCAGGACGTACGCGCCGAGATCGGCGACGACGAAGCCGACCGGCTGCTCGTCGGCGACAACGCCCCGGGCAGTTACGACTGCACCTCCTGCCGGACCCCCGGCGACTCCGACCAGGAGCGCACCAGCACGGTGCTGTTCGTCGGCGACGAGACCGCCGTCCTCGCCTTCGCCCACGCGACGTGCATCCCCTCGCAGGTCGTCAGGGTGGCCGAGGACCAGCTCCAGGGCGCGGTGCGCAGCATCACCGGCAGCGAGCGGAACAACACGGAGGGGCTCATGCCCGAACAGGCCGTCCTCGGCATCACCAGCGGACTCGTGCTCATCGAGGACGATCTGCGCCCGGCGCTGGTCGTCGAACCGACCGGACCGGTCGCCCGGCCCGGCACCGACGGGAGCGGGGGCGACGAGTTCCTCCAGCTCCTGCTGGAGCAGGGCTTCCGCCCGGCCCCCGACATGAACCGGCTGCCGGAGGTCCTGCCCGGCTGGTCCGTGCTGCTGGCGGTGGGCCGGCTCCACGCGGTGCTGCAGCCGAGCGCCGGCGGCGGCAACCCGGTCGCCTGGTGGCAGGCCCACCAGCCGCTCCAGGTGACCGAGGGCTGGCGGGCCGCGGTCAACAAGTCGCAGCAGGTCCTCGTCTTCGCCGCCCCGGCCGGCACCATCGGCCAGCAGCCGCGCGAGGACCTGCTGCGGGACGCCCTGGAGAAGGCCGCGGCCAACGGGGTCCTGGTCGCCGCGGCGATGCCGCTGGCCGGGACCTGAGCATGTCCGCCCCGCTCGGGCGCTCCCGTCGTGCGGCGTTTTCTCCGGCGCGGCCGCATCCGACGGGCGACGAGGTCGTTGGCACCTACGTGCACTCATACGACTCCCCTCGCCAGCATCAGAGTCAGATTCCCGCCATGCGTCCCGCGCAGGATCCGTCGGGGGGCGTGTCCCCCACGCCGATCTACGACGCGCTGTACTCCGAGTACCGGCGCTCGTTCCGGGCCTTGCCGGGCGATCGGAGCGGCGAGGAGAACCTCTCCTTCCCGGCGTTCAGCGCGGGCTTCTTCGCCACCAGGGCCCCGCTGGGCGGCTATCCGGGCCACGACGGCCGGGGCGGAAGCGGCAGCGGCGGCGGCGGCGGGCAGAGCCAGCACACCGGCGGCATCGGCTCCTGGCAGCGGGTCGGGCGGCACGCGGGGCGCCCCCGCCCCGCCGCCCTGCCCCCCGGTTCCGGCCCCCGGGACTCCTGAGACCCGCCCCGGAACCCGACGGGCACGGACCGTACGACGAAGCCCCGGACCGCTCGCTCCGTGCGAGAGCGGTCCGGGGCTTCGTCGTACGGCCGGGCTACTTCTTGGGGTTGCGGCCGCGCTTCTCGCGGACCCGCACGGAGATGTGGATCGGGGTGCCCTCGAAGCCGAACTCCTCGCGCAGCCGGCGCTCGATGAAGCGGCGGTAGCCGTGCTCCAGGAAGCCGGAGGCGAAGAGCACGAAGCGCGGGGGCTTGGTGCCCGCCTGGGTGCCGAAGAGGATGCGGGGCTGCTTGCCGCCGCGCACCGGGTGCGGGTGGGCGGCGACGATCTCACCGAGGAAGGCGTTCAGCCGGCCGGTGGGGACGCGGGTCTCCCAGCCCTCGATCGCGGTCTCGATCGCCGGGACCAGCTTCTCCATGTGGCGGCCGGTGACGGCCGAGACGTTGACGCGCGGGGCCCAGGAGATCTGCGCCAGCTCCGTCTCGATCTCGCGCTCCAGGTAGTAGCGGCGCTCCTCGTCGAGGGTGTCCCACTTGTTGAAGGCGACGACGACAGCGCGCCCGGCCTCCACGGCCATGGTGACGATGCGCTGGTCCTGGACGCTGATGGACTCGCTGGAGTCGATCAGGATGACGGCGACCTCGGCCTTCTCCACGGCGGCGGCCGTACGCAGCGAGGCGTAGTAGTCCGCGCCCTCCTGGAGGTGGACGCGGCGGCGGATGCCGGCCGTGTCGATGAACTTCCAGGTGATGCCGCCGAGGTTGATCAGCTCGTCGACCGGGTCGCGGGTGGTGCCGGCCAGTTCGTTGACGACGACGCGGTCCTCACCGGCGACCTTGTTCAGCAGGGAGGACTTGCCGACGTTCGGGCGGCCGATCAGGGCGATCCGGCGGGGGCCGCCGAGCGCCGTGCCGAACTTCTGGGCCGGGGCCTCCGGCAGCGCCTCCAGGACGGCGTCCAGCATGTCGCCGGTGCCGCGGCCGTGCAGCGAGGAGACCGGGTAGGGCTCGCCGAGCCCGAGCGACCACAGCGCGGTGGCGTCGGCCTCGCCGCTCTGGCCGTCGACCTTGTTGGCGCACAGGACGACGGGCTTGCCGGCCCGGCGCAGCAGCTTGACGACGGCCTCGTCGGTGTCGGTGGCGCCGACGGTGGAGTCGACGACGAAGACGACCGCGTCGGCGGTCTCGATGGCGTACTCGGCCTGGGCGGCGACGGAGGCGTCGAGGCCGAGGACGTCCTGCTCCCAGCCGCCGGTGTCGACGACCTTGAAGCGGCGTCCGGCCCATTCGGCCTCGTAGCTGACGCGGTCGCGGGTGACACCGGGCTTGTCCTGCACGACCGCCTCGCGGCGGCCGATGATCCGGTTCACCAGCGTCGACTTGCCGACATTGGGGCGGCCGACGACGGCGAGCACGGGGAGCGGGCCGTGACCGGCCTCGTCCAGGGCGCCCTCGACCTCCTCGGGGTCGAAGCCCTCCTGCGCGGCGAGCTCCATGAACTCCGCGTACTCGGCGTCGCCAAGTTCTCCGTGCTCGTGGCCCGAGCCCTCGGAGTGAATCTGGTCGTTCATGAAGTCCGTTCCTCTTTGCATCATCATCGATGGACCACGATCAGCGCGGTCCACTACTCAAGTCAGGTCAAGTCTCGCCTATCGCCCGGTGAGGCGCTTGGCGGTTTCCAGGTGGGCGGTCAGCTTCGCCTGGATCCGCAGCGTCGCCTCGTCCAGCGCCTTGCGCGTACGCCGCCCGTCGCCGGCGCTCGCGTCGAACGCGTCACCGAAGACGACGTCGACCCGGCTGCGCAGCGGGGGCAGCCCCCGTATCAGCCGTCCCCGGCGCTCGGTGCTCCCCAGCACCGCCACGGGGACGATCGGAGCCCCTCCCCGTACCGCGAAATAGGCGAGTCCGGCGCGCAGCGAGGCGAAGTCGCCCTCGCCCCGGGTGCCCTCCGGGAAGATCCCGAGGGCTCCGCCGTCCGCCAGCACGCCGAGCGCGTGGCCGATGGCGGTGCGGTCGACGACCCGGCGGTCCACCTCGATCTGGCCGATCCCGTGCAGGAACGGGTCGAGGGGGCCGACGAACGCCTCCTTCTTGATCAGGAAGTGCACCGGGCGGGGTGCGGTGCCCATCAGCATCGGGCCGTCGATGTTGTGGGAGTGGTTCACCGCGAGGATGACGGGTCCGGCGGCGGGCACCCGCCAGGCGCCGAGGACCCGGGGCTTCCACAGCCCGTACATCAGGCCGATGCCGATGGCCCGCCCGACGGCCGCTCCGCGCAGCGTGGGCGCGCCCGTGGCATCGCTCACGCGGCGACCCGCTTCCCCTCGACGAGGGTGACGACGCACTCGATGACCTGCTGGAGGGTCAGCTCGGTGGTGTCCACCTCGACGGCGTCGTCCGCCTTGGCGAGCGGGGAGGTCTTGCGGCCGGAGTCGGCGGCGTCCCGCTTGATCAGGGCCTCACGGGTGGCGGTCAGGTCGGAGCCCTTGACCTCGCCGCTGCGGCGGGCGGCGCGGGCCTCCGGGGAGGCGGTGAGGAAGATCTTGAGGTCGGCGTCGGGCAGGACGGTGGTGCCGATGTCCCGGCCCTCGACGACGATGCCGCCGGTCGCGGCGGCCGCGATGGAGCGCTGGAGCGCGGTGATGAGGGTGCGCACCTCGGGGACCGCGCTGACGGCGCTGACCTTGGAGGTGACCTCCTGGGTGCGGATCGGGCCGGAGGCGTCCACGCCGTCGACGGTGATCGTCGGGGCGGAGGGGTCGGTGCCGGAGACGATCACGGGCTTGGCGGCGGCGGTGGCGATCTGCTCCGGATCGCTCACGTCGACGCCGTTGGTCAGCATCCACCAGGTGATGGCCCGGTACTGCGCGCCCGTGTCCAGGTAGCTCAGGCCGAGCGCGGCGGCGACGGCCTTGGAGGTGCTCGACTTTCCGGTGCCCGAGGGCCCGTCGATGGCGACGATCACGGAGGAGCGTGCGGTTTCCACGGTGGTGGACACCTTCCTGGTACACGGGGCGGGGACGTACGGGCCTGGGAACGGCCTCGTACCAGGTTACCGAGTGCCGGGCGCGCCCATGTACCCCGTACGGGTCAGCCGGACCTCCCGGCTGCGGCCTCCGCCGGGGCGGGGCGGATCGCGCGGGCGCGGCGACGCCCCGCCCGGCCGGGGGCGCCCCGCTCGGCCGGGGCGGGTCAGCCGCGGATCGACCAGCCGCGTTCCCGGAGCGCCGCTTCGAGGACCGGGGCGGCGCTGGGTTCGACCATGATCTGGACGAGGCCCGCCTGCTGGCCGGTGGCGTGCTCGATGCGGACGTCCTCGATGTTGACCCCGGCCCGGCCCGCGTCGGCGAAGATCGCGGCCAGCTCGCCCGGCTTGTCGCCGATGAGCACGGCGACGGTCTCGTACGCGGTGGGGGCCGCGCCGTGCTTGCCGGGGACCCTCACGCGACCGGCGTTGCCGCGCCGCAGGACGTCCTCGATGGTGTGGGTGCCCGCGCTCCGCTTCCCCTCGTCGGCGGAGCCGAGCCCGCGCAGCGCGGCCACGGTCTCCTCCAGGTCGGCGGCGACCCCGGCGAGCACGTCCGCGACCGGGCCGGGGTTGGCGGAGAGGATCTCCACCCACATCCGGGGGTCGGAGGCGGCGATCCGGGTGACGTCGCGGATGCCCTGGCCGCACAGCCGTACGGCGGTCTCGTCGGCCTCCTCCAGCCGGGCGGCGACCATGGAGGAGATCAGTTGCGGGGTGTGCGAGACGAGGGCGACGGCCCGGTCGTGGGCGTCGGCGTCCATGACGACGGGGACGGCCCGGCACAGGGCGACCAGCTCCAGCGCCAGGTTGAGCACCTCGGTGTCGGTGTCCCGGGTCGGGGTGAGGACCCAGGGCCGGCCCTCGAAGAGGTCGGCGGTGGCGGCGAGGGGGCCGGAGCGCTCCTTGCCGGCCATCGGGTGCGTGCCGATGTACGCGGCGAGGTCGAGGCCGAGCGCCTCCAGCTCGCGGCGCGGGCCGCCCTTGACGCTGGCGACGTCCAGGTAGCCGCGGGCGACCCCGTCGCGCATGGCGGTGGCGAGGACGTGGGCGGTGTGCGCGGGCGGTACGGCGATCACGGCCAGGTCGACCGTCCCCTCGGGCGCCTCGTCCGTGCCGGCTCCGAGGGCGGCGGCGGTGCGGGCGGACCCGGGGTCGTGGTCGGCGAGGTGGACGTGGACGCCGCGGCCGGCCAGTGCGAGGGCGGCGGAGGTGCCGACGAGCCCGGTTCCGATGACGAGGGCGGTTCTCACTGGGCGATGTCCTTGCGCAGGGCGGCGGTGGCGCCGAGGTAGACGTGGCTGATCTCGGCGCGCGAGAGGTAGGTCTCGACGTGCACGAGGATACGGACGACGCGGGGCATGGCGCCCTCGACGTCCAGCTCCTGCGCGCAGATCAGCGGGACGTCGACGATGCCGATCCCCCGGGCGGCGGCGGCCGGGAAGTCGCTGTGCAGGTCGGGGGTGGCGGTGAACCAGATGCTGATGAGGTCGTCGGCGACGATCTCGTTGCGCTCCAGGACGGCGGTGAGCAGCTCACCGACCCGCTCGGCCATGTGCCCGGCCTCGTCCGCGTCCAGCTGGACGGCGCCCCGGATCGCTCGTACCGCCACGTCGTGCTCCTCGCTCCTCGCCGGTTCCTCGCGTCCCACCCTAGATCGGCCGGGACGGAGGCGGTCACGGCGTTCCGTCCGTGAGACGGGCGCGGGCGTGCGGGTAGCCTCACGGCCATGATCAGCGCCGCCGACGAGGCTCTCGTACGCGACCACACGGTGTACGCCTGTGTGATGGGCTCGCGCGCGTTCGGCCTGGCCACCGAGGACAGCGATACGGACCGGCGCGGGGTGTTCCTGGCCCCCACCCCGCTGTTCTGGCGCTTCGACAAGCCGCCGACGCATGTGGACGGGCCCGCTCCGGAGCAGTTCTCCTGGGAGCTGGAGCGCTTCTGCGAGCTGGCGCTGCGGGCCAATCCGAACGTGCTGGAGTGCCTCCACTCCCCCCTCGTGGAGTACGCGGACGGCACCGGCCGCGAGCTGCTGGCGCTGCGCGGGGCGTTCCTGTCGCGGCTCGCGCACGGCACGTTCGTCCGGTACGCGCTGGGTCAGCGCCGGAAGCTGGAGGCGGACGTGCGGGTGCACGGGGCACCGCGCTGGAAGCACGCGATGCACCTGCTGCGGCTGCTGGCGAGCAGCCGGGACCTGCTGCGCACGGGCGAGCTGCGCGTGGACGTGGGCGACGCCCGCGAGGAGCTGCTGGCGGTACGGCGGGGCGAGGTGAGCTGGCCGGAGGTGGAGCGCCGCATGGACCGCCTCGGCGCCGAGAACGACGAGGCGGCGTCCCGCACCCCGCTGCCGCCGGAGCCGGACCGGGCGGCCGTGGAGGACTTCCTCGTACGGACCCGTCGGGCGTCGGCGGCGCGGGGGGCGTCCGGCTGAACGGGCGGGCGGTGGGCGCACCGCTGCACGGCCGGGTGGGGCGCCCTCGGGGCTCAGGAGTCCCAGAGCGCCGCCAGGGACAGCAGGTCGCTGCGGTACTCGATGCGCTCGGACCACTCCTTGGGCCAGGCCGCCGCGCCCAGGTGCGCCCCGGCGAGGGCGCCGGTCAGGCAGGCGATCGAGTCGGAGTCGCCCCGGGTGCAGGCGGCCCGGCGCAGGGCGGTGACGGGCTCGTCGGGGAAGAGCAGGAAGCAGTGCAGGGCGGTGGCGAGGGCTTCCTCGGCGATCCAGCCGTCCCCGGTCCGCTCGCACGGGTCGGTCTCCGGCGACGGGTCGCGCAGGGCGTCCCGGACGGTCTCCAGGGCCGCCAGGCACTCGTCCCAGCCGCGCTGGATGTACGCCTGCGGGGTGGCGTCGCCGGCGCGGGTCCAGAGGTCGCCGAGCCAGCGGGCGTGGTAGCGGCCCCGGTTCTCGACGGCGTAGCTGCGCAACTGCCCGATCAGGCCGAGGGGCTCGCAGCCCTGGGCGAGCAGGAGGACCGCGCGGGCCAGCAGGTCGGAGGCGGCGAGCGCGGTGGGGTGGCCGTGGGTGAGGGCGGCCTGGAGCTGGGCGGCCCCGGCGCGCTGTTCGTCGCTGAGGCCGGGGACCAGGCCGACGGGGGCGACGCGCATGTTGGCGCCGCAGCCCTTGGAGTCGAGC
This sequence comes from Streptomyces californicus, assembly GCF_000717645.1. GTDB lineage: Bacteria > Actinomycetota > Actinomycetes > Streptomycetales > Streptomycetaceae > Streptomyces > Streptomyces californicus. Next base: position 160,775 of record NZ_JNZZ01000012.1, read on the forward strand.
TGGCTGGCCTCCTGCCAGATCCGGGTGTGTTCGAGCAGGCGGCAGGCGGTGAGGCAGGTGTTGCCGGGGGCGCGGTTGTTGTCCGGCGCGTGGTACCAGGCGACGAACTCGGCGCTGACCGGGCCGGCCATGCGCTCGGGGGTGAGCAGGCCGCTGTCCATGGCGGTCCGGATGCCCCGGCCGAGCGCGATCGTCATCTGGGTGTCGTCGGAGACGACGGCGGGCGTCATGAGGGGCAGCTGCCGCCAGGGGCCGAACTTCGCGAGGATCGAGGGCACGTCGTTGAACTCGGTGGGGAAGCCCAGGGCGTCGCCGAGCGCGAGCCCGGTGAGGACGCCGGTCGCGGCCTGCTTGGTCACGGGCGGGGTGGCGAGGGTCATCGGTCGTGTCCTTCCGTTGCGGAGGAGGGGGCGGCGGGGTCGGTCCGCGGCGGGCGCAGCAGGGGCGGGTGCAGGGCGGTGGCGTCGCCCGCGCGGTGGAGTGCGGCCGGTTTGCCCCGGCCGCCGGTGCGGCGCGGCGGGCCTTCGACGGCCTCGACGAAGCCGGGCGCGTTCAGGACCTTGCGCCGGAAGTTGGGGCGGTCCAGCTCGACGCCCCAGACCGTCTCGTAGACCTGCTGGAGCTCCCCGAGGGTGAACTCGGCGGGGCAGAACGCGGTGGCCAGGCTGGTGTATTCGAGCTTGGCGCCGATCCGGTCGCGGGCGTCGGCGAGGATCCGGTCGTGGTCGAAGGCCAGCGGCCCGGCGCCGTCCGCGTCCCACCACCGGGCGGACGCGGCGTCGCCGCCGCCGCGCGGTTCGGGCAGGTCCGGCAGGAGGGCGGCGTACGCGACGGAGACGACCCGCATCCTCGGGTCGCGGTCCGGGTCGGTGTAGGTCCGCAGCTGTTCGAGGTGGAGGCCGCCGACCGTGTCCGGGCCGAGGCCGGTCTCCTCGGCGAGCTCGCGGCGGGCGGCGTCCTCGGCGCACTCGCGGGGCAGCAGGAAGCCGCCGGGCAGCGCCCACCGGCCGCGGAAGGGCTCCTGGCCGCGTTCGACGAGCAGGACGTGCAGCCGGGCCTCGCGGACGGTGAAGACGGCGAGATCGACGGTGACGGCGAACGGGGCGTAGGCGTACGGGTCGTAGCCGTCGGGGGCGGGGGTGGTCATCGTTTCTCCGGAAGGGGCGCGGCGAAGTCCCAGCCGGTGGCGAGGAGTTCGTCGACGGCGGCGACCGCGGCGGCGAGCCGGGCCTCGGGCGGCCCGGTCATCTCGACGAACCGCCTGCCGGTGCGGGTGAGTTCGGCGCGGAACCGGTCGGTCATCCAGGGGCGCAGCTCCTCGCCGTCGCGCAGTCCGTCGTCCTCGAAGGCGACGCCCTCGTGGTCGGTGAGGAGCCACAGGTGGTGGTCGACCCGGTCGGCGATCTCCTCGACGAGCGGGTTGCGGCCGCCGACGTACCGCTCGTGCCAGACGGTGGTGGCGAAGGAGTCGGTGTCGCAGACGAGGACCGGGGATCCGGCGCGGGCGGCGGCCTCCTCGCGGTCGTTCTGGGTCCGGGCGATGAGGGGGAAGTCGTCGGTGGTGAAGACGACGTCCTCCCAGGCGGCTCCGGGCCATCGTTCGCGCAGGGCGGCGAGCTTGTGCTCGCTGTACTCGCGCCCGTACTCGGCGACGTAGCCCGTGCGGGCCCAGACTCCGCCGCGCGCCCGGTAGTGGGCGGCGAGCGCGCGGGCGAGGGTGGTGGTGCCGGTGGACTCCGCGCCGAGGACGACGACCCGGCGCGCGAGGGCGGCCCGTACGGGCGGCTGGAGGAAGTCCCAGCAGCCGGCGGGGTCCGCGCGCACGGCGGTGCCGGAGACCGGGAAGAGCGTGCGGTCGGGGTCGACGAGGACGGACGCGGCGCCGAAGCGGCGGCCCAGCTCCTCCCCGTACGCCTCCGAGGTGAAGACCGCGTCCACGGGCTCGGGCACGGCGGCGGTGAAGACGGCCATGTGCGCGTCCCAGACGGCGGGGTCGGTGACGTCCATGTGCGTGTCGTCGACCGCGCCGACCACCGTGGCGTCCGGGTGCGCCTCGCGCATCCAGGCGACCCGGTCGGCGAGCGGCACGGACTCGACGGAGGCGGCGCAGACCAGGACGGTCAGCCGCTCGCAGCGGTCCTGGGCGGTCCGGACGAGGTGGTGGTGGCCGGCGTGCGGCGGGTAGAACTTGCCGAGGACCAGGCCGTGTCCGTAGCGCTTCACGCGGCCACCTCCACCGGGCGGGCCGCGCGGGCGGTCAGGTCGCGGTGCCAGTTGCGCAGGCCGGCCAGGCAGAGCGCGAGGAATCCGGCGTACAGCAGCGAGGTCAGGTACAGCCCCTTGTGGGCGTAGAGCGGGATGTAGACCACGTCGGCGGCGATCCACAGCCACCAGGACTCCAGCCGCTTGCGGCACTGCCCGTAGGTGGCCATCAGCGACAGGGACGTGGTCAGCGCGTCCCAGAACGGGACGGTGGAGTCGGTCGCCCGCGCGAGCAGCAGCGTGATCGCCGCGGTCCCCACCACCCCCGCCGCGAGGAGCCAGGTCCATTCGGCACGGGTCGTTCTGCGCACCGGCAGGACGGCGGAGCCTGATCCACCCCCGTGGGTCCAGGTCCACCAGCCGTACGCGGCGAGGGTGATGAAGACGATCTGGAGGCCGGCGTCGGCGTACAGGCCGGACTGGGCGAACAGCAGGATGAAGAAGACGTTGTTGGCGATGCCGATCGGCCAGTTGGCGATGTGCTGGCGGGCCACGAGCCAGACGCACAGCGCCCCGCTGCCGAAGCCGAGCACCTCGGTCCAGCTGACCGGGGTGTCCAGGACGGTCACCAGGGGTTGTCGCAGGGGTTCGAGTACGTCCGCGAGACTCACGCCCGCCTCCTTCTTAATAGTCACTATGACTATAAAGGTTGGACGGGGACGGCGAAAGGCCCGCGGCCGGTTCTGTTCGACACTCCTGAACAGAACCGGCCGCGGGCCTTCGTACGGGGTGGGGCGCTGCTACAGGCCGACCTCGCGCATCAGCATGCCGACCTCGGTGTTGGTGAGGCGGCGCAGCCAGCCGGACTTCTGGTCGCCCAGCGGGATCGGCCCGAAGGACGTCCGCACCAGGCGCTCCACCGGGAAGCCGGCCTCGGCCAGCATCCGGCGGACGATGTGCTTGCGGCCCTCGTGGAGGGTCACCTCGACCAGGTAGTTCTTGCCGGTGTTCTCGACGACGCGGAAGTGGTCGGCGCGGGCGTAGCCGTCCTCCAGCTGGATGCCGTCCTTGAGCCGCTTGCCGAGGTCGCGCGGCAGGGGGCCCTGGATGGCGGCCAGGTAGGTCTTCTTCACGCCGTACTTGGGGTGCGTGAGGCGGTGGGCCAGCTCACCGTGGTTGGTGAGCATGATGATGCCCTCCGTCTCGGTGTCGAGCCGGCCGACGTGGAACAGCCGCGTCTCGCGGTTGGTCACGTAGTCGCCGAGGCACTGGCGGCCGTCGGGGTCCTCCATGGAGGAGACGACGCCGGCGGGCTTGTTGAGCGCGAAGAACAGGTACGACTGCGCGGCGACGGTCAGGCCGTCGACCTTGATCTCGTCCTTGTGGACGTCCACGCGCATGCCCTGCTCGACGACGATCTCACCGTTGACCTCGACGCGCGCCTGGTCGATCAGCTCCTCGCAGGCACGCCGCGAGCCCATGCCGGCGCGGGCGAGGACCTTCTGCAGCCGCTCGCCCTCCTCCTCGGCGCCCGGGTGGGTCTTGGGCAGCTTGATGTCGGGCTTGTTCGCGTACCGGTCGCGGTTGCGCTGCTCGATCTTGGCGTCCAGCTCGCGGGGGCGCGAGGGGGCGCCGCCGCGCCGGAAGCCGGCGCCGCGGGGGCCGCCGCCCTGCGCGGGCTTCGGGCCGCCCTTGGCGCCGCCGCGGGCCGCCGCGCCGCGTCCCTTGCGGGGGCCGTCCTGGCCGTCCCGGGCGCCGGGGGCGTCGTTGCCGACGTCGTAGCGGCGCTCCTCGGGGCGGGGGCGGCGCGGACGCTGGTCCTGCTCGTCGCGTCCGCCCTGGAAGCCCTGACGGCCGCCGGGGCCGCCGGAACGGCCGCCCTGACCGCCCGGACGCCCGCCCTGGCCGCTGCCGCCGCGTCCGCCGCCGCCGGGACCGCCGGAGCGTCCGCCCTGACCGCCGCCCTGGCCCTGACGGAAGGACCCGCCGCCACTGCGGCCGCCCTGGCCGCGTCCGCCGCCGCCCTGACCGCCGGGGCGACCGCCCTGGCCGCCGCTGCCGCTTCCGCTGTTCCTGCCACTGCTTCGCATCAAAATTCCGTCTTGTCGTCTGCGTGAGTATCCGGGGTGTCCGGTGCGTCCGGATCGAACGACGGCACACCCTCTAGCGTCTCAGCCTCGATCGCGTCCGCCTCAGGGAGGAAGGGCGCGAGCTCCGGGAGCTCGTCCAGGCCGCGCAGGCCCATGCGCTCCAGAAAGTAGTTCGTCGTCCTGTACAGGATCGCACCTGTTTCGGGTTCCGCGCCCGCCTCGGCCACCAGACCCCTCTGCAGGAGGGTCCGCATGACCCCGTCACAGTTGACTCCGCGTACCGCCGAGACCCGCGAACGGCTCACCGGCTGCCGGTACGCGACCACCGCCAGCGTCTCCAGCGCGGCCTGCGTGAGCCGGGCGTGCTGGCCGTCCAGGACGAAGCCCTCCACCGCCGCCGCGTACGCGGGGCGGGTGGAGAACCGCCAGCCGCCCGCGACGAGCCGCAGCTCGAAGCCCCGGCGCTGCACGGTGTACTCGTCGGCCAGCTCCCGCAACGCGTCCGCCACGGCCCGGCGGGGGCGCTGGAGGACCTTGGCGAGGTGGTCGACGGTGGCGGGCTCGTCGACCACCATGAGGACCGCCTCCAGGGCGGGCTTGAGATCGAGCGAGGCGACCTCGGTCACGTCCCGCTCCCGGTCCGGCTGCTCACTCATCCCGTACGCCCTCCTCGTCGGGCCCGCCGCCCGGCTCCTGGTCGAACTCGTCCGTCAGCACCGGCTCCGCACCCTCCCCGCCGCACCAGGCCACCAGCAGCTCGCCCAGCGCCTCGTCCTGGTCGAGGGTGACGGCCTTCTCGCGGTACAGCTCCAGCAGGGCCAGGAACCGGGCGACCACCGTGAGGGTGTCCGCCGCGTCCTCGGTCAGCGCCGCGAAGCTCACCGCCGTCCCGGCCGCGCGCAGCCGCTCCACCACCAGGCCCGCCTGCTCCCGGACGCTGACCAGCGGGGCGTGGATGTGGTCCACGTAGACCTGCGGTTTCGGCTTGGGCCGCATGGCCTTGACCGCGAGCTTCGCGAAGCCGTCGGGCCCGATGCTGATGACCACGTCGGGCAAGAGGGCCGCGTGCTGGTCCTCCAGCCCGACCGTACGGGGATGGCGGCGGGCCTCCGACTCCAGGCGGTCCTGGAAGATCTCCGCGATCCGCTTGTACGCGCGGTACTGGAGCAGCCGCGCGAAGAGCAGGTCCCGCGCCTCCAGGAGCGCGAGGTCGGCCTCGTCCTCCACCTCGGCGGCGGGCAGCAGCCGGGCGGCCTTGAGGTCCAGCAGGGTGGCGGCGACGACGAGGAACTCGGTGGTCTGGTCGAGGTCCCAGTCGGGGCCCATGGCGCGGATGTACGCCATGAACTCGTCGGTGACCTCGGACAGGGCGACCTCGGTCACATCGAGCTTGTGCTTGGAGATGAGCTGGAGGAGGAGGTCGAAGGGGCCCTCGAAGTTCACCAGCCGCACGGTGAAGCGCCTGCCGTCCCCCTCGGCCGCCCCGGACTCGCCCTCGGGCGCGGATTCCTCGGCGGCCCCGGGCTCGCCCCGGTCCTCGGCGCCGGCCCCGGTCACGTCCACGGCGTCCGGGCCCGGCTCCGGAACCGCTCGCGCGGGCTCCCCCACCGCCTCGGGAGCTTCCTCCGCCGAGGCCGCCGGAACCGCCGAGGCCGCCGAGGCCGCCGAGGCCGCCGGAACCGCCGAGGCCGCCGAGGCCGCCGGAACCGCCGAGGGCATCAGGGCCGCCGGAACCGGCGGCGCCGCCACGCCCGGCCCCCGTCCCAGGGCGCGTCGGCGCGGGGCGGCGGGGTCGTCGGGCGTGGGCATGGTGGTCCAGGGGGGGGTGGGGCGGCGGCGCGGGCGGGTCCCGGCGGCCGGGGGCAGGGCCTGTGGTCACCTTCCCGTCGTCGCCCGAAGGGCGGCCGGGCGGCGTCCGGTGCGCGGCGTCGCGAGGCGCCGGGACGGTCGCGTAGCGGAGCTACTCGGCCGTTTCGGCAACGCCGCGAACGCGCGTGCCAGGCGTCGCCCGGCACGCGGGAAGGTGACGACAGGCCCTGGGGCAGCAGGCTACCCGCGCCGTGGCGCTCAGCGGCCGCGCAGCCGCCGTACGAGGATGCTCGCGTCGCCCCGGGACTCCAGGTCGGCCAGGACCACCGCCACCGCCTCGCGGACGATACGGCCGCGGTCGACGGCGAGGCCGTGTTCGCCGCGCAGGACGAGCCGGGCGTGTTCGAGGTCCATCAGCTCCTCGGCGGAGACGTAGACCGTGATCTTCTCGTCGTGGCGTTCCCGGCCGCTGGGGCGGCGGTTGGCCCCGCGCCCCGCACCGCGCCTGCGCTGCGGCTGGACCGCCGCGGCCTGCTCGGCGGGCGCGGCGGCGGCCCGTTCGTCGGAGGCGGCCCCGGCGGCGGCCGGGCGCTCTCCCTCGCCGCCCCTGCCGCGTGCGTCGGCGCCGTCGGCGCCGGCCGCGCCGTGCTCCTCACGGCCGGGCTGCGGGGCCGGGCCGGAGGGGTCGCTCTCCCCGGCGGGCGCGGGGACCCGCGGCTCGCCGTTCGCCTTGCGCCGCCGCTCCGCGGGGGAGGACGGCTGGAGGCCCATCCCGCCTCCGGTGGTACGGAACAGTTCGTCGGCCCCGGGCAGACTCACTCGGCGTGACACCGGGCGAGCACCTCCCTGGCGAGCTGTCGATAGGCGGCCGCGCCGACCGAGTTGGAGGCGTACGTGGTGATGGGCTCGCCGGCGACCGTGGTCTCCGGGAAGCGGACCGTGCGCCCGATGACCGTGTGGTAGACGTGCTCGTCGAATGCCTCGACCACGCGCGCGAGGACCTCGCGGCTGTGCACCGTACGGGAGTCGTACATGGTGGCGAGGATGCCGTCGAGCTCCAGCTCCGGGTTGAGCCGCTCCTGGACCTTCTCGATGGTCTCGGTGAGCAGCGCCACCCCGCGCAGCGCGAAGAACTCGCACTCCAGCGGCACTATGACCTTGTGAGCGGCCGTCAGGGCGTTCACGGTGAGCAGGCCGAGCGAGGGCTGACAGTCGATCACGATGTAGTCGTAGTCGGCCATCAGGGGCTTGAGGGCGCGCTGGAGCGTGGACTCGCGCGCCACCTCGCTGACGAGCTGCACCTCGGCCGCGGAGAGGTCGATGTTGCTGGGCAGCAGGTCCATGTTCGGGACCGCCGTCTTGAGCAGCACGTCGTCGGCCGTCATGCCCCGCTCCATGAGCAGGTTGTAGACGGTGAGGTCGAGCTCCATCGGATTGACCCCGAGGCCCACGGAGAGGGCGCCCTGCGGGTCGAAGTCGACGAGCAGGACCCGGCGTCCGTACTCCGCGAGCGCGGCGCCCAGGTTGATGGTCGACGTGGTCTTGCCGACGCCGCCCTTCTGGTTGCACATCGCGATGATCTTCGCGGGGCCGTGCTCGGTCAGGGGTCCCGGGATCGGGAAGTACGGCAGGGGCCGTCCGGTCGGGCCGATGCGCTCGCGGCGCTGGCGCGCGGCGTCGGGCGCGAGGGTGGCCGCGTACTCCGGGTCGGGCTCGTACTCGGCGTCGGGGTCGTAGAAGTGCCCCTCGGGCACCTCGGCGAAGTCGGCGAAGCGGTCGGTGTCCCGGCTGCTCTCGTTGCCGGCCGTGGCGTTCACGTGTGGGCCGTCCATCGTCTGGGGGGCTGTCGTCATGTGCTGTTGGGTGGCGAAGGTGCGGACCGCGACGGAGCCGACAGCTTCGAGCCCGGTCGGGCTCAGACCCCGTACAGGCATCCCTGGTTGACCACCCCCAGGAGTAATTGTCGACTCATTCACAAGTCGTCTTACCTCCTCGGGCGTGACCAGGAAACTTATCGATAGGTCAGCGTGGCACCATGCCGACGATTGGCGACTCTATGGCGTGTCACCGGTTCGCAGCAACACAATCCGCCGGACCCGACCCGATGTGTCGGCAATCGAACACCCCGCTGTCAAGGGCGCACAGCGACCAAGCCGCACATTTCGCCGCCGAACGAATCGGGTAAAGGGTTACGTTCGAGACGAGTCGCACAAGGGGCGCGCGGGCCCCGACACGCGTCCGGCCGGACCTCGCGGGGCAAGGTCCGGCCGGGCGTGCGATGTTGACGGTGGCGGTTGACCCGTCAGCCGAGGAGCGTGCTCAGCTCGACGTGCGGGAGGCCGTGCGCCTCGGCGACCTCGCGGTAGACGACCTGCCCCTCATGGGTGTTGAGGCCCTTGGCCAGCGCGGCGTCGCGACGCAGGGCGTCGGCCCAGCCGCGGTTGGCGAGCTCCACGATGTAGGGCAGCGTCGCGTTGGTGAGCGCGTAGGTGGAGGTGTTGGGCACCGCGCCGGGCATGTTGGCGACGCAGTAGAAGACCGAGTCGTGGACCTGGAAGGTCGGCTCGGCGTGGGTCGTGGGGTGCGAGTCCTCGAAGCAGCCGCCCTGGTCGATCGCGATGTCGACAAGGACACTTCCGGGCTTCATCTTGGCGACCAGCTCGTTGGTGACCAGCTTCGGGGCCTTGGCCCCGGGGATCAGCACGGCGCCGATGACGAGGTCGGCCTCGACGACGGCCTTCTCCAGCTCGTAGGCGTTGGAGACGACGGTCTGCACCTTGGTGCCGAAGATCTTGTCGGCCTCGCGCAGCTTGTTGATGTCGCGGTCGAGCAGCGTGACGTGGAAGCCCAGGCCGACGGCGATCTGGGTGGCGTTCCAGCCGGAGACGCCGCCGCCGATGACGACGGCCTTGCCGGCGTGGGTGCCGGGGACGCCGCCGGGCAGCACACCGCGGCCGCCGACGGAGCGCATCAGGTGGTACGCGCCGACCTGCGGGGCGAGGCGGCCGGCGACCTCGGACATCGGGGCGAGCAGCGGGAGGGCGCGGCCCGCGGTCTCGACCGTCTCGTAGGCGATGGCCGTGGTGCCGGAGGCCAGCAGCGCGTCGGTGCACTCGCGGGAGGCGGCGAGGTGCAGGTAGGTGAAGAGGGTCTGGCCCTTGCGGAGGCGGTGGTACTCCTCGGCGACCGGCTCCTTGACCTTCAGCAGCAGGTCGGCGGCGGCCCAGACCTCGTCGGCGGTGGCCAGGATCTGCGCGCCCGCGGCGACGTACTCCGCGTCCGGGATGGACGAGCCGACACCGGCGTCGTGCTCGATGACGACCTGGTGGCCGTGGCGGACGAGCTCATGCACTCCGGCAGGGGTGATCGCCACCCGGAACTCGTTGTTCTTGACTTCGCGGGGGATGCCGACCTTCACGTCGATCACGGTCCTTGGCTCGGAGGGTCGCCCGGGCACAGCGGTGCATACCCGGACATATACAGCTTAATAGGAGACGCCACGAACGAGCGCGGCAGAGCCAGTCTAATGAAGGACTTCGTGCTGTCTAGCCTTACAAAGCATTAACTTTCTGTCGAAGCGCTGCGGATTTCGTAGGCAGGAGCCTCGTCTCCCAGCAATCTGTCGGCCGCGCTGCGGTGCAACCGGGCCGCCGTGGGATCGCCGAGCCGGTCCAGAGTGTCCGCCAGCCGCAGCTGCAGCGCCGCCTGAAGCCGCACGTCACCGGCGCGCCGGGCCAGCTCCACCGCCTCCCGGCAGGTCTGGAGCGAGTCGTGCGGCCGGCCCGCGTACTCCTGGACCCGGGCGCTCTCGCTGAGCGCCCGCGCCTGGGCCGGCAGGTCCCCGAGCCTGCGGTGGCCGGACGCGGCGGCCCGCCAGTTCCGCAGCGCCTCCCCGTAGCGCCCGGCGTACGTGTGGACCGCGCCGAGCCGCCCGTACAGCCGGGCCTCGTCCGCGCGCTCCCCCTGGGGCAGGCGCTGGGCGAGCGCCCTGCCGTACCAGTCGGCGGCCCGGTGGTAGTCCCCCAGCTGCTCGTACGCACCGCCTACGGATTCCATCGCGCGGCCGGTCGCGTACAGGTCCTTCGCCGCCTTTCCGGCGTCCAGCGCGGCCCGGTAGCGGGTCAGCGCCTCCCGGGTGCGGCCGGTGCGGGCGTCCAGGTCGGCGAGGTTCAGCAGGGCGGCGGCCTGTTCGCGGGGCAGTTCGCGGCGGCGGGCCACGTCCAGGACGAGGCCGTGCAGCCCGTACAGCTCCGGGGCCGCCTCCTCGGTCCCCCGGTGCGCGGCCAGCGCCCGCACCAGGGCCGCCACCAGCCGGCGCGCCAGGGTGTCCAGCTCGCCGTCGGCCACCGCGAGCCGGGCCGAGGCCAGCAGCGCGGGCTGGCGGACCCGCAGCCAGGCGCCCGCCTCCTCGGCGCTGGGGAAGCGCAGCGAGCGGGGCAGCCCGGCCAGCTTGCGGTGGGCGGTGGAGCCCTCCGGCTCGGTGACCGCGCGGCAGGACTGGAGCCGGCGCACGGTCCGCTCCAGCATCCGGGCGCGGGCGAGCTGGATCTCGGCGGGCCGGTCCCGGTCCTCCAGGAGGGCCCGCAGCAGCGGCGCGAGGCAGCCGGGCACCGCGTACAGGGGGTGGACCGCGCCGTCCGTGCGCAGCAGCCCGAGCTTCACGAAGTCGTCGAGCGTGGAGCGGGCGGCGGAGACCGAGCAGCCGGCCAGCGCGGACGCCGTGTGGGCGTCGGCGAGTCCGGCGGGGGCGAGGGCCAGCAGTCGCAGTATCCGGGCGGCGGTCTGCGGCAGGGAGTCGTGGACGAGCCGGAACGCGCGGGCCAGCGGGCGGGCCCCGACGGGCTGCTGTTCCCCGGCGTCGGGCAGTGCGTGCAGCTGCCCGGCCACGTCGGCGACCGAGACCTTGGGGTGGGCGGCGAGCAGACCGCCCATCAGCGTGAGTGCGGCGGGCTGTCCCCCGCACTCCTCGGCCAGCCGCTCAGCGGTGCGCGGGTCGACGGTGACGCGGACCTGCCCGATCGCGCGGGCCAGCAGCCGTACGGCCGCGCCCTTCTCCAGCCCGCCGAGCGTGCAGGGCCGGACGTCGGGGATGCCGGTCAGCGGCCCGGTGGCGGTGGCGACGACCAGGCAGTCCGGGTTCTCCGGGAGCAGCGGGTCGACCTGTTCGGCGTCGGCGGCGTCGTCGAGCACCAGGACGATCCGCCGCACGGCGAGCGCTTCGCGGACCAGCTCGGACAGCTCGTCCCGGTCGGCGCCGGGCGGGACCGGCACGCCGAGGAGGCCGAGGAGTTCACCGGCGGTGCGTTCGGTGGGGACCGGCTCGCCGCCGGGATCGGTGAGGCCGACCCGGAGCACCCCGTCCGGGTAGGCGCCGGTGCCCGTGCCGCGGACGGACCAGGGCAGCGCGCCCGTGGCGGCCGCCGCGGCGCCGACGGCGTCGGTCCCGGTGAGCGCTCCGGCCAGCTCCTCGGCGAGCGCGCTGCGGCCGGAACCGGGGCGGCCGGCGATGAGCAGGACGCGCGCGCGGGGGGCCTTGCGGCCGGCCAGGGTGTCCAGGCCGGCGCGCTCGATGTCCTCCCGCAGCGCCTTCAACTCCCGTTCGCGGCCGAAGAATCGGGATGGGGCTGCGCCGGACGGCTCCTCGGCCCCCGGGGCCGTCGCCGGGCCGCTGGTGTCCACCGCCTGATCGGTCACGAGCCACGCTCCACTTCGCTGCACGCGGTGCCCGCCGGAGCTCCGGCCGGGCGCCTTTCGAGCGTAGTTCAGCGTCGGGGACGATCACCGCGATGCGGGACGGCGGACGGCGAACATCCCCCGATCGGATCAGAATCTCTTCATTCTTTATGAACGATTCTGGTGTCCGATCGGGGGTGGAGCGGCGGGCGGACGGCCCGTCAGGCCTCGAACGGGCGGGCGGGCCAGGGCGCTTCGGCGGGGCGCAGCGAGTCCACGCCGTCGCCCGCGCGGACGGCGGTGAGCGCGAGCACCCCGACGACCAGGCAGTTGTTGTGCAGGTCCCCGGCGATCACCGAGCGGACCAGTTCGTCCAGCGGGACCCGGGCCTGCTCCATGTCGGCTTCCTCCTCGGCGACCGCGTACCGCTCGCCCTCCGCCTCGGAGAGGTCGCGGGCGAGGAAGATCCGCACCGCCTCGTCGCAGCCGCCGGGCGTGGTGTAGACGTCGGTCAGCACCCGCCAGTCCTCGGCCTTGACGTGCGCCTCCTCGTACAGCTCGCGCTGGGCGGCGTGGAGGGGGTTCTCGCCCGGGATGTCGAGCAGTCCGGCCGGGATCTCCCAGAGCCGGTGGCGCACCGGGTGGCGGTACTGCCGCAGGACGAGCACGCGGTCCTCGTCGTCGAGGGCGAGGACGGCGACGGAGCCCGGGTGGACCTGGTAGTCACGGCCGTGGACGGAGCCGTCGGGCATCACCACCTGGTCGGTGCGGACGCTGGTCTTGTTGCCGGTGAAGGGCGTCACCGTCGCGGTGACCTGCCACTCCTCGGGCGTGTCCTGGATACCCATGTGCGTACGTCCTCCCACGAACCAAAAGGAAACCGGGGCACCGATCCGCAGCGGATCCGTACCCCGGTCAACCGTAATGCCTCGGTGTTACGCCTCCGCGCCGTCCGCGGCGGCGACCTGGCGCGCGACGGCGGCCTTCACCAGACCCGCGAAGAGCGGGTGCGGGCGGGTCGGGCGGGAGCGCAGCTCGGGGTGCGCCTGGGTGGCGACGAGGTAGGGGTGCGTCTCGCGCGGGTACTCGACGTACTCGACGAGCTTGTTGTCCGGGGAGGTGCCGGAGAAGACCAGCCCGGCCTTCTTCTCCAGCTCGGACCGGTAGGCGTTGTTGACCTCGTAGCGGTGGCGGTGGCGCTCCTCCACGTAGGGCTGGCCGTCGTACGCCTCGCGTACGAGGGAGCCCTCGGCGAGCTTGGCCGGGTAGAGGCCGAGCCGCATGGTGCCGCCGAGGTCGCCGGCGCCCTCGACGTAGGCGAGCTGCTCCTCCATCGTCGAGATGACGGGGTGGGAGGTGGCGGCGTCGAACTCGGTGGAGTTGGCGTCGGGGATCTCGGCGAGCGAGCGCGCCGCCTCGATCACGATGCACTGGAGGCCGAGGCAGAGGCCGAGGAGCGGGACCTTGTTCTCGCGGGCGTAGCGGATCGCGCCGACCTTGCCGTCGACCCCGCGCTCGCCGAAGCCGCCCGGGATGCAGATCGCGTCGACGTCGCCGAGGTGCTCGGCGGCGCCGGCCGCGGTGCGGCAGTCGTCGGAGGTGACCCACTTGACCTTGACCCGGGCCTTGTTGGCGAAGCCGCCCGCGCGGATCGCCTCGGTGACCGAGAGGTAGGCGTCGGGCAGGTCGATGTACTTGCCGACCAGGGCGACGGTGACCTCGTGGTCGGGGTTGTGGACCCGGTCCAGCAGGTCGTCCCAGGTCGTCCAGTCGACGTCGCGGAACGGCAGGTCGAGCTTGCGCACGACGTAGGCGTCCAGGCCCTCGGTGTGCAGCACCTTGGGGATGTCGTAGATCGACTTGGCGTCGATCGCGGCCACGACGGCCGCCTCGTCCACGTCGCACATCAGGGAGATCTTGCGCTTGATGGCGGTGGGGACCTCGCGGTCGGCGCGCAGCACGATGGCGTCGGGCTGGATGCCGATGTTGCGCAGGGCGGCCACGGAGTGCTGGGTGGGCTTGGTCTTCAGCTCGCCGGAGGGGCCGATGTAGGGCAGCAGCGAGATGTGCACGACGAAGACGTTGTCGCGGCCGACCTCGTGGCGGACCTGGCGGACGGTCTCCAGGAACGGCAGCGACTCGATGTCGCCGACCGTGCCGCCGACCTCGGTGATGACGACGTCCACGTCGTCGGTGGCCATGCGGCGGATGCGGTGCTTGATCTCGTTGGTGATGTGCGGGATGACCTGCACGGTGTCGCCCAGGTACTCGCCGCGCCGCTCCTTGGCGATGACCTGCGAGTAGACCTGGCCGGTGGTCACGTTGGCGGAGCCGTCGAGGTCCACGTCGAGGAAGCGCTCGTAGTGGCCGATGTCCAGGTCGGTCTCGGCGCCGTCGTTGGTGACGAACACCTCACCATGCTGGAACGGGTTCATCGTGCCGGGGTCGACGTTGAGGTAGGGGTCGAGCTTCTGCATGGTGACCCGCAGACCGCGAGCCTTGAGCAGGGCACCCAGGCTGGAGGCAGTCAGACCCTTGCCGAGGGAGGAGGCGACACCCCCGGTGACGAAGATGTGCTTGGTCGTCGTGGATGTGGGCTGCATAGCCAAAGGGGGCTCCCGTGGTCGCGATTCTGAGGTGCGTACCGGCCACCGAGCCGGGGATTCCGGGGTGCCGTCGCTGCGGTTCGGGGGCCTCGTCCGCTCTCGCGAACGACCACCGGTCCACGGGCTACCAGGGTAACAGCGACGCGAGGAGGCTGCTTCCGGCCACACCCTCCACAGAGAGGTCACACCATCACCGCAGGCGTTTCACGTCCCACTCGATCGGGTCAGAGATCTTGCGGAGACCGTCGCGCGGATCTTGTTGCTGCGTCGTATCCTGCTCAAACACTCGCTGCCGAGACGGCCGGGCGACGGCACCATCCAAGGCCGCTCCACCGGTACAGGACTCGTCGGATCTTCCCGGGTGAAAGACCCTACGACCCCCTTGACCCGCAGTAAGCGCCCTGTGACAGGGCGACATGGCCGTTCGACTGGAGATACACGTGGCCGGGCGCATCGAGGATTACGCACTCATCGGAGACATGCAGACCGCCGCCCTGGTCTGCCGGGACGGCACAGCGGACTGGCTGTGCCTTCCCCGCTTCGATTCCCACGCCGTTTTCGCGGGCCTGCTGGGCACCGAGGAGCACGGCTTCTGGCGCCTGGGCCCCGCGAGAGCGGAAGGAACAGAACCGGCCAGGGCCGACCGGCGGCGGTATCGCGGCGACTCCCTCGTCCTGGAGTCGGAGTGGGACACCCCGCGCGGCACCGTACGGGTGACCGATTTCATGCCCCCGCGTGACGGCGCCCCGCAGCTCATCCGCATCGTGGAGGGCGTCAGCGGCCGGGTGCCGATGCGCTCGGAGCTGCGGATGCGTTTTAGCTACGGCCGGGTGACCCCGTGGGTGCACAAGGTCGACAACCGCACGGTCGCCGTCGCCGGACCGGACTCGGTCTGGCTGGACACCGAGGCGGACACGTACGGCAAGAACCTGACCACCTACTCCGACTTCACCGTCGGCCCCGGTGACCGGGTGGCCTTCACCATCAGCTGGCAGCCCTCGCACCACGAGCCGCCGGCCCTCCCGGAGCCCGAGAACTCCCTGGAGGCGACCGAGCTGTTCTGGCGCGAATGGGTCGATCAGTGTACGTACCACGGGCCCTACCGGGAGGCGGTCGTCCGCTCCCTGATCACGCTCAAGGCCCTCACGTACGCGCCGACCGGCGGCATCGTCGCGGCCCCCACCACATCGCTGCCCGAGGAGATCGGGGGCGTACGGAACTGGGACTACCGCTACACCTGGCTGCGGGACGCCGCGATCACCCTCTCCTCGCTGCTGCGCACCGGATACCGCGAGGAGGCCCGCGCCTGGCGCGAGTGGCTGCTGCGTGCGGTGGCCGGCGACCCGGAGAACCTCCAGATCATGTACGGCATCGCCGGTGAGCGCGAGCTCGGCGAGGCGGAGCTGGACTGGCTGCCCGGGTACGAGAACTCCACCCCGGTCCGCGTCGGCAACGGCGCCGCCAACCAGCTCCAGCTCGACGTGTACGGCGAGGTCACCGAGGCGCTGCACCTGGCGCACATGACGGGTCTGACGCGCAACGACTACGCCATGGGCCTCCAGCTCAAGCTGATCGAGTACCTGGAGAAGCACTGGGAGGAGCCCGACGAGGGCATCTGGGAGGTGCGCGGGCCGCGCCGCCACTTCGTGCACTCCAAGGTGATGGCGTGGGTCGCGGTCGACCGGACGATCAAGCTGGTCGAGTCCGGCGACGTCGAGGGCCCGCTGGAGCGGTGGCGCGAGCTGCGCGACGAGATCCACCGGGACGTCTGCGAGCGCGGCTACGACCAGGAGCGCAACACCTTCACCCAGTCCTACGGGTCGAAGGAACTGGACGCCTCCCTGCTGCTCATCCCGCAGATGGGCTTCCTGCCGCCGGACGACAAGCGGGTCATCGGCACGATCGAGGCGATCCAGCGGGAGCTTTCCACGGAGGACGGCTTCATCCTGCGCTATCCGACGGAGGGTGAGGACGCGGGCGTCGACGGTCTGGCGGGCGACGAGGGCGCGTTCCTGGCCTGCTCGTTCTGGATGGCCGACGATCTCGCGATGATCGGCCGGGTCGACGAGGCGCGGCGGCTCTTCGAGAAGCTGCTGTCGCTCCGCAACGACCTGGGCCTGCTGGCCGAGGAGTGGGATTCCCACCTCCAGCGGCAGGTCGGCAACTTCCCGCAGGCTTTCAGCCACGTCCCGCTGATCGACACCGCCCTGCGGCTGACGGCGAGCGGCGCGTACGTCGGCTGACCCGGGCTCTGCGAGAAGGCCGCCCCCGGCCCGGTGCCGGGGGCGGCCTTCGTCGTGTCCGGCCCGGTCGCTTCCCGGGCTCGCTCAGGGGGCGGTGAGGGGTTCGGCCCCGTACGCCCGGTGGAGCAGGTCCAGGAAGCGCGGGGCCGCGGGCAGGTCCGTGGCCCCGATCCGGTGGACGGGCACGCCCGGCGTCCAGGAGTTCATGACGACGGCTCCGGCGAGGGCGGGCAGATCGGCGGGGGTGACGTCGACGGTCCGCTGGGCGATCCCGAGCGTTCCGAGCCGGCGGCGGACGATGCCCTGGGTCGTCCCGGTCAGCATGTCGGCCCGGGGCCACACCACCGCCTCGCCGTCCCAGAAGGCCAGGTTCCAGATGGTCGCCTCGCTGAACCGGCCCGCCCGGTCGAGGAACGCGGCGTCGTCGAACCCGTCGGCGGCGGCCTGCCGCAGGAGATGCGTCTTGGCCACCTCCCCGACGTGCTTGACGTGCGGCAGGTACCGCTCGTGCCCGACCGCCGTGAGGGCGAGCGGGCCGTCCGGGCCGGTGGCGGCCGGGCCGGTGCGCACCAGCAGCGCGAGGCCGGCGTCGGCGGCGGTGAACTCGCCGGCCGGGGAGTGCACGGTGGCCGTCAGCGAGAGGTCGGCCGGTCCGTCGCGCAGCGCCGTACGCAGCCGGGAGCGCACCAGTTCCTCGGGCAGGGCCCGGCCGAACAGCTCCACGGACGCGGACCGCAGCCGCTCCAGATGGAGGTCGAGGCCGCGGAACCGGCCGTCGCGGACCTGCGCGGCGGTGAAGTGGGCGTGGCCCGCGAAGGCGAGCGCGGCGAGGTCGGCGGCGGTGGCGGGGCGGCCGTCGAGGTGCGTGATGTACGGGGAATCTTCGCTCATGGCACGGACGTTAGGGTCTGACACCGGTGGCAAGGTCAAGAGCGGACGGGGCACGGGCACATGCTGATCGGGGAGTTGTCCCGGCGGACGGGGGCCAGCGCACGGTCGCTGCGCCACTACGAGGCACAGGGGCTGCTGACGGCGCGGCGCGGGACCAACGGCTACCGCGCCTTCGACGAGGACGCGGTCCGCACCGTGGGACAGATCCGCGCGCTGCTGCGGGCGGGGCTGTCCACCGAGGTGATCCGCCGGGTCCTGCCGTGCAGCCGGGGCGACCGGGGCTTCGACTGGTGCGCGGAGCTGCGGGAGATCCTGGACGGCGAACTGGCGGTCATGGACGAGCGGATCGAGGCGCTGCGGCTCAGCCGGGGAGCGCTGGCGGGGCTGTTGGGCGACGGCTGAGGGAGCCGCTTCCGGCCCTCGCGGCCGAGAGGGTGTTCCGGGCCCCTCGCCGAGGGGGTGCGTTCCGGGCCCCTCGGCGGCGTCCGCCTCCGGGCCCCTCCCCCACGTCGTACCCGTGCGGGTGCCCTCCCCGCCGCTCGTTACCTGCCAGTACGCATCCCCTGCGGTGTGCGTCACACTTCCCGGGCGGTAGCGTCCTGAACAGGACGGTCTGTTTCCGGACAGTCCGCACAGGACGACCGCCCGGCCGCCGGACAGCGCCGGGCCGGGCACTACGGAAAGCGGGCCGGGTACGTGGAGAGCCACAGCGGGATCACCGTGCAGCGGGCGCTGGAGCTGCCGGGGCTGCGCGCCGGACTGCCGGAGGTGGTGGCCGGCGCCGACCGGCTGAACCGCACGGTGCGCTGGGTCCACGCGGGCGAGGTCCCCAACATCGCCTCCCTCCTCAAGGGCGGCGAGCTGCTCCTGACGACCGGGCTGGGCCTCGGCACCCGCCCCGCCGAACAGCGCGCCTTCGTCCACCGCCTCGCCGACCGGGGCATCGCGGCCCTGGTGGTGGAGCTGGGACCGCGTTTCGGCCGGCTGCCCGCCTCCATCGTGGACGCGGCCCGCGCGGCGGGTCTCCCGCTGGTGCAGCTGCACCGGGAGGTGCCGTTCGTCGCGGTGACCGAGGAGGTGCACACCGAGATCGTCAACGGGCACTACGCCCTGCTCCAGCAGGCGGAGGAGGTGCACCGGCGCGCCACCCGGGCGCTGCTCGACGGGGGCGGGGTGCCGCAGGTCCTCGGGATCCTCGCCGACTTCACCGCCAACCCGGTCTTCCTGGAGACCCCCGACGGCCGCCTCCTGTACGCGGCGTCGACCGGGACCGGGCCGGTGGGCGCGGACCCGCTCCAGGTCTGGGAGGGGATGCGCGGTGACCGGGCGGCCCGGGAGAGCCCGCCGGCCGGCGCGGTGCTGGTGGACGTGCCGGGCGGCGGGCCGGAGACCGGCGCGGTACGGGCGCGGCTGGTGCTGCTCGCGGTGGCCGGGCCGCTGGCGACCGTGCACCGCATGGCGGCGGAGCGGGCGGCGGGACTCCTCGCCGTCGTGCTGATGCAGGCCCGGCAGGAGGAGGAGCTGGCCGCCCGGGGCCGGGGCGACTTCCTGACCGACCTCGCGGAGGGCCGGATCGCCGCGGAGGACGCCCCGGCGCAGGCCCGGGTGCTCGGCTTCCGGCCCGGGGAGGCCCCGCTGCTGCCGGTGGTGATGCGGCTGACCCCCGAGCTGTCCCCCTCGGGCAACTGGTCGCTGCTTGCCCGTGCGGTCCTGGAGGAGCTGGCCTCGGTCGGCGTACCGGTGCTGCTGGGCGTACGCCCGGTGGAGGGGCGGGTTCCGCTGCTGCTGGGGCTGCGTTCGGAGGGCGAGCGCACGGCGGTCGCGGACCGGGTGGCGGCGGCGCTGCGGGCGGGCGTGGAGCGGGCCGGACTGGACCGGGCCGGTTCGCGGTCACCGGTGGTCGTCGTGGGCGTCGCGGGCGGCTGGGGGGCGGCGGGCGCGGGGCTGCGGCACGCCTCGGAGACGGCGACGGCCGCGCAGGGCCTGGACGACCGCTCCTGGTACGACGCCCGGCGCCTGGACATCGACCTGCTGCTGTGGCGGCTGCGGGACCATCCGGATCTGGCGGCGTTCGTGGACCGGGCGATCGGTCCGCTGCGCGAGCACGACCGCGTCTCGCGCCCGCCGCTGCTCCCGACCCTCCAGGCGTATCTGGCGCACGCGGGCCGCAAGGCGGAGACCGCCCGCGAACTGCACCTCAACCGCCAGACGCTCTACAACCGGCTGGCCCGGATCGGCGAGCTGCTGGGCACGGACCTGGACGATCCGGAGGCGGTGCTGGCGCTGAGCCTGGCTCTGCGGGCCCGCCGCCACACCAACTGACCCGTCAGAAGGCTCCCGTGGGCCGCGCCCGCCCCGTTCAGCGATCGCGTCCGGCGGCCAGGGGCTGGGCCAACTCGTCGTAGACGCTGAGCACATGGGCGATCGTGTCGTCCTCGGTGGGCCAGCCGGCCGCCTGCGCCCGCCCGGCCCCGGCGAGCCGGGCGCGCTCCGCCGGCTCCTCGATCAGCCGTACGACGGCACGGGCGAGGGCCTCGGCGTTCCCGTACGGCACCAGTTCGGCCGCCCCGCCGACCAGCTCGGGGGTGCCGCCGACGGCGGTGGCGACCAGCGGGACTCCGGCGCGCAGCGCCTCCTGGGCGAACCGGGAGCGCCCCTCCCACCGGCTCGGCAGCAGCGCCAGGTCGGCGGCGGCGAGCAACTCCCCCGGCTCCTCGCCGGGATCGACGAGGCTGACGGGCAGCTCCTCGTTCCGGATGCGCCGTCGCAGCGCGTCCCGCTCCCGCCCCTCCCCCGCGACGACGAGCAGCGGCTCGGGGTCCAGGTCCCGCCAGAGGCGGGCAGCGTCCAGCAGGGTGGTGAAGCCGTGCTGCGGTACGAGGTTGCCGGCGGCGACCAGCAACGGCCGCTCGACCGCGCCGAGTTCGGCCCGCATCTTGTCCACTCCGATGCCGTTCCCCGCCGGGCCGGGGTTGACCGCGCGCGGCGGCGGAACGGTGAGCGGGGCGAGGCGGGCGTCGCGCGCGCCCCGCTCGCGGGCGAGGTCGACCAGGTCGGAGGTGGGCGCGAGGACCACGGCGGCGGCTCGCGCGGCGCGCCGTTCCAGCAGGTGCAGGATCTGGCGGCGGGCCCCTTCCGCGTACCGCCGGGTGTGCCAGGTCACCACCAGGGGCACGGAGCGTCCGCTCAGCGCGAGGGCGGTGCGGGCGGCCGCGTGGAGGCCGTGGGCGTGGACGACGTCCGCCCCCGTGCAGGCGGCCCGCAGGGCGGCGACGGCGGCCGGGTCGCTGCGCCGGGGCACCGGGAGGAACTGCGACCCGGCGGCCGTGAAGTCGTGGGCGCTGTCCACCGCTTGCGGGGCGCAGACGGTCACCCGCACCCCGCGCGCCACCAGCCCGGCGGCCAGCGAACCGACGTGCGCGCTGCTGCCCGCACTGCCGCCGCCCAGGACTTGGACCGTACGCAGTTGTGACACGTTGATCGGCTCCCCGGGGCTCCCGAGTCGGCGGAAAGGACAGCGCCAAGGATGCCAGTCCGTACGCACGTCCGGTGCCGCCGTAACGTTGCTGCATCGCCCCCGGCGGCAACCAACCGCGCCGCACCACCCTTGCGAGTGAATTTCAAGGCGTGGCGTTGCCATCAGACGCCCGATCGAGCCCGCAGCCCGCCCGATCCCGCCCGGTCGCCCGACGCCCGGTCCGATCACGCCCACCGGCCCGATCACGCCCACCGGCCCGACGCCCGACCGCCCGATCACGCCCGCCCGCTCGACGCCCGGCCGCCCGATCACGCCTGCCTGACCGCTGCCCGGCCTCCGTGCCCGCCGCACCGGACACATGCGCGCCCGCACCCGCGGAAAAGGGGCCCGCCCGCGGGCGCGCCCCTCCCCTCGCGTCCGGGCCGGTCGCCCGCCGTGCGATGCGGCCGACCGGTCCGGACGCTCAGCCGTCCGCGCGCGCCGTGGCCAGCAGCTCCTCGGCGTGGGCGCGGGCCGTCTCGGAGTCCTCCTGGCCCGCGAGCATCCGGGACAGCTCCCGTACCCGGTCCTCGCCCTCCAGGACAGTGACGCCGCTGCGGGTCACGGAGCCGTCCACGGTCTTCTCGACCAGCAGCTGCCGGTCCGCGAAGGCCGCCACCTGTGGAAGATGGGTCACGACGACGACCTGCGCGGACCTGGCCAGCTTGGCGAGCCGCCGGCCCACCTCGACCGCCGCCTTGCCGCCGACGCCCGCGTCGACCTCGTCGAAGAGGTACGTCGGCACGGGGTCGGAGCCCGCGAAGACGACCTCGACCGCGAGCATCACCCGGGACAGCTCACCGCCCGACGCGCCCTTGGCGATCGGCCGGGGCTGGGCCCCCGGGTGCGGGGCGAGCAGCAGCTCGACCTCGTCCGCTCCGGACGGACCGTAGACGACGCTGCGTCCGCCGATGTCGATGCCGGACGCCTCGTCCGCCGCCTCGGTCTGCCGGATGGCGAAGGAGACCCGGGCGTGCGGCATGGCCAGCGAGGCCAGCTCCTCGGTCACCGCCTCGGCGAACCGGGCGGCGGCCTCCGTCCGCGCGTCGGTCAACGCCTGGCCGAGGACCGAGAGTTCGGCCCGCAGCCCGTCGCGCTCGGCGGTCAGCTCGGAGATCCGCTCGTCGTCGCCCTCCAGCTCGGTGAGCCGGCCCGCGTTCTCCTGGGCCCAGGCGAGCACGGCCGTGATGTCCTCGCCGTACTTCCGGGTCAGGGCGGTCAGCGCGGCCCGGCGCTCCTCCACGACGGCCAGCCGCAGTGGATCGGCGTCGAGCTGATCGGCGTACCCGGCCAGCTCCCCGGAGACGTCGGCGAGCAGGATCGAGATCTCCCCGACCCGGTCCGCCAGCGCGGCGAGCGCCGGGTCGTGGGCCCGGACCCCGTCCAGGGCCTGCCCGGCGGCGGCGACCACCGTGGTGGCGTCGACGCTCTCCGGGTCCTCCGGGTTCCCCGCCAGCGCGGTGTGCGCGAGGGAGGCCGCGGAGGCGAGGGCCTCGGCGTGCCCGAGCCGCTCCGCCTCGGCGGCCAGCTCGACGTCCTCCCCCGGCAGCGGCTCCACGGCGGCGACCTCGTTCAGCCCGAACCTCAGCAGATCCGCCTCCTGGGCCCGCTCCCGGGCCCGGGTGGTCAGCTCCTCCAGCTCGGTGGCGACGGCCCGCAGCCGCCGGTAGGCCGCCGCGTACTTGGCGTGCGGGACCTCCACCCCGTCCCCGGCGTACCGATCGAGGGCGCCGCGCTGCCGCGCCGGCTTGAGCAGCCCCTGCTGGTCGGTCTGGCCGTGCACGGCGACGAGTTCGTCCGCCAGCTCGGTGAGGACCCCCACCGGCACGGACCGGCCGCCGAGGTGGGCGCGTGAGCGCCCCTCGGCCGAAACGGTACGGCTGATGAGCAGCGCGCCGTCGTCCAGCTCCGCACCGGCCTCCTCGGCCCGCAGCGCCGCCGCGTCGCCCTCGGACACGGTGATCCGGCCCTCGACGACGGCGGCCTTGGCCCCGATCCGTACGAGGGCGGGGTCAGCGCGCCCGCCGAGCAGCAGCCCGAGGCTCGTGACGACCATGGTCTTGCCCGCGCCGGTCTCACCGGTGACCGCGGTGAAACCGGGTGACAGCTCCACCACCGCGTCGTCGATGACTCCGAGCGACCGTATCCGCATCTCCTCCAACACGGACATGACCTTACGAGGTTCCCGACCGCATGCGCGACGGCCCCCGTCCCGGGATTCACTCTCCCGAGGGTTCCGGGGCCGGAGGCGGAGGCCGCGCGGAGACGACACGAAGGCCGTGCGAAGGCCCTGCGGAGACCGGCCGGAAGCGGCCTCCGACGTCAG
This sequence comes from Streptomyces californicus, assembly GCF_000717645.1. Lineage (GTDB taxonomy): Bacteria > Actinomycetota > Actinomycetes > Streptomycetales > Streptomycetaceae > Streptomyces > Streptomyces californicus. The sequence continues at coordinate 184,132 of NZ_JNZZ01000012.1, forward strand.
TGGGGCGCGCCCCGCCACCCCGACACGGGCAGCGCGAACTTCGCCACCAGCCGGTCGGTGAACGACGCCTGGTGCAGCCGCGCGAGCCGTACGGGCACCGCGCCGCGCCGCACCTCGACCCGCGCGCCGGAGGGCAGCTCCACCGTCCGCCGGCCGTCGCACCACAGCACCCCGTGCGGGGTGTGCGGCTGCACCTCGACCGCGAGCACGGACGTGGGCGAGGTCACCAGCGGCTTGGCGAACAGGGCGTGGGCGCTGATCGGGACCATCAGCAGCGCCTCGACCTCGGGCCAGACCACGGGCCCGCCCGCCGAGAAGGCGTACGCGGTCGAACCGGTCGGGGTGGCGCAGACGATCCCGTCGCAGCCGAAGCCGGTGACCGGGCGGCCGTCGATCTCCAGGACCACTTCGAGCATCCGCTCGGGCGACACCTTCTGCACGGCCGCCTCGTTGAGCGCCCAGTCCGTGTGCACGACCTCGCCGTTGCTGTGCACGAGGACGTCGATCGTCATCCGCTCCTCGACCTCGTAGTCGCGGGAGACCACCCGGGAGACCACCCGGTCGAGGTCGTCCCGTTCGGCTTCGGCGAGGAAGCCGACGCGTCCGAGGTTGACGCCGAGCATCGGCACCCCGGAGGCCCGGGAGAACTCGGCGCCGCGCAGCAGGGTGCCGTCACCGCCGAGGACGATCAGCAGCTCGCAGCCGTCCACGGCGGCGGGGCTGGTGTCCGTGACCGTCTCCACGGTGTCCGGGAGCGGCAGGTCGGCCGCCTCGGTCGCCAGGACCCGCACGCCGAGTCCGTTGCGCAGGAGGCCCTGCACCACGAGTTCGGCGCTGCGGATCGCGGCCGGACGGCCGGTGTGCGCCAAAAGGAAGACTGTTCGTGCCGCATTCGTCGTCAACGAGGCCCCTCCGCCACTGCACGGTCGACATCCGCGGGGTCCGGCTCGGGTGCGCCGGCCCGCAGCCACAGAAAGTACTCGACGTTCCCCGACGGGCCGGGCAGCGGACTGGCCGTCACCCCCCGTACGCCGAGGCCGAGTTCCCAGGCGCGCCGGGCCACTTCCCGGACCGCCTCGGCGCGCAGTTCGGGGCTGCGCACCACTCCGCCGCTGCCGAGCCGCTCCTTGCCGACCTCGAACTGCGGCTTGACCATGAGGACCAGGTCCGCGTCGGGCCCGGCGCACCGGGCGAGGGCGGGCAGGACGAGACCCAGCGGGATGAAGGACAGGTCCCCCACCACCAGATCCACCGGCTCCCCGTCGATGGCCTCCAGCGTCAGCTCCCGCACGTTGGTGCGGTCCTTGACGACGACCCGTTCGTCGGACTGCAGGGACCAGGCGAGCTGCCCGTAGCCCACGTCCACGGCGACGACCTGCCGGGCCCCGGCGCGCAGCAGCACATCGGTGAACCCGCCGGTGGAGGCTCCGGCGTCCAGCGCCCGCCGCCCCTCCACCTCCAGCCCGAGCGGGGTGAAGGCGGCGAGCGCCCCCGCCAGCTTGTGGCCGCCGCGCGAGACGTAGTCGGGGTCGTCGTCGTCCTTCGTGACGACGATCGCGGCGGCCGTCTCGACCTGGGTGGCGGGTTTGGTCGCGGTGGTGCGGCCGACGGTGACGCGCCCCGCGGCGATCAGCTGGCTCGCGTGCTCCCGCGAGCGGGCGAGCTTGCGGCGTACCAGCTCGGCGTCGAGGCGGCGACGTGCCACTCCTGCCACGTTCGGTTCAGCTCCTGTTGTCGTGACGCGTGTCGTGCGTGCGGTGCGAAGGGGCGGGCCCCGGGCGTACGGGGCCGGGCGCGGCGTCCGCCGGACGGGAGTCCAGCGAGGTCAGCTCGGCCCGCAGCCCGCGGTGTACATCCTCGTACACCTCGATGTGTCCGTCGGCCGGGAGGTGGTCGGCATCGGCCAGCCGCTCCAGCCGGGCGTCCACGGCGGCGTGCCCGGTGGGGGTCCGTACGACTCCGAGGGGCGCGGGCTCGGCGGGCTCGAAGGAGCGCGCGCCGGACAGCCCGGCCGCCCCGTCCTCGCCGGGCCCGGCCGGCTCCTCGCCCACCGGATCGTCGGGCGTGCTCACGGGCGGGGTCCCCGCCTCCGGCGTCCAGTCGCTCATGCCGAAACGCTACCGCGACCGGGCGGTGTACCGTCGAGCACGATGGCGACCATGGCGGAGTGCCGCAGCGCACTCGACACACTCTCCGACAACCTCGCGGCTCCCGACGGCGACGTGCGCGGCGCGGCTGCTCTGAACCGCTCGCTGAGCTGTCACATCAAGGATCTGGACATCACGTTCACCGGCCGGCTGGCCGACGGCCGGATCGAGGTGCGGGACACGCTGGAAGGGCCGCCGCGGGAGAAGGCCGAGATCAGGCTCGCGATGACGAGCGACGATCTGGTGGCGCTGGTGGACGGCGACCTCAACTTCGCGAAGGCGTGGGCAGCGGGCCGCGTACGCCTGGAGGCGGGCTTCCGGGACCTGCTGAAGCTGAAATCGCTGCTGTAGGAGCGCTCACGGCCCACCGGGCGTCGGGCCCGGCAGGTACGTCCGTCCGGTGGGGGCGGGCGCCCCGGCCGTCGGCACCTCCGGACGGCGAGCTTCCGTACGCTGGACCGCCGGCCCCCCGTACGCTCAGGCGGCGACCTTCCGCGCCTTGCGTGCCGCCGGGACGACCAGCGGCGTCCCGGTCTCCGGATCGTCGATCACCTGGCAGCGCATCCCGAAGACCCGCTCCACCAACGCCGCGTCCACGACGTCCGAGGGCGGCCCCTCCGCGACGATCGCCCCGTCCCGCATCGCGATGAGGTGCGTGGCGTACCGGGCGGCGTGGTTCAGGTCGTGGAGCACGGCGACCAGCGTGCGGCCCTGCGTCTCGTGCAGTTCCGCGCAGAGGTCGAGGACGTCGATCTGGTGCTGGATGTCGAGGTACGTCGTCGGCTCGTCGAGCAGCAGCAGCGGCGTCTGCTGGGCCAGCGCCATGGCGATCCACACGCGCTGGCGCTGACCGCCCGACAGCTCGTCCACGTAGCGGTCGGCCAGCTCGGCGACGCCGGTGGACTCCATGGACTCCTCGACCACCCGCTCGTCCTCCGGCGACCACTGGCGCAGCAGCCCCTGGTGGGGGTAGCGGCCGCGGGCGACGAGGTCGGCGACGGTGATCCCGTCCGGGGCTATGGAGGTTTGCGGCAGCAGCCCCAGGGTCCGGGCGACCTTCTTCGCGGGCAGCTGGTGGATGGCCTGCCCGTCCAGCAGCACCTGGCCCCGGCTGGGCTTGAGCATCCGGGCGAGGGCGCGCAGCAGCGTCGACTTGCCGCAGGCGTTCGGGCCGACGATCACGGTGAAGGAGTTGTCGGGGATCTCCACCGAGAGGTTCTCGGCGATGACCCGCTGGTCGTAGCCGAGGGTCACCGATTCTGCGGTGAGGCGCTGCATGGTCGTACTCCCGGAGTCGGTGAGGTGGAGCGGCGCGGGGCACGGGCGGACCACCGCGCAGCACCAGGTTAGGTTAACCTATCCTCCCCGTCGCTCCCCTGGCCCCGGGCATCGACGCGAACGGTCGCCCCGGCCCCAACGCCCGTGCCCGCCAAGGCCCGTCCGGTCCTGATCCGCCGGACGTGCCCCAGGGGTGCCGGGAGCGTTTCAGAGGCCGAGCCGGGCGATGGCCTTCGCCGCCTCCAGGTCGCATCCGTCCGCACCGGCGAACGTCCAGGCCGCGGCGCAGAGGGCCCGCAGGCCGTCGAGCGCGTCGCCCCCGTCCTCGCCGCCGCCCGCGGTCTCCAGCACCAGACGGTCCCCGCGTACGGCGGCCGTCCAGTCACCGCAGCGGAATCCCTCCCCTGCCGCCACCACCTCGGGCTGCCCGGTGAGGAGTCCCCGCAGGTCCCGGTCCACGTAGGTCGGGCGGTGCTGCGGCGGTGCGGCGAGGAGAAGGCCCGCGTCGGTCACCCCGGTCAGGACGAGCAGCGAGTCGACTCCCCCGTTGAACGCGCCCTCGATGTCGGTGTCCAGCCGGTCCCCGACGACGAGCGGCCGCTCGGCCCCGGTCCGCAGGACGGTCTCGCGGTGCATCGGAGGCAGCGGCTTCCCGGCGACCTGCGGCTCGGCCCCGGTGGCGATCCGTACGACCTCGACGGCGGCGCCGTTGCCGGGTGCGATGCCCCGGGCGCTCGGGATGGTCAGGTCGGTGTTGGACGCGAACCACGGGAGCCCGCGCCGGACCGCGTAGCTCGCCTCGGCGAACCGCCCCCACGCCATGTCCGGCCCGCCGTAGCCCTGGACCACGGCGGCGGGGTCGTCGTCCGCCGACTCCACCGGCACGAGACCGCGCTCGCGCAGCGCGACCCGCAGCCCCTCGCCGCCGATCGCGAGGACCCGCGCGCCCGGCGGCAGCTGATCGGCGACCAGCCGGGCGACGGCCTGCGCGGAGGTGATCACGTCGGAGGGTTCGGCGGGCGCCCCCAGCTCCGTCAGGTGCTCCGCCACGGCGTCCGGTGTCCGCAGCGCGTTGTTGGTGACGTACGCCAGGTGCATGCCCCCGGCCCGCGCCTCCGCCAGCGCCTCGACGGCGTACGCGATGGCCTCCCCGCCCGCGTAGACGACCCCGTCGAGGTCGAGGAGGGCCGTGTCGTACGCCTCGTTCAGTGCCGTACCGCTCCCCGAAGGCCGAGACCTGTGGTGCTGGTGGCTCATATGGTTCGCTCCTCTTTGCTCTGTTTCCGCCCCGGCCGTCATGGGTGCCCCCCGCGCACATACGATGCCCTGATGATGACTTCAGGTCCCGTCGCGCAGGGGCTGCGGCTGATCCCGTTCCGCGGACTGCGTTACGTCCCCGAGCGGGTCGGCAGTCTCGCCGCCGTGACCTCGCCCCCGTACGACGTGGTCGTCCGGCCCGACGGGCTGCACCATCTGGAGTGCGCGGATCCGCACAACATCGTGCGTCTCATCCTCCCTCAGGCCGACACGGCGCGGGACCGGCACCGGCAGGCGGCGGCGACCCTGGGCCGCTGGCTGGCCGACGGGGTCATCGCCCCGGACCCGGAGCCGGTGCTGTACGTCTACGAGCAGAGCGACGGCGAGATCCTCCAGCGGGGTCTGATCGGCGCGCTGGCGCTCTCGCCCGCCGAGGACGGCGTCGTCCTGCCGCACGAGGACGTCATGGACGACGTCGTCGCGGACCGTGCGGAGCTGATGCGGACGACGGGGGCCCATCTGGAGCCGCTGCTGCTGACCTATCGCGGCGACGCGGGCGAGCCGGCCGGGGCGGCGGCCGTGATCGAGCGCACGGCGGCGCGCGAGCCGCTGCTCGCCACCACGACGGAGGACGGTTTCCGGCACCGGCTCTGGGCCGTGACGGACCCGGCAGACCGGGCCGAGGCCGAGGCGGACCTCGCCCGCCGGCAGGCGCTCATCGCGGACGGCCACCACCGGTGGGCCACCTATCTGCGGCTCCAGCGGGAGGAGACCGCTCCCGGGCCGTGGGACTACGGTCTCGTCCTCCTGGTCGACACGGTCCGCCATCCGCTCCGGGTCCGCGCCATCCACCGTCTTCTGCGCGGCCTGCCGCTCTCGCGGGCGCTGAAGGCCCTGCACGGCCTCTTCCGCGTCGAGCGGATCGACGGCCCGCTTCCCCGCGCCCTGGAGGCGCTGGCCGGGGCCGCCGCACAGGGCAACGCGTTCCTGCTCGCCGGCGACGGCGGCTTCCATCTGGTGGACCGCCCCGATCCGGCCCTGCTGACCCGTACGGTCCGGGCGGACCGTCCCGAGGCGTGGCGCACCCTGGACGCGACGGTCCTGCACGCGGCGCTGCTCGACGAGGTGTGGGACGTCCCGGACGCCCCCGAGCACATCGGCTACATCCACGACACCGCGGCCGCCGTCGAACAGGCGGAACGCCTGGGCGCCACGGCGGTCCTGATGCACCCCGTACGCGAAGAGGTCGTCCGGGACCTGGCGCGGCAGGGTGTGACGATGCCGCGCAAGTCGACGTCGTTCGGCCCGAAGCCGGCCACGGGCCTGGTCATGCGGAGCCTGGCGCTCGACTGACGCGACCGGCGCGCGGAGAACGCGAAGAGGGCGGCGGCTCCGATCGGAGCCGCCGCCCTCCGGCGTACGGGCCGGCCTCAGCCGTCAGTTCGCGGCCGGGCGGTCCTGCTCGTCGCGGCCCTCGGGCGCGGACCCGGTCTCGTCGTCCGCCTCCGCCGCGTGAGCCGTGCCGGACGGGTCCGCCGTGTCCGCCTCCTCGTCGAGTACGTCGACGAACTCCACGCCGTCGAGCTCGGCGAGGCGGTCGGACGCGTCGGTGGAACCGTCCTTGTCGGCCTCCAGCGCCTTCCCGAACCACTCCCGTGCCTCGTCCTCGCGCCCGACCTCCAGCAGGGCATCCGCATAGGCGTACCGCAGGCGGGCGGTCCACGGCTGGACGGAGTGCGACGCCAGCTCGGAGCTCTGGAGCGTCACGATGGCGGCGTCGATCTGCCCCATGTCACGGCGCGCCCCGGCGGCCACCAGCCGCATCTCGACCTGGCCGGCCTTGTCCAGCTTCTGCACCTCGGGCTCGCCGGCCATCGCCAGCGCCTTCTCGGGTCGGCCGAGACCGCGCTCGCAGTCCGCCATGACGGGCCACAGCTCCACGGACCCGGTCATCCGCCGGGCCGCCCGGAACTCGGCGAGCGCCTCGGAGTACTTCTGCGTCGCGTACGCCGCGAACCCGGCCGCCTCCCGCACGGCGGCGACGCGGGACGCGAGCCGCAGGGCGATACGGGAGTACGCGTACGCCTCCTCAGGGTCCTCGTCGATCAGCCGGGCCACCATGACGAGGTTGCGCGCGACGTCCTCGGCGAGGGTCTTCGGCAGGCTCATGAGCTCCTGGCGCACGTCCTTGTCGATCTCGTCGCCCGTGACGTCCTCCGGAATCGGCAGCCGCTTGATCGGCTCACGGTCCCGGTCGCGGTCGTCGCGGCGGAAGCCCCCGCGGTCGCGGTCGTCGCGCTGCCCGCCGCGGTATCCGCCCCGGCTCCGGTCGCCACCCCGGTCGTCACGGCGGAAGCCGCCGCCCCGGTTGTCGTCGCGGCGGAAGCCGCCACCGGAGGGCCGGTCGTCGTCACGGCGCGGGCCGCGGGGGCGGTCGTCGCGCCGGTCGAAGCCGCCACGGCCACCCC
>NZ_JNZZ01000013.1 GCF_000717645.1 Streptomyces californicus
GGTCGGGGGCGGGGCCGTCCGGGGCGATGCGCTTTTCCGGCTCGGCGTGGTCCGGATCGGGGCGCTTCTCCGGTTCGGCGTGGTCCGGGGCGGGGCGCTTCTCCGGTTCGGCGTGGTCCGGATCGGGGCGTTCCGGATCGGGCTGCGCCGGGTCGGTGCGTTCCGGTCGGGAGTCGCGCGCGCCTGTGGGCTCGGCGGTGGGCCCGCCCGGGTCGGGCTCGTCGAACGCCGGCTGGGCGTCATGCCACGGGGCGTCCGCGCTGCGTACGCGGCGCGGGGGCCTCGGGGTGCCGCCGGGCGGGTCGGTCGAAGGCTTCTGCGCCCCGTCGCGGGCATCCGCCTCCGATGTCGACGCCGAACGCTGACTGGCCGAGCCACCCGAAGCGGAACGGGAACGCCGGGCCCGGGCGGACGGGGGCTCCGCCGGACCGTCGGCGGGTCGCTGCTGGCTGGCCGAACCGTCCGAGGCGGAACGGGACCGGCGTGGCGGCCGGGCCGCCGGGGGCGCGGCCGACTCGTCCGGCGCGGGCGACTCGTCCGGTGCGGGGCGCTGACTAGCCGAACCACCCGAAGCGGAACGGGAACGACGCGGCGGAGCCGCCGGGGTCCCGCCCGGCGTCGGGGCACCGCCCGGCGTCGGCGAGGTCGCGGGCGGCGTCGCGGGGGCCTCGGGACCGGTCGCCGTGCGCGCCTCGGGACCGGTCGCCGCAGGGGCCTGCGCCCCGGCACCGGTCTCGGTACGCGTCTCCGCCTCCGTAGGCGTGGGGCGCTGGGCCGCCGATCCCTCGCTCGCGCTGCGGGTACGGCGGAGCGGGCGGTCGGCCGCCGTGCGGGCGGCGCGGGCCGGACGGGCGGCGGCCGGGGGGAGCTGGCCCTTCAGGGGCCCCCACTCATTCGGGTCGGGCACTCCGGGCGGAAGCATCGCGCGGCGCTTGGGCCCGGTGTGGCCGTCCGCCGGCTCCCCCGGCTCCTTCGCCCCCGGCCACGCCTTGGCGACCCGCGCGGCCAGGACGAAGTCCTTACGCAGCGGGTGGCCCTCGAAACCTTCCGGCAGAAGCAGCGGAACGAGGTGGGGGTGGCCGTCGAAAGCCACGCCGAACATCTCGTGCGTCTCGCGTTCGTGCCACGCGGCGCCCGCGTACACGTCGACGGCGCTGGGCAGGACGGCCGCGCCGTGCGGCACGGTCGTCCGGACCATGAGCCGCCGTACCGACCCCGTGCCCAGGGCCGCGACGTGGGCGCAGACGCGGAAACCGACGCCCGGTTCGTCCACGGCGCTGAGCCAGTCGAAGTAGGTGCAGCCGAGTTCGTCGCGGGCGGTCCGCAACGCGGTGAGCCAGGTCGCGGCGGGGACGTCGACGGTCAGCAGGTCGTACGCCGACTCCGCGGCGGCCTCGTCGCCGAACAGGTCGGTGACCGCGTCCGGCAGCCGGTCATACGCCTCGGCCGAAACAGCAGCCTCCCCCGGAACGGCGGGCTCCGCCGGAACGGCCGGCTCCGCGGCATCGGCCGGAGCGGGCGCGTCGGGAGTATCCGCCGCGTCGGGCGCGGGCGCCGCGTGCGGGTCCTGGTCGCTCATCGCGGACCCTCCTCGTCGGGCGTCGTGTCCGGCGTGGCGGCCGTGGCCGACGGGTCGGCCGGACGGGCCGGACCAGACGGATCAGCCGGATCGGCCGGTTCGACCGGATCGGCGGGATCGGCCGGGTCGGCAGGCGGCTTCGGCGCGGTGACCAGGCCGCTGCGCAGGGCGGCCGTGGACGGGGCGCCGCCGGGTGCGACGGAGGCGTACCGCTCGGCGAGCGACTCGCGCGCGATCTTCTCCTGGAGTTTGAGGATCCCCTGGAGCAGCGCCTCGGGCCGGGGCGGGCAGCCGGGTACGTAGACGTCGACGGGGATGATCTGGTCGACGCCCTTGGTCACGGAGTACGAGTCCCAGTAGGGGCCTCCGCAGTTGGAGCAGGCGCCGAAGGAGATGACGTACTTCGGTTCGGGCATCTGCTCGTAGAGCCGCTTCACGGCGGGGGCCATCTTGTCGGTCACCGTGCCGGACACGATCATGAGGTCGGCCTGGCGCGGACCGGGGGCGAACGGGATCACGCCGAGCCGGATGAAGTCGTGGCGCGCCATGGACGCGGCGATGAACTCGATGGCGCAGCAGGCGAGTCCGAAGTTGAAGACCCAGAGGCTGTAACGGCGGCCCCAGTTGAGGACGACCTTCATGGGCTCCGGCGCGAGCCGGGAGAGCACGCCGAGGCGCTTGGGCTCGGGGAGCGGGACCGCGCCGGACGACGGCGACGGCGCGGAAGGCGCCCGCTGACCGGATGGCGACGGAGCCGGAGGCGGGGGCGCGGGCTCCTGCGACGCGGGGGTCGGCCGGCTCGTCAGGCCCATGCGAGGACGCCCTTCTTCCATGCGTAGAGCAGTCCCACGGCCAGGAAGCCGAGGAAGATGAACATTTCGACCAGGGTCGTCGCCCCGTATCCGGGCGCCGCGAACACCGTGGCCCACGGGAACAGGAAGATGGAGTCGACGGCGAAGATCACGTAGAGGAACGCGTAGACGTAGTAGCGGACCTGGGTGTGTGCCCAGCCCTCACCGACCGGATCGACGCCGCACTCATAGGTGAGCAGCTTCTCCGGGGTGGGGACGACGGGCCGCAGCAGTCGCCCGGCCCCGAAGGCCACGGCGACGAACAGGACGCCGATCACGGCGAGCAGGCCGATGAAGGAGTAGCCCCGGAAGTACTCCGGGGCGGCGAGTGCGGTGAATCCGTCCGCCGCACCGGTCATGTCCGTCACGTCGGCCACGTCCGCCCCTCACTCCCTCGTCGTCCGCGTCTGTCCCGCGCGTCCGTGCTGTCCCACGGGCCGGTCCTGCCCGTGCCGTCCCACGGGTCCGTTCCGTCCTTGCCGTCCCCTGGGCCAGTTCTGTACGCACGGGAGTCTAGGGCCTGCTAAAGGGGGCGTAAGCAGCCGCGTCGGACATCAGGTGGGGTTATCCCTCCTTCACTCCCGCCTATGAGCCCCATGGTGGGCGCGGGTCCGGCCCGGCAGGCTGGGGGTATGACCATGAGCCCTCCCCCGGCGGCCCCGAGCGGTTGCCGCCCGGCTCGTCCTGGACTCTCCGGAGGGCGGCCCGACGACCGTCACCGCCGAACCGCCCTGGCGCGTCCGAGGCTCCGACCGCCCGCTCGCGGGGCCTGTGGCCGCAGCACCTTCCGATCGCAGGACCCCTGGGGGCCCGAGTACCGGGGTGGGGAAAACCCCCGGTCGAATACGGAGAAGGGCCCCATGGTGCGGAAAGCCACTGGCCAGCACCCTTGAGGAAGAACAGTGAGCCGCCCCCACACGCGGCCCTCGTACCCCGAGCGCAGCCCGAGCACAGCCCACTGAGACTGAGACAGAGACAGAAACGGAACGGACGGAACTCATGGCCATGGCATACGGACCGGACACGCGGGACCGGGAGCATCGGGGTGCCGGCCCGGGCTTCGGAGCGAAGGCTCCGGTGACACGTTTCCTCCCGGCTCCGCTGCGCGCGCCCCTGGAGGGCCGCACCTGGCGCGAGCTGCTCTACACACTGCTGAGTTTCCCGCTCAGCACGGTCATGTTCTGCTTCTCGATCACCATGGTGTCGATGAGCGCGGGCCTGCTGGTCACCTTCATCGGCATACCGGTGCTGGCGGTCGGGCTCGCCTTCTGCCGGGGTTTCGGCGTGCTGGAGCGGCACCGGGCGCGCGCTCTGCTGGGCGTGGAGGTGGATGACCCGGAGCGGGTGCGGGGGAAGACCGGCGGCGCGATGTCGTGGATGGGGTCGATCCTCAAGAGCGGGGTCTCCTGGCGCCACCTGCTGTACACGCTGCTGCACTTCCCCTGGTCCACGTTCACGTTCGTCGTCGCCATCACGGTCTGGTCGACCGGCCTGACCGCGTTGACGTATCCGCTGTGGTTCTGGCTCTTCCCGCTGTTCGGGGGGCAGGGCGGAATCCAGCTGTACGGGGACGAGACCCATCGGGAGTATCTGGACACGCCCTTCGAGCTGGCGGTGGCCGGCGGTATCGGACTGGTGCTGGTGATGGCGGCGCCGTGGATCGTGCGCGGGCTGCTGGTGGTGGACCGCCTGATGGTCACCGGGCTGCTGGGCCCGTCCACGCTGGCGACCCGGGTCTCCGAGCTGGAGTCGGACCGGGGTGTGGTCGTGGACACGGCCGCCGCCGACCTGCGCCGCATCGAGCGGGACCTGCACGACGGGGCCCAGGCCCGGCTGGTCGCCCTCGCCATGGACCTGGGCCTGGCGAAGGAGAAGCTGACCGACGACCCGGAGGCCGCCGCCCGGATGGTGGACGAGGCGCACAGCGAGGTGAAGGTGGCGCTTCAGGAGCTACGCGACCTGGCCCGGGGCATCCACCCCGCCGTCCTCACCGACCGGGGCCTGGACGCCGCACTCTCCTCCATATCCTCGCGCTGCACAGTCCCGGTCCAGGTCTCGGTGGACCTGGACACACGGCCGGCGCAGGCGATCGAGGGCATCGCGTACTTCACCGTCTCGGAGCTGCTCCAGAACATCAGCAAGCACTCCCGGGCCACCCGGGCGACGGTCGACGTGTGGCGGGCGGCCGACCGGCTGATGCTCCAGGTCACGGACAACGGCCGGGGCGGGGCGTCACCGGAGTCCGGCGGCGGTCTGGCCGGGCTGGCCGAGCGTCTGGACGCCGTGGACGGGGTCCTCGTGGTCGACTCCCCGGCGGGCGGCCCGACGACGGTCACGGCCGAGCTTCCCTGGCGGGGCTGACCCGCACCCGTACCGCCGCCCTCTTCGTGCCCGCCTCTCCCTGCTGGGCGGGCACGAAGAGGGCCCGGGGCCGTGGTTATCCACAGGCCGGCCCGGCCGTTGCCCTTCCCTGGGATGCTTGGGCGGTCGGGGCGTGACGCGCAGTGGTCGGGCGCGGTGCGTACGGGGTCGCGGAGAGCGCGGCGTATTCGGAACAGTGGGGGCTCGCAGTCGTGCAGAACGTGGAGAACAGGGTGCGTGTGGTCATCGCCGAGGATTCGGTCCTGCTCAGGGAGGGACTCACCCGGCTGCTCACCGACCTCGGGCACGACGTGGTCGCCGGGGTCGCCGACGCCGAGGCGCTGCTCAAGAAGGTGGCGGAGCTCGACGCCCAGCAGGCGCTTCCGGATGTGGTGGTCGCCGATGTCCGGATGCCGCCCACGCACACCGACGAAGGGGTGCGCGCGGCGGTGCGGCTGCGGAAGGACTACCCGGACGTCGGGGTGCTGGTCCTCTCGCAGTACGTGGAGGAGCGGTACGCGACCGAGCTGCTGGCGGGCAGCAGCAACGGGGTGGGCTATCTGCTGAAGGACCGGGTGGCCGAGGTCCGGGAGTTCGTGGACGCCGTCGTCCGGGTGGCCGGGGGCGGCACGGCGCTGGACCCGGAGGTGGTGGCTCAGCTGCTGGGCCGCAGCCGCAAGCAGGACGTGCTGGTCGGGCTGACGCCGCGCGAGCGGGAGGTCCTCGGTCTGATGGCGGAGGGCCGGACCAACTCCGCCATCGCCCGGCAGCTCGTGGTGAGCGACGGGGCGGTCGAGAAGCACGTCAGCAACATCTTCCTGAAGCTGGGGCTCTCGCCCAGCGACGGGGACCACCGGCGCGTCCTCGCCGTACTGACCTATCTGAACACCTAGAAATCTGACACCCTGTCAGATACGGAGGCTGGGCGGGACACGGGCCCCGGAAGCGTCGAACAGAAACCACGGGCCCGCCGGACGGGCTCGCCGGGCCGAAACCGGGCGGACTCACCGGACGGGCTCACCGGGCCGACACCGGCCGGACTCGCCGGACGGGCCCACCGGGCGGACGCCGGCCGGACCCGCCCCGGGCGGACGCCGGGTGGGCCCACCGGGGGCGTCCGCCGGGTGTCACGGAGGTGCGGTGGTGTTGCGGGAGCGCTTCGGGAGCACGGCGGGGGCCCCGGGGTGTCCGCCGTCCGCCGCGTGGGCACCTCTTGATCGAGCGGGACGCGGGGAGAACGACACTCGGGAGATGGAGAAGGCGGGGGGGCAGAGCCAGGTCGAGACCTAGGCCCAAAGGCGCAGGGGGCAGTCCCCTCCGTCACCCGTCCTACGGGCCCGTAAAACATGACAGAACCAGCGAAAAGGGTGTCTCAAAACAGCGTCCACCATATGATCGATCCCTGGAAGGCCCCGTACGCGGACGTAGGGTGGCCTCTGGGATCGCCGGCTGGCCGGACGGTTCCGAACAGCCGCCCCAAGGGAGGTCCAGTTCAGTGACGAGCCAGGTCAGTAGCGCGGCGGAGAAGGCCGATGAGGCCAATGCCGCCGCCCTCGGGGGCCAGCGAGCCCCCCTGTCAGGTACGACGGGCACCACGGGCGGCGACGGGAAGGAAGTCCGCCGCCTGGACCGGGTGATCATCCGCTTCGCGGGTGACTCGGGTGACGGCATGCAGCTCACGGGTGACCGGTTCACGTCGGAGACGGCGTCGTTCGGCAACGACCTGTCCACCCTGCCGAACTTCCCCGCCGAGATCCGCGCTCCCGCGGGGACTCTGCCGGGCGTCTCCTCGTTCCAGCTCCACTTCGCGGACCACGACATCCTCACCCCGGGTGACGCCCCGAACGTGCTGGTGGCGATGAACCCCGCCGCGTTGAAGGCGAACATCGCGGACGTGCCGCGCGGCGCGGAGATCATCGTGAACACCGACGAGTTCACGAAGCGGCCGATGGCGAAGGTCGGGTATGCGACCAGTCCGCTGGAGGACGGCTCGCTGGAGGCGTACAACGTGCACCCGGTGCCGTTGACGACGCTGACGCTGGAAGCGCTGAAGGAGTTCGGGCTCCCCCGCAAGGAGGCCGAGCGCTCCAAGAACATGTTCGCGCTGGGCCTGCTGTCGTGGATGTACAACCGGCCGACCGAGGGGACGGAGACGTTCCTGCGGGCCAAGTTCGCGAAGAAGCCGCAGATCGCCGAGGCGAACGTGGCGGCGTTCCGGGCGGGGTGGAACTTCGGGGAGACGACCGAGGACTTCGCGGTCTCCTACGAGGTCGCCCCGGCCTCGCAGGCGTTCCCCACGGGGACGTACCGCAACATCTCGGGGAACCTGGCGCTGTCCTACGGGCTGATCGCCGCCGGGCAGCTGGCGGACCTGCCGCTCTACCTGGGGTCGTATCCGATCACCCCGGCCTCGGACATCCTGCACGAGCTGTCCCGGCACAAGAACTTCGGTGTGCGGACCTTCCAGGCCGAGGACGAGATCGCGGGGATCGGCGCGGCTCTCGGTGCGGCGTTCGGCGGGTCGCTGGCGGTGACGACGACGTCCGGACCCGGTGTGGCGCTCAAGTCGGAGACCATCGGGCTCGCGGTCTCGCTGGAGCTGCCCCTGCTGATCGTCGACATCCAGCGCGGCGGCCCCTCGACGGGTCTGCCGACCAAGACGGAGCAGGCCGATCTGCTCCAGGCGATGTACGGCAGGAACGGCGAGGCCCCGGTTCCGGTGGTGGCGCCGCGCACCCCGGCCGACTGCTTCGACGCGGCGATCGACGCGGCGCGGATCGCGCTGACGTACCGGACGCCGGTGTTCCTGCTCTCCGACGGCTACCTCGCCAACGGTTCCGAGCCCTGGCGGATCCCGGAGACGGACACGCTGCCCGATCTGAAGACGCCGTTCGCCACCGGCCCGAACCACACGGCGGCCGACGGCACCGAGGTGTTCTGGCCCTACAAGCGCGACCCGCGGACCCTGGCCCGCCCCTGGGCCGTCCCCGGGACGGCCGGGCTCGAACACCGTATCGGCGGGATCGAGAAGCAGGACGGCACCGGCAACATCTCCTACGACCCGGCCAACCACGACTTCATGGTCCGCACCCGGCAGGCCAAGATCGACGGCATCGAGGTCCCCGACCTGGAGGTCGACGACCCGGCCGACGCGGCGACGCTGGTGCTCGGCTGGGGCTCGACGTACGGGCCGATCACCGCCGCCGTGCGCCGTCTGCGTGCCTCCGGCGCGTCCATCGCCCAGGCCCACCTGCGCCACCTCAACCCCTTCCCGAAGAACCTCGGCGAGGTGGTGAAGCGCTACGACAAGGTCGTCGTCCCGGAGATGAACCTCGGTCAGCTCGCGATGCTGCTGAGAGCGAAGTACCTGGTGGACGCCCACAGCTACAACCAGGTCAACGGAATGCCGTTCAAGGCGGAGCAGCTCGCCACGGCCCTCAAGGAGGCCATCGATGCCTGACACCGAGGAACTGCACCACAACGACCTGCTGCAGCTGGTGCCCAAGGCCGAGGCGAAGCAGTCCATGAAGGACTTCAAGTCCGACCAGGAAGTGCGCTGGTGCCCCGGCTGCGGCGACTACGCGGTGCTCGCCGCCGTCCAGGGCTTCATGCCGGAGCTGGGCCTCGCCAAGGAGAACATCACCTTCGTCTCCGGTATCGGCTGCTCCTCCCGGTTCCCGTACTACATGAACACCTACGGGATGCACTCCATCCACGGCCGCGCCCCGTCCATCGCGACCGGGCTCGCCACCTCGCGCCGCGATCTGTCGGTATGGGTGGTCACGGGTGACGGCGACGCGCTCTCCATCGGCGGCAACCACCTGATCCACGCCCTGCGCCGCAACGTCAACCTCAAGATCCTGCTGTTCAACAACCGGATCTACGGGCTGACGAAGGGCCAGTACAGCCCCACCTCCGAGCTGGGCAAGATCACCAAGTCGACGCCGATGGGCTCGCTCGACGCGCCCTTCAACCCGGTCTCGCTCGCGCTGGGCGCGGAGGCGACGTTCGTCGCCCGGACCGTCGACTCCGACCGCAAGCACCTCACCAGCGTGCTGCGCGCCGCCGCCGAGCACCCGGGCACAGCACTGGTGGAGATCTACCAGAACTGCAATATCTTCAACGACGGCGCGTTCGAGGTCCTCAAGGACAAGGAGCAGGCCGCGGAGGCCGTCATCCGGCTCGAACACGGACAGCCGATCCTCTTCGGTTCCCAGGAGCCCAAGGGCGTCGTCCGCGATCCGGCCACCGGTGACCTCAAGGTCGTGGCCGTCACGGACGAGAACCGTTCGCAGGTGCTGGTCCACGACGCGCACGCGGAATCGCCCACGACGGCGTTCGCGCTGTCCCGGATCGCCGACGCCGACACGTTGCACCACACCCCCATCGGGGTGCTGCGCAGCGTGGAGCGGCCCGTCTACGACACGCTGATGGCGGACCAGTTGGACGCCGCCGTGGAGCAGAGCGGCAAAGGCGACCTCGGCGCGCTCCTGGCGGGCACGGACACCTGGACGGTCGTCGGCTGAGCCGTCCGGGGCATCCCACCGGGGCCCGGATCTGATCCCTCAGCGGATCGGATCCGGGCCCCGGTGCGTGTGGCTGCCTCGATGGAGCTGCGCCGGGCCTCGGGTGGGTGGCCGCCCCTTGATGCAGCGCCCCCGGGCCCGGGCGAGTGACGACCCTCCGGCCTGGGCACACCCCGGCCGCAACGCCACAGCGGCCCGGCGGCCCGGCGGCTCGGCCGCCCGGCGGCCCGGCGGCCCGGCGGCCCGGCGTTTCAGGCTCTGGTCTCGTCGTACGCCGTGCGGGCGGCTTCCACCGTGTCCACCTGGCTCTCGATCCAGCAGGCCAGCGCCACCACCTGTTCGGCGGCCCGGACGCCGAGCGGGGTCAGCGAGTAGTCCACGCGCGGCGGGATCACCGGCTTGGCGTCCCGGTGCACGAACCCGTCGCGTTCCAGGGTCCGCAGGGTCTGGGCGAGCATCTTCTCGCTGACCCCGCCCACCTCGCGGCGCAGTTCGCTGAAGCGGTGCGAACGCTCCAGCAGCGCCGCCAGTACGAGCACGCCCCAGCGGCTCGTCACGTGTTCCAGGATCAGCCGGGACGGGCACTGCGGCTCTCCGGACACGCGTCCGGGCTGCCGAAGACCTCCCGTTGCACTTACCACCATGCCAGTACCTTACTTCAAAGTGGGTACTTTCTCTGAGTTAGCGCTTCCCTTAGGGTTGTGAACGAAGCAAGAAGTGGACCATCCCGAATCGGAGAACCCCCCATGAGCATCGTTGTCACCGGAGCCACCGGAGCGCTCGGCCGCCTCGTCGTGGATGACCTGCTGGCCACCGTCCCGGCCGAGCAGGTCGTCGCGGTGGTGCGCGACAAGGAGAAGGCCGCCGACCTCGCCGCCCGGGGCGTGGAGCTGCGCATCGCGGACTACAGCCGCCCCGAGACCCTGGCCGGGGCGTTCCGCTCCGGCGACCGGGTCCTGCTGATCTCCGGCAGCGAGGTGGGCCGGCGCGTGGCGCAGCACGCCGCGGTGATCGACGCGGCGAAGGCGGCGGGCGTCGCGCAGCTCGCGTACACGGGCATCCTCGGCGGGCCGGACGCGGACTTCACGCTGGCCGACGAGCACCGGGCCACCGAGCAGTTGGTCCTCGACTCCGGGCTGCCGTACACGTTCCTGCGCAACGGCTGGTACACGGAGAACTACACCGCGAACCTGGCCCCGGTCCTGGAGCACCGCGCGGTCGTCTCCAACGCGGGCGAGGGCCGGATCGCCTCCGCGTCGCGCGCCGACTACGCCGCCGCCGCGGCGGCCGTGCTGACCGGCGACGGCCACCTGAACACCGCGTACGAGCTGAGCGGCGACACCGCCTGGCCGCTCGCCGCGTACGCGGCGCTGCTGTCGGAGCTGACCGGCGAGGAGATCGCGTACAGGAACGTTCCGGCCGCCGTGCACCAGGAGATCCTGGTCGGCGCGGGCGTGCCCGAGGGCTTCGCGGCGATCCTCGTCGACGTGGACGCGGCGATCGAGCGCGGCCGCCTGGCGGGGACGAGCGGTGACCTCGCCCGCCTCATCGGCCGTCCGACGACGCCCCTCGCCGAGACCGTACGCACGGCCCTGGCCGCCGCGAACTGAAGCGAACCGGCCCCTCCCCGGGAGGCCCCGGCCGTCCGCCGCCCTCCCCGCCCTCTCCGCGCGCACCGACCGGGCGGCCGGACGTCCGGACACCCGCCGCGCCCACACCCATACGCGCGCCCCGCACCCCCGCGACTCGCGCCCCGTGCGCCGGGGTGCGGGGCCGCGCGAGACGCGCCCCGCGCCCCGGCGCGCGTGTCATGAGCGTTTCCATGAGACGGCTATGACACGGAGACCCTTCCGGCGCTACCGTCATGCCGTCGGCGGATCGGCCGACGCGGGCGGGCCGCCAGGGAGGGCACACGGTGGAGGGGAAGAACGAACAGCGGGCAGGGCTGCTGTACGGAATCGGCGCGTACGTGATGTGGGGCCTGGTCCCCCTGTTCTGGCCGCTGCTCAAACCGTCCGGGGCGATCGAGATCCTGGCCCACCGGATGGTCTGGTCCCTGGGCGTCGTCACCATCGCGCTTCTGGCCGTACGCCGCTGGGCGTGGATCGGCGAACTGGTCCGCGACCGGCGTAAACTCGCCCTGATATCGGTCGCGGCGGCGACGATCACGGTCAACTGGGGCCTCTACATCTGGGCCGTGAACAACGGCCAGGTCGTCGAGGCCTCGCTCGGCTACTTCATCAATCCGCTGGTCACCATCGCCATGGGCGTCCTGCTGCTGGGCGAACGGCTGCGGCCCGTCCAGTGGGTCGCCGTCGCCACAGGCCTGGCGGCCGTCCTCGTCCTGGCGATCGGATACGGCAGGCCGCCCTGGATCTCGCTGGTGCTGGCGTTCTCCTTCGCCACGTACGGCCTGGTCAAGAAGAAGGTGAACATGGGCGGCCTGGAGTCCCTGGCCGCCGAGACCGCCGTGCTCTTCGTGCCCGCGCTCGGCTTCCTGCTGTGGCTCGCCGCCACCGGAAAGTCGACGTTCACGGCCGGCGGGACAGGACACGGGTTCCTGCTCGCCGCGACGGGCATCGTCACCGCCATTCCGCTGATCTGCTTCGGCGCGGCGGCGGTCCGGGTGCCGCTGTCCACGCTGGGGCTGCTCCAGTACCTGGCCCCGATCTTCCAGTTCGGGCTGGGCGTCGTCTACTTCAAGGAGTCCATGCCGCCCGAGCGGTGGGCCGGTTTCGCCCTGGTCTGGCTGGCGCTGTCACTGCTGACGTGGGACGCGCTGCGGACCGCCCGGCGCAACCGGGCGCTGGCGGTGAAGCTGCTGGCGACGGCCGCGGCCGCACCGGCGACGGCGACCCCGACACCCGAAGGCGCGGCGATCCTGCCCGGAGACGCGGCGATCCTGCCCAGCGACGCGGCGCCGCTGGGAGGCACGACGACCCAGGCACCCGAAGCCGCGACGACGGCCGGGACCGAAGCCCCGAACCCCGCCCAACAAAAGATTACCTAGTTGCTTTTCTTACTCGGTTGCGTTTTCCTGGTTCCGTACGGACACCGGGAGAACGCGAGCGAGGGAGAGCCATGGATGCGGACAGGGGTGCCGGAACGGTCACCAGCACGGACGTGACCGACGTACTCGTCGTGGGAGCGGGGCCCACCGGGCTGGTGCTGGCCTGCGATCTGGCTCGGCGCGGGATCGCCGTGCGGATCGTGGACCGGTCCCCCGCTCCCCCGCGCACCTCGCGCGCCAAGGGCCCCAACCCCCGGTCGCTGGAGATCCTGGACGATCTCGGGGTGGCGGAGGCGGTACTCGCCGCAGGCTCGGCCCCGTTGCCGATGCTCAAGTACCGCGACCGCGCCCCCGTCGCGCGGGCCGACCCGTGGGCCGGCTCCGCCCCGTCCCCGGACGCGGCGTACGACCGGGCGTGGCTGGTCGCCCAGTGGCGGCTGGAGGAGATCCTGCGGGCGCGGCTGGCCGGGTACGGCGTACGAGTCGAACTCGGCCGCGAGGTCGTGGGCCTGACGCAGCCCCCGGACACACCCGCCGAAGCCGGAGCCAAAGCCGAGGACGGACCCGAAGCCGATGCCGAGGCAAGCCGTGTCGTCGTCACGTTCGCCGAGGACCGCCGGGGCGAGGAGGCGGCCCTCCGGGCGCGGTACGTCGTCGGCTGCGACGGCGCGCACAGTTCCGTACGGAAGCTGCTCGGCATCGGGTTCGAGGGGACCACCCGGGAGGACCAGGTGATGGTCTGCGGCGATGTGGAGCTGGCCGAGGACGCCCTGGACCGCGGGCTGTGGCACCAGTGGTTCGACGAGGACGGCGCGGTGATGCTCTGCCCGATCCCCGGTACGCGGACGGGCTGGTGGTTCCAGTCCGGGCCTGAGCGGGACGGGCGGGGACGGCCGCTCGCGCCGACCGCCGACGGGTTCCGGCGGCTGCTCGCCCACCACACCGGGCTGCCGGGGCAGGCCCTCACGCGGGCCGAGCTGCTGTCGACGTACCGGGTCAACGTGCGGATGGCGGACCGTTTCCGCGCGGGGCGGGTCTTCCTCGCGGGCGATGCGGCGCACGTGCACGCCATCGCGGGCGGCCTCGGGATGAACACCGGCATCCAGGACGCGTTCAACCTCGGCTGGAAGCTGGGTGAGGTGCTCGCGGGCCGGGCGGACCCCGAGTTGCTGGACACGTACGAGGAGGAACGCCTTCCGGTGGCCGCCCGCACGCTGGACCTCACGTCGGAGCGGCTGCGGGCCACGCTGGAGGCGATCCGCCGACCGGGCGGCGGCCTGGACTCGGCGATCACGGCGGACACCACCGGCCTGGGCGTCGGCTACCGCTGGAGCTCCCTGGCCGCCGACCGTACGCACCTCGACGCCAGCACGCATCCCGACGCCCATACGCACCCCGACCGCACGCACCCCGCCACCGTCACGCACCCCACCGGCGCCCCGCTCACCGCCGACGAGGGCCCGCAGGCCGGTGACCGTGCGCCGGACGCGCCGTGCACGGAGGCCGCGACCGGGGCCGGCACCCGGCTGCACCGCGTCTTCGCCGGCCCCCGCACCACGGTCCTCGGCTTCGGCCCCGGGAGCGCGGCGGTACTGGACGAGGTGGCGGCGACGTACGGCGGCACGGGCGTACGGACCTGCCGGGTGTACGCGGCGGACGAGGACCGGGGCGAGAACCGGGCCGGGGAACAGAGCCAGGAACAGAGCCAGGAACAGGGCGAGGAGCAGAGCGCAGATCGGCACGAGGGCCGCACGGGCGCGGAAGCCGGGCCGCCCGGCTGCGCGGTGATCGACGCCGAGGGCCACGCGGCGGCCGCGTACGGAACGGGAGCCTCCGCACGCGCCGATGCGTCTGCGGGCGGCGCGGCCTCCGGTGCGCGCACGGGCACGATCGTGGTCGTCCGGCCCGACCACCATGTGGGCCTCCGCGTCCCGGCCGACGACGCCCGCTCCGTACGGGAGTACCTGCGGCGGCTGCACGGAACGGGGCACTCCGCCGCACGGCCTCCGGAGCAGTCGTCGGAGCGGTCCCCGGACCGGTTCCCGGACATGGTGGACGCCGTGCGCAAAGGCTGATTGAGTGCCCGGATGGGGACTGTCCTGGGGGCCATGAGGAACGTGCGATGGCACGAGTTGCAGCACGCGTACGGTTCCGCGTCCCAGGTCCCCGTGGTGCTGTCGCGGATCGCGTGGGGCGACGCCCCGAACGCGGACGAGGCCCTGGGTGACCTGGGGCGCTGGATCGGCACCCCGCCCGTCTTCGATTCGACGGCGGCGACGGTTCCGTTCCTCTGGGAGCTGGCGGGTACGGACACGGTCCGGGACCGGGCGGGCGTCCTCGACCTGCTGGCCACGATCCTGGCCGCCGGGAACGACGGCCACCCGGCGTGGACCCGGGCGGCGCACGACGCGGTGGCGGCGGGCCGGGCGACGGCCGCACGCCTGGCCGAGGCCCCGCCCCGCACGGCCTCCGCGCCCGCCGGACCCTCCGCCCCGTCCGTGCGCGGGGCGGCGGCCCGCCTGCTGAACGCGATCGACGGGCACGGCTGCCCGGCCTGCCCCTCGTCCGTGCCCGCACCCGCACCCTCATCCGCAGCCCGCGAGGCGTAGGGCGAGGGCGGCGGGCCCGGTCATGATCCGCTGGATGTGCCCTACGGCTCGTACAGCGGGAGGAAGTGGATGACCGCCTCGGCGTGGCTTGCGGGGACGGATATCTCGATCTTCAGCCGTGTCATCCGGGGACCCTGACCATCGGTGCTCACGCGTCGGCCGCGCTGTTCCGGGCCCGGTGGGCGCGGACCTTGTGGCGGTTGCCGCACCGCTCCATCGAGCACCAGCGGCGCTTGCCGGGCCGGGAGGTGTCGACGAACAGCAGCCGGCAGTCGTGCGCGCCGCAGACCCGGATGCGGTGGGCGTACGCCCCGGTGAACAGGTCCACCGCGTCGCGGGCCACGGTGGACAGCAGCCCGGTCCCGGTTCCGCCCGGCCCCCACGCCCACGTGCCGTCCGCCGTCAGCCGGGGCGTCAGCGGCGGGTGCGCAGCCGCGTCGTTGAGGACGGCGAGGTCGTCCGGGGCGGGCCGCTCGCCCGCCACCCGCGCCTCCACCAGCCGCCACAACGCATCGCGCAACGCCCGCGCGCCCACCACCTCCGCCGCACTCACGACGAGCGCGCTCCCCCCACCGGAAGCGCCTCCCGAACCGGAACTCGAATCAGAACCCGAAGCGGAACCTGAGTCAGAACCCGAAGCGGAACCCGGTCCGGGAGCATCCCCCGCCCCCGGACCGGAAGCGCCCCCCGGCCCGAGCCCCCCGGGCAGTCGGCTCTCCTCCGCCCAGCGCACCAGGTCGGCCGGGTCGCGCAGCACCTCGAAGTACGCCAGCGGCCCCGGCCCCCCGGTCGGCAGCAACTCCAGGCAGAGCGCCCCCGGATCGAACCGGAACGAGCTCCCGTCCGGATGCCGCAGCACCAGTCCGGGAGACCGCGCGGGCCCGACGGGCTCCGACCGGCTCCGCGGACCCCCCTGCCCGGGTCGCCGCTCGGCCGGTTCCGGCGTGTCCGTTGCATCATCACTCATGTAACCACTATAAACGGTGTCATGACGCAGACACTCTCCTGGAAGCTCGTGATCGACAGCGCCGACCCGCATGCCCAGGCCGGGTTCTGGGCGGAGGCCCTGGGCTATGTCGTCGAGGACAACAGCCCGTTGATCGAACGGCTGCTCAGCGCCGGCGCGGTTCCCGAGGCGGCCACCACCCACGCGCACGGCCGCAGAGCCTGGCGCGATCTCGCGGCGGCCCGGCACCCGGACGACCCGTACGACGAGGTCAGCGGTACGGGGCACGGGCGGAGGCTGCTGTTCCAGCGGGTGCCGGAGCCGAAGACGGGGAAGAACCGGCTGCACATCGACGTGCACTCCGCGCCGGGCCGACGGGACGCGGAGGCGGAGCGACTGGTGGCGCTGGGGGCACGGGAGGGCCGCACGTTCGACGAGCAGGGCGGAAGCTGGGTCGTCATGACCGACCCGGAGGGCAACGAGTTCTGCCTCAGCTGACGAAGCCGGCAGGCAGCAGGGGCGGGTGTCGTCGTGGGCCGGGAAACTCCCGCCCCACGACGACACCCGCCCCACGACGACGCCCGCCCCGCTGCACCCCCGCGACGCCCGTCCCGCAGCGTCCGCCCCCTGACGCGACGGGCGCGCCGCCGTTCACCCCCGGCCGCAGCGGCGGCACACTCCTCGGCGGCGCAGGTAATACAGACAGGTGGCGGCACCCAGCGCAACGCCCCAGACCGTCCACAGGATCGAGGGGCCGACGATCCCCCACGAGACGGGGTCGAAGGCGCGTGCCGCCATCAGTCCGGCGGGGATGAGCGCGACCGCGACGAGCGCGGCGGGGACGACGGCGGTCGCCGGGTGGATCGTCCGCCCCTTCTTCCACCACACCCAGCGCGGCCACACCTCGCCCCACCGGGCGACCAGCCCGCGCATCAACAGGCTGCCGAGGGTCGACACGACTCCGAGCGCGAGTCCGATCTCCAGCATCCCGGGCGTTTCCCGCATCTCCCGGAGGAACTCCTCGGTGATCCCGAGAGGCTGGTCGAAGTACCAGGCGATACGGGTGATGTCGTACGGCAGCGTCGAGACCACCGCCACCAGCACCGCCCGCCGGCCCCACCTGCGCAGCCCGGCGGTGTCCGTGGTGTCCGTACGGGCTCCGGGGCCGTGCGGGGCGCGACCGCAGTGCACGCAGCGCCCGGCGGTGCGCCGTCGGTACGCGAGGGTCGCGGCGGCCCAGAGCAGTCCGCCGACGAAGACGATCAGCAGGTTCCCCCGGTGCCAGTAGAGGATGTCGCCCATGTCCTGCGGGCCCGGCACCCCGGTGAAGGCGAACACGAGCAGTACGGGCGAGAACACCAGCAGCCCGAGCAGCGAGTAGTCGGGGATCAGGAGGGCCAGTGCGATCCCGGCCGTCCACCCGTAGGCGAGCAGAGCCGTGCGGGCCCGGCCGGTCCCCGCCCTCCGCAGCATGAGGAGGCCGACGACCACGCCGAGCGCGCAGAACACGAACAGCACCGGGGCGACGATCTCGGCCCGGCTCGGCTCCAGGATCGACCCGGAGGAGCGGTCCTCGTGGACCCGTTCGTAGGGGAAGCCGTCCCCGCCGAACGCCCAGTACAGGGCCGCCGCCCCGTAGAGCGCGGACCATACGACCGCCAGGCGTCCGGACCAGTCCGGCCAGGCCGACCAACCCGGCCAGCCCCGCCATCGGCGTGGGCCCGGCCCCTCGCGGAGGCCCGATGACGCGCTTCCGCCCGGCTCCCGACGCCGGTGGCGGTCCTCGGCGCTCGGCGGGGACCCCTCCCCGGCAGGCGTCTCGTCGGTCACGGTGTTCGGCATGGTGGGCCCCCGCTCTCCGCTCGCCTCTGCGGCGGCGTCCGGTATCCGGTACGACGGGTCAAGGCTGTCGCGCAGGGGTGGGACCGCACATCTGCCGATCGGCAGATATCCGCGCGCCGCCGAACCGCCCCAGCGCGACGGCAGACGGCAGACGGCAGACGGCAGACGGGAAACGGGAAACGGCCGGAACAAGCGGCCGGAGCAACCCGCCAGGCGGTAGATGCGTCATACAGGGAGCCGACGTACCACCGAGGGAGAGCAGCAACCGATGGAAGAGCAGTTGGTCAGGGCGTTCAGGTTCGCCGCACGCGGAGTGGGCAGCGCACTCGACTACCTCGCCCTGCGCACCGGAGTCGGCACGCTGACCAACGGCGTGCGCAACGCCCTCGGCCTCAAGTCCTCCTAGGTTCTGTCCGGCGGATCATGACGTCGTAGGCTGCAGCGCATGCACAACACGCTGGCCGAGCACGCCCGGTGTCTTTACGGAGATGAGTACCGTCCGACACCGGCGTGTGGTCAGGAGCACCGCGAGCACTACTTCGTCGAAGAGCTGACGTTCGCCGATGCGGACGCGATTCTGTCGACGCTGCGGGAGCTCTGCCCGAATCTGGTCGACGGCCGGCTCCCGGTGTGGATTCGCAACCTCGCCTATCGCCTCGTGCTGCTGCAGAGGCCCGACGAACCGGCTCTACTTCGGGAGGCCGCGCAGAACCTGTGGCTGCACGGTCCGGACTGGGACAGCATCGCGGCAGAGCTCACGCAGCAGGCAGAAGTCCTGGAAAGGGGATCAGCTGCGGACTGTCGCCCCACTGGCCTGGCGTGATCAGCAGGGCCAGCCGCGCTTCTTGCGGTTGCGCACCTGTCGGCCGGCGAGACGCGGCAAGGCCCGGCCCGGCGAGGGCCGCTCTCACGCGCCGCCGGGGTTCGCCTGCGCCGCTTCCCGCGCCTTCGCCTCGTCCTCCGCCCGCGCCTTCGCCTCCGCCTCGATCCGGAGCGCCCTGGCGTACGCGTCCCAGTCGGCCGGCGGGTACGTCGCCTCGGGGGCGGCGAGCGCCCTGTCGATCCGGCCCCCGAAGTCGTCCGCGTAGAAGCCGTCGAGTTCGCGGAGCAGCAGCAGGGCGGCCTCGCCGAGCGGGCGCGCCATGCGATCGGTCCCGGAGGGGACGCAGAGCGGCTCCATCTGAAGTCGTCCGCGCGAGAACACGGCCCGCTTCTCCATACCGAGCACGGTGAAGCCGACGTGCAGAGCGATGTGGTTGATGCTCTCCCGCACGCCACCGACCATTTCCCCGAGCCCGAGAATCGTCTGCCTCGGACCGCCTGCGACGCTGTCCCAGTCGCCCTTCCCGTCGTACAGGTCGGAGAGGCGCTGGTGCTCGCCGTCGAGCAGGGCGAGCGCTTCGCTCAAAATGCCGCCGATGCGCCTCAGTTCATCAAGATCGTGATCCATCCCTGTCTCCTTCACCTGAGATGTACGTGACCCTAGCCCGGTCCGGGTGGGTCTGTTCGGAAAACGCACATGCAAATGGCATATGAGATATACGAGTTGACCGTACGCACGGCGGGAAGCACAGGCAGGCCCTACGGAGCGGCGAGGCCCCCTGGCACGCGGTACGGCGGCGCCCCGATGCCAGAGATCAGGGCGTTCCAGGTCGCCTTCGACTGCGCGGAACCCGAGCGCCTCGCCGCATGTGAGGCCGAACGCACGGCGAGATCTGCCCCGTGCGCTCCACGTGCGCTCCCCGCTCCGGGCCGGTCTCCAGCTCCGTGGGCCCACGGGGTGGACGCGGCGGGGTCAGCCGCCGCCGCAGCGCGGTCTTCGGCGGACAGGTCCTAGACTCCTTCGCCCGGACCCGCCTCCCCGCCCCCGCCGCCGTCCCGGCCATCGCCCTTCTCGTCCCCGTCGCCCTTCCCACCCCCGCCGCCCCGCTCGCCACCGCCGCCCTCGCGTTCGCGTCGCACCTCGTCGCGTACGCGCTCCGCCATCAGGTCGGCCAGCGGGTCCACCACGTCCCACGAGTGCGGGCCCGGGTGCCGGTCGTACAGCACGCACGCCTCGCCTTCCTTGACGGACAGCCGGTGGATGACGGCCGGGCACGGCAGCAGCTCGGCGAACCGGAACGTCCGGCGCTCCTCGCCGTCGAGCCAGAACATCCACAGCTCCCGGCCGGCCCTGGGCGAGGCCGACCAGAGCTGGGCCGCGTGCTCGGCCGCCTCGGCGTGCTCGCCGAGTTCGCAGAGCAGGAAGGTGTCGAGGTCGGGCGCCTCCACCTCATGGCCGGGCAGGTCCTCAAGCCCCATCAGCGCGATGCGCGCGCCCATGTCGGGGAGTTCACTGAAGGCGGTGCACTGCAACATGGCTCTCATCCTTGCGGGTTACGGGTAGAGGGCGGGCGGGAACGGCGGAGGGCGGGCGGCGTACCGGCGCGGCCGCTCCCGCGTCCCGGGCCGGGTTCACAGGACCTCGCCCCGGCTGCGGGCGTTGAGCCGGGCGGTCCGGGCGCGCAGTTGCTCCATGAGGAGCGCGGGGCGTACGCGCTGCGGCTCGGCCTCCCACTCGGTCCCGCCGCCCACGGGCCGCAGCGACCAGTAGGGGCCGGCGACCCCGCGGAACTCCCCCACCCGGTCGCCCCGGCCGGTGTCCACCACCAGCGCGCCCAGGCCCGGGAGGAAGAGCGGTTCCGGGGCCGGGGAGACAACGGAACGCTCCGGAGCGTGCGGAACCACGGAACGCTCCGGGGCCGGGGGAACGACCGGACGCTCCGGGGCCAGCGGGACGACAGGGTGCTCCGGGGCCGTCGGCACGGCGTCGGGAGGCTTGTGGACCGGCGCCGCGTCGGGAGGCTTGTGGACCGGCGCCGCGTCGGGAGGCTTGTGGGCCGGCGCCGCGTCGGGAGGCTCCGGGGTCGCGGGATCGGGAGGGTCCTGCGCATTCGGACAAGGGTTCTCGCCGTACACCTATCGCTCCTCTCTGTAGCCGAACGACTACCGGGGCGTTTCAGCGTGACCTACCGTGAGTGGGCATTCAACTTGCCTCTTCGGCACGGAAGATCGGGGTCGTGGCCCATGAACATCAAGAAGTTAAATCCGGAGAGTTCCGCCAAGGCCGCCTACGGTGCACGTCTGCGCGGTCTCCGTATCGAGCGGGGCTGGACCCAGGAGTGGCTGGGCATCGAGATCGGCTATTCCAGTACGCACATCTCGTCCGTGGAAACCGGCCGCAAACTCGCTACCTTGCGCTTTTCGCGCAGTACGGACCGCGCACTCGGGCTCGTCGGGTCGGACGCCTCGTTCGAGCGTGAGCTGAGCCGCATCAAGTTCGGCAGCATGCTGGAGGGTTCCCCGGAGTTCCTCATCTACGAGGGCCGGGCGGCGGAGATCCGGCTGTACGAGGTCGGCGTGATGCCGGGCCTGCTCCAGACCCCGGAGTACGCCAGGGTCCTGGCCGACAGCGCCGTCAAGCGGAAGGCGATCACGCCCGTCCAGGCGGAGGAGCGCATCGCGCTGGTCGCGGAGCGCCAGGCGGCCCTCGTCCGGGACAACCCCCCGCTCGTCTTCGCGCTGCTGGACGAGAGTTGCCTGCGCAGGTCGGTCGGCAGCCCGGAGGTCATGAGGGCGCAGATGGACCGACTGATCGAGTTCGCCGAGCAGCCCCACACCGTGATCCAGGTGGCGCCCTTCGACATGGGTGAGCACCGCCCCTTCGACCTGCCCATCACCATCCTGACGATGCCCGACCGCTCGCTCATGTCGTACGCGGAGTCCGCACAGCAGGGCTACCTGGAGCGCGAAAGCAGCTCGGTGGTACCTCATCTGACGGCCTACCATCAGTTGCAGGCGGCAGCACCCTCCCAGGCAGCCTCCGTTGACATGTTCTGGCAGTTGCGAAAGGGCTTCTAGTGACAACCGAGACCCCCCGCTGGTTCACCTCCTCCTACAGCAACAACGGCGGCCAGTGCGTCGAGATCGCCACCAACCTCGCCGCTCCGCACGGCATCGTCCCCGTCCGCGACTCCAAGGACACGGCCGGGCCCGCGCTGAGCGTGCGGTCCGGTGCGTTCTCCGCCTTCGTCACGGGTATCAAGTCGGGCGAGCTGTAACAGCCGCAGCATCGGGCGCCCGTGACACCGGGCGCCCGTACCGCCGGGCACTGGTGACGTGGCGGCGGACATCCGCGACGACGGAAGGGCACCCGTGACAACCGAGACCCCCCGATGGTTCACCTCTTCCTACAGCAACAACGGCGGCGCATGCGTCGAGGTCGCCATCAACCTCGCCACCCCGCACGGCATCGTCCCCGTCCGCGACTCCAAGGACACGGCCAGGCCGGTCCTCACCGTTCCCGCCGCCGCGTTCAGCACCTTCGTGGCGGGCGTCCGGGACGGTGGCCTCGGCACCGTCTGAGCCACCGCCCGGCCGCTGCGCCGATCCGCACGCTGTACGCCGTGCTCCACCCCGCACTCCGTGCGACCTCCGTGCGGCGAAGCCCCACCGCGTTCGACCGAACCGCGCGGTGGGGCTTCGCCGTTCGGCCCGTCCTCATGCCCCGGCGGTGCGGCGGGCGGCCCCGCTCCGGCGCCGGTGGTACCCGACCGTCAGCACGGCGAGCAGCGGTCCCCAGAGGAGCAGCGGCGTGTAGCAGAGGTGAAACCAGGCTCCTTCCCACCCACCGGCCAGACCGGGAAAGTCGCTCGGCAGCTCGTCGCCGCGGATCGTGGTGCCCCGGATCTCGCTGACGACGGTCAGGGCGGTGAACACGAAGGTGACGGCGGCGGCTCCGAGAGCTGCGGGGACGACCGCGGCCGTGGTCGGCACCCGCCGCCCGCCCAGGTACGGGACCCAGCGCGGGAAGACCTCGCCCCAGCGGGCGACCAAGCCGATCGCGGCGAAGGCGAGGAGTTCGGAGGCGACCGAGAGGAGGACCACGTACATCCGCTCGCCGAAGGTGATCCCGTGGCCGAATGCCGCCGGGATGCGCCACACGCTGGACGGAAGGACCACGAGCGGCACCGCACAGGCGGTCAGCCACCAGCCCCGGGTCACGCCGGGCGCCGGTGCGTGAGCGGCACGCCAGGCGGCACGGAAGCGGCCGGTACGGGCGGAAGCGGAAGGCGTAACGACAGAGGCGGGGGCAAGAGCAGAGGCGGAGGCAAGAGCAGAGGCAGGGGCAGAGGCAGGGGCAGGGGCAGGAACAGAGGCGGCGGCGCGGTCGTCGGCACGCGTCGGAAGGGGCACGGGGACTCCTCGGTGTCGGCCGGGGCGGAGCGGTTGGTCCGTCCTCCACCGACGATCGCAGCCGGGCGACCGCGCGGAATCACGCTGCGGGCCGACTCCGCTCACCCACGCGGCGGAGCACGTGTGCGGCCGCGGGGGGACAGAGAAGCGCCGGACTCGGTGGCGTCCGCGGCCTGCACGGCATCGACTTGCAGATAGCAGAACCCCTCCACATGCCCACGGGGGCGCGGAGAGGGTGTTCATGGCCGTCCACCACCACCGACCGTATGCGGAAAGACTCGTCCAGGAGGCGGAACGATGGTCGTCAAGCACTGCGCGCGCACGCTGATGGTCGCGCTTCTCGTATGCGGCGGCACCGCGATCGTCCCGGACGGCGGGGCCGCCGGCGGGGTGGCCGCCGACGGCAGCGGGCGCGGGACGGACCCGTGCCCGCTGCCGTATCCGGTTACGCGTGCGGGGTCACACGTACGGGCCGGGCGGGGCTACACGTACGGGCGGGTGATCAGCTCGATCGCGTGTCCGGCGGGGTCCTTGAAGTACACGCCCCGGCCGCCGTGCTCGTCGTTGATCTCCCCCGTGCGGCGCATCTGAGGGTCGGCCCAGTGCTCGACACCCCGATCGCACAGCCGCTGGTACGCGCGGTCGAACAGCTCGTCGTCGAGCAGGAACGCGTAGTGCTGCATCTGGATGTCCACCGGCGGTTCCGCGAACTGCAGGAGCACGCCGTCGGCGAGCTGGACATTGGTGAACGGGCCCCAGGACGGCGCTTCGGAGAGCTCCAGCAGCTCCCGGAAGAAGCGGGCCGACTCCTCGCGGTCCTCGGCGGCGATGATGGTGTGGTTGAACGTGGCCGGCATGCGGTTGACCTCATGGGTGTTCGACACGGAAAAGGGACTCGCGGTGCGCGAGTGCCGGGAGGTCCGCGTGCCGAAGCGAGGGGGTGCGTTCGCGGCACCCACCGTGCGATCAGCCCTCCACCGGATCGCCGATCCGTGCGTGGCTCAGAGCCGGTCCGGTGTTCACGTCGCGTGACACTACTCGGCCCGGCCTACGGGCACAACGGGGTTGTCACCCGGTCCCGTTCAGCACGTCGATCGCCCGCTCCAGATAGTCCTCGAACCGCTCGAACTCCTCCGGGGTGAACGCGGCCCGCAGACCGTCCTCGACCCGCACCGCTTCCTTGTCCGCCTTCTTCAGCGCGGCGCGTCCGGACCTGGTCAGCCGGTTGACGACGACCTTCTGATGGAGCGGAGAAGGCTCCCTCTCCGTCAGTCCGTGCTTCTCCAGGTTGGCGAGGACCGTGGACATGGTCTGCGGCGTCACCATGCTCTCGCGGGCGAGCTGTGCGGCCGACATCCCGTCCGGGAAGAGCGAGAGCAGCAGCAGGACCGAGTACTGGGGCACGGTCAGGCCGAACGGACGCAGGGCCTGCGTCTTGCGCGCGATCAGCGCCTGCTCGGCCCGCTTGATCCTGTTTCCGAGCCGGCCTCCCACCGCCGCCGTCACGTTCGCGCGCGGGTCCTTCGCCTGCTTGGTCGTCCTGTTCTCGCCCATATCAGCAGTCTCCCACGCAGGAGTCTTCGGCCCTTTGCGGGAGCACTCGACCATGAGTGTAAGAGTTCTGTCATAGAGTAGACATCGAGCACACCAAAGCGCACTGGCACGTGAACGTCGATGACGTCGACGAGCCGTCGAGGAGAGGGGACCGTGATGCGCGGTACCGCACTGGGAACGTCCGGCCCGGAGGTCGGCGTCGTGGGGCTGGGCTGCATGGGCATGTCCTGGGTGTACGACGAACGGGGCAGGGACGACGCGGCCTCCGTGCTGGTCGTCCAGCACGCCGTGGAGCTGGGCTGCACACTGATCGACACCGCGGACATGTACGGCCCGTTCACCAACGAGAAGCTCGTCGGCCGCGCGCTGCGCGGCCGGCGGGACGAGGTGGTGCTGGCGACCAAGGGTGGCCTGGTGGTGGACGACCCCGCCACCTATGCCAGCCACCGCGACGGCCGTCCGGAGCATCTGCGCGCCGCCTGCGAGGCCAGCCTCAAGCGCCTGGGCGTCGACCACGTGGACCTCTACCAGCTCCACCGGGTGGACCCGGACGTTCCCGTCGAGGAGAGCTGGGGCGCGCTGGCGGACCTGGTACGGGAGGGCAAGGTGCGCGCCCTCGGCCTTTCGGAGGCGTCGGTCGAGGAGATCCGGCGGGCCGGGACCGTGCACCCGGTGGCATCCGTGCAGAGCGAACTGTCCCTGTGGAGCCGGGACACGGTCGACTCCGGAGTTCTCGCGTTCTGCCGCGACCAAGGCATCACCCTCATCGCCTTCTCGCCGCTCGGCCGGGGGTTCCTCTCCGGCCGGATCACCTCCGCGGACGACCTCCCGGAGGCGGACGGCCGCCGCCTGCTGCCCCGCTTCCAGTCCGAGGCGATGGCCGCGAACCTCGGCATCGTCGACCGGGTGCGGCAGGTCGCGGACCGGTTGCGGGCCACTCCGGCGCAGGTGGCTCTGGCCTGGGTGCTGGCGCAGGGCGAGAACGTCGTGGCCATCCCGGGGACGAAGAATCCGCGCTACCTGGAGGAGAACGCCGGCGCGGCCGCGGTTGAGTTGGACGATGCCGCACTGGCGGCGCTGGACGGCGCACCGGCCGCCGCGGGTACGCGCTACTGACCGGCCGCCGCTCGCCGTGGGTACGCTCCACCGGCCGCCCCGCGTGCGCCGCACGTGGGGCGGCCGCCGCCCTCGCCAGGGGGCGTCCGGACGCCCCGGACCCAGCGACTGAGGACCCTACGAGCCCACGAGGGAGTCCACCGTGCGCACACGCACACCGAGCGCGACCAGGCGGTCCAGCGCCTCATGATGCTGCGCGTCGCTCTCGCTGGCGGAGGCGTCGGAGACGACGGTCACCTCGTACCCGAGGCGTACGGCCGTGGCCGCCGTGGCCTCGACGCCGTACGCGGTGGCCAGGCCGGCCAGCACCACCTCCATGATCGCCGCCCGCCGCAGGCGCTCGTGGAGGCCGGTGCCCTCGAACGCGTCGAGGCCGTGTTTGACCACCGCGTACTCGTCGGCACGGACCGCGAATCCGGGGACCGGCCGGTTGGCGGCCGCAGCGAGGCCGCCGTCGGCGCCGTCGGCCTGGACGTGCCGGACGAGGACGACCAGTGCGGAGTCCGCCGCCGCGAAGTGCTCACGCAGCCTCCCGCAGGCGTCGGCGACGGCGGCCCCGCCCATCGGCTGCCAGGGCCGGTCGACGATCCAGCGTTGCAGGTCGATGAGGACGAGCGCCGTGTGCGCGTGGGTCATGGGGCGGGCCATGAGGCGTTCCCTCCGGTCGGTGCACGGAAGCCTGATTCAGCAGACCTCATACTCATAGCAGAACCCTGTCATACTTGCGACTTCTCCTTTCCGCGCGGGCATGCCCCTGCCCGAACCCCAGGAGGCCGTGGCTTCGCACATCCGACCCGAGGGCGATCCCGGCTCCGAGGCGGCGGAGCCGGTGAGGCCGGAGTGGCTGCGGCCTGCCCCGGAGGGCGCGTTGTGGATCACCGAAGAGGGGGAACAGGCACGCCTCGCTCTCAAGGGCAACGCTCCCGCTCTCCGCGCCGCCCTGCACGCGGGCATCCGCGAGGAGGACTACGTCACCACGGTGAAGGTGCTGCGCCGGTTCGTCCGCAACGCGGGCGGCACGATCACGCCCTGAGGGCTGACCCGCGCTTCCCGGCGGGACAGCCCTTAGCGGATTCCGCTCCGGCGGGCAAGCGGCCGTTCGGGGCCTTCTAGGGTGGGGCCATGCCCACGCCACTCGCCCACGCCCTCGTCGCCACGGATCTGGACGGCACACTACTGCGCCCCGACGACACCGTCAGCGCCCGGTCCCGTACCGCCCTCGGGCGCGCCGCCGCAGCCGGGGCCCGGCACCTGATCGTGACCGGGCGGCCGGTGCCCGGCATACGGGCCCTGCTCGCGGACCTGGCGTACACCGGGCTCGTCGTCTGCGGCCAGGGCGCCCAGCTCTACGACGCCGGCGCGGGGCGACTGTTGCGCTCCACCACCCTGGACCGCGAGGCCGCCGACACCGCGCTCGGCAAGATCGAGGCGGAGGTCGGGGCCGTGTTCGCCGCCGTGGACCAGGACGGCGCGGACGGGGTGACGCTGATCGAGACCGGCTACCGCATGCCGAACCCGACCCTCCCCGCCCAACGCGTGGACTCCCGCGACGCGTTGTGGGCGAAGCCTGTGATCAAGGTGCTGGTGCGCCACCCCGAGCTGGGGGACGACGCGCTGGCGGCCGTCGCGCGCGGGGCCGTGGGCGATCTCGCGACGGTCACCATGGCGGGCCCCGGCACGGTGGAGCTGGCTCCGTACGGGGTGGACAAGGGCACCGGGCTCACGACGGCCGGGGAGCTGCTGGGCGTCGGCGCCGAGCGGATCGTGGCGTTCGGGGACATGCCCAACGACCTGCCGATGTTCGCCGGTTCGGGGCTCCGGGTCGCCATGGGCAACGCCCACCCGGAGCTGCGCGCGGCGGCCGACGAGGTGACCCTGACGAACGCGGAGGACGGCGTCGCGGTGGTCCTGGAGCGGCTGTACGGCTGAGCCGACGCCCCTCCCTCCGGCGGGCCGGAGGGAGGGAATCGCGCCAACTCCGTTCCGTACCGGCGAACTTCGCGCACCCTAGCTTGGTCTAGACCAAACAGGGTACGCTCCCCTTGCCCCGCCCGGCAGCCCCACCGCCCCGCGAGGCGCTGCTTGTCATGCACACGCTTGTCCGCTTCCGTGCGGGCGAGTCCCGACCCCCACAGAGGAGTTGTCATGAAGAGCAAGAGGATGCTGGCCGTCGCCATCGGAGCGGGAATCGCCCCGCTCCTGGCCGTCACCCTGCCCGCCGGGAGCGCGAGCGCGCACGGCTACATTTCCTCGCCGCCCAGCCGGCAGGCCCAGTGCGCCGCGGGAACTGTCTCGTGCGGCTCCATCAAGTACGAGCCGCAGAGCGTCGAGGGCCCGAAGGGTCTGACGAGCTGCAGCGGCGGCAACGCGGCGTTCGCCGAGCTCAACAACGACAGCAAGGGCTGGAAGGTGACCCCGGTCAGCCGCACGACCAGCTTCAACTGGCGGCTGACCGCCCGCCACGCCACCAGCACCTGGCAGTACTACGCCGGTGGCCGGAAGATCGCCGAGTTCAACGACGGCGGCGCGCGGCCCGGTGAGACCGTCACGCACCAGGTGAACTTCGGCAGCCTCTCCGGCAAGCAGAAGGTCCTGGCCGTGTGGAACATCGCCGACACGGTCAACGCCTTCTACGCCTGCGTGGACGTCAACGTGAGCTGACCCGCCAGGGCACCACGGAACCACCGCACCACCGCACCACAGAAGCGCCGCACCACAGAAGCACGAAAGCACGGCACCACCCGGCTCCGCCGGCGCCCGGAGCGAGCAGAGCACCGTCCGCTCCGGGCGCCCCCGGCCCCCCACCGAGATGAGGTCCCATGCCCCGCCACCGCGTCACCGCCCGCGCAGCCGTCGTGGCCCTGCTCGCCACCGGCCTCGCCGCCTCCCCGGCCGCCGCGGCCCCCGCCGCCGGCAGCGGGGGCAAGGCCCGCGTCGGCGCCGACTGGGCGAAGCAGTCCATCACCTTCACCGCCGCCCCGGGGCAGGTCAACGACCTCCACGTGGTCCCGATGGACCAGGGCGACGGGGTCCGGCGCATCGGCTTCCGCGACGCGGTTCCGCTCCAGCCGGGCGACCACTGCACGTACCTGGAACCGGGCGTCGAGACGTACGTCGTGTGCGAACTGCCCACCGGCGGCGCCCGCCCGGACCGCATCGACGTCTTCCTCGGCGACGGCGACGACGAGATCGCCACCAGCGACCCCGGCGTCCACACCGTCAGCGGCGGACCCGGTGACGACACCCTCCACGCCCACACCGCGCACACGGTCCGGGGCGACGAGGGCGACGACATGGTCATGGGGCGCGTCGTGCTGGACGGCGGCGACGGCATGGACCACCTGATGGGCGACGACGGCGACCAGCGGATGTACGGCGGCCGGGGCGACGACATGATCGAGGGGTACGGCGGCCGGGACCTCGTCCACGCGGGCTCCGGCGACGACCACGTCATGGGCGGCGACGGCGACGACGTCCTGCTCGGCGGCCCCGGGAACGACATGCTGCACGGCGAGGCCGGCAACGACCTGATCGTCGGCGGCTCCGGCAAGGACAAGACGGACGGCGGCCCGGGCCGGAACATCGTCCTGTCGTAGCCCGCGCCGCACCACACCGCACCACCCCCACCATCGCCCGCCCGCCGATGCGGCGGCCTCGGCGGGCGGGTCCGCGTCCCCGTACGGCCCCGGAGCAGGCGCGCCGCGCGGGCCCCGGGGCCGTCCGCGTACGAGACGGCCGTCCCGACCTGCCCCTGGGGCGCTACCCCTGCGGCGCTACTTCTGGGGCGCTACTTCTGGGGCGGGTCGAGCTTGCGGAAGTACGTCCAGCTCGTCTCGTTCGGCTCGCTCCACCGCTCCGGGGCGTGCGCGAACTCCGGGTGGCGGGCGGCGATGTACGCCCGGGTGCGGTCGGGTACCTCGGTGTACGCGGTCAGCTTGCGGCCCCGGCAGTGGAAGGTGAGCCCGCCGGGCCGCTGCCCCCGGGCCATCCACGGGAGCCACGGCGACATCCGGCTCCACGACATGGTCGCCGGGACGCCGGGAGCCGGACCCGCCAGGTCGGCACGGTCGGCGAAGAACTGGAAGAGCTCCAGGGCCTTGTACGTGTCCCCCGCCGAGTGCACCGGGTACTCGGCCACCGGCAGCGGCGAGGGGTAGGCGAGCGGGATCTCCGGACTGAAGCAGACCTGCCCGCCCAGCTCGGTCGTGGGGATCGGGGCGGGACGCAGCTTCTGGTTGGCCGGGTCGTTCCAGACGTGTACGACGGGCAGGTCCTGCCAGCTCTCCAGGATCTCCCGGGAGACCGGGTCCAGGTAGAACGCGGCCTCCCGGGTGAGCAGCCGGTACGCGTCCGGCCCGGCTTCCGCGTCCTCCACCAGACGGGAGACGTTGAGGCCCTCGAAGCCGAAGAGGCGCTGGTAGGGCTCGTCCGGGGCCCAGGAGTAGACGTCTCCGGACCACCAGTACGTGACCTCCGCGCCGTCGAGGGAGGCGCGGGTGCGGAGGAAGGAGCGGAGCGGTTCTGCGGGTGTCGTCATGGGCACCACTCTGCGGGAACGAGCGCGGCCGGTCGGTGCGAACCGCGCGATCGGCCGGTCGGTGCGAACCGGGCGATCGGCCGGCCGTTGTTCCGCCGGGCCGCGCCCGAACCGCCGGGTGAGGCCGAGCCCGCTCCGCTTCGAGCCCCCGGCCCGAGCCGGAACGGCTCAGATGGCGGTGGACAGCGCCACGTGGCGCCACGCGTCGAGTTCGCGGCGCACCCGGTCCAGCTTCGCCTCGACGCGCTCGACCGCGTCCGCGCCCAACTGCAGTCGCAGCGGCGGCTCGTCGACCTCGGTGATGTCGACGATGGCCTTCGCCGCCTTCACCGGGTCTCCCTGCTGACGGCCGTCGGACGCGGCCATCCCCTCGCGCACCGGCCCGGCGCCGACGGCGTAGTCCGCGATGGAGGCCGGTTCGACCCGCAGGCTCGTCGAGGTGTTGAGGAAGTCCGTGCGGAAGCCGCCCGGCTCCACGATGGTGACGCGTATGCCCAGCGGGGCCAGTTCGCCGTGCAGGGCCTCGGAGATGCCTTCGAGTGCGAACTTCGACGCCCCGTACAGGCCCACGGCCGGCGCCGTGGCGAAGCCGCCCACGGAGCTGATGTTCACGACATGCCCGGACCGCTGGGCGCGCAACGCCGGCAGGGTCGCCCGCAAGGTGTTGAGCACGCCGAACACGTTGATGTCGAAGAGCGCGCGTGCGGCGCTGTCGGACGTCTCCTCGATCGCCCCCACGAGGCCGTGCCCGGCGTTGTTGACCACGACGTCGATGCGTCCGAACTCCGCCAGGCCGGCCTCCACCGCGGCCGTCAACTGCTCGGGTTCGGTCACGTCCGCGTCGACCGCCAGCAAGCCTTCCGGCTTGTCCGGGTACGCCCCACGCACCGCCGCGGCGTCCCGCGCTGTCGCGATCACGCTGTGCCCCCGCTCCAGCGCCTCGCGGGTG
Source organism: Streptomyces californicus (assembly GCF_000717645.1). Classification (GTDB taxonomy): domain Bacteria; phylum Actinomycetota; class Actinomycetes; order Streptomycetales; family Streptomycetaceae; genus Streptomyces; species Streptomyces californicus. The sequence goes on from NZ_JNZZ01000013.1 coordinate 31,116, forward strand.
ATCTCCGCCCCGAGCCCACGCGATGCGCCGGTGACAAACCAAACACTCATGCTCTTCCCTCGTTACGATCGTCCGACCTGCCGAATCGCCGGCCTGCTGGCCTGCCGGCGGCTCGACACTAGAAGCTAGAGTCGGGTCTAGATCAAGAGCTGCGTTACGGAGCGGTCATGGACCTGAGTATCGGCGAAGTAGCCAGGCGCAGCGGGCTCAGCGTCCACGCACTGCGGTTCTACGAGCGCGAGGGCCTGTTCGCCAACCCCGTACGCCGCCTGTCCAACGGCCGCCGGGTGTACCACGAGGAAGACCTGGAGTGGCTGGCGGTCTGCACCAAACTGCGCTCCTCCGGCATGTCGCTGGAGGCGATCCGGCAGTACGTCGAACTGGCCCGGCAAGGTCCGGGCAACGAACACGAGCGACTCGCGTTGCTGCGCCGGCACGAGAAGGACGTGGAGGCCCGGATCCAAGAACTGAACGAGGCGTTGAACGTGATGCGCTACAAGGTGGGGATCTACGAAGACCACCTCGCACGCGGCGAGGCCGACCAGCTCTGGAATCCGTCGCACTCGGACACCGCACCACCGGCGGGGCCCGAGCGGGATCGCCGTTCCTCGGGGAGTGCTTGACCGGTGGGGAGCGGGCTCAGTCCGCGTCCTCGTGCTCTGCGTCCTCCTCCTCGTCCTCGTCCTCGTCCTCCGCGTCCTCCTCCATGCTCTCGTAGCCGGAGTGGACCAGTGCGGAGAAGCCGGGGTAGTCCGTGAGGTCGCCGTACTTCGGTGCGAACTCGTAGGCGGCCCACTCGCCATCCGGCCCGACGTCGGTCGGATCGAGCAGCCAGTAGTCCTCACCCCGGGCGATTTCGATGGACCGGCGGAACAGTCGGACCTCGTCCTCGTTGCCGGGTATCGAGGCGTAGATCCCGATCACGCGGCTGCCCGCCTCGCTGTCGCGCATCCACACGACGCGGTCGCACGGATGGATGCCGTCCACCCAGCCGTCCAGGCGCGTCCACCCGTCGCTCGCCAGGAAGAACGCCCGCAGGCTCGGGGGGAACCGAACTCCGAGCCGCTCCTCTGACGCCGCCAGAGCCTCCTCCCCGGCAGGGGGCTCCCCGAGCCACGGCTCGACCCGCTCCCCTCGGTCCCGGGCCTCCGACTGCTCGTCGTCCAGCAGGTCGTCCACCTCTTCGTCGTCGGCGCGGACCTTCACGTACAGCTCGCCGTACCGCTCCAGGAAGTCGCGCCACTCCCCGGGCGTGGTCAGAACAGGGGCAACGTCGTTCTCTTCGGGCTCAGTTGTCTCACTCATACCGGCCATCGTGCCTGGTACCTCTGACAGTGCCGATGACGGCCGCCGCCCGTGCTTCCGCCCGCGCCGCTCTCCGGGCCGTCGGCCGGCGTCCGTTCCCGCGGGGTCAGGCCGGCGGGGGCGGCGCCGTCGTCGTACCCTCCGACTCGCCGCTCGGGAGCTCCTGTTCGGTCCACAGCACCTTGCCGTCGGGGCCGTGGCGGGCTCCCCAGTGGGAGGCGAGGCGGGAGACGATGAACAGGCCCCGGCCGCCCTCGTCGACGGTCCGCGCGTGCCGCAGGTGCGGGGAGGCGGGGGAACCGTCGTGGACCTCGCAGGTGAGCGTGGAGTCGAGCAGGACGCGCAGCCGCAGCGGCGGGGTGCCGTAGCGGACGGCGTTGGTGACCAGTTCGCTGACGATGAGCTGCGATGCCTCGACGGTGTCCTCGTCCAGGCCCCACTCCTGGAGCCGGTCGCGCACGAGGGCCCTGGCGGTGGCCGGGGCCCGGCGCTCCTGCGACAGGTCCCAGGTGGCGACCTTGTGGTCGGAGACCGTTCCCGTACGGGCCAGCAGCAGGGCCGCGCCGCCGGCGCGGGTGTCGGCGGGCAGGGCGTACACGACGTCGTCGCCGGCCTGGCGCAGGGTGCGGCCCGGCCGGGAGAGGGTCTCGGCGATGCGTTCGGCGGCACGGTCTCCGGTGAGCAGGTCGGCGGTGCAGAACGCGAGCAGGCTGCCCACATCCAGGGTGACGACGGCGGGGGCGAAGAGGGCGCTGTCGTCGGAGAAGAGCCCCGGGCCCTCCGGTACGTCGAAGGGCACCGCCCGCCCGTCCGGCCCCACGACGATCGGCGCGGGGTGCCCGGCGCGGGCGACGGTGCAGGTGCGGGCGAACGGGTCGTACACCCCGTACAGGCAGCCCGCGCTGAGCGGTTCGCGCTGGAGGACGTCGGCCGGGGGCAGGCTGTCGCGCTCCTCGGCGAGACGGTCGGCGGTGTCCTTGAGCCGGGCCAGCACCTCTTCCGGCTCCAGGTCGAGATCGGCCAGCGCCTGGATGACCGTACGCAACTGGCCCATGACGATGGCCGTTTGCAGGCCCTCCCCCTCGACCCGGCCGACCACGAGGGCCGTTCGCGCGCCGGCCAGGGCGATCGTGTCGTACCAGCAGCCGCTGTCCCGGCCGGGCAGCAGCACGTGTGCCGTCTCGACGGCGGCCTGTTCCCGGGCGGCCTGCGGGAGCAGCCGCCGCTGGACGGTCGAGGCGATGACGTGTTCGCGCTCGAAGCGGCGGGCGTTGTCGATGGCGAGGGCGGCACGGGTGGCCGCCGCCATGGCGAGGGTGACGTCGTCCTCGTCGAAGGGTTCGGCCTCCCCGCACCGGTAGAGGCTGACGAGCCCGAGGACCGCGCCGCGCAGGGAGAGGGGCACGACGATCAGGGAGTGCGCGCCGCTCTCCGCGACGGCGTGCGCCGCGTGCGCGTCGGCGTCCAGCCAGGGTGTGTCGGGGGTCAGCGGGACGAGGCGGGGGCGCAGGTCGGCGGCGGTGAGCGCGAAGGGGGTACGGAGGGGGAGGCGGCGGGTGACGCCTGCGGGGCGCGGGCGGTCTTCCCGGGGGTCGGGGGCGAGGTCGGGGTCAGGCTGGGGCTGGGGCTTGTCGCCAGGCGTGTCGCACCGGCCGCTCGCGGCGCGGCGTAGCGGGGTGTCGGGCGGCAGCGGGCCCACCGGGGGATCGACGCCGCGCAGGACGTCGTCCACCACCTCGACGGCCGCGAGGTCGGCGAAGCCGGGCACCAGGGCGTCGATGAGGGCGCGGCAGGTGGCGGCGGTGTCGAGCGAGCCGCCGACCGTGTCCCGTACGGCGGTGAGCGCGGTCTCCCGGGCGCGGGCCCGCTCGCGGTCGGTGACGTCCACGACGGTGGTCACCAGTCCGAGGGCGGGGGCGTCGGCACCGTGGTGGCCCTGGCCCGGGGCGCCGGGGCCGTCGCCGCCCGGAGCGTCCGGGTCGCCGCCCGGGTCGTCCGGGTCGCCTCCCGGGGCGTCGAGGCGGTAGGCGGAGACCTGGAACTGCCGGTCGCCGGGGATCGTCCGCAGCCGACCGCTCACGAGGTGGTCGCGGACCGGGCCCCGGCCGGCGAGCACCTGCTTCAGCAGTTCCTCGGAGCCCTCCGGGTCGTCCAGCCGGAAGGCGTCGGTGAAGCGGCGGCCGATGTACTCCTTGGTCGCGACGCCCTCGAAGTGGGCGTTGGCGCGGACCAGGCGGAGCTGCGGGTCGAGTACGACGAGGCCGACGCCGGACTGGGTGAACAGCGTCGCGAGGACTGCCTCGTCCCACTGGTCGGGCACACCGGCCCACCCCGCCTTTTCCGTACCTTCCAGCCCGCCCGGCCCTTCCAGCCCGCCCGGCTCTCCCGACCCTTCCGGCCCTTCCGCCTCGGCCGTTTCTCCGGGACCGGCCGGGTTCTCGGCGTCCGCCACGGCTCCACCCGCCCTCCGGCTCCGGCGCACCGCTGCCCGGATCCGGGTACGCGCCGGTCCAGCATCGCCCGCCCGGCCGGGCCCGGCCACCGGTGGACGGCAGAGGCGTGAACGCGCACGGGCCGGGCCCCGGGCAGCCGGCGGTCGCGGGAGCACGGGCCCCGGGCAGCCGGCGGTCGCGGGAGCACGGGGCCCGGGCAGCCGGCGGTCGCGGGAGCACGGGGCCCGGGCAGCCGGCGGTCGCGGGGGCACGGGAGCCTCGGGCGGCGGGTGGTCGCGGGGCACGGGAGCGTCCGGCGGAGGGGCCGGACCGGCGGTGGGGCGCTGCGTCATACTGAACCGCCGGAGCACAGGGGGGCGTACAGCGTATGGAGTACGGGGCGAACGGCGGTGATCTGCCGGAACAGGTCGGCGGCTACACCGTCGAGCGGGAGCTGGGCGCGGGCGGCATGGGCACCGTCTACCTGGCACGCTCCCGGGGCGGCCGGTCGGTGGCCGTGAAGGTGGCCCGCCGGGAGCTGGCGGCCGACCCGCACTTCCGCGAGCGGTTCCGCGCCGAGGTCGCCGCCGCCCGCAGCGTGGGCGGCTTCCACACGGCCCCCGTGGTGGACGCGGACCCGGACGCGGCGGCGCCCTGGCTGGCCACGGCGTACATCCCCGGGCCGACCCTCTCCGCACTCCTGGAGGCCGAGGGGCCGATGGACGAGGCACGGTTGCGGGCGCTGGGCGCGGCGCTCGCCGAGGCGCTGGCGGCGATCCACGGCTGCGGGCTGGTGCACCGCGATCTCAAGCCCGGCAACGTGATCATGGCGTCGGACGGCCCCCGGGTCCTGGACTTCGGCATCGCGCGGGCCCTGGAGTCGACGCGGCTGACGGCCACCGGTACGGCCTTCGGCACCCCGGGGTTCCTCGCGCCGGAGCAGGCGCAGGGCCAGGAGGTCGGCGGGTCCGCCGACGTGTTCGCGCTGGGGGCGGTGCTCGTCGCGGCGGCGGGCGGCAGCGCGTTCGGGGCGGGTACGCCGATGGGCATGATGTACCGGTCGGTGCACGAGCCGCCGGATCTGGCTGCCGTACCGGAGGGGCTGCGGCCGGTCGTCGCGGCGTGCCTGGCCAAGGACCCGGAGGAGCGGCCCACTCCGGCGTCGCTGCTGGACCGGTTCGCGCCGGACGCCACGCCGTCGCCCTCCCCCGGCCCCCGCCCGGCGCACGCCCCCACGGCGGCGGCGCCCCCGCCTCCCCCGGCGTACGCCCCGGCCTCCGCGCACACCTCGCCGCCGGGCCCGCCCACGGGCTACCCGGCCTACCGGCACCCGGGCCCGTACACCACAGGCTCCCCGGCGTACCAGCAGCCGGGCCCGCCCGCCGGGTATCCGGCGTACCAGCAGCCGGGCCCGTACAACGGCCATCCCGGGTACCAGCAGCCCGGCCCGTACAACGGCTTTCCGGGGTACCAGCAGCCCGGCCCCTCTGCCTACGGGCCGTACCAGCAGGCGGCTCCCGGCGGCTACCCGCCGCAGTACCACCACCCTGCCCAGGCCCCGGGCACGGCCCCGCCCCACGCCTTTTCGTCGTACCAGCAGGCGGCGGGCGGCGGAGTGCCCCTGGCGGGCGAGGGTCCCTCGTTCGTGGCGGTCGGACCGGGTACCTCCCTGCTGATCGACGGGGAGGGTGTGACGCTGGGCCCCGACGGCACGGAGACGTCGTACGCGTGGGACGAGATCCGCACCGTGACGTACGGGGTCGGGGGTCCCAAGCACCTCGGGGTCGCCGTCCATCTCCACACGGGCACGGCCCACCCGTGCCTGCTCGACGCCCGGCGGAAGAGCCGGCTCCAGGAGTGGCTCCAGGACCTGCCGTTGATCCTGAACTGCTACCTGTGACCGGCCCCGCCCGTCCGCGCCCGGACAGGCGGGCCGCTTCAGCTCTCGGGCTGCTTCGGCTCTCGGGCCGCTTCAGCCCTCGGGTCAGACGGGCTCCTCCAGGTGCGTCAGGGCCTGGCGGAAGTCGGCGAGGGCGGGGCCGAAGTCGCGGGCGGCGGCGTACAGGGAGGACCGGTCGATGAGGCTCGCGGCCAGCGCCCGCGGGCCCTCCACCGGATCGTGCCGGGCCAGTCGGCGGGCCAGGTCCACGCCCTCGTCGTACAGGGGGCGCACCTCGTCCACGAACCGGTGGACCTGCTTCTCGCCGTGGACGGCGGTGCGGAGGGTGAACGCCCGGTGCAGGCGGACCAGTTCGGCCAGGTACCGGTCCGGGTCATCGGCAGCGCGGGGAGCCAGCGCGTCCGCCCGGGCGCGGAGAGCGTGACGGCCCTCGACGGACCGCCACTTGGCCCGGGGTGACCAGCGCAGCGGTGCAGCGCCGGGCGGCGGGCTTGGGGCATCGGGTTCGGACGGTTCGCCGTAGGCGGCGGCGAGGGTGAGCAACTCCGCCCAGAACGACCGCTGGTAGCCGCTCCACTCCTTCCGCTCGCCGGTGTCGGCCAGCTCCGACAGCAGGGCGAGCGCCTCCTGCCGCGCGAGGGCGGCCCGCTCGCCGAGTCCGTGGGCGTCGAGCATCCGGACGTACCCGGTGAGCGCGTGGAGGTGGCAGGCCAACGGACCCCGGTCGGCTGCGGCTTCGGCCGCTTCCATGGTGACGAGGTCCTCGAACGCGGCGAGGGCGCCGGCGGGACGGCCGGCGTCGTGGAGTGCGGCGATGTGGTCGAGGAGGGTCCAGGCGAGGGTCCCGCTCCCGGGGCCTCGGGGGCGGAGCGCCGCGACCAGGTGATCCATGGCGTCGGCGGCCTCGGCGTACCGCCCGGCCTCGGAAAGTCCCGCCGCCCACTCCCTCACCCCTTTGACCAGCGGCTCTCCGGCCGCCTCGGCCTGAGCACGGGCGACGGCGAGCATCTCGGCGCAGCGGGCGAGACCTTCGTCGGTCCGCCCCAGGCGGTACAGGTCCTCCCGACAGCCGTCGAGCGCCCGGTGGAGGACGTCCGCGCGGCCGGGTTCGGCCGGGTCGATGGAGCGGGCCGCGGCCACCGCCTCCTCGGACAGCTCCAGCGCGGACGCGTGCCAGGAGCGGGTGAGAGGGTTGTACCGGAGGTCCAGGAGCGCGTCGGCCAGACGCGGTGCGTAGACGTCCGGGCTGACCTGGGCGAGGACCCGGTAGGCGTCCACTTCTTCGCCCGCCGTGCGGCGGCCCGAGGCGAGCAGCACGTTCCGCGCTCGCACGATGTCGTCCTGATCAACTTTCCGGGTGGGATGCATAGCGGGAATTCTGAGGGCCGACGACAGGCCCGCCAAGGGTCTCCCGCTGTGCCGTTACTCCTACGAAAAACGCCTCTGACCTGTCATGATGGGCGTGACATCACTTTTCGGCGAACCTTTCCCGACGGCGCTCGCGGTCGGCACGTCGACCCATCGGCACGTCGGCGGCTGCGGCACTTCGGCCCCGTTCTCCGGACGCCGGGCCAGCGGATCCGGCGGACACGCAGGAACCGGAGCGGCATCGGTGAGCAGACTCCCCGTACGGAACGGCGGCGACGACGTCCTCTGCCTCTTCCTCGAACCGTACGGTGACGTCTTCTGGTTGAAGCCCGGTGACGAGTTCACCGTCCTGCCGGGTGAGGGCGTGCCGGATCCGCAGTTCACGGTCGAGATGGTCAAGCACCGACTGATCGTGTGGGTCTTCGAGGGCGGTGACCCCGCGAAGGTCGTCGTGGACTGCACGGTGGTCGACAGCGGCGGGAACGAACTGCCCGAGGGCCACCAGTGGCCCGACGGGCGCAGCCCGTACTGACGGGCCCGGGGAGACATACCGCCGTACCGGAGTCTCAGTACCCCGGGGCCCGGAGCGCGCGCAGCACGTGGGCGACCAGGGTGGCGATCGTCTCCCCGTCCTGGATGGGCTTGCGCAGGACGTGGCGGTAGTAGACCGGGCCGTACAGCATCTCCACCGCCAGCGGGAGGTCGGCGCCCGGCGGAATCTGGCCACGGTCCTGGGCGCTGCGCAGTCGGCCGATGGCCTCCTCCACGCGCGGATCGACCAGTTGCTCCCGCAACTGCTGGGCCAGGCGGTCGTCGTGGTGCAGTTCGGAGAGGATGCCCGCGTAGGCGGGGCCGAACGGCGGGACCGACAGCAGCTTCACCGCACCGGCGACGTGGGTCCGCAGATCCGCGCCGATGTCGCCCGTGTCCACGAACGGTGTGGCGTCGACCAGGGCATCGGTGAACGCCTCCAGCAGCACCGCGCCCTTCGACGGCCACCAGCGGTAGATCGTCTTCTTGCTGACCCCGGCCGCGGCCGCGATGGCCTCTATCGTGACGTGGCCGTACCCCCGCTCGGTGCAGAGGTCCAGAGCGGCCCGCAGGATCGCGCGGCGCGACCGTTCGCTGCGGCGCGCGCTGCTCGGCGATGTGGTCATTCGGTGAGCATAGGGGGGTTCCAGCCAATCTCTTATTGACATCTCGTCGCCAAAGACCGAACAATACCCAGGCGGAAACGGAACGTACCGTGTCGTGTCGTTCCGATCAGCCGCATCGTTCGTGCCGTTCGTGCCGCGACGAGCCGATCGGGGGACGGCTCGCCCGGCCGACGGCGCGTCCGGACCCCGCCGATCCGTTCCGGCCAGTCCGGTCCAGCGGTCCAGTCCAGTCCGGTCCGGCCCGGTCCGGTCCGGTCCGGCCCGGTCGGCCGAGGTCTCCCCTCCCGGCCCTTCGGCTCTCTGACTTTCTGACTCTTCGGCTTTCCGGCTTTCCGGCTTTCCGCGCCCCGATCACAGGTCCGCCCCGCCCCGCGGATGCGGGACGGGGCGGAAACCGGAGGAGCGGAAGACCGGAAGACCGGACGACCGGCGGAACGTCCTACCGGGCGGCCGCGTCGGCGGCGCGCACCAGCGCGTCCTTCGTGACCGCGCCGACGTACACCGAGCCGTCGTCCGTCAGCAGGGCGTTGACCAGGCGCGTCGTGAAGACCGTGCCCGAACCGAACTTCCCGGTGACCTTGTCGCCGAGCGCGTCCAGGAAGCCCTGGGCCTCCGCCGGGACCTCGCCCGACTCCGCGGAGGGCAGGCCCTTGCCCCCGGGGGCCTTGATCTCGGCGATCGAGGTCCAGCCCTCCCCGATGACGTTGAAGCCCTCCTCGCCGGCGAGGCCCTCCAGCTCGGCGAGCTGACCGGGGAGCGCCTTCTGCGCCGCGCCGTGCTCGTCCTTGCCGGTCTCCAGCTCGTCGGCCTCGGTCACCTTGGCGCCCGCAGGCGGGGTGAAGGCGAACGTGGACGCGGCGGGCCTGGAGAAGTCGACCTTGGTGAACCCGGCGTCCACCACGGCCTTGCCGCCGCTCGCCGCGGAGAGCGTGAACTTCAGCGGTACGCCGTTCTCGGCGTCCACGGCGATCCGGATCGAGCCGACCGTGGAACCGGACTGCTTCGGCTTGATCAGGAGCTGGTACGCGTCCCGCCCGGCGACCTGCGCCGTGCCGTCCACGGTGACCGAGGTGGTGTCGCCGACCGTCGCGAGCGCCTGCTCGGCGAAGTCCTTCGGGGTGGCGGCGGCGCCCTTCGGGGCCTTCTCCGCGTGCTCACCGGCGTCCCGGCCCTCGGGGGCCTCGGCGTGGTAGACCTCGTCGGACCCGTTCTCGTAGGCCCAGACCTCGCCCTGGTCGTGGATGACGCTGTACTCGGACGACGAGCCGAGGATGGAGAGCTTCTGGCGCTCCGGGCCGTCGGCCGCCACCCGCAGCGTGTGCGTGCCGGACGTCAGCTCCATGAGCTTGTCCTGCGGGGCCGCCGTGCCGCCGCCCTTGCCGCCGCGCTCCCCGCCCGGGACGAGCGCGCCGGCGAGGCCGTCGAGGGGCAGCCCCAGGTCGGTGCTGATCTTGAACGTGCCGGAGAGCTGCTCCTCGTCGGAGGCGGCGATCTTCTCGACGAGTTCCTGCGCGCTGATCTTCGGCAGGTCCGGGTCGCCGGTGTTCGCGAGCGCCGGGACGAGGCCGATGGTCGCGGCCGCCACCCCGGCGACCGCGACGGGGACGATGTAGCGCGACGCCTTCCGGCGGCCTCCCCCGACAGTGCTCGTGGCCTCGCCGGTGGTCTCTGCGCTGTCGTTGGGTGCCATGGTGTGCCCTACCTCCGTGGTCGGCGGCTTCCGTTGGTAACCATCTGACCAAATCGGACGGCTCGAAGCGTCAGCCCGGGGAATCAACTCCGCCTACTGCTCCGGTATGACAACCGGATGGGGCAGGTACGCCGCCCCGTAGGGGGCAGGCCCCCGCACGGCTGACCCGCCGTCACGCCTCTCGCGTACCCCGGGCGGAGCCCCGTACACCGCGCCGGAACACCGTGGGGCTCAGCCCGCGCGGTGCACCACCGTGTCGCACAGCTCCTCCAGCGCGGACTTCGCGTACCCCTCGGGCAGCGGCGCCAGCGTGGCGCGCGCCTCCTGGGCGTAGCGCACGGTGTCCTGGCGGGCCTGCTCCAGCGCCGGGTGGGCGCGCAGCCGGCGCAGCACCTCGGCCAGCGCCTCGTCACTGCTCAGGTCGGAGTCGAGCAGCTCGACGAGCTCCAGGTCGTCGGGCTTGCCGTCGGCCGCCGCCTGGGCGCGCAGCCGCAGGACCGGAAGGGTCGGGATGCCCTCGCGCAGGTCGGTGCCGGGCGTCTTGCCGGACTCGTGGGAGTCGGAGGCGATGTCGAGCACGTCGTCGGCGAGCTGGAAGGCGATGCCGAGCCGTTCCCCGTACTGGGTGAGCACGTCCACCGTCCGCTCGTCGGCCCCGGACATGAGCGCGCCGAACCGGCCGGACACGGCGACGAGCGAGCCGGTCTTGCCGCTGAGCACGTCCAGGTAGTGGTCGCCCGGGTCGCGCCCGTCGCGCGGGCCCGCCGTCTCCAGGATCTGGCCGGTGACCAGGCGCTCGAACGCCTCCGCCTGGATGCGGACGGCCTCGGGGCCGAGGTCGGCCAGGATGTGGGAGGCGCGGGCGAAGAGGAAGTCGCCGGTGAGGACGGCCACCGAGTTGCCCCAGCGGGTGTTGGCGCTGGGCACGCCACGCCGGACGTCGGCCTCGTCCATCACGTCGTCGTGGTAGAGCGTGGCGAGGTGCGTCAGCTCGACGACGACGGCGGCGGGGACGACCCCGGGGGCGTCCGGATCGCCGAACTGTGACGCGAGCATGACCAGCAAGGGGCGGAACCGCTTGCCGCCGGCCCGCAACAGGTGCTGGGCGGCTTCCGTGATGAAGGGGACATCGCTCTTGGTGGCTTCGAGCAGACCTGCCTCGACAGCGGCCAGGCCCGACTGGACATCGGCCTCAAGAGCCTGGTCCCGCACGTGCAGTCCGAACGGCCCGACGACGGTCACGAGGGCATCTCCTGTCTGCTGACGATCACACGCAATGTCGATGTGTCGCTGTCTCTCTTCGCTGCTTCAGCGTATCCGGTCCGCTGTGGATCACCGTGGGCGGCTTCCCATGACCGCCGGTATGTTCGGCATCAGCTCATACGATCAGGAGTAGCCGCTTTGTCCCACAGCACCGCCGGTACCGCGCCGGACCAGCCCGCGCCCCAGGACGACCACGCCTTCTTCGGCCAGCCACGGGGGCTGATGACCCTGTCCGGGCTGGAGGTCTGGGAGCGGTTCTCGTTCCTCGGCATGCAGGCCATCCTGGTGCTGTTCTTCGCCGACACGGTGGCCCACGGCGGCATGGCCATGGACCCGGGGACCGCCGCCTCGGTCTCCGCCGCGTACGGGACGCTGGTCTACCTGGTCTCCGTCGCGGGCGGCTGGCTCGCCGACCGCATCCTCGGCTCGTACCGGGCGGTGCTGTACGGCGGCATCCTCATCGCCTGCGGCCACTACTGCATGGCCGTCCCCACCGACGCCATGACCTGGGTGGGCCTCGGCCTGATCAGCGCCGGAACGGGCCTGCTCAAACCCAATGTGGCCTCCATGGTCGGCAAGCTGTACCGGACCGACGACGAGCGGCGCGACGCCGGGTTCGCCCTCTACTACATGGGCATCAACATCGGCGCGTTCGCCGGTCCGCTGGTCACCGCCTGGCTCGGCGAGCACTGGAGCTGGCACTGGGGCTTCTCGGCCGCCGCGATCGGCATGACCTTCGGGCTGATCCAGTACGTCGCGGGCCGCCGTCACCTGGCCGGGCGCAAGCACGCCGCCGAGTTCGCGCTGGCCCCCGCGGCGATGCGCCGGGCGGTGCGGCTGATCGTCGGCGGTGCGGTCGCGGTCGCGCTGGCGGCCACCGCCCTGGCGCTCGCCGGCTGGCTGACGATGGACCGGTTCGTGGACGTCCTGACCGTCATCTCGGTGATCGCGCCGGTCGTCTACTTCGTGGTGATGTTCCGCTCCCCCCGGGTCACCCCCGAGGAGCGCGGCAGGCTCCGCCCGTACGTCGTCCTCTTCCTCGGCTCCGTCGTCTTCAACTTCATCCTCTTCCAGGCGTACTCGACGATGATGCTGCTCGCGTCGACCAACGCCCGCACCGAGATCCTCGGCTTCACCTTCCCGGCCGGCTGGTACGCCTCCGCGCTCGGCGCCTTCGAGGTCGCGCTCGCCCCGGTCGTCGCCGCCGTCTGGGCGCGGATGGGGACCCGCCAGCCGCACGCCTCCAACAAGATCGCCTTCGGGGTGATCCTCGGCGGGCTCTCCTTCCTCCTGATGGTCCTGCCGACCTCCGGGCACGCGGACGACACGTACCGCATGGCGGCCTGGTGGATCGTCGGCTCGTACCTGCTGCTCGGGCTCGGCGACGTCCTGCTGGAGACCTCGGGCATGTCCGCCACCACCAAGCTCGCCCCGAAGGCGTTCGCGAGCCAGACGATGGCGCTCTGGTTCCTCTCGCTGGCCCTCGCCAACGGCATCCAGGCCCAGATCGTGAAGCTGTACGGGGAGGTCTCCAACCCCGCGTACTTCGGCGTCAACGGGGCCGTCGCCGTGGCGGCCGGCATCGCGATGATCGCCGCCGCCCCCTGGCTGAAGCGCACGATGCACCCGGTCCACTGACTCCCACCCGTATGCCGCTCTCCCGCCCGCACACCGCGACCCCACCCGTATGCCGCTCGCCGGCCCGTACGCCGCGCAGCGTCCCCCCACCGACCCGACACCCCGTCCCCCACCGAGGTGGCCCCATGAACATCACGACCGACTTCCCGTACGAGACCACCCGCGAGGACGTGTACATCCCGCTGCCCGACGGCACCCGGCTCTATGCCCGGATCTGGCGGCCGCTGACCGAGGAGCCGGTCCCCGCCCTGCTGGAGTACCTGCCCTACCGGCTCAGCGACTGGACCGCCCCCCGCGACTGGCAGCGCCACCCCTGGTACGCGGGCCACGGCTACGCCTCCGTACGGGTCGACGTGCGGGGCCACGGCAACAGCGAGGGGCTGCCGGGCGACGAGTACGACGCGCAGGAGCTCCAGGACGGGGTGGCCGTCATCCACTGGCTGGCCCAGCAGGAGTGGTGCTCGGGCCGGGTCGGGATGTTCGGGATCTCCTGGGGCGGCTTCAACTCGCTCCAGATCGCCGCGCTCGCCCCCGAGCCGCTGAAGGCGATCGTCACCGTCTGCTCGGCCGACGACCGCTACGACAACGACGTGCACTACATGGGCGGCTCGGTCCTCGCCGTGGACATGCACGCCTGGGCGGCCACCATGCTCGCCTTCGTCTGCCGCCCGCCGGACCCGGCGCAGGTCGGCGACGCGTGGAAGGAGATGTGGCTCCGGCGGCTGGAGGCCGTCGACCCCTTCATCCACACCTGGCTCGCCCACCAGAGCCGCGACGCCTACTGGAAGCACGGCAGCGTCTGCGAGGACTACGGCGCGATCAAGGCGAACGTGCTCGCGGTCGGCGGCTGGCACGACCCGTACCGGGACACCGTCCTGCGGCTGGTGGAGCACCTGGACCCGGGGCAGGTGCGCGGGATCATCGGGCCGTGGTCGCACCAGTACCCGGACCGGGGGCTGCCCCCGGGGCCCGCGATCGGCTTCCTCCAGGAGACGCTGCGCTGGTGGGACCAGCACCTCAAGGGCAAGGAGACGGGCGTGATGCGGGAACCGCTGCTGCGGTCCTGGATCAGCGGCCCGCACCCGCCCGCCACGGTGTACGAGACGCTGCCGGGCCGCTGGGTCGGGGACGCCTCCTGGCCCTCGGAGAACGTCACCCCGGTGGCGTACGCCCTCCAGGGCGGTGAGCGGATCGTCGCGTCGCCGCAGCAGACCGGGCTCGACGCGGGCCGCTTCTTCCCGTTCGGCAACGACGCGGACCTGCCGCCGGACCAGCGGGACGAGGACGCCAAGTCGGTGTCGTTCGAGTTCCCGGTGACGGACGCGCCGATCGAGATCCTCGGCCGGCCCCGGGTGAAGCTGCGGCTGCGGATGGACGTGGAGCGCGGCCAGGCCGTCGCGCGGCTCTGCGACGTGGCGCCCGACGGCTCCTCCACGCTCATCACCCGGGGCGTCCTCAACCTCGCCGCCCGGCACGGCCGCGACCGCACCGACGCCTGGCCGCCGGGCGAGACCGAGGACGTCGTCTTCGACCTCAACGGCATCGGGCACACCTTCGCCCCCGGCCACCGCATCCGGATCGCGGTCTCCTCCGCGTACTGGCCGTGGATCTGGCCCCAGGCGGGGTCGGCGGGCTTCACCCTCGACGCGGACGGCAGCTTCGTCGAGCTGCCGGTGCGCCGCCACACCGAGGACCCGGCGATCACCTTCGGCGAACCGGAGCAGTCCGAACCGCTCGGCGTGGTCCACCCCGTCACCCTGGAGGAGCCGCGCCCCGAACGCCTCGTCGTCCGCGATGTCGCCCGGGGCGAATGGCGGCTGGAGGTGGACCCCCGCTACGGCGGTACGCGGGTCTACCCCGACGGCCTCGAATTCACCGAGGACGCCCTGGAGACGTACACGATCCAGCAGGACGACCCGCTCTCCGCGCGCACCCGCTCCGACTGGCGGATCCGGCTGCACCGGCCGGAGGCGGGCTGGGACGTGGAGATCGAGACGCGCTCGGAGATCGCCGCCGACGAGCACGACTTCATCACGTCGAACGAGGTGGTGTGCAAGGACGGCGAGGAGGTCGTCTTCCACCGCACGTGGGAGAAGCGCATCCCGCGCACGGCGGGCTGAGCCGCCTCCGAGGGCCCCCGGTTCCTCCCCGGGAGCCACCTTCGACGGCCCCCGGGGAGATCTCCGGGGGCCGTCGAACTTTCCGGGCAATAGGTGCAGTTGAGGACAGTCAGGGCCTGCCGCCGGGTAGGAGCCCCGACGTAACGTGTCCCCTAACACGACCTGGAAAGCGAGGCAGCACCACATGCCCGAGCAGAGCAGCCCGCTCGACCTGGCCGAGGGCGACCCCTTCGGCCCGCACAACCTTCCGTACGGTGTGTTCTCCGCCCCCGACCACCCCGGCGTCCGCCGGGTCGGCGTCCGCATCGGCAACCACGTGCTGGACGCCGGGGCCGCCGCCCACGCGCTGGGCTCCCCGTACGCGGGGCTGCTCGCGCAGCCGAGCCTGACCCCCCTGCTCGCGGCGGGCCGCACCGCCTGGAGCGATGTGCGCCGCGCGCTCACCGCCTGGCTGACCGTCCCCGCCCACCGCGCCGACATCGAGCCGCTGCTGCACCCGGTGGACGCGGTGACGCTGCACCTGCCGTACGAGGTGGCGGACTACGTCGACTTCTACGCGAGCGAGCACCACGCCACCAACGTCGGGAAGATCTTCCGGCCGGACGGCGACGCGCTCACCCCCAACTGGAAGCACCTGCCGATCGGTTACCACGGCCGGTCCGGAACCGTCGTCGTCTCCGGCACCGACGTGGTGCGCCCGAACGGCCAGCGCAAGGCCCCCAGCGACCCGGCGCCGGTCTTCGGCCCCTCGGTGAAGCTCGACATCGAGGCCGAGGTCGGCTTCGTCGTCGGTGTCCCCTCCGCGCACGGCGCCCCGGTGCCGCTGAACGGCTTCCGCGAGCACGTCTTCGGCCTCTTCCTGCTCAACGACTGGTCCGCGCGCGACCTCCAGGCGTGGGAGTACGTGCCGCTCGGCCCGTTCCTCGGCAAGTCCTTCGCGACGTCCGTCTCCGCCTGGGTCACCCCGCTGGAGGCCCTGGACGCGGCGCGCACCGCCCCGCCCGCCCGGGACTTCCCGCTCCTGCCCTATCTCGACGACGCCGGGGAGGAGGAGCCGGGCGGCTTCGACATCCGGATCACCGTGGAGATCAACGGGCAGGTCGTCGCCGAGCCGCCGTTCGCCTCGATGTACTGGACGGCGGCCCAGCAGCTCGCCCACATGACGGTCAACGGCGCGTCCCTGCGCACCGGCGACCTGTACGGCTCCGGTACGGTCAGCGGCCCCGAGCCCGGCCAGCGCGGCTCGCTCCTGGAGCTGACCTGGAACGGCAGCGAGCCGCTCGAACTGGCCGAGGGCAAGCGGACGTTCCTGGAGGACGGCGACACGGTCACACTGACCGCCTGGGCCCCGGGGCCGCACGGCACCCGCGTCGGCCTCGGCGACGTGACCGGAAGGATCACCAGCGCGCCATGACGGACGACGCCTCCGCGCTGACGCTGCCCGAGGAACTGCTCCTGCTGACGCTGGACACCGAGCGCGGCAGGCCCCTCGGCAACCGCTCCTTCCTGCGGTACGCGGTGGCGGGCGCGGCCCTCGCCGAGCTGGAGCTCCAGGGCCTGATACGCGAGGAGCGCGGCCGGGTCCAGGTGGTCACCCCCCTGGGCCCGGCCCACCCCGTGCTGTCCACGCTGCTGGGCACCCTCGGCGCACCGGCCAGGAGGAGCCGCTTCTTCTCCGGCACCAGCCCCAGGGTCTGGACCCGCCAGTACGCCCGCAACGCCGAGGAACTCCACCTGGCCCACCTGGTCGAACGGGGCCTCCTGCGCCGCGAGGCCCGGCGCGTCCTCGGCGTCTTCCCCTCCCTGCGGCACGTCCCCGGCGACCCCGACCTGACGGGCGCGACCCGGTGGCGCTTCGGCCAGGCGGAGGCCCGGGACTTCCCGGACGCGCGCAGCCGCGCCCTCGCGGGCCTGGTCTCGGCGGCCGGCCTCGCCGGAACCCTCACCACCACGGGCCGAGAGGGCCGCTCGGCGATGAGGACCGCCCGCCGCACCCACTGGATCGCCTCGGCCGTCCACCAGAACGTCCGCCAGAGCCGGTCGAGCAGCGCCGGGGGCGGCGGAGGCGGCTGGAGCGACGGGGGCGGCGGAGCCGGCTGTGGAGGGGGCGGCGGGGACTGAGGGCCGTGGGGGTGGCGGCGGGGGCTGAGGGGCGTGGGAGTCCGAGGGCTGTGGGGCGCCCGGCCGGAGGGCCGCCCCGGTGACGGCGTCTCAGGGCCAGGTGGGGCCCTCGTCGGTCCAGACGACGCCCTTGTTGCGGCAGAGGCAGAAGGGGTGGCCGATCGGGTCGGTGTAGACGCGCCAGCCGTAGCCTTCGGGACCGATGAAATCCTGGCGGAGGGTCGCGCCGAGGGCCAGGACGCGGCGCTCCTCGGCCTCGATGTCGTCCACCTCGAAGTCGAGGTGGAACTGCTTCGGGTGCTCGCCGTCGGGCCACAGCGGGGCCCGGTAGTCGTCGACCCGGATGAAGGCGAGTTCGACCTCGCCGAACGCGATGCCGGCCCAGTCCTCGTCGCTGCCCTTGTTGACCGGTCGGCCCGTCACCTCGGAGTAGAAGGACGCCAGTTCCCTGGTGTCCGGGCAGTCGATGATGAAGTCGGTGAGTCTCAGCATCCGGTGATCGTGCCACAGGGCCCGGCGGGCCGATCACGGCCGGTACCCGGGGGCTCCGGGGCCCTCGGCCGCGGGTACGCTCCCGGTCATGTCGAATCAGTCCGTGGCGGCGGGAGTCGGTCTCGCCGGGGTGATGGCGCACTGCGGGGGAAACCCGGTGGCCGCCGTGGAGCTCCTGGTGGGGGCGGTCGCCTCGTCGCCGGCGGCCCCGGAACCGTACGCCTCCCTCGCCGGGCTGTGGCGGGAGCGCCGCCCGGAACTGGAGGCGGGTCTGGCGGGGAACGGCTCCGTCAGCGCCGTCACGGCCCAGGCGTACTTCTTCTTCCTCGACGGGAACATGGACGACGCGGCGATGGCCCTCGGCTCGGTCACCGGTGCGCGGCCGGACGTGGCGTGGGGCGCGGCGCCCTGGTTCAGCGACGAGCGGTTCCTGGACGAGGTGAGCCCCGAGGCACTGGCCGAGGCGTGCCTGCGGACGCTGGACTACGGCCACGACCTGGACACCGACGCCATGCGGGAGCGGTTCGCGCCGTGGTTCCACGCCGTCGAGGCGGTCGGCGGGCGCAGCCCCGTTCCGGAGTCGCCGGCGGCCATGTCCCGGCTGCCCCGGGCCTGCGGCCGCTACGACCTGGCCTTCGCCCTGTGCGACCGCGCCGACGCCATCGAGCCGGTCATGTGGACCGCCGTCGCCCGGGGGTCCACCTGGCGTGTGATGGGCGATCTGGACCGGGCCGCCGCCGCCTTCGACAGCGCGATCGCGCTGGACCCCGCCAACTGGTCCCTCTTCCTGGACCTCGCGGACATCCGCGCCGAGCAGGGCGACTTCGCCGCGGCGGTGGAGCTGGCCGGACGCGGTCTGGAACACGGGCCCGACGAGATCGCCCTGCGCGCCGCCCACGCCGCCTACCGCACCCGCCTGTCCGGCTCGCCCGACGACCTGAAGGCCCTGATCGCCCTGGCCCCGGACCTGCCGCCCTCCCCCTACCGCAACCAGCTGATCGACCACGCCTGCGCGGGGCCGAAGCTCCCCCGCCTGCTCGTGGCCATGGCCCGCCGCTTCCGGGCGAAGTGAGAACACGCAGGTCAGCGACGCGGGGGCCGTTCACACGTTCGGGTCATCCTCATCCGGTTCCCGGCGGATACGCTGGTCGGGTCCGCGAGACTCCTCCCCATGGGAGCAATGATGAGCATCGAACCCGAGGCGTCCCAGCCGCGGTGGGCGGTCCCGCCCGAGGGCGGCTGGACTGCCGATGACCTGGACACACTCCCGAATCTGCCTCCGCACACGGAGCTGATCGACGGGAGTCTCGTTTTCGTGAGTCCGCAGACCCTTTTCCATTCGCGAGCGGTCGACTTCTTCAACTGGCAGCTGCAGTCCTTGGTACCGCCCGATCTGGAGGTCGTGCGCGAGTTCACCATCGACATCGACCGCTACAACCGCCCCGAACCCGATGTGATCGTCATCGACGGTGCCGTCATCAAGGACCCGGACCAGACCCGGTTCCCCGCCGAGGCGGTCCGCCTGGCCATCGAGGTCGTCTCACCGGAGTCCCGCTCCCGCGACCGGGAGACCAAGCCCGTGAAGTACGCCCGCGCGGCCATCCCCCACTACTGGCGGGTGGAGAACCACGACGGGCGTGCGGTGGTCTACGTCTTCGAGCGGGAACCGGCCACCGGTACGTACACCTCGACCGGGATCTTCCACGACCGGATGAAGGTGTCGGTGCCCTTCGCCGTGGACCTGGACCTGACGGCGATCACGCCCCGTCGCCGGGCGGCGGAGCCGGAGGCGTAGACGCCCCTCCTCGGCCCTGCCGCCCGGTGCGGCTCACTCGTACTCGGGCGGTTCCTCGTCCCAGGCGAACTCGGGGTCGCCGTACTGCTGCGCCGGGGCGGCCGGCGTCTGCGGACGGGCCGGGGCCGGGCGCGACGCGGGAGCCGGAGCGGCCTGGGCCTGGGCTTGCGGACGGGCGGAGGCTGGCGCCTCGCGCGGCGCGGAGGCTGGCGCCTCGCGCGGCGCGGAGGCCGGGGCCGGGGATGTCTCCGAGGGCCCTCCCGGGGACGTCTCGGCCAGGACCTCCAGCACGCCCTCCCCGTACGTCGCGAGCTTCTTCTCGCCCAGGCCGCTGATACCGCCCAGCTCCCCGATCGTCGTCGGGTGGACGGTCGCGATCTCCCGCAGCGTCGCGTCGTGGAAGATCACGTACGCGGGGACGCCCTGCTCCTTCGCGGTCGCCCCGCGCCAGGCGCGCAGCGCCTCGAAGACCGGGACGGCGGATTCGGGGAGGTCGGCGGCGGCCGCCTTGCCCTTGCCGCCCCGGGAGCCGCCCGCCGAGGACGTCGAGCGGGTCGTGGGCTTCTTCGGCTCCTTGCGGAGCAGCACCTCCCGCTCGCGGCCGAGCACGGTCGCGCTCTCGTCGGTCAGGACCAGCGTGCCGTACTCCCCCTCGACGGCGAGCAGCCCCTGCGCGAGGAGCTGGCGGACCACGCCGCGCCACTCCGCCTCGGCCAGCTCCTCACCGATGCCGAAGACCGAGAGCTGGTCGTGGTCGAACTGGATGACCTTCGCGGTCTTGCGGCCGAGCAGGATGTCGATGATCTGGCCCGCGCCGAACTTCTGGTTCCGCTCGCGCTTGAGCCGCACCACCGTGGAGAGCAGCTTCTGCGAGACGACGGTGCCGTCCCAGGTCTCCGGCGGGGTGAGGCAGGTGTCGCAGTTGCCGCAGGCGGGGGCCGTGGGCTCCTGGCCGAAGTAGGTGAGCAGCTGGGCCCGGCGGCACTGGACCGTCTCGCACAGGGCCAGCATCGAGTCCAGGTGGGAGGCGGCCCGGCGGCGGAACGCCTCGTCGCCCTCGCCGCCCTGGATGAGCTTGCGCTGCTGGACGACGTCCTGGAGCCCGTACGCCATCCAGGCCGTCGACGGCTCCCCGTCGCGGCCCGCGCGGCCGGTCTCCTGGTAGTAGCCCTCGACGGACTTGGGCAGGTCGACGTGGGCAACGAAGCGGACGTCCGGCTTGTCGATGCCCATGCCGAACGCGATCGTCGCGACGACGACGAGCCCCTCCTCGCGGAGGAACCGCGCCTGGTGCGCGGCGCGGGTCCCGGCGTCCAGGCCCGCGTGGTAGGGCACGGCCTCCACGCCGTTGCGGCTGAGGTACTCCGCGATCTTCTCCGTGGAGTTGCGCGAGAGGCAGTAGACGATGCCCGCGTCCCCGGCGTGCTCCTCCTTGAGGAAGGAGAGGAGCTGCTTCTTGGGCTCGGTCTTCGGCACGATCCGGTACTGGATGTTCGGCCGGTCGAAGCTGGCGACGAAGTGCTTCGCGTCCGGCATGGAGAGCCGGCGGGTGATCTCCTCGTGCGTGGCGTTCGTCGCGGTCGCCGTCAGGGCGATGCGCGGTACGTCCGGCCAGCGCTCGCCGAGCACGGACAGGGCCAGGTAGTCCGGGCGGAAGTCGTGGCCCCACTGGGCGACGCAGTGCGCCTCGTCGATGGCGAAGACGGAGACCTCGCCGCGGGCCAGCAGGGAGAGCGTGGAGTCCAGCCGCAGCCGCTCGGGCGCCAGGTAGAGGATGTCCAGCTCGCCCGCGAGGAACTGCGCCTCCATCGAGCGGCGCTCGTCGAAGTCCTGCGTGGAGTTCATGAAGCCGGCCCGGACGCCGAGCGCGCGCAGGGCGTCGACCTGGTCCTGCATGAGGGCGATCAGCGGGGAGACGACGACGCCGGTGCCCCGGCGGACCAGCGACGGGATCTGGTAGCAGAGGGACTTCCCGCCGCCGGTCGGCATGAGCACGACCGCGTCGCCGCCCGCCACCACGTGCTCGATGATCTCGCCCTGCTCACCGCGGAACGACTCGTAGCCGAAGACGCGGTGCAGTGTGCGCCGCGCCTCGCTCTCGGCGCCCGCGCCGGTGCCGCCGTCGGTCTCGGTGTCGGTGCCGGTCACCGTCCCGGTGGTCCCGTCCATGCTCACGTCCCATGCTTGTGCTCTGTGCCCCGTGGGTCCGCACGCCCGGCCCCGGCCCGTCCTGCTCTCGTCCCCGTCCACGATAGGCGGAGGCAACGACAACGCCGGACGGTCTGTGGATAACCGACCGTCCGGCGCTGCCGTCGCTCATACTGCGGGGCTCCCCCGCGCGGGGCTACCGCACGAAGACCCCCGCCTGGCTCGCCAGGTCCAGGAAGTACTGCGGGGCCAGGCCCAGCACCAGGGTGACGGCGACGCCGACCGCGATCGTCGTCATGGTCAGCGGGGACGGGACGGCGACCGTGGGGCCGTCCGCCTTCGGCTCGCTGAAGAACATGAGGACGATCACGCGGATGTAGAAGAACGCCGCGACGGCCGAGGAGATCACACCGACGACGACCAGCGCCCCGGCCCCGCCCTCGGCGGCCGCCTTGAACACCGCGAACTTGCCGGAGAACCCGGAGGTCAGCGGGATGCCCGCGAAGGCCAGCAGGAACACCGCGAAGACCGCAGCGACCAGCGGCGAGCGGCGGCCGAGCCCGGCCCACTTCGACAGGTGGGTGGCCTCGCCGCCCGCGTCCCGCACCAGCGTGACGACGGCGAACGCGCCGACGGTCACGAAGGAGTAGGCCAGCAGGTAGAAGAGGACCGAGGAGATGCCCTCCGGGTTGGCCGCGATGACGCCGGCGAGGATGAAGCCCGCGTGCGCGATCGAGGAGTAGGCCAGCAGCCGCTTGATGTCGGTCTGGGTGATCGCGACGATCGCTCCGGCCAGCATCGTGACGATGGCCACCGCCCACATGACCGGCCGCAGGTCCCAGGTGAGGCCCGGCAGCGCCACGTACAGCAGGCGCAGCAGGGCGCCGAACGCGGCGACCTTCGTCGCGGCGGCCATGAAGCCGGTGACCGGGGTCGGGGCGCCCTGGTACACGTCCGGGGTCCACATGTGGAACGGGACCGCGCCGACCTTGAAGAGCAGGCCGGTCAGGATCATCGCGCCGCCGATGAGCAGCAGCGCGTCGTTGCCCATGGTGTCGGCGAGGGCCGGGTCGATCTCCAGGACCGAGCCGTCGACGACCTTGGCGATCTGGGCGTACGACAGGGAGCCGGAGTAGCCGTAGACGAGGGCGATCCCGAAGAGCATGAACGCGGAGGAGAACGCGCCGAGCAGGAAGTACTTCACGGCCGCCTCCTGCGACATCAGCCGCTTGCGGCGGGCGACGGCGCACAGGAGGTAGAGCGGGAGCGAGAAGACTTCCAGCGCGATGAAGAGGGTCAGCAGGTCGTTGGCGGCCGGGAAGACCAGCAGCCCCGCCACCGAGAAGAGCAGCAGCGGGAAGACCTCGGTGGTGGTGAAACCGGCCCGCACCGCGGCCTTCTCGCCCTCACCGCCGGGGACGGACCCGGGCTGGGCGGCGAACGAGTCGACGTGGTTGCCGCCGCTGCCGGGGTCGAGCCGGCGCTCGGCGAAGGTGAACACCGCCACCATGGCGACCAGGAGGATGGTGCCCTGGAGGAACAGGGTGGGCCCGTCGATCGCGATGGCGCCCATGGCCGCGATCTGCGCCTTCGTGGTGCCGTACCCGCCGGCGGCGAGGCCGACGATCGCGGCGAACGAGGCGGCGACCGCCACCACGCTCAGGAAGAGCTGGGAGTGGTACCGGGCCCGGCGCGGCACGAACGCCTCCACCAGGATGCCGAGGACGGCCGCGACCACGATGATCAGGACCGGCATGAGCTGGGTGTACTCGATCTTCGGCATGGTGAACGAGTCGCCCGGCGCCGCCGATGTCACCCCGCTCGCCGTCGTCCACAGACTGTGGACAGCTGTTGCGCTCACTTGGCGGCCTCCACCTCGGGCTGGGGGTCCTTCTTCTGTACGTCGGACATGGTGTGCTCCACCGCCGGGTTGACGACCTCGGTGAGCGGCTTCGGGAAGACGCCCAGGAAGATCAGCACGGCGATCAGCGGGACCGCGACCGCCAGCTCACGGGCCTTGAGGTCCGGCATGGAGCGGACCGATTCCCGCACCGGGCCGGTCATCGTGCGCTGGTAGAGGACCAGGACGTAGAGCGCGGCGAGCACGATGCCGGAGGTGGCGATGACGCCGGCCACCGGGTACGCGCTGAACGTGCCGACCAGGACCAGGAACTCGCTGACGAACGGGGCGAGTCCGGGCAGCGACAGGGTGGCGAGTCCGCCGATGAGGAACGTCCCGGCCAGCACGGGGGCGACCTTCTGCACCCCGCCGTAGTCCGCGATGAGCCGCGAGCCGCGCCGGGTGATGAGGAAGCCGGCGACCAGGAGCAGCGCGGCCGTCGAGATGCCGTGGTTGACCATGTAGAGCGTGGCGCCCGACTGGCCCTGGCTCGTCATCGCGAAGATGCCGAGGATGATGAAGCCGAAGTGCGAGATCGAGGCGTAGGCGATGAGCCGCTTGATGTCGCGCTGGCCGACCGCGAGGAGCGCCCCGTACACGATGGAGATCAGCGCCAGGGTGATGACCACCGGCGTCGCCCACTTGCTGGCCTCCGGGAAGAGCCCGAGGCAGAAGCGGAGCATCGCGAAGGTGCCGACCTTGTCGACGATCGCGGTGATCAGCACGGCGACCGGGGCGGTCGCCTCGCCCATCGCGTTGGGCAGCCAGGTGTGCAGCGGCCACAGCGGGGCCTTCACCGCGAAGGCGAAGAAGAAGCCGAGGAACAGCCACCGCTCGGTGCTGGTCGCCATCTCCAGGGAGCCGTTGGCGCGGGCCTCGGCGATCTCGGAGAGCGAGAAGCTGCCCGCGACCACGTAGAGGCCGATGACCGCGGCCAGCATGATCAGCCCGCCGGCCAGGTTGTAGAGGAGGAACTTGACCGCCGCGTACGAGCGCTGGGTTGCGGCGCTCTCGTCGGTGCCCGCGTGGGCCCGGTCGCCGAAGCCTCCGATGAGGAAGTACATCGGGATGAGCATGGCTTCGAACAGGATGTAGAAGAGGAAGACGTCGGTGGCGACGAACGACAGGATCACCATGGCCTCGACCATGAGGATCAGGGCGAAGAAGCCCTGCGTCGGGCGCCAGCGCGTGGACGTCGTCTCCAGGGGGTCCGCGTCGTGCCAGGCCGCGGCGATCACGAACGGGATCAGCAGCGCGGTGAGGCCCAGCAGCGCCACCCCGATGCCGTCGACGCCCAGTTCGTAGCGGACGCCGAAGTCGGCGATCCAGGCCCGGGACTCGGTGAGCTGGTAGCGGTCGCCGCCCGGCTCGAAGCGGAGGAAGACGACCGCCGCCAGGACGAGCGTGCCCAGCGAGAAGAGCAGCGCGAGCCATTTGGCCGCGGTGCGCCGCGCGGCGGGGACGGCGGCGGTGGCGATCGCGCCGATCGCCGGGAGCGCCGCCGTCGCGGTCAGGAGGGGAAAGGACATGTGATCAGACCGCCCTCATCAGCAGGGTCGCGGCGATGACGACCGCCGTACCGCCGAACATCGAGACCGCGTAGGTGCGGGCGTAGCCGTTCTGGAGCTTGCGCATCCGGCCGGAGAGCCCGCCGACCGACGCGGCCGTGCCGTTGACGACGCCGTCGACCAGGGAGTGGTCCACGTAGACCAGCGAGCGGGTGAGGTGCTCGCCGCCGCGGACCAGGACCACGTGGTTGAAGTCGTCCTGGAGGAGATCGCGGCGGGCGGCCCGGGTGAGGACCGAGCCGCGCGGGGCCACGACCGGGACCGGCTTGCGGCCGTACATCGCCCAGGCGATGCCGACGCCGACGAGCAGGGCCACGACGGTGGCCCCGGTGACCGTGGCCGCGCTCAGCGGGGAGTGCCCGTGGTCGTAGCCGGTGACCGGCTCCAGCCAGCTCACGAACCGGTCGCCGATCGCGAAGAACCCGCCCGCGAACACCGAACCGAAGGCCAGCACGATCATCGGGATCGTCATCGACTTCGGGGACTCGTGCGGGTGCGGCTCGTGTCCCTCGGCGTCGGGCTGCCAGCGCTTCTCGCCGAAGAACGTCATCAGCATCACGCGCGTCATGTAGAACGCGGTGATCGCGGCGCCCAGCAGAGCCACGGAGCCGAGGATCCAGCCCTCGGCGCCGCCCTTGGCGAAGGCCGCCTCGATGATCTTGTCCTTGGAGAAGAAGCCGGAGAGGCCGGGGAAGCCGATGATGGCCAGGTAGCCGAGGCCGAAGGTGATGAAGGTGACCGGCATGTACTTCCGCAGGCCGCCGTAGCGGCGCATGTCGACCTCGTCGTTCATGCCGTGCATGACGGAGCCCGCGCCGAGGAAGAGCCCGGCCTTGAAGAACCCGTGCGTCACCAGGTGCATGATCGCGAACGCGTAGCCGATGGGGCCGAGGCCGGCGGCCAGGATCATGTAGCCGATCTGCGACATCGTCGATCCGGCCAGCGCCTTCTTGATGTCGTCCTTCGCGCAACCGACGATCGCACCGAACATCAGGGTGACCGCGCCGACGATGACGACGACGAGCTGGGCGTCCGGGGCGGCGTTGAAGATCGCGCCGGAGCGGACGATCAGGTAGACGCCGGCGGTGACCATGGTCGCGGCGTGGATGAGGGCGGAGACCGGGGTCGGGCCCTCCATCGCGTCGCCGAGCCAGGACTGCAGCGGCACCTGGGCCGACTTGCCGCAGGCGGCCAGCAGCAGCATCAGGCCGATGGCCGTCAGCTTGCCCTGGCCGGTCTCGCCCGCCGTCTCCAGCACCGGCCCGAAGGCGAAGGTGCCGAAGGTGGTGAACATCAGCATGATGGCGATCGACAGGCCGATGTCACCGACCCGGTTGACCAGGAACGCCTTCTTCGCGGCGGTGGCCGCGGAGGGCTTGTGCTGCCAGAAGCCGATGAGCAGGAACGACGCCAGACCGACGCCCTCCCACCCGACGTACAGCAGCAGGTAGTTGTCGGCGATGACGAGGATGAGCATCGCCGCGAGGAACAGGTTCAGGTAGCCGAAGAAGCGGCGCCTGCGCTCGTCGTGCTCCATGTAGCCGATGGAGTAGATGTGGATCAGCGTGCCCACACCGGTGATGAGCAGGACGAACGTCATCGACAACTGGTCGAGCTGGAAGGCGATGTCGGCCTGGAAGCCCTCCACCGGAATCCAGCTGAACAGGTGCTGGTGCAGGGCCCGGTCCTCGGCGCCCTTCCCCAGCATGTCGGTGAAGAGGATCAGTCCGACGACGAACGAGGCGGCGGCCAGGACGGTGCCGAGCCAGTGGCCCGTCCGGTCCAGCCGGCGGCCGCCGCAGAGCAGGACCGCCGCTCCGAGCAGGGGCGCCGCGACGAGCAGCGCAATCAGGTTCTCCACGTTTCCGACCCCTTACAGCTTCATCAGGCTGGCGTCGTCGACCGAGGCCGAGTGGCGGGAACGGAACAGCGACACGATGATCGCGAGTCCGACGACGACTTCCGCGGCGGCGACGACCATCGTGAAGAACGCGACGATCTGCCCGTCGAGGTTGCCGTGCATCCGGGAGAACGTGACGAGCGCCAGATTGCAGGCGTTGAGCATCAGCTCGACGCACATGAACACCACGATCGCGTTCCGCCGGATCAGCACCCCGGAGGCGCCGATCGCGAACAGCAGGGCCGCGAGGTAGAGGTAGTTGACCGGGTTCACTTGGCGGCCTCCGAATTCTCCGCAGCGGCGGCGGGGCCCGCCCCGCGCGTCACGGCGTCCGCGTCCTCGCGCCCGAGCCGCTCCCCGGAGCGCTGCTCCAGGGCCTTGAGGTCGGCGAGGGCCTCCCGCGAGACGTCGCGGACCTGGCCGCGCTCGCGCAGGGTCTGCATGACGGTCAGCTCGGACGGCGTGCCGTCGGGGAGGAGACCGGGGATATCCACCGCGTTGTGCCGGGCGTAGACGCCGGGGGCGGGGAGCGGCGGCAGGTGCTTGCCCTCGCGGACCCGCTGCTCGGCCATCTCCCGCTGGGTCTTGGCCCGTTCGGTGCGCTCGCGGTGCGTGAGCACCATCGCGCCGACGGTGGCGGTGATGAGCAGGGCGCCGGTGATCTCGAAGGCGAAGACGTACTTGGTGAAGATGAGGTTGGCGAGGCCCTCGACGTTGCCCCCGTGCCGGGCGTTGGCGGCGCCCAGCCCGTTGAACGTGGAGAGCGAGGCGTTGCCGATGCCGCCGATCAGCAGGACGCCGAAGCCGAGGGCGCACCCGAGGGCCAGCCAGCGCTGCCCCTTGAGGGTCTCCTTGAGGGAGTCCGCGGCGGTGACGCCGACGAGCATGACGACGAAGAGGAACAGCATCATGATCGCGCCCGTGTAGACGACGATCTGGACGATGCCGAGGAAGTACGCCCCGTTGGCGAGGTAGAACACCGCGAGGACGATCATGGTTCCGGCGAGTGAGAGCGCGCTGTGCACGGCCCTCTTCAGCAGGACCGTGGAGAGCGCCCCGATCACGGCGACGGTGCCCAGGATCCAGAACTGGACGGCCTCGCCGGTCGAGGTGGCGGTGGCTGCGGCCAGCGCGTTCACGCGCCCACCCCCTTGTCGTGCCGGGTGGCGTCGGCGGCCCGGGTGGACTCGACGGGGT
The DNA here is from genome assembly GCF_000717645.1 of Streptomyces californicus. Taxonomy (GTDB): domain Bacteria; phylum Actinomycetota; class Actinomycetes; order Streptomycetales; family Streptomycetaceae; genus Streptomyces; species Streptomyces californicus. The sequence goes on from NZ_JNZZ01000013.1 coordinate 59,110, forward strand.
CCTCGTCGAGCTTGTCCGACGCGCCCTTGGAGACGGCTTGCTGGGGGACGGTGCCGGGGGCGGCCTCGGTGACCAGGCCCCGGTAGTAGTCCTGTTCGTCCATGCCGGGGTAGATCGCGTGCGGGCTGTCGACCATGCCTTCCTCCAGGCCCGCGAGCAGCTCGTCCTTGGTGTAGATGAGGCTTTCGCGGGTGGTGTTGGCCAGCTCGAACTCGTTCGTCATCGTCAGCGCCCGGGTGGGGCACGCCTCGATGCAGAGTCCGCACAGGATGCAGCGCGCGTAGTTGATCTGGTAGACGCGGCCGTAGCGCTCGCCCGGGGAGTAGCGCTCCTCCTCGGTGTTGTCCGCGCCCTCCACGTAGATCGCGTCGGCGGGACAGGCCCAGGCGCACAGCTCGCAGCCGACGCACTTCTCCAGGCCGTCCGGGTGGCGGTTGAGCTGGTGGCGGCCGTGGAAGCGGGGCGCCGTCACCTTCGGCGTCTCCGGGTACTGCTCGGTGAGCCGCTTCTTGAACATGGCCTTGAAGGTCACGCCGAAGCCGGCCACCGGGTTCTGGAACTTCTCGCCCGACCCCTCCGCCCGGCCCGAGGACCCAGCGGATTCCGATGAGCCCGTGAGCTCTGGTTTCTCAGACACCGCCGGCCTCCTTTCCGTCACTCGCGTTTCCGTCACTCTGAGTATCCGGCCCGCCACTGACAACGAGCTCCCGCTCCCGCCGCGGCGTGCGCCTGGGCACCGGCGGCAGGGTCTGTCCGGGCAGCGGCGGCACCGGGAACCCGCCCGCCATCGGGTCGAAGGCGGGCTCCGGTCCGGCCGCCTCCGCCTCGGTCCGGTTCTTCCGGTCGCGGAACATGTCGACGACGAAGGAGATCAGCAGCACCGCGATCACGGCCGCCCCGACGTACAGCACGATCCGGGAGAAGTCGTAGCCCTCGTTGCGCAGCGCGCGGACGGTGGCGACGAGCATCAGCCAGACCACGGAGACCGGGATGAGGACCTTCCAGCCGAGCTTCATGAGCTGGTCGTAGCGGACCCGGGGCAGGGTGCCGCGCAGCCAGATGAAGAAGAAGAGGAGCAGCTGGACCTTGAGGACGAACCAGAGCATCGGCCACCAGCCCTGGTTCGCGCCCTCCCAGAAGGTGCTGACCGGGTACGGGGCCCGCCAGCCGCCCAGGAAGAGGGTCACGGAGACCGCGGAGACGGTGACCATGTTGACGTACTCGGCGAGCATGAACATCGCGAACTTGATCGAGGAGTACTCGGTGTTGAACCCGCCGACGAGGTCGCCCTCGGACTCCGGCATGTCGAACGGCGCGCGGTTCGTCTCCCCGACCATCGTGATGATGTAGATGATGAAGGAGACCGGCAGCAGGACGACGAACCAGCGGTCCGCCTGCGCCTCCACGATCGCCGAGGTCGACATCGACCCGGAGTAGAGGAAGACCGAGGCGAACGCGGCGCCCATCGCGATCTCGTAGCTGATCATCTGGGCGCAGGAGCGCAGACCGCCGAGGAGCGGGTACGTCGATCCGGAGGACCAGCCCGCCAGGACGAGGCCGTAGATGCCGACCGAGGCGACCGCGAGGATGTAGAGCATCGCGATCGGCAGGTCGGTGAGCTGCATCGTCGTACGGTGGCCGAAGATCGACACCTGGTTGTCGGCGGGGCCGAACGGGATGACCGCGATCGCCATGAACGCCGGGATCGCCGCGACGATCGGGGCCAGGATGTAGACGGCCTTGTCGGCCCGCTTGACGATGAGGTCTTCCTTGAGCATCAGCTTGATGCCGTCGGCGAGCGACTGGAGCATGCCCCAGGGGCCGTTGCGGTTGGGGCCGATGCGCAGCTGCATCCAGGCGACGACCTTGCGCTCCCACACGATGGAGAACAGCACGGTCACCATCAGGAACGCGAAGCAGAAGACCGCCTTGACGACGACCAGCCACCAGGGGTCGGTGCCGAACATCGAGAGATCCTCGGCGGCGAGGACGGCGCCCTCGGGCGCCGTCGTGAGTGCGGCGAGGCCAGTCACGCTCGTACCTCCGATGGTTCGACGGGAGCGCCGGGTGCGGCGGCCGGGCCGATCCGCACCAGGCCGCCCGGGTTCACTCCGGTGTCGGCGGGGATGCCGCGTCCCACGGAGTTCAGCGGCACCCAGACCACCCGGTCCGGCATGTCGGTGACGGCGAGCGGCAGTTCGACGGTGCCGGCCGGGCCGGTGACGGCGAGCGGGTCGCCGTCCTTGACGCCGGTCTCGGCGGCGGTGGCCGCCGACAGCCTTGCGACGGCCGCGTGCCGGGTCCCGGCGAGGGCGGTGTCGCCCTCCTGGAGCCGGCCGAGGTCGAGCAGCATGCGGTGGCCGGCGAGGACGGCCTCGCCGTCGCCGGGCCGGGGCAGCGGCCGGGCGGCCTCGCGCGGGTCGTCCGCGCGTCCGCCCTCCCAGCCGCCGAGCCGGTCCAGCTCGCGGCGGGCGGAGGCCAGGTCCGGCAGCGCGAAGTGCACGTCCATGGCGTCGGCCAGCATGTGCAGCACCCGCAGGTCGGTCGGGGCGAGCGTCCGGGTCATCTGCTCGGGCTTGAGCGCCGCCTCGAACATCCGGACCCGGCCCTCCCAGTTGAGGAAGGTGCCGGACTTCTCCGCGACGGCGGCGACCGGGAAGACCACGTCCGCGCGGGCGGTGACCGCGGTCGGCCGCAGCTCCAGCGAGACCAGGAAGCCGACCTCGTTCAGCGCCTGGAGGGCGCGGTTCGGGTCGGGCAGGTCCTCGACGCCGACCCCGGCGACGAGCAGCGCGCCCAGTTCGCCGGTGGCCGCGGCCTCGATGATCCGGCCGGTGTCGCGGCCGGGGCGGGAGGGCAGTTCGGCCAGCCGCCACAGCGCCGCGACCTCGTCGCGGGCGCGCGGGTCGGTGGCGGGGCGGCCGCCGGGCAGCAACGCGGGCAGCGCGCCCGCCTCCACCGCGCCCCGGTCGCCCGCCCGGCGCGGGATCCACACCAGGCGCGCGCCGGTGGCGGCGGCGGTGCGGATCGCGGCGGACAGCGCTCCGGGCACCCCGGCCAGCCGCTCGCCGACGATGATCAGGGAGTGCTCGGCCCGCAACGCCTCGGCGGCGGCGGACCCTTCGGCGTCCAGGCCGACGCCGCCCGCGAGCGCGTCGAGCCACTCGGTCTCGGTGCCGGGGGCGGCGGGCAGCAGGGTGCCGCCCGCCTTCTCCAGGCCGCGGGTGGCGTGCGAGGCGAGTGCGAAGGTCTTCTGACCGGCCTTGCGGTGGGCCTTGCGCAGCCGCAGGAAGACGCCGGGGGCCTCCTCCTCGGACTCGATCCCGACGAGGAGGACCGCGGGGGCCTTCTCCAGCGCGGTGTACGTGACGCCCTCGCCGTCCAGGTCCCGGCCGCGTCCGGCGACGCGGGCGGCGAGGAAGTCGGCCTCCTCGGCGCTGTGGACCCGGGAGCGGAAGTCGATGTCGTTGGTGGCGAGGGCGACCCGGGCGAACTTGCCGTACGCGTAGGAGTCCTCGACGGTGAGCCGGCCGCCGGTGAGGACGCCGGTACGGCCGCGGGCGGCGAGGAGCCCGGCCGCGGCGGCCTCCAGCGCCTCGGGCCAGCTCGCCGGTTCCAGCTCGCCCGCGGCGTTGCGGACCAGCGGGGTGGTGAGGCGGTCGCGCTGCTGGGCGTAGCGGAAGCCGAACCTCCCCTTGTCGCAGATCCACTCCTCGTTGACCTCGGGCTCGTTGGCCGCGAGACGGCGGACGACCTTGCCGCGCCGGTGGTCGGTGCGGGTGGAGCAGCCGCCCGAGCACTGCTCGCACACCGAGGGGGTGGAGACCAGGTCGAAGGGGCGGGAGCGGAACCGGTACGCCGCCGAGGTGAGCGCGCCGACCGGGCAGATCTGGATGGTGTTGCCGGAGAAGTACGACTGGAAGGGGTCGCCCTCGCCGGTGCCGACCTGCTGGAGCGCGCCGCGCTCGATCAGCTCGATCATCGGGTCGCCCGCCACCTGGTTGGAGAACCGGGTGCAGCGCGCGCAGAGCACGCACCGCTCGCGGTCCAGCAGGACCTGGGTGGAGATCGGGACGGGCTTCTCGAAGGTCCGCTTCTTCCCCTCGAACCGGGAGTCGGCGCCGCCGTGCGACATCGCCTGGTTCTGGAGCGGGCACTCGCCGCCCTTGTCGCAGACGGGGCAGTCGAGCGGGTGGTTGATCAGCAGCAGCTCCATCACGCCCTTCTGCGCCTTCTCGGCGACAGGGGAGGTGATCTGCGACTTGACGACCATGCCGTCGGTGCAGGTGATGGTGCAGGAGGCCATCGGCTTGCGCTGGCCCTCGACCTCGACGATGCACTGGCGGCAGGCGCCGGCGGGGTCGAGGAGCGGGTGGTCGCAGAAGCGCGGGATCTCGATGCCGAGGAGTTCGGCGGCGCGGATGACCAGGGTCCCCTTGGGGACGCTGATCTCGATGCCGTCGATGGTCAGCGTGACCAGGTCCTCGGGCGGGACCGCCGCCTCGCCGCCCCCGGAGGGCGCACTCGTGGTGACTGTCATGCGTTCACCCCCCGGTGAGCGTTCGTGCCGTCGGTGTTCGTGTCGTCGGCCCAGGCCGTGGACCGGGCGGGGTCGAAGGGGCAGCCCTTGCCGGTGATGTGCTGCTCGTACTCCTCGCGGAAGTACTTGAGCGAGGAGAAGATCGGCGAGGCCGCGCCGTCGCCGAGCGCGCAGAACGACTTGCCGTTGATGTTGTCGGCGATGTCGTTGAGCTTGTCGAGGTCGGCCATCTCGCCCTTGCCGGCCTCGATGTCGCGCAGGAGCTGGACGAGCCAGTACGTCCCCTCGCGGCAGGGCGTGCACTTGCCGCAGGACTCGTGGGCGTAGAACTCGGTCCAGCGGGTGACGGCCCGCACCACGCAGGTCGTCTCGTCGAAGCACTGGAGCGCCTTGGTGCCGAGCATGGAACCGGCGGCTCCGACGCCCTCGTAGTCGAGGGGGACGTCGAGGTGCTCCTCGGTGAACATCGGGGTGGAGGAGCCCCCTGGGGTCCAGAACTTGAGCCGGTGGCCGGCGCGCATGCCGCCGCTCATGTCGAGGAGCTGGCGGAGCGTGATGCCGAGCGGGGCCTCGTACTGGCCGGGGCTGGTGACGTGGCCGCTGAGCGAGTAGAGCGTGAAGCCCGGGGACTTCTCGCTGCCCATCGACTTGAACCAGTCCTTGCCCTTGTTCAGGATCGCGGGAACCGAGGCGATGGACTCGACGTTGTTCACCACAGTGGGGCAGGCGTACAGACCGGCGACCGCGGGGAAGGGAGGTCGCAGCCGAGGCTGGCCACGCCGTCCTTCGAGAGAGTCGAGCAGCGCGGTTTCCTCACCACAGATGTACGCACCGGCGCCCGCGTGCACCGTGAGTTCCAGATCGAGTCCCGAACCGAGGATGTCCGTCCCCAGATAACCCGCCTCGTACGCCTCTCGGACCGCCTCGTGCAGCCTGCGCAGCACGGGGACGACCTCACCCCGCAGATAGATGAACGCGTGCGACGAACGGATCGCGTAGCAGGCGATCACGATGCCTTCGATGAGGCTGTGCGGGTTGGCGAAGAGGAGCGGGATGTCCTTGCAGGTCCCCGGTTCCGACTCGTCGGCGTTGACCACCAGGTAGTGCGGTTTGCCGTCGCCCTGCGGGATGAACTGCCACTTCATCCCGGTGGGGAAGCCGGCGCCGCCGCGTCCGCGCAGACCGGAGTCCTTGACGTACGCGATGAGTTCGTCGGGGTCCATGGCGAGCGCCTTGCGCAGGCCCTCGTACCCCTCGTGGCGGCGGTAGGTCTCCAGGGTCCAGGACTCGGGCTGGTCCCAGAAGGCGGAGAGCACGGGGGCGAGCAGTTTCTCGGGGCTCGTCCCGTTGTGGATCTCGGCTGCCAACGTCATCACTCCCCCTCCTCGGCTGCGGGCCCGGCCGGGTGCTCCGGGTCGGACGCCGAGGTCTGCTGCGGTGCGTCGTGCGAGCTGAGGCGCTCGGCCGGCGACGGATCGTGGACCTGCGCACTGTGCGGCTGCGTGTCCTGGGGCTGTCCGGCGCGCGGGGCGACCACGCGCGCCTTGGGCGGCGCCTCGCCCTTGGCGAGCTTGAGCCCGATGAGGGAGGCGGGGCCCGCGCCGCCGGTGGCCTCGACGGCGCCGGGGCGCTCGTCGGGGAAGCCGGCCAGGATGCGGGCGGTCTCCTTGTACGAGCAGATCGGCGCGCCCCGGGTGGGCTCGACGGTGCGTCCGGCGATCAGGTCGTCGACGAGCCGGGTGGCGCTCTCGGGGGTCTGGTTGTCGAAGAACTCCCAGTTGACCATCACGACGGGGGCGAAGTCGCAGGCGGCGTTGCACTCGATGTGTTCGAGGGTGACCTTGCCGTCCTCGGTGGTCTCGTTGTTGCCGACCCCGAGGTGCTCCTTGAGCGTGTCGAAGATGGCGTCGCCGCCCATGACCGCGCAGAGGGTGTTGGTGCAGACGCCGACCTGGTAGTCGCCGCTGGGCCTGCGCCGGTACATGGAGTAGAAGGTGGCGACGGCGGTGACCTCGGCGGTGGTGAGGTCGAGCGTCTCGGCGCAGAAGGCGACGCCCGTACGGGAGACGTACCCCTCCTCGGACTGCACGAGGTGCAGCAGCGGCAGGAGGGCGGAGCGGCTGCCGGGGTAGCGGGCCAGCACCTCCTTCGCGTCCGCGTCGAGCCGGGCGCGCACCTCGGCCGGGTAGGGGGTGGCGGGGAGCTGCGGCATCCCCAGACTGACGTCTTGGCGTGAGGTGGTCACCGGTCGACGCCTCCCATCACGGGGTCGATGGACGCGACGGCGACGATGACGTCGGCGACCTGGCCGCCTTCGCACATCGCCGCCATGGCCTGCAGGTTGGTGAACGACGGGTCGCGGAAGTGGACCCGGTAGGGGCGGGTGCCGCCGTCGGAGACGACGTGCACGCCGAGTTCACCCTTGGGGGACTCGACGGCGGTGTACGTCTGGCCGGGCGGGACCCGGAATCCCTCGGTCACCAGCTTGAAGTGGTGGATCAGGGCCTCCATGGAGGTGCCCATGATGTTCCGGATGTGGTCGAGCGAGTTGCCGAGTCCGTCCGGGCCCAGCGCGAGCTGGGCGGGCCAGGCGATCTTCTTGTCGGCGACCATGACCGGGCCCGGCTCCAGGCGCTCGATGCACTGCTCGACGATGCGCAGCGACTGGCGCATCTCCTCCAGGCGGATGAGGAAGCGCCCGTAGGAGTCGCAGGTGTCGGCGGTCGGGACGTCGAAGTCGTACGTCTCGTAGCCGCAGTACGGGTCGGTCTTGCGCAGGTCGTGCGGGAGTCCGGCGGAGCGCAGCACCGGGCCGGTGGCGCCGAGCGCCATGCAGCCGGCGAGGTCGAGGTAGCCGACGTCCTGCATGCGGGCCTTGAAGATGGGGTTGCCGGTGGCGAGCTTGTCGTACTCCGGCAGGTTCTTCTTCATCGTCTTCACGAACTCGCGCAACTGGTCGACCGAGCCCGGGGGCAGGTCCTGGGCGAGGCCGCCGGGGCGGACGAACGCGTGGTTCATGCGGAGCCCGGTGATCAGCTCGAAGAGATCGAGAACCAGTTCACGATCGCGGAAGCCGTAGATCATGATCGTGGTCGCGCCGAGCTCCATACCGCCGGTGGCGATGCAGACGAGGTGCGAGGAGAGCCGGTTGAGCTCCATCAGCAGCACGCGGATGACGGTGGCCCGGTCGGGGATCTGGTCCTCGATGCCGAGGAGCTTCTCCACGCCCAGGCAGTACGCCGTCTCGTTGAAGAACGGCGTGAGGTAGTCCATGCGCGTGACGAAGGTGGTGCCCTGCGTCCAGCTGCGGAATTCGAGGTTCTTCTCGATGCCGGTGTGGAGGTAGCCGATGCCGCAGCGGGCCTCGGTGACGGTCTCGCCGTCGATCTCCAGGATGAGGCGGAGCACACCGTGCGTGGACGGGTGCTGGGGGCCCATGTTGACGATGATGCGTTCGTCGTCGGACTTCACCGCGGATTCGACGACCTCGTCCCAGTCGCCGCCGGTGACCGTGTACACGGTCCCCTCGGTCGTGGCGCGAGGTGTTGCATGGGGAGTGGTCATCAGGAGTACGACCTCCGCTGGTCCGGAGCCGGGATCTGGGCGCCCTTGTACTCGACGGCGATGCCGCCGAGCGGGTAGTCCTTGCGCTGCGGGAAGCCCTGCCAGTCGTCCGGCATCATGATCCGGGTGAGGGCGGGGTGCCCGTCGAAGACGAGCCCGAAGAAGTCGTACGCCTCGCGCTCGTGCCAGTCGTTGGTCGGGTAGACCGCGACGAGCGACGGGATGTGCGGGTCGCTGTCCGGGGCGGACACCTCCAGCCGGATGATCCGGCCGTGGGTGAGCGAGCGCAGGTGGTAGACGGCGTGCAGCTCGCGGCCCTTGTCGCCCAGGAAGTGGACGCCGCTGACGCCCGTGCAGAGTTCGAAGCGCAGGGCGGGGTCGTCGCGCAGGGTGCGGGCGACCTGGACCAGGTGCTCGCGTGCGATGTGGAAGGTCAGTTCACCGCGGTCGACGACGGTCTTCTCGATGGCGTTCTCGGGGAGGAGGTCCTGCTCCTCCAGGGCGCCTTCGAGTTCGTCGGCGACCTCGTCGAACCAGCCGCCGTACGGCCGCGAGGCGGCTCCCGGCAGGGTGACGGTGCGGATGAGGCCGCCGTAACCGGAGGTGTCGCCGCCGTTGTTCGCGCCGAACATGCCCTTGCGGACGCGGATGACCTCGCCGCCGGTGTCGCGCGGTGCGGGTACGGCGTTGTTCTCGCCGTTGGCGTCGGTGTTCTCGCTCACCGGAGCAGCCCCTTCATCTCGATCAGGGGCAGTGCCTTGAGGGCCGCTTCCTCCGCCTCGCGGGCGGCCTCCTCCGCGTTGACCCCGAGCTTGGTGCCCTGGATCTTCTGGTGGAGCTTGAGGATGGCGTCCATCAGCATCTCGGGACGCGGCGGGCAACCCGGCAAATAGATATCGACCGGGACAATGTGATCTACACCCTGAACAATGGCGTAATTGTTGAACATACCGCCTGATGAAGCGCAAACCCCCATGGAGATGACCCACTTGGGATTCGGCATCTGGTCGTAGACCTGCCGCAGGACGGGCGCCATCTTCTGGCTCACCCGTCCCGCGACGATCATCAGGTCGGCCTGGCGCGGCGATCCGCGGAAGACCTCCATTCCGAACCGGGCGAGGTCGTAGCGGCCGGCGCCGGTCGTCATCATCTCGATGGCGCAGCAGGCCAGTCCGAACGTGGCCGGGAAGACGGAGGACTTCCGCACCCAGCCCGCGGCCTGCTCGACCGTGGTCAGAACGAAGCCGCTCGGCAGTTTCTCTTCGAGTCCCATGGTGTGCCCCTCAGCCCCTCAGTCCCATTCCAGGCCGCCGCGACGCCACACATACGCGTAGGCGACGAAGACGGTGAGCACGAAGAGCAGCATCTCCACGAGCCCGAAGATCCCCAGGGCGTCGAAGGAGACCGCCCAGGGATAGAGGAAGACGATCTCGATGTCGAAGACGATGAAAAGCATCGCCGTCAGGTAGTACTTGATCGGAAAGCGGCCGCCTCCGGCCGGAGTCGGGGTGGGTTCGATGCCGCACTCGTACGCTTCGAGCTTTGCCCGGTTGTACCGCTTGGGGCCGATAAGCGTGGCCATGACCACGGAGAAGATCGCAAACCCTGCCCCGAGGGCGCCGAGCACGAGGATGGGCGCGTAGGCATTCACGCTCCTCGCTCCTTCCAGTCGTCCTTGACCTGTGGACCGCATCGGGCGACCGGCTCGCTGCCTCACCAAGATCGTGCACATGTGAGGCAGTTCACAAGCCCGACTGCCCCGCATCCTATGCCCGGCCCCCTGTGATCTGCGACACGGGGTACAGCAACGGCTTTGTGATCTCCACCACCTGACGAAGGATCATGAAGTCGTATGAGCGGTGATCTTCGTACGCGAAGCGGCCGAGTGATCACGAGACGTGACATTCGACGGTGTCACCGCTGGTCAAAGGCGTGGTGCGCTATCAATGGACAGCCACTACAAGCAAATTGGCGGTGAACGTGCTTGAGGTGATAAGGGATGCACGCCTCCCTCGGTGCCCCCCGCCGCCCCCCGGCGCCCCCCGGCATCCACCGACATCCGCCCGGATGAGGAGCGGCGGGGAGCGATGGGACATGTGCACGCATTCACGAAGTACCGGGGCGGCGACGCGGGGCGCCCTTCGCGGACTGCGGGGCGAGTGCATCGCGCGCCCTTCGCAGACGACGGGGCGAGCACATCACGCACCCCTCGCGGATCGCGGAGCGCGTGCTTCACGCGCCATCAGGCCACGCGTCGCGCCGACCGTTGGGGCGGCCGTCCGACGCCCGCCGACCGGCCGACCACCGGAAGTCGGCCAACGGGAGGCGGCGACGCGGATCGCACCCGCGCGGGTTGCCCGCCCCGGCACTCGCCCGCCGTGACCTGCGCCACACGCACCCCCTTCACAGGAAACCGGGCTTGGCCATCAGTGTGAACGGGTGGTAGGTGACGGGCAATTCGGGCGTATTACCGAAAGGCGGTGATCACCGCCTTGATCACCGCCGTCCGATTTGCCCGTTACGGCGTCAATAAAGGCGCTCAGAAAGCGGATTCGGGGATTCCGAACGTAACTGTGTCGCAACACACGTTTCTTGATGGGACCCCTACAGCCCTGATAGCGCTAGTACCCATGTCCCACACCGCTCACATACCCAGCCACCGGAAGCCCCGCCAGCGCGCCTCGAAGTCGGCCCTGCGTGCCGGAGTTGCCGGTGGCTTCCTCAGCACCATCGCGGTCGCGGGTGCCGCCGGTCCGGCCCAGGCCGAGCCGGTGACCCAGACCATCGAAATGCCCACCATCGCGTCCAACTTCTCCGCCGCCGCTGCCGCCTCCGCTCAGGCCACGCAGCAGCTCGCGCTCGACATCGAGAAGCAGGCGGACCAGGACGCGGCCGCCGCGAAGGCCGCGAAGGACGCCAAGAAGGCCCACGCCGAGGCCGTCCGCAAGGACGAGGCCAAGAAGAAGGCGGAAGCCGCCGAGAAGAAGGCCAAGGCCGAGGCCGAGGCCAAGGAGCGCGCCGAGCGCGCCTCCCGGTCCACCGAGCGCACCACGCTCAGCGCCTCCACCGGCTCGTCGGGCTCGTCCTCCTCGGGCAGCTCCGCCTCCGCGCCGTCCTCCTCCTCTTCCTCGAACGTCAGCGGTTCCGCCGCCTCCATCGTGGCGTTCGCCAAGGCCCAGGTCGGCGACGCGTACGTCTCCGGCGGCACCGGCCCGAACGCGTGGGACTGCTCGGGCCTGGTCCAGGCCGCCTACCGCACGGCCAACATCGACCTGCCGCGCGTCTCCCAGGCGCAGTCGACCGCCGGCACCCAGGTATCCCTGGACAACCTGCAGCCCGGCGACATCCTGTACTGGGGCGGTGCGGGCAGCGCCTACCACGTCGCCATCTACATCGGCGGCGGCCAGTTCGTCGGCGCGCAGAACTCCAGCACCGGCACGGTGCAGCGCTCCATGGACTACGACCGGCCGACCGGCGCGGTCCGCGTCCTCTGACGCGCGGCGCCCGAGGGCGCTCCGATACACGGCCGAGGCCGCCGCTCCCCCGCTCGGGGGCGGCGGCCTTCGCCGTGTGTGCCACGAGCCGCGCGGGTCGCCCCGGCGCCCCGCCGCCGCCGCCGCACGACAATCCACGTGCGGTCCGGTCGTCCCGCCTGATACTCCTGCCTGCCATGGACGACCTTGTGACAGAGCGACTTGTGCTGCATCCGATGACCCTCGGCGAGGCCGAGCGCGTGGTGGCGGGCAAGTCGGACAGCGACGCCCGATGGGCGCCCGGATATCCCACGGAGGGCGACGTGTCGGCCGCCACGCGCCTGCTGAGCACCTCCGCGATCAGCGGTGATCCCCAGCCGTTCGGCACCTACGAGATCCGTCGCCGCGACGACGGCCGGGCTATCGGCGGCGTGGGCTTCCACGGGCCTCCGGACGTGAACGGGAGCGTCACGATCGGCTACGGCCTCGTCCCCTCCGCGCGAGGTGAGGGACACGCGTCCGAAGCCCTCCGCGGACTGCTCCTGTTCGCGCGAGCGCACGGCGTCACCCGGGTGAAAGGCGACGCCGACCACGACAACATCGCGTCCCAGCGCGTCATGACGGCAGCCGGCATGCGACCGGCCGGAGAGGACGAACGCGTCAGGTACTTCGAGATCACCTGGACCGACACGGCAGCGGACACGGACCCGCGCCCGTAGCGCTGCGTTCGCCTAATGCGGGGCCTGGGCCTGGGCCTGGGCAGCGTCAGGCCGCATCTCGTTCCCGGGCTCGGCAGCGCCGACGCGGCAGTCGGCCTCGGTGCCGGACTCGGGCTCGGGCTCGGGCTCGGGCTCGGGCTCGGGCTCGGTGAGGACGAACCAGACCGTCTTGGTGCGCCGGGCCTTCACCTTCCGGGTGCTGCTGCCCCAACTGGCCGCAAGCCCGTTGACGACGAGGAGACCCCGGCCGCCCTCGCCCTCGGGGCGGACCAGCGGTTCGGGCAGCGGACCCGTGTGGTCGTTGGTCACGTGCACCGCGACCTCCTCCCGGCCCACCAGCACCTCGACCCGGACCAGTTCGGATCGCGTGTGGCAGTACACGTTGGACACCACCTCGCTCACGCAGAGCCGGGCGTCGTCCGCGAGCCCGGCGTGCGCGCCGGTCCGGAGCAGGGCCCCGACGAAGTCCCGCACGATCTTCGCGGCGAAGGCGGAGTTGGGCATCGCGAGCTGATAGCCCTCGCAGGACGAGGGGAGGGCGTACGGGAAGGGAACAGGTGGAGCGAAGACGGGTGGCATGGGGTCTCCCTACATGAGCCGGTCGGAAGCGCTGCCCGTCTGCCGTGGCTCCGGCTGCCCTCGAAGGGGAGACAACCACCCCCTAGGCAACTGCACTTCGGCGTGGTTCGACGTACTGCGCCACGCGCCGAAGGTAGGGCACAACAGTGGGACGGCACAACAGTGGGACGGCCGTAGCACCCATTCGAGTGGACCTGAGGCAGGATGGGGCGGCACACTCAGTACCTGTACGGAAGAGAGGGCCTGATGCCGCCAAGAAGCTATCCGACCGCGAGGCAGCGGCGGTTGGGCGCGGAACTGCGCAAGCTACGCGAGCGGGCAGGCATGTCCGGCGGCGAGGCCGCCGCGTTCCTCGGTGGCGAACGCGCACAGATCAGCCACATCGAATCCGGGCGATACGGCGTGAGCGATCAGCGGGTACGCCGACTGGCTGCCCACTATTCCGCCAACGACAAGCACTTGGTGGATGCTTTGGCAGCCATGGCCGAGGAACGCACCAAGGGATGGTGGGAGGAATACCGGGGAGTGCTGTCGCCAGGCTTTCTCGACCTGGCGGAGCTCGAACACTGGGCGCTCTCCATACAAGCCATCGAGATGCTCTACGTACCCGGCATTTTCCAGACCGAGGCGTACGCAACATCTCTCCTGCGCGGGGGAATTGCCAATCTCCCGACTGCCGAATTGAACGCGCGCGTTGAGCACCGCATGAGGCGCCGCGAGATTTTCGACCGCCCTCAGCCAACTCCGTATGAAGCGTTCATCCACGAGGCCGCCCTCCGCATGAGGTACTGCGACGCCAGAACGATGAGCCGACAACTGGAGTACCTGTGCGAACTCTCGGAGTGGCCTTCTGTGACCATCCGGGTCATTCCGTTCGCCGCACAGATCACCGGGTCAGTGCACTCGATGGCCTATGCAGGGGCAACGATCCCCGCACTCGACACAGTTCAGGTCGACAGCGCATTCGATTCAGGTTTTCTCGACGCGGAGGCTCAGCTCGCGAAGTACCGGGAGCTAATCGGCTCGGTCGACTCGATCTCACTCAGTGAGGCGAAGTCGAACGATTTCATCCAGCGCATCGCACAGGAAATGTGAGTCTATCGGCATGACCGAGGCAATCAACTGGCAGAAGTCTTCCTTCTCGGGTCCGGACGACAATCAGAACTGCATCGAACTGGCCCCCGTAGACGGCATGATTCAACTACGCGAGAGCGATGATCCTCACGTGATCGTCACCACCAGCACATCAAAGCTGCGGGCGTTCCTCTTGGGCGTAAAGGCAGGCGAGTTCGACCATCTGATCTGAGCCGCCCTGTGACGCCCTTCGACACCTGCCCCTGGACGGCGAGGGGCGCTCACATGTTCGGGCGCACCATTGGGGCGTAACACCCTTGCGCCTGCCGTAGCTACAGAGCTACCGTCACCGACGTTGGACCGGGCGGCCCTGTGGGCGCCCGGTGCCCCGGACGTTGCGATCGGACGGTCGACCATGCGCACTTCGCCCCGCACCCTCCCCCTCGTACAGGCCCATCGGCAGCGCGGGTTCCGGTTCGAGGTCCTGCGGTACGGGCCGGCCGACGGGTTCGTCCCCGAGCCCGTCGACCTCCGGGTCCTCGCCACCCCTCGTGACGCCATCCGCGTCCTGCGCGTACAGCTGCGCTCCAGCCACGTCCTCGGGCTCACCCCGCACGAGGCGGGGCGAGCCCTCCACTTCTCGGAGCAGGGCGGCTGGGTGTCCGCGCTCGGCGCCCTGCACCGGGGCGAGGCGTGCGGGTTCACGTTGATGCTCCGCAAGGGGCGGCACATCGAGTGGCATGTGCGCCCCCTCCTCTACCTCAGCCTCGACGCCCCGCCTCCGCCCGGCCGACCGCACGACCCGATGCAGGGGCACCTCCCGTACGCCCCGTCAGCCCCCGCGCCCCTGCCGTGAGCAGCGCCAGGACCATCAGCAGGGCGCTCACCCAGACGGGTCCCCGGTAGCCCAGGCCGGCGTCCAGCGTCAGGCCGCCCGCCCACGGGCCCACCGTCGCGCCGAGGTTGAACGCCGTCGTCGAGAAGGCTCCGGCCAGCGTCGGGGCACCGGGGGCCAGGCCCAGGACCCGGGTGATCAGCGCGGTGCCCGTACCGAAGGCGAGCATGCCGAGCAGGGGGATCAGCACCAGTACGAGCACCGGGTGGGCCGCCGCGAGGGCGAGCGCCGACCAGCCGAGGACAAGCGCGGTCATGCCCGTGGCGACGACCGCGACCGGACGGGCATCGGCGAACCGGCCCGCCACCGTCACCCCGGCGAACGACCCGGCCCCGAAGAGCGCCAGGGCCACCGGCACCCAGCCCGCCCCGAGCCCCGTCTCCCGGGTCAGCAGCGGCTCCAGGTACGAGAACGTGCAGAACGTCGCCCCCTGTACCAGGGCCATCGTCAGCAGCACGGGCCGCAGCCGGGGGCCGGTCAGCACGCGCAGCTCGTCGCGTACGGGGACGGGCGCGGCGGCCTCCTCCGTACCCCGGCCGCCCGGGACGGCGCGCAGCACCGCGACGGCGGCGGGCAGCGAGACGAGTGCGACGGCCCAGAAGGCGGACCGCCACCCCCAGTGCTCCCCCAGCACCGCGCCGGCCGGGACGCCCACCACGCAGGCGATCGTCACCCCGCCGACCACGACGGCGGTGGCCCGGCCCTTGAGCCGGTCGGGTACGAGCGCGACGGCGGTCGTCAGGGCCACCGCCCAGAACCCCGCGTTGGCGAGGGCCCCGACGAACCGGGTCGCGAGGAGCACCCCGTAGCTCGGGGTGAGTGCGCCGACGACGTGGACGGCGATGAACACGGCGAGGAAGAACAGCAGGGCGCGGCGGCGCGGCCAGGCGCGGCCGGCCAGCGCCATCAGCGGCGCGCCGACGACCATCCCGACGGCGAAGGCCGAGGTGAGGAGGCCGGCGGAGGAGAGGGAGACGCCGAGGTCGGCGGCGATGCCCGAGACCAGCCCGGACAGCATGAATTCGGAGGTGCCCTGGGCGAAGACCGCGAGCCCCAGGACGTATACGGCGAATGGCATGGGTGAGTACCCCTTGGACGGAACGTCGCGTGGACAGACAGACCGGAGGGCGGGATACGGGTCGCGCGGACGCCCGGACGGGGCGGCGCGAGAGGTGCCCGGCGGCGACCGGACCCGGCGGTGTGCTGTGCCGGGGGTCGGCCGGTGGCACGAACCCTGCGTACGGAGGTGACGCGAGGGGGGAACGGCCCGTACCCGCGGTGGTCCGGCGGGCGTGGAACCGTGGCGAAGGGGGCCGGGGACCTGGAGGGTCAGCCGGCGACGCTCAGCGGGAACACGGCCACCGGCGCACCGGTGGCCGGAGTCTGTCGGACTCGGGGCTGGACATGGAACGGGAGCCTACCGCCCGGGCGCCGGGGACTCCAGCGGCTTATGAACGGGGCGGGGCGACGGGGCGCGGCCTCCAGGCGGATCGACGCGTACGGAGGCCGTACGGGGGCGGCCGCACGGCGCGTACCCCGGGCGAGCCGAACGGGTACGGAGGTCGTACGGAGCCGGCTGCGTGGGCACGTACCCCGGGCGAGCTGACGCGTACGGAGGCTGCGCGGAAGCGACTGCGCGGGGCGCGTGCCCCCGGCGGCCGGGGGCACCTCGCCGTTCGAACGGACCGGCCGGCGGCGGCCTGGCCGGTCGGGCCGGTCAGCGGCGGCGGGAGCGCTGCTTGGTCCGCTCCGGCTCCCTGGCCGAGGTCGTGGGCGCGGGCGGAGCGTCGTACGCGGTGTCGAAGTCCTCGTCGTCGTCCATCGCGGTCAGGTCCACGGTGAAGCTGGGCTCCAGGAAGAGGCCCTGGTGCTGGGGCAGAGAGGCGGTCGTCATGGCTGTCAGTCCTCGGGGTCGCAGCGCTTTACCGGCTGTCTGTACCCCGCCGGCCGCGTTCGATGTGAGTGTGCATCAAGAAAATATTCGGTGCGCCCCGCGTGACGCCGCTGGCAGCGGTTCGGGGGGGCGGACGCCGGCCGGTCGATCCGTGCGGACGGTTACCGGGGGCGCGCAAATCATCGCACACGATCACCTGGGGTGCCGTGGATTAACCCGGGCAGGAAGCGGAATGGCGGCTTCGGAAACACCGGCACCGCCCCTACCGGCCACCTAATGTTAATACGTGGTTTGACATTAGGACTTTAGGCTGGAGAGTACAGGCGTTCAGAAGACGGCGAGGGGAGCCACTCATGACACAGCGGCCCGTGACGGAACTCGCGAACACCATCCGCCTCGGCGGGGACGGCGGCGTCCTCGACGAACTGGGCACGGTCGGGGCGACCGGCAGATGGATCCGTCGTCAGGCCGGGAACGTCGGCGGCATCGGGGGACTGATCGTGGACGAGGAAGTGAGGCAAGCGGTCCTCGTGGTGCGCGGAGCGGCGAGGTCGCTGTTCGCGCGGGCGGTCGATCCGGCCCCACCCAGCCCCGTCGACGCCCATCGTCTGATGCCCGCGGGCGAGGCGCTGGCCGCCCTGAACGACGCGTCCGCCCGGGAGTTGGTGGCGCCGCAGCTCCGCTGGCCCACCGAAGGGCCGCCCTCGGCCACCCTGTCCTCGGCGGAGGCCGACCCGCGGGTCCGACTGATCGCCGCACTGGCGCGGGACGCCGTCGACTTCCTGAGCGGGCCGCAGCGCGAGCACCTGCGGGCCTGCCACGCGCCGCGCTGCGCACGGTACTTCGTCCGCAGCCACGGCCGGCAGGGGTGGTGCACCCCGGCCTGCGGCAACCGCGCCCGGGTCGCCCGCCACTACGAGCGGGCCCGGGAGGCGGCCGCCAACGGATCAGCGCCTCCCGCTTTCTGACGGAACGTCACATCACGACTCGACCGGCGCCGGGCGGCGTCACGCCTTCGGGGCCACCTTCGACAGGCCGTTGATGATGCGGTCCATCGCGTCGCCGCCCTGCGGGTCGGTCAGGTTGGCCAGCATCTTGAGCGTGAACTTCATCAGCAGCGGGTGGGTCAGGCCGCGCTGGGTGGCGACCTTCATGACCTTCGGGTTGCCGATCAGCTTCACGAAGGCGCGGCCCATCGTGTAGTAGCCGCCGTAGGTCTCCTTGAGCACCTTCGGGTAGTTGTTCAGGGCCAGTTCGCGCTGGGCCGGGGTGGCGCGGGCGTGCGCCTGGACGATGACGTCGGCCGCGATCTGGCCGGACTCCATGGCGTACGCGATGCCCTCGCCGTTGAACGGGTTGACCATGCCGCCCGCGTCACCGACGAGCAGGAGGCCCTTCGTGTAGTGCGGCTGGCGGTTGAAGGCCATCGGGAGGGCCGCGCCCCGGATGGGCATCGTCATGTTCTCCGGGGTGTAGCCCCAGTCCTCCGGCATCGAGGCGCACCACGCCTTGAGCACCTCGCGCCAGTCCAGCTCCTTGAAGGCGGAGGAGGAGTTGAGGATGCCGAGGCCCACGTTGGAGGTGCCGTCGCCCATGCCGAAGATCCAGCCGTAGCCGGGCAGCAGCCGGTCCTCGGCGCCGCGCCGGTCCCACAGCTCCAGCCAGGACTCCAGGTAGTCGTCGTCGTGGCGGGGCGAGGTGAAGTACGTCCGCACGGCCACGCCCATCGGGCGGTCGTCGCGGCGGTGCAGGCCCATCGCGAGGGAGAGCCGGGTGGAGTTGCCGTCGGCGGCGACGACGAGCGGGGCGTGGAAGGTGACCGGGGTCTTCTCCTCGCCGATCTTCGCCTCCACGCCGGTGATGCGGCCGGTGCGCTCGTCGCGGATGGGCGCACCCACGTTGCAGCGCTCGTACAGCCGGGCGCCGGCCTTCTGCGCCTGCCGGGCGAGCTGCTCGTCGAAGTCGTCGCGCTTGCGGACCAGCCCGTAGTCCGGGTAGGAGGCGAGTTCCGGCCAGTCGAGCTGGAGGCGGACGCCGCCGCCGATGATGCGCAGGCCCTTGTTGCGCAGCCAGCCGGCCTCCTCGGAGATGTCGATCCCCATGGAGACGAGCTGTTTCGTGGCGCGGGGCGTGAGCCCGTCGCCGCACACCTTCTCGCGGGGGAAGGCGGTCTTCTCCAGGAGCAGGACGTCGAGTCCGGCCTTGGCGAGGTAGTAGGCGGTCGTGGAGCCGGCTGGGCCCGCCCCGACGACGATCACGTCCGCGCTGTTCTCGGTCAGGGGCTCGGTCACGGTCGGATCTCCCGAAGACTCGAATTCGCGTGCCGCGCGGCACATGTCCCGTGCAGTCTATGGGGGCCTGCAGACCAACCCTCCGAAGGGCTCCCACATGTCGATCGCGCCTGCCACGCCCCACGCCTCGGCCCCCGCCGTACGCCTCCGTGTCCCGACCGACGAGGACGCCCTGACCTGGTACCGGGTGTTCGACGACCCCGAGGTGATGGAGTTCTTCGGGGGCCGCCGGGCCGACCTCTGCGACTACGAGGAGCTGACCGCGCGCCAGCGGCGGCACGACGCGGAGCTGGGCTACTGCCTGTGGACGCTCACGGACGAGGAGGACGCCGTTCTCGGGTTCACCGGGGCGCAGCCGTGGCCGCACGCGCACTACGGCCCGGTCGGAGCGATCGAGATCGGCTGGCGCCTCGGGCGTACGGCGTGGGGGCGCGGGTACGCCTCCGCCGCCGCCCGCACCACGCTGGAGCGGGTACGGGCGGCGGGGGTGGGCGAGGTCGTCGCGATGGTCCACGAGCGGAACGCCCGGTCGATGGCGGTCGCGGAGCGGCTCGGGATGCGGCGCGCCGAGTCGTACGACACCCCTCGCGGGCAGGTGGCGGTCTGCTTCCGGCTGGAGCTGTGAGGCCCCGGAGGTGACCGATGGCCCGACCCGCCGGTAGCGGCGGGGGGGCCTCAGGCGCGGGTGGCCCGGTGCAGGGCCACCACGCCGCCCGTCAGGTTGCGCCAGGCGACCTTGGACCAGCCCGCCTTCTGGAGCAGTGCGGCGAGCGCGGGCTGGTCGGGCCAGTCGCGGATGGACTCGGCGAGGTAGACGTACGCGTCCGGGTTGGAGGAGACCGCGCGGGCGGTCGGCGGGATCGCCCGCATCAGGTACTCCGTGTAGACCGTGCGGAACGGGGTCCAGGTCGGCTGGGAGAACTCGCAGATCACGACCTTGCCGCCGGGCTTCGTCACCCGGTACAGCTCGCGCAGGGCGACCTCGGTGTCCTGGATGTTGCGCAGCCCGAAGGAGATGGTGACGGTGTCGAACGTCTCGTCCCGGAACGGCAGCTTCATGCCGTCGCCCGCCGTGAACGGCATCCAGGGGTGGCGCTCCTTGCCGACCTTGAGCATGCCGAGCGAGAAGTCGCACGGCACGACGTAGGCGCCCGCCTTCACGAAGGGCTGCGAGGAGGTCGCCGTGCCCGCCGCCAGGTCCAGGACCTTCTGGGCGGGGCGGGCGTCGACCGCGCGGGCGACCGCCTTGCGCCACAGCCGGGCCTGGCCGAGCGAGATCACGTCGTTGGTCAGGTCGTAGTTGGCCGCCACCCCGTCGAACATCGAGGCGACTTCGTGCGGCTGCTTTTCCAGGGAGGCTCGGGTCACCCTTCCATTCAAGCAGCCGCGTCCCCGGGATCAGCGGGGGCGGTCGCCCGCGATGGCGACGCGTTCCGCGACCCGGCGGTGCGGGGCGTAGTCGTTGACGGCGTAGTGCTGGGTGGCCCGGTTGTCCCAGAACGCGACGTCGCCCGCCCGCCAGGAGAACCGCACCTGGTACTCCGGGGCGTGGGCCTGCTGGAAGAGCAGCCGCAGCAGCCGGTCGCTCTCCTCCTGCGCGAAGCCGACGATGCGCGTGGTGAAGGAGGCGTTGACGAAGATCGTCCGGCGGCCGGTGACCGGGTGGCGGCGCACCACCGGGTGCTCGACCGGCGGGAACCGCTCCTGGTGCGCGGCCAGCCGCTCCGGCGGGGAGAAGCGGGCGAACCCGGGGATGAAGTCGTGCACCGCACGCGCCCCCTCGACGCGCTCCTTCACCTCCTCGGGCAGGTCGTCGTAGGCGGCGGCCATGTCCGCCCACAGCGTGTCCCCGCCGACCGGCGGCACCTCGCGGAGCTGGAGGACCGCGCCGAGGGCGGGGCGCTCGCGGAAGGTGAC
This sequence comes from Streptomyces californicus, assembly GCF_000717645.1. Taxonomy (GTDB): domain Bacteria; phylum Actinomycetota; class Actinomycetes; order Streptomycetales; family Streptomycetaceae; genus Streptomyces; species Streptomyces californicus. The sequence continues at coordinate 80,056 of NZ_JNZZ01000013.1, forward strand.
GTCGGCGTGCCAGACGTTCTCGAAGGTGGGGACGGCGGTGCGGTCGAGCCGGGCGACCTCCGGGTCGTCGCCGGTGGCGAGCAGCGGGTTGGTCTCCAGCTCGCCCCACTGCCCGGCGAACGCCCGCTGCTGGAGCGAGGTGAGGTGCTGATCGCGGAAGAACAGCACCTTCCACTCCAGCAGCGCCCGGTCCAGTTCGGCGCGCACGGCCGGGTCCAGGGGGCGGGTCAGGTCGACGCCGTGGATCTCGGCGCCGATGACCCGGCCGAGCGGGACCAGGCGGAAGCGCTCGTACGGGCGGTCGGTCCAGCCATCCGGGACCCGGCGCAGGGTGCGCGGGCCCTCGTACAGGCCGTCGGCGGGGATGCGGTGGGCGCGCAGCCCGGGGGGTGCGGTGGTGGTGGTCATGGTGCTCCTCCTCCGGTGGGGGTCGGGCGTACGGGTCAGCCGGCCGCTTCGCGCACCGCTGTGCCGATCTCGGCGCGCAGGGCGGCGTACGCGGGCAGGCCGCGCAGTTCGTCGGGGCCGGCTCCGGTGCGGGGCAAGCCGATGGGGAGGTCGAGGGCGACGGTCCCCGGGCGGTTGGTGAGGACGATCGCGCGGGAGCCGAGGAAGACCGCCTCGTCCACGCTGTGGGTGACGAACACGGCGGTGGTCCCGGTCTCGGCGCTCATGGTGCGCAGGTCCTCCTGGAGTCGTTCCCGGGTGAGCGCGTCGAGCGCGGCGAAGGGTTCGTCGAGCAGCAGCAGCCGTTTGCCGCCGGCCAGGGCGCGGGCGATGGCGACGCGCTGCTGCTGGCCGCCGGAGATCTGCCAGACCCGGCGTCCGGCGGTGCCGGCGAGTCCGACGCGGTCCAGCAGCCCCGCGACACGCTCCGGCCGTTCGGACCGGGGCACACCGGCGTACGCCAGCGCGAGTCCGATGTTGTCGCCGACCGTGCGCCAGGGGAAGAGGCGCGGCTGCTGGAAGACGATGCCCGCCCGGCCGCCGGGTTCGGGGCGCTCCCCGAACACCTCGACCGAGCCCTCGGCCGCGTGCTCGAAGCCGGCGATCAGCCGCAGCAGGGTGCTCTTGCCGCAGCCGGAGGGTCCGACGAGGACCAGGAACTCACCGGCCGGGATCTCCAGGGAGAGCGGGCCGAGCGCGGTGACCGCGTCCGGGCCCCTGCCGTAGGAGTGCCGCAGACCGCGTACGGAGACGACGGGGGCGCTCCCCGGCGGCTCGGGGGCCCGGGTCTTCTCGGTGTCAGGGGCTGACGGCATCGCTGAGCCCTTCCGTGTGGACGGCCTCGCGCAGGGCCTCGATGTCCGGTGCGGCGTCGATCTGCTTCTGGTCGACGAGGAAGCGCGCGGCGCTGTGCAGGTTGTCCGCGAGGCCGCCGGCCTTGCCGGGGGCGCCGAGCCACTTCGCGTCGGCCTGCTCGGCGGGCTTGAGGAAGATGCCCTGTTTCAGCTGGGAGCCCGCGTCGGCGGGGCTGATGCCGAGCTGCTTGCCCACGGAGGCCGAGGCGGCGGCGGGGTCGTCGTGGATGAGGTCGAGGGCGCGCGCCTGGGCCTTGCGCCAGGCGGGGAGGACGTCGGGGTGGGCCTTGAGGAAGCGGGTGGAGGCGACGCCGAGGTCGAGGGTCGGCTTGCCCGCGGCGGCGAGTTCGCGGCTGGAGACGACGACCTTCCCGGTCTTCTTCAGCTCGTCCAGCGTCGGCAGCCAGACGTAGGCGGCGTCGATGTCGCCGCGCGTCCAGGCGGCCAGGATGTCCTGCGGCTCCAGGTCGAGGAGCTGGACCTTCGAGGCGTCCACCCCGGCCCGGTCGAGGGCGGCGAGCAGGCTGTAGTGGGAGGTGGAGCTGAACGGGGTGGCGACCTTCTTGCCCGCCAGGTCCTTCACCGAGGAGATCGCGGAGCCGTCGCGGGCGACCAGCGCCTCGTTGTCCCCGGCGACGTCGAGCACCCAGGTGACCTCGTACGGGATGTTCAGCGGCGCGGAGAGGCCCCGGGCCACCGGGCTGGAGCCGATCGCGGCGAGGTCCACGGACCCGGCGACGAACGCGGTGTTGATGCTCGCCCCGGAGTCGAACTTGGTCCACTTGACGTCGTATCCGGGAAGCGCCTTCTCCAGCCAGCCCTTCTCCTTGACGATCAGGTCGCCGCTGGGGAACGCCTGGTAGGCGATGCGTATCGTCTTCCCGCCGTCGCCCCCGTCGCCGGAGCCGCCGCCCTGACCGCAGGCCGTCACCGCCAGCAGGGCGCCGAGCGTGACGGCGATCGAGGAGAGGCGGAGCGGGCCGCGTGTTCGGGGCATGGGTGTGTCCTTCGTACGGAAGTGGCTTGGGGCGGTGGGGAGTTGTGGCCGTGGGGGGTGGTCTAGGTGTGGCCGCGCCACGGGGCGAGGCGGTCGGACAGGAGGCGCAGGGCGGCGTCGATGAGCAGGCCGGAGACGCCGATGGCGAAGAGGCCGAGGACGACGGTGTCGGACTGGTTGTAGCGCTGGGCGTCCCGGATGAGGCCGCCGATGCCCGGCAGCCCGTTGACGGTCTCGGCGGCGACGACGGAGGAGTACGCGATGCCGAAGGCGAGCCGGACGCCGACGAGGATCTCGGGCAGGGCGGAGGGCAGCACGACGGAGGTGACGACCTGTCGGCGCCGGGCCCCGATCGCGCGGGCCGCCTCGACCAGGGCGGTCGGCGCGGACGCCACGGCGGAGGCGGTGGCGACGGCGACCGGCGGCATCGCGGCGATGGCCAGCAGCCACAGCTTGGGGGCCTCGTCGATGCCGAACCAGATGATGAGCAGGCTGAAGTAGGCGAGCGGGGGCAGGGTGCGCAGGAACGCCACGGCGGGCTCCAGCACCACCCGTACCCAGGGCAGCGTCCCCATGAGGACGCCGAGCACGAGCCCGGCGGCCACGCCCGCCCCGGCCCCGATGAGGATCCGGCGCAGGCTGATCCCGAGGTGCTCGACCAGGGTGTGCCCCTGGTAGCCGCGGACGCCGTCGTGGGTGCCGGAGGTCTCCAGCAGCGCCTGCCACACGGCGGCGGGCGAGGGCACCAGGACCGGCGACCAGAGCTGGAGCGCGGTCACCGTCTGCCAGAGGCCGAGCAGGACGGCGAGCGCGAGGACCCGCAGGCCGATCCGGCGCAGCAGCGCGGCGCGTTCGGGCCGCTGCCGTCCGGCGTCCGCGACCGGCGGGTCCGGGGGCACGGCGTCGGGCGGGGCCGCGGGGCCGGCGGTCCGTTCCCGCAGGGGCGGGGATGGGGGCATGGCGGGGTCTCCGGAGTCGTGGCGCGTCCGCCGGGCCGGTTGGGGAAGGCGGGCCCGGTGGACGGGAAGGACGGCGGCGGCCCTCGGGACCCGGCAGGGCGGGCCCGGCGGGACGCGGGACGAGGGCACGTGGGACGAGGGGGCGTGCGCTGACGCGCGGCGACGCGTCGGTGCGTGCCGGGGCACGACGGGACGCGGTCGGGGACGGGAGGCGATGCGGGGCGGTGCGGTCCGGAAGCGGCTCGGGCGCGGAGGGTGAAGCCGCTCAGGCGCGGAGAGCGGAACGGCTCAGGCGCGGAGAGCGGGTACGGCGCGGTGAGCGCGGCCGGCGGAGACGCGCGCGGGCATCAGGCGGGCATCGCGGAGGATGCCGCCGGCCGAGGGCATCAACAGGATGCGCTGGAGACGCGGCAGAGATCGATGTGGAGGCACTCCACCAGAAGGCGATCGACTGTCACGGGCGTTGTTCTAGCACAGCGTTTCCCGCCCGCACCAGGCGTCCGCCAGGAAGTGAGACGCCCCGCGCCCGTTCCGTGGACCGCTCACGGGGCATACGCGGACCGAGGGCCGGGGGCGCGGGAGGATACGGTGAGTGCAGGTGTGTGAGGGGAGTGGACGTGAGCGCGGCCCTGGAGACCGTCGGCGACGGTGTCGTACTGATCCGCGTCCGGGGCAACCTGGACAGCTGGGACGGTACGGCCGGAATGGCCGATGCGCTGGCAGCGGCGACGACCGGCGAAGGCCGGCTGACCGTGGTGGACCTGTCGGGCGTGGGGTTCGCCGACTCGACCGCTCTGCACGCCCTGCTGGACGGTCTGCGCGAGCACGAGAGCGCCGGGAGGCGCCTGGTGCTGGCCGGTCCGCTGAGCGTGAATGTGCGCCGCCTGTTCGAGGTCACCGGGACCTCGGACGCGTTCCGGTTCGCGGCCGACGTCGAGACGGCGATCGCCGGATGAACGGAAACCGCCTCACGGGCCGGCGTGCACCGCGGCCCGGCCGGGCACGTGACAGTCAACGATGTACGAGGGACACGAGATGGTGGAGCGCGGTTCGCATCCGGCCGGTGGGCTGGATGCGTCCGTGACCCGTCCTGTCCCGGCCAACGCGGCCGACGCGCGCGACGCCGTGATGCGGCTCCTGACGACGCAGTTCTGCGGCCCGGTCAGCGAGGGCCTGGCGGCCGACGTGGTCGTGGCCGACGCCCTGCTGGTCACCTCGGAGCTGGTGACCAACGCCGTACGGCACGGAGGCGGCATCACCGGCTTCGCGGCCGAGCTCACCGATGAGGGGCTGCGCCTCACGGTCATGGACGCCAGCCGCGAACTCCCGGTCGACAGCGCCGACGACTCCGCCCGCCCCGGTCGTATCGGGGGCTATGGCTGGCCGTTGATCCGCCGCCTCTCGCAGCAGGTCACCGTCACCCTCCAGCCCGGGGGCAAGCGCATCGTGGCCCTGATCCCCCTGACCTGAACGGCACGTTCCGGGGACCGATCCCCTGATCTGAACGGCGCATTCCGGGGGCCGGGCCCCTGACCTGAACGGCGCATTCCGAGCGGGGCGGGCCCCATCACGCCCCGCTCGGCGTCCCGTTGGGAGGCGACCCCGCCGTACCCTCCTCGAATCGATCTTCACTATTCTTCAACCTTTTCGGCACACGGACGCTCTGTAAGAGGGGAGGGGGCGCTCCGCGAGAGGGGGGCGGGGTGCTCGCGACCGCCTGCCATCTGCCGCCGCCCGCGCCTGCCGCACGTTCCCGCCTTCGTCCGGAACCCGGACCGTCCGCCCCGCCGTCCCTCTCCCCGCGCCCCCACCGCCGCACCCGCGCCCTGTCCCCGACGTACGGAGCCACGCCCCGCCATGCCGCGTCCCACCGCCCTGCCCACGCCCGACAAGGACACCTTCCGGCTGCGCGCGCTGCCGCCCCGGGCGCCGAGCGCCGGGGGCGGTGCTCCGGTCGCGCCGCGCTCCCGGTCGGCCGCCCGGTCGCGGTTGCGGCGGCGGCAGCGGAGCCGGCGGCGGGTGGCCGCGTTCGCCGTGCTCACGCTCGCGGTGCTGGCGGGCGCGGCGCTGCTCGTCGCCCGCCCCGGGGCGGACGGCGGCGGGCCGGTGGACGCGGCCCCGGCCGCCACGGCCCCGGCGGGCGGCCCGGACAACGCGGCGGAACCGCTCGCTGACGCCCCCGCTCCCCCGCCCACGCCCTCCGCCGGGGAAGGCGGGACGGACGCCGAGGAGATACCCGAGGCCGGGGACGGCACGTTCACCGTGGCGCGGGCGGGCGTCACGAAGAAGGGGAAGGGCAGCCCGTACCGGGTCGAGGTGGAGGACGGCATCGACGTGGACCCCGACCGGGCCGCCGAGGAGATCGCCGCCGTCCTCGCCGATCCGCGCGGCTGGGGGCACGGCGGCGAGCGGACGTTCCGCCAGGTCGCCGACGATTCGGCCGGACTGGTGATCCGGATCGCCACCCCGGCGACGACGGACCGGATGTGCGGTGCGTACGGCCTGAAGACGCGCGGCGAGGTCAACTGCCGGGGCGGCGAGAAGGTGATGGTCAACCTCAAGCGCTGGTTGCTCGGTTCGCCGCAGTTCGACGGGCCCGTCGCGGAGTACCGGGCGCTGATCGTCAACCACGAGGTCGGCCACTGGCTGGGGCGCGGCCACGAGACGTGCCCGGGGAAGGGGCGTCCCGCGCCCGCGATGATGCAGCAGATCGACGGGTTGAAGGGGTGCGTCGCCAACGCCTGGCCGTACGACGCGAAGGGCCGCTACCTGGGCGGCCCGAAGGTGCCCTGAGCCGGCCGTACCGTACGGAAGCCGCCTCAGCGGACCCGGAAACGGCCTCAGCAGGCCCGGAGACGGACTCGGTAAACGCGCCCCCGGCCTCAGCGGGCCCGGTGCACCAGCCGGCCCGCGAGCACCGTCGCCACGCAGGGCCGGGGCCCTCCCCCGTACAGCGCCGCCTCGTCCGGCACGTCGAAGACCGCGAGGTCGGCCCGGCCGCCCACCCGGAGCGGACCGTGGGCGGTACGGGCCAGGTCACCGCCCGCCGCGAACGGGTCCGGGTCCGGCGCCTTGTCGCCTACGGGCGCGGCCCCGGCGGGCGGGCCCGGGACCCGCACCAGGCCCGACCGGGCGACCGCCGTGCGCAGGGCCGGGTCGTCCGCGCCGAGGGGGCCGGCCAGGTGCGTCGTGCCGTGGCGCAGCATCCGCTGGAGGCCGCGCCGGATGCTGCCGGACCGCCGGGTCGCGTCCATCGTCGCCGCCAGCCGCTCGAACGCCTCGCCCCACAAGGGGAGTTCGCCCAGCTCGTCGGCTTCGCGGGGGTCCGGGTGGTAGCAGCGGGTGAGCAGATCGGCGGCCCGGTCCTGGCGCAGTCCGGGCGTGAGGAGGCCGGGCCAGCGGCGGACCCGGGCGGCCGGGTGGGCGGCGGCGACCTCCGCGTACGGGCCGAGCGCGGCGACGCGGTCCCCGTCCACCGCGACCGCCCCGTCCACGACGGCCGCCGCACCCACCGGAAGGACCAGGGGCGCGGCGTGGATCGTCAGCACAGGGGCGTCAGTTGGCGTTGAGGAGCTTCAGCTCCGGGTGCGCGGTGCCGCCCTCGATCGCGACCGAGGAGATGTGCGAGACGACGCGCTCGTCGACCGGGTCGTTCGCCGGATCGTCGTGCACGACGAGGTGCTCGTAGGTCGTGGCGCGCTGGGCGGGGACCCGGTCCGCCTTGCGGATCAGGTCGATGATCTCCAGCCGGTTGGAGCGGTGCTTGGCCCCGGCGGAGGAGACGACGTTCTCCTCCAGCATGATCGAGCCGAGGTCGTCCGCGCCGTAGTGCAGCGAGAGCTGGCCGACCTCCTTGCCCGTGGTCAGCCAGGAGCCCTGGATGTGGGCGACGTTGTCGAGGAAGAGCCGGGCGATGGCGATCATCCGCAGGTACTCGAAGAGGGTGGCCTGCGTCTGCCCCTTCAGCTTGTTGTTCTCCGGCTGGTAGGTGTACGGGATGAACGCGCGGAAGCCGCCCGTGCGGTCCTGGACGTCCCGGATCATCCTGAGGTGCTCGATGCGCTCGGCGTTGGTCTCGCCGGTGCCCATCAGCATGGTGGAGGTCGACTCGACGCCGAGGCCGTGGGCGATCTCCATGATCTCCAGCCAGCGCTCGCCGGACTCCTTGAGCGGGGCGATGGCGGTGCGCGGCCGGGCCGGCAGCAGCTCGGCGCCCGCGCCGGCGAAGGAGTCGAGCCCGGCGGCGTGGATGCGGCGGATGGCCTCCTCGGCGGAGACCTTCGAGATCCGGGCCATGTGATCGATCTCGGAGGCGCCCAGCGAGTGGATGACGAGCTGCGGGAACGCCTTCTTGATCGCGGAGAAGTGCTCCTCGTAGTACTCCACGCCGAAGTCCGGGTGGTGGCCGCCCTGGAACATGATCTGGGTGCCGCCGAGCTCCACGGTCTCCGCGCAGCGGCGCAGGATGTCGTCGAGGTCGCGGGTCCAGCCCTTGTCGGTGGCCTTCGGCGGGGCGTAGAAGGCGCAGAACTTGCAGGCCGTCACGCACACGTTGGTGTAGTTGATGTTGCGCTCGATGATGTACGTCGCGATGTGCTCCGTACCGGCGTAGCGGCGGCGGCGTACGGCGTCGGCGGCGGCGCCCAGGGCGTGCAGCGGCGCGGACCGGTAGAGGTCGAGCGCCTCCTCGGGGGTGATCCGTCCGCCTGCGGCGGCTCGGTCGAGGACGGGCTGAAGGTCGGCCTTCTCGGTCACCGGGCTGTCACCTTTCGGCGGTTTCTCTGACGATCCACGGACCGATCCAGCGTACGCCAGCCCCCCGCGCGATCAGCCGCCGGACCGGGTGAGCGTCCCGTACGGCAGCCCGGCGGCACGTTCCTTCGACCGGTAGTACAGGGTGCCGTCGTCGTTGAGGCGGAAGACCAGGTCGGCCTCGGACGCGGTGCAGAGGCCGGGGGTGCTGGGGCGGTCCGGGTCGGTGGTCTCGTGGACGTCCAGCTCCTTCGCGGTGCCGGAGGAGAGGGTGCCGACGCTGTTGCAGGTGACGGTGATGCCGAGCTGGGAGATGGTCGTGCTCATCCGGACGACCTGTTCGCCGAGCTTGCCCTCGGTGAAGACGGCGGTGAGCGTGCCGTGCGGCTGACCGCTCGTCCGCTCGGTGACCGGGCCCTTCCAGGTGCCGGCGTACGCCTTCGGCAGCGCGGCCAGCGGGGCCTCGCTCGCGCCGTCGGAACCGGTGGGCGACGGCTTCCCGGAGTCGGTGGGCGTCGGCTCGCCCGAGGCGGTGGTGGAGGACGACGGCTTCGCCGCCGTGTCGTTGCCCCGGTCGGCGTCGCCGTCCGGGAAGAGCCCGTCGAGCAGACCGGTGCCGAGGGTGACCACGGCGAGTGCGCCCGCCACGGCCAGGGCGACGGTGCAGCTGACCCGGCGGGCGCGGCGCTCCCCGGCGCCCGGCCGGTCCTCGGCGCCGACGGTGAACGAGAGGCGGGGGCCGGCGGTGCGCTGCCCCGGCAGCCCGCCCTTGCCGGGCCTGCGGTCGCCGACGGTGCTCTGCCGGTAGGTGCCCTCGTGCTCGGTCGGCGGGTGCGGCGCCCCCGGTACCCCCGCGAGCGATCCGGACGGGTCGGCGGCGGACCGGCGCGGGGCGTCGGACGGGCCGGGGGTGCGGGGCGGCACCCCCGGCGGCGGCGGGGGCACGGGCGGCCCGAACGCGCCGCCGCGGGCGTCCGTCGCGGGGCCGGCCCCGAGCGAGGCGCTGCTGAACGGTACGGGCCCCGACTGCACCGGCCCCTCCTGCGGCTCCAGGTCCAGCAGCGCCACGGCCGAGCGGCTGACCTCGCGCACCAGCCGGCCCGGCAGCCAGCCGCCCGCCACCATCGCCGCCGCCCCGTCCGGCGCGAGGACCCGGGCCAGCTCGGCCGGGGCGGGGCGGTCGGCCGGGTCCTTGGCCAGGCACCCCGCGACCACCTCGCGCAGCTCGCCCGCCAACTCGCCCAGCTCGGGCTCCTCGTGGACCACCTTGTAGAGGAGGACGGCCGAGGAGTCGCCGGGGAAGGGGGCCTCGCCCGTCGCCGCGTACGCCAGGACCGCGCCCAGCGAGAAGACGTCGGCCGCGCCGGTGACGTCCCGGCCCCGGATCTGCTCGGGCGCCATGTAGCCGGGCGAACCGACCGAGACCCCGGTGGAGGTGAGCGAGACCGTCGCGCCGAGGGCCCGCGCGATGCCGAAGTCGATGAGGCGGGGGCCGTCGAGGGCCAGCAGCACGTTGGACGGCTTCACGTCGCGGTGGACGATGCCCTGGCCGTGGACGGCGTCCAGCGCCTCGGCCAGACCCGCGCCGAGGGTGCGCACCGCGGGCTCGGGCAGCGGGCCGTGCTCGGTGACCGCCTGGGAGAGCGGCGGCCCGGCCACGTAACCGGTCGCCACCCACGGCACCGGCGCGTCCGGGTCCGCGTCCAGAACGGGGGCGGTCCACTGGGCGCCGATACGCCGGGCGGAGTCCACCTCGCGCCGGAACCGGGCGCGGAACTGCTCGTCGAGCGCGAAGTGGGGGTGGACGACCTTGACCGCGACCGTACGCCCGCCCGCGCTGCGCCCCAGGTAGACCCGGCCCATGCCGCCCGCGCCGAGCCTGCCGAGCAGTCGGTAGGCACCGATGGTGCGCGGTTCGCCCGCTTCCAGCGGCTGCATCGTTGGACTCCCCCTGTGGACCCTGCGGACGGTGAACCCTGCGGACGGTGGACCCGTGGACGGCGCGCCGTGGGTGGCGGAGCCGTGTGCGGCGAAGCCGTGCGTGGCAGAGCCGGCGGGCGGCCCGGGTCCGGACCGAAGCCTAGGGGGCGCGCCCGGCGTGGTCACCGGGAACTGCCGGACCATGACCCCTTACCCCGGTCAGGAGGGGATCTTTTCGCCACTTCACTCCGGGGAAAGGCGCGAATGTGCCGTTCCCTCGCTCCCGCGTTCCCTTTCCCCACCGCATTCCCCAGCGGAGCGGTATGCCGAAACGACAACCGGGGCGGTATCCGCAGCCGTATCGGAGCGGTATCCGCGACGGGCGCAGTATCCGGCATTGCCATGGGGCAACCGGTTGCCTTTCCCGGTGCCCCCGTCCGCTCCGGCCGCCCTCTCCCGGGAGGAAAGCGAATTCCGGCGCGGGGCCGGTCAGCCGCCGAGCAGTTCCACCCGGACATCGGCCGGGTAGCCGGTGTCCTCACCCGTCCGGCGGGCGAACTCGCGGACGCCGGCGAGCTGGTCGGGGCCGAAGCGGAAGTCGAGCGTCGTGAAGTACTCCTCCAGCACCTCCGCGTCGAACGCCTCCCAGCGGGCCGCCTGCTCCGCGACCTTGGCGACCTCCTCCAGGGAGAGGTCCCGGGAGGCCAGGAACGCCTCGTGGACCTGGGCCGCCTGCTCGGGGTGGGCGGCGAGGAAGTCCTTGCGGGCCGCCCAGACGGCGAAGACGAACGGCAGCCCCGTCCACTCCTTCCACATCTGCCCCAGGTCGTGGACCTGGAGCCCGAGGCGGGGCGCGTCGTGCAGGTTGGCGCGGAGCGCGGCGTCGCCGATCAGCACGGCGGCGTCCGCCTCCTGCATCATCAGCCCCAGGTCGGGCGGGCAGGTGTAGTAGTCGGGCCGGACCCCGTACCGCTCGGCGAGCAGGAGCTGCGCGAGGCGTACCGAGGTGCGGGAGGTCGAGCCGAGGGCCACCCGGGCCCGGTCGAGCTGCTCCAGTGGGACCTGGGAGACGATCACGCAGGACATGACGGGCCCGTCGCAGCCGACCGCGATGTCGGGGAAGGCCACCAGGTCGTCGGCGTTGCGCAGGTACTCCACGAGGGTGACCGGACCGATGTCCAGGTCCCCCCTGACGAGCTGCTCGCTGAGGCGCTCCGGGGTGTCCTTGGAGAGCTCCAGGTCGAGCAGGGTTCCCGTGCGCGCCAGGCCCCAGTAGAGCGGCAGGCAGTTCAGGAACTGGATGTGGCCGACGCGGGGCCGGCTGCGACGGTTCTCGTCGCCTTCACGGGGGGAGACGGTTGAATTGTCCACATCGCGAGGCTAGACCCGCACCGGGCCGGGGGCACCACCGGGGGCCGGGGGCCTCGCACCGCCCGCGTCCGGCGCCTCTTCCGGAAGGCGGTCGGGCCGGGGCCCCGGACGGGTCTCCGGGCGGGCCTCCGGAGCGGCTCGCGCCGAACGTCCGGCGGGGCTTTCAAACGTATGGGTGAAGTGATCTTTCCCTCTACCGCAGGCCCGAGACCCCATGCTAGGCTCGCCGCCAAGTTGCAGTTTGGTTTCCCTTGCAGTACAGAGCCTGCGGAGCATGTGACCCGCAGGCTTTTGTAGTTTTCAGACTTGTTTGCAGGTTCTGGAGCAGGGCAACCCTTTGGCCCAAGGAGGGCTTATGGCTACCGGAACCGTCAAGTGGTTCAACGCTGAAAAGGGCTTCGGCTTCATCGCCCAGGACGGCGGCGGCCCGGATGTCTTCGTTCACTACTCCGCGATCAACGCGTCCGGGTTCCGCTCCCTCGAGGAGAACCAGGTCGTGAACTTCGACGTCACTCAGGGACCCAAGGGTCCGCAGGCTGAGAACGTCACCCCGGCCTAGGGCGCGCCCGGAGGATCTTGACCGGGTCCACGACGTATCCGATCCTGATCCACCGGACACACCCTGGTTGCCCAGGTCGGCCGATCGCGGCCGCACATAGCAGTACCCAAGGAGCCCCGCTCCCCCGCTTCGGCGGAGGAACGGGGCTCCTGCCTGTGCCGGGGCTCCCGCCTCCGCCGGACCCCCGGCGGAGGCGGGACGGTGGCGGCGTACGGGGCCCAGGCCGTGCCGCGCGGGCCCGGCTTCCGGCCGCCCTTGACCTTGACCCCGTGTGAAGGGGTGCAGTGGAGCCATCATGTTCACCATCGGAGACTTCGCCAGGTACGGGCGGGTGTCGCCCCGGATGCTGCGTCACTACGACGCCGTCGGGCTGCTGCACCCGGACCGCACCGACCCCGCCACCGGCTACCGCCTGTACGGCGCGGCCCAGCTCGCCCGGCTCAACCGGATCATCGCGCTCAAGGACCTCGGCTTCACGCTCCAGCAGGTGGCGGCCGTCCTGGACGAGCAGGTGGGACCGGAGGAGCTGCGCGGCATGCTGCGGTTGCGCCGGGCCGAGCTGGAGGAGGCGATGGCCGCCGCGGCGACGCGGCTGGCCGGGGTCGAGGCGAGGCTCCGGTCGATCGAGAGCGAGGGGCGCATGCCTGCCGACGACGTCGTGATCAAGACCGTTCCGGCGGTCCGGGTGGCCGAGCTGACCGGGACGGCCGAGAGCTACGGGCCGCACCACATCGGGCCGGTGATCGGTCCGCTGTACGAGCGGCTCTTCCCGCTCCTGGAGGGCGCGGGCGTCCGCCCCGCGGGCCCCGGGATCGCCCGGTACGAGGAGGCCCCCGAGGGCGGAGGCGCGGTCACCGTGCACGCCGGGGTGGCCGTCACGGGCCCGGTGGGCCCGGTCGGGGACACCGGGGTGGAGGTGGTGGAGCTGCCGGCGTTCGAGGCGGCGACGATCGTGCACCGGGGCGCGATGGACGACGTCCTGCCGACCGCCCAGACCCTGGCCCGCTGGCTGGAGGCGCACGGCTACCGCTCCACCGGGTACGCCCGCGAGGTCACCCTGGAGTGCCCGCCGGACCCGGGCGGCTGGGTGACGGAACTCCAGGAGCCGGTGACGAGGGCCTGACGCCTCGGCCGTACGGGGCGCGTACGGCCTCGTACGACTCCGGTACGGGTGCCGTACGGATCTCGTCGGATCTCGTCGGATCTCGTCGGATCTCGTCGGATCTCGTACGGGCATCGTCCGGGCCTCGTACGGGAGGTGGGCCGGCGGCTCACCTCCCGTACGGGCCGTACGACCTCACGCGGGCCCGACGCGCAGGCGCCCGCTCCCCCGCGTCACGCCCCCGCCCAGAGCCCGTCCTCCGTGAGCCCCAGCAGCTCGATCGCGTTGCCGCGCACGATCCGGTCGACGACGTCCGGGGCGAGGTGGCCCATCTGCTCCTCGCCGACCTCGCGGGAGCGGGGCCAAGTGGAGTCGGAGTGCGGGTAGTCGGTCTCGTACAGGACGTTGCCGACGCCGATCGCGTCGAGGTTCTTGAGTCCGAAGGCGTCGTCGAAGAAGCAGCCGTACACGTGCTCGGCGAAGAGTTCGGACGGCGGCCGGTGGACCTTCTCGGCGACGCCGCCCCAGGCCCGGTTCTCCTCCCAGACCACGTCGGCACGTTCCAGGATGTACGGGATCCAGCCGATCTGCCCCTCCGCGTACATGATCTTGAGGTTGGGGAAGCGCTCGAACTTGCCGCTCATCAGCCAGTCGACCATCGAGAAGCAGCAGTTGGCGAAGGTGATGGTGGAACCGACGGCGGGCGGGGCGTCGGCGGAGGTGGACGGCATCCGCGACGAGGAGCCGATGTGCATGGCGATCACGGTGCCGGTCTCGTCGCAGGCCGCCAGGAACGGATCCCAGTCGTCCGCATGTATGGACGGAAGCCCGAGATGGGGAGGTATCTCGGAGAACGCGACAGCGCGCACGCCCCGTGCCGCGTTGCGCCGGACCTCCGCGGCGGCCAGCTCCGCGTCCCACAGCGGGATCAGGGTGAGGGGGACGAGACGCCCGCGCGCCTCGGGGCCGCACCACTCCTCCACCATCCAGTCGTTGTACGCGCGCACACCGAGGAGCCCCAGCTCGCGGTCCTTCGCTTCGGTGAACGTCTGCCCGCAGAACCGCGGGAAGGTGGGGAAGCAGAGCGCGGACTGGACGTGGTTGACGTCCATGTCGGCGAGCCGGTCGGGGACCGAGAAGGAGCCCGGACGCATCTGCTCGTAGGTGATGACCTCCAGCTTGATCTCGTCCCTGTCGTAGCCGACGGCGGTGTCCAGGCGGGTGAGCGGTCGGTGCAGGTCCTCGTACACCCACCAGTCGCCGATCGGCCCGTCGTCGCCCTTCGCCCCCATCACGGGCGCGAACTTGCCGCCCAGGAAGGTCATGTCCTTCAGCGGTGCGCGGACGACGCGCGGCCCCGTGTCCGCGTACTTGGACGGGAGCCGGTCCCGCCAGACATGAGGGGGCTCCACCGTGTGGTCGTCCACCGAGATGATCTTCGGGAAGGTCTCCATGCGTTCCACGGTAGCGCCGATCTGACGAACCGTCAGCTAGTGTGCGCGCATCGGCCGGACGGCGGGCGGGCCGAGTGGTTCCCGAATCGTTGTCGAGGGCTTGTGCAGAGCGTCACCCACTGCTGACGAGTCCGCCCGGAACAAGGCAGACTGTTGAGCGCGATACCAGCGGTACCGCGCCGTCCGGACGCCTCGACGCCCTTCCCCGCTCGGGCCGGCATGCGGGCCGCGGGCACCACCGGCGGGGTCCGCGGACGAGCGGGACCGGCAGGCGAGCAGGACTAGGGGGCAGCAATGGACCGCGACGACGGGCCACGCGTGCGCGTTCCGGAGCAGCGCGCTCCGGAGCAACCGGGTACGACGGACACCCTCAGGTTCACCGTGCTAGGACCCGTACGGGTCCGGCGCGGCTCCGAGCTGCTCCCGTCCGGCTCCCCCCAGCAGCGCGCGCTGCTGGCCGCCCTGCTGCTGCGCGAGGGGCGGACGGCCACCGCGAACGAGCTGATCGACGCGTTCTGGGGCGAGGACCCGCCCTCGCAGGCGCTGGCCACGATCCGTACGTACGCCTCCCGGCTGCGCAAGACGCTGGGCCAGGACGCCCTGGTGAGCGAGTCCGGCGGCTACGCGATCCGCGTCGGGCGGGGCGCGCTCGACCTGACGCTGGCCCAGGACCTGGCCGCCGAGGCGGAGAAGGCCCGCGTCGCCGGGGACCGCTGCCAGGCGCGCACGCTGATCAACAAGGTGCTGGGCCTGTGGGACGGCGAGGCGCTGGCGTCGGTGCCGGGGCCGTACGCGGACAACCAGCGGACCCGGCTGGAGGAATGGCGGCTCCAGCTCACCGAGACCCGGCTCGATCTCGACCTGGAGGTCGGCTGCCACGCGGAGGCCGTCTCCGAGCTGACCGCGCTGACCGCCGCGCACCCGCTGCGGGAGCGGCTGCGCGAGCTGCTGATGGTGGCGCTGTACCGCAGCGGCCGGCAGGCGGAGGCCCTCGCGGTGTACGCGGACACCCGCCGGCTCCTCGCGGAGGAGCTGGGCGTCGACCCGCGCCCCGAGCTGGGCAGGCTCCAGCAGCGCATCCTGCGGGCCGACGAGGAGCTGGCCCGCCCGGCGGACGAACCGGCCCCGGCGCCCGCGCCGCTGCGGCCCGCGCAACTGCCGGCCACGGTGCCCGACTTCACCGGGCGGTCCGCGTTCGTGACGGAGCTGGGCGGCCGGCTGGCCACCGCCGAGGGCTCGGTGATGGCCGTCTCCGCCGTCGCCGGGATCGGCGGCGTCGGCAAGACGACGCTGGCGGTGCACGTCGCCCACCAGGCCCGTCCCCACTTCCCGGACGGGCAGCTCTACGTGGACCTCCAGGGGGCGGGGGCGCGGGCGGCGGAGCCGGAGACCGTGCTCGGCTCGTTCCTGCGGGCGCTCGGGACGGCGGACTCCGCGATCCCGGACACGCTGGACGAGCGGGCCGCGCTGTACCGCTCGACGCTGGACGGCCGGCGCGTCCTGGTCCTCCTGGACAACGCGCACGACGCCGCCCAGATCCGCCCGCTGCTGCCCGGTACGCCGGGGTGCGCGGCGCTGGTGACGAGCCGGGTGCGGATGGTGGACCTGGCCGGGGCGCACCTGGTGGACCTGGACGTGATGTCCCCCGAGGAGGCGCTCCAGCTCTTCACCCGGATCGTCGGCGCGGAGCGGGTGGGGGCGGAGCGCGACGCGGCGCTGGACGTGGTGGCCGCGTGCGGCTTCCTGCCCCTGGCCATCCGTATCGCCGCCTCCCGGCTGGCGGCCCGGCGCACCTGGACGGTGTCGGTGCTGGCCGCCAAGCTGGCGGACGAGCGGCGGCGGCTGGACGAGCTGCAGGCGGGCGACCTGGCGGTGAAGGCCACGTTCGAGCTCGGCTACGGCCAGTTGGAGCCGGCCCAGGCGCGCGCCTTCCGGCTGCTGGGGCTGGCGGACGGCCCGGACATCTCGCTCGCCGCGGCGGCGGCCCTGCTGGACCGGGACCCGCACGCGGCGGAGGACCTGCTGGAGGCGCTGGTCGACACGAGCCTGGTGGAGTCGGCCGCGCCGGGCCGCTACCGCTACCACGACCTGGTGCGCCTCTACGCGCGTGCGTGCGCGGAGCGGGACGAGGAGGCGGCGGCCCGGGAGTCGGCGCTCTCGCGGCTGCTGGACTTCTACCTGGCGACGGCGGTGGGGGTGTACGCGCTGGAGCGGCCGGGGGACCGGACCGTGCAGCATCTCGAAGCGCCGCGTTACCAGGGGCTCTCGTTCACCGATCACGGCCGGGCGCTCGACTGGCTCTACTCGGAGGCGGGTTGCCTGCTCGCCTGCGTACGGCAGAACCCCGGCCCCGACTCGATACGCCGTGCGGTGGATCTGTTGCTGGCCGCCAAGGATCTGGCCGAATCAGGGGCGAACGCACGTCAGTTCGAGACGGCGGCGACAGTGTTGAGGGACGCCGCGGTGGCGGTCGGGGACCCGCACGCCGAGGCTCGCGCACGCACGACGCTCGCGCAGGTGCACAGCATGGCGGGCCGCTTCGACCAGGCGGAGGACGAGGCCCGGAGGGCCATGCTGCTCGCGCCGTCGATCGAGGACGTCTGGACCCACTGCAACGCGCCCAACGAGCTCGGCATCATCGCCGGCTACCGCAACCGGCAGACCGAGGCCGAGGAACTGCTGGGCCAAGCGTGCGCGGCGTTCCGCGCGGACGGGAACCAGGCGGGCGAGGCCAGCGCACTGTGCAACCTCTCCCGGGTCCGCCTCGCCATGGGCCGGACGGACAGTGCGGTACGGCTGGCCGAGGAGGGCGTCGCCCTCTACAACCGGATGGGCCTCACCCTGCGCCTGGCGAACGGCCGCTACGCGCTCGGGCTGGCACTGGCCCGTGCGAATCGGCCGGAGGAGGCCGAGGGACGGCTGACCGAGGCTCTGGCCGTCTTCCGGGAGAGCCGTCAGCGCCTCTGGGAGGGAATGACCTTGTTCCGGCTGGCCGAGGTCCAGCTCACCGCCGAACGCCCGGCACAGGCAGCCCCCCTGGCGGAACAGGCGTTGACCGTGCTGCTCCGCATAGGGGGCGAGTGGCGGCGGGCCAATGTGCTCACCGTGCTGGGCCGGGCGCTGCACGGCATAGGCCAGGCCGATCGGGCCCAGGTCTGCTGGCAGGAGGCGCTCTCCGTCTTCGAGCGGCTGGACGCCCCGGAGAGCGAGTCCGTCGCCCGCCTTCTCTCGCCGGCGGGCTTCGTCGGCGAAGCCTGACAGCACGTTCATCGTTCGTTTATCGCCGTCGAGCAGCCTTGTCCTGTCGCAACGTCGCGTCGGGGGGCAGACGTCGCGGCAGCGGAACCGAGCACTAAGGTGAACGGCTCTGATGGGCCCGTCCGGCAGCCAACGGGGGAGCAGCCGGACGGGCCTCGCCAACAGCCCCAAGCACCGACCTACGGAGTTCACCCATGAGCGAAGCGAAGAAGATCAAGCCGCCCCAGGCCGAGCCCGGCACCGGCGGCGACATCAAGCCCGAGGACAGCCACATGACGGGCGAGCCCACGGTGAAGCCGCTGGACAGCCACATGACGGGTGAACCCGCGGTGAAGCCGCTGGACAGCCACATGACGGGGCCGGACCCGCGCTGAGCGGGGCCCCAGGGGGAAGCGGTCGCGGCAACGCCTCGGGGGAGGCGCCGCGGTCGCGGTACGGGGGAACGTGCGGGGCCCGGGACGGGGGAGACTCCCGGGCCCCGCACGCGTGTCCGGGAGCGGTCCGGTCGGGTCGCCGTCGCTCTCGCCGGTGAAGCCGGACAGGCGTCCCCCGCCCCGAGGCGGACGCCCGCTACTCCCCCTGCCCGGCGCGGGCCTCCACCGCGTTCAGCAGCAGGTCCATGACGAACTCGAACTGGTCGTCCTCGTCGGCCCGCGCCAGGAACGGCGCCACGGCGGCCAGGTGCGGGAAGCGTTGCGGGGGGGCCGCGAGGTACTCGCGCTGCCAGGCCATCCGGTCGCCCTCCCGCTCGGCGCCGCCGAGGACGGCGGAGGCCGCCTCGAAGGAGCTCATCGCCAGGGCGACGTCGACCAGCGCGCGGTAGGAGCGGGCCGCCTCCTCGAGGCCGAAACCGGCCTCCCGCAGCGCCCCGATCACCAGGTCCGCGCCCCGGAACTCCGCGTCGCGCCGGGAGACCCGGGAGGCGACCAGGACCGCCAGGGCCGGGTGCGCCAGGCAGGCCCGGCGGACCCGGCGGGCCAGGTCGGTCAGGGTGTCCCGCCAGGCCGGGCCCGGTTCGAAGCCGTCGACGGCCTCCGCGATCAGCCGTTCGGCCAGGCCCAGCAGGATGTCGTCCTTGCCGGAGAAGTACCGCAGCACCGCCGTGTGGTTGGACCCGAGGTCGGCGCCGAGCCTGCGCAGCGTCAGCGCCTCCGGCCCCTCCCCCTCCAGCACCGCCTGCGCCGCGTCCAGGATGCGCGCCCGGCTGAGCGTGTTCGACGGGGGTCGCCCGCGCCTGGCGCCGGCGGGTCGGGGGGCCGGGCTGTCGGGGGCGTGCGTCATGCCTTCATCCTAGGGAGTCGGCGCCGTACGCGGCCGGGCCGGCGGGAGGGGTGCGACCGGGTGCGGTGCGCCGCGTCCCGGCCCCGCTCCCTCCCGCCGTACGGGCTCACGCCTCCGCCGCCAGGGCGTCCACGAGCGCGGTGAGCGCCGCCGCGGTCTCGCCGTCGAGCGCGGGGTCGTCCGCCACCGGCCAGGCGCTGGTCTTCACCACCACCACGTCCGCCTCCGGGTCGACCCACAGGAACTGGCCGTAGATCCCGAGGCCGGTGAAGGCGCGGCGCTCGCCGCCGAGGGTCCACCACTGGTTGGCGTACCCGTAGTGGCCGGGGTACCTGTCGCCGAGCGCGCCGGTTTCCAGGTGCGGCAGGCCCGCCCCGCGGCCGCGCTCGACCCAGGACGCCGGGACGACCTGCTCGCCGTCCCACCGGCCGCCCCGGGCCATCAGCAGCCCGAACCGGGCCATGTCCCGTACCGCCGCGTTGAACGAGCCGCCGCCGACGGCCGTACGCGGCAGCCCGCGCGACAGGACGTAGTAGGCGTCGGACTCCGCCCCGATCGGACCCCACAGCCGCTCGGCGGCGTACTGGGCCAGCGTCCGGCCGGTGGCGGCCTCCAGGACCCAGCCCAGGACCTGGGTGTCGAGCGTCGAGTAGTTGAACCAGGTCCCCGGCGTGGTGTGCGGGCGCACGGACCGCACCGCTTCCAGGACGGTGCCGCCCTGCCCGGCGACCGCGCGCATCAGCCGGTTGACCGGGGCGTCCGGGTCCTCGTAGTCCTCCTCGCCGCCCGCGCCGCTGCTCATGTGCAGCAGGTCGTCGACGGTCGGGCCGTCGAACGCCGAACCGGCGAGCTGCGGGCAGTACGTGACGGCCTTGTCGTCCACCGAGCCGATCGCGCCGTCCTCCAGCGCGATGCCCACCAGCGCCGAGGTCACCGACTTCGTCAGCGAGAAGAGCTGGAACCGGCGGTCCGGCCCGGCGAAGCGCCCCGGGTACTCCTCGTGCACCAGCCGCCCCCGGTGGACCACCGCGAACCCCGTCGTCCGCGTCCGGGCGTGCAGGTCGGCCAGGGTGCGCCGCTCCCCGTCCCACTCGTACGTGAAGGCCGGCGGCCGGGGCGCGCGGGGCAGCGGGCTCGGACGGGCGGCGCGCGGCACCGTCTCCGTCGGCAGCAGCAGCGACATGTGCGTGAACGTCCACTCGTTGAGCGGCGGCCGCAGCATCAGCTCGTCCTGGTGCCGCCAGACCCACCGCACGCCCGCCGCGGCGGCGACCGCCGCCGCCACACCGGCTCCGGTCGCCCATTTCCTGTCGCCCACCATGGCTCCGCACCTCACAGACGCTCGTTCCCGCATTTATGAACCAATGGTGACACCGATGGTTCATGACGGCAAGGGAGGGCGCGGAGAGGCGTGGGCGGGCCAGGTCGCCGGGGGGGGGCGGGCCTCGCGTCGGGTGCGCCGGGGGCGGGCCCCGGCCGCTAGCGCTCGCGCAGCTCCCCCTTCAGCACCTTGCCGCTCGCGTTGCGCGGCAGCTCCGGGACGAACTCCACCGTGCGCGGCACCTTGAAGTTCGCCATCTCCCGGCGGGACCAGGCGATCAGGTCGTCCGCCGTGAGCGTCGCACCCCGGCGGCGGACCGCGTACGCCTTGCCGACCTCGCCCAGTCGCGGGTCGGGGACGCCGATCACCGCGACGTCGGCGACGTCCGGGTGGAGGCCGAGGAGCTGCTCGATCTCGGCCGGGTAGGCGTTGAAGCCGCCGACGATGAACATGTCCTTGATCCGGTCCGTGATCCGCAGGTTCCCCGCCTCGTCCAGGACGCCCACGTCACCGGTGCGGAGCCAGCCGTCCGGGGTGATCGCGGCGGCCGTGGTCTCCGGGTCCTCGAAGTAGCCGCTCATCACGGTGAAGCCGCGGACCTGGACCTCGCCGGGCTCCCCGGGGGCGGCCAGGACGCGGACCTCGGTGCCGGGAATGGCCCGGCCGGACGTGGTGGCCACGGTCCGCGGCGCGTCGCCCCGGCGGCACATGGTGACGATGCCGCTCGCCTCCGAGAGGCCGTACGCCGTGAGGACCGTGGCGATGCGCAGTTCGTCGCGCAGCCGCTCCACCAGTCGCAGCGGGACCACCGCCGCCCCGGTGACGACCAGGCGCAGCGCCGAGAGGTCGTGGGCCGCGCGCGCCGGATGGTCCAGGAGGGACTGGTGGAGCGTGGGCGGGCCGGGCAGGACGGAGATCCGCTCGGCGGCGATGTTCGCCAGCACGGTCTCCACGTTGAACACCGGCTGCGGCACCATCACCGCGCCCCTCATCAGGCAGGCGATGATCCCCGCCTTGTAGCCGAAGGTGTGGAAGAAGGGGTTCACGATGAGGTAGCGGTCGCCTTCGCGCAGACCCGCCAGCTCGCTCCAGATCGCGTACGCCCGCAGCGTCTGCGCGTGCGTGATGACCGCGCCCTTGGGGGCGCCCGTGGTGCCGGAGGTGTAGATGATGTCGGAGGGGTCCGAGGGGGCGACGGCCGCCGCCCGCTCCCGTACCGCCGAGGACGGTATCCGCTCCCCCGCCGCCAGGAAGTCGGCCCGGCTCGTGTAGTCCTCGGGCGCGGTGTCCGCCAGCACCACCACCCGTTCCAGGTCCGGCAGTTCCACCTCCGCCCGCCGCAGGGACGCCACGTACGAGGTGCCGAGGAAGGTGCCGGTGACGAACAGCAGCCTGGCCCGGCTGCGGCGCAGGATACGGGCCGCCTCCGTGCCCTTGAAGCGGGTGTTCAGCGGGACCAGCACCGCCCCGCCCGTCACGGCCCCGAGCGCGCAGACGATCCAGTCCGGGGTGTTGGGGGCCCAGATCGCGACCCGGTCGCCCGGCCCGATCCCGGCGGCCACGCACGCGGCGGCGGCGCGCTCCACCCGTTCGCCCAGTTCGGCGTAGGAGAGGCGGGTCCGGCCGTCCGCCACCGCCTCGGCCGGCCCGTACCGCTCGGCCGCCGCCCGCACCAGCCCGGGGATGGTGCCCCACTCCTCGTCGCCCCGCATCACGCGCCCGCCTTCCGCCGCCGCACTAGCTGACTATCCGTCAGATTAGCGGTAGCCTCTGCCGCTGTCAGCAGGGGCGACGGTGCGGGAGGTCAGCGGATGGCGACGCTCAAGGACGCGACGGCGATAGCCGGGATCGGACAGACGGCCTTCGCGAAACGGCTTCCGGAGTCCGAGAAGACGCTCGCCTGCCGGGCGATCATGGCCGCCCTCGATGACGCCGGGATCGCGCCGTCCGAGGTCGACGGCTTCGCCTCGTACACCATGGAGGAGACGGACGAGGTGGAGGTCGCCAAGGCGATCGGCGCCGGGGACGTCACCTTCTTCTCCAAAGTCGGCTACGGCGGCGGGGGTTCGTGCGCGACGCTCGCCCATCTCGCCGCCGCCGTGGCCACCGGGCAGGCGAGCGTCGGCGTCGCCTGGCGGTCGCGCAAACGCGGCTCGGGACCACGCCCCTGGAAGAACACCGCCGTCCAACTCCCCACCCCCGCCCAGTGGACCCGCCCCTACGGACTGCTGCGGCCCGCCGACGAGATCGGCATGCTGGCCCGGCGGTACATGCACACGTACGGGGCCACCCGCGACCACCTCTTCAACGTGGCGCTCGCCTGCCGCAACCGGGCCAACCAGAACCCGGACGCGATCATGTACGAACGCCCGCTGACCCGCGAGATGTACATGACCTCCCGCTGGATCAGCGAACCGCTCTGCCTCTACGACAACTGCCTGGAGACGGACGGGGCGTTGGCCTGCGTCATCGTCTCCGCCGAGCGCGCCCGCGACTGCCGGCGGCGGCCCGTCTACCTCCACTCCGTCGCCCAGGGCCTGCCCGCCCAGCACCACGGGATGGTCAACTACTGGAACGACGACCCGCTCGCCGGGCCCGCCTGGACGGCCGCCCGACAGCTGTGGAAGCACGCCGACTTCGGGCCGGACGACGTCCATGTGGCGCAGATCTACGACGCGTTCACCCCGCTCGTCCCGCTCTCCCTGGAGGGCTACGGCTTCTGCGGGCGCGGCGAGGGCGGCGCGTTCACCGAGGGCGGGGCGCTGGAGATCGGCGGACGGCTGCCGCTCAACACCGGCGGGGGCGGGCTGAGCGAGGCGTACGTCCACGGCTTCAACCTCATCACCGAGGGCGTGAAGCAACTGCGCGGCACCTCCACCGCCCAGGTCCCCGACGCCGCCACCTGCCTGGTCACCGCCGGGGAGGGCGTGCCGACCTCCGCCGTCCTGCTGAGGAGTTGAGGAGAACGCCATGACCGATTCCCTCCTGCTGCCCGTCCCCGACGAGGACGGCGCGCCCTTCTGGGAGTACGCCGCCCGGGGCGAGCTGCGCGTCCAGGCGTGCGCCGCCCCCGCCTGCGGCGCCCTCCGCTTCCCGCCCCGGCCCTGCTGCCCGCACTGCGGATCGTTCGCGAGCACGTGGCGGGAGACCAGCGGGCGCGGCCGCGTCTGGTCGTACGTGGTCCCGCATCCGCCGCTGCTCCCCGCCTACGCCGAACAGGCCCCGTACAACGCGGTGCTGGTGGAGCTGGTGGACGCCCCGCACATCCGGCTCGCCGGGAACGTCGTCGTCTCGGCCGACGCCCCGCTGAACTCGGTCGATCCGGCGCGGCTGCGGATCGGGGCTCCGGTGCGGGCGGTCTTCTGCCCCGCCGGCCCCGACGGCTCGGTCACCCTGGTCCGCTGGCTGCTGGAGCGCTGAGCGGTGGCCCTGCGCGTGGAGCGGGACAAGGAGAGCGGGGTCGCGCTGGTCACCCTGGACCGGCCGGCGAAGCTGAACGCGATCGACCTGGAGACGGCCGGCGAACTCGCCGCGCTGTGGGGCGCGTTGCGGTACGACGAGAACGTGCGGGCGGTGGTCCTCACGGGGGCGGGGACGCGCGCCTTCTGCACGGGGATCGACCGGGGCGTCACGGTCCCGCAGCCCCCGTCTCCGTACGCGGTCGACGACCCGCTGCTGCGGATCGGGCCGAAGGCCAACGACCTGTGGAAGCCGGTGGTCGCGGCGGTGGAGGGGATGGCGTGCGGCGGGGCGTTCTACCTGCTGGGCGAGGCGGAGTTCGTCGTCGCGTCCCGCGAGGCCACGTTCTTCGACCCGCACACGGCGTACGGGATGGTCTCGGCGTACGAGGCGGTGGCGATGGCCCAGCGGATGCCGTTCGGGGAGGTCGCCCGGATGGCGCTGATGGGCACGGCGGAGCGGGTGGGCGCCGAACGGGCGTACGCGGTCGGGCTGGTCAGCGAGGTGACGGAGCCGGGCGGCGCGGTGGCGGCGGCGCTGCGGGCGGCAACGGTGATCGCCGGGTACCCGACCGAGGCGGTGCAGGGCACGGTCCGGGCGGTGTGGTCGGCGAAGGAGGCGGCCCGGACCCAGGCCATGGCCCACGCCCCGGCGCTGATCGCGCTGGGCAACCTGCCGCCGGACCGCCAGGCGGAGCTGTTCGAGGGCCGGGGCCGGGCCGGGGACGGACCCCCGCGCGTGCGGTGAGCCGTACGGGGGCGGGGCGGGTGCGGGCAGCAGGGGCCACCGGTAGCCGGGCCACCGGTAGGGGCGGGGCCGTCCGCGGCGGCCTGCGGGCCCCGCTCCCGTACCGGCCGAAAGCCCGGCCCGCCGGCCCCGCTCCCGTACCGCCCGAAAGCCCGGCCTGCGGGCCCGCTGCCGCACCGGTCAGAACCGGCCTGCGGGCCCCGCTCCCCCACCGGCCGAGGAGACTCTGGTCAGAGCGCCACCGCGGTGACCTCGCAGCGCTTGACGCGGGACACCTTGCCGGGGCTCTCCATCCGGACGGTGAGGGTGCGCACGTCGCCGCCGTCGACGATCGTCGTGGTCTCGGCGGTGTCGACGGTCCGGCCCGAACCGTCGAGGAAGCGGACGTCGATCTCGTACTCCTGCGAGCCCGGCTCCTCCGCCCGGAGCTCCACCATCGACGAGGTGACCGCCTTGCGCTTGCCCTTGCGGGGCGCGGCGCAGCGGATGACCCGCACGGCGGGTGCGTCGGACGCGGTGGGCGTCGGAGTTCCGTAGGAGCCGGACGAGCCGGAGGACGACGAGTCGTCGTAGTCGTCGTCGCTGTAATCGGTGTGGCGGTAGCCGTTGTTGCTCTTCTTCGAGCTGGAGCAGCCGCCGCCGGAGCTGCTGCCGGAGCCGCTCTTGCCGCCCCGGCTCTTGCCGGCGGTCGAGAATCCGGTGAGCGCGAGCACCACCACGACCAGAACCGCCGCGAGCTTCATCTGTCGCCGCATCATGGATGCAGCCCCCCTTGGATGTCGTTGGCCGTCGACCGCGTCAGCGGCGTGCGTCGTCGCCCTCAGCATGCCGTGCGCGACCTCCCGTCTGGGTCATGACCCTGTCACGATCCCGTCATGGTCTGCGTGGCGGGGGTGATCGTCCGGGCGTAGCGTCGGCTGCGGGGGCCCGTGCACACGCCGGACGACGCCCTGGAGGCCCGACGATGATCCGCAACCTCCTGGGCTCCCTCGTCGCCCTGGCCGGGGCGGCCTCGGCCGTGCTGAGCCCGTTCCGCCCCTGGTACGACGGGCGGCTCGGGCGCGACTACCGGGTACGGGACCTCTTCGAGGGGATCACCCTCACGGAGTCGGGGGTGCTGGTCTCGATCCTGCTGCCGTTCCTGGCGGCGGCGGCGCTGGTGGTCCTGGGCGCGGTGCTCCGGTCGCGGCTCGTGACCGCGTTCGCCGGGGCCGTGGTGCTCGGCTTCACCGTGCTGTGGATGGTCCGCCAGGGGCAGGCGGCGGGGTCGCTGGCGGTGTCCGGGGACGGGTCGGGGCTGCGGGTGGGGGTGGTGAACGCGCTGGCCGGCGGGGTGCTGATGCTGATCGGGGCGGCGCTGATGCGGGGCCGGCGGAGCCGGGGTGCGGGGCGGGAGCGGAGGCGTGACCAGCCGTCCGGGGAACCGTTCGCCGTGCCGCCGGCGGACCAGGTGGACACGTGGCCGCCGACGCGGGAGCCGGGGATGTCCGTGCAGACGTCGCCGTGGCCGGAACCGGAGGTGGACCCGTACACGGGCCCCGACCCCCGTGCCCCCGGCGACCCCCACCCCGGCGACCCTGCGGCGGGCGAGGACCCCCGCGACCCGGTACACCCGCCGCACCGGCCCCCACCGGCCTGACGGGGCGCCGGGCCGGGGACGTACGTCCTCGAACGCCGGGCGGGCCGGAGGTGCGCCGGGTGGGCCCGATGTGGGCCCGGGGCCTGGAGGGGGCAGTGGGCTCAGGTGCGGGCCCGGTTGCCGGTGCCTGTGCCCTTCAGGGCGTCCAGTGCGTAGACGCAGCGGTCCTTGCTGCACGCGTACACCACGCCCGCCTGGGCCACCGGCGATCCCGTGATCTCCCCGCCCGTCGCAAGCTTCCAGCGGAGCTGGCCGCCCGCCGCGTCGAGGGTGTACAGCACGTGGTCCGCCGAGCCGAAGTGGATCCGGCCGTCGGCCACCACCGGCGCGCCCACCACGTCGCCGCCCGCCGCGAAGCGCCACTTCGGGGTGCCGGTGACCGCGTCCAGGGTGTACAGCGCGCTGCCGCTGCCGACGTGCACGTTGCCCACCGCGACCAGCACCGGCTCGATGGACGAACGCGCCTCCGTGGCGATCCGCCAGCGGTCCTTGCCGGTCGTCGCGTCCAGCGCGTACACGGTGCCGAGGTAGTCCGCGAGGTAGACCCCGCCGCCGGTCACCGCCGGGCCCGGCGCGAACGCGGGCGGCGACAGGAACACCGCCGGGGCCTCGAAGTGCCAGCGCACCCGGCCGGAACCGGTCTCCACCGCCAGCACCCGGGTGCCCGCCGCGATGTAGACGTAGCCGTCCTGGGCCGGGGTGACCCGGACCGGGACGCCGCCGCAGGAGGCCGCGTCGCCGATGGGGTACGACCAGCGCTCGATGCCCGTACGGGCGTCCAGCGCGCGCAGCCGGGCGTCCTGCCAGATGTACACCGTGCCGTCGTGGATGACCGGCCCGGCCTCCGCCGTCTCGAAGTCGCTCTGCGCGCCGGTGACCTCCCACAGCTTGTCGCCGTTGGTGGCCTCCCAGCCCTGGACGCCGCCGCCCCGGGTCGCGGTCAGCACCGTGCCCCGGTCGGCCTTGAGCGCGTACACCCAGGCGTCGGTCGGCAGGCGCCACTGCTCCGCGCCGCTCGCCGCGTCCAGCGCGTACAGCGACGGGCCGTCCGACGCGTGGATGCGGCCGCCCTCGACGGCCATCGCCCAGGCGACGTCCCGGGTCTTGAACTGGCGCCGCCCGTTGCCCACGTCCAGCGCGTGAACCTCGAAGGACGTCACGTACAGCAGGTCGCCGGAGACGACGGGGGTGCCCCACACGTCGTTGGACATGCGGAACCGCCAGGGCCGCCAGCGGTCCGGGACCGGCGCCGAGCCGTCCGGGGCGGTACCGGGGGCCGGGACCGGGGCGGTGGCGGCGGAGCCGGTGGCGGGCGCGGAACCGTTCACTCCCGCGGGTGGCCGGA
Source organism: Streptomyces californicus (assembly GCF_000717645.1). Classification (GTDB taxonomy): domain Bacteria; phylum Actinomycetota; class Actinomycetes; order Streptomycetales; family Streptomycetaceae; genus Streptomyces; species Streptomyces californicus. Next base: position 107,521 of record NZ_JNZZ01000013.1, read on the forward strand.
CCCAGCCGGTCGCGGCGGCCGGATGCGCGGCGGCGGCCCCGCGCACCTCGCCCGCGCGCGGTCCGGGGCCGATCGGCACCTTCGCGCCGGCGAGCTGGACGGGCCCGCCGTCCGTGGCCGCGGCGACGGCGGAGGCCGGTCCCGCTGTCCCGGCCAGCGGCGACGGCGAGGCCAGCGGGGAGGTGGAGCGCAGATCGGCCCCGCTGCGCCAGGCGGTGTCCCGCTCGGGCGCCCGGGGCGGCTGCCTCGGGGGCGGCGGGGGCGCCACCGGGGCGGCGGGCAGCGCGGTGCGCCCGCCGCCCCGGCGGGCCTCGATCATCGCGGTGGCCCGGGACGGGAGCCAGGCGGAGGCCGTACCGCTGTCGTCACTGCCGGAGGCGAAGAGGTGCGGGGCGAGCTGGGCCTGGAGGTCGGCGGGGCTGGGCCGCCGGGTGGCGTCCATCTGCATGCAGGACTCGATCAGCGGCCGCAGGTCGTCGGGCAGCCCCTCCAGGTCGGGCCCCTCGCGCAGCAGCATGAACACCGTCTCGACCGGGTTGGCCCCGTGGAAGGGGGCGTGCCCGGTGGCGGCGAAGACGAGGGTGGAGCCCAGCGAGAAGACGTCGCTGGCCCCGGTGACGCTGCGGGAGTCCCGGGCCTGCTCCGGCGACATGTACGCGGGCGTGCCGACGGCGACGTTCGTCATGGTCAGCCGGGTGTTGGAGACGCCGGACGCGATGCCGAAGTCGATCACCCGGGGGCCGTCCTCGACGACGAGGACGTTCGACGGCTTCAGGTCGCGGTGGACGAGGCCCGCGCCGTGGATGGACTGGAGGGCCTCGGCGATGCCGGCGGCCAGCCAGCGCACGGCCTGGGTCGGCATGGGCCCGCACTCGTTCACTATCTCTTCGAGCGAGGGGGCGGGCACGTAGGCGGTGGCGAGCCAGGGCACGGCGGCGCGGGGGTCGGCGTCGACCACGGCGGCGGTGTAGAAGCCGCTGACCGCGCGGGCGGCCTCGACCTCGCGCGTGAAGCGGACCCGGAAGAGCTGGTCCTCGGCGAGCTCGGTCCGCACCGTCTTGATCGCCACGCGCCGGCCGGACGCCGAGCGCGCGAGATAGACCAGCCCCATGCCGCCGGCGCCGAGCCGTCCCAGCACCTCGAACGGGCCGATCCGTCTCGGGTCGTGCTGCGTCAGCTGCTCCACCACTTGCCTGCCACCTCCCCGTAACGGACCTCGGCGACGAAGTCCGCGGATTACCGCCGGTCGAATCCCACCCTGTTCAGCGCGCCCCTGTGCAGGGTCTCACCACTGGGCATCGCCTGGCGGTACGCACCCCGATTCTTCCCTTCCCGGCCGCCGGTTGCGAACCCGGGGGCGGATCGGGGTGTCCCATGTCACTTCGTCCCGTATCCCCGCACACCGGGCCGCGCGCGGTCGCCCGGACAGCCCCGGGCGCTCCCGTCCCGTACGGCCCCTGGGCGCTTCCCGTACGGCCTCGACGGCTACTGCGGGGGCGGCCCGGCGGTTACGGGAGGAGTGCGGGCCACGGGAGGAGTGCGGGCCACCGGCGGGAGTGCGGGCTACGGGAGGAGTTCGGTGGGCTGCAGGACGGCGAAGACGGCGCCCTGGTCGTCGTGGAGGACGGCCATCCGTCCGTAGGGGATGTCGAAGGGCGGCTGGGCGACCCGCCCGCCGAGCCGCACCGTCAGTTCGGCTGCGGCGTCGCAGTCGGCGACGGCGAAGTAGACGAGGAAGTAGCTGGGCAGCTCGGCCGGGAAGGCGTCCGTGATGACGCTGCGGCCGCCGATCGCGGTGTCCGGGCCGGGTTCGACGCCCTCGGGGGACCACATGCGGAAGTCGACCAGGGCCTCCGCGTCGTCGGAGACGTCGTGACCGGTCTCGTCCAGGTCGGTGCCCCGGAAGCCGAAGACCTTCTCGTAGAAGGGGTCCACCCGGTCCGGCTGCCGGGTGTACACCTCGGTCCAGCAGAAGGAGCCGGGTTCGTTCTGCTTCTCGAAGCCCTCGCGCTCCTCCGGCTGCCAGAGTCCGAAGACCGCGCCTCCGGGGTCGGCCGCCTGGGCCACGATCCCGGCGCGGCCCGCCCGGACCGGCTCGGTGATGATCTGGCCGCCGTGCTCGCGGATCGCGGCGACGGTGGCCCGGATGTCGTCGGTGGCGAAGTAGACGCCCCAGGTCGTGGGCATCCGGCCGTCCTTCTTGGCGGCGAGAGCGGCCACCAGGCGGCCCCCGCTGAACGCGTCGGCGAAGGGCATGCCGTCGCCCGCCCGGAAGGTCCAGCCGAAGAGTCCGCCGTAGAAGCGCTTGCCCGCTTCGAGGTCGGAGAGCTGCACGTCCGCCCAGCACGGCGCGGAATGCGCGAATGCGGCCATGGGACCGGGTCCTTCCGTCGCGGTGGCGCGGTGACGTGTTCGCGTGCTCACGTACGGACCTGTTCACGTGCTGACCCGCTCACGTGCTCGCGTACCGATGTGCTCACGTGCTCACGCGGCGAGGCAGTGATGTGGTGATGCCCGTCACAGTCAACGTAGCGTCGCACCCGGACCCGCGCGCCCCGAACGCACCCATAGGGAACGTTTGCCCGATCGGTGAAGGGGGCGTCCACTCCATGAACGAAGGTTGTCCACCGGCGTTGTCCACAGGCTGTTGATAACACTTACGCCGGACCGCACCTCCGCCTCACCGGCCTGACGCCGCACCGCCTCCGGCTCCGGCGAACCCCGCCCGCGGGCCCGGCGCCGCCCATCCGCACCCCGCGTGTCGGCGGCCGAAAAGCATCGCTCGCTGCCCCCACACCCCGCTGATCCTGGGGCGTTCCCCATTTGCAGTCGGCCGAATCGCGCTCCCGACACCCCTCGGTAAGCTGACGGCATGACAGGACAAGTACGCACCGTCGACGGCCGCGTGGCCGGTCGACGCGGTCAGGCGACGCGGCAGAAGTTGCTCGACTGCCTCAGCGAGATGCTCAGCTCCTCGCCGTACCGGGACGTCAAAGTCATCGACGTCGCCCGGAAGGCCGGGACTTCACCCGCGACTTTCTACCAGTACTTCCCCGACGTGGAGGGCGCCGTCCTCGAAATCGCCGAGGAGGTCGCCAAGGAGGGGGCCGGACTGACCGAACTGGTCGCCGGCCGCTCGTGGGTCGGCAAGGCCGGCTGGACGACCTCCGAGCAACTCGTCGAGGGGTTCCTCGACTTCTGGCGCCACAACGACGCGATCCTCCGCGTGATCGACCTCGGCGCGGCCGAGGGTGACAAGCGGTTCTACAAGATCCGCATGAAGATCCTGAACTCGGTCACCAACTCGCTCACGGATTCCGTGAAGGAGCTCCAGAGCAAGGGCAAGGTCGACAAGGACGTCAGCCCCGCGGCGATGGCGGGTTCCCTGGTGGCGATGCTGGCGGCGGTCGCCTCGCACCAGAAGGGCTTCACCACCTGGGGCGTGAAGCAGGCCGAACTGCGGCCCAACCTGGCGCTGTTGGTCCACCTCGGCATCACCGGCAAGAAGCCGACGAAGTAAGCGGGCCGGGGCGCGGGGACCGATCGGTCCCGTACGCCCCGGCTGCCGGATGCCCACGTCGGCCACGTCGGCCGCGTCCTCCACGTCCTGTCTCACCGGCGGCGGACCGCCCGCGCACCCAGCGGGCGGTCCGCCGTCGGCGTACCCGGGGCGGGTCTCGGCCCGCCCACCCCCTACCGGCGCTCCAGCCGGAACAGCCGGATCTCCCGCTCCAGCCGCCGCTGGTACGCCGCGTACGGCGGCCAGAACACGAGCGCCGCCTCCCATACCCGGGCCCGCTCCTCGCCCTCCAGCAGGGTCGCGCGTACGGGGATGTCCCGGCCGCGCCAGTTGACGACGGCCTCGTCCGGGCGGGCCAGCAGGTTGGCGGTCCAGGCCGGGTGACCGGTGCGGCCGAAGTTGCTGCCGACCAGGATCCAGGCGCCCTCCACCTTCCCCTCCGGCATGCAGGCGAGCGGGGTCGTCCTCGGGCGGCCCGTGCGCGCCCCGGGCACCGTGAGGACGAGCCCCGGCAGCATCCGGGCGCTGAGCAGCACCTTTCCCCGGGTGAGCCGGTGCACGGCCCGGTCCAGGACGGGCACCACGTGCGGGGCGGTCCGGGCGAAGGCGCGGGTCGCGGAGACCCGCTGGACCAGCCGGACACCCCGGCCGGGCGCCGGGGCGGACCCGCTGGCGCGGTCTCGGGAGTGGGCTCGGTCGCGGTCGCGGTCGTGGGTGCGGGCTCGGTCGTGGGCTCGGTCGCGGTCGCGGTCACGGTCGTGGTCGCGGTCGTGGTCGCGGTCGTGGGCCATCACACGCCCGCCCCGTGCGCGGAGCCCGCCCGCGACGCGACGCCCGGCGGCGACGCGGAGCCCGCCCCGGCCTCAGCACCGGACGCGGCCCCGGGCCCGGCGAGCGCCGTCGTCGCGGCGAGCGCCGTCGCCCCGGCGGCGGGGGTCACCCGATCGGCCCCGAAGAGGCCGGCCCGTCGCGCCGCGTGGTCGCGCAGCCGGTGGACCGGGCCGAACAGCAGCTCGTCGCCGGCCGCCCGCTTGAAGTAGCGGTGCGCCACGTGTTCCCAGGTGAAGCCGATGCCGCCGTGCAACTGGATGGCCTCGCCGGTGGTGATCCGGGCCGCCTCCAGCGCCTGGGCGAGGGCGAGCGGTCCGGCCTCCGGGTCGCGGGCGGCGTGGTAGGCGGCGGACCGGGCCGCCTCGACCCGTACGTACAGGTCGGCGATGCGGTGCTTGACGGCCTGGAACGACCCGACGGGCCTGCCGAACTGCTCGCGCGTCTTCACGTACTCCACGGTGCGCTCCAGGGCGCTCGCCGCCGTCCCGACCGCTTCGGCGGCGAGGAGCGCGGCGACCGTGCGACCGGTGGCGGCGAGAGCCCCGGCCGCGTCGGCGGTGCCGTCCGCGCCGAGGAGTTCGGCGGGCGCCTCGCGCAGTTCGACGCGGGCCAGGGGGCGGGTCTCGTCGAGGGCGGTGAGCCGGGTGCGGACCACCCCGGGCGCGTCGCCGGGGACCAGGAACAGCTGCGTACGGCTGCGCGGGTAGCCCCCGGTGTGGGCGGCGACCACGAGCAGCCCGGCGCTGTGCCCGTCCAGGACCCGTTCGGCCTCCCCGTAGAGCAGCCGGGCGCCCCGCTCCTCGCGGGCCTGGATCCCCCCGGCCCGGCCGCCGCCCGCCCAGGCCCCGTCGAGGTTGTCGCCGATGAGGCCGAGGGCGAGGGCGAGCGAGCCGCCGGGCAGGACCAGGGCGGCGGTGAGGTCGCCGGCGGCGATCCGGGGCAGCAGGGCGGCCCGCTGGTCCGGGGTGCCGAGGGCGGCGATCAGGGGCGCGGCGAGGCTGGAGGTGGCGAGCAGCGGTGTGGGCAGCAGGGCGCGCCCGGCCTCCTCGCACACGAGGGCCGACTCGGTGGCCCCGCAGCCGGCCCCGCCGTACTCCTCCGGGAGCGCGAGGCCCGGCAGCCCGAGCTCCTCGGCGAGCCTGCGCCACAGGTCCGGGTCGTGGCCCTCGGCGGTGCGCACCGCGGCGGGGATCGCTTCGGGCCCTCCGCTCCGGGCGAGGAGGTCTCTCAGCGTGCGGCGGATCGCGTGCTGCTCTGCGGTGAGGGCGGCGTCCATCGGCGGGCTCCCTTCCCCTCGGGGACCGACGGCCCCACGAACTGACGCCCCATCACATTAGGTCCAGAGCACGGCATTTCACAGATGCGCGCAGCAACGGGCGGCGCGACCGTCAGGCGTACGAGGTCACGGCATCGCGGAGCCGAGGAGCCACGGGGGGCACGCACTTCGGGCTTGCGGGACTACGGGCCCACAGGGTTGCGGCAACCACTATCTGATGTACCGTCAGATTTCATGACCTCTGCCCCCCGAGCCTCCTCCTCCCGCCCCCGCCGGGTCGCCGTCGTCGGTGTGGCGCTCGCGGACTGCGGTCGCGTCGACGACGCCACCCCGTACGCCCTGCACGCCCAGGCCGCCCGCCGCGCCCTCGCCGACTCCGGCCTCGACCGCTCGGTCGTGGACGGCTTCGCCTCCGCCGGGCTCGGGGCCCTCGCCCCGGTGGAGGTCGCCGAGTACCTGGGGCTGCGGCCCACCTGGATCGACTCGACGGCGGTGGGCGGGGCCACCTGGGAGGTGATGGCCGCCCACGCGGCGGACGCCGTCGCGGCGGGGCGGGCGCGCGCGGTGCTCCTGGTGTACGGCTCGACGGCGCGGGCCGACATCAGGGCGGGCCGCCGCACGTCGAACCTGTCCTTCGGGGCGCGGGGCCCGCTCCAGTTCGAAGTGCCGTACGGCCACAGCCTGATCGCCAAGTACGCGATGGCCGCCCGCCGCCACATGCACCAGTACGGCACGACGCTGGAGCAGCTCGCGGAGGTGGCGGTGACGGCGCGGGCGAACGCGGCGGCGAACCCGGAGGCGATGTTCCGGGAGCCGGTCACGGTGGACGAGGTGCTGGCGGGACCGATGATCGCGGACCCGTTCACCAAGCTGCACTGCTGCGTCCGCAGCGACGGGGGGTGCGCGGTGCTCCTGGCCGCCGAGGAGTACGTACCGGACACGGCGAAGGCTCCGGTGTGGGTGCTCGGCACCGGGGAGCACACCTCCCACGCCACGATGTCCGAGTGGGAGGACTTCACGGTCTCCCCGGCCGCCGTGTCCGGCCGCCTCGCGTTCGAGCGGGCCGGGGTGGGACCTGCCGATGTCGATCTGGCGGAGATCTATGACGCGTTCACGTACATGACGCTGGTGACCTTGGAGGACCTGGGGTTCTGCGCCAAGGGCGAAGGCGGCGCGTTCGTGGAGAAGGGCCGCACCGGTCTGCGCGGCGAGCTCCCGGTGAACACGGACGGCGGCGGCCTCTCCGCCTGCCACCCCGGGATGCGCGGGCTGTTCCTGCTGGTGGAAGCGGTCCGGCAACTGCGCGGCGAGGCGGGGGCTCGCCAGGTCCGCAAGGCCGGGGACCGCCTCCCGGAGCTGGCGGTGGCGTCGGGGACGGGCGGCTGGTTCTGCTCGTCGGGGACGGTGGTGCTGGGGCGGGGGTGAGCGGGGGCGAGCGCGTGCCAAGGCGGGCGGAGTAGGGGCCGGGGCCTCGACTTCACAGCCCGATGACGGTGACCGAGTGCTCCAGTCCCTTGAAGTCGTCGGGGTTGCGGGTGAAAAGCGGCAGGCCCCGGACCGATGCGATGGACGCGATCATCAGGTCCATACGGCGCGGCCGGGGGTCGCGCCGGGCCGCGACAACGAGAGCGGCAAGGGTTCCGTACCGTGCGGCGGCGTCCCCGTCGAAGGGCAGCGGTTCGAAGTCCGCCACGGCCGCGCCCAGCTTCTCCATCCGGGCCGCCCGGACCAGCGGGTCCCTGGCCATGGCCACACCCTGCTGGAGTTCGGCCAGGGAGACCGCCGTCAGGGCGGGCAGCATGGGCAGCCGCTCCGGCTCCAGCAAGCCGAGGTCGATGTACGTACAGGTGTCAAGCACTCCCGTGCGGTGCCGCTCAGCCACCGTCGCGCCCCCACGCATCGTCGTCACCGACCCGGTCCTCCGTGCCCAGGAACTCGTCCGCCTCACGGCGCAGCAGGCCGCTGTCCACCTGCGGCAGTCGACGGTGGCGAGCCACGAGTTCCTCCGCGCCAAGCTGTCGCTTGCGGTTGAGCGGGCGCAATTCAGCGACCTCTACGCCGTTCCGGGTGATGTGAAAGGTCTCCCCCGCCTCCACGGCGTCCATGACCTCGGCGGACTTGTTGCGGAACTCCCTCTGCGTGATGGTCTTCATCTCCTCATCGTAGCGCGGCGTGTCTCAGCGTGCTACGCACCTTTCCCCGACCCCGTGCGGTCCAATGGCCTGATGAGCGTCCACACGGAGCCCGTCCTCCCCGCCGCCTTCGACGACCTCCTGCACGCCCAGCGCGTCTGGGACACCGAGCTGCCCGCCTTCGATCCGGAGCCGGCCCCGCCCGCCCCTCTCCCCCTCTTCCACGCCTGGTTCGCCGAGGCCGTGGCCGCCGGGCAGACCGAGCCGCACGCGATGTCCCTGGCCACGGTGGACGCCGAGGGCCTGCCCGACGTCCGCACGCTGCTCCTGCACGGCGCGGACGAGCGCGGCTTCCACTTCGCCACCCACGCCACCAGCGCCAAGGGCCACCAGCTCGCCGCCCACCCGCACGCGGCCCTCGGCTTCTACTGGCCCGCGCAAGGCCGGCAGGTACGGGTGCGGGGCCCGGTCGTCCGCTGCACGCCCGCCGAGAGCCACGCCGACCTGCACGCCCGGTCCACGGGGGCGCTCGCCGCGGCCCTGACCGGGGCGCAGAGCGAGGTCGTCGGATCGGTGGCGGAGCTGCACCGGGCGGCGGACGCGGCCTGGGAGCGGGCGACGGCGGAACCGGATGCGGAGGCCCCGACCTGGACCCGGTACGTGGTCGAGCCGGCCGAGGTGGAGTTCTTCCAGGGCGACGCCCGGCGCCGGCACATCCGGCTGCGCTACCGCCGCGCCGGGGACGGAGACGGGGACAGGGGCAGGGGCAGGGCCGGGGGCGGGGCGGCGGGCGTCGGCTGGACCCGCGAGCTGCTCTGGCCCTGAACGGCCCGGCCCAGTCACTTAACCCGGTTTCAACAAGAAAGGGGCACTATGGGAGGCAGGTGAGAGGTGAGCTGTTGGGAGGCACCGATGCCACGAGCCCGTTCGCGCTATGCCCCGGACCGGGGCCTGACCGGCCGCATGGTCACCACCATGTTCCTGATCGGCCTGCTCTACGTCGTCTTCGTGGGCGTGCTCCTCGCGGCCCTGCGGGGCTCCTGGCCGATCATCCTGATCATCACGGGCGGCATGTTCGTCGCCCAGTTCTGGTTCAGCGACCGGATCGCCGCCTACGGGATGGGGGCTCGCGAGGTCACCCCCGAACAGGCCCCCGAGCTGCACGGCACCATCGACCGCATCTGCGCCCTGGCGGACATGCCGAAGCCCCGGGTCGCCATCGCCGAGAGCGACGTACCGAACGCGTTCGCCACCGGCCGCAGCGAGAAGACCGCCCTGGTGTGCGCGACGACGGGACTGCTGCGCCGGCTGGAGCCGGAGGAGCTGGAAGGGGTCCTCGCCCACGAGATGTCGCACGTCACGCACCGGGACGTCGCGGTCATGACGATCGCCTCGTTCCTCGGCGTGCTGGCGGGCATCATCACCCGGATCGCCCTGTGGGGCGGGTTCGCCCGCAGCCGGCCGGGGAACGACCCGGCCGGCATCCTGCTCCTGCTCATCCCGCTGATCAGCGCCGTCGTCTACGCGATCAGCTTCCTGCTGACCCGGCTGCTCTCCCGCTACCGCGAGCTGTCCGCCGACCGGGCCGCCGCCCTGCTCACCGGGCGCCCCTCGGCGCTCGCCTCGGCCCTGACGAAGGTCAGCGGGCAGATGGCCCGCATCCCGACGGAGGACCTGCGGAAGGCGGAGCCGTACAACGCTTTCTACTTCCTGCCGGCGTTCTCGGCGAAGGAGTCGCTGGGGCGGATGTTCTCCACGCACCCGACGCTGGAACAGCGCCTGGACCAGCTCTCCCGCATCTCCACCGACCTGTCCCGCTGAACCGTCCGCACCATCGAGCCTTGGAGGAGTGAAGCCCGTGGGCCTGCTCGACGCGATCCTGGGCCGGAGCAAACCGGTCCGCCCCGACCTCGACCAGCTCTTCGCCGTCCCGTCCGCCGCCCTCACCCTCCAGGCCGCCACCGGCTTCACCCCGACCGGGCGGGGCTCGGTCTGCTTCGCAGGCGTGGAGGGCGGCGGTTTCGCCCGGCTCCAGGAGGACGTACGGGAGCTGCTGGACGCGGACACGGAGCGCGGCGGCATCCCGGTGGAGTTCAGCCGGGACGCGTACGGCTACACCTGGCTCCTGGCCACCCACCCGGCCGACGACACGGCGAGCCTGGTCAACGACCTGCACGCGGTGAACACGCTCCTCCAGGACGGCGGCTTCGGCCCGCACCTGCTCTGCTCGCTGATCGGCTTCCGCCACCCGGCGGACGGCCGGTCGCTGGCGCTGGTCTACCTCTACAAGCGCGGCACGTTCTACCCGTTCGCCCCGCTCCCCGGCGACGCGGAGAAGCGCGACAACCCACGCGAACTCCAGGTCCGCGGCGCCCTCGGCGACGACCTCCGCGTGGAGAAGGACCTGTCCCGGTGGTTCCCGGTGTGGGGGGCGCCGGGGCTGTGAGCCCCTGAGGCAGCCGCACGGCGCCTCACCAGCGGACCGGAACCTTCCGCTCCCCCTGGGCGAAGAGCCCGGAGAACCGGCCCCCCGACCTCCCGTCCGGGCCGAGCGTCGGGCAGCGGGAGAGGAGGGTACGGAAGACGATGCGCCCTTCGAGGCGCGCGAGCGGGGCGCCCAGGCAGTAGTGGACACCGTGACCGAACGCCAGGTGGCCCCGGTCCCCGGTCCCCGTACGGCGGATGTCGAAGCGGCCCGGTGCGGTGAAGCGGGCCGGGTCCCGGCCGGCGTCCCCCAGGACGATCAGGACCACGGCACCCGCGGGCACGTGCCGGCCGCCGATCTCCACCGGCTCCACGGCCACACGCGGCGGCGCGGTCTCCACCGGGGCGTCGTAGCGCAGCATCTCCTCCACCGCACCCTCCACGAGGGCGTCCAGGTCGCTGCGGAGGAGGGCGAACTGGTCGGGGTGGGCGAAGAGCGCGCGGACGCCCTTGCACAGGAAGTTCACCGTGGACTCGTGCCCGGCCAGGAGCAGCAGGAGCGCCGTCGAGAGCAACTCGTCCTCGCTCATCCGGTCCCCGCCCTCGTCGACCGTGTGGATCAGGTCGCTGAGCAGGTCGTCCGCCGGTGCCGCTCGCTTGGCGGCGATCAGCCCGCCGAGATACGGCACCGCCTCCGCCTGCGCCGCCCGCGCCGCCTCGGCGCCGGTGGGTGCGGTGATCTCGTCGGACCACCCCCGGAAGGCGTCCCGGTCCAGGTCCGGAATGCCGAGCAGTTCGCAGATGACGGTCATCCGCAGCGGGTAGGCCAGCGCTTCCACGAGGTCGGCTCGGCGGTCCTCTGCGGCGAGCATGGCGGTCACCAGCGCGTCGGTGACGTCCTGGATGTGCGGGACGAGAGCGGCGACGCGGCGCGGGGTGAAGGCGCGGGCGACCAGCCGCCGCAACCGGGTGTGGTCCGGCGGATCGCTCAGCAGCATGTGGGCGTTGCCGGGGCCGTCGGTGGCGGGCGGGGCTTCGAGACCGGTGGCCAGGTGCCCGTTGCGCGGCCAGTCACGGCTGAGCCGGGGGTCGGTGAGCGCCTCCCGGCAGGCGTCATGGCCGACGACGAGCCAGAACCGGTCCTTCTCCCCCGCACGGATCTCGTGAACAGGCCCTCTGGCCCGCAGCACGGCATAGGCGCGATACGGATCGGAACCGAAATCCGGATCGATGTCGAGGAGATCGACTGCGGCCGGTTCCGTCACAACAGCTCCCCCTGACGGGTTCGGACGGGACCGTTCGGATCGCCCGGCCACTTTATCCCGTCAACTTTTCTGCCGTGATGGTGAGTTGTTGAAACTTTTCCCGTAACTCTGTTTATCAACAGCACCCTTTGGCTATGCCTCAGACCGTTGCTGTTCCCCGTGACAGAGGAGGCGTCCGATGGCCAAGCGCATGCTGTACAAGGCCGCGAGCAAGCTCGGCTTCACGACCAAGGGAGCCGCCGGGGCCTACCCCTGGATCCCGTAACACCCGCAGCACGTCAGGCTTGACGGACGGCCCGGCCCCGCCTGTCGGGACCGGGCCGTTCTCCGATCCAGGGGTGTCACGTTGACCGAACAGACCATGCCCCGGCCCCCGGTCTCCGCGGGAGCGACCCAGGCCGGGCTGATGGAGCAGTACGAGAAGGACCGCCTCGGCCATCTCCTGGCCTCGGTCGAACGGCACGGCCCGGTGGTGGAGCTGACCGAGGGCACCGTCCTGGTGAACGACCCGGCCGCCGTCCACGACGTCCTCCGCCGCACCAACACCGACTTCCTCGTCACCGGCAACATCCGGCGCGACGAGGTCAGCGGAGTGCGCGGCGACCCGGCCACCGAGGCGTGGATGCGGGGCCGGCGCGCCACTCAGAAAGGCATGTCGCCCCCGGCGCTGGAGGCCCACCGGGCCTGGCTGACCGAGGAGACCGAACGGCTGTGCGACCGGTGGCGGGCCCGCCCCTCCGTCGCCGACCCCGTCGCCGAACTGGAACTGCTCTCCGCCCGCTCCTTCGCCCGCTTCTGCTTCGGCACCCGCGACGCCGGATCCGCCGCCCCGCGCACCGGCGACCTGCTGAACGCGCTGACCCCGCTGATCAGCAGCCCGTTCCATTTCCCGCCCGCCGTCCGCCGCTTCCTGCCCCGCTACCGCCGCTCGGTCAGCGCGCAGAAGAACCTGGAGGCGGAGCTGCGACGGGTGCTCGACGGGCCGGGCGAGGGCGGGCTCGTCGACGCACTGGCCGCCGCCGGACTGGACGCCGAGGCAACCGTACGCATGCTGGTCTCCAACGGCCTGGCCTCCTACCGGGTCCCGGCAGCCGCCGTCACCTGGGCCTTGGTGGCGCTGGCCCGCGAGCCGGAGGTCTCCGAGGAGTGCGCCGCCGCCGTGAACCCGGACGGCACAGCCGTGCCGGACATCCTGCGCTGGACGATCGCCGAATCGCTGCGCCTGTGGCCGCCCAACTGGCTGATCCTGCGTACGGCCAACGGCGAGCAGAACTGCGGCGGGTGGAGCGTACCGGCGGGTGCGGCGGTCATGATCTCGCCGTACGTCGTGCACCGCACCGCACCGGTGTTCACCGACCCCCTGACGTTTCGCCCGCACCGCTGGGCGTCGCTCCAGCCGACCGCGGGGGAGTACCTCCCGTACGGCATCGGCAGCCGCTGGTGCGTCGGCAAGGCGCTGGCCGACCTGGAGCTGGCCACCGTCCTGTCCACCCTCGTGGCCCGGTTCCGCTTCACCGTGGACCACATGGACCCGCTGCCGGACGTGAGGACGACGCTGCTCCCGGCCCGCCTCACCCTGGGGCTACGGGCCCGCTGACAGTGGCGTGGTCCGGGAACGCGGACCGGGTCGCCAGGGCGACGGCGGAGCCGGGGCCAGCGGTGACCCCGGAGCCGCGGATGTGGACGGTGTGCGGCGGCCTCCACCCACGCGCCGCCCTCGTTCTCGCTGTCATCGGACTTCAGCCGGTCGGGAGTGACTGCGACGCGAGCCCCCAGCGGGTTCAGCATCCCGGACGGAAGACCGCCACCGCTTCCCCGGCCTCCGGTTCCCCTCCCCGGAACGCGACCGTCAGCCGCATGCCGATCCGCAGCGCCTCGTGCGCGCACCCCACGATCTCCGTCATCATCCGGGGGCCCTCGGCGAGGTCGACGACGGCCGCGACGTACGGGACGCGGTCCCCGAAGGGCGGCAGGTCGTTGCGGTGGACGACGGACCAGGTGTAGAGGGTCGCCTCACCGCTCGCGCGCTCCCAGGCGACGTCCTCGCTCCAGCAGTACGGGCAGAACTCGCGCGGGTAGTGGTGCGCCCGGCCGCACCCGGCGCAGCGGCGGATCAGCAGCCGGCCCTCCGCCGCCGCGTCCCAGTAGGGGCGGGTGAAGGCGTCCGGCTCCGGGAGGTCGAAGCGGGGGGCGGCGGCCGTCCGGTCCGCGCTCACCGGAACAGTCCCAGCGCCGCGTCCAGCGACCAGGTCTGCCAGGCCATCGCGAACAGGGCGACCAGCGAGATCAGCGCCATCATCGCGTTCTGCCCCTGCTCGGCCCAGTCGTGGATCATCAGCACCAGGTAGAGCAGGTTGAGGACCAGCCCGGCGACGAGGGCGACCGGGGTCAGGAACCCGGCCACCAGGCCGAGGCCCAGGGCGAGTTCGGCGTGGACGACGACGTACGCGATCAGCTTCGGGCGGGGCTCGACGACCCGGCGGAAGCCGGTGCGCACCACCTCCCAGCGGTGCTTGCCCGCGATGTCGGCCGCCCACGCGATCCCCATACCGCGTTCGAACCAGCCCTTCCTGTCCTTGTGCCGCCAGCTCTCCAGCCACCACAGGCCGAGGCCGATACGCAGGACTGCCAGCCATTCCGCTCCGCCGAGCCAGATCGTCTGCATCGGACCTCCGCACGCTTGTTTCTGACGGTACGTCAGTTCACCGGACGGAGGCCGCCCGCGCAAGAGGTCCGCACCCTCCTCGGCACCGCCTCCCGCACCCCGGAAGCCACGTCGGGCGTACGGCGCGCGGGGTCGTGGCGGCGAGCACCTCGACCGGAGCCGGACCTCGCGGCCCACCGCCTCGTGATCAATTCGCAATCGATTTCCCTCTTGACCGAGACCCATCAACAGAGCGGACGATTACGCTCCGAACCATGCCCAAAACCCCCTCCTCCGCAGGCAGTCGTGCCGTCGCCCTCACCGACCGCACGGACGACCGTCCCGTCTACGTCGTCGGCGGCGGTCCCGGGGGCCTCGCCGCCGCGGCCGCGCTGCGCGCCCGGGGCGTACGGGTGGTGGTCCTGGAGAAGGCGGACCGGGTCGGGGCGTCCTGGCGCGGCCACTACGACCGGCTGCACCTGCACACCACCCGCCGCTGGTCGGCGCTGCCGGGGCTGAAGATGCCGCGCAGGTTCGGCCGTTGGGTGGGCCGGGACGATCTGGTGCGGTACCTGGAGAAGTACACCGAGCACCACGAGCTGGAGGTGGTGACCGGCGTCGAGGTCACCCGCGTCGACCCGGCGCCCGACGGCTCCGGCGACTGGCAGCTCACCGCGACGGGCGGCCGGGTCCTGCGCGGTCGCGCGGTCGTCGTCGCCACCGGCTTCAACCACACTCCGCGCGTCCCCGACTGGCCGGGCCGCGACACGTACACGGGCGAACTCCTGCACGCCGCGCGGTACCGCAACCCGGCCCCGTACGCGGACCGGGACGTCCTCGTCGTCGGCGTCGGCAACACGGGCGCGGAGATCGCGGCGGACCTGGCGGAGGGCGGCGCCTCCCGGGTGCGGATCGCCGTGCGCACCGCCCCGCACATCGTGCGCCGCTCCACCGCGGGCTGGCCGGCCCAGGCCACCGGCATCCTGGTCCGCCGCCTGCCGGTACGGCTCGTGGACCGCGCGGCGGCCGTGCTGTCCCGGATAGCCGTGCCCGACCTGAGCGCGCAGGGCCTCCCGCGCCCCGACAGCGGGCTGGCGTCCCGGGCCCGCCAGGGCGCGATCCCGGTCCAGGACGTGGGGCTGATCGCCGCGGTCCGCTCCGGCCGGGTGATCCCGGTGGCGGCGGTCGCCTCGTTCGACGGGGACACGGTGGTCCTGGCGGACGGGACCCGGCTCACCCCGGACACCGTCATCGCCGCCACCGGCTACGACCGGGCCCTGGAACCGCTGCTCGGCCACCTCGGCGTCCTGGACGGCCGGGGCCGCCCGGCCGTCCACGGCGGGCGCACGCCCAAGGCGGCCCCGGGGCTCTACTTCACCGGGTTCACCAACCCGATCAGCGGGATGCTCCGCGAGATGGCCCGGGACGCCGAGAAGATCGCCCGGAAGGTGGCCAAGCGGATCGCGAAGGCGGAGGCCAGAGCGGCGCGTTGATGCCGTGGCCCCGACCCCGTACGTTCGGTGCCGCAAGCCCGTACGGCGAGGGAACCCGGCACGGCAGCCGCGCCCCCTTCCGGCCTCACGCCGCACCGCCCCGCTTCACGCCCCGCCGCGCCACCGCCCCACCACCCCAGGGAGTCGACGATGACCATCCGCCGTGTCGTGCCCAACCTCCGCACCGAGGCGGTCGAGGAGAACCGGAACTTCTACGGTCTGCTCGGCTTCGAGGAGGTCATGAACCTCGGCTGGATCTCCACGGTCGCCTCGCCGTCGAGCCCCCGGGACCAGGTCAGCTTCATGACCCGCGACCTGACCGGGCCCGTCGTACCCGACCTGAGCGTCGAGGTGGACGACGTGGACGCGGTGTACGCCGTCGTACGGGAGAGCGGCGCGGAGATCGTCCATCCGCTCCAGGACGAGGAGTGGGGCGTACGGCGGTTCTTCGTCCGGGACCCCGACGGCCGGGTGGTCAACGTGCTGAGCCACCGCTGACACCTCCCGCTCCGGGGTGTGGCGGCCGTCACCTCCCGGGGGTGTCAGATCGCGGCGGGCTGTTCGGTCAGGTGGGTGTACGGCAACGGACGACACCGCGGAGGAGCACACCATGAACGCCCGACTCGACGCCCTCGCCAGCCCGGTCACGGGAAAGCTGGTCAAGCACCTGGTCGCCGCCGGAAAGGTGGTCGAGGCGACGGGGCTGCCCGTCGCGACGCAGGAGCTGGTGAAGATCCGCGCCAGCCAGATCAACGGCTGCGGCGGCTGCCTGGACATGCACACGAAGGAGGCCGCGGCGGCCGGGGAGACCTCGCTGCGCCTCCACCTGGTCGCCGCCTGGCGGGAGGCCACCGTCTTCACCGACGCCGAGCGCGCGGCGCTGGAGCTGACGGAGCAGGGCACCCGCATCGCGGACGCGGCGGGCGGGGTCCCGGACGACGTCTGGGCGAGGGCGGCCGAGCACTACGACGAGGAGCAACTCCTCGCCCTGGTCTCGCTGATCGCGCTGATCAACACCTTCAACCGGCTGAACGTCATCCTCCAGCAGCCGGCGGGCGGCTACCGGGTGGGACAGCTCGCGCACGCCAAGTAACGCTGTACGGGGCGACGTTCGGCGATGTCCGGCGACGCGCGCCGAGCGGCTGCCCCGTACCCGTGCCGCCCTGCCTAGGCTGGGCGGCATGGACGTGTTCGACGAGCTGTTGCGGGGCGTGCGGGGCAGGGGCGCGGTGTTCGGACGGTCGGTGCTGACCGCGCCGTGGTCGCTGCGGTTCACGGACGGGGCGTATCTGACCCTGTGCCTGCCGCTGCGGGGCGCGGGGTGGATCGTGCCGGAGGGCGGCGAGCCGCTGCGGGTGGAGGTCGGCGAGGGCGCGATCGTCCGGGGCCCGGCCCCCTTCGTCTTCACCGACGACCCGGGCGGCGGAAGCCGCGCGCCGGACGGCCCGGGGACGCGGGCGCGCGGTGCGGGACCCGGCCGTACGGAGTCGGGCGCGGGCCGTACGGAGTCGGGCGGTGGGGTCGGCCGTACGGAGCCGGGGTCGGAGCCGTACGGAGGCGTCCGGGAGGTGCACTGGGGACGCCTCCGGGACGGCGCGCGCCCCGCGACCGTCCTGGACACCGCCACCGCCACCGCCACCGCCACGGACGGCAACCCCGAGTTCGACTGCCCCACCGTGCTGCTGGCCGCCACCTACGACGTACGGGCCCAGGTGCCGCAGCGGCTCCTGCGGGCGCTTCCGCCGGCGCTCGTGGTCCCCGACGAGATGGACTGCGCGGCCATGCGCGACTACCTGGAGGCGGAGATCGGCCGGGGCAGGCCGGGCGACCAGATCGTGCTGGACCGGCTGCTCGACTGGTTGCTGGTGTGCACGCTGCGGGACTGGTTCGACCGGCCCGAGGCGGACCCGCCCGGCTGGTACGGGGCGCTCGGGGACGCGGTGGCGGGCCCGGCCCTGCGGGCGATGCACGAGGACCCGGCGCACCCCTGGACGACGGCGGAGCTGGCGCGCCGGGCGGGGGTGTCCCGGACGACGCTGGCGAAGCGGTTCACCGAGCTGGTCGGGGACGGCCCGGTGGCCTACCTGGCCGAGTGGCGGATGACGCTGGCTGCCGACCTGCTGACCCGCCCGGAGCTGACGGTCGCGGCGGTGGCCCGCCGGGTCGGGTACGCGGACGCGTTCGGCTTCAGCGCGGCGTTCAAACGGCTGCGCGGCGAGAGCCCGACCGCGTTCCGGCGACGCGGGACGGCGACGGCGGACGCGGGGTCGGAGGCAGGGGCGGCGGGGGCGGGAGCGGCGGCGAAGGCGCCGGCGGGGTGAGGCGGCCCGCCGGGCCCTGACGCCCCCTCCCCCACTCCCCTCAGCCCCAGGCGCCCCGGGCCGCCGCGTCCCGGACGAAGTCCGTGAAGTCGCGCGGCTCCCGGCCCAGCGCCCGCCGCACCCCGTCCAGTACGGGCGCCTCCCGGCTCGTCGTGATCGGGATCAGGGCGTCGGTCCAGAGGCCGGCCTCCTCGTCCGTGAAGCCCTGGTCCGCGACGAGCCCGGCCCGGAAGACGGACGCCTCGACGGGCACGTACGCGGCGCGCTTCCCGGTCGCCTTCGCGATCTCGTCCAGGACGTCGGCCATGCCCAGGGCGCGCGGGCCCGAGAGCCCGTACTCCTGTCCCGCGTGACCGTCCTCGGTGAGCGCTGCGACCGCGACCGCCGCGATGTCGTCGGCGTCCACGAAGGCGGCCTTCCCGTCACCGGTGGGCAGGGCCAGCTCCCCGGCCCGGACGCTGTCGAGGAAGACGCCCTCGCTGAAGTTCTGGGCGAACCAGCCCGGCCGCAGGATCGTCCACTCCACCCCGGAGGCGCGCAGGGCCCGCTCGCCCTCGCCGTGCGGTCCGCCGACCTCGTGGCCGTCACCGAAGTAGCCGGGCACGTCCACGCCCCGGGCCGAGAGCAGCACCAGCCGCCGCACTCCGCTCGCCACGGCCTGCTCGACGAAGGCGGTGGTCGGGGAGGGAGAGGTGTCGAGCGGAACGATGTAGACGGCGGCGGCCCCGTCCAGGGCGGGCCCCCAGGTGGCGGGATCGGCCCAGTCGAACCGGGTCTCCCCGGACCGCGAGGCCGCCCGGGTCTCCACCCCCAGCTCGCGGAGCCGGTCCACCACCCGGCGGCCGGTCTTGCCGGTCCCCCCGGTCACCAGGACGGGGCCCCGCACGGAGGCCGGGGCGGGGGTCGTGTCTGCGGAATTCTCTGTACGCGTCATGGCTCCAGCCTCACGCGAGGGGCGCACCACCGCCCATGGCTCAGCGTCCGGAGGGGATGTCCGAGCGTCCGGGGCTCCCCCACGGGCGCCCCGGGCCGGCTGCCGGGTCGCCCTCCGGGGCGCCCTCGCGGGCACCCCGTGGCAGGTGGGGGCGAGCCCCGGGCACCGCGCCCCGGGCTCACACCTTGAGAACGGCGGCGAGCGCCATGAACGCGGCGAAGGCCACGGTCAAAGCGGGAATCAACGTCGGGTGACTCACGGCGACGAGGCCGACGACGGCCGCGCCGATGAGCGCAATCACCAAGCGGGTGTTCGGTTCGGTGGGGTTGGTCTGCTGCGACATATATCCTCAATTCTGTTGGTATGCGCCCCGGTTCAGGGCGCACGGGGGTAGGGCTGTGGCGATGATGGAAAACAGGCGCCCCGACGCGGTGGACGGGTCGGCGGCGCGTGGCGTCCTCCTGAACCCGTCAAGGCACGGAGGGGCGTTCGGTACGGCGAGACATCGTGGTGCCGAGCACATGGTTCGACACAGGAGCGCTAGGGGCACAAATAAGTCGAAAAAGGACCTCCTGAGACGCGAAAACCCCCCGGCGGCCACCGGGGGGCACGTGGTCATCATTCATTTAGGCATGCAAAAAGGGCCTCAGGCATACGAGTGACGTCTGGAGGGCCCTACATGTGGGGTGCGCGAAACGCCCCCTGAGTACAACTCAAGCTTAGCATGCGACTGACGCAACATCAAGTGCGTTGCGATACAACCGACTTACTCTCTTCCCTGCCCTCTCATGATAACACTCGAACGGGAGTGCGACTCTCTGCGGGGCAGCGGCCGACCCGCGCGAGACGCCCACCGCCCGCCCCGGCCCTCGTCCGCCGGACCTCATGCCGCACGCCTGCCGGACTTTGCCTGCACGCTTATTCCTGACGGGGCGTCAGTTCAGTAACCTGACGCAGTGTCAGCTAGCTAACCGGCCCGGCCCGCCCGCTCACCGGCGGGCCATCGAGCAGGAGTGGGCGGAACGATGCTTGGATCGACTCACGGCACCCTCACCACCGACTTCCGCGCCCGGGTGGTCGCCTGCGGCGAGGAGCCGCACGCCGCCGTCGTCAGCCTGCCGGCCGCCTCGGCGCCCGGCGGCCTCGACGTCAGCGGGCGGCCGTTGCACCTGCCCGTGCCCGACCTGGACCGCTTCTTCCGGCCCCGCTCGGTGGCCGTCGTCGGGGCGTCCGACGCCGAGGGCCGCCCCAACACCGGCATCACCCGGCAGCTCGTCGCCTGGGCCGAACGGGTCGGAGCCCGGCTCCATCCGGTGCACCCCACCCGGGCCGCCGTGTTCGGCCGGGCGTGCGTGCCCTCGGTCGCCGAGCTGCCCGAGCCGGTCGACCTCGCGGTGCTGCTGGTCGCGGACCCGCTCCCGGTGATCGAGGAGCTGGGCGAGGCCAAGGTGCCCTTCGCCGTCGCCTTCGCCTCCGGGTTCGCCGAGACCGGGGAGGCGGGCGCTGCCGCCCAGGCCCGGCTGGCGGCGGCCGTGGAGCGGTCCGGGCTGCGACTGCTCGGGCCGAACACCAACCTGAACGCCTTCGAGCGGTTCCGGGACGATCTGGAGGGGCCCGCCATCGCCCTGATCACCCAGTCCGGGCACCAGGGCCGCCCGCTCCACGCCCTCCAGGAGCTGGGCATCCGGCTCTCGCACTGGGCCCCCACGGGCAACGAGGCCGACCTGGAGACCGCCGACTTCCTCGCGTACTTCGCCCGGCTCCCCGAGGTCGGGGCCGTCGCCTGCTACCTGGAGGGGCTCAAGGACGGCCGCGCCTTCCTGCTCGCCGCCGACCACGCCGCCCGCGCCAAGGTCCCCGTCGTCGCCGTGAAGGTGGGGCGCACCGAGGCCGGCTCCGAGGCCGCCGCCTCGCACACCGGCAAGCTCACCGGGGCGGACCGGGTGGTGGACGCCGCGATGCGGCAGTTCGGCGTGGTGCGGGTGGACGGCCTGGACGAACTCCAGGACACCGCGGCCCTGTTGGCGCGGGCCAGGCCACCCCGCGCCGAGGGTGTCGCGGTGTACTCGATCTCCGGCGGCACCGGTGCGCACTTCGCGGACCTGGCGACGGCGGCCGGGCTCTCGCTGCCCACGCTCTCGTCCGGGAAGCAGGCCGAACTGCACACCTGGATACCGGAGTTCCTGAACGTCGCCAACCCCGTCGACAACGGCGGCCACCCGGTCGGCGACGAGCGCGGCCGGAAGATCATCGACGCGATTCTCGCGGACCCGGCGATCGGGGTGCTGATCTGCCCGATCACGGGCCCGTTCCCGCCGATGAGCGACCGGCTCGCCCAGGACCTGGCGGACGCGGCGGAGGCCACCGACAAGCTGGTCTGCGTGGTCTGGGGCTCCCCGGTCGGCACCGAGGACGCCTACCGCACCACCCTGCTCGGCTCGTCGCGGCTCGCCACGTTCCGTACGGCGCGCAACTGCGTCACCGCCGTGAAGGCGTACCTGGACCACCACCGCTTCACCGACCGCTACCGCTCCCCCTTCGAGGAGGCGCCGCGCACTCCGTCGCCGTCGTTCCGCAAGGCGCAGAACCTGTTGCGGCCGGGGCAGCAGCTCAGCGAGCACGCGGCGAAGCAACTGCTGCGGGCGTACGGGATCCGGGTGCCGCGCGAGCAGTTGGTGACGAGCGCGGCGGGCGCGGTGCGGGCGGCGGGCCCGGTCGGCTACCCGGTGGTGATGAAGGCGTCCGGCCCCCGGCTCGCCCACAAGACGGAGCTGGGCCTGGTGAAGGTCGGGCTCACCTCGGCCAGCCAGGTCCGTGACGCCTACCGGGAGTTGACCGACATCGCCCGGCACGAGTCGGTGGACCTGGACGGCGTCCTGGTCTGCCAGATGATCGACCGGGGCGTCGAGATGATGGTCGGCGTGACCCACGACGCCCTATTCGGCCCGACCGTCACGGTGGGCCTGGGCGGGGTGCTGGTGGAGGTGCTGCACGACACGGCGGTCCGGGTTCCGCCGTTCGGTGAGCGGGACGCCCGGGACATGCTGGGCGAGCTGCGCGGCCGGGCCCTGCTGGAGGGGGTGCGCGGCGGCCCTCCGGTCGATGTGGACGCGCTCGTGGAGGTGGTGCTGCGGGTGCAGCGGATGGCCCTGGAGCTGGGCGACGACCTGACCGAGCTGGACGTCAACCCGCTGGTGGTCCTGGGCCGGGGCCAGGGCGCGGTGGCCCTGGACGCGCTGGCGGTGTGCCGGTGAGCGGGGAGGCGGCGGCGGCCGGGGACGCCGGGGCGTCGAGCACGGCGGCCCGGGACACCGGTGTCCGGGGCCCGGCGGCCCGGGACACCGGGGGATCGTCGGACCCGGCGGCGCCGGACGCCGGGCGGACCACCGTGCTGCACCGCCTCGACGGCGGCGTCGCGTGGATCACCCTCGACCGGCCCGAAGCCATGAACGCCCTGACCTGGGACCAGCGGGAACGCGTCATCGCGCTGCTCGCCGAGGCGTCCGCCGACCCCGCCGTACGGGCCGTCGTGCTCACCGCCACCGGGCGCGGCTTCTGTGCGGGCGCGGATCTGCGCGGGGCTCCGGCCCCGGCGCGCGAGCGGGTCGCGGGGGACGTCGCCCGGACGATCCGGCTCGGCGCGCAGCGGTTGATCGCCGCCGTGCTGGACTGCGAGAAGCCGGTGATCGCCGCCGTCAACGGGACGGCGGCCGGGATCGGCGCGCATCTGGCGTTCGCCTGCGATCTGGTGCTGGCGGCGGACACGGCGGTCTTCATCGAGGTCTTCGTCCGCCGGGGCCTGGTCCCGGACGGCGGCGGCGCGTATCTGCTGCCCCGGCTGGTGGGGCCGCACCGGGCGAAGGAGCTGATGTTCTTCGGGGACGCCCTGCCGGCGGCGGAGGCCGAACGGATCGGCCTGGTCAACCGGGCCGTGCCGCCCGAGGAGTTGCCGGCCCTGGCCGGGGAGTGGGCGAAGCGGCTGGCGGCCGGTCCCACCCGGGCCCTCGCCCTGACCAAGCAGTTGGTGAACGCCTCGGCGGACAGCGACCGGTCCGCGGCGTTCGCGGCCGAGGCGGCGGCCCAGGAGACCAACATGACCACGCGCGACGCCAACGAGGGCGTGGCGTCCTTCGTCGAGCGCCGCGCGCCGCGGTACCGGGGATGCTGAGGGCGACGGGCCTTTACATCTGACGGCACGTCAGCTCTCATGGGAGGCGTGATGGGACACGCAGGCATGGCCGCCACCGCCGTCCGGTACCTCAGGTCCGTCGGCGCCGCCACGACGACCGGGCCCGGGACGCCTCCGGAGGCGCTGCCCCGGCCGGACCTGAGAGCCGTCCGGGACGACGAGCGGCTGCCGGTCGCCCCGGAGGAGTTCCGGCGCGTGCTGGGCCACTTCGCCAGCGGCGTCACGGTCGTCACCGCGCGGGACGCGGACGGCCCGGCGGGCTTCGCCTGCCAGTCCTTCGCCTCGCTCTCGCTCGATCCGCCGCTGGTGTCGTTCATGGTCGCCCGTACGTCGACGACCTGGCCGCGCATCGCCCGCGCCGGGGCGTTCTGCGTGAACATCCTGGGGGCCGAACAGGGCGCGCTGTGCCGGGGGTTCGCGGTCAGCGGGGCGGACAAGTTCGCGGGGGTCGGTTACGCGGACGCCCCGGCGACCGGTTCGCCGCTGCTGGACTCCGTACCCGCCTGGATCGACTGTCGCGTCCACGCCGTGCACACCGGCGGCGACCACCTCATCGTGGTCGGCCGGGTGGAGGCGCTGGGCGCCGCGGAGGAGGGTGAGCCGCTGCTCTTCCACCGGGGCGCGTTCGGCCGCTTCACCCGCTGACCGCGCCGTCCGGCCACCGGGCCGGTCAGCCCCGGGCCACCCGGCCCGCCACCCGGCCGTCACCCGCTGACCGCGCCGTCCGGCCGCCGGGTCCGCCGGATCACCAGCGCCATCAGCGCGGCCACCGCGCACAGCGCCCCCGAGGCGTACCAGACCACGTCGTAGCCGCCGAACACGTCCCGCGCCACCCCGCCGAGGAACGCGACGACGGCCGCGCCGACCTGGTGGGAGGCCAGCACCCAGCCGAAGACGATCGCGCTGTCCTCGCCGTACTGCTCGCGGCAGAGCGCCAGGGTCGGCGGCACCGTGGCCACCCAGTCGAGGCCATAGAACACGATGAAGAAGATCATCGGGGGCCGTACGTCCGGGGCCATCAGCAGCGGCAGGAAGAGCAGGGAGACCCCGCGCAGCGCGTAGTAGACGGCGAGCAGCCGACGCGCCTCGAACCGGTCGGTGAGCCAGCCGGAGAAGACCGTGCCGATCACGTCGAAGACCCCGATGACCGCGAGCAGCGAGGCCGCCACCGTGATGGGCATGCCGTGGTCGTGGGCAGAGGGGACGAAGTGCGTGCGGATCAGGCCGTTGGTGGAGGCCCCGCAGATCGCGAAGGTCCCGGCCAGCAGCCAGAACGGCCCGGTGCGAGCGGCGTCGAGCAGCACCCGCACCGTCCGGCGGGCGGCGCCCCGGGCGGGTGCGGGCTTCGCCGTGTACGGACCGCCGTACGGGGCGAGCCCCACGTCGGCGGGGTGGTCGCGCATCAGTAGCCAGACGAACGGGACGACGACCAGCGCGGCGAGTGCGGTGGTGACCGAGGCGGGCCGCCACCCGTGCTCCTCGATGATCCAGGCGCAGAACGGGAGGAAGACGAGCTGCCCGGAGGCCCCGGCGGCGGTGAGCAGGCCGGTGACCAGACCGCGGCGGGCCACGAACCAGCGGTGGGTGACCGTCGCGGCGAAGGCCATCGCCATCGACCCGGTGCCGAGGCCGGCCAGCAGGCCCCAGTACAGCATCAGCTGCCAGGACGCCGTCATCCAGACACTGGCCAGCGCCCCGGCCGCCACCAGGGTCAGCGCGCTCGCCACGACCCGCCGGATGCCGAACCGGTCCATGAGCGCGGCGGCGAACGGCGCGGTCAGCCCGTACAGGGCCATGTTGATGGAGACCGCCAGCCCGATCTCGCCCCGGGACCAGCCGAACTCGTCGTGCAGCGGGTTGATCAGCAGGCCGGGCAGGGAGTTGAAGGCCGCGCCGCCGATGATCGTCACGAAGGTGACGGCCGCGACGATCCACGCCCGGTGGATACGGGGCCGGCGCCGCCCGTCGGAGGAGGAGGACGGCGGCCGGTGGTCCTGGGTGGCGCTCTCGATGGTCTCGGTCACGGGCATCAGCTTCTCGGCCCGCGACGGACGCCACGAGTGGCCGGACGGACTCGGTTCGCAGGAATCGGGCCACCGCCCCGTTCACCTGGCCCGCCTCCGGGAGGCCGGATCAACCCCGGGGCCCGGAAACCCGGAGCACCGCCCACGCGCCGGCCGCGCCCACCGCGTACCAGAACAGGTCGGGCGCGTTGAAGGTCGAGCCGAGGACGAGCCGGGCCTCCGTGCTGTCCGCCGACAACCGGGCCGGTACGTCGGTGAGCTGCGCGAACTCCACCGCCCAGCTCAGGGCCAGGGCGGTGGCGGCCGCCGTGAGGGGCCGGGCGCGGGGTGCGCAGAGCACGACGAGGGCGCAGAGCAGCACCGTGTAGAGCGCGCTCCCGGCGTACTTGGCGACGGCCCCGTCCGCCCCGGCGCGCACGGCGAGGCCCGCCGCGACGGTGACGACGGCCGCCACCGCCGCGAGCACCCGCACCCGGCCCCGCCCCGGGGCCGTACGGCCGTCCCTCACGCGAGGCCCGCCCGCCTGAGGCCGCGGATCGGCCGGGCGCCCAACAGCACCGCCACCACGCCCATGTTGATCACGGCCGCCGCCACCAGCAGCTCCGGCGCGCCCACCGCCTCGGCGACCGGGCCGGCCAGCGCGCGGCCCGCCGCGACCATCAGGAGCGAGCCCGCCACGTCGTAGGCGTGCAGCCGGTTCAGGGCCTCCGGCGGGACGTGCGTCTGGACCGTCGTGGACCACATCACCAGCCAGAACGCGGCCGCCCCGCCCGCCAGGAGCTGCCCGGCGGCCAGGACCGGGAGCGGCATGCCCAGCGCCAGCACCACCAGGCTCACCGCCACCAGCGGCAGCGCGACCGCCCCCGCCGCCAGCGGGTGCGACGGGCGCAGCCGCAGGGCGAGGAGGCCACCGACGACGCTGCCCGCCCCGTTGACCGCCATGAGCATCCCGTACGCCCCCGAGCCGTGTCCCTCGGTGACCAGGACGGCGGTCAGCGGGAGCATCGGGCCGAGCACCGCGAAGCCGTACACGGTCCAGACCGCGATCACCCCCCACAGCCAGGAGCGGGCTCGGAACTCCCGCCATCCGTCCGCCAGTTCGGCGACAAAGGTGCCGCGCACGGCGTCGTCGTGCGGGGCCGGGGCGAGCCGCATCAGGAAGAGGCAGATCC
The DNA here is from genome assembly GCF_000717645.1 of Streptomyces californicus. Taxonomy (GTDB): domain Bacteria; phylum Actinomycetota; class Actinomycetes; order Streptomycetales; family Streptomycetaceae; genus Streptomyces; species Streptomyces californicus. Next base: position 133,746 of record NZ_JNZZ01000013.1, read on the forward strand.
CGGAGACGGCGAAGGTCGTCGCGTTCGCCGCGTAGACCGCCCCGGCGCTGGCGATCCCCACGAGCGCCCCCGCGAACGCCGGGCCCGCCATCGTCATCAGCGCCTCGGAGACCCGCAGGACGGCGTTGGCGCGCTGGACGTCGGTGGAGACGCGCGGCACGGTCGAGGCCACGCCGGGCTGGAAGAGCGCGGCGCCGACGCCGGCCACCGAGCTGAGCGCGTACACCGCCCACAGCGGCGGGTTGCCGGTCGCGAAGGCGACGGCCAGCACGGAGGCCCCGCCCAGCCGCAGGGCGTCGGCGATGATCATCATGCGGCGCGGCGTGAACCGGTCCGCGAGGACCCCGCCGAACAGCACGAACACCGCGAGCGGCCCCATCCAGGCGGCGAGCGCGAAACCGACCGACGAGGCGGGCCGCCCCGCCCCCAGGAGCCCGGCGGTGAGCGCCACCGGGATCATGCCGTCGCCGAAGAGCGCGACCGTACGGGCCACGAAGAAGTAGCGGAAGTTGCGGTTCCAGAGCCCCGCACCCCCGGGCCGGCCCGCGTCGAGCGGCGGCAGCTCCGTGAGCGGGTCCACCGGCGCGGGCGGCCCCGGAGTCGCGGGCAGGACCTGCGGGCCGAGCGGGGGCGGCGCCGAGGAGGAGGTCGAGGGCAGGGTCGGGGTCGCGGTCGGGGACGTACGGGGGTCGCACGCGGCGTCGGGAATGGACGCGCGCTCTGTCGGCTTCTCCATCACGTCGCTAACCTGTACCAGCTCTTGGTCTATACCACTACGGAATATCCCTGTGATCCTTGAGGAGGCCGTCATGCCGCACCGCGTCGTCGTCCTGGCGCTCGACGGGCTGCTCCCCTTCGAACTCGGCATCCCCCAGCGGATCTTCGGCCGGTCCTTCCGTGCCGCGCCGGGCCGTCCGGCCGGGAAGCTGTACGACGTGGTGACCTGCTCGGTCCGCCCGCCGGGCCCGGTCCGGACCGACGCGGACTTCTCGATCCTCGTGGAGCACGGGCCCGAGGCGCTCGCCACCGCCGACACGGTGGTGGTGCCCGCCTCCTACGAGCGGGGCCCGCTCTTCGAGGAGGGTCGGCTGCCCGACGACCTGGCCGCCGCGTTCGCCCTGGTCCGGCCCGGTACGCGGATGGTCTCCATCTGCACCGGCAGCTACGTCCTCGCGGCGGCCGGATACCTCGACGGCCGCCCCGCCACCACGCACTGGTCGGCGGCCGACCACTTCCAGCGGACGTTCCCGCAGGTCCGGGTGGACCCGGACGTCCTGTTCATCGACGACGGCGACGTGCTGACCTCGGCGGGGGTCGCGGCCGGGATCGATCTCTGCCTGCATCTGGTGCGGCGGGACCACGGGGCCTCCGTCGCCAACGAGATCGCCCGCCGGACCGTCGTCCCGCCGCACCGCGACGGCGGGCAGGCGCAGTACATCCACCGGCCGCTGCCCGAACCGCAGTTCGCGACCACGACCGCCGCCCGGGCCTGGGCGCTGACCCGGCTGGAGCGGCCGATCCTGCTGCGGGACATGGCGGAGCAGGAGGCGATGAGCGTACGGACGTTCACGCGCCGCTTCCGCGAGGAGGTCGGGGTCAGCCCCGGCCAGTGGCTCACCCAGCAGCGGGTGGAGCGGGCCCGGCAGCTCCTGGAGTCGACGGACCTGTCCATCGACCAGGTGGCCCGGGACGCGGGTTTCGGCACGGCGACCTCGCTGCGCCAGCACCTGCAGTCGGCGCTCGGTGTGCCGCCGAGCGCCTACCGGCGTACGTTCCGCAGCTCGGCGGACTCGGCGCGCTGATCCACCGCCCGCCTCCCGCAGGCCGGCGGACTCCGCCCGGCCGCACGCCTGGAGTCCCGCCCTCATCTCGCGGCGCGGCGGTTCTCGCGGGTCCCGCCTCAGCCGCCGGGCATGCCCTCGGGGCCGAGCAGGCCGTCGAGTTCGGCCTCGTACAGCAGGGCGGGGTCGAAGCCCATGCCCGCGAAGTGGCCGGCCAGCTCCAGCGAGAGCACGCCGTGCAGCCGGGTCCAGAAGGCGAGGGCCCGCCGCAGGACCGCGGGCGGGGCGGCGAGGCCCCCGGCCCAGTCGCGGTGGCCGGCGATGTGCGCGTCGAACGCGGCGGACGGCTCGGCGACGGACGCACCCGCCCGCGCACCGCCCGCCCCTTCGCCCGGCGCGTCCGGCCCGAGGGCGGCGCAGGCGGCCAGGAGGTCGGCCATGATCTCCTGCGAGATGCCGGTGATGTCCTCGGGCGCGTGGTAACCGGGCACGGGCGTACCGAAGATGAGGAAGTAGCGGTGGGGGTCCGCCAGCGCCCAGCCCCGCAGGACGTGCGCGAGGCGGCGCACCCCGGCACCGGTGGCGGCCGCCGCGCGGACGGCGTCGGCGAGACTGCGGTAGGCGTCCCGGATCAGCTCGGTGATCAGCTCGTCGCGGCCGGCGAAGTACCGGTAGAGCGCGGGGCCGCTGACGCCCATCTGCTTGGCGATCGCGTTGAGGGAGAGGGCGGAGGCGCCGGCCTCCGCGATCTGCTTCCAGGCGTGCTCCTTGACCTCGGCACGCACCTGGGCGCGGTATCGCGCACGCGGCGTCGCGGCGGAGGCGTCCGTCGCGTCCTTCGCCGCGGCTTCGGCGCCGCCCTTCGCGTCTGACTCCGCCATGGGGCGGCGACCTCCCTCGCCTTCGCGGCTACTCACTCAAAGTTTCGTTAGAAGGTATCACGAAAGCGATTGACCCCTTGGCGCGCGATGCGTTAGAACTTGTCACGAACGCAGTAGCCAATAACGAAAGGCTTCCGCCATGTCCCGTGCCCGTACCGCCGCCGCCCTGTTCACCGTCCCCCTGCTCACCGTCGCCCTCGCCACCGCCGTCGCCGCGCCCGCCGGAGCGGTGCCGCGCACGCCGAAGCCGCTCACCTGCCAGGGTCAGGGGGTCGACGCGCGGGCGAAGGTCCGGGCCCGCACCGAGACGGTGATCGACGCACCCCTGAGCACCGTCTGGAAGCTCCAGACGGAGGTCGAGCGCTGGCCGGACTGGCAGGCCCACGTCACGTCCATGGAGCGCCTCGGCCACGGCCCGTTCCGCCCGGGCACCGCGTTCCGGTGGACCACCCCGGTGCCGCCCAACCCGGCGACGCCCGCCACCAGCCTGGACATCACCTCCACCGTGCGGCAGTCGGAGCGCGGCTCGTGCATCCGGTGGACCGGTCCCGCCGTGGGCGAGGGGCTGCACATCGACGGCGTCCACGTCTGGACCTTCACCCCGGTCAGGGGCGGTGTGCTGGTCCGTACCGAGGAGACGCACACCGGCGCACAGGTGGACGCGAACGTCCCGTACGCCACCGAGGTCCTGAAGCAGGGACTGGAGGCGTGGCTCGACGCGCTGGAGACCGAGGCCGAGTCCCGCGCGGGCGGCCACCGCCCCTGCTGAACCGGCCGGCCCGCCTCCGCCGGACTCCGTCACGCACCCGGGACACGGCACGCACGCGACAGCGCCCCGCCCCGGCTCAGAAGACCAGGACCCCGCGCGCCACCCTCCCGTGGTGAGCGTCGTCGGCGGCCTTGGCGAAGTCCTCCACCGGGTACGTCTCCGTCACCAGCTCGTCCAGCAGGAGCCGGCCCTCCCGGTAGAGGTCGGCGTACAGGGCGATGTCGCGCTGCGGGCGCGAGGAGCCGTAGCGGCAGCCCAGGATCGCCTTGTCCAGGTACATCGAGGAGACCGTGAACGACGCCTCCGCGCCCGCCCCCGGCACGCCCAGCAGCACCGCCTGGCCGTGCCGGTCGAGCAGGTCGATCGCCTGGCGGATCAACTCGGTGCGGCCGACGCACTCGAAGGCGTGGTCGGCCCCGTCGGGCAGGATCCCGCGCACGTCCTCCGCGCTCGCGAGGAAGTGCGTGGCGCCGAACCGCCGGGCCACCGCCTCCTTCGCCGGATTGCTGTCGACGGCGACGACGGTGAGCGCGCCGGCCAGCCGGGCCCCCTGGAGGACGTTGAGGCCGATGCCGCCGGCGCCGATGACCACGACGCTGTCGCCCCGGTCGACCCGGGCCCGGTTCAGGACCGCCCCGACGCCGGTGAGCACACCGCAGCCGATCAGGGCGGCCGAGGTGAACGGCAGGTCGTCCGGGATCCTCACCGCCTGGACGGCGCGCACCACCGTGCGTTCCGCGAAGGCGGAGTTGGAGGCGAACTGGAACAGCGGCTCCCCGCCCCGCGAGAACGGCCGTCCGGGCCGCCCGATCGCCTTCCGGCACATGGTCGGCCTGCCCCGGTCGCACTGGGCGCAGGTCCCGCAGTTGGCGAGGGTGGACAGGGCGACGTGATCGCCGGGCCGCACGTGGCCGACGCCGGGCCCGACCGTCTCCACCACGCCCGCGCCCTCGTGGCCGAGCACGACGGGAACGGGGAAGGGGATCGTGCCGTCGACCACCGACAGGTCGCTGTGGCAGAGCCCGGCTGCGGCGATCGCCACCAGCACCTCGCCGGGGCCCGGGTCGCGCACCTGAAGGTCGTCCACGACCTCGGTCCGTCTGCCGTCGAAGACGACGCCTCTCATCTCGGCTCCCTCGGTAGGCCGAGCACCCGCTCGGCGATGATGTTCCGCTGGATCTCGTCGGAGCCGCCGTAGACGGTGTCGGCCCGGCTGAAGAGGAACAGGTGCTGGGCGGCGTCGAGTTCGTACGGCCGGGCCTCGGACCACGGCGCGGGGCCGACGGCCCCCGCCTCCCCCGCGACCGCCGCGGCCACCTCCCCGAGCCGCTGGTGCCAGCCGCCCCACAGGAGCTTCGCCACGCTCGGCGCTCCCGGGTCGCCGGTGGCGCCCAGCGTGCGCAGGGCGTGGCGGCGCATGGTGTCCAACTCGGCCCACAGCGCGACGATCCGGGCCCTGACCACCGGGTCCCCGGCGGCCCCGCTCGCCTCGGCGGCGGCGACGACCCGGTCCAACTCAGCGGCGAAGCCGACCTGTTGGGCCAGGGTGGACACACCGCGCTCCAGCGCGAGCAGCCCCATCGCGACCCGCCAGCCGTCGCCCTCGCCGCCGACCGCCTCGGCGGCCCGCGCCCCGTCGAAGAAGACCTCGTTGAACTCGCTGGTGCCGGTGAGCTGCCGGATCGGCCGGACCTCGATCCGCCCCGGCTGGTCCATCTCCATCAGCAGGAAGGACAGGCCGCGGTGGCCCGTGGACGCGGGGTCGGTGCGGGCGAGGACGAAGCACCGGTCGGCGTCCCGGGCGAGCGAGGTCCAGATCTTCTGCCCGGTCACGGCGTACCCGCCGGCCCCGTCCGGCACGGCGGCGGTCCGCACCCCGGCGAGGTCGGACCCGGCGCCCGGTTCGCTGTACCCCTGGCACCACAGCGTCTCACCCCGGGCCACGGCGGGCAGGTGGCGGCGCTTCTGCTCCTCGGTGCCGTACGCGATGAGGGTCGGGGCGAGGAGGTTCTCCCCGATGTGGCCCATCCGGGCGGGGGCGCCGGAGCGGGCGTACTCCTCGGCCCAGACGACCTGCTCGTCGAGGGTGGCGCGGCGGTTGCCGTACGTCTCGCCGTCGGCGCCGGGCCAGCCGAGCCCGATCCAGCCGGCCTTCCCCAACTCGCGTTCCCACGCGCGGGGGTGGGGGGCGTCGGTGAGGTGGTCCGCCAGCCAGGTGCGCACCTCGGTACGGAAGTCCATGTGTGCCTCCGGTTCCTGGGGCAGCGCCCCGCGTTCACGCCCGTCCGGCGATCGAGGACCGGGCCCGGGTCCGGGTGCCCGAGGGCTCCGCCACCGGGCACCCGCCCGTCGAACGCCGGACGGGCCGGATCAGGCGACTTGCCGCTCAACCACCGGACGGACCGGGCGTGTTCGGCCGCGCCCCCGACCTGTCCGCAGCCGTCCCGTTCGACCGCGCCCCCGACCTGTCCGCCGCCGTCCCGTTCGGCCGCGCCCCCGATCTGGCCGCCGCCGCCATCTCGTTCACCCGCTCCAGCATCGGCATCGGGTCCGCCCCCACCGTCCCCGGCAGGAAGTCCGCGATCCGCTCCGGGGTCCAGGGCCCGTCCCCGTACGCCGCCCGGATCTCCCTCGGCTGCGCCCACACCGCGATCTTGGGCCCGGCGATCGTGTACACCTGCCCGGTGATCCCCTCCGCCCGCGCCCGCTCGCTCAGCAGGTAGACCACCAGCGCCGCCACGTCCTCGGGTTCGCCGATCTCCTTCAGCTCCATCGGCACCCCGGCCGACATCCGGGTCCGGGCGACGGGCGCGACCGCGTTGGCCGTGACGCCGTACCGGTGCAGGCCCAGCGCCGCGCTGCGGACCAGCGAGATGATCCCGCCCTTCGCCGCGCTGTAGTTGGCCTGGGAGACGCTGCCCTGGTGGTTGCCGCTGGTGAAGCCGATGAGCGTGCCGCCGCCCTCCTGCTTCCGCATCACCGCCGACGCGGCCCGGAAGACCGTGAACGTGCCCTTGAGGTGGGTGGCGAGGACGGGGTCCCACTCCTCCTCGGACATGTTGAACAGCATCCGCTCGCGCAGGATGCCGGCCACGCAGACGACGCCGTCGAGCCGCCCGTACTCCGCGAGGGCCGTGTCCACGACCCGCTGCCCGCCCGCCATCGTGGAGATGTCGTCGGCGACCGCGACCGCCGTGCCGCCCGCCGCCCCGATCTCCTCGACGACGGACCGGGCGACCTCGCTGGTCGGCTCGGACCCCTCGACGGAGACGCCGTAGTCGTTGACGACGACCCGCGCCCCCGCGGCCGCCGCGGCGAGCGCGACCGCCCGCCCGATGCCCCGGCCCGCCCCGGTCACGGCGACCACCCTGCCTGCCAAGAAGTTCCCCACTCCGGCCCCTTCCCGCGGTTTCTGACGGACCGTTAGATTTAAGGGCAGGCGGCCAGTCCCGCACAAGACCCAGGAGGCGTCCATGTCCCTGCCGGCCGAGTTCCACGAGATCGCCGCACGCGTCAACAACTGGGGGCGGTGGGGCGGGGACGACGAGCTGGGCACGCTCAACCTGGTCACCGACGCCGTCGTGCGCGAGGCCGTGGCCGCCGTCCGCACCGGCCGCCGGGTGCCGCTCGCGCTGCCGCTGCGGCAGGACGGGGTGCAGAGCGGGCTCATCCCGGGCCGGATCAACCCGCTGCACACCATGGTCCAGATCAACCAGGAGATCTTCGGCCCGGGAACGGTCGCCACCAGCGACGACACGGTGACCATGGGGCTCCAGGCGGCGACCCACTGGGACGCGCTGACCCATGTCTCGCACAGCGGGAGGCTCTACAACGGCCGTCCGGCGGAGGCGATCACCGCCCACGAGGGGGCCCGCTTCTCCTCGATCGCCGCCGTGAAGCACTTGGTCTCGCGCGGGGTGCTGCTGGACGTGGCGCGCGCCCGGGGCGTGGACCGGCTGCCCGGCGGCCACGCGGTGACGCCGGAGGACCTGGCGGCGGCGGAGGAGTTCGGAGGCGTACGCGTACGGGCCGGGGACATCGTGCTCGTACGGACCGGGCAGCTGCGGCTCGCGCTGGAGGGCGACCGGGACGCGTACGGGCACCCGTCGCCCGGACTGTCGGTGCGGTGCCCCGAGTGGTTCCACGGCCGGGACGTGGCGGCGGTCGCCAACGACACCCTGCCCTTCGAGATCTTCCCGCCGGAGATCGAGGACCTGTGGCTGCCGGTGCACGCCCTGCACCTGGTCGAGATGGGCCTCATCCAGGGCCAGAACTGGAACCTGGAGGAGCTGTCGGACGCCTGTGCGGAGGAGCGGCGTTACGCGTTCCTGCTCACCGCGACCCCGGAGCCGTTCGCCGGTGCCACCGGATCACCGGTGGCCCCGGTCGCGGTCCTGTGAGGCGGCGGCGGGGGCGGCCGGCGTGCGCGTACGTCCCGTGAAGGGGCGGCGGGGGCGACCCTCGCACGTACGTCCCGCGAGGGCTCCGGGGGCGGCTGCCGCGCGCGTACTTCCCGTAAGGGGGCCAGGGACGGCCGCCGCGCGCGTACGTCCGGTGAGGGAGACCGCCGGGGACGGGCCTCGCGCACGCGTCCGCCCGCACCCCCTGGAGGCGGGGCGCGGGCGGGCGCGGCTCAGGCGAGGTGGTCGGTGAACAGGCACGCGGACGGTTCGCGGGACTCGCCCGCCGGACCGCCCAGACCGATGACCGACGGCTCGCCCCCGACCGGGACCGGGCCGCTCCGGTCCACCTCGCACCAGATCTGCTTCCCCCGCCCCTCCGGCAGCCAGCCCCACCGGTCCGCGAGGCAGTCCACCAGCTCCAGGCCGCGCCCGTTGGTGTCCTCGCCCTCCGCGTGCCGCTGCAGCGGCGGGCAGTCGCTGGCGTCCGCGACCTCGACCCGGACCGTCCCGGCCCCGCCGGGCCCGCCGCCACCGCCGAAGAGCATCCGCAGCACGGCGGGACAGCCCGTATGGACGACGGCATTGGTGACCAGCTCCGAGATGAGCAGGATGAGCGTCTCGGCGACCGGCTCGTCCTCCCCTATCCCGGAGCCGGCCAGCCGCGACCGCGCCCACCTACGGGCCCGTCCCACCTCTGCGGGATCCGGACCGACCTCCAGCTGAACCTGAAGCACCTGCACCGCTCACACCATCCGAACCGGCGGACACATCGCCTCGCGCCTCCTCAGGGTCACGGAACGTGATTCCCTTACGCGACAGCATGGTTGACGTACAGTCACCGCAACAAGCGCTTCGGGCATATTCCAGCGCGAAGGAGTATGCGTGGTGCATACTGTGCGACGCACGCTGCGGGGAATCGAACAGGAGTGCGCGGAGACCGCGAGAAACACTCTTCGGGCAGGCCCGGCACATCTCCCGCGAGAGCCCTCGCCCGGGACCGGGGCCGCCGCACAGGCCGCCCCCGGATCGCCCGGTTCCAGAACCACTCGCATCCCACGGAGGGTACCCGAGCCGGGCCCCGACTCCACCCGGTGACGAATCACGCAAAGGACACAAGCCGGTATCGGCGCCGGGCGAACGCGCTGCGTCACGCTCCGCCCCCAGCCTGCGACCGTCCCGGCCCGTACGCCGCCGAACTGCCGGAACGCGGCGGCGCGGCCCCCAGACCGGCCGCCAACTCCTCCTCCGCCTCGGCCTCCGTGAGGCCGGTCGCGGCCCGGAGCCAGGCGCGTTTCAGGTGGAGGTGAACATCTGCCTCCCAGGTGAACCCCATCCCGCCGTGGATCTGGAGGCAGTCGCGGGCGTTGCGGACGGCGGCCTCGTCGGCGAGCAGCTCGGCCGCGGCGATCTCCAGCGGGTCGCCCGTCACGGCGGCCGCGTACACGGCGGCGCGGGCCGGTTCGGTACGGGCCAGCATGTCGGCGCAGAGGTGCTTGACCGCCTGGAACGATCCGATGGGCGTACCGAACTGCTGGCGCTCACGGGCGTGTTGAACGGCCATGTCGGTGGTCCTCGCGGCGCTGCCGAGCTGCTCGGCAGCGCTGAGGAGCGCGGCCTCGTACCGGAGCCTCCCCGCGTACGCCGGAGCACGCCCCGGAGCGAAAGCGGCGCGCCCGGCAACGCCCCCGGGAGCGACAGCAATGCGCCCCGGACCGCCGACGACGGGCTCCGGCGGTGGCAGGTGCAGCGGGGTGAGCGGGTCCATCGACCGTACGGGCCGGGCGGCGGCGACGAAGGCGCGCAGCGCCTCCCCGTCGAGCGGCCCGCCCCCCGCCAGCACCGCGTCGGCATCCGCCAGGTGCGCCACCGGACGGTCGCCGTCGGCGGCCGTCACCACCGCCGCGCCCTCCGCGGCCCCCTTCACCCGGCCCGCCGCCAGGTGCGTGGCGACCAGAGGCCCGGGCAGCAGCGCCCGGCCCGCCTCCTCGAACAGGAGCACCGCCTCGGGCAGCCCGAGGCCGACCCCGCCGTCCTCCTCCGGCAGCCGCAGCGCGAAGAACCCGGCCGCGCCCAGCTCCCGCCACAGCGCCCGGTCCAGGGCCCCGCCCCGCTCCACCGCCGCCCGCATCCGGTCCCGGTCGAACACCGCGCCGAGCAGGTCGCGCATACCGGACCGCAGGGCCCGCTGGTCGTCCGAGAGCTGGAAGTCCACGGTGGCCTCAGCGCCCCTTCGGCAGGCCGAGGACGCGCTCGGCGACGATGTTCTTCTGGATCTGCGAGGTGCCGGCCGCGATGGTGTACGAGAGCGAGGACAGCCGGTCCAGCGCCCATTCCCGGTCCAGGTCGAAGGCCCCGGGCGCGCCCAGCACCTCGGCCGCCGCCTCGTACAGCTCCTGGCGGGCCGCCGAGTAGCGCAGCTTGAAGACGGAGCCGCCGAGGCCCGGGACGCCGCCCGTGCGCGCGGACTCCGCCACGTTCCACTGGGTGAGCCGCCACAGGGCCCGGAACTCGGCGTCGATCCGTCCGAGCCGCCGCCGCAGCACCGCGTCGTCCCATCGCCCCGTCCGCCGGGCCTCGTCCGCGAGGGCGTCCAGGGTGCGGCGGCAGGCGACGACCTCGCCGACGAAGGCGGTGCCGCGCTCGAAGGAGAGGGTGACCATGGTGACCCGCCAGCCGTCGTTCTCGGCCCCGACCCGGTGGCCCACCGGCACCCGGACCTCGTCGAGGAAGACCTCGGCGAACTCGGTGGACCCGGCGAGCGTGCGCAGCGGCCGTACGGTGATGCCGGGGGCGTCCATCGGCATCGCGAGCCAGCTGATCCCCCGGTGCCGGGGCGCGTCCGGGTCGGTGCGCACCAGCAGCTCGCACCAGTCGGCGACCTCGGCGTGCGAGGTCCAGATCTTCTGCCCGCTGACCACGTAGTCGTCCCCGTCGCGCACCGCCCGGGTCCGCAGCGCGGCCAGGTCGGAGCCCGCGTCCGGCTCGCTGAACCCCTGGCACCAGACCTCCTCGCCGCGCAGCACCGGAGGCAGCCAGCGGGCCCGCTGCCCGGCCGTGCCCTCGGCGGCGATCGTCGGCCCGGCGTGCAGCAGGCCGACGAAGTTCGCCCCGACGTAGGGGGCCCCGGCCTTCTCCGTCTCCTCCAGGTAGATCAGGTGCTGGGTCGGGGTGGCGCCCCGCCCGCCCGCGTCGACCGGCCAGTGCAGCCCCGCGTACCCGGCGTCGTACAGCATCCGCTGCCAGGCGGTGTCGTACGCCCGGCGCGCGGGCCAGTCGTCCGGCGAGGGCTTCGGGGGCAGGCCGGGCAGGACGCCGGCCAGCCACCGGGCCAGCCGCCGCCGGAACTCCTCCTCGGCCTCCGTGTACGTGAGGTCCACCGCCGCGCCCCGCCTACGCGTCCAGGTCCAGGCCGAGCATCCGGATCGCGTTCCCGCGCATCAGTTTGCGGACGGTCTCGTCGTCCAGCCCCCTGACGTGGTCGAGGGCGACCTCCTTGGTGTGCGGGAAGGTCGAGTCCACGTGCGGGTAGTCGGTCTCGAAGGTGGCGTTGTCGCGGCCGACGACGTCGAGCGAGGCGATGCCGTGCTTGTCGCGGAAGAAGCAGCAGAAGATCTGCCGGTAGTAGTACGTGGACGGCGGTTCGGGGATCAGATCGCGCACCCCGCCCCACGCCCGGTGCTCCTCCCACACGTCGTCGGCGCGCTCCAGGGCGTACGGGATCCATCCCATCTGGCCCTCGCTGTAAGCCAGTTTGAGCGTCGGGAACCTCACCAGCACCCCGCTGAAGAGGAAGTCCATCATCGAGGCCATCGCGTTGTTGAAGGAGAGCGACGCCTGCACGGCGGGCGGGGCGTCCGGGGAGGCGGCGGGCATCTGGGAGCTGGAGCCGATGTGCATGTTGACGACCGTGCCGGTCTCCTGGCAGACCGCGAAGAACGGGTCCCAGTAGCCGGTGTGGATCGACGGAAGGCCCAGGTGGGTGGGTATCTCGGAGAAGGTGACCGCCCGCACGCCCCGGGCCGCGTTGCGCCGGATCTCCGCGACGGCCAGGCCGATGTCCCAGAGCGGGATGATGCAGAGCGGGATGAGCCGGCCGCCGCTGTCGCCGCACCACTCCTCGACCATCCAGTCGTTGTAGGCGCGCACGCAGGCGAGGGCGACCTCCTTGTCGTGCGCCTCGGCGAAGGTCTGGCCGCAGAAGCGCGGGAAGGTCGGGAAGCAGAGGGACGCCTCGACGTGGTTCAGGTCCATGTCCTTGAGCCGCTCGGCCGGGTCCCAGCAGCCGGGCCGCATCTCGGCCCGGGTGATGCCCTCCAGGGTCATGTCGTCGCGGTCGAAGCCGACGGCGGCGATGTTCCGCTTGTACGGGAACTTCAGGTCCTCGTAGACCCACCAGTCGGTGGGCGGTCCTTCCGGATCCATCGTGATGACGTACCTGCCTCCCGTGTACGCCAGTTCGCCGATGCCCGCCGTCAGCGGACGGGGCCCGCGATCGCGGTACCTGGCCGGCAGCCAGGTGGAGAAGAGGTGCGCGGGCTCGATCACGTGGTCGTCGACGCTGACGATCCGGGGCAGGTCGATCACGTGGTCGTCGGCGCCGGTGAGCCGGGGCAGTTCCGTGTCCGTCATGGTGTGCCGTCCCCTCCGCGCACCCGGTGGACCGACCGCCCACGGGCGCTTTCTGATGATCCGTCAGATACAGGCGCGGGAATCAGGCTAGCCCCGCACCCCTGGACCGACAAGGCGCCGAGCCCTACGCTCTGCGCCATATCTGACGAGCCGTCAGTTCGGAGGGACCATGGTGACCACCGTGAACGACGCGACCGCCGGCGCCCGCGCGCTGGGCGCCTCCCGCACCTTCTGGGAGCTGATCGAGGCCCGAGCCGCCCTGACCCCCGACCGCCCGGTGCTGCTCCAGGGGGACCGGTCCCTGACCTTCGGCGAGCTGCGGGAGGCGGTGGGGCTGCTGCACTCCGACGGTGCCCTGGACCTCGACGCGACCCTGCGGTCCCGGGTGGTGGAGGGCTGCCTGGGCCGCCGGCCCGCCCGGATCCCGATTCCGGGGTGGGCCGCCCCGTACGACGCCGAGACCGCCCGGCTCGACGCGCTGCTGCGCGACATCGGGGACGCCGACTGGGACGCGCAGGTGCGGCTGCGGTGGTTCGAGAAGGAGCGCCGGACCGACCGGTGGACCACGGTCGGCGGGGTCATCAGCCATCTGACGGCGGTCGACGGGCTGCTGTCCGCCGCGCTCGGCCTCGATGACCCGCTCGGCGGCGGAGCGCCGCTGGACCCCACCGAGCGTACCGAGGCGTCCTGGGCGGCGGGCGGATCACCCACCCGGGCCGTCCGCGAGCCCTGGCGGGCCCAGAGCCACGAGCTGATCCGCACGGCCTCCTTCGCCGGGCGGAACGTCGCCGAGACCTCCGTCTCCTACGGGTCCTTCGCCCTGCCGCTCCAGGACGCCCTCGTGGACCGGGCCTTCGAGTGCTGGGTGCACGGCTGGGACATCGCCGAGGCGGTCGCCTACCCGTATCCCGCCCCGTCGGCCGCCCATCTGCACCTGATGATCGACCTGGCGGCCCGGATGCTCCCGGCCGCCCTCGCGGGACGCCGCCGCGCCGGACTGGCCGGACCGGCCCGGGACCTCGTCGTCCCCGGGGAGCCCGGCCGCTCGCTCCACCTGGAGATCGAGGGCCACGCCGGAGGCGACTGGTACATCGCCCTGGACTCACCGGCCGCCCTCGGCACCCGGGAAACGGCGGTGGCGCAAGTGGCTCTGGACGCCGTCGAGTTCTGCCGCCTCGTCGCGGGCCACATCTCACCGGCGGAAGCGGCGGCGGGCCAGGAGGGCGACCGCGAGGCCATCAGCGACGTGCTGTTCGCGGCGGCGTCGCTCAGCCGGCTGTGAGCGCGCGCGGCCGTCCGCCGGTGGTCTCCTGACCCAGCACCCGTCCGAGGAACCCGCGCAGGTACCCCGCGACGACGTCCAGCCGGCTCTCCAGCAGGAAGTGGCCGCCGTCGATCAGGTGCACCTCCGCGTCCTCGGCGTCCCGGGCGAAGGCCCGCGCGCCGGCCGGGGCGAAGATCTCGTCGTTGCGTCCCCACACGGCGAGCACCGGCACCCCGCTGTCGCGCAGGTACGCGTGCAGCCGCGGGTAGAGCGGGCGGTTGCTCCGGTAGTCGCGGAACAGGGCCAGCTGGATCCGGTCGTTTCCCTCGCGGGAGAGGAGGGCGACGTCGTGCTCCCAGGTGTCGGGGCTGACGAGGCTCGGGTCGGACACCCCGTGCAGGTACTGCCAGCGGACGGCGTCGACGCTCAGCGCGGCGCGGACGGCGGGCTCGGTGTCGGGGCCGGGGGCGTCCCCGTAGGCCCAGACGTCCTTCCAGAACGACTCGACGAAGCCCTCCTCGTAGCCGTTGCCGTTCTGGGTGACCACGGCGGTGACGTGCTCCGGATTCCGCAGGGCGAGGCGCCAGCCGATCGGGGCGCCGTAGTCCTGGACGTAGAGGGCGTAGCGGTCGACGCCGAGCCCGTCGAGCAGCCCGGCGGTGAGGTCCGCGAGGGCGTCGAACGTGTACGTGAACGCGTCGGCGCGGGGGGCGTCGGAGTGGCCGAAGCCCAGGTGGTCCGGCGCGATGACGTGGTACTTGTCGGACAGCAGCGGGATGAGGTCGCGGAACATGAACGAGCTGGTCGGGAAGCCGTGCAGCAGGACGATCGCGGGGGCGTCGGCGGGACCGGCCTCGCGGTAGAAGATCTCGTGTCCGCCGACGGTGGCGGTCCGGTGGTGCACCGAGCTCATCTCTAACCCCTTTGTTTGTTTGATGTGGTTAGACACTCGCCAGGCAAGCACGCGCCGGGCTAACCTGTCAAGCGACTCGATGGGGTTAGAGGAGACGGTGATCGATGGACATCCTGCTGGACCTGCTCAACAGCAGGCCGCTGATCGAGGGCGCGGAAGCGGACGCGCTCGGCGATCGCGACGCGGGCGCCCGCTGGGGCCGGGACCACGGCGGCGACGGCAGCCTCGCCGAACTGGAGCTGCTGCGCTCGGCCCGGGACGCCCTGGACGACGTCGTACGGGGGAAGCGCACGCCCGAGGCGTTGAAGCCGCTGCTCGACGGGGTCCGCCGGAATCCGGAGATCACGCCGGACGGCCTGGAGTGGGCGGTCGAGACTCCCCCGCACGCCCGGCTCGCCGTCGAGGCGGTGCTCGCCTGGGCCGACGTCGAGAAGCGGCTGCCCGGCCGACTGCGCCCCTGCGCCAACAGCGCGTGCCGGCTGTTCCTGCTCGACCGCAGCCGTGCCAATCGCGCCCGCTGGTGCTCGATGGCCGTGTGCGGCAACCGGGAGAAGGCCCGCCGCCACTACGAACGCACCCGCTGACCCGCCCCCGCACCGCCGCGTCGCGGGCCCCGACCGCCGTCACGCCGAACCCGCCCGCTCCGGCCGGCGGCACCACCGGCGGGGGCGTCACACCACCCGCTCAAGCGGATTCGTCGCCACCGCCGTCGCCGTCGCCGCCGCCACCGCCACCGCCGTCGCCGTCGCCGCCGCCGTCGCCCGAAGGAGCACCCCGGCCCGTCAGCAGGGCGTGCGCGACGACGTCGAGCAGGCGGCCGGCGCGGGGAGCGAGCGCGGGCTGATCGCCGGCCCACGCCAGCATGGCGATCAGAGCGAAGAGGTCCTCGCCGTCGACGTCGCCGCGGGCCGCCCCCGCCTCCTGCGCGCGACGGAGAAGCGCGGCCCCGGCCGCACGCAGGGCGACACACGAGGCGTGCAGCGCGGAGTCGGGGTCCTCGATGGCGGCCGCCATCAGTACGGTCACCCCCCGGTACGCGGTCGTCCACGCGACGCACTCGCGCACCCAGGTCACGAGGGCGTCGGCGGGCGCCGGGGACGCCCCGGAATCGCGGGCGCGGGCGGTCAGCTCCTCGAAGCTCTCGTGCAGCAGCGCCTCCATGAGCGCCTCGCGCGTGGGGAAGTGCCGGAGCAGCGTCGCCAGTCCGACCCCGGCCCTGCGCGCGACGTCCCGCATCGACACGTCGATGCCGTGCTCGGCGACGGCGGGACGCGCGACGGCGAGCAGGTGGTCCCGGTTCCTTCGGGCGTCGGCGCGCATCGCACCCCTCCTTGCCAAGTGGTTCACTGATCCATATATTCGGATCAGTGAACCGTTTACCTGGTTCACTGATCCGGATAGACCGGAGCAGCGTAACCGCGCTGCGAGCGGAGGACGACGATGACCCCCACCACGATGAAGGCGATCCGGCTGCACGCGTTCGGAGGCCCCCGGGCACTGCGGTACGAGGAGGCGCCCGTCCCCGTACCGGCGCCCGGCGAGGTGCTGGTCCGCGTGAGGGCGGCCGGCCTCAACCCGCCCGACTGGTACGTACGCGAGGGCATGCCCGGGGTCCCCGACGCGTTCAAGCCCTCCTTCGACCTGCCGCTGATCCCGGGCACGGATGTCTCAGGGGTCGTGGCGGCCGTCGCCGACGACGTCAGGACGTTCGCGCCCGGCGACGAGGTCATGGGCCTGCTGCGCTTCCCCGACCCGATGCAGAGCGGCGCGTACGCCGAGTACGTCACCGCACCGGCGGGCGACCTCGCCCTCAAGCCGGCCGGGGTCGACCACGTCCACGCCGCGGCCCTGCCCATGTCGGGCCTGACGGCCTGGCAGTACCTGATCGACGTCGGCCACGACCGCCCCTCCCCGTTCCAGGAGGCCCGGCACCGGCCCGTCCGCCTGGACGACACCACGACCGTGCTGGTCAACGGCGCAGGCGGCGGAGTCGGCCACCTCGCCCTGCAACTGGCCGCCTGGAAGGGCGCCCGCACCATCGCCGTCGCCTCCGGCGCCCATGAGCGGTTCCTCCGCGAACTGGGAGCCGACGCGTACATCGACTACACCAGGGAGCGCCCCGAGGACGTCGTCCGCGACGTGGACGTGGTCCTGGACGCGGTCGGCGGGCCCACGAGCCGCCGCTTCCTCCCCGCCCTCAAGCGCGGCGGCTCGCTGTTCCCGGTGTACGTCGGGGAGTTCGACGAGGAGGAGAACGCGCGCTTCGGCGTCACCGTCACCGGCACGCAGGTACGGGCGAACGGCGCCCAACTGGCCGAACTGGCCGCCCTCGTGGACGCCGGGACCGTCCGCGTCGCCGTGGACAGCGTCCACCCGCTCGCGCAGGCCCGCGCCGCGCACGAACGGGCCGCCGAGGGCCACCTCCAGGGCAAGATCGTGCTCACGGTCGACTGACCCGGATACGGGCGCCCCGCAGCCCGCCCCCTACGCGAAGACCACCGTGCGGCGGCCGTTGAGGAGGATGCGGCGCTCCGCGTGCCACTTCACCGCGCGGGCGAGTGCCTGGCACTCCACGTCCCGGCCGATGGCGACGAGCTGGTCGGGGGTCACGTCGTGGCCGACGCGCTCGACCTCCTGCTCGATGATCGGGCCCTCGTCGAGGTCGGCGGTGACGTAGTGGGCGGTCGCGCCGATCAGCTTCACGCCGCGCGCGTGCGCCTGGTGGTACGGCTTGGCGCCCTTGAAGCTCGGCAGGAACGAGTGGTGGATGTTGATGATCCGGCCGCTCAGCTGCTTGCACAGGTCGTCGGAGAGGACCTGCATGTAGCGGGCCAGGACGACCAGCTCGACGTCCTCCTCGCGCACCAGCTCCAGCAGCGCGGCCTCCGCCTCCGGCTTGTTCTCCTTGGTCACCGGGAGGTGCCGGAACGGGACGCCGTACGAGGCGACCAGCTCGGCGAAGTCCGTGTGGTTGGAGACGACGGCCGCGATCTCCACCGGCAGCGCCCCGGTACGGGAGCGGAACAGCAGGTCGTTGAGGCAGTGGCCGAACTTGCTGACCATGAGCACGATCCGCATGCGCTCCGCCGAACGGTGGATCTGCCACTCCATCCCGAAGGCGTCCCCGATCGCGGCGAAGCTGGCGCGCAGCTTGTCCACCGTGACGCCGGCGTCCGCCGAGAAGTGGACGCGCATGAAGAACAGACCCGTGTCGTGGTCCCCGAACTGCTGGCTGTCCTCGATGTTGCAGCCGGTCATGAAGAGGTAGCTCGACACGGCGTGCACGATGCCCTGTTTGTCCGGGCAGGAGAGCGTGAGGACGTACTGCTCGGTCGCGGCTGCGGCGTCCGAGGGGGCGGCGGAGGGGGCGGGCTGCGGCGCGGTCATCCCCGTAGGGTGCCACACCCGCCGGAC
Source organism: Streptomyces californicus (assembly GCF_000717645.1). Taxonomy (GTDB): domain Bacteria; phylum Actinomycetota; class Actinomycetes; order Streptomycetales; family Streptomycetaceae; genus Streptomyces; species Streptomyces californicus. Next base: position 151,800 of record NZ_JNZZ01000013.1, read on the forward strand.
CTCAGGCGGCCCTGGTCATGATGCGGATGACCTCCAGCGAGCGCGGCGGTATGTCCGGATCCTCCGCGTCGTTGGTGGCGAGCATCACATGGGCCTCGCGCGCCGCCTGGACCGCCTCGCCCCATCCCTGGTGCTCCAGATAGGCGGAGACGGGGGCGTCCGCGCCGACCTGGTGCATGATCCGCAGCACGCGCAGGGCGGCGGCGTCCACGGCGGCGGCCTCGGCGGAGTCCCTGAATATGGTGCCGACGTACTTCTCGGCGGACCAGTTGTCGAGCCAGGTGTCCTCGACCAGGCGGTACACGGCGTCGGTGACGTCCCCGTACCCCTCCCGGCCGGCCAGCCAGCACTCGCGGTGGAAGGCGGGGTCGGAGAGCATGTGCAGCGCCGAGCGCACGTTGGTGCGCCAGCGCCACCACGGCATGTCAGTGAGCGGCATGCCGCCCATGGTGGAGGAGCGACGGCCGCGACGGGAAGAGTTCTCCGAACCTTGCTGCACGGTCGTCGATCGTACGTTCCTTCACCGCACCCCCGCACGGGCCCCCGTAATTCACCTCGGCGTCACCGAGCGTTGACGGTCGCACACCGCGCCGTTACCCGGAGGGCGGAAGGGTCGTGGTCCATGACCGGACGGCGACGCCCCCTTCTCACCCGCCCCTTCCCGGGCGTCATCAGCGCGACGGCGGCGGGAGCGGTGCTGCTGTCCGGCTGTGGCGTGCTCCCTGGGACCACGGGGGGCTCCAGGGAGCCCGTCACGGTGATGACCTGGGCGCCCGACCGCGCGGAGAACATCAACGCGGTGAAGGAGGCCGGGGTCCCCGCGATGGCGCAGACGTACGCCCGCTGGGTCAACGACACCGGCGGCATCGACGGCCGCGAGCTGCGGGTGGTCGTCTGCGACGAGGGCGACACCGCGATCGGGGCCGAGCGGTGCGCCCGGGAGGCCGTCGAGAAGAAGGTGGCCGCCGTCGTCGGCTCGTACAGCCGCCACGGCCAGAGCTTCATGCCGGCGCTGGAGGCGGGCGGCGTCCCGTACATCGGCGGGTACGGGGCATCGCCCGAGGAGTTCAGCAGCTATCTGTCGTACCCGGTCAACGGCGGCCAGCCCGCCCTGCTGGCCGGTCACGGGCGGCAGCTCGGCCGCAGCTGCGAGCGGGTCTCGCTGGTGCGGCCCGACTCGATCGGCGGCGACGGGATGCCGCCGCTCCTGAACAACGGGCTGCTCGCCGCCGGCCTGCCCGCATCCACCGACATCGTCGCCCCGCTGGACGCCACGTCCTACGACGGGCAGGCCACCCAGGCGCTCCGGCGGTCCGGCGGCGGCTGTGTGACGGCGGTGCTCGGCGCCCGTACGGAGACGTTCTTCGACTCCTTCCGGCGGCTGGAGCCGGACGGCGGCCGGGTCAGGATCTCCTCCGTGCTGGGCAGCGTGAGCCAGCCGCTCATCAACCGCACCGGCGGCCGGAACAGCCCGTTCGAGGGCGCCTACGTCACCGGCTGGTACCCGGACGCGAAGAGCCCGCGCTGGAAGCAGATGCGCGACGTGGTCGCGGAGTACGCCTTCGGGGACAACCGCATCGACCCGGACGACACCGCCGTGCAGACGACGTGGATCGCGTACACCGCGCTGCGGGCGGCCGTCCGGGCGGTCGGCGACGAGGACGTCACGCCGGGCCGGATCACGGCCGCCCTGAACCGGGGCGTCGAGGTCGACACCGGCGGCCTCACCCCCACGCTCCGCTGGCGCTTCGGGGACCTGGTCGGCACGTCGAGCTACCCGCGCATCGTCAACACGAAGGTGACGTTCCAGGTGGTCAGGGACGGCCGGCTCACCGCGCAGAGGAAGGGCTTCGTGGACGTCCAGGAGACCCTGACGGACGCCCCACGCTGACAGCCGCGAACGGGACGGGCCCTTAGGAGCGCGTACGGCCGGGGGCCTGCCCTGGCGGAGCGCAGGCGGGCGGCCGCGCCGTGCCGGAGCACAGGCGGCGGGGGCCTGTCGGCGCATGCGCGGACCGGCGCGGACCGGACCGGGCCGGCCGGAGCGCACGCGGGCCGACCCGCCGCGCCGGAGCGCACGCAGCGGGGGCTCCGTCGGCGCACGCGCGGACCGGACCGGCCGGAGCGCACGCGGGCCGGGCCCCGCCTCGCCGACGCGTATGCGGGCCGGCCCGCCGTGCCGGAGCACACGCGGCGGGGGCCCCGTCGGCGCACGCGCGGACCGGGGCCGGCCGCCCCGGCCCGCCCCCTACAGCTCGGTGTAGGTGTGCTTCGTCAGCCCGTACTTCACCGCGATCGCGTTCCACAGCGCGGACGCCTCGCGTTTGGCCTGGGTGGCCACCCCGCTCTGCTGGTTGGCCTTGGCCGTCTCGTTCGTCGACCGGGCCTTGCCGCCCTTGCAGACCCCCTTGCTCTTCTTCGCCTGCCGCGCCCAGGCCGCGTAGTGCTCGTCGGCCGCCGCCGACGCCTTCCAGGCCCGGTTCAGCGCGGCGACCAGCTCGGCCTGGCGCGGCAGCTCGTCCACGGTCAGCCCGTCGAGCCGGGTCACCAGGTCGCGGCGCTGCTGGGCGGCGTCCCGGAGATCGGTGTTCGCCGCGTCCAGGTCCTTGCAGGACCTGATCTTCTCGACCGCGCTGATCACCGTGGCCCGGCTGTTGTTGCTGTCGGCCAGCAGCTTGTCCAGCGCCTCGGCCTGCGGCTTGGCCGGGTCGGGCGGCGCGGCCTTCGTCGTGGGGGAGGTGGCCGGGGAACTCTGCGAGGCCACCGGCTGCTTGTCGTCGTCGCTGTCGCCGCCGCTCATCAGCGCGCCCGCGCCGAGCCCGATGACGGCGGCGCCGACGATGACGGCGGCGATCAGCGTGATGTGCGCGGACCTCCGGCGCGGCGCCCCGCCGCCGTGCTCGTCCGCCTCGTCGTACTCCGCGCGGCCCTGGAAGCCCTGGAGCCCGGAGTCGTAGCCGCCGGGGGCCTGCGCCGGTCCGCCCGGGGGACGCTGCTGGTACGCGGACGGGCCGCCCGCGTCGTACTGCGGCAACTGCTGGGTGGCGCCCGCCGGTTGCTCCGAGCGGAACAGGCTGTCGAACTCCGCGGGCGGCTGCCGGTCCTCCGGCGCGCCCGGCCTGATCCCGTACGGGGCGCCGCCGGGCACCGGGGGTATGTACTGGGTCGCGTCGGCGTCCCCGCCGCCCTGCCGGTCCGCCACGGGCCCGGGGCCGCCGGGGACGGGGGCGATGTACTGCGTGGCGTCCGCGTCACCGCCGGAAGCCCCCTGGCCGCCGCTCCCCTGGCCGCCGTAGCCGCCCGGTCCGCTCGGAGCGCCCGTCCCGGCCTCCGGCGGCAGCGGCTGCGCGTGCGGCAGCGGCTGGGAAGAGGATTGGTCGTGGTGCTGGTGCTGGTGCTGCTGCTGCTGGGAGTACGGAGAGTCGTACGGCGACGGGTTCTGCGACCCGTACTGCTGCGGCTGCTGGTACCCGTCGGACTGCTGGGCCTGCTGGTACCCGTCGGACTGCTGGGCCTGCTGGTACCCGTCGTGCCGCTGCGGCTGCTGGTATCCCCCCGGCTGCTGCGGCTGCTGGTACCCCTGGGTGTACCCCGGCCGCTGGTACGCCTCCTGGTCCCCCGGCTGCCGGGCGGGCGGCAGGGGCTGCGACTGCGGGTAGCCGTAGCCCCCCTGCGGCTGCTGGTCCGGCTGCGGGCCCCACTGCTGCCCCCACGGCAGGCCGCCGGCGGGCGCCGTCTGCTCGCCCTGGCCGCCCTGCCCGGATGCCCCCGGAACCCAGGGGGCTCCGCCGTCGGCGGGCAGCACGACGCCCTCGTGCGCGGGTCGTGCGGCGGGGAGCTCGTGCTCGCCGCCCTGTCCGCCCTGTCCGCTCTGCGTCACCGGGACTCCTACGCGTGTGAACTCAACGAAACGTCAGCTCACGCTATCGGGTGGCCGCCCGCCTCCGCCAAGCGCGTGATGCCCCTCACCACCCCTTCACAGCGCGGGTAACGCCCCGCGGGCCCGCGACGCTGTTTATTATCCGGGTCCCCGCCCGCCGCCCCTCCTGGCGTGCGTCGAGCGCGCCTACGGGTCCTCCTCCCCACAGCCGTACGGGCCCTTCCCCGCACAGCCGTACGGGCCCCGATGCGCCAGGCGGTACGGGTCCGTCCCCGGGCGTCCGTCCGGACCGCCGCGGCCCCGGACCGGGCAGCGGCGGCCGGTCCCGCGCTCACGCCGCCTGGAGCTCCAGGCGCTCGCCGAACTCCCGTACGGCGGGCTCCTCGCCGAAGGGCGTGAGCCGCTGGTGGAGGTCGTCGAGGTATTCGGCGCCCCGGCTGGAACGCACCGTCGACAGCAGTTCCATCGCCCGCACCCCCGTGTGGCAGGCCCGCTCCACCTCCCGCTGCTGGACCTGCGCCGACGCCAGCAGCACCAGGGCGATGCCCCGGCGGCGGGCCCGCGTCTCCGGCAGCGCGGCGAGCGCCTCCTTGGCCCGGCGGGCGGCCTCCTGCGCCTGCCCCAGGTCCCGGTGGCAGTGGGCCAGCTCGTCCGCGAGATAGCCCGCGTCGAAGTGCCGGATCCACACCGGGTCGTCGCCGGTGTCCGGGTCGGCCTGCTCCAGCGCGGCGACCGCGCGCCCCGCCACCGCGTGGCAGGTGCGGGCGTCCCCGAGCAGCGCGTGGCCCCGGGCCTCGGCCGCGTAGAACATCGCCTGCGCGCGCGGCGTGACCTGGCCCCGGGCCCCTTCCTGGGCGGCACGGGCCAGTTGGGCGATCTCGCGGGGGTTGCCGAGCTGGGCGGCGAGGTGGCTCATCGAGGCGGCGAGCACATAGCCGCCGTACGCGCGGTCGCCGGCCGCCTGCGCGAGCCGCAGCGCCTGGATGTAGTAGCGCTGGGCGAGGCCCGGTTGGCCGGTGTCGACCGCCATGTAGCCGCCCAGCTCGGTGAGTCGGGCCACCGCGGCGAACAGCTGTCGCCCCACCTGCTCCCGGTACGCCCCCGAAAGCAGGCCGGAGACCACGCTGTTGAGGTAGTGCACGAGCACCGGCCGCACATGGCCGCTGCCGAAGCGGTGGTCGAGGTCGGTCAGGGAGGCGGTCATGGCCCGTACGGCCTCGACGTCCGCCATCCCTACCCGGGCCCCGGCGGTCCGCTCGACCTGGGCGTCCGGACCCGAGATCAGCCAGTCCCGGCTCGGCTCGACCAGCGCGGAGGCCGCGACCGCCGAACCGGTGAGCAGATCTCGGCGGCCCACGTCGCTCCGCCACAACTCGCTGACCTGCTCGACGGCCCCGGCGACGGTCGGCGCGTACTGGAGGCCGACGCCGGACGCCAGGTTCTTGCCGTTGGCCATGCCGATCTCGTCGATCGTGACCGTACGGCCGAGCTTGCGGCCCAGCGCCTCGGCGATGACCCCCGGGGCCCGGCCGCGCGGCTGCTGCCCGCGCAGCCAGCGGGCCACGGAGGTCTTGTCGTACCGCAGATCGAGTCCGCGTTCGGTCCCGACCATGTTCACCCGGCGCGCGAGGCCCGCGTTGGAGCAGGCCGCCTCCTGGATGAGCGTCTGGAGCCGTTCGTTGGGCTGGCGGGCTACGAGCGGCCTTGCAGCCATATGTCCCCCTGAAACATCGGTTATGCGCAGTGATCGGTGGAAGGGATCACTGCCCGGCACATACACAAGAAATGCGCATATTCCTTCGGCATTCGGTACGGACGTGGCGCGGCGCACCACGGCACGGCTGCGAAGCGGGCCGGGCCGCGGTCCCCGGGGTGGTTACCCGCACTTCGGCGTTCCGCCTCATGCGCGCCCCCGCCTGTGCACCGATGCGCCCCGCGTGTGGGGGCGCTGCGCCGGTCCCCGGTTCAGGGCAGGCCGTAACCCCTCGTGATCAAGGGAGTTGTGCTGATCGTGGATGAGCCCATGGGAGTCACGGAAGCCGCGCAGGTCCCCCACCAGCGGAGCGAGCCCCTGCTCGACGCCGCGGTGCGGTATGCGGAGGAACGCCACTGGGACGTGTTCCCCGGCGCCTGGCTGGAGGTGGTGGGCGGCAGGGAGCGGTGTTCGTGCGGCGACGCCGGCTGCGCCCTGCCCGGGGCCCACGCGGACCGGCCGGACTGGGCGGGCCGGTCGACCGGCAGCGGGGCGGCGGCCCGGCGGATGTGGACGCGGCAGCCGCGCTCCTCGGTGCTGCTGCCGACCGGGCGCGCGTTCGACGCGCTGGAGGTCCCGGAGGCGGCGGGCTTCCTGGCGCTGGCCCGGATGGAGCGGATGGACCTGACGCTCGGGCCGGTCACCCGCACCCCGGACCGCCGGATGCTGTTCTTCGTCCTGCCGGGAGCCGCCGCCAAGGTCACCGACCTGGTGCGCTCGCTCGGCTGGAACGCCGGTGCGATCGACCTCACCGGCCTGGGCGAGGGCCACTACGTCGCGGCCCCGCCCACCCGGGTCGGCGGCCGGGGCGCCGTGCAGTGGGCCCGCAGGCCCGACCACGCCAACCGCTGGCTGCCCGAGGTGGACGAGCTGATCAGCCCGCTGGCGTACGCGTGCGCCCGCGAGGCCGCCGACGCCCGGGTCCGAACCGCGTAGGGCCCCTGCCGGAAGCCGGGAGCCGAAGGCCGGAAGCCGGGAGCCTGGAGCTGGGAAGCGCACGTTCGGAGACCGGCAGCCGGGAAGCGTGGATACGGCGGCCGGGAGCCGGGGACGCCGCCGCCGGGCCGCGCGCCGGCCCCCTCCGCTCGGGGCCGACCGCCCCTCTCCTGGGCCTTTCGTAGGGTGGTCCCCACCACGTGGGGATATCGAAAGGCTGTGCCACATGCAGGACCGGGCGGATACGCGTACGGAGACAGACGGAACGCCGACGGCGGCGGGCGGTGCGCGGGAAGCGCGTCCCGCCGTCCGCGTCCAGGGCCTGTGGAAGCGGTTCGGGGACCAGGTCGCCGTCTCGGGCATCGATCTGGAGCTGCCCGCCGGGAAGTTCGTCGGCCTGGTGGGGCCCAACGGCGCGGGCAAGACGACGACGCTCTCGATGGTCACCGGGCTGCTCCGCCCCGACCAGGGGACGATCGAGGTCGCGGGCCACGACGTCTGGGCCGATCCGGTCGAGGTGAAGTCCCGGATCGGGGTGCTGCCGGAGGGGCTGCGCCTGTTCGAGCGGCTCTCCGGGCGTGAACTCCTCGCCTACAACGGCCGGTTGCGCGGCCTTCCGGGGGACGAGGTCGACAAGCGGGCGACCCAGTTGCTGGACGTGCTCGATCTGGCGGGCTCGCAGCACAAGCTGGTCGTGGACTACTCGACCGGCATGCGGAAGAAGATCGGGCTCGCGGCGGCGCTGCTCCACAACCCCGAAGTGCTGTTCCTGGACGAGCCGTTCGAAGGCGTCGACCCGGTGTCGGCGCAGACCATCCGGGGCGTGCTGGAGCGCTACACCCGCTCCGGGGCGACCGTGGTCTTCTCCAGCCATGTGATGGAGCTGGTCGAGTCGCTGTGCGACTGGGTCGCGGTGATGGCGGCGGGCCGCATCAAGGCGCGGGGCACGCTGGACGAGGTGCGCGGCGACGCCCCCTCGCTGCAGAGCGCCTTCCTCGAACTGGTCGGCGCGGGCGGCCGGGACGCCGGCGACTCCCTCGACTGGCTGGGAGGCGCCCGATGAGCGTGCTGGACGCCCCGGTCTCGGCGACCGCCCCCGTCGCGCCGACCACGGGCCTGACCCCCGTCTTCGTACGGCTCAAGCTGGCGCTGCTGCGCAACGGGCTGCGGCAGTCCTCCGGACGCAGGGCGGCGTTCATCGTCTCCCTCGTCCTCACCCTGCTGCTCGCGGCCGGCCAGGTCCTCGGCCTGGTGCTGCTGCGCGGCAACGAGCACGCGGGCACCGTCGTCGTGCTGCTCACCGGGGTCGTGGCGCTCGGCTGGGCGGTGCTGCCGCTGTTCTTCCCCAGCGGGGACGACACCCTCGACCCGACCCGGCTGGTGATGCTGCCGCTGCGGCCCCGACCGCTGATCCGGGCCCTGCTGGTCTCCTCGATGATCGGCATCGGCCCGCTGTTCACGCTGTGCCTGGCGGTCGGTTCGGTCCTGGCCCTGGCGCACGGGGCGGCGGGCGTGCTGTTCGCGGTGGTCGCGGTCCCGCTGACGATGCTGCTGTGCGTGGCGCTGTCCCGGGCGGTGGCCACGGCCAACGTACGGCTGCTCAACTCCCGCAAGGGCCGCGACCTGGCGGTGCTCAGCGGGCTGGTGATCGCGGTCGGCATCCAGTTCGTCAACTTCGGCGCGCAGCGGCTCGGCCAGGCCGGCGGGCTCTCCACCCTGGACCCGGTGGCGGCCGTGGTGCGCTGGCTGCCCGGGGCCTCCGCCGTGGCGTCGGTGGACGCGGCGTCGGACGGCGCGTACGCGGTCGCCGCCGCGCAGCTCCTGATCAGCGTGGCGGCCCTGGTGGCGCTGATGTGGATGTGGCAGGGGAGCCTGGTCAAGCTGATGACCGCGCCGGACGGTTCGACCCTGGCGGCGGCGGAGCCGGACCGCACCGGGTCCGGCCGGCGCGGGCTGTCGGCGCTGCTGCCGGAGGGCCGTACGGCGACGGTGATGCAGCGCAGCCTCCGGTACGTGGCGCGGGACCCGAAGACCAAGGCGGCCTGGGTGACGGCGTTGGCGGTCGGGGCGATCGTGCCGCTGCTCAACGCGGTCCAGGGCACCGGCTCGGTCTACTTCGCGTGCTTCGCCGCCGGGATGCTCGGCATGCAGATGTACAACCAGTTCGGCCAGGACACCTCGGCGTTCTGGATGGTGGCGCTGACGATCTCCTCGCCCCGGGACGCGTACGTCGAACTGCGGGCGCGGGCGTACGTCCTGCTGCTGCTCACCCTGCCGTTCACGCTGGTCGTCTGCGCGGTGACGGCGGCGGTGCTCGGTGACTGGCGGTCGCTGCCGGGGGCGCTCGGCCTCTCGTTCGCCCTGCTGGGCTCGATGCTGGCGACGGGGGCGGTGGCCTCGGCCCTGTTCCCGTACTCGATCCCGCAGGAGGGCGCGTTCAAGAACGTGGTGCCGGGGCAGGGCGGCCTGGCCTGGATCTCGATCTTCGGCGGGATGGTGGCGGCCGGGCTGCTGGCGTCCCCGGTGATCGCGGCGACGGTCTGGATGCACCTCGCCGACCACCACGACGCGCTGTGGCTCATGGTGCCGGGCGGGCTGGTGTACGGCGCGCTCGTCGCCTGGGCGGGGCTGCGGATCGCCGCCCCGCGCACGGCGAACCGGCTGCCGGAGATCCTGACGGCGGTCAGCAAGGGCTGAGCAGCGGGGGCGACCGGGGCGGCGGGACGGCCGGGGCGGCGGCCGGACCGTGGTTCGCGCCGGTCGGGCCGGTGCGGGCGGACCACGGTTCGCGCCGGTGCGGGCCGGGTTCGGATCGGTGCGGGCGGATTCGAGTCGGTGCGGCCGGGTTCGGGCCGGTGCTGTTCGTACGGTTACGGGGCGACCGGTTCGCGGTCGTCCTGACCGTCCCGGTCGTCGCGGCCGTCCTGCCCGCCCCGGTCTTCCTGCTCGGCCCGGCCCCCGTGCTCGGCCCGGTCGTCCTCGGCGAGCTGGTCCAGGAAGGGCTCCACGGCGGCCCGCCAGCCCTCGGGCTGGTCGTAGTGGACCAAGTGCCCGGCGTCCGGGACCTCCGCGTACTGGCCGCGCGGCAGGACCCGGACCATCTCCTGGGCCTCGGCCCGGCCCAGCTCCCCGTCGAGGCCGCGCAGCACCAGGGTCGGGCAGCGCACCTGCGTCAGCTCCTCCCAGTGGGCGTCGTAGACCCAGGTGGCGCGGGTGCGGAGCATCTGGTCGCGGGAGAAGACGGGCCGCCAGCCGTCCTCCCGTTCGGCCATCACCTCGGCGTAGAACTCCCCGCGCGAGGGGCTGGGCCGCTCCACCCAGGGGTCGTCCTCGCCGAACCACTTCCGTACGTCGGCGAGGGTGGCGAACGGCAGCGGCCAGGAGTCGAACCAGTCGCCCCACTCACGCTGGGAGGCGGCCCCGAGGGCGGAGGCCCGCATGTCGCAGACGACGAGGGCACGGACGAGATCGGGGCGCTTGGCGGCGAGCTGCCAGCCGGTGAGCGCTCCCATGGCGTGCCCGATGACGGTGACCGGGCCGAGTCCGAGCTGTTCGATCGCGGCCTCGGCGTCGGAGACGTAGGCGTCGCGGCTGTACGGTCCGTCGGCGGGCTTGTCGCTGCGGCCGTGGCCGCGCTGGTCGAGGCCGACCGCGCGATGCCGTTCGGAGAGCCAGCGGGCGGTGGGGGCCCAGTGCGAGGCCCGGCCCATCAGCCCGTGCAGCAGTAAGACGCCGGGCGCCCGGTCCGCTTCGGACCGCCCCTTGGGCGGATCGGCGAACTCCCACGCCGCGAGGCGTGCACCGTCGGCACCGGTCACATCGATGCGCCGCACCATCGTCCTGGCACCTCCTTCTGGTCCTCGGTCACCGTGTCGTCGCACCGCCAGGCTATCGAACTTATATTCGAAAACGCGCTCTCGCCGCTCGACACCCCACGTTCGAGTGACACCGGTCAAGGATTGGTGCCGATCGCGGTGGGGAGATCTTCAGCGGGAGGCGGGCCGCTCGGGGACAGGGGCCTGCGGGATCTGACCTTGAGAGCTCGGGGCTCCAGGTCAGCACAGGGGAGGAACGGCCCCGGCGTCTTCGAACGCCGGGGCCGCCACCTGTTCCGGGACGGCACCCGGCCCGACGCCTTCCGGCCGCTCCGGCGAAGAAAGCGAGTCCGACCGCTCCGACCGCTCCGACCGCTCCGACCGCTCCGACCGCTCCGACAACGATGGCAGGCGATGGCGCGGAGTCCCCCGGACGCGGCGGAATGACGGCTTCCGCGCGGGATGCGGTGGTGGCGGCGGTCTCCGTACGCGGCGGGACCGCGCCCTCCCCGCACGGCGGGCCGACGGCAGCCCGCGCACCGACCGGGATCGGGGCATCCGGCAGCCCGCCGGGCCCCGTGCGGTCCGCGTGGCGGTACGACGGGCGCATCTCCCGCTCCCTCCCCCGACCGTGCCGGCCGGAGCCGCCCGGCACCCCCAGGTTCTCTGTCCGGCCTCAGCCTGGCACGGGAGCCGCCCGCCCCGCTGCCCATTCGGGCGGGAAATCGGCGCCCGCACATCACGGTTGTGTTGCCGCCGGGCCGGAAACCCGATCGCCGCCGGGCGACGCACGCGGGACCGCTCGGTGGCGGGTACGTGCGTCGCCCGGCGGCGACGGGAGGTCGGAACGGGCCGACCGGCGACGACGGAACGCGGAGCCGCGACGCCGGGCTGCGGCGTCGGGCGACAGCGTCGGGCGGCGGCGGGCGACGAAGCGCGGGACGGCGACGCCTCGCGACGATCCGCCGGGGCTCAGCGCTTGGCGACGAAGACGTGCGAGGCGACGTCGGTGTCCAGCTCGGCGGCCTCGCCGCTGGAGCCGACCAGCACCCCGCCGGCCGACTCGGTCACGCTGACGACGGCCCCGGGCTGCACCCCGGCCCTGCGCAGCGTGTACATCAGCTGGGCGTCGGTCTGGATCGGCTCCCCGATCCGCCGAACCACCACGGTCTTGCCCTCGGCGCCCGGGTCCAGCTCGGCCAGGCTCACCATGGAGGCGTCCAGGAACGGGTCGGCCTCGGCCTTCTCGCCCAGCTCCTCCAGGCCCGGGATCGGGTTCCCGTACGGCGACTCCGTCGGGTGGCGCAGCAGCTCCAGCACCCGCCGCTCCACCGCCTCGCTCATCACGTGCTCCCAGCGACACGCCTCGGCGTGGACCTGCTCCCACTCCAGGCCGATCACGTCCACGAGCAGACACTCGGCGAGCCGGTGCTTGCGCATGACGCGGGTGGCGAGCCGGCGGCCCTCCTCGGTCAGCTCCAGGTGGCGGTCCCCCGCGACCTGGACCAGGCCGTCGCGCTCCATACGGGCCACCGTCTGGCTGACGGTCGGACCGCTCTGATCCAGCCGTTCAGCGATACGGGCGCGCATGGGGACCACGCCTTCCTCTTCCAGTTCGAGGATGGTGCGGAGATACATCTCCGTGGTGTCGATCAGTCCGGACATTCGTGCCCCTCGATGCTGTGACTAGAAAACGTCGTGCGATGGCCCTGCACCAATTCTGACGCATGGCACCGACAACCGTGCCGCCCCCGTGGAAGACCGGTGGAAACGGGTGCGGGCCCGGCCCCCGGGCGGTATTGACAGTCCACTGGTCCAGACCGCAACGTGATCGGCGGCACCGGCATTCCCGACCCCGCCGCACGCCCACCGCATCCACCGTCGAGAGGGCCTCCCCGATGAGCGACAGCAAGCTGGCCGGTCAGTTCTTCGATGCGGCGATCGGCCTGCTGACGCGGGTGCGGGACGAGGAGGCGGAGAACATCGCCGCGGCGGGCGCGGCCATCGCGGACACCGTCGAGGCGGGCGGCCGGCTCTTCACCTGCGGCGCGGGCCACTCCTCGCTGCCCGCCCAGGACGTCGTCTACCGCGCGGGCGGCCTCGCCCTGATGAACCTGCTCCCCGTCCCCGGCGCGGTCGGCGTGGACGTCATGCCCGCCACGCTCGGCTCCGCGCTGGAGCGGGTGGACGGCCTCGCCTCGGCCGTCCTGGACTCCAGCCCCGCCACCGCCGGTGACCTCCTGGTGATCATCTCGCTCTCCGGCCGCAACGCCCTGCCGGTGGAGATGGCGCAGAACGCCCGCGCGCTCGGGCTGAAGGTCATCGGCCTGACCTCGGTGGCGTACGCGGAGAACACCCGGTCCCGGCACGCCTCGGGCGGCTTCCTGCGGGACCACTGCGACATCGTCCTCGACAGCAAGATCGCGATCGGCGACGCGGAGCTGACCGCCCCCGGCGTCGACGCCCCCTTCGCCCCCGCCTCGACCGTGGTGACCAGCGCGATCATGCAGGCGATGCTCGCGGCCGCCGTGGAGGAGCTCGTGGCCCGGGGCATCGAGCCGCCCATGCTGCGCTCGGGCAACGTCGACGGCGGCCACGAGTGGAACGGCCGGATCATGACGGAGTACCGGGACCGGATCTTCTACCGCCACTGATCCGTCCCCCACCACCGCTCCAGCCTTCCGGCCCGGCCCGCGAACCCCTCCCTACCGCTCCCCCGCCGTCGCGCGGGCCAGGTCCACCGCTCCCGCGACGCGGGCCGCGACCGTCTCCGCGTACGCCGTGTCGGTACGTTCGAACGCGGCCCGGTTCGCGGCGCGCAGGAACGTCAGCACGCCCAGCGTCCGCCCCCGGCTCCGGAGCACCGCGCACAGCGCGTGCGCCGCGTCCCGGGGCCAGCGGCGCTCCACGGCCCAGGCGGCCGGGTCGGCAGCACCGGCGGCACCGCTCGTCCGGACCGTCCCGGTGCGCTCGACCGCCTGGAGGGCCGGGTGGCCGGGGGCGTAGCGGGCCGGGATCGCGCCGCCGGAGACCGGGAGGCAGGGGCCCGGGGCGTCGGACGGCGTGGCGGCCGTACGGACCAGGCGCTCGCCCGCCACCAGGTCGACCAGGACGTGGTCCGCGAACCCGGCGAGCGCGAAGTCCAGCAGGGAGGTCGCCGCCTCCATCGGGTCCTCGCACTCGGAGGCCGTACGGGCGGCCCGGTGAAGCTGGCTCGTCCGGAACCGCAGCCGGTCCGCCTCCTGCTCCGCGAGCTTGGCCGCGGTGACGTCCCGGAACAGCCACCCCACCCCGAGCGGAACCGGTTCCTCGGTCAGCGGCGACGCCAGCCGCAGGAACCCGCTGCGCCAGCACCGGCGGCGCTCGCCCTCCGCCGTCCGCAGGGTCACCCACAGCTCGGCCGGGGCCGCCGGGGCGCCCTCGGCGAGCACATGCTGCAGGGCCGCCTCCAGCTCCTCGACGCCCTGCACCACCACCTCCCCGAGCGGCCGCCCGAGCAGCCGGGACCGGCTTCCGCCGAGCGCGCGGGAGGCGTACGTGTTGACGACCGTGGGCCGCAGGTCGACGTCGACGAGGACCACGCCCCACGACGCGTCCTCCATCAGCGCCTCGCTCAGCGCGATGGCCCGCTCCAGGTCGATCTGGGCGTGCACCTCGCTGAACGCGCAGTAGACCCCGGCCGGCTTCCCGTCCGCGCCGCGCACCCCGGCGGACTGGGTGCGCACCAGCACCCGCCCGCCGTCCTTGCGCAGCAGCGCGAACTCGTGCACCTGCCGGCCCGGCGCGTCCATGGCCGACATCAGCCGGGCCCGCACCTCCTCCGCGTCGGCCCGGCGCACCGCCCAGCCCGCGAAGCCGCTGCGGCCCACGGCCTCCTCGGCGGACCAGCCGAGGACGCGTTCGGCCTCGCGGTTCCAGTGGGTGACGGTGCCGTCCGCGTCGAACGCGCAGAGCGCGGCGTCCATCCCGTCGAGCAGGGCCGCCAGCAGTTCGGACCCGGCGGCGGACGGCTCGCCGAGCCCGTCCTCACCGGCCCGGGGCCCGGGGACCGCCGAGCGTCCCGGCGACCCGCCGCCGGAGTCCTCGTCCGGACCGATCTCGTCGGTGGTCCCGCTGCTCCTGGAAGCACCCACTCCGCACCCCCCGCAGAATGTGCCGCCCGTCTCGCGACACGCCCCGGCCGTTCCCGCACGCGTCATCGCGTGTATCGCCGCACGTCAGACCATTCAACTCGAACGTGACCCAGCACACATCACCTTCGGCGAAATCACCGCCCCCGAGAGGCCGATTAATTCGGTTGAACGCGGATCGGGGGCGCTCCTAGGCTGTGGAGCACACAGGAAAGGAGGTGTTCCGGAAGTGATTTCTCTTCGGACTCGTGAGGTGGCTGCGGGCTGACGCCCGTCGTCGCACTCTTTCTGCAGTGCAGGCCGGACGCCGGCCAATTCCCAGCAGTCACCGACCCGCAGGCTCGCCGGTAAGTCCGGCCGGCTCCTCTGTGCACGGAGGATCCAGAGCCTGCGGGTTTCTGCGTTGTACGGGACCCGGGGGCCGGGGGCGACCCCCCGTACCCACGACAGGCCCGTACCTACGACAGGGACTACGGGCAGAGCCGTTCCACCCGCCACAGCCGACCAGCCGGCCGGTCCCGTCCGCCGCGTCCGCCCGGCCCGTCGCCTCCCTCGCCTCCGTCGTCCTCGCGGACGTACCGCAGCCGGTCGTGCAGGCGGTTCTCGTGGCCCTGCCAGAACTCGATCGCCTCGGGCACGACCCGGAAGCCGCCCCAGTGCGGCGGGACCGGGACCTTCTCGCCCTCGGGGTAGCGCGCGGCCAGTTCCTCGTACCGGGTGAGCAGCTCCTCGCGGGAGCCGACCACGGTGGACTGGGCGCTGGCCCACGCGCCGAGCTGGGAGCCGTGCGGCCGGGTGCGGAAGTAGGCGACGGTCTCCTCGCGCGAGGTGCGGGCGGCGATGCCGGTGACGATGACCTGGCGGGCCATCGCGTGCCAGGGGAAGAGCAGCGAGACGTGCGCGTTCGCCGTCAGCTCGCGGCCCTTGCGGGATTCGTAGTTGGTGAAGAAGACGAAACCCCGGTCGTCGTACTGCTTGAGAAGCACGGTCCGCGAGGACGGGCGGCCGTCCGGGGTGGCGGTGGAGACGACCATCGCGTTGGGCTCATGCAGCACCCCGCCGACGGCGACCTGCCGGAACCAGCGGGCGAACTGCTCCATGGGGTCGGCGGCGAGATCGCGCTCGGTGAAGTCCTCCGAGCGGTACTGCTCGCGCATGGCCGCCGGATCGGTGGTGGAATCGGTACGGGAGGCCCGCGCGGCGACGCGGGAGGCCGAGGCCCCGGAGGCCGTGGTGGTCCCGGAAGCCGTGGCGTTCCCGGCGGTCCCGGGAGCCGTGGCCTTGCGGGCCTTCCCGGCGGAAGGAGCCTGATGGACGGCATCGACGTCGGAGCCGTGGTCCGGTGCGGGCACAGCGTGATCCGGAGTCGGCACGGAGTGATCTGGTGTGGGCACGGGCCCATCCTGCACCAGCGGCCGAGTCTGCCCGGCGGCCAGGGCCCGTAACCGTACGCCGTCGAAATGAGGCCCTGTGCCGGATGTCACGCTTCCCCGCTCCGTGGGAACCCGCCAATATCGTGGGGCAGACCCCTGTCGCCTCCGCACAACGGCCGACCGGCCCTCCGCCGCGTATCCCGGCGGTCCCGGTGCGTACGCCGCGTCCGCCGCCGGCCCGGGTCTGCCGCCCGCCCGCCGCCCGCCGAACTGAGGGAGCCGCCTGATGTCCGACTTCGTACCCGGTCTTGAGGGAGTCGTCGCGTTCGAAACGGAGATCGCCGAACCGGACAAGGAAGGCGGTTCGCTCCGCTATCGCGGGGTGGACATCGAGGACCTGGTCGGCCACGTCTCCTTCGGCAACGTGTGGGGCCTGCTGGTGGACGGGGCGTTCGACCCGGGCCTGCCGCCCGCCGAGCCGTTCCCGATCCCCGTGCACTCGGGTGACATCCGGGTGGACGTGCAGTCCGCGCTGGCGATGCTCGCGCCCGTCTGGGGCCTGAAACCGCTGCTGGACATCGACGAGGCGACCGCCCGCGACGACCTGGCGCGCGCGGCCGTGATGGCGCTGTCGTACGTCGCCCAGTCGGCGCGCGGCCAGGGGCTGCCGATGGTGCCGCAGAGCGAGATCGACAAGGCGCACTCGGTGGTCGAGCGCTTCATGATCCGCTGGCGGGGTGAGCCGGACCCGAAGCACGTGAAGGCGGTCGACGCGTACTGGACGTCGGCGGCGGAGCACGGCATGAACGCCTCCACGTTCACGGCCCGGGTCATCGCCTCGACGGGCGCGGACGTCGCGGCCGCGCTGTCCGGCGCGGTGGGCGCGATGTCGGGCCCGCTGCACGGCGGGGCCCCGTCCCGGGTCCTCGGCATGATCGAGGAGATCGAGCGTACGGGCGACGCGACGGCGTACGTGAAGCAGGCGCTGGACCGGGGCGAGCGCCTGATGGGCTTCGGCCACCGCGTCTACCGCGCCGAGGACCCGCGCGCCCGCGTCCTGCGCCGCACCGCCCGCGAGCTGGCGGCCCCGCGCTTCGAGGTGGCGGAGGCGCTGGAGAAGGCGGCCCTGGAGGAGCTGCACAACCGCCGCCCGGACCGGGTCCTGGCGACGAACGTGGAGTTCTGGGCGGCGATCGTCCTGGACTTCGCGGAGGTCCCGGCGCACATGTTCACGTCGATGTTCACGTGTGCGCGTACGGCGGGCTGGTCGGCGCACATCCTGGAGCAGAAGCGCACGGGCCGCCTGGTGCGCCCGTCGGCGACGTACATCGGCCCGGGCTCGCGGGACCCGCGCGAGATCAGCGGGTACGAGGACATGGTGGGCTGAGGCCGCCACCGCCTTCCGGCTGGGCCGGTCGGGCCGGGGCGGGGCTCCGGCCCGACCGGTCGGGACTGGTCGGGCGGCCCGACGGTTCGGGCTTTCGGCTCGGCCGGTCGGGGCCGGTCGGGCCTCCGGCTCGGTCGGCCCGGGAGCGTGTGCGTCGGTGAACGTGCCGGTACGGGGTAGACGTACCGGCACGTTTCCGACGCAGTCCCGGCACGAGGAGGCAGACCATGAGCACGCCCCGTCCGTCCCTGACCCTGTCCAGCACGGTTCTCGACGCCCCGGACGCGGCCGAACTGGCGGACTTCTACCGCCGCCTCCTCGGCTGGGAGACCGTGCAGGAGGAGCCCGGCTGGGTGAAGCTGCTCCCGCCAGGCGGCGGTTCCGGCCTGGGCTTCCAGACCGCGAAGCCGTACGTGCCCCCGGTGTGGCCCGCCGCCCTCGGCGACCAGTTGATGATGCTGCACCTGGACTTCGAGGTGACCGACCTGGAGGCGGGCGTGGCCCACGCGGTGGCGGAGGGCGCGACACCGGCGGAGTTCCAGCCGCAGCACGACGTACGGGTGCTGTTCGATCCGGCGGGCCACCCGTTCTGCCTGTTCGTCAACGACCAGGTGCCCGGCGAGCCCCCGGCGATCAGCCCGGAGTGGGTGGCGGAGCAGACCCGGGAGATCGCGGAGCAGGACCGGGTGACGATCCAGGACGCGGTGGCCCCGGACCCGGCGGACCGCCCGGGAGGCCCGGCCCGGCAGGCGGAGCCGGACACGCTGACGTGAGGCGGGCCCGGCGGGCGATGCGGCTTGCGCGGGGCGGCCCGGCTTGCGCGGGGCTGTACGGCCTACGCGGGCGGTACGGCTTGCGCGGGGCGGCGTGACTCAGGCGGAGCGGCGGCGAACGGCGATGACGTTGTCGGTGACGGTCGCCGTCTCGCCGCCGGGCCCGGTGGCGGTGCGCTCGGGCGCGTCGCACCGCTCCGTGCGCCATCCGTCGTCGAGCCGCAGCGACGTGCGCACCTCATCGGGGGTGGGGAACCGTACGTCCTCGTGACCGTCCCGCCAGGACCAGGGTGCGAGCGAGGCGTGCTCGACCAGGACGAGGAGACCGCCGGGGGCGACGGCCGCTGCGGCGCGGCGGAGGACCTGGTCGCGCGGGATCTCCACAGGGGTGTGGAAATAGCTGGCGGTGACCAGGTCGAAGGTGCCGCCGGGGAAGGACCGGGCGAGATCGTGCCGGTCGGGGTGGACGCGGTCGGCCAGCCCGGAGGCGGCGGCCCCGGCGGCGACGCGCTCCAGGGCGGTCGCGGAGACGTCGACGGCGGTGACGTCCCAGCCGAGCGAGGCGAGCCACAGCGCGTCGCCGCCGTGCCCGCACCCGAGGTCGAGCGCCCGGCCGCCGACGCCCGGCGCGGGGGCCAGCGCGGTGACGACCTCGGCGAGGACGGCGTTGGGGCGGGTACCCCACTGCGAATCGACGCCGGCGTAGTGGCTCTCCCAGAACGCGGCGGAGTCGGTGGGGCCAGTGGGACCGGTGGGACCGGTGGCGTCATTCGTGCTGGTGTTGCCGGTGGAGTCGCTGTTCACGGCTGTTCCCTCTCGTTTCCGTCTCTCTGCTTTCATTCCGCTTCTGTGAGGAAGGTGCGCCGCGGCCTGCCGCCCTTGCAAGCCCCCATGCCGTTTCGGCAACCTGGGGCGTATGGGAGACGACGCGAACGCAGCGGACCACCCGGCTCCGGCCTCGGCGCCTCGGGACCGGGACGGCGTCCTGGCCGCGGTCGGCCCGCGCCTGCGCGAAGTACGGCGGCGGAACGGAATGACGCTGGCCGAGCTGGCGGAGCGGACCGGGATCAACGAGAGCACCCTGTCCCGCCTGGAGGGCGGCACGCGCAAGCCGACGCTGGAGCTGCTGCTGCCACTGGCCGAGGTCTACGCGGTCCCCCTGGACGAACTGGTGGGCGCACCGCGTACCGGGGACCCGCGCATCCACCTCCGCCCGGTGACGCGGGACGGTCTCACGTACGTACCGCTGAGCCGCCCGGGAGGGGTGCAGGCCCACAAGCTGCTGATCCGTCCGAGCCCGGCAGGCGCGGAACCGACCCTGCGGACCCACGAGGGCTTCGAGTGGCTGTACGTCCTGGCCGGCCGGCTCCGCCTGATCCTGGGCGAGCGGACCCTGGTCCTCAAGTCCGGGGAGGCGGCCGAGTTCGACACGCACGTCCCGCACTGGCTCGGCCCCGACGACGACCGCACGGTCGAACTCCTCGTCCTCTTCGGCCACCAGGGCGAACGGGCCCATCTGCGCGCCCGCCAGGGGCCTTTGCGAGGATCAGCGGATGACATCCCGTGAGGCAGCTCCCGTCCACCACTCGCCCTCGACCTGGCAACAGCCGTTTCCCGCACCGGCGTCGGCGGAGCGCAGCGCGCTGATCGGGGCGCTGGCGGACCGCGTCCTGGCACGCGGCACGGCCCGCCTCCTGGTCGGCATCGACGGCTTCACGGCGGCGGGAAAGACGAGCTTCGGACACGAACTGGCCGCCTGCATAGCCGAGTCGGGCCGCCCGGTGTTCCGGGCCACGCTGGACGACTTCAAGAACCCGTGGAAGGACCGCCACCTGTACGACCGCGAGTCGGGCGAGGGCTACTACCGCAACGCGTACGACTACGAGGCGGCCAAGCGCCTGCTCCTGGACCCGTTCCGCTCACCGGAGGCGGCATCGTGCGCTCTGTGCTCGATCGACCCCCTGACCCAGGAGACCCACGCGGCGGAGACGACTCCGCTGACACGGGACGCGGTCCTGATCGTGGACGGCGTGTTCGCGTTCCGCCCGGAGATCGACGCGTACTGGGACTTCCGGGTCTGGCTGGACGTGGACGCCGAACTCTCCGTACGCCGGGGAGCGGTACGCGACCGCAACTGGGCGGGCTCGGACGCGGAGTCGATCCACCGCGACCGCTATCTGGTGGCGGAGCGGCTGTACTTGGCGGAGGTCGATCCGCTGCCGGGGATGGACGCGATCGTGGACAACACGGACTTCGCACGACCGCGGCTGGTGGAGCACGGCTGACCGCTCCCGCACTCCGGCTC
The DNA here is from genome assembly GCF_000717645.1 of Streptomyces californicus. Classification (GTDB taxonomy): domain Bacteria; phylum Actinomycetota; class Actinomycetes; order Streptomycetales; family Streptomycetaceae; genus Streptomyces; species Streptomyces californicus. The sequence continues at coordinate 172,152 of NZ_JNZZ01000013.1, forward strand.
CCCCGCCGCCGGTTCAGGGCCGGCCGCTTCCGGACGCTCCCGTTCCCACCAGGTCGGCCCGGCTCCGCTCCACGGGGGCCCCGGGCCCCCTCCCCGTAACGCTCAACTCACGACTCTCGCGGCGCGGTTCGCCGGCGTGCAGAGCGGCGGTGAGGCGGCGACGGAACACGCGTCCGAGCTTGCGGCCCACGAAGCGCTCCAAGGCGGCGGCGAGCAGCATGCAGAAGGTCAGGCCGACGGCGATCGAGGCGAGCAGGCCGATCCCGGGGACGTTTTCGAGGATGCCCCGGGTGACGGGGACGCCCAGGCTCTGGTGGACCAGGTAGAAGGGGTAGGTCAGGGCGCCCGCGTAGACGAGGGGGCGCCACCGCAGCCGGCGGAGGGGCCCGGGGCCGGCCAGGAGGAGCAGCCCGAGGCAGCCCGTGAGCACCGCCGCGCTGACGGCCCAGCTGGTGCCGGGGTGGGCGACGACGCGGTCGTTCAGGACGGTGAGGGCGTAGCACCAGGCGAACCCGAGCAGCAGCCACAGCACGAGGTTCGGCCCGTAGCGGTACATCAGGTACACGGCGATGCCGGCCACGAAGAGCCCGGCGTACTCACCGAGGAGGACGGCGTCGAGGACGGCCGAGTCCAGTTCGCGGCCCAGGGCGGCCAGCGTGAGCCAGAGGAACCCGAAGGCGATGACGCGGCGGTAGGTCAGCCCGATCAGCAGCAGGCCGCCCATGAGCAGGTAGAAGCGGGCTTCCACCCAGAGGGTCCAGGCCACCCCGGCGGTGAAGGGGACGCCGAGAGCGCTCGGGATCATCGTCAGGTTGCCGAGAGTCGTCCGCAGGTCCGTGGGGGCGCCCCAGCGCTGCCCCGCGAGCGTGGCGGCGACACCGGCGGCGACGATGATCAGGACCACGGCCCAGTAGACCGGGAAGAGCCGGCTGATGCGGGAGACCGCGAACTGCGCCGGGGAGCGATCCCAGCAGGACATGCAGATGACGAAGCCGCTGATCAGGAAGAACGCCTCGACCCCGAGCCAGCCGTAACCGCTGACCGGATGGAGCGTGGGCGCGACGACGGGCAGGGCGTGGTCGGAGCCGGTGCCCCAGAAGTCACGCGTCGGCGTGCCCACGAAGTGGTAGGCCGCGACGGCGATCGCGGCCAGCAGCCGCAGACCGTCGATGGCGGCGAGACGCCCCTCCCCGTCCCCGCCCGAGCCGCGCGCCCGCGACCATCGGGACCACGGCAACCACCGGGACCAGGGCCGCCCGGTCTTCCGAGCTGTACGGGGCGGGCGGGGGCCGGTGGCGGCGAGCGCGGGCATGCGTGATGGCTCCTGTGACGGACACGGGGACGGCCGACGACCGGGGAGGGAAGAGCCCTGCGCGAGCGAGCGCCGGGCGGTGGCCGCGCGATGACCGCGAGTCCCCCGGCTGCCGGGTGGCCGAAGTTGACGCGTCGAAGTCTCGCCGCGCACCACCCACGGGGTCGTCCCCCCAGCAGCCGAACCACGCCCTGCCCGAAAGTGCCACACCCCGCCGACCGACACCCCTCGGAAGTGCTACCGCCGGGCATCCTTCTTCCGACCGATCGCGGCGGCTGGGGGCGGGGGCCGGGAGGGGCTGCCGGCAACAGTCCGGGGCACGACCGAAGTACGGGACAGGGCGCTGGGTGAACTGGCAGGCTGGGAAGCAGATCCCGGGGGTGCTGACCTCGGCCTACCTGGCAGCCCATTCGAAACTTGAGGCCACATATGCCCGACTCTCAAGAAGTTCCCCAAAACGACCCCTCGGCCGGATAGACCCGCAGGCCACGAAGGGTGCTCCCCACGCGTGCGGGGGTGGTCCCGGCTACCAGGCCTGGCCGAAGTACACGAAGTAGCGCTCCCCGCGCGTGCGGGGGTGACCCCCAGCCAGGGAACGCGTACCTCAGCGCGAGCGGGTGCTCCCCGCGCGTGCGGGGGTGGTCCTCCTCGGCTGCCTCCTCCGCGCCGTGTTCCTCCGTGCTCCCCGCGCGTGCGGGGGGGGTGGTCCCCCGGCTGGGTCGACGTGAACGTTCCCGGGTGGGTGCTCCCCGCGCGTGCGGGGGTGGTCCCCCATCGGCGGCCGCCCTGCGGAATGGGTCAAGGTGCTCCCCGCGCATGCGGGGGTGCCCCCCGGGCCACCCTGGCCGGGCTACGCCGCCCAGTGCTCGCCGCGCGCGGGGACGGCCCCTTCTCCGGCGGGATGAGCCGGGGGCGCAGGGTGCGCCCTGCGGGCCGGAATCACCTGGGCCGTGGCACCCCCGCCTCAGCCCAACCGGAGTGTCGGGCTGAGGCGCGTGCTGCGGTCAGTGGCCGCATATGTTGCAGGGGTAGGCGGTCTGGCTGATGCAGTTGCCGTGATCGTCGTAGATGTAGATCACGGACCTCTGTCCAGGACAGCCGGGGGTGCTAGTGCACCCGATGGCCTGGTCTTCTTGGTGCCCCATGGTGATACCTCGCCTTCTGCTCGGAGGTGGGTTCCCACGTCCTCCGGCAACCAGCGCAGAACCAGAACCACCGAAGCGGGCGGCTCGGTGCAGTGCGGCTGGTGTCTCGCCAGAGCGCCCGGCCGTCCGGGCAGTGGGGGCAGAGCGGCGGCTGGTCCACGGCGTCCTCCTGGAGCAGTTTCGAGTCAGCGTGTCGCAGCCGCCAGGAACGTGCTGTGCTCATCCGCCTTGCCCACCGGGACGATTGACGGGCGGAAGTTCAGAGGGATGGCGGCGGCTCTCTCGCCAGTCGCGCCCAAGGCTGGCAGCGGTCGAGCATGAAACCCCGGCACGGCACGTCGGGCACCTCACCGTGTGCACGATCAAGGTCCGGTAGGCGATGTCACCGGCCGATGATGCGGCCCTCACCGGCTCACGCCCTTGCATTGAAGGCACTCGCAAGCCGGCAACCGGGGCGAATCTTCGCGCTGTTCGAGGGGTCGACCTCGGTTTCCTCCCGCACCATGCGGATGGTGCCGTCGCGCCTTACCTCATACACCTTGATCGTCATCACGGACAGACCCCCGTCGCAGTTGGCGAGATGCGTCAGACCGTAGGGACCGGCTCTGCACCCATGCCACTCATGTGCAAATCTGTGCGCACAGCCACTCTTCCGAGGAGAACTGCTACAACGCCCTCTTGACCAGCTCTACTTCGTGCCTGATCGTGATGCACACAACTGCACACCCCTTAGCCGGAGGAAGCCCATGTCGTTACAGTTCATCGGGATCGACCCGCAGACGGGCGATGACGAGAGCCCGACCGTGTGGATCGACCGGGAGAACGGGGAGCTCGTCTTCCAGGGATGGAAGCCCGGCCCCGAACTCGAAGCCGAATGTGCCGCCCTCGAACTGCCTGGGCACGCCGTAGGAATCCCCGAGACCGAAGCCGTGGTCCGCATCCCGGCCAGGATGGTGGACACGATCAGGGAGGCATGCGATGCCCTCGAACGCGCCGACGGCATTCGCTGACCTGCTGGCCAAGTGCGAACGATCGGCCCTCCATTTGGAGATGAGGGATGTCTACGCCGTCGACAAGGAGAAGGGCCCGTTCGCTGAGTGGCAGGCAGGCTTCCGCCCCGACCCGACAGACCGCGCGACCTGGTGGCGGCCCTGGCTCGACCTGGTCGCCGAGACCGTAGGCCGCGGCGTCGTCATACGCCGGGCCCGCATCGTGTCCGAACCCGTCAGCGAGTACATCCGCTACGAGCACTCCGGCACCTTCACCAACATCGCCGCCGGTGAACAGGTACGGTGGCTGCCCCGCCGTCAGGCATCCGACATCTCTCTGCCCGGTAACGACTTCTGGCTGTTCGACGACCGTCTCGTCCGGTGGAACCACTTCGGCGGCGACGGCTCCTCGCAAGGGCCGGAGCACACTACCGACTCGACGGCCGTGAAGCTGTGCGGGAAAGCATTCGAAGCCGTGTGGGATCGCGGCATACCGCACGACCAGTACGACATTCGCTGACAACCGCCCCCGGACAGGCCGGCACATGACCACCTCCCCCTCTTCCTCGGCCCAGGCCGCGCGGGAAGTCGTCGCAGGACGCCTGCGGGACCTCCGCAAGGGAGCCGGACTCACGGTCACCGAGCTGGCCGCCGGGTGCGGTTGGCACCACGCCAAGACCTCCCGGATCGAGAACGCACGCACCGCCCCCTCCACCGGCGACATTCGCCGGTGGTGCCGCGTAGCCGGCGCGGAAGCCCTGACCGAAGACCTCATAGCCCAGTCGCTGCACGCCGAATCCATGTACACCGAGTGGCGCCTCCAGGTCCGCCAAGGACTCGCGCAGCTACAGAACAGCTCCGTTGCCTTCTTCCGGCAGACCGAACTGTTCCGCGTCTACTCCTCCTCGCTCGTCCCCGGCCTCCTCCAGACCGAGGGGTACGCCGCCGCCGTTCTCGCGATGAGCGCCCGATTTCGTGAACTGCCCGTCGATGACAGCACCGAAGCCGCCCGGGCCCGGGTCGAACGTTCCCGCGTCATCCACGAGCGGGGCCACCGCTTCGTCCTTCTCATCGAGGAGGCCGTCCTCCACTATCGGATCGGTGACGCCGACACGATGGCCGCCCAACTCGGCCAACTCCTCACCATCGGCGCCCTACCCGCCGTGTCGCTCGGCATCATCCCCACCACCGCGCACCGCGAGCAGTGGCCGCGTGAAACGTTCCACGTCTACGACGATTCGCTCGTCTCCATCGAGCTGACTTCGGCCCGGGTTCGCATCACCCAGCCCAGCGAGATCGCCTTGTACACGAAAGCGTTCGAGGAACTGCGACAGGCTGCGGTGTACGGCGCAGAAGCACGCGCCCTGATCGTGAAAGCCATCGACGCCCTCGGCTGGCCCGAGCACCGTGCAGGGCGATGAAGTTACGAAGCTACGGTTACGTCCCCGAGGGAGTGGGGGTAGCCCCAACTCGGGCCGATTGATCTGGTCGTGGCGACGGCGCGTCATGCGCATACAGAGCTGTCGCGTCGATGCACTCCCCCTCAGCGCCAACGAGATCGTCACCGCCCCCGCAAGGCTCCGACCTACGATCCGGTCGCGGCTGCACCTCCTCGCAGAAACCGCGAGAAGCCCTCCCCTGCAATGAGGGACGTGCAGAATGACTTCTGTCGAGCATCAAACAGGTCGATTCACCCCGAAGGTCCTGCATGACCGTTTCTCAAGAAGTTAGCAAAAACGAGCCTACCGCCGCCTAAACCCGCAGGTCACGAACAGTGCTCCGCGCGCGTGCGGGGGTGGTCCCGTGCCGATGGGGTCGAAGGGGCTGTGCATGAAGTGCTCCCCGCGCGTGCGGGGGTGGTCCCGGAGTCCTCCGCCTCTACCGGCACATCACCACGTGCTCCCCGCGCGTGCGGGGGTGGTCCCCCGTACAGGATCGTCTCGCGCCGACAGTGGTAGTGCTCCCCGCGTGAGCGGGGGCGCCCCCTCCACACCCCCACCCGGCTCCACCCAGCCGGCCAGCCGGGCGCCCCTCCCCAGTCGCGATACGTACCCCCACAGCCCCCGTCCACCCGACAACACCGCAGGTGGCGTGCCCTATGGTCTCCGTTCATGAGCCGAACCACGCCGCCCCGCCCGGTGAACATCGAGGCGCTCTTCCCGAAGCTGGGCGCGTTCCGCGGTACGACGACGCGGCTGCACCCTCGGCCCGGCCGTCCGGACGCGGCGGCCAGTTCGGTCGGCGGCCCCATGCTGTGGCCGGCCGACGAACCGTGGCCGGTCTGCACCGAGCCGCACAAGCGCAGCAGCGGGTACCGCATCGCGGACGTACGACGTGAGCGCCAGGTGCTCGCGGACGCCTGGGCCCGGGACCGCCCCACCGATGAGGAGCGGGACCTGCTCAAGGAGCTGGGCCGCAGGCACCGGCAGCGCGAGATCGCCGACACCGATCCGATCCCGCTGGTCGGCCTGGCCCAGTTGTATCGGCGGGACGTCCCCGGCCTCCCTCCCGGCCCGGACGGATGCGATCTGCTCCAGGTCTTCTGGTGCCCGTTCGAGGCGCACGGGCCAACCCGCTACGGCCTGGCCCCGCACGTACGCTGGCGCCGCTCCGACCACGTAACCGTGCCGCTGGACACGCCGCCGCAACCGGCGCTGGTCGGCTTCAAGGGCTCGATCGCCGAACCCTGCGTGCTGCACCCCGAAGTGGTCGCGACCTACCCGTACGCGGACTCGCTCCCGCCCAGGCTGTGGAGGAAGATCGACTCCTGGGAGGACGCGGAAGCACGCAGGGCGGAACGGCGCGACCAGGACGAAGAGCCACCCACCTACCACCACGACCTGTCGATTCCCCAAGGGTTCCGCGTCGGCGGATTCCCCTCCTGGCGCACGACCGACCCCCAGGCAGTGAACTGCGAAGCCTGCGCAGCCCCCATGAACCTGTTGCTGACGCTCGACAGCTACGAGTGGAGCGAAGCCGACGGCAGCTGGATGCCCATCGAGGAAGGCAACATCGCCGAACGCCAACGGGACCGCTGCCCCACCCAACTCGCCTTCGGACGCGACGGCTTGCTCAACATCTTCGCTTGCCAGGCCGACCCTGGGCACCCGCACCGCTGGAGCCTCCAGTAGTACGCGCCGCCCTCTGCGGCCGGACGCTCCCGTCACCCGCGATCCCCGAGCCGGACACCGTAGCCTGACTCCCGTACGCAGTGGTCGGCGCACTCAGAGCGCGCGGCGGGTTCACGAGAACGAACAAGGCCGACGCACCGACGGAACGCTCGGCGCGCTCGCCCCGATTCCAGGGCCCTACCGATCTACGCTCCTGATGGCGGTGACGTCCCGAGCGATGAGTTTGCCGCACCAGAAGGGTCTCTCCTTCGGACGTTCGTACCGACGCCCACGTGCTCCGGACCCGGTGCGGCCCAGAACACGCGCCACGACACGTGACAGGAGACCTCCCTATGGCCGGCTCGAAATCGGCAGTAGATCGCCGCCCGACAGCCGCGATCTGGCCGCTGATCCATGCTGAGCGAGCGGCACTGGCAGCCGACCTCGCAGATCTGTCCGACGACAGGTGGTCGACTCCGTCCCTCTGTACCGAATTGACCGTGCGCGAAGTACTCGCGCACATCACTGCGGGGGCGAGCCTCAACGCCTTCCGCTGGATGGTCGGCGTGATCCGCTGCCGCTACGACTTCGACAAACAGGTGGCGATGCGACTGGCCGAACAGCTCGGCGCGACCCCGGCCGAGACACTTGAGCGCTTCCGCCGCGTCGTCACCAGCACGACCAAGCCGCCCATCCCCGCCCTGGCGATGCTCGGCGAGACGGTCGTCCACGCGGAGGACATCCGTCGGCCGCTGGGCATGCGTCGGGACCACCCGACCGAAACCATCACGATGGTGGCCGAGTACTACCGGGGGACGGACCTGGTGGTCCCCGCCAAGGGCCGCATCGATGGCCTGCGCCTGGTCGCGGACGACGGTCCGTTCGCGACCGGTTCCGGGCCCGTCGTGTCCGGCAGCACTCTGGCTCTGATCATGGCGATGACCGGACGTTCGGCGCACCTCGATGACCTGCAAGGCGACGGGGTCGAGCGTCTCCGAGAGCGCTGCTGAGCGACGCGACGGCACGGACCAGCCCCTCGACGGCGAAGGCGGCGACCAGTGAGCGACGAAGGCGTACGCACCCGCCTCTCATGACCGTCCACCCCTTGGTCGCCCCGAGCCCGCGCGGAAGTGGAGCGACAGGGACGAGCACCGGTGTCAGTGCCCACGGCGGCGCACCGCTGACGAAGAACAACCGCCCATCACCGCCGGTACGCGCCTCACACCTATCGCCGCACGACGCGCTCGGCGTAGCGAACAGGGATAGGTACGTGCGCGCGTGGTGCGGTACGAAGAGTGGCTTACGCAGCACGGGAGTTACGCGCGACTCGCAGCACTCGCACGGGCCCCGGAGCACCCCGCATCCGGATCTCAAGGCCCGAGCCCCGAGACCTGAGCTTCGAGACCCAGGCTTCGGACTTCGGGCTTCAAGATCCGAGTCCCGGGGTGGTCGGGTCACTCGTGGGGAGTACGGAACGGAGGCGCGGGCCCGAAGCTCGGGTCCCGGGTCCCAGATGCCGGGATACGAGCCCCGAGACCCGAGCGCCTTCGTGCGAGCACAGACCAAAACGACCCCGACACGGTGCTGCGAACACCGGGCCAGGGTCTAACCACAAGATCTCCACCTAGAAAGCCGATCTCATGGCTACTCAGCACCTTAGTCCCGTCCCGCCCGCTCCCGTGATCTCCCACGCCTACCCGATGGCGAAGCCGGGCTACGGCAAGCGCAACGCCCCCGACCAACGTCCGCCCGCACGCGAGGACTTCGCCCTGCTCCCGGCCCGCGAACGCTACGTGGCAGGCTTCATCGACCGCCTGCCCCAGGCCGCGGCGATGAGCGTGAAGCAACTGGCCAAGCACCTGCCCCTGTACGGCCAGCAGGCCATCGGCACCTCGCTGAACAGCCTCTCCGTCGCGGGCCACCTCCGCCGAGTCCGCTCCAGACTCACCACGGGCACGAGGGAGGCGAGGTCCGCTGGACCTTCCGCACGTTCTGGTCCCGTACGGCACGCGACAACGAGTGGTGGAACGCCTACCTGGCCACGGAACACTGCATCCAGGCCATCACCCCAGCAGACGTCGCCGCGCCTGCGCCGCCTTGGACGTCTTCCACGGGAGCGCTGACACCCTGCACCACGGCCGAAAAGCGTCAGCAGCCGTCCACGCCGACGCAAGCCCAGGCCGCGCAGCCGACCCCTGAGGCCGCCACCGCCGTACCGCAGCAACGCCCCCCGGCCCCGACGTCAGCCCCGCACGGGTCCCCTCACCGCGATCAGCCCCGGACCACCGAGGACGTGGCGGATGCAGCGGCCGTCCCAGACCCGGAGCGCGCACCGACGGCCCCGACTGCGGCACCCGTACAGGCGTCCCCCACCGCTGGCGAGACCCCGGCAACCTTCCAGGCCACACCCGAACCCGGGCCGTCCGACGCCTACTTGGCGCTGGCACGTCTGGGCCGTAACGACCACCGCCTCGCACTCTCCGCAGCGGACTGCACCACCCTCGAACCCCTCGCCACCGCCTGGCTGGCACGCGGCATCACCGTCGACTACCTGACCACCGCCCTCACCGCAGGACTCCCCGCCCACATCGACTCCCCCGCCGGCCTCCTCCACCGCCGCCTCACCGACAAAATCCCACCCCACATCCCCAGGGCGACAGAAGACCGATCGCCGGACACCAAGGAACCAACCCACGAAGCGCTACTGGTCGAATGCACCAACTGCCGCCGCCCAGGCCCCCCGCAAGCCCTCCCCGACGGCCTCTGCCGCCCCTGCCACCACGCACACACCACCGGAAGCAACGACACCACCGCACCCACCACAGAAGAAATCGCCACCGTCAAAGCCCACATCGCCAACCTCCGCAACCTCCTCAAACCCGCCTGACCCCCATTCGACAGCCCGCCGCTGGGCTGGGCTGGCACACCACACCCCCGGGGGGGGCAACCCCTCGGAAGGCAGAACCGCGCCCCTTCCACCGAAGCCCGGACGATGAGAACAGCGGTGGGCAGAATGGCATCAGCCGAACCACACACGCGACCCCTTTGTGAAGGAAGACGAGATATGCCGGTTTCTCAACAACACAGTAAAAACCGCCTCCCCGTCACCTAAACCCGCAGGTCACGAACAGTGGTCCCCGCGCACGCGGGGGTGGTCCCCGTGATGGGCATGGCGCGAGGGATGGCGCCGAGTGGTCCCCGCGCACGCGGGGGTGGTCCCAAGACGCCTGGGGACACCCTGAGCGAGCACGTGTGGTCCCCACGCACGCGGGGGTGGTCCCATCGCGGTGGGCCTGGTCCTCCTCCTCCAGGGGTGGTCCCCGCGCACGCGGGGGTGGTCCCACAGCCGCGCTCGTGAACTGGCGGATCACCACGTGGTCCCCGCGCACGCGGGGGTGGTCCCCTCGACGGCGAGTCCCTGGCGCTGCGCCTCTAGTGGTCCCCGCGCACGCGGGGGTGGCCCACGCACCATCGCTTACGTGAGATCACGGCCTCGAAGCCTGGAAGGGCGGAACCTACGGCCCCTGCTCCGGCGGGTTCCGTGACCATCCGAGCCCCTGCCCGCCGGCCCCGATCCGGCGCTCCGGAAGGCCATAGATTCCGAAAGGCGGGAACAGGTCGACGCGGCGCGGGTAGTCGCCCTCCGCGCACGCCCGACACAACAGATCCCGGCCCCGATCGGTGTGCCGCACGGCAGTCACCGGAGCGCGCCAACATGCCTCGCACGTGCGGACATCCGTGATCGACAGATCGGGGCTCATCCAGCACCCTCAAGCGCAGTGGCCCCCTCGTGACACGGACAGGCGCACGTCGGCAGACGGCACAGGGCATGCACACCGGCCAGGTCTGTCACCAACGCGCTGCGACACACCACGCTGCACGGCCCGTCCGCACCGGCCGACAACGCGTCCAGCGCTACAACCGGCTCCCCGGCCTCATCGCCCCCGGTGATCGGATCACCTCGCCACAGCAATGTCGCCCCATGCTCCGGGTGGCTCGCTGCCGCCCCGGCCGAGCGGTCGCCTGCGCCCCCGTCCGCGTACCGCCTCATCCGCGCGCCCTTCGCCAAGCACGACCCAACCGCACGGCCGTGGAACAGGATTCCCCGGAACGGCAGGTGGCGCAGGAGTGGGTGTGGCTGAGCCAGGCCCGGTATGCCAACTCCCCTTCCTGCGTCCGCGTCCCTTGCACCGCCCCAGTCACAACGTCCCCGCTGCGGTGGGTTGCGAGCCCTTGAGCAGGTGCACGACACGATCAGCGCACTGCTTCTCACGCCCTCGTTCCCCGACACCGTCAAGGGAGCTTGTGACGTACCGCTCTCCCTCCGCGACAATCTCCTGGGTGAGGAAGGGCTGCGTCGGATCCGTGACGTGCAGGCGCAGTTCGGGTTCGAGGGCGACCACCCGCAATCCTTGATTGCGCAGGTGCCCCGCCAGTCTTTGCAGGTCGGTGGCGTTCATGCCTTGACCGTCTCAAGAGAGTCGGCCGCAAGGTATATGACAAGCTATGACAGGAAGTGGATCATGAGGACGATCGCCATCACCGGCACGCGTCGGACGGGGCACAAGAACCCTGCCGAGTACGCCGACCTCTTCGAGCAGTACCTCGGGCCCTTCGCTCAGAACGCACACTTCTACATCGGCGGCGCAGCGGGTATCGATTCGCTCGCCCTCCTCTGGCTCGCCGACCGGACCACCTCGGCCATCACAGTCGTCGCGCCGGGCACCATGTCCCGTCAGCCTCCCGAGGCGCGTGATGCCGTCGCCCGTTCGAGGGACCGCATCAAGGAGGTCGTGGAGCTCGGAGCCACCGAACTGCACGCTCCGGCCTACCACGCCCGTAACCGATGGATGGTCGACCGTACGTCGATGACCATCGGGTTCCCCCACGCCACGGAGCCGTCGACCGGTACATGGCAGACGATCGAGTACACCGCCGAGCAAGGCAAGCCGCGACTGATCGTGCCGGTATAGCCACGAACAGCCACGCCGAGCGTCACCATGAAGACATGGGAAACCGGGCCGCAGGAGCGGCGACCCTGAAACGTCTACGGCACAGCCGCGGACTCTCCCTGGCCGGTGTGGCCCAGGCGCTCTCGCAGATCGCCGTGTCACTGCGTCAGCCTCGCCTGCCAGCCGTACCAAGCGTCCAACGTTCTGTAGCCCGCTGGGAGTCGGCAGCACCGACGCTGCCCGACGAGCGCTATCAGCTTCTCCTCGCTCACCTCTACGCCCGCACGCCGGCGGGACAGATGGCCGTCGGCACCGGCTCTGACCTCGCTGAATTGCTCGGCGCGCTGCTCGATCTCGGGGAGAGCGAGACGCGCGTCGCCTTCCTGCGCACGGCGCTCATGCGTACCGCCACGGACACCGGCGGCATGCTCGCTCTGCTCTCCACGTCCGTACAGGCCGACCTGTCTGCTGCTCTCGCCGATCCGAGCCGGGCGACCGAGCAGACCTCGGCCGGGCTCGCTGCGGTCGTGGCGGACGTCAACGCGCAGGTGGGCTCGGTGCCGATGGTGCGACTTCAGCTACTGCTCGCGCCGGTGATCGACGCGTGCCGCCGTCTGCTGGCCGGGCCTCTTCCCCGGCCGGTGGTCCCTCACGTCCGGGCAGTCGCCGTCGCGGCCTACGCTTTGGCCGGTCGCCTGTCATTCGAGATCCGGGACGACGGGGCATCGCAGGCCCTGTACGCCGAGGCCACCGCCCAGGCCGTGCGGGGCGGAAGCACGTGGCTGCAGGCGTCCGTCCACATGAGTCACGCGCTCGTCACTCTCTACTCGTCACCCGATCTCACCGACGCACGGCGACTCGTCGAGCAAGCGGTGCGGGTGGCCGGCTCGGGCGAGAACGCCCACGTACGAGCGCGGGCGCACGCCCTTCAAGCCGAGATCGCCGCCCGGGGCGGGTTGAAGCGCCAGGCGCAGGCATCGCTCGGACTCGCCTGGTACGACATGGAGAACCATGGCGGTTGCGACCCGTTGCGCGGCGCCTTCTCAGCAGGTCACCTCCGTGGGTTCGAGGGGGTGTGCGAGCTGTACGTCGGTGACCCCTCAGTCGCCCATGGCCGATTCGCCGCCGCAGCGTCCGCGTTGGCCGCTCCCCGGGAACAGGTTCAGCGCGCGATCGTGAGAACCGATCAAGCCCTTGCCCGGATTCGGTTGGGCGACCCCCGGTCGGCTACCGCGCTGCTGCACGAGTGCGTGGTCGCCGCGACGACGACCGGCGGCCGAGTACCGGCGATTCGGCTGCGTCGGGCGCGGGTTGAGCTTCGACCGTGGCGCCGGGAGGACTTCGTCGCCGACCTGGACGATCACTTGATGGACGCCCTCGGGGCCTGACAACGGGCTTCGCTCACTGCTTCCTGGCCACTCCATGGCAGGGAATGACGAGTTCCTTGAGCCGCCGAAGCTCCGGTCAGGAGTCACGTGCACACGGGCCCTGGGGGCGAGGGCCGAGTCGGCCGACTCAAGGCACCGGTAGTGGTCGTCGTGGTCGAAGACCTCACCGACGTCGGCCACCAACGTGTTCGCACAGCGGGCCCAGAACACAACGCCCCTGGCCGACACCTGCGGAAGGCCGGGCCGCTTCTCTTCCACCGAAGCCGGGCCCACGAGGTCGACGGCGGGCAGAATGGCATCAGCCAAGCCACGCGCATGAACTTTTTGCGACAGAAGGTCGGATATGCCGGTTTCTCAAGAAGTGAGTAAAAACCGCCACCCAGCTACCTAAAACCCCAGGTCACGAAGGGGTGGTCCCCGCGCACGCGGGGGTGGTCCCGCGACGGCATGCGCCCGGCAGAACCCGTACGCGTAGTCCCCGCGCACGCGAGGGTGGTCCCCACTTCATGACCTCGCGGACGGTGGCGCCCTCGTGGTCCCCGCGCACGCGGGGGTGGTCCCGACGGGTTGTCGGCGAGCTTGAAATGCCATGCGTGGTCCCCGCTCACGCGGGGGTGGTCCCGGGCGGCAGTTGGGCGCCTCGGTCGCCATGACGTGGTCCCCGCGATCGCGGGGGTGGTCCCTCGTGGGTCGGCCAGATGTCCATGGCAGGCGTCTGGTCCCCGCGCACGCGGGGGTGGTCCCACGCTCACCATCGGGGAAATGGCCCGGCATCTGTGGTCCCCGCGATCGCGGGGGTGGCCCGGCGACAATGGTCGGCGTACCTGTACGACGGTGTGGTCCCGCCCGGTGCGGGGCTGGTCTCGCGGGTGTTCGCGGTACCGCTTCGGCCGCCCCGTGTCCCGTAGACGCCCAGGGGCACTCGGCGCGACACCGGGCCGCCCTCCCAGTGCCCTACGGAGAGGCGCCCCGGTCGCTCAGCCCAGCCCCTCCTCCACCAGGGCCGCCCACTGCGCCACCACCCGGGCCCGGCGGGCCGTGTCGTCGGTGAGGAGGTTGGCGAGGCCCAGGCCGCGGGCCATGTCCAGGAGGCCCTGGACCGTTTCGCGGGCGCCGGGGCGGGACTCGTCCGCGCCCAGGAGTTCGACCGCGATGCGGTGGGTCTCGCGGCCCACCCGCGCCTCCAGTTCCGTGACGCGCGGGCGGAGCTGGGGCTCGTTGGAGGCGGCCACCCAGAGGTGGAGCGCGGCCCGGAAGAGGGGGCCGGTGTAGAGGTCGACCAGGGCCGCGACCACCTCCGCGCGGCCCTGGACGGGGAGCGCGCGCAGGGCCGCCGAGCGTTCCTCCGCGACGTACTCCACCGCCCCGGTGAACAGGTCCTCGCGGGTCGGGAAGTGGTGCTGAGCCGCCCCGCGCGACACCCCGGCCCGCTCGGCGACGACCGCGACGGTGGAGCCCGCCCAGCCGTGTTCGGCCAGGCAGGCCACCGCGGCCTCCAGGAGCCGCTGCCGCGTGGCCCGGCTGCGGTCCTGCTTGGGCGCGTGCCCCGCTTTCGCAGCGGAGCCCGAAGCGGGGGTGGAAGCGGAAGCGGAGGTGGAAGAGGAAGAGGTCACCGCACCCATGCAGGGTCCCGTCGTTCGAGGAAGGCCGTCATCCCCTCCCTCGCCTCGTCGGAGGCGAACAGCGCTGCTGAGCGGGCGATGAGGTCTTCGGCGTACTGGTCGAAGCTCCTCAGCACCGTAGCCGTGACCAGCTCCTTCGACGCGGCCAGCCCCTGGGGCGAGGCCCGCCGCAGCCCGTCCAGGATCGGTACGAGGGCTTGGTCGACGTCCTCGGCGGCCTCCGTGACCAGCGAGATCCTGGCCGCCTCCGCCGCGTCGAACCGTTCGCCGGTGAGGTAGTAGCGGTGGGCCGCCGTACGGTCCAGGCGCGGCAGCAACGTCAGGGAGATCACCGCCGGGGCCAGGCCCAGGCGGGACTCGGTGAGGGCGAACGACGACGCCCGGCCCGCCACCGCGATGTCGCAGGCCGCCAGCAGGCCGAGCCCGCCCGCCCGGACATGGCCGTCCACCCGGGCCACCACCGGTTTCGGCAGCGCCACGATCTCCCGCATCAGGCCCACGAACGCCTCCGGGTCCGGCGGCGCCGTCAGGTCCGCCCCGGCGCAGAACGTCGTACCGGTGTGGGTCAGCACCACCGCCCGTACGGTGTCGTCCGCCGCGCAGGCCGCCAGCGCCTCCCGCAACGCGCCGACCAGGCCGGCCGAGAGCGCGTTGCGGTTGGCCGGGGAGTCCAGCGTCAGGGTGGCGACGCCCCGCTCCCCCGTACGTGCGATCAGGGTCACTGTTCCTCCGTCTTCTCCCGGTCGCGCAGCTCGCGCCGGAGGATCTTGCCGGAGGCGGCGCGGGGCACCGCCTCGATGAACTCGGCGCGCCGCACCTTCTTGTACGGGGAGACGCGCTCGGCGACGTACGCCATGACGTCGTCCTCGCTCAGCCCGTCCGCCGCCGGGCCCCGGACCAGGAACGCCTTCGGGACCTCGTTGCCCTCCGCGTCGTACACCCCGATCACCGCCGCGTCGGCGATGTGCTCGTGGGTCAGCAGGAGGGCCTCCAGTTCGGCGGGGGCGACCTGGTAACCCTTGTACTTGATGAGTTCCTTGACCCGGTCGACGACGAACAGCCAGCCGCCCTCGTCGACCCGCCCGACGTCGCCCGTGTGCACCCAGCCGTCCGCGTCGATCATGTCGGCGGTGGCGTCGGGGCGGTTCAGGTAGCCCTTCATCACCTGCGGGCCCCGGATGAGGATCTCGCCGTCCTCCCCGGCCTCCGCGTCCTTCGCCGGGTCCTCCAGCGAGACGATCCGCATCTCGGTGTTGGGCAGCAGCCTGCCGACCGTGCCCGGCGGGGGCTGCTCCACGGAGAGCGGCACCACGTGCGTGCCCGGCGACAGCTCCGTCATCCCGTACGCCTGCCGTACCGGCGGCACGCCCAGCCGGGCCGAGCAGGCGGCGGCCAGCTCGGCGTCGAGCGGGGCGGCGGCGCTGACGATGTACTCGATCGAGGAGAGGTCGTACTCCCCGACCAGCGGGTGCTTCGCCAGCGCCAGCACGATCGGCGGGGCCACGTACAGGCCGGAGATCCGGTGCGTCTGGATGGCCTCCAGGAACTGCGCCAGGTCGAAGCGGGGCAGGACGACGACGGTCGCCCCGCAGCGCAGCGGGGCGTTCATGAGCGCGGTGAGGCCGTAGATGTGGAAGAAGGGGAGGACGGCGAGGACGCGGTCGCCCTCGCCCATCGGGACGAACGGGCGCAGTTGCTCCAGGTTGGTCGCGATGGACCGGTGCGTCAGCATCACACCCTTGGGCGCGCCGGTCGTGCCGGAGCTGTACGGGAGGGCGGCGACGTCCTCGCCGGGGTCGATGGCGATCTGCGGTTCGGGGGCGGTGGAGGCCAGCATGTCCAGGACGGAGGTGTGCCCCTCGGCCTGGTCGCATACGTAGATCTCCCGTACGCCGCCCGCGAGTTCGGCCGCGCGGCGGGCGGTGGCGAGGAGCGGGGAGACCGTCACGATCCATCGCGCGCCGCTGTCGGTGAGCTGTTTGGCGAACTCCTCGGGCGTGGCCAGCGGGTGGACCGTGGTGACGGAGGCGCCGGCGCGGGTGGCGCCGTAGAACACGGCCGGGTAGGCGATGGTGTTGGGGCTGTGCAGGGCGAGGACGTCGCCCTTGGTCACCCCGGCTTCCGCGAGTGCGGCGGCGATCCTGCGGTGGAATCCGTCGAGTTGGGCGTACGTGAGGGACATGCCGTTCGTGCCGTCGATCAGGGCGACGGTGTCGCCGAACCCGGCGGCTTCGCCGAGGACCGCGTCGTGGATGGGTGTGTCGAGGGCCGGTACGTCTGTGTACGCGCTGCGGAACACCATGGCGGTCCCCTGTCGTCGCGGTGCCCCGCGCCGCCCGGGTGGCGGCGCGGGACACCGTGCGGGTGTGGAGTGTGGAGGGCCGGAAGCACCCTTGAGGGGTCAGAATCGCCCCTGTGGGCCGTGGTTGGGGAGGGGTCGGACGCGAACGGCTCGGAGCGCGGGGGCTCAGTACGACTTGGGCAGGCCGAGCGACTGGTGCGAGACGTAGTTCAGGATCATCTCGCGGCTGACCGGCGCGATACGGGCCACCCGGGACGCGGTGATCAGGGAGGCGAGGCCGTACTCGCTGGTGAGGCCGTTGCCGCCGAGGGTGTGGACGGCCTGGTCGACCGCCTTCACGCACGCCTCCCCGGCCGCGTACTTCGCCATGTTGGCGGCCTCGCCCGCGCCGATGTCGTCGCCCTCGTCGTACAGCCGGGCGGCCTTCTGCATCATCAGGCGCGCCAGTTCCAGCTCGATGTGGGCGGCGGCGAGCGGGTGGGCGATGGCCTGGTGGGAGCCGATCGGGGCCTTCCAGACCTGGCGGGTACGGGCGTAGTCGACGGCCTTGGCGAGCGCGAAGCGGCCCATGCCGATGCCGAACGCGGCGGTCATGATCCGTTCGGGGTTCAGCCCGGCGAAGAGTTGCAGGAGCCCCGCGTCCTCGTCGCCGACCAGGGCGTCGGCGGGCAGCCGTACGTCGTCCAGCACCAGCTCGAACTGCTTCTCCGGGGCCTGGAGTTCCATGTCGATCTGGTTGCGTCCGAAGCCCTCGGCGTCGCGCGGGACGATGAAGAGGCAGGGCTTGAGCTTCCCGGAGCGGGCGTCCTCGGTGCGGCCGACGATCAGGGTGGCGTCGGCTATGTCGACGCCGGAGACGAAGACCTTGCGGCCGGTGAGCAGCCAGTCGTCGCCGTCGTGGCGGGCGGTGGTGGTGATGCGGTGGGAGTTGGAGCCGGCGTCGGGTTCGGTGATGCCGAAGGCCATGGTGAGGGTGCCGTCCGCGAGGCCGGGCAGCCAGCGCCGCTTCTGCTCCTCGGTGCCGAAGCGGGCGATGACCGTGCCGCAGATCGCGGGGGACACGATCATCATCAGCAGCGGCGATCCGGCCGCTCCCAACTCCTCAAGGACGATCGAGAGTTCGGCCATGCCGCCGCCTCCGCCGCCGTACTCCTCGGGGAGGTTGACCCCGAGGTAGCCGAGCTTGGCGGCCTCCGCCCACAGTTCGTCGGTGTGCTTGCCCTCGCGGACGACGGTGGTCATGTAGTCGCGTCCGTACCGCTTGCCGAGGGCGGCGACGGCTGCGCGCAGGGCCTGGTGCTCTTCGGTTTCGAGGACGGTGCGTGCGGTGCTCATGCGGTCTCCTCCGGTACGGGGGCGGGGGCCGGGTCCTCCTGGACGACGGCGAGGAGCGCGCCGACCTCGACCTGGTGGCCGGGCACGGCGTGCAGGGCGGTGAGGGTGCCGGAGGCGGGCGCGAGGATGCGGTGTTCCATCTTCATCGCCTCCAGCCAGATCAGCGGCTGTCCGGCTTCGACCGCCGCCCCGGCGGCGAGGCCGTCCGCGACGCGGACGACGGTGCCGGGCATCGGGGCGAGCAGGGAGCCGGGGGCGGTGTGCGTGGCGGGGTCGGTGAAGCGGGGCAGGGCGGTGAACGTGTACGAGGCACCGGGCGTGTCCACGTACAGGCGGTCGGCGTCCGGGTCGGCGGTGATCGTGAAGTGGCGCGTGACGCCGTCGAGTTCGAGGGTGACGCGGTCGGGGCGTACGGCCAGGACGCGGACGCCGGGGGCGTCGTACGGTTCGGGGGCGCCGGTGCGCGGGGTGCGGTAGGCGACCTCGTGCTCGGCGCCGTCGGGTTCGCCGCGGTAGCGCTTGCGCTGCGGGCCCGAGGGCACGTTCCGCCAGGCCCCGAAGCGGACCGGGGGCGGGCCGCCGGCCGCGAGCGCTCCGGGCTGTACAGCCGCCGCGAGGTCGGCCGGGCGCACCGCTTCCGCTCGGGCCCCCGTCCGTACGGCCTGCGCGGGAGCTGTCCGGTGTACGGCCTCCGCGAGGGCGGCGGCGAGGGCGGCGGTGGCGGGGTCGCCGGGGCCCGGGGCCGTCAGGCCGGCGAGGTGCCGGTCGTAGAAGCCGGTGTCGAGGCGGGCCGCCGCGAAGTCCGGGTGGCGCAGCGAGCGGACGAGCAGGTCGCGGTTGGTGACCGGGCCGTGGATCCTGGCCCGTTCCAGCGCGCGGGCCAGCAGCCGGACGGCCTCGGGGCGGGTCGGGGCGTGGGCGATCACCTTGGCGAGCATCGGGTCGTAGTGCACGCCGATGGTGTCGCCGCCGGTGTACCCGGCGTCCAGGCGCAGGCCCGGCGCGTCCGGCACCCCCAGCGCGAGGAGCGTGCCGGTCTGCGGCTGCCAGTCGCGTGCGGGGTCCTCCGCGTAGAGGCGGGCCTCCACCGCGTGGCCGGAGGGCTGCGGGGGCTCCGGCTGCGGCAGGGGTTCGCCCTCCGCGACGCGCAGTTGCAGGGCGACCAGATCGAGCCCGAACACGGCCTCGGTCACCGGGTGTTCGACCTGGAGACGGGTGTTCATCTCCAGGAAGTACGGGCGGCCCTCGGCGGAGACCAGGAACTCCACGGTCCCCGCGCCCCGGTAGCCGACCGCGCGGGCGGCGGCCACCGCGGCCTCGTGCAGCCGCTCGCGCAGGGAGTCGTCGAGGCCGGGCGCGGGCGCCTCCTCGATGACCTTCTGGTGACGGCGCTGGAGGGAGCAGTCGCGGGTGCCGAGCGCCCACACGGTGTCGTGCGCGTCCGCCATCACCTGCACCTCGACGTGCCGGCCGCGCTCCACGTACGGCTCGGCGAAGACCTCGCCGTCCCCGAACGCCGACGCGGCCTCGGCGGATGCGGCCTGCAACTCACCTGGCAGTGCACCGAGTTCGCGGACGATGCGCATCCCGCGCCCGCCGCCTCCCGCCGCCGCCTTGAGCAGCAGCGGCAGATCGTCCTCGCCGGCCGTCGCCGGGTCGACGGGGGCCAGCAGCGGGACCCCGGCCCCGGCCATCAGCTCCTTGGCCCGGGTCTTGGACGCCATCAGCTCGATGGCCTTGACCGGCGGGCCCACCCACACGAGCCCCGCCTCCTGGACGGCGGCGGCGAAGGCGGCGTTCTCGGAGAGGAAGCCGTAGCCGGGGTGGACGGCGTACGCCCCGGCGGCCAGCGCGGCGGCCACGACGAGGTCGCCGCGGAGGTAGGTGTCGGCGGGGGCGGCCCCCGGCAGCCGTACGGCGAGGTCCGCCTCCCGTACGTGCAGGGCGTCGGCGTCCGCGTCGGAGTACACGGCGACCGTGGTGATGCCCAGGTCGCGGCAGGTGCGGAAGACGCGGCAGGCGATCTCGCCCCGGTTGGCGACGAGCAGGGAGTGGATCACGTATCTCCTCATGTGCGGGTCTCGTCCGGAAGGGTCCTCATGGCGGGTCACATCCGGAAGACGCCGAAGCCGCCGCGGGCGCCCTCGACCGGTGCGGTGTGGATCGCGGACAGGCACATCCCGAGGACCGTCCGGGTGTCGCGGGGGTCGATGACCCCGTCGTCGTACAGCCGGCCCGACAGGAACATGGGCAGCGACTCCGCCTCGATCTGCTGCTCCACCATGGCGCGCAGCCCGGCGTCGGCCTCGTCGTCGTACGGCTGCCCCTTCGCGGCGGCGGAGGCGCGGGCGACGATGGAGAGGACGCCCGCGAGCTGCTGCGGGCCCATGACGGCGGACTTGCTGCTGGGCCAGGCGAAGAGGAAGCGCGGGTCGTAGGCGCGGCCGCACATGCCGTAGTGCCCGGCCCCGTACGAGGCGCCCATGAGGACCGACAGGTGCGGGACCTTCGAGTTGGCGACCGCGTTGATCATCATCGCGCCGTGCTTGATGATGCCGCCCTGCTCGTACTCCTTGCCGACCATGTAGCCGGTGGTGTTGTGGAGGAAGACCAGCGGGATGTCGCGCTGGTTGGCGAGTTGGATGAACTGGGCGGCCTTCTGCGACTCCTCGCTGAACAGGACGCCCTGCGCGTTGGCGAGGATGCCGACCGGGTAGCCGTGCAGCCGCGCCCAACCCGTCACGAGGCTTGTCCCGTACAGCGGTTTGAAGGCGTCGAAGTCCGAGCCGTCGACCAGCCGGGCGATGACCTCGCGCGGGTCGAAGGGGGCCTTGAGGTCGCCGGGGACGATGCCGAGCAGTTCGTCCTCGTCGTACTTCGGCGGTTCGGCGGGCCCCGGATCGGCCTGCGCCTTGCGCCAGTTGAGGCGGGCGACGATGCGGCGGGCCTGCCGGAGCGCGTCGTGCTCGTCCACGGCGAAGTGGTCGGCGAGCCCGGAGGTGCGGGCGTGCATCTCGGCCCCGCCGAGCGATTCGTCGTCGCTCTCCTCGCCGGTCGCCATCTTCACCAGGGGCGGTCCGCCGAGGAAGACCTTGGATCGCTCCTTGATCATCACGGCGTGGTCGGACATGCCGGGCACGTACGCGCCTCCGGCGGTGGAGTTGCCGAACACGACGGCGACGGTGGGGATCCCGGCGGCGGAGAGCCGGGTGATGTCGCGGAAGAGGGCCCCGCCGGGGATGAAGATCTCCTTCTGCGACGGCAGGTCGGCGCCGCCGGACTCCACCAGGCTGATGCAGGGCAGCCGGTTGGCGAAGGCGATCTCGTTGGCGCGCAGGGCCTTCTTCAGCGTCCACGGGTTGGAGGCCCCGCCGCGTACGGTCGGGTCGTTGGCGGTGATCAGGCACTCCACGCCCTCGACCACCCCGATCCCGGTTACGAGCGAGGCGCCCACCGCGTAGTCGCTGCCCCAGGCGGCGAGGGGGGAGAGTTCGAGGAACGGGGTGTCCGGGTCGACCAGCAGCTCGATCCGCTCGCGGGCCGTGAGCTTGCCGCGCTTGCGGTGCCGGGTCACGTACTTCTCGCCGCCGCCCGCGAGCGCCTGGGCGTGCGCGGCCTCCAGCTCGTCCAGCTTCGCCAGCATGGCGGCGCGGTTGGCCGCGTATTCGGGCCCGTGGGCGTCGAGCGCGGTGGGCAGGACGGTCATGCGGTCACCTCCGGGAGGGATACGTCCGCCAGCAGCGGTACGGGGACGGGCAGCCGGCGGGACCGCAGCCACTCCCCCAGCGCCTTGGCCTGCGGGTCGAACCGGGCCTGGGCGGCGACGCCCTCGCCCAGGAGCCCGCGGACGGTGAAGTTGAGGGCGCGGAGGTTCGGCAGGACGGTCCGGACCACCGTCAAGTCGCGCGTCTCCGGCAGGAGTTCCTTGAACCGGTCCACGGTCAGCTCGTGCGCCAGCCACCGCCAGGCGTCGTCGTCGCGCACCCATACGCCCACGTTGGCGTCGCCGCCCTTGTCCCCGCTGCGGGCCCCCGCGATCAGGCCGAGGGGCGCGCTGCCGGTGGCGGTGGCGGGGTACGGCTCGGGCAGCGGCGGCTCGTCGAGGGACGCCAACTCCCGGGTGCGGGAGGGCGGCTCGATGACCGTGCGGGTCTCGTCGGGCAGGACCGCGGTGTGCCGGACCTCCCCCGCCGGTACGTGGACCGCCTCGAACACGCCGTAGGGGGCGCCCTTTCCGGGCGGGGCGGTGACGTGGAAGCCGGGGTAGCTGCCGAGAGCCAGCTCCACGGCCGCCCCGGAGACCGCGCGGCCGACCGTCTCGGCGTCCTGGTCGCGGACGACGAGCCGGAGCAGCGCGCTGGCCCGCTCCTCGGTGTCGGCGTCGGGGTGGTCGGTGCGGGCCAGCTCCCAGCGCACCTCGGCGGGCGGGCGGGCTCCGCCGCGTTCCAGGGCGTCGGTGAACTGGTCTTGTACGAGGCGGGCCTTGGCGTCGATGTCGAGGCCGGTGAGGACGAAGACGACCTCGTTGCGCCAGCCGCCGAGCCGGGTGAGTCCGGCCTTGAGGGTGGGCGGCGGGGCCTCGCCGCGTACGCCGTCGATCCGGACCCGGTCGGGGCCGTCCTGGGTGAGCCGTACGCTGTCGAGGCGGGCGGTGACGTCGGGGCCCGCGTACCGGGCCTCCCCCGTCTCGTACAGGAGTTGGGCGGTGACGGTGCCGATGTCGACGATCCCGCCGGTGCCGTCGTGCTTGGTGATGACGGACGAGCCGTCCGGGTGGATCTCGGCGAGCGGGAAGCCGGGGCGGCGGAGGCGGGCCGGGTCGTGTTCGCCGAAGAACGCGTAGTTCCCGCCGGTCGCCTGGGTGCCGCACTCCAGGACGTGCCCGGCGACGACGGCCCCCGCGAGCGCGTCCAGGTCGTCCGGGCCCCAGCCGAAGTGGGCGGCGGCGGGCCCGGTGACGAGGGCCGCGTCGGTGACGCGGCCGGTGACGACGACATCGGCCCCGGCCCGCAGACAGGCGGCGATCCCGGACCCGCCGAGGTAGGCGTTGGCGGTGAGGAACCCGTCCGGTACGGGCATGCTGTCGCCCTCGACATGGGCGACGCGAACCGGCAGGCCCGCCTTCTCGGCCAACGTCCGTACGGCGTCCGCGAGACCGGCCGGGTTGAGACCGCCCGCGTTGGCGACGATCTTCACCCCGTTCTCGTGGGCGAGGCCGAGCCCTTCCTCCAACTGGCGCAGGAAGGTGGTGGCGTAGCCCTTCCGCGGGTCCTTGAGGCGGCTGCGGCCGAGGATGAGCATGGTCAGTTCGGCGAGGTAGTCGCCGGTGAGGACGTCGAGGGGGCCGCCGGTGAGCATCTCCCGCAGGGCGTCGAAGCGGTCGCCGTAGAAGCCGGAGGCGTTGCCGATGCGGAGGGGGGCGGACCCCGACGCGCGCCCGAGGTCGGCCACGGGGGCGGGGCGCCGGACGGGCCCGGGCACGGCGGCGGACCCCGGACCCGATGCGGGCTCCGGGCCTGATGCGGATGTGGGCTCCGGGCCCGATGCGGGTTCGGATGCGGGAGCGGTGTTCACCGGAGGCGCTCCTGTTCCGCGCGGGGCGGGCGTCCCGGCCCGGGGGGCCCGGCGAACGCCTGCGCGATGCCGAGCCACTGGTCGGCGGCGGCGCCCTCGGCGGTGACGGCGAGGTCGGCGCGGTGGGCGCGCTGGGTGACCAGGAGGCAGAAGTCGAGGAGCGGTCCGGTGATCCGCTGGGCCCCGTCCTCCGGTCCGTACGCGACCGTCTCGCCTTCGGGTGTGCGGAGTTCGACGCGGAACTCCTCCTCCGGCGCGGTGATGCCGCGCACCATGAAGGCGTAGTTCCGAGCCCGTACGCCGATGCGCGCCACATGGCGCAGCCGGGCGGTGGGGGTACGCGCCACGCCGAGGGCGTCCGCGACGTCCTGGCCGTGCGCCCAGGTCTCCATGAGCCGCGCGGAGGCCATGGAGGCGACGCTCATCGCCGGCCCGTACCAGGGGATCCTGGTGCCGTCCGGGGCGTCCCGCAGCACCTTCTCCAGCCGCTGCCGGCCCTCGCGCCAACGGGCGAGCAGGGCGTCCGGGGCATGGGCGGCGACCAAGGCGTCGGCGGCCTCGTCGACGAACGCCTCCGGGGCGGCCAGGGCCTTGGCCACCTCGTCCCCGAACCGGTCCGGCTCGGTGGCCGCGAGCAGGGCGACCTCGTCGGTCCAGCTCAGATGGGCGATCTGGTGGGCGATGCTCCACCGCTCGGCAGGCGTCGGCCCCAGCCAGTCCGGACCGTCCAACGCGCCGACCAGGTCGTCGAGTTCGTCGCCCTCCTCGCGCAGATCGTCGATCACGGCTACGACAGCGGACACGTGCGCTCCCCTCGGGACCGGGTGTGGTGTCCAGGAGCATGGCAGCGCGCCAAGAAACAATCAAGCACGCTTGCATGATTTACCCACCGGCAGAGACACCAGCGGGAACGAGGTGGCTGAAACGCGTCGGCGAAGACGTGCGGACCAGGACATTCCGGCAGCGCTCGCGCGGCGGGCCGCGTTAGCCTCCGTCGATGACTGCCGAAACCCGACCGCCCGCATCGGCGACCGTCCAGTTCGACGGTGATGGCCTGGTCCTGGAACTCCGCCACGACGCCGAAGGCCCGTACTACGCCTTCCCCGGGACCCGGTCCGAAGCCCCCGCGCCGCGCGTCACCCTGCCCCTGGAGAGAGCCATGCACGCCCGGATCCGCCCGGCGGGCACGGCGGAGGCGGTCCTGCGCGCCTGGTCGCAGGGGGCGCCGCCGCAGGGCGCGGTGGAGCCGGTGGACCCCTCGGCGGTGGAGCCGGTACGGGTGCGGGCCGGGGCGGTCGTCATCCGCGACGGTCCGTCCTGCTGATCCGCTTCACCGAGGACGACGGCGCGTCGCACTACGAGATCCCGGGCGGCGGCGTCGAGGAGGGCGAGACGCCGGAGACGGCCGTCCTGCGCGAGCTGGACGAGGAGACCGGCCTCGCCGGGACCGTCGGGCCCCGGATCGCCCGGGTCTGGAAGGGCGGCCGGCACGAGCACTACTTCCGCGTGGCCGCCACGGGCGAGATCGGCCCGCCCGAGACGCTGGACAACTACGGGGGCACCCCGCTCTGGGTGCCCGTGGAGGAACTGCCCGCCCTCCCGCTGTGGCCCAAGCGGCTGTCCTGGCGCATCGCGCACTGGCACCGGACGGGCTGGCCGGACCGCCCCGCCGAACTGGCGGACTCGATCGAGGAGTTGGAACCTCCCTGCACCTGGTGAGGGCGGTACGCCGCCGACCCCGGCCCGGGGCTTCCGCGTCCCGCCCGGGGCTTCCGTGTCCCGCCTGCCGACCTCTGAGCCCCTACGCCCCCGCTACGCCCCCGCAGCCCCCTCCGGAACCGCGCGCGGAAGGCCGAGCTGCGGCAGTTCCAAATGGCGGGCGCCCGTGGGGACGGCCACCTCGCCGGAGTACGTCAGGTCGGCGAGGTCCACCTCAAGGGCGCGTACGGCGTCCACCAGGAGGGACACCGCCTCGCGGACCGGTCCGCGAGGCCGGTCGCCCGTGCCCAGGGCGCCGAGGACCACGCACTGCCGCAGACCGCCGTAGTGCTGCCACCCGGAGGCGGCGAACCGGTCGGAGCCGGGGAGGTCCGGGTGGTCGGCGGGCGCCTCCAGCCGGAGGGCGTCGTGCGAGCCGTTGCCGACGGCGGCGACGGAGCGGAGCGGGTCCGGGGCGGAGGAGAGGCGGAGAGTGAAGTCGCCGGGGAAGGCGTGCACTTGGGTGCAGAGCACCAGCAGCGCCGCGCCCAGCCGCTCCCCTGCTTCCGCCCAGTCCCGTACCGGCCGCGAGAGCTCCGGGCGGGAGAGGTCCGCACCGAGCGAGCCACGCCACACGTCCGGGTACCCCCGGCGGAACTCGGCGCCCCGGTCGGTGCGGAGCAGTTGGAGGACCACGTTGCCCTCGTCCAGCATGACGCCCACGTCGGCCCCCGGCCGGATCCACACCGCGCGGGGGCCCGGGCCCGCCAGCCGGGTGGGCGGCCCGCCGAGCACGTCCTCGGTGACCTCGCGGGCGGTCTGCGCGAAGTGCAGTTCATGGGCGTGGTCGTCGTCGTACGCGATGCCGTACGAGAGGTTCACCTCGACGCCCAGCACCTGTTCGGCGTCGTCGGCCGCCACGGTCAGCACGCCGACGCCCTGCCGGGGCCCCCGGGGCGGATGGTCCAGCACCCACGCCACTTCCGGCCGGCGGCCCCGCGCCAGGTCCGGCACGCCCCCGCCGGGGCCCACGGGCCGGATCTCCCAGTCCAGCGTGGAGAGTGCGGCCCGCACCTCCGGCAGCCGCCGGCCGCCCGGGTCGAGCGGTATCAGAGCGTCCGGCAGCCGCCGGTACCTCGTCTCCGCCTCCCAGCCGCGGTACGCGTCGTCCGTCCTCATACGGCGGAGGCCATGGCGGCGTTCGCGGCACCCGTACGACGGTGGCCGCGCGGACGGCAGGGGCGGCAGCACGGCGGACGCGCGGAGGCCCGCCGCCCGCTGCCGGCGGGCGGCGGGCGGTAGCACGGCGGGCGGCCGGCCTCCGGCTCAGGCCGCCGGGAGCCGGTCGAGCGCCGGGGCGAGGACCGCGAAGGCACGGTCGGTGAGGGCGGCCGGGTCGTCGGCGCCGTCGCTGTCGCTCCACCGCCGCAGCACGGTGTCGAAGGCGACGAGCGCCGCCCCGGCGGCGATGCGCGGATAGAGGTCCGCCTCCGGGTCGAGCCCCAGCCGGCGGGCCGTCTCCGCCGCGAGGTCGTCGCGCCACCGCGCCTGGTGCTCCTGGAAGCGGGCGCGCAGGGCGGGCGTGCGCAGGATCAGCTGGACCACCGGCAGGGCCCGCCCGGCGTGCTCGGCACCGTCGGCGCAGGCCGCCATGGCGGCCCAGACCGTGTGCCGCAGTGCCACGGAGGGAGGCTCGGCCGCGGGTCGGGCGGCCAGCTCGGTGTGCATGCCCGCCCCCATGCCCGCCAGGAACTGGACGACCACGTCCTCCTTGGACGCGAAGTACCGGAAGAACGTCCGCTTGGAGACCCCGGCGGCGGCCGCGATCGCGTCGACCGTGACCGCGTCGAACCCTTCCCGCGCCATCAACTGAAGGGCCGCTTCGGTCAGTTCGTCGGAGACGAGCTGCCGCTTGCGCTGGGCCAGGGTGGTTTCGGGGCGGAGGCTCACCCCGCCATCGTAGACCCATGCCACGAATGACACCAGGTGCCAACATGACACTCGCTGCAGGCTTGACACTCGGTGACACGAGCGTCAACGTATGCCGTATGACACAGGATGCGACGCAGAACACGACGCCCGGCGCCGCACAGGGGACGGCGCCGGGCTCGACGCGGAAGCAGGGTTGGACCGCCGAGCGGATCCCGGACCAGACCGGCCGGGTCGCCGTGGTGACCGGGGCCAACAGCGGTCTGGGCCTGGCGACCGCCCGCGCGCTCGCCCACCGGGGCGGCCACGTGATCCTCGCCGTGCGCGACGAGGAGAAGGGGCGGCGGGCCGCCGCCGGGATCACGGCGGGACACCCGGGGGCCTCCGTCGAGGTGCGCCGCCTGGACCTGGCCGACCTGGACTCCGTACGGGCGTTCTCCGCGTCCCTGCACGCCGACCGCACCCGGCTGGACGTGCTGGTCAACAACGCCGGGCTGATGGCCCCGCCCCGTTCGACGAGCGCGCAGGGGCACGAGCTGCAGTTCGCCTGCAACCATCTCGGCCACTTCGCGCTCACCGGGCTGCTGCTCGACCTGCTGGCCGGGGGCCGGGACCCCCGGGTCGTCACGGTCACCTCGGTCAACCACCGCAAGGCGCACCTGGACTTCGACGACCTGAACGGCGAACGCGCCTACCGCCCCATGACGTTCTACGACCGGTCGAAGCTCGCCAACGCCGTCTTCGGCCACGAGCTGCACCGCCGGCTGACCGCGTCCGGGAGCCCGGTCCGCAGCCTGCTCGCCCACCCGGGCTACACCGCCACCCACCTCCAGACGAGCAGCCCGACCGGCCTGGTGAAGCTGGTGTTCGGCACCGCCCTGCGCCCCCTCGCCCAGCGGCCCGAAGCGGGCGCGCTGCCGCAGCTCTACGCGGCGACCGCACCGGAGGCCCGGGGCGGCGACCTCATCGGCCCGGACGGCCGCGGCGAGCTGCGCGGCGCCCCGACCCGCGTCGAGCTGGGCTCATCGGCCACGGACACCGCGACGGGACGCCGCCTGTGGGAGGTGTCGGAAGGGTCGACCGGCGTCCGCTTCCGGTTCCCGGCGGCGGGGTGACGGGAGGGGGCCGGGCCAGCCCCCCCCTGCCCGCGCCGGAGCAGACGCCGCCGCACCCGGCCCGGCCCTCACGCCTCGCATCGCACACCGGCAGAGCGCGGGCGCGCGTACGTCACTCCTCGCGCCGCGCGCCCCCCGACCGGCTGCGGACCGCCCCGATGCTGGCCCCGATGACGAGGGCGATCGCGAGGGCGTCCGTCGTGGAGAGGGCCTGGTCCAGGATCAGGAAGCCCGCCCCGGCGGCGATCGCCGGCTCCAGGCTCATCATCACGGCGAACGTCGGCGCGGGCAGCCGGCGCAGGGCCATAAGCTCCAGCGTGTACGGGAGGACCGAGCTGAGCACCGCCACCGCCGCGCCGAGCGCCAGCGTGGACGGGACCGCCAGCTTCGCCCCGGACTCAAGGACACCGAGCGGCAGCGAGAGGACCGCCGCGACCACCATCGCCAGGGCCAGCCCGTCCGCCTGCGGGAAGCGGCGGCCGGTACGGGCGCTGAACACGATGTACGCCGCCCACATCGCCCCGGCCGCCAGCGCGAACGCCGCACCGAGCGGGTCGAGGCGGTCGAAGCCCCCGCCGCCCAGCAGGACGACGCCGACGAGGGCGAGCCCCGCCCAGACCACGTTCACCAGCCGGCGCGAGGCCACCACCGACAGGACGAGCGGACCGAGCACCTCCAGGGTGACGGCGATGCCCAGCGGGATACGGTCCAGCGCCAGGTAGAAGAGGGTGTTCATACCGCCCATCGCGACACCGAAGGCGAGCACCGTGCCCCAGTCCGCGCGCGAATGGCCGCGCACCTTCGGGCGGCAGACCACCAGCAGGATCAGCGCGGCGGCCGCCAGGCGCAGCGTGACGACGCCCAGCGCGCCCGCCTTCGGCATCAGGAGCGCCGCGACGGCCGAGCCGAACTGGACGGAGAGCCCGCCCGCGACGACCAGCGCGATCGGGGCCAGCGCCGCCCGCCGCGCCGCCCACGTGCCCGCTCCGGGCGCACCCGGATCGCCCGCGCCGCCGGGACGGCCCGGATCGGTCGCGGCGGCGTCGAGGGCGGTCACCGCCTCCGGTACGGCGATGGCCGCGGCGGCCGGTTCGGTGGCGGCGGCGCTGCGCTGGTCGTTCACGGGGGACCTTCCGGGGAGTACGGGCGGGACAGGGCGGGCGGAACGGATCCGGAGACGTCGGCGTCGTCCGGCGGCGGGACACGAGTCCGCCCGGAGCCGGCGGGCGCGGCCGCCCGACCGGAGGCTCCGGGCGGGCGACGGGGCGCGGCGCCCGTCGCAGGCTCCGGCACACCGGAGCACCAGCACACCGTCACACCCCGAACCAGTCCACTGTAATGGACTGGACAGTACGCAAAGCCGCACTTACCCGCCACCACTTTCCCTTCACCGTAAGGACGCCCGCGCGTTCCGTGAAATACCGTCCACGCTCTCGTTATGCTCCCTGCGCATGAACGAGGGACCCGTCTCCGGCCGCCCCGTGGAGCTCCGGCATCTGCGGGCCTTCCTCGCGGTCGCCGACGAACTGAACATCACGCGCGCCGCCACCCGCCTCCGCCTGACGCAGCCCGCCGTCTCCCGCACCCTCGCGGCGCTGGAGGCGCACCTCGGGGTCCGGCTCGTGGACCGCTCCACCCACCACCTGGCCCTGACCCCGGCCGGCGTGGCCTTCCGGGACCGGGCCGCCGTCGCGGTCGCCGCCTTCGACGAGGCCGTGGGCCCCGGGCGGCCGGGCCCGCGTCCGCTGCGGCTCGGGCACGCCTGGTCGGCGTTCGGCCCGTACACCACACCGCTGCTGCGGGCCTGGCAGGAGCGGTACCCGGGGACCCCGCTGGAGCTGCTCCGGATCGACGACCGCACCGCCGGGCTGACCCGGGGCGAGGTCGACGCGGCGCTGCTGCGGGGGCCGGTGGAGGCGCCGGGGCTGGTGACCGAGGTGCTGTACACGGAGGTCCGGGTGGCGGCGGTGACGGCGGACGGTCCGCTCGCCCGCCGGGAATCGCTCGCCCTCGCCGACCTCGCGGGCGGGCCGGTCGTCCTGAACCCGGTCTCCGGCACCACCACCGTCGAGCTGTGGCCGCCGCACACCCGCCCTACCGCCACCCTCACCGTCGGCAACACCGACGACTGGCTCACCGCCATCGCCGCCGGCCGGGGCAGCGGGGTCTCCACGACCTCCACGGCGGTGCTGTACCCGCACGCGGGCGTCGCGTACGTCCCGCTCGACGACGCCCCGGGCGTCCCGGTCCTCCTCGCCCGCCGCGACGCCCCCGGCCACCCGGCCCTCCCCCGGCTGGCGGCCCTGGCCCGCGAGATCATCGCCCGGGGCGCGCTGCACTGACGGGCGCGAGCCCGGGGCACGCCGCACGGGCGGACGCGAGCCCGGGGCGCGCCGCACTGACGGAGCGAGCCCGGGGCACGCCGCACGGGTGGACGCGAGTTCTCCGGCACGAGCACCATCCTGCCGGGCGCCGCCACGCCTTCCCACCGCCCGCGCGTCACGGGCGGGCCCTGCCCCGCTGGACGTCGTCGCCGTCCCCCAGCGCCTCCGCGACGACCTCCGCCAGGTGCCGGGCCCGGCGGCCGGCGAGCTGGTCGAGCTGCGTACGGCAGGAGAAGCCGTCCGCGAGGAGTTCGGTCCCGGGTTCCGCCTCCCGTACGGCGGGGAGCAGCCGTTCCTCCGCGCAGGCGACGGACACCTCCCAGTGGCCCTTCTCGAAGCCGAAGTTCCCGGCGAGTCCGCAGCAGCCGCCGCTCAAGTCGCCGGTCAGGCCCATCCGTTCGCGCAACCGGCGCTCCGCCGCGTCGCCGAGGACCGCGTGCTGGTGGCAGTGCGTCTGCCCGGCGGCCGGGCGGTCCAGGCGGGGCGGCGTCCAGTCGGGGGCGTACTCCTCCAGGTACTGGGCGAACGTCCTCACCGAGGAGGCGAGTTCGGCCGCGCGCGGGTCGTCCGGGAGGAGTTCGGGCAGGTCGGTGCGGAGGGTGGCGGCGCAGCTCGGCTCCAGGACGACGAGCGGCAGCCCGGGGAGGAGGTCCAGCCGGTCCAGGGTGTCCCGCATCACCCGGCGGGCCGCGTCGAGCTGCCCGGTCGACACGTACGTGAGGCCGCAGCACGCCCCGCGCGGCGGCGGCAGCACCGTACGCCCCGTCGCCTCCTCCAGCACCCGCACCGCCGCCCGGCCCACCTGCGGCGACAGGTGTTCGGTGAAGGTGTCCGCCCAGAGGTGCACCACCCGGTCCGTCGACAGAACGCGCGTGCCCGGGCCCTGCCGTGTGCGCAGCCACCGGCTGTACGTCTCCGTCGCCAGCACCGGGATCGCGCGCTCCGGCGCGATGCCCGCCAGCCGTTTCGCGAGCGCGGCCAGCGGGCGCACCCGGGCCAGGGCGTTGAGCGGCCGGGCGAACGGGCGTGCCAGGCGCAGCCACCGCGGCAGGCGGCCCATCGCGTAGTGGGCGGCGGGGCGGAGCCGGCCCCGGTAGTGGTGGTGCAGGAACTCCGCCTTGTACGTGGCCATGTCGACGCCCACCGGGCAGTCGCTGCGGCAGCCCTTGCAGGAGAGGCAGAGGTCGAGCGCGTCCCGGACCTCCGTGCTGCGCCAGCCGTCCGTGACGATCTCGCCCGCCAGCATCTCGTGCAGCAGCCGGGCCCGGCCGCGCGTGGAGTGGGCCTCCTCGCCGGTCGCGCGGAAGGAGGGGCACATGACGCCCGCCCCACTCGTCTCCGTCGTACGGCACTTGGCGACGCCGACGCAGCGGCGGACCGCGCCCGCGAAGTCGCCGCCGTCCTGCGGGTAGCCGAACTCCACGTCCACCGGGCGTTTCGGGAGGACGGAGAAGCGGAGGCCCTCGTCGAGGCGGGCCGGGCGGACCAGCATGCCCGGGTTGAGGCCGCCGTCCGGGTCCCACAGGTCCTTGAACCGGCCGAAGAGGGCGACGAGCCCGTCCCCGTACATCCGGGGCAGCAGCTCCGCCCGCGCCTGCCCGTCGCCGTGCTCGCCGCTGAGGGAGCCGCCGTGCGCGACGACGAGGCCGGCCGCCTCCTCGGAGAACCGGCGGAAGCGCGCCACCCCGGCCTCGGTGATCAGGTCGAAGTCGACGCGGACGTGGATGCAGCCGTCGCCGAAGTGGCCGTACGGGGTGCCGCGCAGGCCGTGTTCGGCGAGGAGGGCCCGGAAGTCGCGGAGGTACGCGCCGAGCCGGGCGGGCGGGACCGCGCAGTCCTCCCAGCCGGGCCACGCCTCGCTGCCGTCGGGCATCCGGGTCGCGGTCCCGGCGGCGTCCTCGCGGACGCGCCACAGGGCCCGCTGCCCGGCCGGATCGGTGACGACCGTGCCGTCCACGGCGTCCGCCGCCCGCAGGATCCGTTCGGCGTGCGCGCGGGCCTCGGCCGGGGTGGCCCCGCCGGTCTCGACGAACAGCCAGGCGGCCCCGCGCGGCAGCCCGGCCGGCTCCCGTACGAGGTCGGCGGCCATGCCCTCGACGGTGAGCGGTCCGTACGGGAGGAGGCCCGGGGCGGCGTCGGCGGCGGCGGACTCATCGGCGTACCCGAGGACGGCCAGGGCGCGGGCGCGCGGCGCTTCGACCAGGCGGACGGTGGCCTCGGTGACGACGCCGAGGGTGCCCTCGCTGCCGCAGAACGCCCGGACCGGGTCGGGGCCGCCGGGGTGTTCGGGGAGCAGGGCGTCGAGCGCGTACCCGGAGATGCGGCGCGGGAGGTCGGGGTAGCCGGTGCGCAGGAGGGCGAGGTGGGAGGCGATCAGCTCCGGTACGCCCGCCGGGCCGTTCCCGCCGCCCTGTTCCAGGCGCAGCGCCTCTCCTCCGTACCGGACCACCGACAGCTTCGTCACGTTGTCGGCGGTGGTGCCCCAGGCCACCGAGTGCGCGCCGCAGGAGTTGTTGCCGATCATGCCGCCGAGGGTGCAGCGGCTGTGGGTGGAGGGGTCGGGGCCGAAGGTCAGGCCGTGGGGTGCGGCGGCGGCCCGCAGGTCGTCCAGGATCACCCCGGGCTGGACGACGGCGGTGCGGGCGGCGGGGTCCACGTCGAGGATCGTGCGCAGATGGCGGGTGAGGTCGAGGACGAGCCCGGTGCCGGTGGCCTGTCCGGCGATGGAGGTGCCGCCGCCGCGCGGGACGACCGGCACCCCGTGCTCCCGGCAGACCGCCAGTGCGGCCGCGACGTCGTCGGCGTCGCGCGGGGCGCACACCCCGAGCGGGACGCGGCGGTAGTTGGAGGCGTCCATCGTCGTCAGGGCCCGTGCCGTCGGTCCGAAGTCGCTCGTGCCGCGCACGGCGGAGCGCAGCGCCGCGACGAAGTCCGGGGAAGCCGCGGGGACGGAGGAGGCCGCGGGGACGGAGGAGGCAGAGGGCCCGGAGGGGCCCGGAGACCCGGGGCGCGGTGCGGGCTGTCCGGTGAGCGGTCGATGCTGTTCGGCCATACCTCTCAGCATGCCGTCGAACGAGGTGAACTCTTGGGAAGCGACCGGACCAAACCCCGCAATTCACACGATAAAGCCCACAAGACCTTCCCAAACAGACCGTCAAGTCTCCTATAGTGACCAAGACTTGCGCAGGAACTATCAGTTCCAGTTGTGCAGGATCGCCCACACCCGTGACGAAGTGTCCGGAATCAGCCCCATCAACTTCGCTCACAACCGCACCGCCCGGCACCACCGCCTACCGTCCAGCACCGTCCGCCACCGAGGACTCCGATTGCGCCCCTCACACCGGCCCACCGCACTCGCCCTGCTGATATCGGCAGCCGCAACCGGCACGCTGACCCTGTGGGGCGTCGCCGCGGCCCCCGACTCGGTACGGACCCCGCTGGCTTGGGGCGCGGGCGCAGCCGCCGTGCTGCTGAGCGTCTGCGTGGCCGTCGCCGTCCACACCCTGGGGACCGCGCGCCGGCTGCGCGCCCAGCTCGCCGCCGACGCCGAGCGGTTCACCTCCGAGACCTCGCGCCTGGTCTCCTCCTCCGCCGTCGAGGCCCAGCGCTTCACCGCGGAGACGGCCAGGATCAAGGGCGCCGCCGCGGCCGAGACCGCCCGGCTGGTCTCCGAGGTCCGGGCCGAGAACGAGCGGATCGCCTCGGCCGCCGCGGCCGAACAGGCCCGCCTCGGCGTCACCGTCGACCGGCTGACCGCGCGGGCCACCCGCGCCGAGACCGAGCGTTCCGCCGCCATCGCGGCCTGCGCCAACGCGGCGGGCCGGATGCAGGCCCTGTCCACGAGCATGCTGGCCGACCTCCGTGAGATGGAGCACCGGCACTCCGACGAGTCGGTCCTCGGCGACCTGCTCCACCTGGACCACCGCACCGCCCAGGCGGGCCGCCTCGCCGACTCCATCGCCGTGCTGACCGGGGCCCGTTCGGGCCGCCGCTGGGCCAAGCCGATCGTCATGGAGTCGATCCTGCGCGGCGCGATGGGCCGGATCGGGAGCTACCAGCGCGTCCGCCTCCACTCCACCAGCGACGTCGCCATCGCCGGTCACGCGGCCGAGGGCGTCATGCACGCGCTCGCCGAACTCCTCGACAACGCGGCCAACTTCTCGCCGCCCACCGCCGAGGTCCACGTGTACGTGGAGGAGGTCCCGGCGGGCATCGTCATCACCGTCGAGGACAGCGGGCTCGTCATGAGCGAGGTGCAGCTGCGCCGCGCCGAGAAGGCCGTCTCCGCCGACCACCAGGACCTCACCAACCTCTCCGGCACCCGCCTCGGCCTCGCCGTCGTCGGCCGGCTGGCCCGTAAGCACGGCCTGACCGTCTCCTTCCGGCCGTCCGCCCGCGGCGGCACCGGCGCGCTGATGATGCTCCCCCAGGAGCTGATCTCCCGCGCGAGCACACCGGCCGCCCCCGCGGCCCGGAACGCCGCGGACGCCGGGGCGACCGTCCCCGCGCAGGCCGCGGACCCCACCACCACGCCGGCCGAACCCGAGCCCTCCCACGGCTCGGCCGCCGGCCAGGACCGGACCGACGCCGCCCCCGCGGCCCGGCCCGCCGCCGGGAGCGACGCCCCCGCCTCGACCCCGGCGGCGGAAGCGGAGCACCCCGGTTCCCCGGTGGACTCCGTCTCCGAGTCCACCGGCGGTGTGCCCGAGTTCGGCGAGAGCGGCCTGCCCAAGCGCCGCCGCGGCCGCACGCTGGCCGCCGCCGAAGCCCGAACCGGCAACGTCACCCCCGGCGGAGCCGACCACCCCCGGGCCCGTACCACCG
Source organism: Streptomyces californicus (assembly GCF_000717645.1). GTDB lineage: Bacteria > Actinomycetota > Actinomycetes > Streptomycetales > Streptomycetaceae > Streptomyces > Streptomyces californicus. The sequence continues at coordinate 207,831 of NZ_JNZZ01000013.1, forward strand.
ACCCGAAGGTCCAGGCAGCGCGCTTCAGCACCTTCAGCAAGGCGGTCCGAGCCAACTCCCCGCTCCCGGAAGGCAACACCCGATGACCGCGACCACCGACGAGAAGCTCAACTGGCTGCTGGAGGGGCTGCTCGACCGCACCCCCGGTACCCGCCACGCCCTCGTCCTGTCCCGCGACGGCCTCAAGCTGTGCCGCACCCCCGAGCTCTCCGTCGACCAGGCCGACCAGCTCGCCGCGATCTCCGCCGGGATCCAGAGCCTGTCGCACGGCGCGTCCATCGAGTTCGGCGACGGCACCGGTGGCGTACGGTCCGCGATGGCCGAGTTCTACGGCGGCGTGCTGTTCATCGTCGAGGCCGGGGCCGGCGCCCACCTGGCCGTCGTCGCCGACGAGGACTCCGACGTCGGCCTGGTCGGCCACAACATGAGCGAGCTCGTCGAGCAGCTCGGCGAGCACCTCGTCGCACCGCCGCGCGAACCCTCCGAGACTCCGGCCGTATGACGACGGCGCCCCGCCCCCGCCCGGGCCGCGACGACGATCCGGACCGGCTGTACACCCTCACCGGGGGACGCAGCCGTTCCGACTCCGCCGCCTTCGACCTGGTGACGCTGGTCGTCGCCGAGTGCGACCCGGCCCCCGGGATGCAGTCCGAGCACGTCGCGATCCTGCGGATGTGCTCGGGCCCCGTGGCCGTCGTCGAAATCGCCGCGAGCCTGAACCTGCCGGTCAGCATCGTCCGCATCATGCTGTGCGACCTGCTCGACACCGGCCGGATCAGCGCCCGCCACCCCCGTACAGCCCGTGTCGCGGACCGGCTCCCCGACCCCGACATCCTGGAACAGGTGCTCGTTGGACTCCGCAACCTCTGACCGCGCCGCCCTGAGCGCGACGGCCGACAACGGTCTCAAGATCGTCGTCGTCGGCGGCTTCGGGGTCGGCAAAACCACCATGGTCCGATCCGTGAGCGAGATCCGTCCGCTCAACACGGAGGAGACCATGACCCGCGCGGGCGAGGCCGTCGACCACCTCGACGGCATCGCGGCCAAGTCGTCCACCACGGTGGCGTTCGACTTCGGCCGCATCACGCTCGACGAACGCTCCGTGCTGTACCTCTTCGGCGCGCCCGGCCAGGAGCGCTTCTGGTTCCTGTGGGACCGGCTGTTCTCCGGCACGCTCGGCGCGGTCGTCCTCGTCGACACCCGCCGCCTCGCCGACTCCTGGTACGCCATCGACCGCCTGGAGCACCACGGCACGCCGTTCATCGTGGCGTGCAACGACTTCGGCGGCCCCCTCCACAGCGAGCAGCAGATCCGGGAGGCCCTGGACCTCTCGGACGACGTACCGCTGGTGGAGTGCGACGCCCGCGACCGCTCGTCCAGCAAGTACGTGCTCATCACGCTCGTCGAGCACCTCGCCGCGCTCTCCGCCGCCCGCCTCCGCGCTCCCGAGGCGGCCCTGGCGGCGGCCGGCCCGATCCCGGAGTCCGCCCCGTGACCTCTGTCTCCGGCTGCCCCGTCTCCCACGGGTCCGTCCCCCTGTCCGGGCCCCGCTTCCAGAGCGACCCGGTCCAGCTCTACCGGGAGCTGCGGCGCGACCACGGGGCGATCGCCCCGGTCGTCCTCGACGGCGACATCCCCGCCTGGCTCGTCCTCGGCTACCGCGAACTGCACCAGGTCACCGGTGATCCGGTGCTCTTCAGCCGGGACTCCGACCTGTGGAACCAGTGGGACGACATCCCCGCCGACTGGCCGCTGCTGCCGATGATCGGGCGCAAGCAGAACTCGATCCTCTACACGGTCGGCGAACGCCACAGCGTCCGCGCCATGATGATCAGCAACGCGCTGGAGGGCGTCGACCCGTTCTCCCTCAAGCGGTACGCGGAGGAGTTCGCCGACGAGCTGATCGACCGGTTCTGCACCAAGGGCTCGGTCGACATCATCGCGGACTACGCCAAGCTGCTGCCCGCCCTCGTGCTGGCCAGGATCTACGGCTTCTCCGACGAGACGGCCCACCCGCTGGTCGACTCGATCAACGACATGATCGACGGCCGGGAGCGGGCGCTCGCCGGGGCGGAGCACCTGGGCGCCTCGATGTTCCAGCTCCTCGCCGACAAGCACGCCGAGCCCGGCGACGACGTCGCCAGCCGGATGATCGCGGACCCCGGCCGCTTCACCGACGAGGAGATCGCCCAGGACCTCATGGTGATGATGGCCGCCGGCCACCAGCCGACCGCCGACTGGATGGGCAACTCGCTGCGTCTGATGCTCACCGACGACCGGTTCGCCGCCTCGCTCTCCGGCGGCCGGCACAGCGTCGCGGAAGCCATGAACGAGGTCCTCTGGGAGGACACCCCGACGCAGAACGTGGCCGGCCGCTGGGCCGCCCGCGACACCCACCTCGGCGGCCGGCACATCCGCGCCGGGGACATGCTGCTCCTCGGTCTCGCCGCCGCCAACGGCGACCCGCAGGTACGGACCGACGGCTCGGCGCTGACCGGCGGCAACAACGCCTTCCTCTCCTTCGGCCACGGCGAGCACCGCTGCCCGTTCCCGGCCCAGGAGACCGCCGAGGTCATCGCCCGTACCGGTATCGAGGTCCTGCTCGACCGGCTGCCCGACGTGGACCTCGCCGTCCGCGCCGAGCAGCTCACCCGCCGCCCGTCGCCGTGGCTGCGCGGTCTGACCGACCTGCCGGTGATCTTCACACCCACCCCTGCCCTCGGCAGACCCGGACTTCACGGAGGCCACGCATGACCCGTATCGCGCTCGACCCCTTCGTCAGAGACCTCGACGGCGAGAGCGCCGCGCTGCGGGCGGCCGGTCCGCTGGCCGAGGTGGAGCTGCCGGGCGGGGTGCACGTGTACGCGGTCACCCACCACAAGGAGGCCCGGGCGCTGCTCACCGACAGCCGGGTGGTCAAGGACATCAACGTCTGGAACGCCTGGCAGCGCGGCGAGATACCGGCGGACTGGCCGCTGATCGGCCTGGTCAACCCGGGCCGCTCGATGCTGACGGTCGACGGCCCGGACCACCGCCGCCTCCGTACGCTGGTGGCGCAGGCGCTCACGGTGAAGCGGGTCGAGAAGCTGCGCGCCGGGATCGAGGCGTTGACGAACGCGAGCCTGGAGCGGCTGGCGGCCCTCCCGGCCGGGGAACCGGTGGACCTGAAGGCCGAGTTCGCCTACCCGCTGCCGATGAACGTGATCAGCGAGCTGATGGGCGTGGACGCGGCGGACCACCCGCGGCTCAAGGAGCTGTTCGAGAAGTTCTTCTCGACGCAGACCCCGCCGGAGGAGGTCCCGCAGATGATGGCGGACCTCGGGACCCTCTTCACGAAGATCGTCGAGGAGAAGAAGGCGAACCCGGGCGACGACCTGACCAGCGCCCTGATCGCCGCCTCCGAGGACGGCGACCACCTCACCGACGAGGAGATCCTCAACACCCTGCAGCTGATCATCGCCGCCGGGCACGAGACCACGATCAGCCTGATCGTCAACGTCGTGGAGGCCCTCGCGATCCACCCCGAGCAGCGCAAGAAGGTGCTGAGCGGGGAGATCCCGTGGGAGGGCGTGATCGAGGAGACGCTGCGCTGGAACACCCCGACCTCGCACGTCCTGATCCGCTTCGCGACGGAGGACATCGAGGTCGGCGACAAGGTGCTCCCCAAGGGCGAGGGCCTGGTCGTCTCGTTCGGCGCGCTGGGCCGGGACGAGGAGCAGTACGGCCCGACGGCGGGCGACTTCGACGCGACCCGCACCCCCAACCGCCACATCGCCTTCGGCCACGGCCCGCACGTCTGCCCGGGTGCGGCGCTGTCCCGCCTGGAGGCGGGGATCGCGCTGCCGGCCCTGTACGAGCGGTTCCCGGAGCTGGACCTGGCGGTCCCCGCCGCCGAGCTGCGCAACAAGCCGATCGTGACGCAGAACGACCTGCACGACCTGCCGGTGAAGCTGGGCTGCCCGTTCGGCCACGACGCCTGACCGCTCGCCGTCGCCCCTCGGCGGAGGCGGGCCCGCGGGCCGGAACGTTCCCCTCCGCCGAGGGCCCACGGGCCGGGGCCCACGTCTCATCGGACGGACACGGTTACGGAGCCGTGCCACCGAGGGACTACGCTCCGTCCCGTGGCCGACATCCAGATTCCCGCTGACATCAAGCCCGCAGACGGACGCTTCGGCGCCGGTCCCTCCAAGGTGCGGACGGAGGCGCTCGACGCGCTGGCCGCCACCGGCACCTCTCTCCTCGGCACGTCCCACCGCCAGGCCCCGGTCAAGAACCTGGTCGGCGAGGTACGGGACGGTGTGCGCAGCCTCTTCTCCCTCCCCGAGGGATACGAGGTCGTCCTCGGCAACGGCGGCTCCACCGCCTTCTGGGACATCGCGACGCACGGTCTGATCGAGTCGAAGTCGCAGCACCTCAACTTCGGCGAGTTCTCGTCCAAGTTCGCCAAGGCCGCGAAGCTCGCGCCCTGGCTCTCCGACCCCACCGTCATCGCCTCCGACCCGGGCACCCACCCGGACCCGGAGGCCGAGGCGGGCGTGGACGTCTACGCCTTCACGCACAACGAGACCTCGACGGGCGTCGCGGCCCCGGTCAAGCGCGTCGCGGGTGCCGACGAGGGCGCCCTCGTGCTGGTGGACGCCACCTCCGGCGCCGGCGGCCTCCCGGTCGACATCACCGAGTCCGACGTCTACTACTTCGCCCCGCAGAAGTCGTTCGCCTCCGACGGCGGCCTGTGGATCGGCGTGTTCTCCCCGGCGGCGCTGGAGCGCGCGGCCCGGATCCACGCCTCCGGCCGGCACATCCCGGAGTTCTTCTCGCTGCCGACGGCGATCGACAACTCGCTGAAGAACCAGACGTACAACACCCCGGCGCTGTCCACCCTCTTCCTGCTGAACGAGCAGCTGAAGTGGATGAACACGCAGGGCGGCCTGGACTTCACGACGGGCCGCACGGCGGCGTCCTCCCAGCACCTCTACGGCTGGGCCGACGAGTCGAAGTACGCCACCCCGTTCGTCACGGATCCGGCGAAGCGCTCGCAGGTCATCGGCACGATCGACTTCTCGGACGAGATCGACGCGGCGGCCGTCGCCAAGGCGCTGCGCGCCAACGGCATCGTGGACACCGAGCCGTACCGCAAGCTGGGCCGCAACCAGCTGCGCGTGGCGATGTTCCCGGCGATCGACCCGGCGGACGTGCAGGCGCTGACGGCGTGCGTCGACTACGTGATCGAGAAGCTGTAGTCCTCCGCCCCTCCCCGCTGTACGGAGACGGCCCGGCACCCCACACGGCGTGCCGGGCCGTTTCTGCCTCACTCGACCGGGCGGCCTATGCCGGAAGCGCGGTCCCGACCGGGCCGCCCCTACGATGATGGCCTCGACACCAGCCCATTCCAGGAGGCCCGCAATGTCTGCAGCAGCAGTCGAGCACCCCTGTGACGACAAGCCGGAAACGCTGCTCGAAACGGCGAACCGTCTCGCTGAGCAGCTTCCGGGGCATCGCGTCGAGATCATCGGAGGCGTCATCACCGTGGCACCACCCCCGGACGGCCCGCACGCCCGCGCGCTCACCAAGCTCATGCGCCCCTTCATCTCCGCAGGTCTCGACGACGGCGAGAGTGAGGTGCTCCAGGGCATCGGCCTCTGGCTCCCCGGCGGTCCCCAGGACTTCGCGATCCCCGATCTGGCGATCGTCGACGCCGACTTCGACGAGCACCGGGCCGAGAACAACTGCTACGACCCCTGCTGCTTCCGCCTGGTCCTGGAAGTCACCTCCGGGAACTACCAGAACGATCTGCGCAACAAGGTCACCGCCTACGCCCAGGCCAAGATCCCCGTGTACGTCATCGTCGACCGCAAGCACAGCCGGGTCCACGTCCTGACCGAACCGCTCCCCGGAGGCTACGACCGGCACGAGGTCTACGCCCCCGGCCAGCAGGCCCCGCTGCCCGCCTCGATCGGCGCCGAACTCGCCCTGGACGTGGACGAGATCGTGCGGGCGGGCCGCCCGAAACGCTGAGGACAGCGCTCGGGGCGCACCACTAGAATTCGCACATGAGTTCCCATGTGGCCCCCGTGACCCCCATGACACCTGTGACGCAGGTGCCGCCCGTCCCCTACACCGGCGGCGAGAAGGAAAGCCTTCACATCAGCCTCGACCGCCATCGGGACGTGGTGCTGTGGAAGCTCGAAGGGCTGGACGACGAGCAGCTGCGCCGCCCCATGACACCGACCGGGACCAATCTGCTCGGGCTGGTCAAGCATCTGGCGACCGTCGAATACGGCTGGTTCTGCGCCGCGTTCGGCCGTCCGACCGAGAGGTTCTGGTTCGACCCGGCGACCGAGGACATGGCGGTCGGCCCGGACGAGACGACCGCCGACATCCTGGCTTTCCACGCCCGCGCCCGGGCGGCCGCCGACGCCGCGATCCGGGAGACGGACCTGGAGACGACGGGCACCGCGTGGGACGGGCGCGTGGTGTCGATGCGCTGGGTGCTGATCCACATGTTGGAGGACCTGCTGCGGCACGCCGGACACATGGACATCGTCCGCGAGCTCATCGACGGCGCGACCGGCAGCTACCCGGCGCCCGCCTGAACCCGGGCCCGGCACCGCGGACCGGTCACGATCCGTCGGAGACGCCCCGCCCCCGGGCCCGGCCCCTCACTCCCCCCGCGTCACTCCCCCCGCGCGCCCGCGAGCACGGCGCGCAGCGTGGCTATGCCGGCCAGCCACGCCTGGTCCTCTCCCGCCTCCGCCCACAGGTCCAGCGGCTCGGCGTTCGGTGCGGTGAGGCGGTCCAGGGCGCGGACGGCCAGCGGGCGCAGGTCCTCGGGGAGCGGGGGCAGCGGGTCCTTCGGGCCGTACGCGGTGGTGACGGGCTCGCCGCCGGGGCACTGGGCGGCGACCAGCGCGGCGGCGGCGACCGCCTCCTCGCCCTCCGCGTAGCCCTCGCTCCCCGTGCCCGCGACGGCGGCCAGGGCCTCCCGGAGCACGTCCGCCTTCTTCGCACCCTCCGCGTCGTCCACCCGCCCGCCGAAGTCGGCCGCGGTGTCGTTGTCGAAGTGGCCGATGTCCCAGGCGCCCATGGCTGCCCCCTCAGTTCGCTGCGCTGATGTCCCCATCCTCACAGCCGCCACTGACAACGGGCCTGCGCACCAGCACGAACCCCTGCGGGGCCCGCTCCGGGAACGGCCCGTCCGTCTCCCGCTCCCGCCGCGTCACGGACACGAGGCCGAGGCCCGCCTCCCGCAGCAGCTCCGCGATCCGCTGCGGCTGCCTCCGGTGGAAGACGAGCGCGACCTCCTCGCCGAGCGCCTCCGTCAGCCGCAGCGGCTCGTCCCCCACCTGGAAGCCCAGCAGCGCGTACGCCCCCGGGGCGAGGACGCGGTGGAACTCGGCGAAGGCGCGCGGGAGTTCCTCGTCCGGGACGTGGATGGTCGAGTACCACGCGAGCAGTCCGCCCAGCGAGGCGTCCGGCAGATCGAGGCAGAGCATGGACCCCTCGGCGAAGCGCAGCCCCGGGTGGTCCATGCGCGCCTCGGCCAGCATCCCGGGGGCGAGGTCGATCCCGAACACGTCGAGCCCCAGGCCGAGTCCGTGCAGATACCCGGTCACCCGGCCCGTGCCGCACCCGACGTCCGCGAGCGGCAGCCCGCCGCAGTCCCGCGCCACGAGTTCGGCGAAGACGGTCAGCATCCCGCGCTCCAGGGGCTTGCTCGCCAACTCGTCGCGGGTCCACTCCGCGTAGCCGGCGGCGATGGCGTCGTACGAGGTGCGCGTGGCGTGCAGGAAGTCGGGTGACAGCTCGGGTCTGGTCATGGCGGACCACTTTAGGGGCCCCGAGACACGCCCGGGAGGGAACCGCGGAGCGGTCCCGGAACCCGTCCCGGCCGGGGCGGGACGGGGCGCGGCGGGCCGGTGCGGGGCGGGTTCCGGCACGCACCGGCACGCGGCCGCCCGCCCGTCGCCCGTCGCCCGTCACCCGTCACCCGTCACCCGTCACCCGTCACCCGTCACCCGTCGACCATCGGTCACCGCGTCAGGCGGCGCCCCGGGCGCGTCCGGCGAGGAGCTGCGTCTCCCAGGCGAAGGCCACGCCCGACGCGCCGCCGTGCTGGGCCTGGACCTCGGCCGCCGCCGGGATGGTCTCCTCACGTGCCCAGTCGCGCTGCCACTCCCCCATCACGGCCAGCCAGGTGATCGGCACGACGCCCGCCTGGACCATGCGCCGTACCGCCATGTCGTGGGCCTCGGCCGACACGCCGCCGGACGCGTCGGTGACGGCGTAGACCTCGAACCCCTCGCCCACCGCCTGGATGGCCGGCATCGCCAGGCAGATCTCCGTCCAGAGCCCGGCGAGGATCAGCTTCTTGCGCCCGGTCGCCTTGACGGCGTCGACGACGCGCTCGTCCTGCCAGGTGTTGATGAAGGTCCGGTCGATCGGCTTCTGCTCCGGGAACACGTCCTGGATGCCCTGGATGATCAGGCCGCCGCGGTCCTCCAGCACCGTCGTCAGGATGGTCGGAACGCCGTACGCCCTGGCGGCCTTGGCGAGCCCGACGACGTTGTTGACGACCATCGCCGGCTCGTGGCTGTTCAGGTTGGCGAACTGGAAGGGCTGGTGGTCGATCAGCACCAGGACGCTCTCCTCGGGCGTCAGCAGCGCGCCGAGTCCTGCCGTGTTCCGGTTGCTCATGGGGTCCCTCTTCCGATGCGTCGCGCCCGCGTCCCCGTGGAGACGGGCGGCGAACGGCGTTGCGCCACCGAGTGGTTGACGTGTCATCCAACCTAGAGGGGTAGTGGTTGACGCGTCAACCAAGGCGGTGCGGCACACGGTTCGGGGGCGCGGGCGACGCCCGGCGCACCGGCGGACGCGCGAGGCGTCACGCGGGCGGGCGACCGGGGAGTCTCGCGGGTGGTGCCCGGGTGGCACGCGGGCGATACCCGCACGCCAGACGCGCGGGCGACCGAGGTGTTACGCAGGCGGTACCCGGGGTGTCACGCGGGTGGCTCCGCGCCCGGCGCCCTCGTTACGCTCCTCGCATGAACGCGACGCCTCGCTGGCTGGACCCGGAGCAGCAGGCCGCCTGGGACAGCTTCATCCGCATGCAGGAGAAGCTCATCGGGCGGCTCGCCCGCCGAGTCCAGGCCGACTCCCGGATGTCCCCCTCCGACTACATCGTGCTGGCCAAGCTCACGGAGGCCGGCGGGCGCATGCGCTTCATGGACCTGACCAAGCTGGTGGAGTGGGAGAAGAGCCGCATGTCCCACCAGGTGGCGCGGATGGCCAAGCGTGGGCTGGTGCGCAAGGAGGACTGCCCCGACGACGGGCGCGGGGCGTTCGTCGTCGCCACCCCTGCCGGTCGCGAGGCGATCGAGGAGGCGGCGCCCGTACACGTCGAGCACGTCCGCCGGCTGTTCGTCGAGGCGCTCACCCAGGAGGAGTTGGACACTCTCGCCCGGATCTCGGACCGCGTCCTCGCCCACCTGGAGACGCAGCCCGACTGACCGGGGACGGGCCGGGCCGGTCGCCGCCGCCGAGCCCTACGGCGCGGGCGCGGACGTCGGCGTTCCGGTCGCCGTCCACCGCCGCTCGCCGTCCTCCCACGCCTCCGTCGGCCGGAGTCCGGCCGCCCGCGCCACGGCCTCGGACGCCGCGTGGTCGGGGTGGATGTGGGCGAGGAGTTCGCGGACGCCGCCGGCCGAGGCCAGGTGCGCCGCGAGCCCCTTCGCCGCCTCGCCCGCGTAGCCCCGGCCCTGCCACGGCGTGCCGATCACCCAGGCGATCTCGGCGCGGGAACCCCGTACGGTCGCCTGGACGTATCCGGCGAGGGCCCCCTCCTCGCGGACCCGGAGCACCCAGTTCCACCACCGCTCCCCCGCGTCGGGCGAACCGGCGCACTGCCGCTCGTACCGGGCCCGCAGCGCGTCCGGGGCGGGCGGCTCGCCCCCGGTGAACCGGTACAGCGCCGGATCGGCGAGGACGTCCGCCATCTCGTCGGCGTACGCCGGATCGAGGGGGAGCGCGTCGAGGCGGGCGGTGGTGAAGGGCGGCGGCGGGGGCGGGGGCGCGGGAGTCGTCGGCACGGGGCCCGACCCTACGCGCCCCGCCCGCACCCCCGCCCGATCTTTCCGGGGCCCGGCCCCTCACCGGATCACGTACGCAACCCTCCCCGGCGGTCCCGGCCCAAGAACCCCCTCACCGGCTCAGGCGCTGGAAGCGGCGGACCGCCAGCGGCAGGAAGACCAGGGTCAGCACCAGCGGCCACACCACCGCCATCAGCAGCGCGTGCTCCTCGACCCATGTGCCGCCGCCCGCCACCGGGTTGCCGAACAGCTCCCGGACGGCGGTCGCCGTCGAGGAGATCGGGTTCCAGGCGGCGAGGAAGCCGAGCCAGTCCGGCATCAGGGACGGGGAGACGAAGGTGCTGGAGATCATCGTGACGGGGAAGGCGACCGCGTACAGCCCGCCGGCCGCCTCCGGAGTGGGGACCAGCATGCCCAGCCAGACGCCCACCCAGATCAGGCTGAACCGCAGCAGCAGAAGCAGTCCGAACCCGCCGAGAGCGGCCGGGACCCCGCCGTCCGCGCGCCAGCCGATCAGCAGCGCCGTGGCGGCGAGGATGGCCAGTTCGGCGGCGGCGACCACCAGGTCCGCCGTCCCGCGCCCGGCGGCGAAGGCGGAGGGCGCCATCGGCATGGACCGGAAGCGGTCGACGACGCCCTTGGAGGCGTCGGTGACGACGGCGACCGCGGTGTTCATGAAGCCCATCGCCATGGTCATCGCGAACATGCCGGGCATCAGGAACTCCCGGTAGTCCCCGCCCCCGGGCACCTTCATCGCGCTGCCGAAGACGTATCCGTACAGGAGGAGCGAGAGGATCGGGAAGCCGAGCTGCCAGACGATCGCGACCGGTTGGCGCTGGTAGTGGGTGAGGACGCGGCGGGCGATGTTCCAGCAGTCGGAGACCGCCCAGTAGGCGGTGGCGCGGGGGCGGCGCACGCCGGTCGTCACGGGATTCTGTTCGAGCGCGGTCATGCCGCCGCCACCTCCGAGGTGTCGTGGTTCCCGGTGCCGCGGTTCTCCGCGTCCCCGTTCGGGGGCGCGTCATCCGTCGCGCCGTGTCCGGTCAGCCGCAGGAACACGTCGTCCAGGCTCGGCCGCCGCAGGCCGATGTCCTCCACCGTGATCCCTTCGTCCTGGAGGCCGCGCGCCACCTCGGTGAGCGCGGCGACCCGGTCGGCGACCTGTGCGTGCACCCGGCGGGCGGGGGCGTCGGTGACGACGAGACCGCCGCCGGCCACCCGGCCGACGGCCCCGGCCACCGCCGCGAGGTCGCCCGCATCGGCGGCCACCACCTCGATCCGGTCGCCGCCGACGCGGTCCTTCAAGGCGTCCGGGGTGTCGTCCGCGATGGCGCGCCCCCGGTCGATGACAGTGATGCGCGAGGCCAGCCGGTCCGCCTCGTCCAGGTACTGCGTGGTCAGCAGCACCGTCGTCCCGCCTGCGGCCAACGCCCTTACGGATTCCCACACTTCGCCCCGCCCGCGTGGGTCGAGCCCGGTCGTCGGCTCGTCCAGGAAGAGCACGTCGGGGTCGAGGATCATCGACGAGGCGAGGTCGAGCCGCCGCCGCATGCCGCCGCTGTACGCCGTGACCCCCGTGTCGGCCGCCCCGGTCAGGCCGAACCGGTCCAGCAACTCCCCGGCGCGGTGCCGGGCCGCGCGGTTGCCCAGGTGGAAGAGGCGGCCGAACATCTCCAGGTTCTGCCGCCCGGTGAGCCCCTCGTCGACGGCCGCGTACTGGCCGGTGAGCCCGATCCGGCTCCGTACGCGGCGGGGCTCGCGCGCCACGTCGAGCCCGGCGACCTCGGCCCGGCCCCCGTCGTGCCGCAGGAGGGTGGCGAGGACCCGCACGGCGGTGGTCTTGCCGGCCCCGTTCGGCCCGAGCAGGCCGTGGACGGCGCCGGGGCGCACGGCGAGGTCGAACCCGTCGAGCGCCCGCTTCTGCGCGCCGCCCTTCCCCCGGTACCGCTTCACGACGCCCTCGGCGAGCACCGCGTACCCGGACGAGGACCCCGGCCCGGCCGGTGACCCGGACCCCTTCATGCGCTTGGACATGGCACAACCCCCTGCTTCCCGTGCTGACCGGATGCCAACTGGGTACACCGTACTCCAGAATGGGTACGGTGTACGCGAAAACGAGTACGGCGTACCCACACCTGCTCCGGAGCATTACGCTGGCCTCATGGCGAACGACGGAACGACAGCGGCGACGGACGGCACGGCCACCGGGAGCGGCGACACCGCGCGCAGCCTGGAGCTGCTGTGGGGCGGCGGGGAACGCCCGAGCCGGGGCCCCAAACCGGGGCTCACGCTGGACCGGATCGTCACGGCCGCCGTCGCCGTCGCGGACGCGGAGGGGCTGTCGGCCGTCTCCATGCGCCGCCTCTCCACCGAGCTGGGCACGGGCACGATGTCGCTCTACCGGTACGTCCCCGGCAAGGCGGAGCTGCTGGACCTGATGCTCGACCGCGTCCTGGGCGAACCGCTGCCCGCACCCCGGGAGGAGGCCGCCGAAGCGGCCGGGACCGACAGGACCGACGCGACCGGGCCCGGCGCACCCGACTGGCGGGCGGCCGTGGACACCATGGCCCGGAGCTACCTGGACAACCTGCGCCGCCACCCCTGGCTGCTGAAGATCAACCAGGCCCGTACGGTGCTCGGCCCCAGCGCCCTGCGAGGACTGGAGCTGGCCCTCGGCGGTCTGCGGGGCATGGGGCTGCGGGACCCCGAGCTGATCGGCGTGATCATCACGGTGAACAGCTTCGTGGAGGGCCTCGCCCGTACGCAGGCCGACGCGGCGGAGGCGGTACGGCAGACCGGGCTGAGCGACGAGGAGTTCTGGGACCGGCAGCGCCCCTACCTGGAGCGGGCCATGCTGAGCGGCGCGTACCCCATGATGGCGACCATGGCGGAGGACACCTTCAGCGCCGACTTCGACCACTTCGAGTTCGGGCTGCGGCGGCTGATCGCCGGCTTCGAGGCACTGGTGCGGGAGCGGGCCGAGGCCGGGACCACGGCGTGACGGGCCACCACGGCCCGGACCACGGCGTGACGGACCACCGCGGAAGGGGCCGCAGCCCGGACCACGGGGTCGGCCGCGGCCCGGACCACGGGGTCGGCCGCGGCCCGGACCACGGGGTCGGCCGCGGCCCGGATCACGGGACCGGCGGCGGCCCGAACATGACAGCGCGCCCGGCCCGTGTCCCAATGGAGGTATGGACGCCAGCCGGGAGCTCGCTCCTTTCGTCAAGCAGTACGCCGTCCTGCTGAGCACGCACCGCCAGGACGGGACCTCCGTCGGCACCCCGGTCAACATCGTCGTGGAGGGCGATCACGCGTTCATCCGCACGTTCTCGTCCGCCTGGAAGGTCGAGCGGATGCGCAACCACCCGCGCGTGGAGATCGCCCCCTGCACGGTTCGGGGAAGACGCACGGGACCGCAGATCAGGGCGCACGCCCGGCTGCTGCGGCCGGGCACGAAGGAGAACACGCACGCGGCGCGGATGATGTCGCGCAAGTACCCGATCGTGCAGGGCGTGCTCGTCCCGCTCGCCCACCGCCTGAAACGGGACCGGACGCTGCACTACGAGGTCTGGCCGGTGACGGACGAGGACTGATGGGGCCCGGGGGGGCCGGTCGTCCGAGGACGCCCGTCGGCCGCCCCGGGACGCCACCGAGCGCCCGACGCCCCGACGCCGCCCGCTACCCCCGCTTCCGCCGCCCCCGGAGCGCGAACCACAGGACGCCCGCGCCGACGACGACCGCCGCACCGATCCCGGCGCTCCCCTTGCCCTCGCCGTCGCCGCCGCCCGCGCCGTCGCCTTCGCCGTCCCCCGCCTCTCCAGCACCACCGCCGGCCCCCGAGGGCTTCCCCTGCTCCCGGCCGCCGCCCTCCACCTCCACCCGGACGACGTCGCTGCGCTCGCCCTCGGAGCCGAACATGAGGGCCGAGCCGTCCGCCGTGTACGTCACCGACTCGGCCTGCCGCTGGAACGGGGCGGCGACCGACCGGTCCTCGCCGAGGCGGCCGTTCTCGAAGGCGTACTCGCGGGCGCTGAAGTACGAGCGCAGCACCAGCCGCTTCCCGTCCGGCGAGAACGCCCCGTCGGTCACCCAGGGCACCTCGTCGACCCGCCGGAAGGTGTTCACGGCGCCGGCGGTGAGCTTCGCGGGGCCTTCGTAGAGGCCGCCGCCGTCCTCGTTCTTGGAGGCGATGTACACGCGACCGGTCTTGGGGTGGACCATCATCGCCTCGGCGTTGCGGGCCCCGTCGGCGTACTTCACGTCGTACTGGACGGCGTCGACGGTGGCGTCGCGCAGGGTCTTCGGTTCGGGGAAGCGGTAGATCCAGACGTGGTCCCAGGTGCCGTCGAGGTTGTCGCCGATGTCGCCGACGTAGATGGCGCCGTCCGGCCCGATCGAGATGGCCTCGACGTCCCTCGGCTCCCCCACGCCCCGCATGGTGATCGTGGCGAGGGTCTTTCCGGTGCGGGAGTCGACCGCGAAGACGTAGGGGCCGTCGTCGCTGTCGTTGTGCGTCCAGTAGACGCCGGGGTGCGTGCGGCTGGCGGCGAGGCCGCTGGACTCGGTGATGCGGGGGTCCTCGATCGTGAAGTCGCGGTCGGGCCGCCCGTCGTCGGCGACGGCCGGACCGGCCCCGGCGAGCAGCGGCAGGGCGACGGCGAGAGCGGTGGCGAGGACGGTGGCGGCGCGGCCTGCCGGACCGGTCGGATTCGAGCGCATGACCCAAGTGTCCATCGTCACGTCGCAGGCCGGAGCGGTGATCGGAGATGATGACGGCATGCGTTTTCTTCCGGTCGGCGATTCCATGACCATCGGCGCCACCGGCGACTTCACCTGGCGCTACCGGTTCTGGCAGCACCTGGAGTCGCACCCCGGCCTCCCGTACGAGATCGTCGGCCCGCGCACGGCGCTGTACGACAAGGAGGCGAACGCCCCGCTCTCCCACGCCTACGCGGACCCGGCCTTCCCGCCCGCCGCCCGCCGGCACCTGTCCGGCTGGGGCGAGGGCTGGCTGCACATGGCCCCGGTGATCGCGGACGCGGTGCGCGAGACTGGGGCGGACGTGCTGCTGGTCTCGCTCGGCCTGATCGACCTCGGGTTCTACACGGACGCCGAGCAGACGGCGGCCAACGCGCGCGCCTTCATCACGGCCGCGCGCACGGCCGACCCGCGGGTGCGGATGGTGCTCCTGCCGGTGATACCGAACGTGCGGGCCGAGACGGACGCCCTCTTCGCCGCCTCCTGCGCGCACTTCAACGACCTGCTCGCCGAGGCGGTGGCCGACCTCGACACCGCGGCGTCCCCGATCCTGCTGGCCTCACGCCCGCCGGGCTACGACATCCACACGGACACGTACGACGGCACCCACCCCGGCCCGACCGGCGAACACCTCCTGGCCGCCGCCTTCACCGACGCGATGCACCGGGCGTGGGGCCTGCCCGGCCCGTACGTGATGCCGCCCGCGCCCTCGGCCACGGTGCCGGGCCCCGCCGCGGAGGCCCAGCCGCTGTTTGCATGACCCGGTCGGCTCGTCACCGGGGCGGCCCGCCCGAGCGTCCGCGGACCGCGGTCACCCCTCCACGGTGCGCTGCGATCCCAGCATCGTCAGGGCCAGTTCCGTCAGTTCGCCCGAGACCTCGCCGGGGCGGGCGCGGCGGCTGCGGCGGGTGTGGTGGGCCATCAGTTCGTGGACCGCGCCGACCATCACCATCACGTCGACCCGGTGGTCCCGGTCCTCCGCCTCTCCCCGCTCCACCGCGCGTTCCGCCTCGCCGGTGAGGAACTCCGTCCACAGGGCCCGCCAGAGCTTGCAGTGCTCGTCCACCACGGCGCTGACGCCCAGCACTTCGACGAACGTCACCCGGGCCTCGCGCGGGTCGGCGGTGACCGCCTCCACATACGCGTCGAAGAGCAGCCGGACCCGGTCCGCGATGGAGCAGGTGTCGATGCCCTCGATCAGCAGGGCGCGCTCCATCGCCCGCAGGCCGGTCGTGGTGACCCGGTTGTGGAGGGCGATGAGCAGGCCCTCCCGGGAGCCGTACTCCTGGCGCAGCACCTCGACCGGCACCCCGGCCGCCGCGCACACATCGTGCTCGGCCGTCTCCCGGTAGCCGTTGACGCCGTACAACTCTCTCGCCGCTTCGAGGAGTTGCTCCCGCGCCTGCGTGCGCGCGGCATCCCCGGGTCCGGTCCGCTGAACCGTCCAGCTGTCCGCCACCGGTCCTCCTTGAGCGCAAGCTGCGGGAGAGGCGCCTGAGCGCCTCTGCACGAACCGCGGCCCCATTGTGCTCGCCCCCGTCCCCCTCGAAGGCCCTCGCCACACCCATACGGGGGAATACCCGCACGCGGAAACGCTTCTTCTTCGCCCCTCGCGGACGCGCCCGCACATCCGTCCCGGCCGATCGCTTTCGAGCCACCCCCCTCGGTCCGCACAGACGTTCCGCCGCCACCGCCGACCCTGCATTGAACGCGTTCAAACAGCTCTGCCACGATGGCCGTAGCTGCCACCCGTCAGGGTGTGCCGCGTACATCAGCGTGCGCGAGGGGGAATGAACGGTGACGCCGACACGACCGGCCCCGACCGATCGGCCGACGGGCGGGAAGCGGCCCTGGGGACTGTCCCTGCTGCTCTCGATCCTGGCACTGCTCCTCGAAGCGGTGATCGCACTCGTCGTGAGCTTCTACTACGGCGCCACCCAGGAGTCGCCGAACGTCATCGGCACCCCGGCGCTCCTCGTCCTGGCCCTGCCCGTCATCGCGGTCTTCGCGACCGTGGTCGCCGCCGCGCTGTCCATGGGGCTCGTCCTGCCGATCGTCTGGCTGGCCGGCGTGCTGGGCCACCGCGTCGGCGGGCGCGAGGCGTGGTGGTGGGTGCCGGTGGCGGCGGGGGCCGTCTCCCTCGTGGTCGTCGGCCTCGCCGTCGCCCTGAGCGGGGGCTCCGGGGTCGGCTCCTTCGCCCTGGGCTGGGTGCTGACCTCGGCGGCGCTGGCCGTCCCGGCCCTGCTGTGGCGGTCGCGCCGCAGGCGGGTGTTCGGGCCGGTGCTCCTCTGGGGCGTGGTGGCCGTCGTCCTCACCGCCGTGCTCGGCGGCGTCGGCTTCTGGACCGGGCTGCTCAAGGAGTACCGCCCGCCCGCGCTCACCTCGGCGGACCTCGTCGGGCGCTGGAGCGACGGGAGCGGCGGCACCCTCACCTTCTCGGCGGACGGCCGCGTCACCGCCGTGGACATCGACGACGACCTCACCCCCTACGACGACTTCACCGAGGACGACCCGCAGGGCGGGGAGGACGACCGCTGCTCCGGGCAGGGCACCTGGGCGTACACGTCCGACCCGGGCCGCTGGTCCCAGGAGGTGAGCGTCACGGTCGACGCCTGCTCGTTCGAGAACTGGTACGTCGGCGGCACGGAGGGCCGACCGACGCTCTACCAGTACATCGGCGACCCGGACTCCTGGGACCTGTACGAGCTGACCAGGGCGCAGGGGGAGACGTGAACGAGGACGGGGCGGGGGCGGACGCCCGGCCCACGGACCGGCCCACGACCGGCCGGCGGCAGGTCGCCCGCCGGTCGCCCACCCTCCGGCCGTCCGCCCGGTGGCCGTCCGCCGGTCACGTCCGGTGGGACCGCTTCCGCGCTCGCGCGCGGCGGTCCCACCGGCGGTCCGCGTCCGGAGACGCCACAGGGGTCAGACCCCGGCGTTCACCCCTGCACCGTGAACTCCCCGCGCAGCAGCGCCTCGTCGCGGGACGACGGGCCCACCAGCAGCTCGAAGCGGCCCGGCTCCACCACGCGGCGGCCCTCCGCGTCCACCAACGTGCAAGCGGAAACCGGGAGTTCGAGGAGGAGTTCGCGGGACTGCCCCGGGGCCAGCTCCACCTGCCGGTACGCCTTCAGCTCCTTCTCCGCCCAGGTCACCGATGTCACCGTGTCGCTCACGTAGAGCTGGACCGTCTCCCGGGCGGGCCGCTCCCCCGTGTTGGTCACCGTGACCCGGGCGCGTACGGCCTCCGACGCGCCGACCACCGCCGTCAGCACCTCCAGATCCGTGTACGCGACCGTGGAGTAGCTCAACCCCTCGCCGAACACGAACGCCGGGCGCTGGGTGAGGTCCGCGTACCGCGTGCCGTGCTGGCCGCGTACCTGGTTGTAGTACGTCGGCTGCTGCCCCGCGTGCCGGGCGAAGGAGACCGGCAGCCGGCCGGTCGGCTCGATCAGCCCGAGCAGCAGCTCCGCGACCGCCCGGCCGCCCTGCATACCCGGGTTGGCCGCGTACACGATCGCCGCGGCCCCGAGCGCGGACGGGGGCAGCACCAGCGGCTTGGAGCTGATGACCACGACGACGAACGGCTTTCCCGTCGCCGCCAGCGCGTCCAGCAACGCCACCTGGTCGCCGACGAGTTCGAGCGTGGCGGTGGACTTGCCCTCGCCGATCAGCTCGATCCGGTCGCCGACGACGGCCACCACATGGTCGGCGGCCTCGGCAGCGGCGACCGCCCCCGCGATCAACTCCGCGTCCGGGGACGCCGGATGGACGACCTCCGGGCGCGGCTGCCCGTCCGGGAAGAACGTCCCTTCCGGGTCGGGTCCCACGTCGAGCATGCGGGCGCCGGGCGCGTACGAGACGGTCCAGTCGGCGGGCACGTGGTCGCGGAAGCCGTCGAGGACGGTGCGGATCATGGCGCGCGGCTGGCCGTCCGGCAGCCAGTCGGCCTGTCCGGAGGAGCCCGCCCAGTCTCCCAACTGGGTCTGCGCATCATCGGCGTTGGGGCTGACGACCGCCACCGTACGGGGTCCGGCGGAGGCGTCGGGGCGCGCTCGGCCGGTCGCGTCCGCCGTGAGCCCGCCCGCGAACGGCAGCGTGCCGTCGTTGGTGAGCAGGACCAGCGAGCGGCGGGCCGCCTCCAGGTTCAGCGCGGTGTGCGCACCGCTGCCGATGACCTCGGTCTGCCGGGCGGCGTCGGGGTGGCGGGGGTTCTCGAAGAGGCCCAGTTCGAACTTGAGCGTGAGGATGCGGCGCACCGCGGCGTCGATCTCCGCCTCCGCCAACGTCCCCTTCTCCACCGCCTCTTGCACGCCCTCGAAGAAGGCTGGCGTGGTCATCACCATGTCGTTGCCGGCGCGGACCGCCGCCGCCGACGCCTGCGCGTAATCGGCGTGGATCTTCTGCTCCCACACCATGCGGCCTACGTTGTCCCAGTCGGTGACCAGCGTGCCGGTGTAGCCCCACTCGCCGCGCAGCACCTCGTTCAGCAGCCAGTCGTTCACGGTGATCGGCACGCCGTCCATCGACTGGTAGCCCAGCATGAAGGTCCGGCAGCCCTCCCTGGCCACCCGCTCGAACGGCGGCAGGAACCAGGACCGCAGCTTGCGGCGCGAGATGTCCGCCTCGCTGGCGTCCCGGCCGCCCTGGGTCTCGGAGTACCCGGCGAAGTGCTTGGCGCAGGCCAGGATCGCGGTCGGGTCGGCGAGGCCGTCGCCCTGATAGCCGCGCACCATCGCGGAGGCCAACTCGCCGATCAGGTGCGGGTCTTCGCCGAACGTCTCGCTGACCCGGCCCCAGCGCAGATCCCGGGTGACGCAGAGCACCGGCGAGAACGTCCAGTGCACCCCGGTCGCCGCGGCCTCCACCGCCGTCGCCCGCGCGATCCGCTCCACCAGCTCCGGGTCCCAGGTGGCGGCCATGCCGAGCTGCGTCGGGTAGATCGTGGCCCCCTCCCAGAAGGAGTGGCCGTGGATGCAGTCCTCCGCGACGAGCAGCGGGATGCGCAGCCGGGTCTGCGCGGTGAGCGCGGCAGCCTCCCGCATCCGCTCCGGCGAGGCGTGCAGGATCGAGCCCGCGTGCAGGTCCTCGACAAGGTGCCGCACCCCTTCCTTGGCGTTGAGCTGGAGCATCTGACCGGCCTTCTCGGGCAGCGTCATGCGCCCCAAAAGGTCGTCGACCCGCTCCTCGACGGGCAGCGCGGGGTCGAGATACGGCGGCTTGGGACCCACAGGACTTCCTTTCACGACGGCCGGGGCGGCCGGGGCAGCCGGGGCGGTCACGCGGCCGGGGCGGTCACGACGACCGGAACGGCCACAGCACACGGAACGGCCACAGCAGCCGGAGCGGCCGGGGCGGCACTCAGCACGTACCGTACGCTCAATCCCGACCACTCGGTAAGTGTTGGTCGGTACGGACGCGGGTCCGGGTTGCTGACCTGTGAGAATCTGGGCGGAACGAGAGAGGCGTCCGATGACAGCGGGTGAATGCGCGTGACCCCGGAGACCCGGCGCGGCTATGCCAAGGGCCGGGCCAGGCGGACCGAGATCCTCGACCAGGCGATGGCCCTCTTCGGCGAGGCCGGCTACCGGGGCGCGTCGCTCCGCGTGATCGCCACGCGGTGCGGCATCTCCCACCCGGGCCTCCTGCACCACTTCCCGACGAAGGAGGCGCTGCTCCTCGCCGTCCTCCAGCGCCGCGACGACGTGGACGACGCGTGGCTGGCGCCGAGCGTGACCCGGGGCGTCGAGCATCTGCGGCGGCTGACCGACCTCGCGGAGCTGAACGCGCAGCGGCGCGGGATCGTCGAGCTGTTCTCGGTGGTCGCGGCGGAGGCCACCTCCCCCGACCACCCGGCGCACGCGTACTTCGAGAACCGCTACCGCACGTCGGTCGCCAACACCGAACGCGCCTACGCCGAGGCCCGCGAGGACGGCGCGCTGCGCCCGGACACCGACCCGGCGACCGCCGCACAGCAGCTCATCGCCCTGATGGACGGCCTCCAGATCCAGTGGCTGATCAGCGACTGCGCGACGGACATGGCGGGCGTGCTGCGGGCCCACATCCGGGCCCAGTTGACCGTGGAGTTCTGACCGCGGAAGGGCGGTGTGATGTGCCGGTGCTGTTGACGGGGGCCCTGCTGCTGCTCAGCGGAGCGGCGGCGGTGGCCTGCGCCGTGGTGATCGCCCTCCTGGGGAGGGCGCGGCCCCGCCCCACGGCCAGGATCCTCGCGGCCGCCGCCGGGCTCCTCGGCTGCCTCGCCGCGGCCGTGTACTGCGGCGGCCGGCTCTCCGTGACCCTGGGCGGCCCGTTCCCCGCGCTGTGCGAGGACGTCAATCTGTCCGGCGCACCGCTGGAGGGGCTGCGGCAGGAGTACTGGCCCCTGCGCAACGCCTGTCTCTACGCGGACGGTTCGTCCGTGGAGCATCTGCCCCCGTCGGTCAACGTGTTCGTGCTGGGGGCGGCCGTTCTCGCCGCCGCCACGGCCTGCGCCGCCGTGTTCGTGAGTCGGCGGACACGAAGCGCTCTCGTCCGGGCCGCGTAGCCGCCGGCCGGCCGGAGGGCACCCTGACCGTCCCCGCCTGCGTCCCCGCTCCCCGTCCCCCCGTCCCGTGGCTCCGGACGCGCTCAGCCGAAGGCGATGAGCAGGCCGTACGGGGCGAGGGTCAGTGCCGCCGCGAGCGTCCAGTAGGTGGAGGCGGACGCCCCGGCGGACAGCCGGTCGCGTATCCACAGGTTGAGCAGGGCCCAGACGATGCCGAAGACGCCCACCACCGGTACGGCGATGATCAGCCCCGGGAGGATCCCGTCGTTCTCGGTCGGCTCTCTCTGCGTCCAACCCAGGTCTGCCAATGGGTAGTTGGACAGCAGGTACCAGATCA
Organism: Streptomyces californicus; assembly: GCF_000717645.1. Taxonomy (GTDB): domain Bacteria; phylum Actinomycetota; class Actinomycetes; order Streptomycetales; family Streptomycetaceae; genus Streptomyces; species Streptomyces californicus. The sequence goes on from NZ_JNZZ01000013.1 coordinate 229,558, forward strand.
GGAACAGCGGCACCACGGCGGGTATCCCGAGCAGCAGATTGGCCGCCACCGGGACGGAGGACTTCCACAGCCGAGCTCGCTCCACGCTTCCCCCAGGTCCGATCGGCCCGGTCCGGCGCGCCGGGCCCGTCACCGCAGCCTTTCACGGGCCCGCCACCCGCTTCCCGGTGGTCCGGGAACACGGCCGCCCGCCCGCACGCCTCAGCGGTCCGGGAAGGCGGACGCCGGCCCGCCTCCCCCAGCGGTTCGGGCACACGCACACACGCCCATCGCCCTCAGCGGTCCAGGTACTCCGCGCAGCGCAACGGCCCCAGCACCGGCCCCTCTCCCGGGCGGATGGTCACCTCCACGTCGTCCGCCCGGACCTCCGCCTCCCGTACGGACTGGAAACTGGCGAGGGTGCAGACCAGTTGGCCCGTCGCCTGGTCGCGGGCCTGCGCCCAGTACGGGCCCGTCAGCTCCACCGTGACGCGCGGTCCGTCGCCGGTCACGGTGTAGCCGCTGGGGGCATGGAGCAGGGTGGTCAGCCCCTGGCGGCGCTCGGCGACCGTGGGCCCCTGCGCCAGCAGCTTCATCACCGCTTCCAGCTCGTCGCCCTCGCGGTCGAGCAGGGGCACGGCCCGGAGTCCGGTGTCGGACGCGTAGTAGAGCCGCTTCCCGCGCGTCAGCCCGGAGGCGGGTTCGCCCGCGTCGAGCACCCCGGTCGGCCGTACCCCGACCCCGCAGCCGGCGAGCGGGGCCAGGACGGCCGCCAGCGCGGTGAGGGCCAGGACGCCTCCGCGCCACCTCATTCCTCGCCCTCCCCGTCCGTACGCCGCAGGGGCAGCACCAGCGTGAACGCCGCTCCTCCGCCCGGCCGTTGCGCCTCGACCTCGATCGTTCCGCCGTGCAGCCGGGCGTTCTCCAGCGCGATGGCCATCCCGAGGCCGCTGCCCTGCCCGCCGTCCAGCCCCGCACCCGGACCGGGGCCGCCGTCCGGCGCGGCGGGGCCGGTGGCCGTGGCGGTGGCTGTAGCAGTGGTAGTGGCAGTAGCGGCGGTGGTCCGCGTGCGCGCCTCGTCCGCCTTGTAGAACCGGTCGAAGACCCGCTCCCGGGCCTCCGGCGGCAGCCCCGGCCCCCGGTCCGCGACCTCCAGCACCACCCGGTCACCCCCTTCCCCGACCCCGGGCGCACCCCCGCCCCCGACCGCCGCCAGGGTGACCGTCACCGGCGGGGCCCCGTGCCGCAGCGCGTTGCCCACCAGGTTCGCCACGATGACGTCGACGCGCCGCCGGTCGACCACGGCCCGCACCCCCTCGGGCAGGTCGAGCGCCACCCGGTCCGTCCACCCGCGCGGCGCCAGCGACGCCCGTACGGTGTCGGCGAGGTCGGTCTCCGAGGCGTTGAGCCGGGCCGCCCCGGCGTCGAAGCGGGAGATCTCCATCAGGTCCTCGACCAGCCGGGACAGCCGGGCCGTCTCCGCGCCGACCGTACGGGCCGCCCGCGCGGCGTCCGGCGGGAGCTGGCCCGCGTCCTCTTCCAGGACCGTCGCCACCATCGCCATCGCCGCGAGAGGCGTGCGCAGTTCGTGCGACACGTCCGCCACGAACCGCCGCGCCTTCGCCTCCTGCGCCCTCAACTCCGCGTCGGAAGACTGGAGAGCACCGGCCGTCTCGTTGAACGTCCGCGCCAAGTCGGCCAGTTCGTCATGGCCGCGGACCGCGACCCGGCTGCCCAGATCGCCCGCGGCCAGCTCACGGGTGGCGCGGCCCAACTTCCGTACCGGCCGCAGGACCGTCCCGGCGGCCAGCAGCGCCAGCAGCGCCGCGACCGCCACCACGGGCACGATCCCCTCTTGGACGGAGTCCAACAGGGCTTCCGTGTCGTCGCGTTCGGCCCGCAGGTCGGTGATGGCGAACACCTCCAGTCCCGAGGTACGCCGGTCCCCGTCCGCGTACGTGACCGGCGTGCCGACCACCAGATACGGCTCCCCCCGCCACTCCACCCGCTGGAACCGCGTGCCGTCCCCCGCCCTTACGGCCGCCCGCAGCTCGGCGGTGATCCGGCCCTCCGTGTTCGCGTACGTGTCGGAGACCGCCGTCAGGTCCTGGTGCCGGGCGACGACGATGCGCGCGCCCAGCCCCTCGGAGACCTCCGCCGCGAACCGGGACAGCGACCGCTGGTCGGGCGGCATGTCGAACCCCGCCGCCACGGTGGCCACCCGCTCGCGGAGGTCGTCCACCGCGGTGTTCTGGGTGCGCTGGAGGACGGCGGTGCGGGCGTCCCGGTAGGCGAGGGCGGTCGCCGTCACCGCGCTGAGGAGGGCGACCAGGACGAAGGTGACGACGAGCCGGACCCGCAGCCCGCCGACGAAGCGCCGAGGACCGCCGAACCTGCGGCGCCCGGTGGAAGCGCGGGCCCCGGTAAGCGGCCGGGCGCCCGTGGACCGCCGGGCCCCGCGCCCCGGGGAGCGGCGCTTCACAGCGGTCCGAAGCGGTAGCCGAAGCCGCGCACGGTCTGGACGTACCGGGGCCGGGCCGGTACGTCCTCGATCTTGGCGCGCAGCCGGCCCACCGCCGCGTCCACCAGCCGCGAATCGCCCAGGAACGTGTGGTCCCACACCGACGCGAGAAGGTGCTCCCGGGTGAGGACCCGCCCCGGCGCGGCCGACAGCTCCAGCAGGACCCGGAGTTCCGTGGGCGGCAGGGCTATGGACGTGCCGTGCTTGGTGACGGTGAGCCCCGCCCGGTCGATCACCAGTCCGCCGTGCTCGCTGCGGTCCCCGTGATCGGGCCGCCCGGCCCCCGCACCCGTACCCGTACCCGCCGAACCGGACGCACCGACTCCGACTCCGGCTCCGGCCCCCGCCGGCTCCGCGCGGCGCAGGGCGGCCCGGATGCGGGCCTCCAGGACGGGCGCGGTGACCGGCTTGACCACGTAGTCGTCGGCTCCCGCCTCCAGCCCGGTCACGATGTCCTCGTCGTCGCCGCGCGCGGTCAGCATGATGATCGGCAGCGTCACCGTACGGGCCCGGATGCGGCGGCACACCTCGAAGCCGTCCATGCCGGGGAGCATCAGGTCCAGCACGGCCAGTTCGACCGCCGCACCCCGCTCCCCGGCGAGCAGCGCGAGGGCCTCCTCGCCGGTGGCGGCGGTCTCCACGCCGTACCCGTGCCGGCGCAGCACGAGCTCCATCCCGTCCCGTACGGACGCGTCGTCCTCGATGAGCAGCACCTGCGGCATGGGCCCGATTATGCGCATGCGCCGCGCCTCTCCGTCTCCCCCTCCCGGGGCCTCGGGCGCAGGTCGGGGGCATTGTTACGTTCCCATCATGTGCCCATGCACGGGCCATCACGCACGGCCGCCAGCGTGGGACCCATGAGCTTCCCCACCCCTTCCGCCGGGCTCCGCCTGGCCGCCTTCGTGGCCGTGCCCGTACTCGCCCTCACCGTCGCCTGCGGGGGCGGCGACGGCACCGGCACCCGAGGCCACGGTGCGATCGCCGACGCCCCGTCCGCAAAAACCGATCCGTCCCGGTCCGCAGAGCCTTCTTCCACCGAGAACGGAACGGACGGCCCCCCGAGCGCGCAGCCCTCCGGCAAGAGCGCCTTCTACGACGCCCAGGTCGCGTTCGTCCGCTGCATGCGCGCCGAGGGCGGCTATCCGGAGTTCCCCGACCCCAAGCTCAGCGGCCACCTCGACTGGGCCAAGGTCAACGAACTCGGCTCCCAGCCCGGCCGCAACCACGGCATCAAGGCCGGGAAGAACAACGTCTGCGTACCCGAACTCCAGGCGTCCATGGCGCTCGAACCGAAGCGCGACCAGCAGAAGTCCTACGAATCGATGCTCGCGCACGCCCAGTGCATGCGGGACAACGGCATCAGCCGGTTCACCAACCCGGTGATGTCCGGCGGCAACGCGATCCCCGGCGGCGACCCGAACCCGGGCTCCCCGGTCATCGACCCCGAGTCGCCCGCCTACAAGCAGGCCCGCGAGGCGTGCGAGTCGAAGCTCCTCGACGGACTGGACGGGATGCAGTGAAACGCTCCACCACCGCCCTCGTCGCGCTGGGCGCGGTGACCGCCGCCGTCACCGGGGGCGTCCTGCTCCTCGGCGTCGGCGGCGGGGCGGGCGCGGCCGGCCCCGACGACGGCCTGCCGCCCGCCACCGCCACCATCGTCCGCACCGACCTCGTGCTCTCCAAGACCGTCGACGGCCGGATCGACTTCGCCCAGCGCCGCGCTGTCAAGGCCCCCGTGGAGGGCACGGTCACGGTCGCGGCCGCCGAGGGGACGACCGTGCGGAGGGGGCAGGCCCTGTACGAGCTGAACGACAAGCCGGTCACGCTGCTCTACGGCCCGGTCCCGGCCTTCCGCGAGATGAAGGTGGGCGCCCGGGGCAGCGACGTACTCCAACTGGAGCGCAATCTGCGCGACTTGGGTTACGGAGCCGGGCTGTACGTCGACACGGAGTACGGCTCCGACACCGAGGCCGCCGTCAAGCGGTGGCAGAAGCAGCTCAACCGCGAGACCACCGGCCGGGTCGGCCGGGGCGACGTCGTCTTCCAGCCCGGCGAGGTCACGGTGGTCGCCGCCGACGCGGCCCTCGCCGACCAGGTCGGCCCGGACGCGCCCGTCCTGACGGTCGCCTCCACCAAACCGGTCGTACGGGCGCGGCTGGAGCAGACGGACGGGGCGCTCACCGCACGCGGCACGAAGGTCGAGGTGACCCTGCCCAGCGGGAAGACCCGGCCCGGGAAGGTCGCCGGGACGGTGCGCCCGGAGGCGGAGGAGGGCGTCGAGGGCGGCGGCCAGGACGGGATCACCGTGGAGGTCGTCCTCGACGGCGGCTCCCGGGCGGTGTCCGGCGAGGACGCCGAGGCGACGGCGAGCGTCAGGTTCGTCAGCGAGGCGCGCGAGGGGGTCCTCGCGGTGCCGGTCGAGGCGGTGGTGGCCCTGCGCGGCGAGAACGGCGGGTACGGGCTCCAGGTCGTGAGGGGCCGGACGTCCGAGATGGTCCGCGTGGAGACGGGCATGACGGCGGACGGGCGGATCGAGGTCAGCGGGGCCGGGCTGCGCGTGGGCATGAAGGTGGGGGTGGCGAAGCCGTGAGCCTCCCGAACCCCGTGGGCCGCCCGAGCCCCCCGGGCCGCCCGGCCTCCGTGGGGCTCCCGAACCCGGGCCGTCCGACCCCTGCGGGCCCGCCCTGGGCTGCGGCGGGGCTCCCGGCCTCTGCGGGCCTCCCTGACCCTCTGGGCCATCCTGACCCCGTGGGCCGTCCGAGCCCCCCGGACCTCCCGGACCTCCCGAACCCCCCGGGCCCGCCCTGGGCTGCGGCGGGCCCGGCCGTGGTCGAACTGCGCGACGCCTCCAAGTCCTACCCCGGCGGCGTCCACGCCCTGCGCTCGGTGAACCTCACCGTCCACGCGGGCGAACTCCTCGCCGTGGTGGGCCCGTCCGGCTCCGGCAAGTCCACGATGCTCAACGTCATGGGCACCCTGGACCGGCCCACCACGGGGACGGTCCGGGTCGCCGGGTACGACGTGTCCGCGCTCTCCGACGCCCGGCTCTCCGCGCTGCGCGCCCGCCACATCGGCTTCGTGTTCCAGCACTTCCACCTGGCGGCGGGCCGCGACGCGGTGGACAACGTCGCGGACGGCCTGCTGTACACGGGGACCGGCCTGCGGGAGCGGCGCGAGCGGGCCCGCGAGGCGCTGGCCCGGGTGGGCCTGGGCCACCGGACCTCGCACACCCCGAACGAACTGTCCGGCGGCGAGAAGCAGCGCGTCGCCATCGCCCGCGCCCTGGTCGGCGAGCCGAGCCTGCTGCTGGCGGACGAGCCGACCGGGGCCCTGGACACCGCGTCCGGCACCGTCGTCATGGAGCTGCTGCACGAGCTGAACGCGGCCGGCACCACGGTCTGCGTGATCACCCACGACCAGCAGATAGCGGCCTCGCTGCCGCGCCGGGTCCGCTTCCGGGACGGCGAGGTGGTCGCGGACGAACACGCCCCGATACGCGGCGAGTTCCGGACCCGGGCCCGTACGGACGAGGGCTCCCGGGCCGGTACGGACGACGGAGCCCTTGTCGGTACGGACGAGGACTCCCCGCCCGGTACGTACGGGGGCTCCCCGGCCCGTACGAAGACGGCTCCCCCGGTCCGTACGGCCGAGGGCACCCGCCGTACAGGGGAGGGCGCATGACCCGCACCCTCAAGCCCGCCCGGCTCTCCGCCCGGGACGTCCTGCGGGTCGGCGCGATCGGTCTGCGGGCGCGCCGGGCCCGGGTGGTGCTCTCGGCGCTCGGCATCGCGATCGGCATCGCGACGATGGTCGCGGTGGTCGGGCTGTCCGAGTCGAGCCGGGCGGACCTGATGTCGCGGCTCGACCGCCTCGGCACCAACCTCCTCACCGCCGAGGCGGGCGACACCCCGCTCGGCGGCACGGTCCCGCTGCCGAAGAACGCGGTGGCGATGGTCGAGCGGATCGGCCCGGTGCTCCACGCCACGGCGACCGCCGAGGTCGACGCCCGTATCCGCCGCAGCGACGTCGTCCCCGAGGAGCGCACCGCCGGGGTCACCGCCCAGGCGGCCCGCACCGATCTGCTCTCCACGCTCGGCGGCGAGGTCGCCCGGGGCACCTGGCTGACGCCGGCCGGGGAACGGCTGCCGACGGCCGTCCTGGGCGCGGTGGCGGCGGACCGGCTCGGCATCACCCGCCCCGGCGAGACGATCATGATGAACGATGTCCGGGTGGCCGTCGTCGGCATCCTCGAACCCGTCGAGCTGGTCCCGACCCTGGACCGGGTGGCGCTGGTCGGCTTCCCGGCGGCGGAGCGCTACTTCGGCTCCGACGGCCGCCCCACCACCGTCTTCGAGCGGTCCACGGACGCGTCGGTGGAGGACGTACGGGCGGTGCTGGCGCGTACGGTCAACCCCGGCAACGAGGCGTCCGTCCGGGTCTCGCGCCCCTCGGACGCGCTGGCGGCACGGGCGGCGGCCGACAAGGGGCTGACCACCCTGATGCTCGGACTTGGCGCGGTGGCCCTCCTGGTCGGCGGGGTGGGCGTGGCCAACACGATGGTCATCTCCGTACTGGAGCGCCGCCAGGAGATCGGCCTGCGCCGCTCGCTGGGGGCGACGCGCAACGCGATCCGGCTCCAGTTCCTCACCGAGTCGCTGCTGCTCTCCGCGCTGGGCGGGGCCTCGGGCGCACTGCTGGGCGCGGCGGCGACGTACGGCTTCGCGCGGGTGCAGGGGTGGACGGCGGTGATCCCGCCCTGGTCCCTGGCGGGCGGCCTGGCCGCGACCCTGCTGATCGGGGTGGTCGCGGGCCTCTACCCGGCGATCCGCGCCGCCCGCCTGCACCCGACGGTGGCGCTGAACGCGGCATGAGCGTCGGCGCGGCCACGGGAGGCGGCCACGCCGACGCGGTTACAGCAGTGCGGCCGCGGCGGCGCGGTCACGGCAGTTCGGCCACGGCGGCGCGGCCACGGCGCGGCAGCCCTCAGGGGCTGACCCGCTCGACGCCGCGCCGCTCCGCGAGCTTCGCCACGACCAGGCAGTACAGCGGGGCGAAGACGAGTTCCAGGACCAGCGCCTGCCAGGGGGCGTCGGCGGCGGTGCTGCTGTCGTCGAGTGCGCCGAAGCCGGCCGAGAGGCCGAAGGCCAGCAGGTTGTTGGCGGTGTGCAGGACAATCACCGCCTCCAGGCCCCCGGTACGGATCACCAGCCAGCCCCACCACATGGCGGAGTAGAAGAGCAGGAGGAAGCCGGAGATTTCGCCGAACCCGTGGGCGAGGGCGAAGAGCAGGGACGCCACGACGATCGCGGGCCACGGCGACCGCACCGCCCGGCCGATCACCTGGACCAGCCAGCCCCGGAAGACGTACTCCTCGGCGGCGGCCTGGAACGGGACGAGGGCCAGGATCACCGCCATGCTCAGCAGGAAGTAGGGCCAGCCCGGGAAGCCGCCGTCCCCCGACGCCGAGAGCGGCTCCGAGTCCCACGTCCAGGCGATCAGCAGCCCGATCTGCACGATCATCAGCGGGAAGCCCACGGCGGCGCACCACCCGAGCCAGCGCCAGCGCAGCCGCCCGACAACGGACGACAGGGTCCCGGCCGGGCGGCGGCCGAGGAGCCGGGCGACGCCCATGACGATGGGTATGCCGATCGCGATGCCGAGGAGGCTGAACACCAGGTCGGCGACCGGGTCCTCGAAGAAGAGATCGCTGTCGGCCGACGCGGGCCCCGCGTCCATCACCGCGGCGACGATCATGCCGATCACGCTGACGGCCAGGACGCCCACCACGACCAGCGGCAGGGCGACCGCCAGCTCGCCCAGCCACCCGAACCGCCCGCCCTGCCCGTTGCGCCCCTGCTGGTCGTAGCGGGAGCCCGAGGGCGCGCGCACCGGCCCGGACGGCGGGGCACTCCACTGCTGGGACCCGCCCCACTGCTGGGGCCCGCCCCACTGGGGCTGCCCGCCCCACTGCGGAGGCGCTCCCCACTGCGGCGGCGCGTTCTCCTGCGGAGGCGGAGGCCCGTTCCATCCCTGCCAGGCCCCCGGGGGCGGCGGAAGCGGCGGCCCTCCGGCGTGCGGCACCCCTCCGGCCTGCGGCGACTCGGCCGGGCCCGACGGCGGGGCCCAGGGCGACGGGGGCTGCTTCGAGGGCTGGTTCGGGGGCTGGTCCGGGGGCTGGTTCGGGGGCTGGTTCGGCGGGACGTCAGAAGGCGGGTTCACACCAGCGATCTTCGGCTGCCGTCCGGGCACGGGTCAACGCAGTGGTGACCGGGCCGCAGGAGGTATGGCTTTGGCCGCCACGGCTATCCTCTCCGCCGGACCGCCCGACCGCCCACGCGGCGACTCGACGACACGGAGGGGAGTGCCGACCGGTGAAGGAGACGAGCGTGGTCGCGGAGCTCGGCGACGACTGGTGCGACGTGACGGCGGACCGGGCCGAGGACTGCGACCTCGACCACCTGGCCCTGGCAGCCGAACTCAGCACCGAGGTGCACCCCGCGCATCCGTTCTTCGGGACCGCGCTGGAGGTGATCGCCCACCGGCTGTCCAACGACGACGTGCTCTGCCGCCACCGCACCACCCCCTCCCGCTACTCGATCCTCCACCTCACGTGGTCACACCGCGAGGAGATCGGCGGCTGCCCCACGATCGACGCGGACGGGGAATGGCGGGACATCGTCGCCTACGAGAACGCCGTCGACGCGGCCCTCGGCGGGTCGGCCCCCAACGGGACGGACCTCAGCGGGGCGGGAAGGAAGCCAGAGCGAGGTCCCACCGGTCAGCCGCGTGAAGAAGCGCCCCGGCGTCCGTCGTGATCTCCACGGCGTACTGGTAGATGTCGGCCCCGTCGTCGTCCCGCTGCCACGGCGGCGCCGCCTCCAAGGACAGGTGAACGCGGATCGTCACGGCCCCGCCCTCCCCGCGGCCGGCGAGGCCGAACGCCACGACCGGCTCGATGAACCACGTGTCCGGCCACAGCCTGCCCTCGTCGTCGGGCCCGGTGACGGCCACCGTCCCCGCGGCCACCGCGCGCAGCCACGCGGACACCCGTCGGGCCTCGTCGGTGAGCAGACACGGATCGGTGAAGGACCAGCTTCCCTCGGGCGTCGTCACCGTGCCGGAGACGTCGAGCCAGTTGTCGTCGTACGTCTCGCCCCGGACGGTGGCGAACTGATAGCGCACCGGGCGGAGGCCGACACTGCTGGAGGAATCGTTCAGGAGCACCGGCCCAGGGTGCCACGCGCCGCCCCGGCCGGTCCCACGGACGGCCGCCCGCGTTCCTCGACGTACGTTCCACCGCCTGCGGCCCCCGTCCCCACCACCCGGGTGGCAGGCCGGGGGCCGCAGGCAGGGACCACTACTTGCGCAACTGCCGCCACGTGGAGGGCCCGACGATGCCGTCCGCTCCGATTCCGCGAGCGCGCTGGAACGCGGTGACCGCGTTCTTGGTCGCGGGGCCGAACTGCCCGTCGACCGTCAGGCTGTAGCCGTGGTAGATCGCCAGGCACTGGATCTCCCGGACCCGGTCGCCGGATTCGCCCTGCCTGATCACGACGTTCCACGCCCAGCTGTAGTCCGCGGTCAGCCCCGCGTAGTCCACGCCGTTCTTCCAGCGGACGGAACACGTGGCCTGCGCCGAGACCGCCGAAGCGTCCCGCTCCGCCTCCGTCGAGGCCGCCGCCGTGCCCGGGCCGGCCAGCACGGTTCCGAGGGCGAGGGCGGAGCAGAGAGCTGCACCGGTGATCGCGCCACGGAACCGCGTCGAGGACCGCATGCTCATGTTTTCTCCTTGATGGGTGCGGTGTGCCATGAGTCAGCCCGAGTCCGCCCGAATCAGCCTGACGCGGCGAACCCTGACACGGCGAGGAAGCGCCCGCCAGAAGCCCCGCTCCCTTTCCGGACAGACCGGAACCGCCCGGCAATCGCCTTACCCGTACGCCGATGACGATGGCGAACCCGGCGGGCACCGCAGAGGGAAACCCACCCACGGCACCGCGTCCCGCGCAGCGTGCCGGGCACATCGGGCGGGGATGGACCGGTGGCGCCTCCGCAGTACCCGGCGACGGAAGAACGCACCCTCCAGGCCGAAAACGCTTGACCGTCTCCACGAGCGACGACGCCCAACGCGGCCCGAACTGACCGCCCCGGCACCGTACGCCGGCGAGGCGCAGCCCGACCACGTCATGCGCAAGCGGATATCCGCCCCGCCGAACCACCCCCGGACGCGACCCGTAGAGACCCCAACACATGCTCCATCAAGCGCCAGTTGACATCGCATGCTGCGTCGCCCGCTCCTGCCGCAGCGTCCAGGCCGGGCGGTCGATGGCGGCCGACGGGACGGACCGCAGTGGACGTGCGGCGGCGGCGTGGACAAGCAGACCGTCTCAGCGGGCAGGCCCTCAAAGCTCATCCCGGCGCCGCTCCTCTTCGACTCGCATGCCCCACAGGCGGTGACCGCCGTCGGTCACACCCAGGTGTAGTTGTCGTCGGTGACCGCTTCGAGAGCGGCGTCGGTGACGGCGGCGCGCGGATCGGGCAGGGCGGCGAGGGCGGGACCGACGGGCGGAAAAATCGGCAACTCGGCGGCCTCGCGGTAGTCGATCCACTCGATGACGCCGACTTCGTGGCTGCCGTCGGGGAGTTCGTCCAGTTCTACCTCGGCAAGCGTGGCGCGGACCCCGGGCGTGATGTGGAGGCGGTAGATCAGGTGGAGCTTGCGCGGCGGTGGGGTAGGGCCGGGCCGGGTGACGCGCTGGTCGACGACCCACAACAGGTCGCCGCCTTCGGCCTGGTCGATGTCGAGGTCGAGTTCCTCGGCAAGTTCGCGGGCAAGGGCGGCGGCGAGGTCCTCGCCGTGCTCGACGTTGCCGCCGGGCGGGACGTAGTGGGTGGAATCGGCGCGGTCACGGCGGATGAGGGCGACCTCGTCGCCGCAGAACACCAAGGCCCCGGTCCGGATCCCGATCGTGGAGAACGGGGCCGAGGTGGTCGCTTCGGGTGTGCTGGTCATGGCAGCCAGTATCGTGACCGCCCCGGCGGTCCGGGCGGACTTGCGCCTCTTTCGCTCGCCCACCCGGTGCCGATCGCCCGGCACGCCCCCGAAGCCACACTGCAGCCTCGAACAGCACCCACAGCTTCACCACCTCACCGCCTCACCCGCCAACGTCCGGCCCCGGGCCCGCCCCCGCCTGCGCGCCCTCGGCGGCGAAGCGCTCGCGCCAAGGCAGTGGTTCGGGGGCGGGGGCGGCCTCCGTCCGGGCCCGCATGTCCTCCCAGTACGCCCGCTGCTCCTCGCGGTGGCACGGCCCGCAGGTGGTGGCCCACGGCACGTTGGGCCGGAACATGTGCTCCTCGCCCGGCCCCGCACAGGCGATCAGAGCGAGGGGAGAGGAAGGGGGCGACGGCGGTACGGGTTCCGGCTGCTCGGCCGGGGGCGCGGGCAGCTTCTCCACCAGGCGGTGCGCCAGGAACCCCAGGGCCGACCGCACCCCGTCCTTGGGCAGCCCCCTCGTGAGCGCCGCCCGGAGGTCCCCGGGGCTGACACCGCGCCGCAGCCACTCGGCGGCGAGCCCGGCCAGCGTACGGGCCTCCCGTACGCCGAGCAGGAGCTCACGCCTCTCGTGCCGCAGCGACAGCAACACCCGCTCGGCGGCGAGGACTTCCGCCGAGCCCGAAGGCGCAGCCGCAGCCGATCCCAGAGCCGCAGCCGAGTCCTGAGCCGAACCCAAGCCCGGCACCGGCACCGGCACCGATGCCGACCCCGGTACCGACTCCGAAGCGGCCGCATCCCCCTCCCCCTCGGCTTCTTCCGCCGCGCCCGCTTCGGTGGGTGGGTGGGAAGTGTCTTCCCCCAAGTCTTCGTCTGCGGGTAATTGACCACCGACGCTCCGACCCGTCGGCTCACCGACCGTCGGAAAGCGCGCACTCGGAGCCGACCAGGCACCCGACGCCGTACGACCCGCATGGCCCGCGTGACCCACCTGGCCCGCGTGACCCGTACGACCCACACGGCCCGCACCCACCACCGCGTACCCGTCAGCGGGAGCACCCGCGTAGAGCCGCGCCGCCTGGTCGGCCGTCAACGGCTCGTTGCTCATCACCTGCACTGTCCGCCACCGTCCCCCGGCGATGCGCTCCCGCCGCTCGTGCACGTACCCGTGCGCGAGGAGTTCGGCCTTGGCCCTCTGGTACGCGCGACCGGTCATCAGGAGACTGCGCGCGTGCTCGCTCAGCGCCTTGTCGCGGTCGCACGCGGGCAACCCCTGGACGTAGAGGACCAGGATCTTCGCGTCACTGCACAGCCGGGGATGACGTACCAGACTGTTGGAACACTTCGTATAGCCGCGAACGGGCGGGATAACATGCGAAAGCATCGCTCGTGGACTCCTGATCCACTAGTGGTGAAGGCCCTCGGAGCGGTGCGCCAAACACCACCGGGGGCCGCCCTGTATGCCTTTCCCGATGCACACACAGAACGTGATGACGCGATCACGATAGCGCAGCGACAGAGGGCGACCCCGCCACCGAACAGACGGCAGCACGACCGTGCGAACTGTCTCGGCCACCCCGCCCACCTGCTGGAACCGACGCGTTCAGCCCCTCCCCAGCACCCGGCGGGCGACCACGTCCGACGGCAGGCAGAGCAGGCGCAGAAGCGGGTGCGTGACGACGAACCAGTGCGCGCTGACCCACCCCTGCCGCTTGTCGATGAGGGGCGGGGCACCGTCGCGGTAGAGGTGGCGGAGGTAGCGGCGACGGATCGGCCGGCCCGCGATCAGCAACACTGGAGAGGCAACGAGGGCACCCGCCCAGAGCAGGACCCTCAGCCCCGCGATCCTGGCCCTTTCAGCACGCGTCGCATAGCGCATGCCCTCAGTGTGCGCGCCGCAACTCCGCACCACCACAAAGGAGTACGACCCCGCCCCGGGCCCCGGGATGTCACTCGGCGAGGAACCAGCCGACCTCCTCGTTCCCGTACCGGTACTCCGGCCGCCCCTTCATCCCGCTGAGCCGGAACGGCTTCCCGTGGTCGTCGATCCGCACCACGCCATGAAGCTCAAGCTCGATCTCACCCCGGCTCAGTCGTGCCCGTGGTTCCGGCCGACGCTGCCACGAACCGCTCCGGTGACAGCGCGACAAGACGGCGATACAAGGAGTAGCGGCACTCTCACTCTCCACTCCAGAACGTGCAACAGATGTACATCTGCTACATTGATCCTCATGAGTGAGCCCGTGACCGAGTCCATGGCAGAGGTACGCAAGCACCTCGCGGACGTCATCGACCGCGCCCGCCGTGACGAGACGCCCACGATCATCACCCGCCGAGGCAAGAGCGAAGCGGTCCTCGTCGACATCGACGAGTATCGGCGTCTGCGCGAAACCGCCGAGCGGTACGAGGACGAATGGCTCAACCGGCTCGCGGACAAAGCGGAGGCCGAAGGAACCAACGGATCGGTATCCCTCGAAGAGATGGCCGCGCTCCTCCGGTCGGCCAACTGACCCATGGGTCACGCCACACGATTCACACCGCACGCGCAGCGGGACCTTCTCAAGATTCCGTTGCCGGAAGCCCGCCGCATCCTCGGCCGCCTGGCGGATCTCCAGAAGGCGCTGGACGCGGAGGATCTTGCCGGATTCGACGTCAAACCGCTCCAGGGCCACGACGCACGCTGGCGTCTCCGCGTGGGCGACTACCGGGCCGTTTACACCGTGGAGGACGGGCGGCTCATCGTCTGGGTGCTGGCCGTCGGCCATCGACGCGAGATCTATCGAGCCTTCTGACGGCGCCCTACTCGGCGAGGAACCAGCCGACCTCCTCGTTCCCGTACCGGTACTCCGGCCGCCCCTTCATCCCACTGAGCCGGAACGGCTTCCCGTGGTCGTCGATCCGCACCACGCCCTCCTTGCCGCCGCTGCTCCACTCCAGCTCCAGGTACCAGGTGACGTCGTAACTCACGGCCTTCATCTCCAGGTTGAAGACCTCCACGTCCTCCGAGGTCACCTTGTACGGGAAGTCCACCGCCGGGACCTCGATGTCCCCCTGCGTCCCCGCCACCGGGCGGAGCGTCGGCTGCCCGGCGTCGAGGTGGGACGCGAACGTCTGAGGCGTGATCCCGCTGCCGCAGCCGTTCCCCATCAGGTACGCCGACCAGGGCAGCGGAGCCTTGCGGGAGAGCACGCGGACGTGCATGCCCTTGAGGACGACCGCATCGCGCGACGTGCCCTGCACGGTGAGCTGGAGCCGCGAGAGCCCGCCCTCGACCCCGCCGTACGCCGCCGCCCAGCCGCGTCGGTCCTGCGGCGGGGGCGGCGGGTCCAGGTTCTCGGGCCCCTGGTTCACCAGGTAGTGCTGGCCGCAGGGCTCCTCCCAGTTGTACGAGGAGATGCTGACGGTCGGCGGAGCCCCGAGGCCCGTACCGCCGCCGCCCCCGGCCCCGGCCCCGTTCCCGCTCCCGTCGCCGTTCTGCGTCTGGCCGCCCCCGGAGGCGGTCGAGGGCGTCCCGGACGGCTTCCCCGACGCGGAGGCACCGGCCGACGGACTCGCCGAACTCGGACTCACCGAGGGGCGCGGCGTGGCCGAAACGGTCCCCTCCGGCGCCCCGGCGAGCCCCCCGCTCCGGTCCTCCACCCGGTCCGCCGCGCTGCCGCCGCCCTCCTTGCCCGAGCCGACGAGATCGACGGCGACGACGGTGGTCGGCACGAGCAGCGCGGCGACCCCGGCGGCCGCGATGAGCACCCGCGTACGCCGGGAGAGCCGCGCCCACCGCGAACGCGCCCCCTCCCCCGGCCGGCCGCCCGCGCCGACCCCGCCGCGCTCGGCCGTGATGTCCGTCCCGAAGTCCTCGTCCCCGGTGTCCGGCTCGTCGCTCCGGTCATGCTCAGCCGCCGCAGGGACCGCAGCAGCAACGGGCGCAGCGGGCTCGGCAGGGGCGGCGGGTTCGACAGCCCGCCCGGCAGGCTCGGCAGACGGGGCGGGCGAGGCAGACGAGGCGGGCCCGGCAGAGTCCACAGGCGAGGCAGGCCCGGCAGACCCGGTAGATCCGGCAGGCGGGGCAGGCTCAACGGACTCAACGCCCCCCGCCGCGCCCTCGACCGCAGCGCCCCCGGCCCCCGCGTCCGGCGCCCCCGCCGGAGGCCGTCGCCTGGCCGCGTCCGCGATGATCCACCGCCGGTGCACCTCCACCAACTCGTCCCCCGACGCCCCGCAGACCCGCGCGAACCGCTCGACGGGAGCGAACTCGTTCGGCACCGCGTCCCCGTTGCAGTACCGGTGCAGCGTCGACGTACTGACGTGCAGCTTTCCCGCGAGCACGCCGTAGCTACGCCCAGAACGAGCCTTCAAATCCTTGAGCAGGGCCGCGAACTCCACGGCCTCCGGCGTCGCCACGACGGCGCTCCCTTTCCTCGTGCGCCCCGGAACGGCGTTCCAGAAGCGCGGAATCCCCGCAGGTCACCGTAGGCGTAGACGCCCCGGCATCCCCAATGGTTCGAAGGGCGTTGCGTCCGGATCCCGCCATCTCGCGGCCCCGTGGCGGACCAGGAACACCTGAACCGGCAGCAGACACCTCTTGCTCCGTACCGCGACCGGAGCACCTCAGGGACTCCGGGACCTCGGGCTCATCCGCTCATTCGACGGCGTTCACCACCCTCCCGCGTCCCAGGACGGCGTTCCAGGGACGCGGCATCTCCGCAGGTCAGCACATGTGCAGGCGTTCCAGCGTCCCCAATGGCCCGCCAGGTGTTGCGGCGGGAATCCGCCGTCCCACAAGCTCGGACCAGACCACAGCAGCACCGCCGCGGACCGGCCGCCCGAGAGGCGCGGCGCGGCGTCGGAGCAGCACCTGCACCGGGTACGCCGAGTCCGTCGCGTACGCCGGGCCATCGAGCACACCGAGTCCATCGAGTACGGGGAGAACCACCGCCATGCGCACCAACCGCTTCCGCACCACCGCCCTCGCCGCCACCGCCCTCGTGGCCGCCCTCTCCCTCACCGCCTGTGGCGGGGACGACGAGGCCATGGGGACCAAGCCGGCCGGCTCCGCGACCGGGACGCCCGCCCCCGCGCCGACGAGCACGGACGACAAGGCCCAGCCGGAGACGCCGGAGGCCGGAAAGCCCGAAACGCAGACCGTCCCCGCCGAGGGCAAGCACGCGGGCGGCAACGGCAACGGCGACAACCAGAGCAAGAAGACCGAGGCCGCGCCGAAGGGCGGGTCCTCGAAGGCGATCCCGACCTGCACGCCCAAGAACTCCCGGGTGAAGGTCTCCTCGGTGAGCCGCCCGATCAACCACCTGCTGCTCACCGTCACCAACACGGGCTCCACCAAGTGCTCGGCGTACTACGCCCCGTTCCTCCGCTTCGACGACGCGCAGGCCGTGTACCCGATCCTGGAGGAGAGCAAGCCGCAGGCGGTCGTCACGCTCTCCCCGGGCGAGGAGGCGTACGCGGGTATCGCGCTCCAGGGCGAGCCGGGCGAGGACGAGCCGGTCGTCAGCGAGAACCTCGGCGTGATCATGGTCGACCAGAACAACCAGTCCAAGGGCGAGTTCACGCTGAAGCTCCCGGCGGACACCGCCACGGACAGCCGGGGCTTCGTCACCTACTGGCAGTCGGACGTCGAGAACGCACTGATGTTCTAGGAAACCCCCGCACGGACACCACCTCGGGCCAGCGCCTGACCTGCTGTAACCCTGCGCGACTCGTACAGATTTCTTGTACGGGTCGCGCAGGCGTGAAGAGGTTTCCGGGGTGGGAGTGGGAACCGTATGCATCCCAGAAAACGACAGCGCAAGAACGCCTCGTCCATGAAACTCGTGGGCAAGCTCGTGGCCCGTTTCCGGCACGAAGCGGGCATGACCCAGGGCCAACTCGCCACGGCGGCCGGGGTCCAGGAGGACACGATCTCCTCCATCGAGCAGGGCAGGCGCTCCCTCGTCCCGGATCTGGCGGACGCCATGGACGACCTGCTCGACACGAAGGGCGCGCTGTCGACGGCGGTCGACAACATGCCGGAGGTCGACCTGATCCCGCTGTGGGCCGAGGACTACATCGACATGGAGCAGGAGGCTCTGGCGCTGTCCTGGTTCGACAACCAGGTCATCCCGGGTCTGCTCCAGACGAAGGCGTATGCGGAGGCCGTGTTCCGCAACAGGATCCCGGTCTACAGCCCGGAGGAGATCGAGACGCACACCGCGACGCGGCTCCAGCGTCAGCACATCCTGCACCGCAAGAAGCCGCCGACCACGAGCATCGTGATCTGGGAACCGGTCCTGATGATGCGGCTGACGTCGGAGGAGGAGCACCGGAAGCAGCTCCGCCACCTGTACAAGATGGCCCAACTCCCGGGCGTCTGCTTGCAAGTGCTCCCGCTGGAGAGCTTGTCCCACGCGGGACTCAACGGCCCCTTTACTCTCCTGGAGACTCCGGACCATCAGCGCGTCGCCTACACCGAGACCCAGCGCGGCAGCCAACTGATCACCGACCCGAATGACGTCAGCATCCTCACCCAGAAATATGCGATGCTGCGAGCCCAGGCACTGACTCCGGAAAAGACCCTGCGCCTGCTGGCCCGTTTACTGGGAGAGAAGACCATGAGCACCGGACTGAACTGGTTCAAGTCGAGTTACAGCGGCGACGAGGGCGGGCAATGCCTGGAAGTCGCGTACGACTGGCGGAAGTCGAGCTACAGCGGCAGCGACGGCGGGCAGTGCCTTGAGGTCGCCTACAACTGGAAGAAGTCGAGCCACAGCGGCGACGAGGGCGGGGCCTGCGTCGAGGTCGCCGCGCATCCCGCCGCCGTCCACATCCGTGACTCCAAGGACGTCGAGGGCCCGACGTTCAGCGTCGCGCCCTCCGCCTGGTCGGCCTTCGCCGCCTACGCGGCCACCGCCTGAAAGCGCGCAGCACGCGGCGTACGCGCACGACGCGCCGTACGCCTCACGACGCCCGGACCGTCTCGTAACGGAGCAGTACGACTCCGTTCCCGAAGGTCCGGGTCTCGATCAGCCGGAGCATCTGCCGCTCCTCCGCGTCCCGGAAGAAGGGGCGGCCCCGGCCGAGGATGACGGGGTGGAGGTAGATCCGGTACTCGTCGATCAGGTCGTGCCGCCGGAACGACTCCAGCAGGCCCGCGCCGCCGACCACCAGGTCCCCCGACGCGGCCTCGCGCAGCTCCCGCACCTGCTCGGGATCGACTTCGTGCAGCAGGGTCGCGTTCGGCCCCACGCTCTCCAGCGTGCGCGAGAACACGAACTTCGGCATCTCCCGCCAGATCCCGGCGAACTCGGCCATCGGCCCCTCGTTGGCCGGGTCCTCATCGGCGGTCGGCCAGAACTCCTCCATCAACTCGTAGGTGACGCGCCCCTCGACGAAGCCGCCCATCGTGCGCAGGTAGTCGTTGAAGTGCTGGTGCAGTTCCTCGTCGACGGTGTGCCAGTCGATGTCCTGGTCGGGTCCTTCGAAGAATCCGTCGAGGGAGAGCGAGATGGACGTGACGATCCTGTTCACGGCGGCTCCTGCCGGATCGGCCCGGTCACCGGCGACGACCGGGCAGCGCACGACGGGCGGCGGTGGGCGGGCAACGGGTGACGCAACGGCCCCTGACGATACGCCGCCGGTGACCGATACCCCCGGAAATGAAGGGGCTCGCGCCAGGGCGTCGCCGTAAGAGAGGCAAGCGGCAGGAAGCGCGAAGTCCCCGGCCGGTCACCAGCGGTTGCGGCACGTGCGAAGCCCATCGCCGCCACGTGCGGCCAGAACATCAGCACGATGGCCGCCCGGGCCGGACGGCCTCTTCCCGTGTCGCCGGCCGGTGCGTCCCAGCCCGGCATCCGCGTGCTCACCGAGCACGCGGAACGCTCGGCATTCCTCCGGCCTCCTCGTGAGTTCGCGGCGAGAGGCCCCGACGGAGGCAGGTGCTTTTCGGCCCCGTTTCGTTGACGTCGAAACAGTTACCATAAGGCAAGGTACGGCGGCCCCGAAAGGCAACTACGGAGGAATCGGGCGAGAAAGATGGCTTGCACTGGCCCGTTTACCCGTTTGCGACCGCATAAGCGTTCGCGTCGTGTGAAGGACCCGTGGCAGCGTGTGCGGCTCCGGTGAGCGCGGCGCTCACCGCGTCTACGTATCCCGTGGGGGGATCACATGGATTCGCGTGCTTCCGGCACGCCGTTTCGGCGTGCCCGTACATCCCGCACTTCCCGAAGAGGCGCCCTGACAGCGGCCCTGGTGGTGGCCGCGCTGGGGGCTTCCGCGCTGCCGGCGCTGGCCGCGCCGGGTGATGACCCGGCTCCGGCGGCGGTCTCGGCCTGGGGCAGGAAGGCCGATCGGCAGTCCATACCTCCGGTCAAGGTCGGCGCCACCAAGCCGCCGGCCAGCAGGGCGGCGTCCGCTCCGTCGGCGGCGGAGGCCGCCTGGCAGGCGGAGCAGAGGAAGCGGGCCGAGCAGGGCGACGAGGCAGCGTCACCCGCGGCACGTTCGTCGGCCGGCGTTCGCAGTTGGGTACCGCGCGGGCAGGGTGCGGTTCCCTGGCACCAGATCTCCGACATCAGGGTCACCGACTCGCTGGTGGCCCGGGTCAACCTGTCGAACGGCAACCTGATGCTCGCCGCCACCGACTTCGAGGTCGCCGGCGTGGGCCAGAAGCTGCGGCTGGCCCGTACCTACAACTCGCTGGACGCCCCGTGGGGCAAGGTGTCACAGCGGTGGTGGCAGGAGTACGAGCGCTACCTCGACCTCTACGCGAACGAAGTGGTGCTCTTCGACGCCACCGGGGACGCGGCGTCGTTCACGAAGAAGGCGGACGGCACCTTCACCACACCGAAGGGCTACTCCAAGGACCTGGCGAAGAACGTGGACGGCACGTACACGCTGACCGACCGCAAGTCCGGCACCAAGGACACCTACGACCAGTACGGCACGCTGACGAAGGTCACCGACCGCAACAAGGGCGCCATCACCGTCACGCAGCACGACGAGGGCGACGAGCACAAGGGATTCAAGCTGGCCGAGAGCCGCTCGGGCCGCTGGGTGGACCTCGTCAAGACGTACCCGAACCAGTGGCAGGCCAAGGACCACACCGGCCGCACCGCCGTCTTCGACCTCAACGCTGCGGGAGACCTGGCGAAGACGACCGACACCGAGGGCAAGGCGACCGTCTTCGGCTACGACTCCTCCCGCCGCCTCACGAAGATCACCACCCCCAAGGGGCGGGTCACCGTCTTCACCTACGACGCCGAGAACCGGGTCACCTCGATGCTCCGGGCCACCGAGCTCAACGGCTCCGGCCACACCGGCCCGACCTGGACCTACGCCTACTCCGCCGCCTCGTACAACGCCGCCGGCACCACCACGGTCACCGACCCCGAGACCAACGCGACGAAGTACGAGCACGACGCGGACGGGCAGGTGGAGAAGGTCACCGACGCCCTCGAACAGACCCGGTCCAAGAAGTACGACGCGAACCGGAACGTGGAGCAGGCCACCGACGCCATGGGCACCGGTGGCGCGGGCGGCAACGTCACCACGTACGGCTGGGACTCCCGCAACAACCCGACCGGCTCCACGCTCCCGACCGGGGCCAGCGCGACGGTGACGGGATATCAGACGATCGCGGGCGCGGACCTGCCGGGAACGCTGACAACGGCGGACGACGAGAAGACCGACTACACCTACGACACGGCGGGCAACACCAAGTCCGTCGCCGTCCAGGGCACGGGCGGGGGAAACCAGTCCTTCGACTACAACCCCGCGACCCCCACCTGCGGCGGCTTCGAGGGCCAGGTCTGCAAGGTCACCACGAAGATGACGGCGTCGAAGTCGGTCGCCACCACCTTCACCTACGACGCCAAGGGCAACCTGAAGACGGTCGAGGCCCCGGCCCCGCTGGGCACGACCACCTACACCTACGACGACCTGGGCAGGGTCTCCTCGGCGAAGGACGCCCGCGGCATCACCATCACCTACGCCTACGACCACCGCGACCGGGTGAAGAAGGTCGACTCCTCCAACTATCAGACCGTCACCTACGAGTACGACGGCGACGGCAACCTCACCCAGCGCTCCGACGGCACCGGCGTCATCAAGTACGACTTCGACCCGCTCTCCCGCGAGACGGTCCGCACCCTCCAGAACGGCTCGCAGACCGTCCTGGCGTACACCCCGGCGGGCAATGTCGACACCTATCAGGACCCCGCCGGCCTGACCGACTACACCTGGAACAAGGTCAACAAGCTCAAGGAGCTGAAGGACCCCAAGGGCAAGACCACCACGTACGCGTACGACAAGAACGACGTGCGGACCACGACTACGTACCCCGGCAACACCGTGCAGACGGTCACGCCGGACAAGTCCGGCCGTCCGGAGAAGATCAAGGCCACCAGCCCGAAGGGCACCCTGGTCGACCTGGCCTACACCTACGCCCGCCAGGACGGCAAGGACGGCGGCAAGATCCGCAGCACGACGGACGCGGTCGCGGGGACGAAGACGAGCTACGAGTACGACAGCGCGGGCCGCTTCTCCTACGCGGCGGAGAACAAGGGCTCGACCCTCAACTCCTCCTGGCAGTACTGCTACGACCTCGCCGGGAACCTCACCTCCCAGGGCGTGGACAAGGGCTGCCCGCGCGGCACCACCTACACCGTGAACGACGCCCAGCAGATCACCGCGAAGGACGGCTCCACCACGAACTGGTCCTACGACCGGATCGGCAACGAGACCGCCGCCGCCTCCACCCCCGAGTCCACCCGCACCGGCATCACCTGGTCCGACCACTCGCAGATGACGTCGATCACCACCGGCGGGAAGACGTACGCGGGCCAGTACGGCTCCACCGACCAGTCCGAGCGCATCAAGCTCGGCGACACGTTCTTC
>NZ_JNZZ01000014.1 GCF_000717645.1 Streptomyces californicus
CCCCCCCCCCCCCCCCAGCCCCCCCCCCGCCACTCCACCCCTCACCCTCCTCACTCACCCCCTCCTCTCCTCCACCCGCCCCGGTCGATGGCGGCCCAGCCCCCGCTCGGCCCCGTCCGCTAGGGTCCGCGGGTGACCGCACGACCGCCGACCCCTTCACCCGACCCCGCCCGGGAGCCCGTACGCGTACCGGATTCCGATCCCGTACGCGCACAGGAGCCCGGTTCCGCACGGGAACCGGCTCGCGTACCTGAGCCCGATCCCGTACGCGACCCCTGGCGGTCCCCGATGCGCCGCGCCCTGGCCGAGGCGGCGCGGGCGGCGTCGGCCGGCGATGTGCCGGTCGGCGCCGTCGTGTTCGGCCCCGACGGCGCCGAACTGGCCACCGCCCACAACGAGCGCGAGGCCACCGGCGACCCCACGGCCCACGCCGAGATCCTGGCCCTGCGCCGGGCGGCCGAGGCCCACGGCGAGTGGCGCCTGACCGACTGCACCCTGGTGGTCACCCTGGAGCCCTGCACGATGTGCGCGGGCGCCCTGGTCCAGTCCCGGGTGGCCCGGGTCGTCTACGGCGCCCGCGACGAGAAGGCCGGCGCTGCGGGCTCCCTCTGGGACGTGGTCCGCGACCGCCGCCTGAACCACCGCCCGGAGGTCATCGCCGGCGTCCTGGAGCCGGAGTGCGCCGCCCAGCTGACGTCCTTCTTCCGCGCCCTATGACCCCGCCCGACCCGGCCACCGGGAACCGATTTCTGTCACGCCCCGAGATGGTCTAAGCTCTCTCTCGGTAGCGTGTCCGAGCGGCCGAAGGAGCTCGCCTCGAAAGCGAGTGTGGCGTAACCCGTCACCGTGGGTTCAAATCCCACCGCTACCGCTTTCAACACCCCCTTGATCCGTGGAAACGCGGGCCGAGGGGGTGTTTGCGTGCAGCCCGAAGCCTCCCCGGGACGAGCCCGCGCGGCGACCCCGAAGCTCGGGTCACGAACTCCGAGCCTCGGGCTTCGGGCTTCGGGCTTCGAGTTCCGGGGTGGGCCGGGTCACTCGTGGGGAGTACGGAACGGAGGCGCGGGCCCGAAGCTCGGGTCCCGGGTCCCAGATGCCGGGATACGAGCCCCGAGACCCGAGCGCCTTCACAAGATCTCCACCTAGAAAGCCGATCTCATGGCTACTCAGCACCTTAGTCCTGTCCCGCCCGCTCCCGTGATCTCCCACGCCTACCCGATGGCGAAGCCGGGCTATGGCAAGCGCAATGCTCCCGACCAACGTCCGCCCGCACGCGATGACTTCGCCCTGCTCCCGGCCCGCGAGCGCTACGTGGCGGGTTTCATCGACCGCCTGCCCCAGGGCGCGGCGATGAGCGTGAAGCAACTGGCCAAGCACCTGCCCCTGTACGGCCAGCAGGCCATCGGCACCTCGCTGAACAGCCTCTCCGTAGCGGGCCACCTCCGCCGAGTCCGCTCCAGACTCACCACGGGAACAGGTAGGGGCAAGGGAGGCGAGGTCCGCTGGATCTCCCGCACGTTCTGGTCCCGCACGGCACGCGACAACGAGTGGTGGAACGCCTACCTGGCCACGGAACACTGCATCCAGACCGTCACCCCCGCAGACGTGGCCGCACCCCCACCACCGCGGACCACACCCCCAGCATCCCCCACACTGTGGGACACAGCCGAGGAACCCCAGCAGCCGCCCGCACCACGGCAAGCCCCACCCCTTGAGGCCGTCGCACCCCACCAACGCCCACCGCTCCCGGCCGCCGCCACCGGCACGCCCGGCCCCCACCACACCGAACAACAGCCGCACGCAGGAGACATGGCCCATGTGCGGCCCGCCCCGAGCGCAGACCGTCCAGAAGCCGACCAGACCGTCCCACGCCCCACACCGCCCGCCCCCGGCGAGGTACCGGCGACCCTCCGCGCTACCGCCGAACCCGGCCCCTCCGACGCCTACTTGGCGCTGGCGCGTCTGGGCCGCGACGACCACCGCCTCGCACTCTCCGCAGCGGACTGCGCGACCCTGGAACCGCTCGCGTCCGCGTGGCTGGCGCGCGGCGTGAGCGTGGACTACCTGACCACCGCCCTCACCGCAGGACTCCCCGCCCGGATCGACTCCCCCGCCGGCCTCCTCCACCGCCGCCTCACCGACAAAATCCCACCCCACATCCCCAGGACAGCAGAGTCCCGATCGCCGGACGCCACGGAACCCACCCACGAAGCGCTACTGGTCGAATGCACCAACTGCCGCCGCCCAGGACCACCCGGGGCCCTCCCCGACGGCCTCTGCCGCACCTGCCACCACGCACACACTCACGGCGGCGAGCCCACCACCCCCACCCCGGACGAGATCGCCGCCGTCAAAGCCCACATCGCCAACCTCCGCAACCTCCTCAAGCCCGCCTAACCCCTGCCCCACGGCTCCCGGTTGGGCAGGACGGGCACACCGCATCCCCAGGACCAGCCCCACAGAGAGCAGAACCGCAGCCCACCCGCCGAAGCCAGGCCCAGACAGGACCGGCGGCGGGCAGAATGGGCAACAGCCGAACCACACGTGACCACTTTGCGACGGAAGGCGAGATATGCCGGTTCCTCAAGAAGTAAGCAAAAACCGCATTCCCGCCACCTAAACCCCCAGGTCACGAAGGGTGGTCCCCGCGCACGCGGGGGTGGCCCCCTTCCCGGGCGTGAGCGCTGGACCCGGCAGGCGTGGTCCCCGCGTACGCGGGGGTGGTCCCCAGAGCGTGAACACGGACGCATAGCCCGTCGCGTGGTCCCCGTGCGTGCGGGGGGGGGGGCGACCCCGAGCGGCCCGGAGTCCGCTCGGCCCTGATGCTGCGCGCCTGCTGTTCGCGCGACCCTCGCCCCCGGCCCGCAGGCATCTGCCGCCCGTCGTACAGCAGAGCGCCCGGTCGCCGTACGAGGGGTACGGCGGCCGGGCGCTCCGGTTCCACGGGTCAGGTCGGGGGAAGCGGCATCGGGGGGACAAGCCGCTTCCCCCGGTGGGAACAGCGCCTGCGGTCGGTCGTCGCGGTCAGGGGGAATCGCGCGGCGGGCCGACCCCACAGAGAGGCCCTGTTCCGGCCTTCCGGGTCCTGCCAGGTCCCGTCGGGCTCGGTATCCATGCTGCCGGGCGGGACGGCTCGGCGGGGCGGGCGAAAGGCCCCGATGGCCGGGTCGTAGGTCCTTAAAAGGTGCATCAGTGATCGAAAACAGCCATCAAATGCGGTCATGCGTACGGATAGAATCGCCCGACCGCACATGGGGCCGACGGGGAGGCAGGATTGTGGCCAAGGCAAAGACGATCATCATCTATCTCGTGGTGATCTTCGTGCTGTACACGATCATCACCTCTCCCAAGCGGTCCGCCGAGCTGGTGGGGGTAGGGTTCGAAGGCGTTTCCAGCGCCGCGCAGAGCGTCGGTGACTTCATGTCAGAACTGGTGAAGTAGGAGCCCCACGATGATCCGCCACCTGGTCCTCTTCAAGCTGAACGAAGGCGTCGAGCGGGACGACCCGCGGGTCGTCGCCGGGGACCGGGCCTTCCGGGAGCTGGAGGGGCGGATCCCGGAGCTGGAGTTCTGGGAGTGCGCCTGGAACATCACCGACCGGCCGATCGCGTACGACTACGCCATCAACTCCGCCGTCGCCGACGAGGAAGCGCTCAAGCGGTACATCGAGCATCCGGCCCACCAGGCCGCGGCCGGACAGTGGCGGGAATTCGCCACTTGGGTGATCGCCGACTACCCCTTCTGACCACTCTCGCCGCCACGGTCGGCGCCTTCCTCCGGGCCGGTCCCCGGACTGGTTCCATCAACCCCTCACCTTCCGGGCGAGGGGTTCTTTCATAGTTCTAAACCCATATGCCCACAACACGGCACTATACGGTGCTTGCACATAGTGCTCATGTCTTGTGATGCTATGACCGCTTTTGACGGATGAGTTGACCGTAGTTGACCGCAAAGGGGTGGCGACACCGTGCCGGCCAGTACAGCGCCTCAAGTGCCTCCCCAGGCCGTCCAAGCCGACCCGGCGATCCTGTCCGAGGACGTCCGGGACGCCCGGGACCCCCGAGCCGAGACCTCGGACCGCCCCGCACGGCCCGCCAAGTCCCGGGGCGCCGACACCCGGGCGCTCACCCAGGTCCTCTTCGGCCAGCTCAAGGACCTGGAGCCGGGCACCCCGGAGCACCGCCGGGTCCGGGCCGCCCTCATCGAGGCGAACATCCCCCTCGTCCGGTACGCCGCCGCCCGCTTCCGCAGCCGCAACGAGCCGATGGAGGACGTCGTCCAGGTCGGCACGATCGGCCTGATCAACGCCATCGACCGGTTCGATCCGGAGCGCGGGGTCCAGTTCCCGACGTTCGCGATGCCCACCGTCGTCGGCGAGATCAAGCGCTACTTCCGCGACAACGTCCGCACGGTCCACGTACCCCGCCGCCTCCATGAACTCTGGGTCCAGGTCACCGGCGCCACCGAGGATCTGACGACCGCTCACGGCCGCTCCCCCACCACCGCCGAGATCGCCGAGCGGCTGAAGATCGCCGAGGACGAGGTACTGGCCTGCATCGAGGCCGGACGCTCGTACCACGCGACCTCCCTGGAGGCCGCCCAGGAGGGCGACGGGCTGCCGGGGCTGCTCGACCGGCTCGGCTACGAGGACCCCGCGCTCGCCGGCGTCGAGCACCGCGACCTCGTACGCCACCTCCTCGTCCAGCTCCCCGAGCGGGAGCAGCGCATCCTTCTCTTGCGCTACTACAGCAACTTGACTCAGTCTCAGATCAGCGCGGAGCTAGGCGTCTCGCAGATGCATGTGTCAAGGCTTCTCGCCAGAAGTTTCGCCCGACTGAGATCCGCAAACAGGATCGAGGCGTAACCGGAACGGGTAGACCGTCCAGAGAGCGGTTCTGACGGCATATAAGGGCCACACCCCCTGTTTCCAGGGCGGATTCGGCGCTGACTTGTCGACATGTCACTACAGCGTGTTGCCGACATGTGACATTCTGCTCGAAGCGCGTTTGCCGCAGCCCCGCCTCCGGTATTCAGGTGGAGGCTGCGTTCCTCCGATGGTCGCGGCCGCCGCGACCGTCCGCGACCTCAAGGGGGTGGCATGTCCGAAGAACAGGGCAGCTCGAAGGTGCTCACGCTCACCAAGAGCGTGCCGGCACCCGCCGTGCTCACCAGCTCGCCGGAGGCCATCGACACCCGCACGCTGTCCCGCTCCCTGTTCCTGCGGCTCGCCGCGCTCGGCCCCGCCTCGGGCCCCGAGGGAACGGACAGTCCGGAGCGGACCTATGTGCGGGACACTCTGATCGAGCTGAACCTCCCGCTGGTGCGGTACGCCGCCGCGCGGTTCCGCAGCCGCAACGAGCCGATGGAGGACATCGTCCAGGTCGGCACGATCGGCCTGATCAAGGCGATCGACCGGTTCGACTGCGAACGGGGCGTCGAGTTCCCGACGTTCGCGATGCCCACCGTCGTCGGCGAGATCAAACGCTTCTTCCGCGACACCTCCTGGTCCGTGCGGGTCCCCCGCCGCCTCCAGGAGCTGCGGCTCGCCCTGACCAAGACCAGTGACGAGCTCGCGCAGAAGCTGGACCGCTCGCCGACCGTGCCGGAGCTGGCCCGCGCGCTCGGGGTCTCCGAGGAGGACGTGGTCGACGGGCTCGCCGTCGGCAACGCCTACACCGCCTCCTCGCTCGACTCCCCCTCCCCCGAGGACGACGGCGGCGAGGGCTCGCTCGCGGACCGCCTCGGGTACGAGGACTCCGCGCTGGAGGGCGTCGAGTACCGGGAGTCGCTCAAGCCGCTGCTGGCCAAGCTCGCCCCGCGCGAGCGCCAGATCATCATGCTGCGGTTCTTCGCGAACATGACGCAGTCGCAGATCGGCGAGGAGGTCGGCATCTCCCAGATGCACGTCTCCCGGCTCCTGACCCGCACGCTCGCCCAGCTCAGGGAAGGGCTCATCGCGGACTGATCCGGCCCGTCGGGGTGCCCGGAGCGGGGCTGATCCGCCCCGCCCCAGGCACCCGCCCCGGACACCGGTCACCGCCCGCCCCGGACGCCGGCCGCCGCCCCGCCCCGAGTCCTCGTCGTCGCCCCGGACGCCGGTCGCCGCCCCGCCCCGCGTACTCATCGTCGCCCCGCCCCGGTATCCGTCGCCGTTCCGGCTTCGCGCGCCGGACAGGGGCGGCTTCGCGCGCGGGCGCGGGCCCCCTCCGACGCCCGTCGCCGCCCCGCCCCGCGTACTCATCGCCGCCCCGGACGCCGGTCGCCGTCCCGCCCCGCGTATTCGTCACCGTCTCGCCCCGGGCGCGCGCCGGGCCGTCCTCCACCGGATCGGTGCACCGGGGTTCATATCTGACGGCCCGTCATCCACACTGGCGCGATGCGACGTCAGACGACCGGCCCGAGCGGCCGGATCCACGGCTCCACCGGCCGCCGGGGCACCGTCATCGTGGCCTCGGCGGCCGCGCTGTGTCTGGGCGGCGGCCTGCTGACCGGCTGCGGGAGCGGGCCCGGAAAGGGGTACGCCGCCGTGGGCGCGGCGGCCGAGGGGGGCCCGGAGCAGTCCTCGCCCGGAGGCGGGAAGCCCTCGGGCGGCGTGACGTTCGCCCCCCTCGACCGGCCCGGCGGCGGCACGGGAGGCGGCGGAGGCGATCGGAGCGGTACGGGGCCCTCCGCTTCTTCGTCCCCCGGTACGAGCGGCCCCAGCGGCCTCCTGAACGGTCCTGGCGGGGTGCGTACGGGCACGGCGGGCGGCGAAGGAGGGTCACCCGGGGCTCAGGAGTCCGGAGCGAGCGACGGAACGCGTACGCGGCCGGGGAGTGAAGCCTCGCGGCCGGGCGGTGGATCGGAGGGCCGTCCAGACGACCATCAAGCGCCCGGCGGCTCCCCGGACGGCCCCGGCAGTCCGAAGCCGCCCGCGCCCGCGAAGCCGAAGCCGAACCCGAAGCCGCCGGACCCGAAACCGGACCCGGAACCGCCCGCCACCCCCGCCGCACTGACCCTGAGCGCGCCGCAGCGCGCGGCGGCGGACAAGCGGTGGTGCGAGAAGGTGACCGTGGAGTTCCGCAACACCGGCGGCTCCCCGGCGCGCTCGGGGACCGTCACCTTCGCCACGCACATCATCGGCGCGCTCGGCGTCGACTGGGCGACGATCACCTCGTCCCAGCCGCTGCCCGCCCCGATCCGCGCGGGTGCGACGCGCTCCGAGACGTACACCATCTGCGTGGCGTCCTGGCGGGTCCCGCTGGGGATGCACGTCGAGACGCGGAACGTCACCGCCGTATGGGAGTGACCTTGGGCCGGAGAGCGCGGACTCGTTGACCAGGAGGCCCCGGACTCCGGCTGAGCGGAGAGCTCGGACGCGTTGATCCGGAGGTCCCGGGCGCGTCGAGGCGGCCGGGCGGCCTCCGGGGCCGGGTCATCGACCGGGCAGCCCCGGGCTCGGGGCGCCGACCGTTCGGCCCGGCCGACCGCCCACCGGAGCGATCGCACCGCGACACGACCACGGCACGTCCGCGCCGCGACCGCGGGGTGACTGCACCGCGGGGTGACCGCACCGCGGGGTGACTGCACCGCGGGGTGACTGCACCGCGGGGTGACCGCACCGCGGGGTGACCGCACCGCGGGGGTGACTGCGACGTGGCGTCGGGCCGTGCCGCGCCGGCGGCCCGACGCCGCCTCACCGCCCCGTCGTGGTCAGCGGCCGTCAGTCAGTGATCAGCCCAGCGCGAGCCAGGCCACCGCGCCGAGGACGACGACGACCGCGATCACCGCCGCGATCACCCCGACCTTCGGCCCGGACGAGGTCGCCGCGGGCTGCTGCCGGCGCTGCGGCTCGCCCTCGTCGACGAAGGCGCGGAACATCTGCGTGCTGCCCGCCGGGTCGTGGTTGCCCTCGGGGCCCGGCTGAGGGGCGTGGGGGTTGTGTGCCATGGGGCAGGACCCTAGCGAACTCGGGGCTGCCGCCCAACCCCCGGGGCCGTCCGGTACCCCGTGCGACCTGCGGTGGTGCGAGCCGGGCCGGGGCTTGACCGGGACCCGGCGGAGGCTTTGGTGTTCCTTTACTTCTGCAAGGCCGTTTTCGTTTGCCTGTAGCAACCATCGGCTTCTATCGTTGCCCTAAGCAACAACATAGACGTGAGTGTGCTGGGGGTTCCCGTGGCGGCAAGGAGTAGTTACGAGGAACTGGCCCGGCAGCTCAGCGCCGTCGGGGCCGTCAAGAGGGGGCTGGCCCGCGCACTGCCCGCCGAATGCCCGGCGGGGTCCGCCGCCGTGCTGACCCTCCTGGACCGGCACGGTGAGATGCGCATCAGCCGGCTCGCCGAGCTGCTCTCCGTGGACATGTCGGTGACCAGTCGCCACGTGGCCCATGTGGCCGACCGTGGCTGGATCGAACGGTCCCCGGACCCGGCGGACAAGCGCTCGCGCATCCTCCGGCTGACTCCCGGCGGCCACGCCCAGCTCGACGAGCTGACCCGGCGGACCACCGAGATGTTCGCCCACAACCTTCAGGACTGGTCCGACGAGGACGTCGGCCGGCTCAACGCGCTGCTGTCCCGACTCCGCGACAGCTTCGCCTGTCGTGGAGCGGGCGGCTGCGCCCCCGGAAGCCATACCGGGGAGTGCAGGAACCGCCTCGGCAACGGGGCTCACACCCGTACACCTGTGTAACAGAAGCAAATACGCACGGATAGGAACTCAATGGCTACGACCACACCCACCGGTGTGCGGGGCGGCCACGCCAAGCACGGAGGGCACGCGGGCCACACCGGCCCCGGCGCCTCCGACGGCACGCCGATGACACACCGGCAGATCATGGAGGCGCTGACCGGGCTGCTGCTCGGCATGTTCGTCGCGATCCTGTCGTCGACGGTCGTCTCCAACGCGCTGCCCGAGATCATCTCCGACCTCGGCGGCGGCCAGAGCGCCTACACCTGGGTCGTGACGGCATCGCTGCTGGCCATGACCGCCACCACCCCGCTCTGGGGCAAGCTCGCCGACCTCTTCAGCAAGAAGCTGCTCGTCCAGATAGCCCTGGTCATCTACGTCCTGGGCTCGGTCGTCGCCGGTCTGTCGACCAGCAGCGGCATGCTCATCGCCTGCCGGGTCGTCCAGGGCATCGGCGTCGGCGGCCTCTCCGCCCTCGCGCAGATCGTCATGGCCGCGATGATCGCCCCGCGCGAGCGCGGCCGCTACAGCGGCTACCTCGGCGCGGTCTTCGCCGTCGCGACCGTCGGCGGCCCGCTGCTCGGCGGCGTCATCACCGACACCAGCTGGATGGGCTGGCGCTGGTGCTTCTACGTGGGCGTGCCGTTCGCGGTCATCGCCCTGATCGTGCTCCAGAAGACCCTGAAGCTCCCCGTCGTCAAGCGCGAGGGCGTCAAGGTCGACTGGGCGGGCGCGTTCTTCATCAGCGCCGCCGTCTCGCTGCTGCTGGTCTGGGTGACCTTCGCGGGCGACAAGTACGACTGGCTGTCGTGGCAGACGTACGTGATGGTCGCGGGCTCGGTCCTGCTCGGCCTGATCTTCGTGTTCATCGAGTCGCGGGCCAAGGAACCGATCATCCCGCTGCGACTCTTCCGCAACCGCACCATCACGCTGGCCTCGATCGCCTCGCTGTTCGTCGGCATCGCGATGTTCGCGGGCACCGTCTTCTTCAGCCAGTACTTCCAGCTCGCGCGCGGCAAGTCGCCGACGATGTCCGGCGTCATGACGATCCCGATGATCGCGGGGCTCTTCCTCTCCTCGACGATCTCCGGCCAGGTCATCACCAAGACCGGGCGCTGGAAGGCGTGGCTGGTCACCGGCGGCTTCCTGGTCACGGCCGGGCTCGGGCTGCTGGGCACGATCCGGTACGACACCGAGTACTGGCACGTCGCGGTCTACATGTTCGTCATGGGCCTCGGCATCGGCATGATGATGCAGAACCTGGTCCTCGCCACGCAGAACCAGGTCGCGCCCGAGGACCTCGGCTCCGCGAGCTCCGTCGTCACCTTCTTCCGTTCCCTCGGTGGCGCCATCGGCGTCTCGGCGCTGGGCGCGGTCCTCGGCAACCGGGTCACCCAGTACGTCAAGGACGGCCTCGCCGCACTCGGCCCCGAGGGCGCCAAGCTCGGCCACGGCGGCACCGGCGGCGGGGGCATCCCCGACCTGGACAAGCTGCCCGAGCCGTTCCGCGTGGTCATGGAGGCCGCGTACGGGCACGGCGTCGGCGACGTCTTCCTGTACGCCGCCCCGTGCGCGCTCGTCGCGTTCATCGTGACGATCTTCATCAAGGAGGTCGCCCTGAGGACCAGCGCGGCGGGCGACGCCCCCGCCGACTCCTCGGCCCAGCAGGACGCCCCGGCCGTCGCCGAGACGGCCGAGACCCCGGTACCCGCCGCCGTCGGCGCGACCGGCCTGGTCTCCGAGGGCGCGGCCGGGGTCACCACGGTCGACACGTACGCGGACGAGGCCCCGGCCTCCACCACGTACGACAACGTCCAGGGCATTCCGGTGCACGGTGTGGTGCGCGGCGCGGAGGGCGTTCCGGTCCCCCGCGCGGCCGTCACCCTGATCTCGCTGGGCGGGCGGCAGCTCGGCCGCTCGGTGGCCCGGCCCGACGGGACGTACGTCCTGGACGCCCCCGGCGCCGGCAGCTACGTGCTGATCGCCTCCGCCGACGGCTTCCAGCCGCAGGCGTCCACCGTGGTGGTCGGCGAGGAGCCGCTGGCCTTCGACATCCTGCTCTCCGGTACGAGCGGGCTGGCCGGTGCGGTCAGGGCCGAGGCGACCGGGGAACCGGTCGAGGGCGCGATGGTCGTCGTCACCGACGTCCGGGGCGACGTCCTGGCCACCGGCGCCTCCGGGGCGTCCGGTGAGTTCGCCTTCGGCGAGCTGATCCCGGGCTCCGTGACCGTCGCGGTCACCGCGGCCGGCTTCCGCCCGCTGGCGCTGCCGGTGGAGATCGGCGGCCAGGGCGTCACCCGCGTCGAGGCCGCGCTGCGGTCCGGTGCGCTGGTCCGGGGCGTCGTGCGGGCCGGGTCCGCCCGGAACCCGCTGACCGACGCCCGGGTCACGCTGATCGACGCGGCCGGCAACGTGGTCGCCACCGCGACGACCGGCGAGGACGGGGCGTACGCCTTCACCGACCTGGACGCGGGCGAGTACGCGGTCATCGCGACCGGCTACCCGCCGGTGGCCGGATCGCTGACCGTCAGCGGCCCCGGGGTCGACGGGCACGACATCGAGCTCGCCCACCCCGGCGAGTGACCCCCCGGCCGCCGGTCCGGCCCGCGTGGGCGGGAACGGTCCGGCGGCCGGGCCAGGAACTGATCCTTCCGGTGCGTGAGCATGTGCTCCTGCGGGCAACGGCAAGCAGGCGCACGTGATCTTCACGTGAGCACGTGAAGGGATCGCGAAGACCCCTGGTCGGACGGCGCTTCCAGCGGAGAGGCTGTCGCGACCGGGTGGAAACGGGCCCCGGTGGCGGCCACGGCGAGCAGGGGACGGCCTGCCGTGACCGCCCCGGGGCCCGACTGATGTGCCTTACGGGCCCGACCGGGCGACGGGGGTCGTCGAGCTAGGAGAGAGATACGGGATGGGACTTCGCGCACAGGTACGGACGCGGGACGGCTGGGCGGTCCAGCACGCCGTCGTCACCGTCACCGACATGACGGGCGCCCAGGTGCTGCGCGCCACGGCCGACGAGGACGGGGCCGTCCGCACGGACGGTTCCCTGCAGGCCGGCGCGTACACGGTGATCGTCACGGCGGTCGGATACGCGCCCGCCGCCTCCACCGCCCTCGTCACCGCGAGCGGGCGGATCGAGGGCGGCCAGATCGTGCTGGCCCGCCAGGGCGGGGTGCAGCTTCCGCCGCCGGGCGCCTGGTCGCTGGACCCGGCGCACTCCTCGGTCGGCGCGGTCGCCCAGCACCTGGGGATCTCCAGCGTGCACGGCCGGTTCACCGACTTCGGCGGCCGGATCGAGATCGCCCCGGAGGTCGGGCGCTCCCGCGTCGACGCGGTGATCAGGGCGGCCAGCATCGACACCGGGAACGGCATGCGGGACAAGCACCTGCGCTCGCCGGACTTCCTGGACGTGGAGCGGTACCCGGAGATCTCCTACCGCTCCACCGGCCTGACCCCGGCCGGGCCGGACCGCTGGACCGTGCACGGCGAGCTGACCATGCACGGCGTCTCCCGCCCGGTCGACCTGGACCTCACCTACCTCGGCACCGGGCCCGACCCGTGGGGCGGCACCCGCGCGGCCTTCAACGCCGCCGCCGAACTGCGCCGCGACGACTTCGCGATGAACTACAACCAGGTCGTCCAGGCGGGCATCTCCGCGATCGGCACGACCCTGCGCGTGGAGCTGGACATCCAGGCGGTCCAGGGCGAGGCGCTGCCGATGCCGTGACCGGTACCGGGGGTGGGGCGGGTACGGGCGGGGGCCGGCTCGCACGCGGGCGGGCGCTCGCGCGGGGCCGGTGCGCGCGGGGGCGAGTGTGCGCGCCGGTGTGCGCGGGGCCGGGTGTGTGTGCCGGTGTGCGCGGGCGTGTGCGGCGGTACAGGTACGCGCGGCGGGGGCGGACGGTGCGCTGCGGTGCCCCGGCGAGGGCCGGGGGGCGGTCGTAGGGTGGTGGGCATGGCACCGAACATCGCGACCAACACCGCCGTGGAACTCGACGAGTTGCTGGCGTTCGTCCGCCCCCGGCACCGGGCGCTCCTGCTCACCACCCGGTCCGACGGCCGCCCCCAGGGGTCCCCGCTGACCTGCGGCGTGGACGACGCGGGGCGGCTCGTCATGTCGACGTACCCCGAGCGCGCGAAGACCCGCAACGCCCGGCGCGACGAGCGGGTCAGCGTGATCGTCCTGTCCGACGAGTGGGACGGCCCGTGGGTGCAGATCGACGGGTCGGCGGAGGTCCTCGACGTCCCGGACTCGGTCGAGCCGCTGGTGGAGTACTTCCGGAACATCTCGGGCGAGCACCCGGACTGGGACGAGTACCGGGCGGCCATGGTCAAGCAGGGCAAGTCGATCATCCGGGTCACCCCGGAGCGCTGGGGCCCGGTCGCCACCGGCGGCTTCCCCGCCCACCTGGCGCCGGGGAGCTGACCGCGCGATGACCGGGAACACCGCCGCCGGCCAGTCGCCGCCCTTCTCCCCCCTCGCCTGCGGACTGCCCGTGCCGCCGGCCCCGCTGCCCGGGCCCGACGCCCTCGCGCGGGCCCTGCTGCTGGTCTCGCCCTCCCTGGAGGCCGGTCTCGTACGGGAGGTGGAGCGGATCGCCGGGCGCCCCGCGCGGACCCTGCCGGAGGGGCCGCCGCCGTCCGGTGAGCCCTACCTGTGCGTGGGCGGTTCACTGCCCGGAGCGCTGCGGACGGACCGGCTGCTCTGGTTCCACAGCGTCACCGCGGGGACGGACCGGCTGCTCGGCGCGGGCCCCTGGCCCGCCTCGGCGCTGCTGACGCGGACCGTGGGGCGGATGGGCGAGCGGATGGCCCAGTACGTGCTGGGGTGGGTGCTCGCCGAGTGCCAGGCCGTGCCCGAGTTCACCTCCCAGCACGCCCGCGCGCACTGGGAGCAGCTCCCCACGGAGCTGATCGCCGGGCAGACCGCCGTGATCTACGGGACCGGCCGCATCGGCGCGGCGGTCGGGCGGCTGCTGGGGGCCTGCGGGATACGGACCGTGGGCGTCGCCCGCACCGCGCGGAGCGGACCGGCGCCGGGTTCCGCCCGGACCGTGCCCGGCTTCGACCGGGTGATCGGGGCCGCCGAGGACGCCGAGGTTCTGGGCGGGGCCCGCTGGGTCGTCTCCACGCTGCCGCTGACCGACGCCACCGCGGGCTTCTTCGGGCCCGCCCGGTTCGCGGCGGTGCGCGGGGCGACGTTCGTCAACGTGGGGCGCGGCGCGACCGTCGACCTGGCCGCCCTGGAGAGCGCCCTGGCGGACGGCCGGGTGCGGCGGGCGGTGCTGGACGTCCTGGCGAAGGAGCCGGCCGCGCCGGAGGACCCCGTGTGGCGGCTGCCCCGTACGGTCGTCACCTCGCACTCCTCGGGGATCACCGCGGAGGAGGACGTCGTCGGGGACTTCACCGCCGCCTGGGAGGCCGTGACGGCGGGCCGGCGACCGGAACTGACGGTGGACGTGGGGCGGGGGTACTGACGTGGGGCGGGGGCACTGAGGAGCGGTACGCGAGCGGTCCGGCTCAGCCCGCCGGGGCGCCGGACCGGTCGCGTACCGCTTCGATGCCCGCGACCACGATGTCCAGCGCGTAACCGAAGTCCCGCTCGCGCATCTCCTCGACCGTCTCCCCGCCCCGGGCCGCCATCAGGTCGTCGGAGGACTCGACGATCTTCCGCAGGTGCGGCTGGGCCCGGATCGTGCCCATCGCCTGCCGGTGGTACTCGTCCTGGGTCAGCCCGGTCGCGTCGCACCGCGCCTTGAAGTGGCCCTCGACGGTGCCGAATCCGTACACGAACTGGAAGACCGCCGAGAGCGCGCCCGTCTGCCGTTCCAGGGGCAGGCCGGTGGCGCGGACGATGTCCTGGACGGCGTACGAGAACAGCATGGAGTTGGGGCCGATGTTGAGGAAGGTCCCGGCCAGCGGGGAGATCCAGATGTGGCGGACGAGGAGTTCGCGGTAGCTGCGGGCCAGTTCGCGCAGCCGGTCCTGCCAGGGGGCGCCCTCGCGCGGCGGGGTGATCTCGGCGTAGACCGCGTCGAGGGCCAGTTCCAGCAGGTCGTCCTTGGTGTCGACGTACCAGTAGAGGGACATCGCGGTGACGTCCAGCTCGGCGGCGAGCCGGCGCATGGAGAACTTGGCGAGCCCGTCGGCGTCCAGCAGCCGCACCGACGCCTCGGTGATCCGGTCGCGGTCGAGCCCGGCCGGGGACTCCGTACGGCGGGAACGGGACGGCGTCCGCCGGTCCAGCCACACGCTGGTCCGGGGGGCGCTGCTCGCGGCGTCGGCCCCGGATTCGGGGGCGGGTTCGCCCTGCTCTCCGGGCGTGCCGCTCTCTCCCGGGGCGTTCGCGCGGTCGGACCCGGTCCCGGGCTCGGACTCCATGGCGCACTCTCCTCGTCTCGCTCGGACCGCATCGCCGAGCCGTCCGTCCTTGCCGACCGGGGCCGCGTCCCGGAGGACGGCGTACCGGATGGACCGCGCACCGGGGGCTACCGGAGCGCCGTCCACCGGAGGGCCGTCCACCGGAGGACTTTCTTCCGGAGGGCCGGCTTCCGGAGGGCTGGCTTCCGGCAGGACCCCGTACCGGACGCCGTCGATCCGGTACGCACGTCCGCTTCGATGCTATGCCTGCGGTCCCGTGGAGTCTGCCCGGTCCCCGGCCTTCTCCACCTGCGATGTCGCGGTGGTCGCGGCCCCGGACGCCGACGCCTCCGACCGCTCCGCCCGGCGCAGCAGGAGCGCGGCGACCAGACCGCCCGCCAGCACCGCGACCGCGCCCGCCAGTTGGCTGACCTCCAGGCCGGAGGCGAAGGCGTCCTTGATCTGCTCGCGGGCCTCCGGCGAACCGGCTGCGGCGAGCGCGGCCGGCAGCGAGGAGGCGCCCACGGCGGCCGGCACGAGCGCGGCGAACCGGGCGTTCATGACCGCGCCGAGCACCGCGACCCCCAGGCCGTTGCCGAACTCCGCGAGCGTGCCGTTCACCCCCGCGCCGACCCCGGCCTTCTCCGGCGGGATGGCGCTCATGATGGCGTTGGCCATCGCGGGCATCGCGAGCGCGATCCCCGCGCCCATCACGACCAGGCCGAACAGCATGCCCCCGTACCCGTGCCGGCCCAGCACCGCGATGGCGGCGAGACCGGCCGCCAGACCGCTCATCCCGGCCGCGATGACGACCGGCGTCCCCCACGCCCGTACGAGGCGGGCGCCCAGGCCCGTCAGGTTGAGGGCGACCACGGTGAGCGCCATCGGCGCCGTCCGCAGCCCCGCCTCCAGCGGTCCGTACCCGAGCACGAACTGCAGGTGCTGGGTGAGCAGGAACAGCGAACCGCCCATGCCGAACGCGACGAGGATCGCGCCCGCCACCGCGCCGACGAACTTCTGGTTCCGGAAGAAGTGCATGTCGAGCATCGGGTTCGGGATGTGCAGCTCCCACAGCACGAACCCGGCCATCACCGCGGCCCCGACGAACGCGGTCAGCAGCACCCGCCCGGAGGTCCAGCCGTGCTCGGGCCCGGAGATGATCGCGAAGACGACGGCGGTCATGCCGATCGTGGAGAGCAGCGCGCCCAGCAGGTCGGGCCGCTCCCCCTGGCCGGACTTCGACTCCGGTACGAGCCGGACGACGGCGGCCAGCGCGATCAGGGCGACCGGGATGTTGATGAGGAAGATCGCGCCCCACCAGAAGTGGTCGAGGACGAACCCGCCGAACAGCGGGCCCGCCGCGAAGCCGAGGGACGAGACGGTCGACCAGATGCCGATCGCCTTGACGCGCTCGGTGTCGTCGAAGATCTGGACGACGACGGCGAGCGTGGTGGTGAGCAGCAGCGCGCCGCCCACGCCCATCCCGGCGCGGGCCGCGATGAGCTGGCCCGACGACTGGGCGAGCCCGGCCACGAGCGAGCCGACGCCGAACAGGGCGAGGCCCACGACCAGCATCTTCTTGCGCCCGTAGCGGTCGGCGGAGCTGCCCGCGGTGAGCAGCAGACCCGCCTGGACGAGCGAGTAGGCGTTGATCATCCACTGCACGTCGGCGGTGGAGGCGTCCAGCTCCGTGGTGAGGGAGGGGATGGCGACGTTGAGGACGGTGTTGTCGAGCAGCACCGTGAGCTGGGCCAGGCAGATGACGCCGAGGATCAGCCAGCGCTGCGGGTGCCCGTGAGGGGCGAGGTCGGATCGCGGTGCGGCGGGCGCCGTCATACGGGCTCCTTGGGATCCATGGGTCGGTGGTGGTCGGTGGGTGGGGGGTGCCTGCGGGTGGTGCGGGGTGGTGCGGCGGGCCTGAGGGCTCGGGGCCTGCCCGGGGTGGGGGCTGGGGGCAGGTGGCTACCGTCGGCGGTCTGCGATCCGGGTGCCGCGGCCCTGCCCCGGCCTGCGCTGACCGGCCCTGACCAGCGCTGACCGGCCCTGGTCTGCGCTGCTCCGGTCTGTCCTGTCGCATCCCGCCCTGTACGGCGTACAGGAGCCATGACATACACCGTAGAACACCGCTGTACAGCGTACAAGTCGATTTCCGCCACGTCGGAGCCGTCGCACATGAGGACCACGACGCGGGGCGGGCGGTACGGTTCTCGACGCCGACCTGACAAAGTGCGCGATCTTCGGCCGTTGGGAGAGCCATGTCGCTGCGTCGCCGTACCGCCCGGACCCCGCAACTCCTGCTCGCCGCCGCCCTCTCGGGGGTGCTGCTCGCGCCGCCCGCCGCCGCCCTCACGACGCACCGCCCCTCCCCCGGCGGAGGTGTGCCGCTGCGCGTCGCCACGTACAACATCCACGCCGGGGCCGGCCCGGACGGCGTGTTCGACCTGGACCGGCAGGTGGCCGAACTGCGGTCACTCGACGCTGATGTGATCGGCCTTCAGGAGGTGGACCGGCACTGGGGTGCCCGGAGCGCATGGCGGGATCTCGCGGGCGAGCTGGCGCGGCGGCTGCGGATGCACGTCTCCTTCGCGCCGATCTACAGCCTGGACCCGGCCGAACCGGGCGGCCCACGCGCCGAGTTCGGGGTGGCCGTGCTGTCGCGACATCGGATCGTGAAAGCCGAGAACCACGAGATCACCCGCCTCTCGACCCAGGATCCGAACCCGGTACCCGCCCCCGCACCGGGGTTCGGGGAAGTCGTCGTCCGCGTACGGGGGCTGCCCGTCCACGTCTACGTGACCCACCTCGACTACCGGCCGGACCCGGCCGTCCGCGTCTCCCAGGTCGCCGACACCCGGCGGATCATGGCCGAGGACCGGGGCCCGAAGATCCTGCTCGGCGACTTCAACGCGGAGCCGGCCGCCGCCGAGTTGGCCCCGCTGTGGAAGGAGTTGACCGACGCCGACCCGGGCGCGCCCACGTTCCCCGCGCAGGCCCCGGTCAAGCGGATCGACTTCGTCGCCGTGTCGAAGGGCGGGCCCGGAAACGGCGGGCCCCACGGCGGAGGCGGTGGTCCGCGGGGCGCGGTCACCGTGCGGAGGGCATGGGTGCCGGAGAGCACCGCGTCCGACCACCGGCCGGTGGTGGCGGACCTGCTGGTGCGCACGCGGGGGCGGTGAGCCCGGCCACGGGGCCGGTCGCCGGGCTGCTCGCCCGGACGGCGATGCCCGGGCCCACCGTGCCCGAGGTGATGCGGGACTGCTGGACGTACGCGGCCGGGTTCTGAGCCCGGCCGCGTACGCCCCGTTCCGCTGCGGCCCTGCCGTCAGCCGGTGGGCCGCGTCAGGTCGTAGAACGTGGCGCTGCCGACGGTGACCTCGGTGAAGTTCTCCGTCACCCAGGCGGAGATCCGGGAGGCGGTGCCGGAGCCGCCCATGCCCCCTCCGCCGCCCATTCCGCCGCCCGCGACGAAGTAGTGGATCTTCCCCGCCGCCACGTACTTCTTGAACTGCGCGAGGGTGGGCGACGGGTCGCTGCCGTTGAAGCCGCCGATCGCCATCACGGGGTCACCCGTGGCGAGTTGGTAGCTGGCGGCGTTCTGCGCGCCGATCGCGGCGGCGGCCCAGGTGTAGTCGTCGGCGTCCTCGGTCAGGAGGGCCTTCGCCTCGGTGTCGACGGACGCGCCGTTGAGCAGCCCGCCCATGCCGCCACCGCCCCTCATGCCCTCGCCGAATCCGGGGAAGCCACCGGGGGCCGCGCCCTGACCCGTACCGGTGCCGGTTCCCGTACTCGTACCAGGGCCGGTGCCGGTACCCGGGCCGGTGCCGGTACCCGTGCCGCCGGGCGGCGTGGGCATGCCTGCGGCCCCGCCTCCCTGCCGTCCCTGTCCCTGGCCCTGTCCCGGCCCTTGTCCTTGGGCCTGGCCCTGCCCCGGGGCCTGCCCCTGTCCGGGCGGCTGCTGCGTACCGCCGCCGCCCCGCTGTCCACCTCCGTCACCGCCACCGGGTCCGCCGGGCCCGCCGGGACCGCCCCGGCCGCCACCCCCGGGACCGCCCATGCCGAACCCGGCCGACGGGCCGGCGGTCACGATCGAGCCCTGGTGGCCGCTGTTCAGGGTGGTCGCGGTGTACGCCGCCGGCCCCGCCAGCGCCGCCGCCCAGCTCAGCCCCACCGCCGCGAGGACGAGGCCCCGCCCGCCGAACCGGCCCGCGGCCAGCAGCCCGAGCGCCCCGGCGATCCCGGCCGCCAGGACCGCCCACCGCAGCCACGGCAGGTAGTCCGGGGTGCGGCCCAGCAGGACGTACGCCCACCCGGCCGTCACCAGGACCACGGCCGCGAGCACCGCACGCGGCCACCACGTGCCCCGCTCCTCCCACAGCACCGTGACGCCCATGGCGACCAGCGCCGCGACGTACGGGGCGAGGGCCACCGTGTAGTACTGGTGGAAGATCCCGGCCATGAAGCTGAACACCGCCGCCGTCATGACCAGCGCACCGCCCCAGGCGATGAACGCCGCCCGCGCGGAGTCCGTCCGCGCCGCCTTCCGGGTCAGCCAGAGACCGGCCGCCAGCAGGATCAGTGCGGCGGGCAGCAGCCAGGCGATCTGGCCGCCCACCTCGGAGTTGAACATCCGCCCGATGCCGGTCTCGCCCCAGCCACCGCCCCCACGGCCGCCACCGCCCCCGCCGACGCTCCCGGTCTCCTCGCCGTTGATGCGGCCGAGCCCGTTGTAGCCGAAGGTCAGCTCCAGGAAGGAGTTGTTCTGCGAGCCGCCGACGTACGGGCGCGAGGAGGCCGGCAGCAGCTCCACGACCGCCACCCACCAGCCGCCGGTGACGACCATCGCCAGTGCGGACAGCGCGAGTTGGCCGAGCCGACGCCGTACGGGAACGGGGGCGCACACCGCGTACAACACGGCCAGCGGCGGCAGGATCAGGAACGCCTGGAGGGTCTTCGTCAGGAACGCCAGCCCGACCGCCGCCCCCGCCCACAGCAGCCACGCCGTCCGGCCCCGCTCCAGCGCCCGCAGCACGCACCACACGGTGACGGTCATCAGCAACGCCAGCAGCGCGTCGGGGTTGTTGAAGCGGAACATCAGCGCGGCGACCGGCGTCAGGGCGAAGACCGCGACCGCGATCAGCCCGGCGACCGGCCCGAAGCGACGGCGTACGGCGGAGTTGAGCACGGCCGCCGTGGCGAGGGCCATCAGCACCTGAGGGGCCAGGATCGCCCAGGAGTTGAGCCCGAACAGCCGTACCGACAGGGCCATCGGCCAGAGCGCGGCGGGCGGCTTGTCGACGGTGATGGCGTTGGCGGAGTCCAGCGAGCCGAAGAAGAGGGCCTTCCAGCTCTGGCTGCCCGCCTGGACGGCTGCGGAGTAGAACGAGTTGGCGTAACCGGAGGCGCTGAGGTTGGAGAAGTACGCGAGACCGACGGCGAGGAGCAGCCCGTACAGCGCGGGCTTCGCCCAGCGGGGCCCGGACGCGGAAGGCGCGGGCTGCGCGGAAGGCTCGGTCGGCGTGGGGGCCGGGGGTACGGATTCGGCGGTCGTGGTCATCGGAGGTCCTCGGGAGCAGAGGTGGCGGGGAGGGCGGTCGTGGTCATCGGAGGTCCTCGGACGCGGGGGCGCGGCGGGCACCGGTGGGGAAGACCCAGGCGCGCAGGAGCAGGAAGCGCAGCACGGTGGCCGCGAGGTTGGCGGTGATCAGGACGGCCAGCTCGGTGGAGTGCGAGGGCGAGCCGGTCGCCGCCCCGAGCGCCGCCAGCGATCCGCTGGTCAGGGCGAGGCCGACGGCGAAGACCACGAGCCCCTGCGCCTGATGGCGGACGGCCCCGCCGCGCCCGCGTACGCCGAACGTGAGCCGGCGGTTGGCGGCGGTGTTGGCGACGGCCGAGACGAGCAGCGCGCCGCCGTTGGCGAGCTGCGGGCCGACGCCGAGCCGGAAGAGGGAGTAGAGGGCGAGGTAGAAGAGGGTGGACAGCGCGCCCACCACGCAGAAGCCGATGAGCTGGCGGGCCAGTCCGCGTTCCACCCCGGTCAGCGCCCGGTCGCGCGGATCGTCCCCGAAGGGCCGGGCCAGCCGGTCCAGCGGCAGCGCCCCGACGGCCAGCGCCCGCCCCACCCGCCACACGCCTTTCAGGTCCTCGGTGGCCGTCCGCACGATGTGGACGGTCGAATCGGGGTCGTCGATCCAGTCGACGGGCACCTCGTGGATGCGCAGCCCGGCCCGTTCGGCGAGGACCAGCAGCTCGGTGTCGAAGAACCAGCCGCTGTCCTCCACCATCGGCAGCAGCCGCTCGGCCACCTCGCGCCGGATCGCCTTGAACCCGCACTGCGCGTCGCTGAACCCGGCGGCCAGCGAGGAACGCAGGATCAGGTTGTAGGCGCGCGAGACGAACTCCCGCTTCGGGCCGCGCACCACCCGCGAACTCCGGGTCAGCCGGGTGCCGATGGCCAGGTCGGAGTGGCCGGAGATCAGCGGTGCGACGAGCGGGAGGAGGGCGTTGAGGTCGGTGGAGAGGTCGACGTCCATGTAGGCGAGGACCGGTGCGTCGGAAGCCGCCCAGACCGTACGCAGGGCCCGCCCGCGCCCCTTCTCCTCCAGGCGTACCGAGCGCACCCCGGGCAGTTCGGCGGCGAGCGCGGCGGCCACGGCGGGGGTGGTGTCCGTGCTGGCGTTGTCGGCGA
This sequence comes from Streptomyces californicus, assembly GCF_000717645.1. Taxonomy (GTDB): domain Bacteria; phylum Actinomycetota; class Actinomycetes; order Streptomycetales; family Streptomycetaceae; genus Streptomyces; species Streptomyces californicus. The sequence goes on from NZ_JNZZ01000014.1 coordinate 21,713, forward strand.
CGGTGATGCGGAAGGGGTACGGGAAGGTGCGGGCGAGGTGGCCGTGGAGGCGGACGACGCAGGGGCGGAGGTCCTTCTCCTCGTTGTGGACGGGGACGACGACGTCGAGCACGGGGGCGCCGGGCCCGGCGGCCGGGTCGAGGGCGAGCGCGGGCAGGTGCTCCCGGCCCGGCAGCCGGCCGTGGGCCGTCCCGTCGTCACCGTCCCTGCTGCTGCGGCCGGTCGTTCCGGGGCCGCTCCGGAGGCTGCTGTCGGTGGTCATGCTCCGACATTCGCCAACCGCCCTGTCACACCCGTGTGGTGAGCCTGTCCCCGGCCTGTGAGTCCGCGTCGGGCTCGGTGCCCGGGTCGGCATCCGGCTCGGTGCCGGGCTCGGTGCCGGGTCCCGCGTCCGGCTCGGTGCCGGGTCCCGAGTCCGGCCCCGCGTCCGGCTCGGCGTCCGCCGGAAGCTCGACCGCGAAGACCGTGCGGCGCGGCGCGGACTCCACCCGTACCCGCCCGCCGTGCGCGGTGACGACGGCCTGCACGATGGCGAGGCCGAGCCCGGTGGACCCGGTCGCTCCGCCGCCGTCGGAGCCGCGCGTACGGGAGGCGTCGCCCCGGGCGAACCGCTCGAAGACGTGCGGCAGCAGCGCCGCCGGGATGCCGGGCCCGTCGTCCCGCACCTCCAGCGCGACCGGCCCCCCGGCGCGGGCGGGCGGCCGTACGGAGACGGTGACGGTGGTGCCCGGCGGGGTGTGCGTCCGGGCGTTGGCCAGCAGGTTGACCAGCACCTGCTGGAGCCGTGCAGGATCGGCGCGTACGGTCACGGGCTCGGCGGGCAGCTCCAGCCGCCACCGGTGCCGGGCCACGCCGGAGCCGGTCGCGGGTCCGGTGCCGGAGCCGGTCGCGGGCCGGTCCGCCGCCGCCTTCGGTCCGTCGTACGGCTGAGACCCCGGCCCGGTTCCGGTGCGGTCCGCCGCCGGTCCGTCGTGCGGCCGAGGCCCCGGCCGGTCCGCCGCGCGGGCGTCGCTGACCGCGTCCACGACCAGGGGCAGCAGGTCCGTGCTTCCGTACGAGAGCGGGCGCCCCGCGTCCAGCCGGGCCAGCAGCAGTAGATCCTCCACCAGGCCGGTCATCCGGTCCGCCTCCGACTCGATCCGCCCCAGCGCGTGCCGGGTGACCGGATCGGGTCCGGGCGCCGCCCCGCCCCCGCCCGCGCGGCGGGTCAGCTCGGCGTACCCCCGGATCGAGGCCAGCGGGGTCCGCAGCTCGTGGCTGGCGTCGGCGACGAACTGCCGCACCCGCGTCTCGCTCTCCTGGCGTGCGGCGAGGGCCGCGCCGACGTGGCCCAGCATCCGGTTGAGCGCCGCGCCGACCTGTCCGACCTCGGTACGCGGGTCGGCCTCGGCGTCCGGAACCCGTTCCACGAGCGCCACCTCGCCGCTGTGCAGCGGGAGTTCGGAGACGCGCGTGGCCGTCGCGGCGACCCGGCGCAGCGGTCGCAGGGCGACGCCGACGAGGGCGGTCCCCGCGATCGAGGCGGCGAGCAGCCCTGCGGCGGTGACGCAGACCTCGACGACGATCAGGGTGGTCAGCGCCCGGCTCACCTCGGCGCTCGGGATGCCGACGAGGACGGTAGCGCCCTCAGCGGTGGTCGCGGCCTCCACGCGGTACCCGCCGAGGCCCGGCAGATCGACGCTCCGGGTCCCCTCGCCGCTCCCCGGGGCCGCCGGTTCCAGGGCCTGCGCCTGATCGTCCGTCAGCGGCTTCGCGCTCTCCTGGGCGCGCAGTCCGCTGTCCGCGACGACCTTCGACGCGGTGACCTCCCCGTCCTCTCCGACGAGCGCCCCGAACGTGCCGAGCGGCTGGCCGCCCCCGCCGACGAAGCCGAGCGGTCCGGCCTCGCGCAGCGACTCGGGCAACGGAACCGGCCCCGGCGGCCGTTGGGCGCGCTCGACCACGGAGTGCAGCTGGTCGTCGAGCTTGCCGTACAGGTAGCTGTGGAAGGCGATCGCGGTGACGGACCCGATGACGGCCGCGACGACGGCGATCAGGGAGACGGCGGACACGACGAGCCGGGTCCGCAGCGTCCAGGGCCGGCGCACCACCTTCATGACGGACCCCTACTCACCGGGCTTGATCAGGTACCCCGCGCCGCGCCGGGTGTGGATCATCGGCGTGCGCCCGGCGTCGATCTTCTTGCGGAGGTAGGAGATGTAGAGCTCGACCACGTTGGCCTGGCCGCCGAAGTCGTAGTTCCAGACCCGGTCGAGGATCTGCGCCTTGCTGAGCACCCGGCGCGGGTTGCGCATGAGGAAGCGCAGCAGCTCGAACTCGGTGGCCGTGACGTGGATCGACTGCCCGCCCCGGCTCACCTCGTGGCTGTCCTCGTCCAGGACCAGGTCCCCGACGACGAGCGTGGACTCGGAGCGCCCGGCGGCGACGGCCGAGCCCGAGCGGCGGATGAGCCCGCGCAGCCGGGCGACGACCTCCTCCAGGCTGAACGGCTTGGTCACGTAGTCGTCGCCGCCCGCCGTGAGCCCGGCGATCCGGTCCTCCACGGCGTCCCGGGCGGTCAGGAAGAGGACCGGGACATCGGCGTACTCCCGGCGCAGCCGGCCCAGCACGGACAGCCCGTCCATGTCCGGCAGCATCACGTCGAGCACCACGGCGTCCGGACGGAAGTCGCGCGCGGCCCGCACCGCTCCGGCCCCGTCCCCGGCGCTCCGCACCTCCCACCCCTCGTAGCGCAGGGCCATCGAGAGCAGCTCGGCGAGCGGAGCCTCGTCGTCCACGACCAGGACGCGCACAGGGGTACGGTCCGGCCTGCGCAGTTCGGTACGCCCCTGGGGCGCGATCGTCGTCGTCATGGGCCCCACTCTGTGAGCCACCCGTGAGAGAACCCTGACCCGTGTCTGTGAATTGCCTGAGAAAGCTGCGCGAGGTCCTGAGGGCCCTGAGCACGGGGGCCCTGAGGCGCGGGAGCTAAGGCGTGTCCGGCAGCTCGAACAACGCGGCGGCGTTCCCGTGGCAGACCGCGCGCAGCCACGCGTCCCCCAGCCCGAGCCGCTCCAGCGCGTCGAGCTGATGGACGTACGGGTACGGGATGTTCGGGAAGTCCGTCCCCAGCAGGATCCGGTCGCCCAGATCGGCCAGCCGCCCCCGCTCGGCCGCCGGGAACGGGCTGAACCCCTCGCTGAAATCGGTGAACGCCATCGTCGTGTCCAGCCGGACCTCCGGGTACGCCTGCGCCAGCGCCAGGAACTCCGCGTACTCCGGCATCCCCATGTGCGCGACGACCAGCCGCAGCCGGGGGTGGCGCGCCAGCAGCCGCCCGACCGGCCCGGGCCCGGTGAACCGCCCCGGCGCGGGACCCGAACCGCAGTGCGTCACCACCGGCACACCGGCCTCCGCGAGCAGTCCCCACGCCGGGTCGAGCAGCGGGTCGTTGGGGTCGTACGCACCCACCTGGAGGTGCGACTTGAAGACCCGCGCCCCGTTCTCGACGGCCTCCTTCACGTACGTCTCCACGCCCTCCTCCGGGAAGAGGGTCGCGGTGTGCAGGCAGTCGGGCGTCCGGGCGGCGAAGTCGGCGGCCCAGCCGTTCAGCCAGCGGGCCATGCCGGGCTTGTGCGGGTAGATCATCGACGTGAAGCGCAGCACCCCGAAGGCGCGCAGCACCTCCAGCCGCCGCTCCTCCTCGTACCGGTAGCTGATCGGCCACTCCAGGCCGGTGAGCGGCCCGACGGCGTCGAAGTAGGCCCACACCTTGCGCAGGACCTGCTCCGGCATGAAGTGGGTGTGGACGTCGATGATCCCGGGGAGCCCGATCCGCTCGCGGAACCGCGCGACGTCATCGCTTTCCGTGTCCATGCACAGCCCTTTCACCGTTCCCCGCTCGCGGACCGCGGTGCGCGGGCCACTGGCTGCGGGCCGCATGCCGCGGACCACAGTTCGTGGACCACAGAAGGCAGTTCACGATCCGTGGGCCACAAGTGGCGAACCAGGAACCGCCGCCCGCGGTTGACCGTCCGCAGCCCGCAGGTTGTCAGAACAACCCACCCTGCACACCGCCGCCGCCGATGTCGATGAGGGGGACGCCGACACCGACGCCGTTCCCGGTCTCCGCCGTCAGATCCCACCCGGTGATCAGCCGCGTGTCCAGCACGACCACGCCACCGCCACCTCCCCCACCACCGCCTGTCACCGCGAGGTGCAGATCCGGCCCGGCCGCCGCGACGAGCCGGCCCGCGACGACACCCCCGTCCACCAGCTCCCGCACCGACCGGATGGGCGCGGGCGTCCCGCTCAGTCCGAACACCTCGACCTGGTCCACGACTTCGAGGGGGAGTCGCTCCAACGAGTCGGGCCAGCCGCGCCCTTCGAGCGCGGCGGCCCGACCGTACAGCTCCGCGACCGCCTCCGCGCGCTCCCCGGCCCCGGGCAACCGCCCGCGCACGGCCCGCTTTCCGGCGTACGGGATGCGGTCGGGAACGCCGAGCGCCGCCCGCAGCACCTCCTCGGTCCGCCGGGCCGCCATGAGGGGACCGCGCCCCAGCCAGGTGAAGGCGACGGCCCCCTGCTCCCGCAGCCGGGCGGCCCCGCGCTCCTCCCCGGTGATCCCGACCTTGACGAGTCCGGGCCCGAACCAGGCGAGGTACACGCGGTACGTCCGGGGGTCGTCCGCCAGCGTGTCGGCGGCCACGGAGTGCGCCCGGTCCAGCCGCGCACACTCGGCGCACCGCCCGCCGGTCGAGCGCCCGGGCACCACCGCGGCGAGCGGGCAGACGTTCCCCCGGGCCCCCACGCAGTGCCGCTCGCCGAGGGCGCGGAACCCGAGGCCGGTCCCGTACGCGAGGACGCTCACCCGCCGGTCGCCGCCCCTGCGCCATCCCAGCTCGGGCGCCTCCCCGGGCCAGCGCACGCCGGTGCACCACCACCCGCCGGACCACCCGTCACCCATCCGGCACTCCTCGTCGCAGCCGCTCCAGCGCGCGGGGCGAGCCTGTTCCGCCCCGGCGCGGCGATGCTACGCGTAGCCTCCGACACCCTCGATCCGCTGCCGCATCGCGGCCATGCGCCGGACGAAGCGGCGGTTGAACCAGATCATCCAGCCCATGAACACCACACCGAATCCGAGCATCCACAGTCCCGCCGGCACGTTCCCGGAGGCGAACCAGAGGAACGGCGTCCCGATGAAGATCAGGCCGAGCAGGGGGAAGGCCCACCGCCGGCTGCGCCGCAGCTTCTCCTCCCGCCGCCGGATCAGCCGGACCATGGCCTCCTGCTCGGCCGGGTCGTCGGGCGCTTCGCCGTTCCTGGCGATGCGCCGCTCCATCTCCGGCACCCGGTCGGGTTCGGTGCCCACGGCGCGGGCGTCCTTGCGCCGCCGCCGCATGAGGAACCACGTCATGAACGCGGCGTAGAAGATCCCGCCGATCAGGATTCCCGGCCACGAGGACCAGCCGTTCAGGGCCAGCCGGATGCCCACCCAGACGACGAGCAGCATCAGCCCGAGCACCCACCAGCGGTCCTGCCAACGCCCGTACGATCTCTGCCCCTTCGCCCCCATGACCACCTCCGCGACGCGGGGCGTGCCCCTCACTCCCCGTACCTCGTCGGCTACCCCGCCCCCGCCCGTCCGAACGGCCGCCGGACGTTCCCGTTAGGATCCGGGCCATGGCGCTGACCGGGAACCAGGTGGACCTGTTCGAGGCTTCCATGCCCCGGCTGAAGGCCATCGCGTACCGCCTCCTCGGCTCGGCGAGCGACGCGGAGGACGCCGTGCAGGACACGTTCCTGCGGTGGCAGGCCGCCGACGTCGAGCGCATCGAGGTGCCCGAGGCGTGGCTGACGAAGGTGCTCACCAACCTCTGCCTCAACGAACTCACCTCGGCGCGCGCCCGGCGGGAGACGTACGTCGGCCAGTGGCTGCCCGAACCGCTGCTCGCGGGCGACCCGATGCTCGGCCCCGCCGACACCGCCGAGCAGCGCGAGTCCGTCTCGTTCGCGGTCCTCACCCTGATGGAGCGGCTGACCCCCAACGAGCGGGTGGTCTACGTGCTGCGGGAGGCGTTCGGCTACCCGCACCGCCGGATCGCGGAGATCCTGGACATCACGGAGGCGTCCGCCCAGCAGATCTTCCACCGCGCGAAGCGGCACATCGCGGCGGGCCGGACCCGTACGGAGATCGACGGGGCGGCCGCCCGGCGGATCGTCGAGGAGTTCCTGACGGCCGCCACCAGCGGCCGGACCGAACCGCTCGTCCGGTTGCTCACCTCGGACAGCATCGCGGTCGGCGACGGCGGCGGGAAGGTGCCGGCCCGCAGGAGGCCGTTCGAGGGCGCGAAGGCCGTCGCGACGTTCATGCGGAGCCTGTTCACCCCCAACCAGGCGGCCCGCAGGCTCATCGGCGGCACCGCGGAGATCCACCTCTCCTCCGCCAACGGGCAGCCCTCGCTGGTGATCGTGGTCGCCGGCCGCGTCATCAGCGTGATGTGCCTGGAGATCACCGAGGACGGCATCGCCGCGTTCCGCAACCAGGCCAACCCCGACAAGCTGGAGCGGGCGACGCGGCAGTGGGCGGCGACGGACCGCGGAGAACCGCTGATCAGCATCCACGACGACGAGTGACGCAGGCCACATCACCCATCTGTCAGTAAACGCGGGGCTGCCCGGTTCAAGGGGCGAAACCACGCGAGACAGGGAGTGGCAGGACATGCAGCAGAACACGCGGCACACCGCCCACCAGCACCGCATCGTCGTCGTCGGAGCCGGCTACACCGGAGCGAGCGCCGCCGGGCGCCTCGCGGCACGGCTGCACCGCGAGGACGTCTCCATCACGCTCGTGAACGCCGAACCGGACTTCGTCGAACGCGTCCGCCTGCACCAGCTCGCGGTGGGCCAGAACCTGCTCCCCCGCCCGCTCGACGCGATGTTCGCGGGCACCGGGGTGCGGCTGAGGATCGCCAGGGTCACCGGCATCGACGTGGACGCCCTCACGGTGACGGTGACCCCGCCCGAGGCCCCGGCGGGGTCCGGCGCGGAGGACATCCCGTACGACACCCTCGTCTACGCCCTCGGCAGCGCCTGGAACACCCACGGCGTCCCCGGCGTGGAGAAGCACGCCCACGACATCGCCGGCCGCGCCGGGGCCCTGCGCCTGCGGGACCGCCTGGCGGACCTCGCCCCCGGCAGCCCGGTCGCGGTCGTCGGCGGCGGACTCACCGGGGTGGAGGCGGCGACGGAGCTGGCGGAGACCCGCCCGGACCTCGCCGTGTCGCTGATCTCCCGGGGCCCGCTGGGCGACTGGCTCTCCCCGAAGGGCACCCGCCACCTGCGGAAGGTGTTCGCCGGTCTGCGGATCACCGTCCACGAGAACACGGACGTCACCGCCGTGCACGCGGACCGGGCCACCACCACCGGCGGCGACGTCCCGGCCGAGGCCACCCTCTGGACGACGGGGTTCGCGGTCCACCCGATCGCGCGGGCCACGACGCTGGAGACGGCCGAGGACGGCCAGATCACGGTCGACGCCACGATGCGCTCGACCTCCCACCCGGACGTGTACGCCATCGGCGACGCGGCCCGGGCGGCCGGCCCCGGCGGCAAACCGCTTCGCATGTCCTGCGCCTCGGGCGTCCCCTCCGCCTGGCAGGCCGCCGACGCCATCGCCGCCCGCCTGACCGGCACCAAGCTCCCGACGATCTCGGCCCGCTACGTCAACCAGTGCGTCTCGCTGGGCCGCAAGGAGGGCCTGATCCAGTACGTCACCGCCGACGACCGCGCCGTCAGCGCGGCCCTGACCGGCCGCCCGGCCGCGCTCTACAAGGAACTGGTCTGCAAGGCCGCGGCCTGGGGCGTCGCCCACCCGACCCTGTCCCTACCGACCCGCCGCCGCAGGCTGACGACCGAACGGGCACGAGCAGGCGCGGGCGCGCCGACAGCCTGACCTCCATCACGGAACCCCACCCGCCCCGGACCACCCGATGCTCACCCTCGGCCGGGCACCCGGCCTCCCGTACTCCAGGACCCGGGGCAGCACCGCCTCTGCCGCAGGGCGCCTGAGGCCCAGTCGCCGACAGCGCTCGTATTCGTACTGCCCATTCGAAACCTTCGGAATCTCCCGACAGCCTGTGCGATGATCGCCATGCGATCGGGGGGCCGTCAATTCTGCATGAAACGGTCGCTTCGGGCCGCACATCGCCGCCAATTTCACGAAAGGCCATCCGTGCGCAGGCTCGTCTACTACATAGCCACCACGCTCGACGGTTTCATCGCCGGGCCGGACGGCGCCGATCCCACCGGCCCGAACGGCTTCTGGCCCATTCCTGACGATTACCTTCAGCACATCGTGACCGAATACCCGGAGACGCTGCCCGCTCCAGCTCGAGCGGCACTGTCCGTCACGGCAGAGGGGACCCGCTTTGACACCGTCCTCGAAGGACGACGCAGCTACGAGATCGGCCTTGCGGCCGGGATCACCGATGCCTATCCCCACCTGCGTCATCTCGTCTTCTCACGAACCCTGTCCGAGAGCCCGGACCCTGCGGTCGAGCTGGTAGCCGATGATCCAGTGGCGAAGGTGCGAGAGCTGAAGCAAGAGGACGGCAAGGACATCTGGTTGATCGGTGGCGCGGAGCTGGCCAATGCTCTGTACGCCGAGATCGATCAGCTGGTCCTCAAGGTGGGATCGCTGACTATCGGTGCCGGGATACCGCTCTTTTCTCATAAGTCCACCTTCGAACCGCGCCGATGGGAACTCACCGACCATGTATCCCTGAAGAGCGGAGCGCTGTTCCTCACCTATACGCGCGTCACCGACCAGGCCTGACCCTGCCCACGAGCTCGGCGAAGCCTCAATGACCGAGTCAAGGCGCCGGGCGATACGGAGGGCGGCGCCCGTACGAGGCCGAGGCTTTGAGGTCTGTGCTCATCCTTATCAGGTCGATCTCAAAGGCGTCTTGGCCACGGTCAGGTGGACCATGACCAAGACGCCCATGCGCTGAAGTTCAGCACCGACCGGTTGCGTTCACCCCTGTTGGTGTCAGTCGAAGGTGGTCGGGAGGGGAGTCCCCGCGACGCTCGCCCTGCTCCGGCCGGCGCTCGCGAACGGCGCCCCTCCCATCCCGGAGTCTGAGCGCCCTCGCCGGAGGCATCGTCGTGAAGTCGCGAGCCTGGTTCTCGCCTCATGCCCCTCGGGCCTGCACAGCGGGCGCGCGTCGGCGGCGGCAGTGCCGAGCGGGGCCGAAGGCAGGAGCGCGGGCGCAGCCAGAGCCGGGAGCGGAAAAGCCGTTCCCGGGAGTGGACCCGGACGACGCACCCCGCGCCGAGCAGAGGCGAGCCGTCGCGAGTGGCAAGCGTCGGCCTGTGCGAGCACCGGGCAAGCTGATCGACGCCATGCTCCGTCCGGTTCCCGGTTCCCGGTTCCCGGCGCCCGGCGCCCGGCGCCCGGCCCACGATCCGGGAGGTCCGTGAGGCACTCCGCTGAGCCTCTCCCGGCTTCCGCCGTCGCCCCGAAGCGTCTCCATCAAGGCGGGAACGGCTGATGCGGTTGCTGTGTGTCGATGGTGCCCGATCCTGAAACGCCGAAGGCCCCCGGGATTTCTCCTGGGGGCCTTCGGCCTGCTGTGCACTCGGCAGGATTCGAACCTGCAACCTTCTGATCCGTAGGATCGGGCAGGTCGTTGGGCCGGGACACCCTTTTCCTCCCGGCTGATCGTTGATCATCGTGATCAACGGCCTCTGCGTGCCGTCGTTGCCGTCAAGGTTGCCGTCAGCTCGGGCCAGCGGCACCGGCTCGTAGCGTAGGCGATCGCCGCAACGCCGAACCTAGGCCGCCAAGGTCGTGGGCTTGGCTGTCTGCTCCAGCTCCTTGAAGATGACGTTGAGGACTTCGAGTTCCTCACCGGTGAACAGGTCATTGGGGCCGCCCGGGGCAAGATCGGCAAACGAATCCTCGTAGAGGTCGCCCAAGCCCAGGATTCCACGCTTCGCCACTGTATCGATGATCAACGTCAGGAAGTCGATCTGGCGGGAGCTAAGCTGCTTACCCGTGCAGAAGACCTCGAACGCCCTCTGTGCCGCCTGTCGATCCAGCCCGCACAGCCCGCGCACGAACAGCCCAAGGCCGCCGGAGGACCGCACCTCGTCGAGGTCCTCCGGGAAGGCGATGGCCTCTGCCAGGAAAATCTCCTCCAGGTGCGCGAGATCGAGTTCGGTGATCTGCTCATTGAGACGCAGTTTGCGCACCACCGGCTGGTCCTCATGACGCAGGAGGTAGGCCCGGGCCTTCTGCTTGAAACGCTGTTCGTCCGTGCCCTGGGGCATCCCCTGGATCTCGGCCTCGGTGATGTCACCGAGCTGGTCGACGAAGTCGGTATAGACGACGTTCCGCTTGACCTTGGGGTCGGTGAGCCGGGCGAGCCGGCGCATACGGCGGCGCATATCCTCCAGCATCGGGAGGGTCACATCGCTCCACCACTCCTCGCCTGCCACCGCTTCCAGCAGCACGGCCTGTTCGCCGACCGCCGGGATGTTCGTCTTGGTGAGCAGGTTGGACGCGATGTCCTGGATCTTCGCGCGCAGCTTGGCGAAGTCCTTGCCGCCTTCCAGCGCGGCTAGCTGGAGACCGTACGCCATCAGGTCGAACCGCTTGGCCTCCTCGCCCGTCTCTTCGTCGTCCGGGCGGTACTCGCTGGGCAGTCCGAGCAGATGGTCGCGGATCGCGGTGTCCGCGTCGTCGTCCACCCGGTGCCAGCTTCCGAAGTCGCTGAAGACCTCGACCTCGCGGCGGTGCGGGCGGACCAGGAAGTTGTCCAGGTTCATGCCGGTGACAGTGTGATGCAGCCGGTGGGCTAGTGACCAGCGGATCTCCGCCTCTGTGCCGATCGCGTCGGGGCCGGCGTCCCGTGCCGGGTCAGGCTGCTGCCGCTTGTCCAGGACCCGTACCAGGTCGAGCTGACGCTGGAGGAGCTTTTCGGTGAGGGTAACGGCCCTGCGCCCCTCCGATCGGTCGAGCTGACTGTTGAAGAAGTCGATGTTGCCGCAGAAGTCGAAGACGTAGAAGTTCCGCTTGCCGTGGTCGGGGTTATCGGGGTCGGGGCCGTAGAGGGCGGGGCGCAGGCGGGTGCCGCGGCCGATCATCTGCCAGAACTTGGTCTTGGAGAAGACCGGCTTGGCGAAGACCAGGTTCACCACCTCGGGCACGTCGATGCCGGTGTCAAGCATGTCGACGGAGATGGCGATGTCGGGGGCGTTCGGCGGGTTCTTCGGGTTGGAGAAGTCGTCAATGAGGGACTGGGCGTACGTCTCCTTGTACGTGATCACGCGCGCGGCGTGGCCGGCACCCTGCGGGTAGTTCGCGTTGTATCGCTCCTCTATGTACCGGGCGTGGTCGTTGTTCTTAGCGAAGATGATTGTCTTGCCGAGCCGGTCGCCGCCCTCGACGCGGTGGCCGCGCGTCATCAGCGTCTCCAACATCGTGTCCACGGTGTTCTTATTGAAGAGGACCTCGTTCATCTCGTGCCGACTCACCGCGTCCGGGATGTCACCGTCCTCGGTCCACTCCTTAGCGTCCCACTCAGCCTTCTCCTCCTCTGAAAGATCGGCGTAGCGGATGCCCTGCTCCATGAACTTCAGCGGCACCTTCACAGCCTTGGGCAGGACGAGGTAGCCCTCGGCGGCGGCTTCATGGAGGTCGTAGGAGTCGGTCGGGACCCCGTCCTCCATGGCGAAGAGCTTGTACGTGTTGTGGTCGATCTCGTCCTTGGGCGTGGCGGTCAGGCCGAGCAGGAGCGAGTCGAAGTAGCGGAACAGCTCGCCGTACTTCGCGTACACGGAGCGGTGCGCCTCGTCGATGACGATCAGGTCGAAGTGGCCGGGCCCGAAGCGGCGGCGACCCGCACCGTCCATGACGTCGATCTGCTTCATCATCGTCTGGTACGTGGAGAGGTAGACGCGGGCCGCGGCGGCCTTGTCGTCGAGCAGGCTGGCCACGGGGGTGTTCGGCAGGTTCTCCTTGAACGCCTTCATCGCCTGGGTGACCAGCGCCTGCCGGTCGGCGAGGAACAGCACCCGCTGCGCCCAGCCCGCCTTCATCAGCTGGTCCACGAGGGCCACGGTGGTACGGGTCTTGCCGGTGCCGGTCGCCATGACGAGCAGCGCCTGACGGACGCGGTCCCGCTCAAAGGTCTCGCCCACTCGCTTGATCGCACGAAGCTGGTAAGGGCGGCCAGCGATCTTCTCGTTCACTGGCGTGGACGTGAGGGAAAGGCGTCCGGCGCGCTGACGGATGTGCCAGTGCAGCTCATCCTTGGTGAAGAAGCCCTGCACCTGGCGGGGCGGGTAGCCGAGGCCGTCGTCCCAGAGGTAGGTCCGGTACCCGTTGGTGTAGAAGATCACCGGGCGGCGGTTGAACTGGGCTTCGAGCGCGTCGGCGTACAGCTTCGCCTGCTGCTGCCCGTCGCGGGCGTCCCGCTGGGTCTTCTTGGCTTCGACGACGGCGAGGGGCTTGCCGTCATCGCCCCAGAGCACGTAGTCGACGTACCCCTTGCCCGTCTTGGTGGGCATCCCGGTCGCTATCGGGTACTCGGTGTCCTTGCCCGGGATGAGGAGGTCCCAGCCCGCTTCCTTGAGGAGCAGGTCGATGAAGGCGTCGCGGGTTGCCTTCTCGTCATAGTCGTGGGTGTCCTGTACCGCCTGATTGGCGGCCTTGGCGGCGGCGATCTGCTTCTTGAGCTCTTCGAGCTGTTGGGCGAGGTCCGCGTTCTGCGCGCGCTCGGCGGCCAGCTCTTCCGCCTGCTGCTTGAAGCGCGCCTCGTCCTCCGCCTCCTTGGCCTTGAGTTCAACCTGCTTTAGCGCGCGGGCCTGCGGGGAAAGCGGGCGCGGTACGGCGCTGGTGTCGAACTCCAGCCCGGCGGGCGGCAGAGCCGAAGCCTGGCGGGTGTAGGTACGGGCGAACCAGTAGAGGGAGTGGAACAGCTCCTTGACGCTGGCCTCGGCGACGGTCTTCGGGACAGGGGCGGCCTTATGCACGGCGTTGTTGCCGTGCCGGCGGATGAGGTCCATCTTGGCGTTGACCGTCGGCCCGACGAGCTGCCGAAAGCTCGGCTCGTGGAGCATCGCCGCGAGGTCCTTCTTGTAGGGCTCGCTGAGGCTGCTGTCCGTGTCGTACATCCATCGCGCTGTGATCTCGATGGCGCGGCGAGCGTAGAAGCAGGCGGCACGGGGGTCGTGGTGGATCAGCCGCTCGGCGCGGGTCGCCTCATCGGAGAGGACTGGCCACTCGGCACGAAGGAAAGTGAAGTTACCGCTTGCGGTGCGGCCAATATTGTCGGCGGTGGCGCGGTCGCGGGCCTGCTCATCCTGTTGGGCGTGCGACTGGTCGTCGCTGTTTCGCTCGTTCCCCATGCCGGTGTCCCTCCCCTGTTACATGGCCTCTTTCGTACGGATCCGGGACGCCCCGAACCTGCACGAGGCCGACTTTTCTTGTCTATCTCCTACAGCAAAACCACCACCCTTGGGCCGGACTCCCCTGCCCGGCCGCATGGGCGGCATGTGACAGCGGCCGGCGCCGGCCACCGTGCGCGACGAGAGCGACTTACGCTGCTTCGCCGGTCGCTTCATAATTCCAGAGGGCGCCGGAGAAAGCACGGTACTGGAGAGAGGTAAAGAGTTCATCCAGGGTGGCGAGGTTTCTCGCATGAGATTCCTGTAGTTGCCTAACCCGCGAAACCCTGTCAAGAAACTGACGCTGTAGAGAAACTTCCGGTAGCGGAATCAAGAATTCCGCGATCTGCCGAAAATTCAAGCCCGGCTTCGTCTGCCCGTATTGCATATCTGAAATCTGCCTCTGCCCACCGAACGGGATACTCAGAAAGAAGGAGAGGAAGTCCGGAACAATCTTCTCCTGCACAGGGCGAAGAATAGCAACGTGCTGGCTCACATACGCTCCAGAAAGATTTTCCGGAACCGCTGAAACCCTCCCGATGCGTGAGCCAGTGATCGTGAGCAGCACGTCTCCAACCTCAACCCGAGTACGGCGTGCCTCAGCATTGTCAGGAGCTTGGACGTAAGCGACTTCGTCAATCTCGATAGAATTCATTTGGACATCAAGCGACCGAATGAAGATGCTACCGGAATCCGAGTAATACTTCGCCCATCCACGGCCACCACTCGTAATGAATGAAAGTTGCTCCCCGAGCGGCACTACCGGATGACCTTCTCCCGTGCCGAACATTTCGAAAAAGATGGACTGGGCAAGGTCGTCGAGGAGAGTGATGGCCTCCCGACGCTTGGTGCGAAGAATGTCCACCTCGTCGAGGACGGCGGCGATACGCTTCTGATACGCAAGGGGAGGGAGTGGGATTTTAAGAGACAGCAGGCTGTCTTTGCTCACCGTGGCTTGATTTACCCATTGCTTACATAGGCCACGGAAGACTCCCGACTCGAACTGAGAAGTCAGCCAACGACTGAGGTATTTAGGGTCGAGTTCCTCGTCATCGGTACGAATTCTCTGGAAGTGATTACTGTAGACCACTTCCTCATCGATGCCGGACCAGAATAGCGTCTTCCCCACCAAGTCGGGACTGTTAGTAGCATTGAATAGCACGTCGCCAGGGCGTAGCTTACTTTTCTCAATACCCGGATGATTCCGAGGCACTCGTCGTTGTTTGCTCAGATCAATGCCACCCGACTTGGTGACATTGTTCATCCGGATTTGAAAGACCCCATTTGCGTCAACCTCTCCGCACGCAAATCCCGGCTTGACCTCGTTAACAAGATCCTTGAGCGATCGCCTTCTCAGCTCGCTCATACCAGCATTCCCTTCAGCTCCTCCGTGCCCTTGGCGATTTCCTCGTTTAGAAGCTCAAGGTCCGCCAAGATCTCCGTGGGCGTCCGCGTCACGATTTCCTCGTGGACCGTCTCCTTGTAGCGGTTGAGGGAGAGGTCGTAACCCTGGGCCGCGATGTCTGCCTTTGGTACGCAGAAGCTCTGCTCGGTTCTCGCCCGGTCCCTCTCCGTGCCGTCTCGCTCCTGCCAGCGAGCCAGAACGTCCGGAAGATTGTTCTTCACGAGTTCGTCCGGCGTCAGTGGGTCACCCTGCGGGCGTACGCCCAGGCGATCCTCCGGCAGCAGCGCGTTGCGCTTGTCGTCCAGGCTCAAACCGTCCGCCCGCACGTCATAGAACCAGACGTGGTCCGTACCGCCCGAGTCCGTCCTCGTGAAGAACAGAATCGCCGTCGATACACCGGCGTATGGCTTGAAGACCCCGCTTGGGAGCTTGACCACCGCCTGGAGCTGCTGTTCCTCCACCAGAATTCGGCGCAGCTCCTTGTGCGCCTTGCTCGAACCGAAGCACCCCATCGGGGACGATGACGGCCGCCCGGCCGCCGGGCTTCAGGAGCCGCAAGAACAGAGCCAGGAACAGCAGTTCCGTCTTCTTCGTCTTGACGATGCGCTGGAGGTCCACCGCCGTGGACTCGTAGTCCAAGCTCCCCGCGAAAGGCGGGTTCGCAAGGATCAGGGAGTAGCGCTCCGCCTCGTCGGCCGCGCTCTCCGCAAGCGAGTCACGGTGCCGAATGTCCGGGTTCTCCACGCCATGGAGCAACATGTTCATGGAGCCGATGCGAAGCATCGTATTGTCGAAGTCGAAGCCGTGGAATGTCTCCTCGTTGAAGCGCTTGCGCTGCTCGACACCTAGCAGCGCCTCGCGGTGCACCCGCTGCATGTACGACGCCGCCTGCACCAGGAAGCCGGCCGTGCCGCACGCCGGGTCACAGATTTCGTCGCGCGGCCCCGGCTGGGTCATCTCGACCATCAGGTCGATGATGTGGCGTGGCGTGCGGAACTGGCCGTTCTGGCCAGCCGTGGCGATCTTCGCGAGCATGTACTCGTAGATGTCGCCCTTGGTGTCGCTGCTGTCCATGGAGATGTCGTCGAGCAGGTCGACGACCTTCGCCAAAAGGTTGGGCCCTGGGATCGTGAACCGGGCGTCCTTCATGTGGTGGGAGTACGTCGATGCGTCCCCGCCCATGCGACGCAGGTACGGAAAGACGCCATCAGCGACGAACCCGTACATGATCTCGGGGTCCTTGACCTTGAAGTTCTGCCAGCGCAGCTCCTGCTGGTCGTCCGAGAAGAAGGGGGCCAGGTCGGCCTTGCCCGTTGCGGTCGCCTTGCGGTCCTTGCGGGTCTGGATCTCGTCCAGCCGCTTGATGAAGAGCAGGTATGTGATCTGCTCCATCACCTCCAGCGGGTTGGCGATGCCACCGGACCAGAACGCGTCCCAGACGCGTCCCACCTTGCTCTTCAGTTCGCCCGTAATCACACGGAGGATCCTACGGCCCCCGAGTCCCACACCATCCAGACTTGACAAGCCCGAGACTCCACCATCTTGCGTCTCAGGCATCGGCCTCCGCGCACACCGTCTTGCCGGGCCCCATCCCGCAGCTTCGCTGTCACGCCGGCTACCTGGGCGGCGTTCCTCTACTCCGCCCGTCAAGGTTGGCCGAAACCCGTACCACCTAACCGTGCTCTCGGCTTGACCGAACGTAGTCGGTCTCGGCAGGATCGGCCTTAGCAAGCAAAATATCGCGCATATGGCTGCGCAGACCCTGTGGCCGTCCCTTCTGGGGCGGCCACAGATGCGTTTTGGGAGATTCGGTGCATCTGTGCTACATCGACGAGGCGGGCAACGGGCAGACACTCGACCCCATGAGGCCTGACGCCCCTCCAGTCCTCGTCGTCGGTGGCTTCACCGTGCCCCGGGCCCAGATCAAGTCCCTCACCTGGGCCTTCCTCGACACCAAGAAGCACTACCGGCCGCAGTTGCGGAACGCGGAGCAGCTCTCCGAGGTAATCCAGCACGAGATCAAGGGTTCGGATGTCCGCAAGAATCTCCGTGCCGGCAACCACAGCTGGCAACGTGCTGCCATGGAGCTAGTGGCTTCGCTGCTCGACATGCTGGAATCCCACGAAGCCCGCATCCTCGCCCGCGTGTGGATCAAACAGGAAGGGCTGGCGTTCGACGAGTCCGGGGTGTACCCGGCCTCCGTCGCCGCGCTGAACGAGACCTTCCAGGCTCAACTCGCCCATGAGCACTCGCGCGGCATGATGGTCCTCGACAGCCGCACGAAGGTGAAGAACGCTCCCAATGTGCACTGCGTCACCACCCGTAAGTACCGCACGGGCGGTGACAGCCTCCGCGGGGTAATCGAGTCGCCGGTCTTCGGCCACAGCGACACCCACACACTTCTCCAGCTCGCCGATCTCGTGGTGTCCTCCGTGCTGTTCCCCATCGCGTGCCACGCCTACCTGAGCGACGTGACGTGGAACGTGCACTGCGACGACGCTTACCAGCCATTGCGGGAGCAGTTCGGGCAGCGATTGAAGAAGCTGCAGTTCCGGTACCAGGACCCCATGGGGAAGTGGCGCGGCGGGATCGTCGTATCCGACCGGCGGACCCAGCAGACGTCCAGCCTGATGTTCGGACCTAAGGAGACGGTCACCGTGCCGACTACTGCGATCCCGGGACAGCCAGGGACTCTGACCCCCGAGCGACGCGAGGCCGAGCTGGACGGCGGTTTGTCGCCTCTCCTGTAATGGGATGACCTCCCCCTATTGGTCAGATCGACACTAAGTCGCTGAACTCTGCTGTCTCCGAGGTTCGCTCTGCGATGCTGGAGGTCGATCGAGAGGGGCCGCAGCGATGCAGTGGAAGATCCACGGGGAACGTCCGATCTACGAGAACAGCTGGGTGAACCTGTGGCTCACCGACGTCGAGACGCCGGACGGGAACCGCTGGGAGCACCACGTCGTCAAGCTCCGGCACCTGGCCGTAGCCGCCGTCGTCAACGAGCGACGCGAGGTGCTGATGATGTGGCGGCACCGCTTCATCACGGACGCCTGGGCGTGGGAGCTGCCTATGGGGCTGGTGGAGGAGGGCGAGACGCCGGCCGATGCGGCGGCCCGTGAGGTGCTGGAGGAGACCGGCTGGCGGCCCGGCCCGATCACACCCCTCATCTACGCCGAGCCTGCCAACGGCATCACCGACTCCCAGCACCACGTCTTCCGGGCCGACGGAGCGACGTACGAGGGCCCGCCGACCGAGAAGAACGAATCGGACCGGATCGAGTGGATCCCGCTGGCCGACGTGCGGGGCATGATCGACCGGCGCGAGATCGTCAGCAGTGGCTCCCTCGTCGGGCTGCTCTACGTCCTCATGGACGAGGCGATCCGCTGATCTGGCGGGGCAGCGCTTCCCGGAGCCGGGACTCGAACGCCACCGCGGCCGGTTCACGGCGGAAGGGCTCCAGCTGTTCGTGGAACTCCCGGAGGTGGCCGGCGACTCGTTGCGAGCTGACGGCCGCCGCCGGGGCCAGGGCGTCCATGGCCGTGTGGCACGCCTCGTCGATTTTGCCGCGTTGGAGCTGGGTGCGGGCGAGCCAGAAAGCGTGGAAGGCGCGGCCTCGGTGATTCGTCTGGTGTTCTCGGCGCAGAGCGTCCGCAATCAGGGGTTCGGCGAAGGCGGCTTCGCCCAGGCGGCCGTGCGCGATACCGGTGTCCACGATCAGCTTCGGCTCGTCGAAGTAGGCGACCCAGGCCGGATCCGGATCACCGGTGCTGATCCGTCCGAAGTGGGTATGCGCTTCCGAGATCGCGGTGTGGGTCGCGCCGTGATTGCCGAGGGTGGCGTGGGCGAAGGCTTCGCGCATCGCGAGCATGGCCAGCACGCGCGGTGTCGTCCCCGCGGCCGTTCGGGCTTGGTCCTGGGCGGCCGTGACGAGTGCGAGGGCGTCGCCGGGCTTGTCCTGGTAAGTGGCCTGGAGGCTCATGCAGGCGAGGACGTTGGCCATGAACTGGCGGTCATCGATGGCCTTGGCCAGGCCGAGGGATTCGGTGAAGTAGGCACATGCCTGGTGGTACTGGCGGGCGTCGAAGTAGGTCCATCCGGTGAGTCGGGCAAGTTCGGCCGCGATGCTGTACAGGCCGTCCCGCAGAGGAGCCGGCCGCTGCTCCTTGAGGAGATCGACGACGTAGCGGAGCTGGCCGACGACCGCCGGTCGTAAGGTCTCGCCACCGTGCTCGTCGTCCCGGCGCCAGTAGTCCGCGATCGACGAGTGCAGCGCTTCCAGCGTCGACGGGCTGAGGTCCCGATCGGCCGCCAGGGCGAGAATGCTGTCGACGTCCGCCCCCGGCAGTCCGGCGACAAGCGGCTCGACGGCTGAAGCCGGTACCTCGGCCGGTTCGCGGGGCGTGACCGTCAGGCTGGGTGGCGTCTCCCAAGAGCGTCGGGCGAGGCCGAGCATGTGTCCGGGGATGCGCAATCCGTCCGAGATCCGTTCGATCACATCCATGTGCAGCAGCTGTCGCCGTCCGGCGATCACCTCGCCCACGCGGCTCGGGGTCAGGTCGCAGCGTCGCGCGATCATCGATGGATAGATGCCTGCTCGTGCCTTGACCAGCTGAAAGATGCGGCCGAAGTCTCTGGCCTGGCATGCCTCGATCATCATTGGGTCCGTGAGCAGGCTGACCGGGAGTTCCTTCGAGCGAGATGGCTCGGGCATCGGGCACGCTCCGGCATGAGGACTACGGATCGCTGCACTTGGTCAACCGAGGGTGATGTTACCCAAGTTGGGTAATCCGCTTGGCCTTTCTGGCCGGGTCCGTGGATCGCGATGCTCCTGGCCATGGCGAACAGACAGGACGACGTACGGATGACGTTGCGGGTCTCCCACGACTCCGGCCAGACGTGGGGGCCTCTCACGGAGGTACGCGTGGGCGAGGACCCGGTGGTCCCGGAGAATCCGGGTCGCTACCCGCCCTGCGTCTGCCCCCGCTGCTCGCAGCAGGCCCGAAATGCCGTCGGGTCCTTCCGGATGGTGTCGTGATGCGTTGCGTGCACTGGCGCCGAGTGCCCCTCAACCTGGCACGGGAAGCGCGGGAGCAGTCGGCCGCCCCGTACGTCGACAAAGCGGTGCAGTGCCAGCTGTCCGCGCACGACGAGGGTGAGCACTTCGGTCTCCTCACCGACGCCGGGACGTACGGGACCGCGCTGTGGCTCCGCTGGCACGGGACGGACGAAGCGGAACTTGTCGTGCTGCCGGACTGCCCGGTGGTCGCCCCGGGTCCTGACGGTGAGGGCTGCTGTCTGTTCGCCGACCACGCCATGCAGCACACCTGGGAAGACGACCTGGAGGAGGTCTCGTGCACCAGCTGATCGCGAGCCCGCGCAAGACCCGGCGCCCTCGCTCGCCTCGCAACGAACAGTGCGGGGACTGCGGTGGCAGCGGCGCCAACTCGTCCGGCAAGACCTGCGGCACCTGTAACGGGCTGGGCGAGATCCACTGCCGCGCCGGCCGCCAGACGTCCCGTGTGCTGTCCCGCTCCGTGATCCGGAAGGAGGGCCACCGATGGCCCACGCTCTGATCGCCTCCCCGTTCCTCGACGGACACCTTCTCCTCAAGCCGGGAGCAAGGGCCGGCGCCCGAATCTCGGCCGACCACTTTGAGGGCCTGTGCCAGGCCGCTGCCGACGGTGAGTCGCTTCCCGCCTGGGCGGTGCAGGCCGCCGCCGACGTGTGGGGCCTGGACCTGGGCGGCCGACCCGTGCAGGGCACGGTGCTGGTGCGTGAGCCGTCCGCGTACGGCTACTGCCGGGCCTCCTGGGAGATCAACCTCGGCTGCAACTTCGGCTGCAAGCACTGCTACCTCGGCGAGCGACCCTTCTCCGGCCTCGGCTGCGAGGACAAGGTGCGGCTGCTGGACATCATGCGCGAGGCCGGTGTCCTCTGGCTCCAGATCACCGGCGGCGAGCCCACCATGGATCCCCACTTTCAAGGTGCCTACCGGTACGCCTGGCAGGCCGGGATGATGCTCACCATCTCCACCAACGGCTCGCTGCTCTGGCGACCTGAGCTCCTCAAGCTCTTCCGGGACTGCCCGCCGTACCGACTGGTGGTCAGCATGTACGGGGCGAGCGAGGAGTCCTTCGACACGCTCACCCAGCGCCGCGGGGCGTGGAAGGCGTTCCGGCGCGGCATGGACGCCGCCCGTGAGGCGGGGCTTCCGCTGCGTATCAACGTCGTGGTGACCGAGGACAACGCCTCCGAGGCCGACGAGATGGCCGCCATCGCCGACGAGTGGAACGTCGAGAACCACGCGTACACGAACATGACGCCCACGATCTACGGCGGCGGAGAGCCGCTACTTGCCCAGTCCGCCGCCCACCTGCGGCAGCGCAAGCCGTTCGCCGGCTGCAACGCGGGACACACCTTCTTCCACGCCGACCCGCACGCCAAGGTCTCGATCTGCAAGGTCGGCCGCGACGACCAGATCGACCTCATGGCCGAAGGCATCGACGGCCTCACCCGGCTCGGCGCCATCGCCGACCGCCTCATGCTTCGCACCGGAGGGTGCGAGGGCTGCGCCCTGTCCGGCACCTGCCGGGTCTGCCGCCCCCTGGCCAAGCACTACCAGGAGGCGAAGGCGCCGCTGCACAGCTACTGCCAGCACGGAGACAAGGAGAACGCCTCATGACCCCGCCCGTACCGGTGACCATCCTCCCCGGCCCGCCGGCCTCGGCCCGCCGCGCGGCCCCGCCCGTCGCGACCGCGTCGATCACCGCCGTCCAGGACCTCGACGTGATCGTAGAGAGCGCGGAGTGCTCCTGCGACGCCGGTGACGACAACCCCCACTGACCGACACGATCCGGTCAACTCCGTTCAGGCCCCGGCGTGCTCGCGTCGGGGCCTGAGCCCTGGCCGGCTCACCGTTAGGGTGCCGCTCATGTTCTTCCGCTGGGACTGGCTCCGGCCCCAACTGACCGTGCCGATCGTGCCGACCCTCGGTCCCGTCCACCCCGACGCCCTGACCGTCAGCGTGTTCGAGGACATCCTGCGAGCGGCCGACACGGGTGACTTCCTGCCCTACGACAAGGACCGGCGCTGGGGCGGCGAGAAGGACGAGAAAGTCCTCCGCGAGGACGTGGTTCACCAGCCCGAGCACACTCTCATCCCCACCCTGAGTCGGCGTGGACGCGGCACTGTGAAGGTCTTCGCCTACGGGCTTCGCGACACCGTCGTGGATGAGGCCGCCGAGCTGGCCGCGAAGCTCGCCTCCACGCGCGACGTGGCGGGCGCCCGGATCGTACGCCCTCTCGGTCCCGAGACCGCACACCCGCGTGGCACCCGCATCCAGCTGAAGGACTTCACCGTCCGCCCTTGCCCCGCCCCGGACGGCTCCGTCCGCCCCATCACCGCCTGGCCGACCACCGTGCAGACGACGTTCGCCCCGTTCGCCGAGACGATGGCCGCCCACGGCCTGGCCTTCCTCCACACTCAGATGCTGGCCGGCACATGCGGCCCGGTCCTCACCGCAGCCGTCGAGCGCCGCATCGTGGGCGCGATCGGCCCCATGGAGGTGCTCCCCGATGCCCTTGGACGCCACCAGCTCATGCCCCAATACTTCGCCGTCCTCCCCGAGGTCCGGGGCCGGGGCCTGGGGCGCGTCCTGTGGCGGGCCGCCATGTGCTGGGGGCAATTTCACGGCGCCGACTACCAACTCCTCCAAACAGAGGTCGAAGGCCCCTCAGACCGGCTGTGCCGAGCCGAAGGGCTGACATCCCTCGGCTTCAGTCACACCACTCAGGCGTGACTGTGGAGGGAAGACGACTGGACGACTACCTCGGGCCGACAAGGTTGCTGTACTTCACTGCTGTACGGGCAACACGAGAGGCCCCCGGGATTTCTCCCGGGGGCCTTCGGCCTGCTGTGCACTCGGCAGGATTCGAACCTGCAACCTTCTGATCCGTAGTCAGATGCTCTATCCGTTAAGCTACGAGTGCTTGGCGTTCCGGGCTTTTTTCTTCCCGGTCGGCGTTGCGAGAACAACATTACATGACCTGCGCCGTGACGCGAAATCCATTAGTCCTACCGGCCCTGACCTGCGGAAACAGCTCCTCAGGGTGCTTCTCGGCCATGCTCGCCGCCTTCGCCCCGGCCCTCCGTCCGTCTGGCCGACGATCATCTCCGGGCCGGAACGGCCGAAGCCCCGTGCCAGGGGCACGGGGCTTCGGGGTGGAGCGGAGGCGGAGGGATTTGAACCCTCGATGGGCTTTAAGACCCAAACCGCATTAGCAGTGCGGCGCCATAGACCGGACTAGGCGACGCCTCCTCCGCACGCCTCGCGCGGACGCGAGTGGTGCGTGCAGATGATGACACAGTCGAACGCCGTGCCACCAATCGCGGCCCACGTTACTAGTCCTCAGGGGGCTGGGGCAAAGCAGTTCGGCGTGGTGGCGCAACGTCCCGGCGTGGCGCGCGTTAGAGAGGGGTGGGGGCCCCGGGTCTCCGTCCGCCGTCGCCTCCGTGAGTCGTCGCCGTCTCCGCGAGTCGCGGCGTCCGTCCGTCATCAGCCGTCGTCCGTCAGCCGCGTACGGGGTGGGTCCGCGATCGTCCATGACCGCCGCCCGTGATCGCCGCCCGCGGCCGGCCTCGCCGCAGAGATCCTGGAGCTTTTGCATGTTGCGCCGTCTCGCCCTCACCGCCGTCGTCCCGCTCGCCGCGCTCGCCACCGCCGTACCGGCGACCAGCGCCACCGCTTCCGGCCCCGAGTCCTTCGTGCCGGCGCCCTCCGCCGTGCCGACCTCCGGACCGTTCGCCGCCGCCCGGCCCGCCCTGGGGCCGCTGCCCATGCCGCTCCCGCTGCCCGGCTTCCTGGACGGCGGGGCGGGGACCGCGCCCGGCGAGGTGGACGAGGCCCGGACCCGGCTCACCGTGAGCGTCGAGAACACCGGCGTGCCCGGGGCCGACGGAACGTTCGAGCTGGAGTGCGGGCCCACCGGGGGTTCCCACCCCGAGGGGCAGGCCGCCTGCGACCGGCTGGCGGAGGCCGGGGCCACCCGGTCCGGGCGGCAGGAACTGTTCCGCGAGACCCCCGAGGGCACGATGTGCACGATGATCCACGGCGGCGACGCCTTCGCGCGCATCGTGGGCACCTGGGAGGGCCGGCGCGTGGACACCACCGCGACCCGTCGCGACGGCTGCGAGATCGCCCGGTGGAACGGCCTCGTCCCCGTGCTCCCGGACGTTCGCTAGCCGCGCGGGACGGCGGGCCCGGGGGGCCGGTAGGCCCGTCAACCGGTGGCCCCTTCGCCCGGCGCCTCCGCCCGCCGGTGAGCCCGTCAGCCGGTGGACGTCGGATCGGGGCGGCCGTCGCGTACGGACGCCTACCGAGTACGGGCTGCTGCCGAGACCGGTCGCCCACCGGGGTCGGCCGGGCGCGCACCGGACCCGGTGTTCGTGCCCCTCGTACCGATCCGGCGTTCGGGGCTCGTGTTCGGATCCCGTGTGAAGACGCGCGCCCCCGGAGCAACCCGGGGCGCTCCGGAAACTCCCCGCACGCCCCCTCACACCAAGGGTCGCGACTCGCGTCCGCGCACGTCACCAGGTGCGCGGACGCTCACGTCGGAGAGCCTCGGTCCGCACGGCGCGCACAGAACCTTGGTGAGAGCTCCCCCTCATCCGCCGCCCCCGGGTGCTCCCCTGGCCTTAGACTCCTGCAGTGACAGTCTGCGGCCCGAGGGGCAAGATGGGGCCCGCTGTCGGCAAGGTGCGGTAATCAGGGAGGAAGCGTCGTCGTGAGCAGCAGGCCGTCCCGAGGCACTGCTCGCCTCGCAGCCATACTCGATGCCCTCCCCGACGGGCTGCTGCTCGTCAACTGCAACGGCACCGTCGTCAACGCCAACGCCATCGCCCTCGAAATGTTCGAGACCCCGGGCGCCGCGCTCGTCGGTCGCGGGCTGCTCGATCTGCTGCCGGAGTTCGACTCCCGGCTGATCCCGGGCTCGATGCGCCGCCCCGAGACCACGGACGAGCACGGCAGGACCAAGCCGGCGCGGATGACCGCGCGGCGTACGGACCGCCACGAGTACCCGGTCGAGGTCACCAGCGCGAGCCTCGACAGCGGCCAGGCCGCGTACAACGACATCCACTCCAGCTACACCGGCGACGAGCTCCTCATGATCGTCGTACGGGACCTCTCCGGCACCGTGGACACCGAGGCGGAGCTGGCCCGTTCGCAACGGCAGACCGAGATGATCCTGCGGGCCGCTTCCGAGGGCGTCGTCGGCACGGACACCGACGGGCGCGTCGTCCTCGTCAACCCCGCCGCCGCGCAGATCCTCGGCTTCCGGGCCAGCGATCTCGGCGGACAGGAGCTGCACCCGCTGATCCTGCACTCGCGGGCGGAGGGCGAACCGTTCCCTTACGAGGAGTCCCCGCTCGCCGACACCCTCAAGTCGGGGCGCAAGCACCGGGTGCGCGGGCAGGTGCTGTGGTCCAAGAGCGGCGCACGGGTCCCGGTGGACCTGACGACCGCGCCGGTACGGGACGGGGACCAACTCGTCGGAGCGGTGATGACGTTCACCGACCGGCGTCCGTACGAGGAGTTGTCGGCACAGCACAGGAGCGTCGTCGCCGAGTTGACCGCGAGCCACGACGCCGAGGTCACCGCGCTCAAGGAGGCGCACACCGCCGAGCTGGAGGCGCTGAAGGAGGCGCACACCGCCGAGCTCGCCGACCGGAGTGAACGGTACGCCGCGGAGATCGAGGGCCAGGCCGAGCTGCTGGCGTCCCTGGGTGCCCAGCACGCCCAGCTCACGGCCGTCCTCGGGCGTTCGCTGCGCGGGCCGCTGGAGGAGCTGCGCGGCGAGCTGTCCGCGCTCGCCTCCGACCCGGCCGGTCAGCTGTGGCCCGAGGCCAACCAGATCCTGCACCACCTCGCCGCCGGGTACGCCCGGATGACCACGCTCGTCGACAACGTCCTGGGCTTCCAGCGCCTGGACGCGGGCGTGGAGGGGCTGCACAAGGCCCCCGCCCTGGTCGAGGGGATCGTGAAGGGCGGCATCGACGGCGCGGTCGAGCTGATCGGTCCGGGACGCGCCCAGTTCGCCGTGCACGCCCCGCCGATCGAGGCCGAGGTCGACGCGCGTCAGCTGGCCACCGCCATCGCCCACCTCGTCGCGGACGTCTGCGGCGTCGACGCCACGGGCAAGGCGCGGGCCGTCCCCGGGGGCGGATACGTCGACACCACCGTCGTCGTGGCCGCCGCCCAGCGCGGGGACGCCGTACGCATCGAGGTGCGCGGGCCCTACGCGGGTGGCGACCCGGTGCACGAGCCGCTCGTGCGCGGCATCGTCCGGGCGCACGGCGGGGTGCTCCAGACCCACGAGATGCCGGGGATGAGCGGCAGCGCGTACGTCCTCGACGTGCCCATCGGCGCGGCGTCCGGCACGATCGCGCCCCCGGTGGCGGACGGGGCGGGCCCGGCTCCCGAGCCCGCCGCCGCTCCGGCCGCCTCCTCGCCGTCCGAGGGCGTCGGCGCTCCCGGCGTCACCAGCGGCGGCCGCCGCCGGGCACGGCGGTCCTCCACCGACGCGTTCCTGGACGGCCCCGACGGTACGGCGGAGAGCATCGGCGACGACGCGACCGGCGCCGTGCCCGCCTCCCCCGACGACCGTCCGGACGCCGAGCCGACCGGACGGCGGCGGGCCCGCCGAGGGCCGGCCGCCTCCGAGGGGCAGGCCCCCGAACTGATCCCGGCCCAGCAGGGCGAGGGCTCAGGGCGTCGGCGCGGCCGTCCCAGTCCGGCCGAGGCGGCTCCCGCCCCCGGCACGGCCGCGGAAGGGCCCGCGGCCGCCGCGCCGGAGCAGCGGGAAGCTCAGCCGCGTCGGAGCGCGCTGGCCCTGGCCCCCGCTCCGTCCGCGTCCTCCGGTCCGTCCGCGCACCCCGGCTCCGCCGGGTCGTCCGCCTCCGCCGAACCCTCCTCGCCCGCCGGGCCGTCCGGGGGTGCTGCCGTCACCGGCACCGAGAACGCCCGGAGCACCGGCCGCCCGGAGCTCGGCCCGCCCGTTCCGCCCCAGGGGGCCCCGGCCGGTCCCCAGCAGGCCGTGCCGTCCCAGGGAGTCCCGACCGGCCCTCAGCAGCCCGTGCCGCCCCGGGGAGTCACCGCCGGCCCCCAGCAACCCGTTCCCCCGCAGGGGCTCCCGGTGGCCCCGGTCGACCCGCAGCAGCCCGTGCCGCCCACCGGGCGCCGGGCGCGTCGGGAGGGCGAGAACCTGGCCCTCCCCGCCCTCGCGTCCGGCAGCGGCGACGCCCCCGAGGACCGGCCGGGTCAGGAACCGTCCGCGCCCGGCCCTCAGCAGCCCGGGGGCAGGCGGGCCCGGCGCGCCCTGGCCGCCGCCCAGGAGCGCGCGGCCGCCGACGCCGGTCCGCGGACCGCCTTCGCCCTGCCGCCGGCCGACGCCGACCGCTCCCCGGGCGCGCCCGACGCCCCGGCGGGCCCCGACCACGGGACGAGCGCGCACCACGCGCGCACCGCACCGGAGGCCGGCTACACCCCGCCCCAGGCACACCCCATCGCCCCGCCGAACCTCGCCCCGCAGCCGAACGGCGCCCCGGCCCAGGGCACTCCCGCCCACGGGACCGCCCGCCACGGCGCGCCCGCCGCGCCTCACACCGTCGGCACACCGCCGCAGCCCGGGACGCCGGCCCCCGCCGCCGGGACGCCCGGCACCGGCGAACCGGCGACCCCGGGCGCGGCTCCGGACCACGCCGCGTGGGGCGACGACGCCGAGGGCGCCCGTACCGGCGCCGAGCACAGCCCCCGTACCGGCGTCGGCCCGACCGCGCACGCCACCGGGACCACGTCCGTCGCCGAACCGGCGGGGCACCCGGCCGACGGTGACGCAGGCGCCCCGGGCGCGCGGCGGCAGCCGCTGCCGGCCGAGGAGCGGATGCCGGAGGGCGTGCACCCCGACTCGACGCAGGGGCGGGCGTTCAGCGTGCGGACGCTCGGCCAGGGCGTGCCGTTCGCCCAGCATCTCGCACACCAGCAGAACCAGCCGTACCAGGGCGTCGGCGGGGCCGGCCGACGACGCAAGCTCGCCGCTCCGCCGGAGGACGACCGCGCCCCGGCCCGGCCCGGCGGCGGCCAGCAGGCACCGGACCTCCGGCCCGGCACCGGCCGACCGGCCCCGAACCAGGGGGCCGGCGCTCAGCAGCCTGGCGCTCAGCAGCCCGGCGCGCGGCAGGAACAGCCGGGCGGCGCCACCGCGCCCGCCTCCCCGCGCGGCACCGGGCAGAACCCGGACCAGCCCGGTCAGGACAAGGCGCAGGGCCCGTTCCCCGCGCAGGAGCCGACCGCCCCGGCTCGCTCGGGCCAGAGTCAGGGCCAGCCCGGTCAGCCCGGCCAGCCCGGTCAGAACGCCGCCACCGGCACCAGCACGGCCTACGGCGAGGGGCAGCTCATCGCGGCACCCGTCGCGGAGGGGCGCGCGTACGCGATAGGGGCGCCCGACGAGGGGGCCGAGGGGCCGGAGCCGCTGGACGGCCCCGGTGGCGCGGTCGAGGTCGCCAACCGGCCGCACCCGCAGCCGATGGACGACGAGCTGCCGCCCGAGCCGCTGGACAACCCGCGCCGGCTGCTGGTCTGGCCCGCCCCCGACGTACCGACGCAGCAGGCCCTCAGCGACCGCGGCTACCGTCCGGTGATCGTGAACTCCCGCGAGGAGGTCGACGCCCAGATCGCCGCGTTCCCCGCCGCGCTCTTCGTCGACCCGCTGACCGGGCCCATCACCCGTACCGCGTTGCAGTCGCTGCGCCAGGCGGCGGTGGCGGCCGAGGTTCCGGTGCTGGTCACCGCCGGTCTGGGGCAGGCGACCCGGGAAGCGGCGTACGGGGCCGACCCGGCCGTCCTCCTCAAGGCGCTGGCCCCGCGCGACAGCGAACAGCACCCTCCGCGCGTCCTCCTGATCGAGGAGCACGAGGAGATCGCGGCAGCCCTGACGCAGACGCTGGAGCGGCGCGGGATGCAGGTGGCGCGCGCGGCGGCGGACAGCGAGGCCGTCGAGCTGGCGGGCCGGATGCGGCCGAACCTCGTGGTGATTGACCTGATGCAGGTACGTCGTCGGCGCGCCGGGATCATCGACTGGCTGCGGGCCAACGGGCAGTTGAACCGCACCCCGCTGGTCGTCTACACCTCGGCCGGGATGGACCCGGCGGAGCTGCCGCGACTCGAATCGGGGGAGACCGTCCTCTTCCTCGCCGAGCGGTCCACCAGCGACGAGGTCCAGTCGCGGATCGTCGATCTGCTCGCGAAGATCGGCACCAACTGACCTCGCGCGGAACGCTGCTGGCGCTACGGGACGGGGCGGGGGCCGCTCAGAGCTGGGTGACGTCCAGCTCGCCCTCCGCGTACTGCCTGCGGATCACCTTCTTGTCGAACTTGCCGACGCTCGTCTTCGGCACCGCCGGAATCACCGACCAGCGCTCCGGCAGCTGCCACTTGGCGATGCCCTGCTCCGCGAGGAACGCCTTGAGCGCCTCGTAGTCGACGTCGGCGGCGCCCTCCTTGAGGACGACGGTCGCCAGCGGCCGCTCGCCCCACTTCTCGTCCGGCACGGCGACGACGGCCGCCTCCGCGACCTCCGGGTGGGCCATCAGCGCGTTCTCCAGCTCGACGCTGGAGATCCACTCGCCACCCGATTTGATGACGTCCTTGGCCCGGTCGGTGAGGGTGAGGTAGCCGTCGGTGCTGATCACGCCGACGTCGCCGGTCTTCAGCCAGCCGTCCTCGCTGAACTTGTCCTCGGGCCGCAGGTGCTCCCCGTCCGCCCCGCCGTAGTAGGCGGCGGCGATCCACGGGCCCCGGACCTCCAGCTCGCCGGCCGACGCGCCATCCCACGGCAGGTGCTCGCCTGCGGGGCCCACCAGCCGCGCCTCGACGCCGGCGGGGAAGCGGCCCTGGGTGACCCGGTAGGGCCACTGCTCCTCCTCGCCGAGACCGGCGGGCGGGTGGGCCATGGTGCCGAGCGGCGACGTCTCCGTCATGCCCCACGCGTGGCAGAGGCGGACGCCCAGCTTGTCGTACGCCTCCATCAGCGAGGGCGGACAGGCCGCGCCGCCGATGGTCACGTTGGCCATGGAGGTGAGGTCGCGCGGGTTGGCCGTGACCTCGGCGAGGAGGCCCTGCCAGATCGTGGGGACCGCCGCCGCGTGCGTGGGACGCTCGCGCTCGATCATGTCGGCGAGCGGGGCGGGCTGGAGGAAGCGGTCCGGCATGAGCATGTTGACGCCGCTCATGAACGTGGCGTGCGGAAGCCCCCACGCGTTCACATGAAACTGCGGGACCACGACCAGGGTCGTGTCCTTGTCGGTGAGCCCCATCGACTCGGTCATGTTGACCTGCATCGAGTGCAGGTAGATCGAGCGGTGCGAGTAGACGACGCCCTTGGGGTCGCCCGTGGTGCCGGAGGTGTAACACATGGCCGCCGCCTGGCGTTCGTCCAGCTCCGGCCAGTCGAACGTGGTGAGCCGCCCCGCGATCAGCTCCTCGTACTCGTGCACGCGGGGGGTGACGCCGGCGAGGGCCGAACGGTCGCCGGGGCCGGAGACGACCACGTGCTCGATGCTCGGCAGGTGCGGCAGCAGCGGCACGAGAAGCGGAAGCAGCGAACCGTCCGCGATGACGACCTTGTCGTCCGCGTGGTTGACGATCCAGGCGAGCTGCTCGGCGGGCAGTCGGAGGTTGAGGGTGTGGAGAACGGCACCCATGGAGGGAATGGCGAGGTAGGCCTCGACGTGGACCGAGTTGTTCCACATGAGAGTGGCGATCCGCTGGTCGCCGTCGACGCCCAGCTCGTCGCGGAGGGCGTTGGCCAGCCGGGTGGCGCGCTCCCCGATCTCGGCGAAGGTGACACGGTGCGGCTCGGGTTCGCCGGTCCAGGTCGTGACCTGCGACTTCCCGTGGATCGTCATCCCGTGGTGCAGGATGCGGGTGACAGTCAGCGGTACGTCCTGCATGGTGCTCAGCACGGGCGTCCTCCCGGGGGCGCTACGCGGCGGTAGGTGTGCGCTGATTCTGCGCACATACCACGCGGTATGTCACTACTCGCGGGAAAAAATTCCTGTCCGGGACCGTGTGACGCCTTCTGGGGCGGATCGCAGCAGCCGATGGGTCGGGGCCGATGAATCGGGGCCGGGGCAATCACAGCCGATGGGTCGGGGCTGACGGATCGGGGCCGGCGGACCGCGGTCGACGGATCACCGTCAACGGGTCCGCCTCGGCGGCCCGCCGCACCGGTCTCAGCGCACCGGCGTCAGCTCCGGGTCCTCGCGGAGCTTGCCGAGGGCGCGGGAGACGGCGCTCTTGACCGTACCGATCGACACGCCCAGCACTTCCGCCGTCTGGGCCTCGCTCAGGTCCTCGTAGTAGCGCAGCACGACCATCGCGCGCTGGCGGTCCGGGAGCTTGAGCACCGCCCGCCACATCGCGTCGTGCAGCGCCTGCTGCTCGGCCGGGTCGGGTGCCGGGGCGGTCTCCCGCTCGGGCAGCTCCTCACAGGCGAACTCGTCGACCTTGCGCTTGCGCCACTGCGAGGTGCGGGTGTTCAGCAGCGCCCGCCGGACGTAGCCGTCCAGCGCCCGGTGGTCCTCGATCCGCTCCCACGCCACGTACGTCTTGGCGAGCGCGGTCTGCAGCAGGTCTTCCGCGTCGCACGGGTTCGCGGTGAGCGAGCGCGCGGTACGGAGCAGGACCGGGCCCCGGGCCCGTACGTACGAGGTGAACGACGCGTACGGGGCGTGGGCGGCGGCGGTGGCAGAGGCTGCCCTGGAGGCGCCCGTGCAGACTGGCGTGGTCATGTACTCCACGCTAGGAGCGGGGGCCGCCGAGGGGATCGCCCCCAGGTCCCGAAGCCCCGTCCGCCTCAGGTTGTAGGGGGCGGACGCCCTCCACCTCCTCCAGGTGGACGAGGCCGCGCACCGCCGTCAGGGTCGGCCCCCGATACCGTCAGGGTCCGTCCCCGACCGCCAGGGTCCGAACGCCGTCGACCGCCGGGGTCAGAACGCCGCCGGTCGCCGGGACCGCGCGCCGCCGACCAGCCCGAGACCACCGGAGGCCTGAACGCCGTCGATCGCCGGCGCCAGAACGCCGCCGGCCCGCCCGTGTCCGCCGGGCCCGGACGCCGCGCGCTCAGCCGTCCGCGCCGAGCACCAGGCCCGACGTCGGGACGCCCGTACCCG
Source organism: Streptomyces californicus (assembly GCF_000717645.1). Classification (GTDB taxonomy): domain Bacteria; phylum Actinomycetota; class Actinomycetes; order Streptomycetales; family Streptomycetaceae; genus Streptomyces; species Streptomyces californicus. Next base: position 53,778 of record NZ_JNZZ01000014.1, read on the forward strand.
CCGTGACCAGGGTTCTCGCCGCCCCCGCCACCTGGTTCACCGAGGTCCCCCGGATCTGCCGGACGGCCTCGGCGATGCCGTTCATCCCGTGGAGGTACGCCTCCCCCAACTGCCCCCCGTGCGTGTTCAGGGGCAGGGCGTCCGCCGCGACGAACGCCCCTCCCTCGCCGGGTCCGCAGAAGCCGAACTCCTCCAACTGCATCAGGACGAACGGCGTGAAGTGGTCGTACAGGATGCCCACGTCGATATCGGCCGGGGACAGCCCGGAGCTGCGCCAGAGCTGCCGGGCGACCACGGCGGTCTCCGGCAGGCCGGTGAGCCCGTCCCGGTAGTAGCTCGTCATCTGCTCCTGCGAGCGGCCCGCGCCCTGCGCCGCCGCGACGACGACGGCGGGCGGCCGGGGCAGGTCGCGGGCGCGCTCGACGCTGGTGACGACGAGGGCCTGACCCCCGTCCGTCTCCTGGCAGCAGTCCAGCAGCCGCAGCGGGTCCACGATCCAGCGGGACGCGGCGTGGTCGGCGAGCGTGATCGGCTTGCCGTGGAAGTACGCCGCCGGGTTCCGAGCCGCGTGCCGCCGGTCGAGCACCGCCACGTGCCCGAAGACCTCGGGGCCGAGGCCGTACGCGTGCAGGTAGCGCCGGGCCGCCATCGCCACCCAGGAGGCCGGGGTGAGCAGCCCGTACGGGAGGTTCCAGCCCAGCGCCGCGCCTTCGGCGGTGGGCTCGCGCCGCTGGACGCCGGAGCCGAAGCGGCGGCCGGAGCGTTCGTTGAAGGCCCGGTAGCAGACGACGACGTCCGCGATCCCGGTCGCCACCGCGAGGGCGGCCTGCTGCACGGTGGCGCAGGCCGCGCCGCCGCCGTAGTGGATACGGGAGAAGAACGACAGCTCGCCGATGCCGGCCGCCTGGGCGACGGTGATCTCGGGGCTGGTGTCCATGGTGAAGGTGACGAGTCCGTCCACGTCGGCGGGGGTGAGGCCCGCGTCGTCGAGGGCGGCGCGGACGGCCTCGACGGCGAGCTTCAGCTCGCTGCGGCCGGAGTCCTTGGAGAACTCCGTGGCCCCGATGCCGACGATCGCCGCTCTTCCGCCGAGCGAGTCGGCCCTGCGGACGCTCATGCTCCGGTCCTTTTGGCGGATGGTTCCGGGAGCGTCACGGCGACCGTGCCGGTGACGTGGCGGCCGATGCCGTTGCCGCCGGTGACCTGGACGACCGCCTCGATCGCCTCGACCGCGTCGACCACCTCGTCCGATGACGTGTCGGCCGAGGACGCGCCGCCCGAGGACGCGTCGGCCGTCCGCAGCTCGGTGATGCGGCCGGTCAACCGCAGCACGTCACCGGGGTAGTTGGGCGCGCCGAGCCGGATCGCGACCTTGCGGAGGACGGCGGTGGGGCCGAAGTGGTCGGTGATGTAGCGGCCGACGAGACCGTTGGTGGTGAGGATGTTCATGAAGATGTCGGGGGAGCCCTTCTCCCGGGCCGATGCGGCGTCGTGGTGGACGTCCTGGTAGTCGCGCGAGGCGATGGCCCCGGCGACGATCAGGGTCCGGGTCACCGGGATCTCCAGGGGCGGCAGTTCGTCGCCCACGCGGTACGGGGGCGTCACGACGTCTCCCCCGGTCGGCTGTCGGCCAGCAACCGTCCCAGTTCCTCCAGGACTTCGCCGCCGCAGCCGAGGTACGCGTCGAGTTGGCGGCCCCAGAGGAAGTGCCGGTGGACGGGATGGTCGAGGTCGGCCCCGGTGCCGCCGTGCAGGTGCTGCCCCGCGTGGACGACCCGCTTGCCCGCCTCCGAGGCCCACCAGGCGGCGGTGAGCGCCTGTGCCTCGTACGCCCTCCGCTCGTCGTACCGCCAGGCCGCCTCGTACGCGGTGATCCGGATCGCCTCGGTGTCCATGTGGGCGTCGGCGGCGCGGAGCTGGACGCCCTGGTGGGTGGAGAGGGGCCGCCCGAACTGTTCGCGGGTGACGGTGTGGTGGACGGCCCGCGCGAGGGAGCCCGCGCACACCCCGGCCTGGAGTCCGGCGAAGGCGGTACGGGTGAGGGCGAGGACCGACGCGTACGTTTCCGGCCCGTTCCCCAGGCGCTCCCCGCGTACGCCATCGAGAACCAGCCGTCCCGCCGACCAGGGCGCGGTCGTCTCCACCGGTTCGACGGTGACGCCCGGCGCGCCCGTGTCCACGAACCACAGGGCCCGTCCGGCGTCCGCCACCAGCACCAGGGTGGCGTCGCGCAGCCAGGGCACCCAGGGCACGGCCCCGTACAGCGCCCCGTCCGTCAGGTGTACGCCGCCCCGGTCCGGGAACGCGCCCGTCGCCACCGCCGTACCGTCGCGCAGCCCCGGCGACAGGCGCTCGCGCTGCTCGGCCGTACCGTGCGCGGCGACCGCGAGCAGCCCGTACGCGCAGGTCGCCGCGAACGGGACCTGGGCGGTCGTCCGGCCCTGCTCCTCCAGGAGGAGGACGAGGCCGAGCAGTCCGACGTCCTCGACGGCGGCGGGCAGACCCGCCGCACACAGCTCCTTCCACAGTGCGGCGTCCGTCCCCGTCCCGGCGGCCGTCAACCGCTCGTGCGTGGACAGATCGCCGAAGATCCGCGCGGCCAGTCCCTGTGCGGCCGCCTGTTCCTCGCTCGGGGTGAAGTCCATCTCAACCGCTTTCGCTCGCCCGGAAGACCGGCAGTTCGAGTTCGGGATCCGCCACGAGGAACTCCAGGTGCACGGGCATGCCGACGCGGACCCGGTCGTACGGCACACCGATCACGTTGCTGACGATCCGGACGCCCTCGGCCAGCTCGACCAGCGCGACGGCGTACGGTCCGCCGTCGCCGTCCGGCGCGAAGGCGGGGAACGGCGGGTGGTGCATGACGACATGGCTGAAGACCGTGCCCTCGCCGCTCGCCTCCACGGTGTCCCACTCCGCGCCGCCGCAGGTGTTGCAGCCGGGCAGCCAGGGAAAGCGGAGGCTCGCGCAGTCGGTGCAGCGCTGGATGAGGAGCCGGTGTTCGGCGACCCCGGCCCAGAAGCCGGCGTTGTCGCGATTGACCACGGGCCGGGGGCGGGCGGGCGCTTTCCGCTCCGCGTCCTCATTCCGTCGCGCGGGGCGGTACTTGAGGATGCGGAAGCGGTGCGTCCCGGCGAGTTCGCCCTCGGCGTGCACGTCCGTGCGGGTGGTGACGAAGTACCCGGTGCCGAGAGCGGTCGTCTTGCGCGGGGAGACGGACTCGATGACGGTGTCGAAGGTGATCCGGTCGCCGGGGCGCAGCGGCCGAAGGTACTCCTGCTCGCAGTCGGTCGCGACGACGGAGGTGCAGCCGGCGCCGTCGAGCAGCGCGAACATCTCGTCGTACGCGGCGGAGCGGCCGGTGCCGGCCGGGTGGCCGCTCAGCCCGCCCATCGTCCACGCCTGGAGCATGGTGGGCGGGGCGGTGGCGGCGGGCCCCCGGTAGGCGGGCGAGGTGTCGCCCATCGCCTCGCACCAGTGGCGGATCATCGGAAGGTTGACCGGGTCCCTGCCGCTGCCTCCGGTGGCGGCGGCGCGGCCTTCGTAGGCGCGGAGAAGGGCGTGCAGCCGGTCCGCTTCGGGGGCGGGCTCGGTGGGGGGTGCCGGGGCGGGCTCGGTAGGGGGCTCGGTGGCCGGCTCCCGAGCTGACTCGGTGGCGGCCTCCGGGGCCGGCGGCGCCGACCGGACCGGCTCCGGGGCGGGCGACGCCGGCCGGGCGGCCCCCGAGACCGATGGCGCCGGCCGGGCGGCCTCCGGGGCAGCAGGTGACAGCCGGTCCGGATCCGGACGGGACTCGGCACGCCGGGGCTCTCTCCGGGCCGGCTCCGGGGCGCTCATCGCGTACCCCGGACCATGCCGAGCCGCGCGGTCGCGACGATCTCGCGCTGCACCTCGCTGACGCCGCCGCCGAAGGTGTTGATCTGCGCCGCGCGGTTCATCCGCTCCAACTCGCCACCGGTCCCGAAGCAGCCGGGCGACCCGCCCCGGAGCAGGGCCGCGTCCCCGACGGCCTCCTGGCACATCCGGTACACCTCGACCGCGCTCTCGGTGCTCGCGAACTTCACGCCGCTCGCCTCGCCGGGGGCCGGTGCGCCCGCACCGACCGCGCCGACCAGCCGCCAGTTCAGCAGGCGGGTCGCCGCGAGCCGGGCGTACGCCTCCGCGAGCCGGGCGCGTACCCACGGCTCGTCGATCCGGCGGCGTCCGGTGGCGGGATCGGGCGTACGGGCGTGGGCGAGGGCCTCCTCGTAGAAGTCCTCGGCCTGCATGCCGATCGCGGCGAGGGCGACGCGTTCGTGGTTGAGCTGGCTGGTGATGAGCTTCCAGCCGCCGTTCTCCGCGCCCACGAGGTTCGCGGCCGGGACGCGTACGCCGTCGTAGTAGGTGGCGGCCGTGGTGATGCCGCCCACGGTCCGGATCGGCGTCCAGGAGAAGCCGGGGGCGTCCGTGGGCACCAGGATGATCGATATGCCGCGGTGCTTGGGGGCGTCGGCGTCCGTGCGGCAGGCGAGCCAGATCCAGTCGGCCTGCTGGGCGTTGCTGGTGAAGATCTTCTGGCCGTCGATGACCCAGTGGTCGCCGTCCCGTACGGCGCGGGTCCGCAGCGACGCCAGGTCCGTCCCGGCCTCGGGCTCGCTGTAGCCGATCGCGAAGACGAGGTCGCCGCTGAGGATGCGGGGCAGGAAGTACGTCTTCTGCTCCTCGGTCCCGTACGCCATCAGGGTCGGGCCGACCGTGTTCAGGGTGACCATGGAGACGGGGGCGCCCGCCCGGTACGCCTCGTCGAAGAAGACGAACTGCTCGTCTGGCCCGCGGCCTTGGCCGCCGTACTCCTGCGGCCACCCGAGCCCGAGCAGGCCGTCGCCGCCGATCCGGCGGAGGAGCCGTCGCTGATCGGCCGCCGGTCCCCGCGCGACCGCGCTCTTCCCGTCCTGGGGCCGGCCGTCACCTCCCCCCGACCCCTCGCTCATCAACGCACGGAAGTAGGAACGGAGTTCAGCCCTGAGCCGCTGCTGGCGTTCCGTCGGGGCGAGATGCACGAAAGATGCCTCCAGAGCTGCGGACGGGACACGTCGGCGCGCTCCCCGCCGACGTCCCGGCGATCGACAGCCCCGCGCACGAACGTTCCTGACTGTCCGTCAGATAGCGGCGACTGTCAAGGCGCCGACAGCCCACGCGAAAGCTCCGGAGAGCCGCCGCGCGGGCTGCCGTTCGACGGATCGGGACCCACCCCCCGGAAGGCCCGACACCGCCCCCGGGGAGACCGGCCGGACGAGGCGACTCACCGGCGGCGGCTCACCGGAGAACCTCGCGGACCAGAGTTGCCCAGGGCGCACCGGGCGAACTCCTCCCCCGCCCCCGGTTCCCCCTCACGTATGACGAAGGGCGGATAAACCTCCCGCGCCGCACAAAAGCCCAGCCCAGGGCCGAGCACACAGGAACCGTTGGCGCGCCGGGGAAGAAGCGTTCCAGCACCGCCCCACCCCGGACGTTTCCACGCCCCTTCCCCGCCGCCGCGCCTTCCGCACCACCCCACCCCTCTTCCCATCTTCGAACGCGTGTACGAAAATGGTTCCATGGCCCCCACCGACCGGCAGACCCCCACCCTGGCCCTCGCCCACGCCCTCGCCGCCGCCGGGCGCGGCCTCCCCGTCTTCCCCCTGTCCGCCACCAAGCTCCCCGCCCTGCGCTCCCCGCACCGGGGCGAGCGGACCGCGACGCACTGCCGGGGCGAGTGCGGGCTGCCGGGGCACGGGGTGCACGACGCCACCACGGACCCCGCGGCCGTACGGGCCCTCTTCGCCGCCGCGCCCCGGGCCTCCGGCTACGGCATCGCCTGCGGACGCGCCCCGCACCGCCTCATCGGCATCGACCTGGACGTCGACCCCGCGTACGGCAGCGACGCGGCCGGCTCGCTGCGGCAACTGGCCCTCCAGCACCTGTTCACCATCCCGCCGACGGTCACCGTCCTCACCCCGAGCGGCGGCCGCCACCTCTGGCTGACCGGCCCCGCCGACGCCACGGTCCCCAACTCCGCGGGCCGTCTCGCCCCCGGCATCGACATCCGCGGCTACGGCGGCTACCTGGTCGGCCCCGGCTCGGTCACCGCCCACGGCCGCTACCGCCTGGCCCCCGGCACCGCCCACCTCGCCCCGGCACCCTGCCCCCGCGCCCTGCTCCGCCTCCTCACCCAGCCCCGCCGCCCGCCCACCGCCACCCGAAGCACGGGACCCGCCCCGGACCGCCGGGGCGAGGGCCTGATCCAGTTCGTGCTGGCCGCGCACGAGGGCCAGCGCAACACCCGCCTGTTCTGGGCGGCCTGCCGCGCCTACGAGCACGGCTTCGGCAACGCCCTGGCCGACGCCCTCACCGCCGCCGCCGTGCGCACCGGCCTCCCGGAACACGAGGCCCGCGCCACGATCGCCTCGGCGGCCCGCCTGACCACGGGCCGGAACGGCGAGACGAACGACGCGGCCTGACAGCACACGAGCACGGCGGGGCGGACGGCCCCGCCCCGTGACCACGGCACGCGGCACGCGGCACGCGGCACGCGGCACGCGGCACGCGGCAACACGGGCGCACCCGGAAGCCGAACCGCACATTCGCCAAAGTCCTCTATCCCGCCCTACGGGGAACGGAAGCCCGACCCAACCACCGAAACGACCTGCGCGCCCCTCCCCGCGCATGCCACACTCCCGCTCATGACTCACCACCGAAAGGGCCGTGCCGCGTAGGCGCCCCTGCGCCCTCCGGGCCGACCTCAGGCGCTTCGCCGCGCCCCACCGCTACTCGACGATCGGCCGGCTCTCCGGCCCCGCCCAGGCCCAGATCATCCGCCTGGAACGAACCCGGCTCCGCCCCGGCGTCATCGAACAGGCCCTCGTGCGCTGGGCCTCCATCGCACGCGCCCCGAAGGACCGGCTCCCCTCGCCGTTCACCGACCGGTGCGGAGTCCCGGAATGCTGCCCCGAACCGGCGGAGGACCGGGACCTCCTGGAACTGGCGATCCACGCACTGCCCAGGAAGAGCGCACGCGAGCTCCGCGCCCTCGTACACCCGCTGGACCTGAGGATCCTCCAACGCCCCGACGCCATGCCGTTCGGCCCCGCCCCCCACCGCTGGTGGCACACGGCCTTCTGACCACCGCCGACACGGCAGAGAGGGCATCCGATCAACGTTCACGCCGGTGTGACGGGCATGTCCGCTTCGATTCGCCAGGTCGGTGCGGATTCTCCCGTCAGCTCGCGGTTCATTCTGCTGGCCATGGCGCAGTGGATCATCGTCCGGGATCTCCGCGACAGGGCTGCGTAGTCCCGTGCCGGACGGCGGTACCGCATCAGCCGGCCAAGGGCCCGCTCGAACACTCACCTCTCCGGAAGCGGCTCGAATCGCCTCGTCCGCGGTCGCTGCACGACTTCCACATCGACGCCCGGTCGGACGCCATGGTTGGTGAAGGCAGCCTCGATCAGAGCCCAGCGGGCATCGGAGACATCACTGCGGTATGGGCGACGAACGTTCACACCTCGTCCGACGACCGCCCACCCCGGCAGCCACGAAATCACCCCAAACCAACGACGTAGATCAGACGCCCTCTTGCGCCCGGTTCTCGTCGAGCACCAACATGACGTGCTCATTTCCGCCGTACCGGACTGTCCCGGTACGCCGGAAACCGTGCTTCTCCAGCAGTCGCACCGAGCCGGTGTTCCCGACGAAGGGATCGGCGTGCAGGGGACGGACCTTCTCTCGCTCCAGGAACAGCGCCAGTGCCCGCGTGCCGATTCCCCGGCCCCAGTACCGCCTGCCGAGCCAGTACCCGATGAAGCGCCGCCCCTCGTCCCACCACGCCACCGCGTTGCCCGCCAGTTCTCCATCGACGGTGATGGCCTGCACGAAGTTGGCGGGATCCCCGAGAACCTTCGTCGTCCAGTGGGTCATGAATGCCTCGCGCTCCCGAGGCACGAAATTCGACCGTTCCACGGCCTCAGGATCGTGCTCCTGCGCGAAGAACTCCTCCAGATCGACCGGTTCGACGTCTCTCAAACGCACGTGATCACTCATGCCGACGGAGTCTTCCACCAGCCACTGACACTGGCGGGGCTGATGGCCTCCGAGCTGCCGTGCGAGCAGCCGGGCCCAGCCGTGCCCGGCAGAACGGGGAGCGCCGGGGGACGACGGTCACCCGCGGACAGCGAGCAGCACGACGGCCCCTGACCGATGACCTGGTCAGGGGCCGTTCATCTGCGGTGGGTGTGGGATTTGAACCCACGGTGACATCGCTGCCACGACGGTTTTCAAGACCGTTCCCTTAGGCCGCTCGGGCAACCCACCCCGCGTCGGCGGGTCCGTCGCTGTGCAAGCCGATGGGCCGTCAGGCCCGTGAGGGCCGGTCGACGCGTGGGACAGCCTAGCCGGTCAGCTGTCGCCCTGACGCTGGCCCAGGGTGACTTCGGCCGTGGCCTCCTTGCCGTCGCGCTCGTACGTCAGGGTCACCTTCTCGCCCGGCTTGCGGGTCCAGATCTCGCCGATCAGGGTCGGGCCGCTGTCGATCACCGTGTCGTTGAACTTGGTGATCACGTCGCCTCCCTTGAGGCCCGCCTTGGCCGCCGGGCCGTTCGGGGTGACGGCCGGGGTGCCGCCCGTGCCCTCGGCGGAGATGGCCGCGCCGCCCGTCTTCTCCTCCATCGACACCGTCGCGCCGATCACCGGGTAGACCGGCTTGCCGGTCTTGATCAGCTGCTCCGCGACGTTCTTGGCCTGGTTGATCGGGATCGCGAAACCGAGGCCGATCGAGCCGGCCTGGGACTGGCCGAGGCCGCCGCCGGTCGACTGGATCGCGGAGTTGATGCCGATGACCGCGCCCGTCGCGTCCAACAGCGGGCCGCCGGAGTTGCCCGGGTTGATCGAGGCGTCGGTCTGCAGGGCGCTCATGTACGAGTTCTTGTTGCTCTGGCCGTCCCCGGACGCCACCGGGCGGTTCTTCGCGCTGATGATGCCCGTGGTGACCGTGTTGGAGAGGCCGAAGGGCGCGCCGATCGCGATCGTCGAGTCGCCGACCGCGACGCCCTCCGAGTTGCCCAGCGGAAGGGGCGTCAGGCCGGACGGCGGGTTCTTGAGCTTCAGGACGGCCACGTCGTAGCCCTGGGCCCGGCCGACCACCTCGGCCGCGTACTTCTTGCCGTCGGAGAAGGTGGCGGAGAGTTCGCCGGACTCCGCCGCGGAGGCCACCACGTGGTTGTTGGTGAGGATGTGGCCTTCCTTGTCGTACACGAAGCCGGTGCCCGTGCCGCCCTCGCCGTCGCCGCCCTGCGCGTCGATGGTGACCACGCTGGGGAGCGCCTTCGCCGCGACTCCGGCCACCGTGCCCGCCGGACGCTTCAGATCCTTCGGGGTGTCCGACGCCGAGACCGTGGTCGAGCTGCCGGAGGAGCCGCCGTTGCGGTCGGCCGCCCAGAAGCCGAGGGCTCCGCCGATGCCGCCCGCGACGAGCGCCGCCACGGCGACGGCCGCCACCAGACCGCCCGCGCGGCTCTTGCCCGCCTTGCGCTCCGGGGAGTCGGGGCCGGTCGGGACCGGAGCGCCCCAGACCGGACCGTGGCCGCCGCCGTTGCCGATACCGCCGGCCGGGTGCCCCGCGTTGTGCCCCGCGTTCCCGCCGGCGTACGACGGCACGGCGGGCGGCGGCGGAGGCCAGGAGGCGGCGCCCGCGGGGAGGTCGGGCGCCGCTCCGTACGGGGAGCCGTGGGGCGGCTGCTGCGGCTGGGCCGGGTTCGGGTGGGCGTACGCGGGCGGGCCGGTCGGCGCGCCCTGCCCCGGGCCGCCCGGGTGCGTCGGCGATCCCTGGTACGTCGGCGCGCCCTGGTGCGTGGGGTCGTGGCGCGGTGCTTCGGCGTACGCCGGAGCGGCCGGCGCCGGGGTTCCCGCGCCGGGGGCGGGCGGGGCGGTGTCGGGCGCGTCGCCGTCGTGCACGGGGAGGCGCGCGGTGTCGTGCGCCCCTTCGTGCGACGACGCGGGCGGTTCGGGAGCCGCGTCCCGGACGGGGTCGGCCGGGGGCGGGGGCGGCGCGACGCCCTCGGCCGCCTGTCCGGAGGAGTCGGCCGCCGGCCCGGACGAGTCGGTCCGCGCGGGAGCGTCGGCCGGCACGGGAGGTGCGGACGGCGGAACGGACGGCACGTTCGGCGCCGCGTTGCCCTCGTTGCCCTCGTTCTCGGTGCTCACAGCTCTCTACTCCTCGGTTCCACTCGGCATCCAGTCGGCGTTCGGCAAGAAATCCGCTGTGCACGTGTCTGCGGTCAGCTTTTCCCACAACCCGTCGGGCCACTGTAAGCAGGACCTGTGCATCCGCACACCAATCTTTACATCAGACAAAACAGACCTCCAGGGTGACATGTGCTCAGCCGGACTCGCGGCGGTGACACCATGACCCGGGTGACCCACGCACGGCAGCGCAGCGCGCGCACCTCCATCCAGGTCATCGCCCACCGCGGGGCCTCCGACGACGCCCCCGAGCACACCCTGGCCGCCTACCGCAAGGCGATCGAGGACGGTGCCGACGCCCTGGAATGCGATGTCCGGCTCACCGCCGACGGCCATCTCGTCTGCGTCCACGACCGCCGGGTGAACCGTACGTCCAACGGACGCGGCGCCGTGTCGGCCCTGGAGCTCGCCGACCTCGCCGCCCTCGACTTCGGCTCCTGGAAGGACCGCGAGGAGTCGCCCGACTGGGATCCGGTGCCGGGCGAGCTCACCTCCGTACTCACCCTGGAACGGCTCCTGGAACTGTTCACCGAGGTACGGGCGACCGGGCGGCCGCTGCAACTGGCCATCGAGACGAAGCACCCCACGCGCTGGGCCGGGCAGGTCGAGGACCGGCTGCTGCGGACGCTGAGGCGGTTCGGCCTGGACGCCCCGACTGCGGACGAGCCCTCGCCCGTCCGCGTCATGAGCTTCTCCGCCCGCTCCCTCCACCGCGTCCAGGCCGCCGCCCCCGCCCTGCCCACCGTCTACCTGATGCAGTTCGTCTCGCCCCGGATGCGCGACGGACGGCTGCCCGCCGGCTCCCGGATCGCGGGGCCGGGGATGCGGATCGTGCGCAGCCACCCCGGGTACATCGAACGACTGCACCGCGCGGGCCACCGGGTCCACGTGTGGACCGTGAACGAACCGGCCGATGTCGATCTGTGCGCCGAGCTCGGCGTCGAGGCGATCATCACCAATCGCCCGAAGCAGGTTCTGTCCCAACTGGGTCGCGTTTAGTACGAAGAGCCGCGCCCGAAACCTCCCTCACACTCCCGACCTCGGCCGTTACGGGTTGTGCCCCGGCGCACTCACTGCGCGGCCGTGCGTCACGAGTGCGTCACCGACGACGGATTGGCCGGTTTCCGGTACAGCTCAGTGGGGCATCCAACCCGTGGCGTGGACGAAGGAGGTTTCGGGGGTGGCGTTGGTGGTGGCACAAGAGGTGCCCGCGTCGTCGAGCATGGCCATTCCTCATGGTCCTGCCGGCGTGGGCCAGGCACGACACCGCATGCGTGAGCAGTTGCGCGGCAACGGGGTGTCGGACGCGGTCGTCGACGACGCTGTTCTGATCCTTTCCGAACTCCTCAGCAACGCCTGCCGGCACGGCAGGCCCCTGGGGCGGCACGACGAGGCCGGCGACGGGGACATCCGCGCCGCCTGGCGGGTGGACACCGCCGGGGCTCTCACCGTCGAGGTCACGGACGGCGGCGGCCCGACCCGCCCGGCTCCGGCCACCCCGTCGGTGACGGCGCGCGGCGGCCGGGGGCTCAACATCATCAGCGCGCTGGCCCAGGAGTGGGGCGTACGGGACGACGCACCCGGCGAGGTCACCGTCTGGGCCCTGGTCGCCGCGGAGAAGCCGCCCGGCGACGAAAACGACGGCTCCGACGCCCCCGGCATCGGCAGCGGCGGCGCGGTCGGCACGGTCAAGAAGGGCGTCCGCGCGACCGGCTCCGGCAGGAACGGCGTCGCGGCCCACCGCGTCGGCGGGCTCACCGGCTTCGAGGGCCTGGACTTCTCCGACGCGTTCGACGACGCGAGTTGATCCCGAGCGGTCGGACGCCGCCACGGTGTACCCCAACGGCCTCCCGAACGGCCGCGCCCACGGCGCCGCCTCGGCGTGCGTGAACCGCCGCGCCCCTGACACCGCCACCGCGCACACGAACGGCCGCGCCCACGGCACCGCCACGGCGAGCCCGAACCGCCGCGCCCGTACCGCGTCCGGAACGACCCGGCACCGGTGGGCGTACGGGAACGGGCAGGCCCCCTGGGCGGCTAGGCTCGCGCCGAGTCCGCACTGTCGCAATCGGGAGAACGCCCACCATGGCCAAGAAGCGCCCTCAGTCCAAGGCCGGGAAGCCGCAGCTCAAGGACGGTGAGATCCCGGTCGTCGGGGCCCGCGAGCCCTGCCCGTGCGGATCGGGCCGCCGTTACAAGGCGTGTCACGGACGCGCCGCCGCCCAAGCGGTGACCGAACTCGTCCACCGCCCGTTCGAGGGTCTCGCGGGCGAGTGCGACTGGGTCGCACTGCGCGAACTGGTCCCCGCCGCCACGGTCGGGCTGACCCTCAAGGACGGCCTGCCTGAAGGGGTTCCGTCGGTGACGCTCGCGACGGTCCTGCCGATGGCCTGGCCCGCGCTGCGCCGCGACGACGGCTCCGTCCTGCTCGCCCTGCAGAACGACACCTCGTCCGGCGACCTCAGCCGCGACCTCGCGGACACCCTGCAGCGCGCTCTGGAGGCCGAGCCGGGCTCGCCGGTCGCCGCCCGCCGCGTACCGGCCGACGGTCCGCGCCTCCAGGACCTCCTCGCCCCGGACGCCGCCTTCGAACCGGAGGTCCACACCGGCTTCGAGTTCTGGGTGCCGGACGCGGAGAACGCCACGCCCGAGGTGGCCGCCTCGCTGGAGCGCGCGAACGCCGCCGCGCTCCCGACGGTCCGGCTGTCCGGCGTCGATGCCGCGTACTGGTGCGAGACCCCGGAGAAGAACCACCTGCGCTGGGTCATGCCGCACCCCGAGGAGCAGCTCCTCGACGCCCTCGCCCGGCTGCACGCCTCCGGCGCCTCGTCGCTCGGCGACGACACCCGCCTGGTCGGGTCGTTCCGGGCGCACGGACTCGTGGTCCCCGTCTGGGACCTGCCGAGCTCGATGGGGGCCGAGGCGTGTGAGAAGCCCGCCGCCGAGTTCGCCGGACGGCTGGCGGACGCCCTCGCCTCCGACGCGCCGCTCACCGCCGAGGAGCGCCGTGCCCGCGGCGGCCTCACCAACCGCCAGATCACCCTCAGCTGAGGACGCCGGCCGGACGCCGCCGGCGGTGACCCGCGTCACAACTCCCCGTACTCGTAGGTAAATCGGCGTCCCTACAGGCGAGATCGAATTTGCGAACAGCAGATCTCTTGTTACGGTTCTAAAAGCCCGGTCGCTGGTGCATCCCCCGTCGCCAGCGATCGGGCGTCCTCATGTCCGGCTGCGGACCGCCCCCGTGATACGTCCGGGCGCGGCGGCCGCCCATCCCGGACGCCTCATCAGAAACGCTCCGCCGAGGGCGATCCGCCGCTCCCCGCCCCGGGCGGCGGCGCGTATCAGTACGCGAGCCGGCTGCCCCCTCCCGGAGCCCCCGTACTCGCCTCGACCAGAGCGTCGAGGACCGCTTCGACGTCCGGCAGCCAGGGGGCCGCGGGCGCCACGTCGTTCGTCCGGCTCCGGAGCACCGGGCCGGCCGCGGCGGTGCCGGGCGAGGCGGGCGGCCGCTCCCAGCGGACCCGGCCCGTGTTGGTCCGGGACGGCGGCAGGACGAGGTAGCCGCCCTCACCGTGGAACCGGAGCGAGCTGGGCACCCAGTCCTTCGCGTACAGCAGTTCCCCGAGCCGTTCGAGGGTGTACGGGGCCACCAGCAGCGACCACCGCGTGGGCGTCGCCACGACCGGGCCGAGCCGCATCCCGAGGGCGTCGAGCACGCTCAGCGCCGCGGCTCCGGCCTCGGCGGGCAGGCTCACCGCGCAGGGCGCCCGGTCACCGGTCGCCAGCAGCACGGGGGCGGTGGGGCGCTGCGTCCACCACCAGCGCACCATGCGCTCGTCCGTGGTGGCCGCCAGCAGTCCGGGATCGAGCGGGTGCGCGCCCGGTACGGCGCAGTCGGGTTCGGGGCAGGCGCAGGCGAGGTCGCCGCTCCCTCCGTCCGGGCCGGCCTGAACCGTCCCCACGCCGGGCAGGACGGGCCACTGCCATGCGGTGGCACAGGTCAGGGCCGTGTCGAGCCGGGCGCCCTCCTCCGTGCGCCGGAGCCTGCGTCGCCTTCCGGGGATCTCGCGCATGAGCGCTCGTTCCTTTCCGTTGAACGCCGAATCCACATGACCGCGCGCGGAGGTGTCACCGCGCGCGTATCTCTTCGCTGTGCGTGCGTACTCATCGGTTTCGCGGTACGGGCGTGCCGTCTTCACCGTGCGCGAGCCGCGCCGAGCCGAGTGGAACCGATCCGAAGTGAACCGATCTGGGGTGGAGCGGGGCAGAACCACTGCACGGACGAACCGAATACCGAGGCGAACCGAGCAGAGTCGAGCGAAGTCGAACCGAACGTGGTCGAACTGGCCGAGCTGAGGCGGACCGGACGGAGCCGGACCGGTCGAGCAGATCGAGCGGAGTCGTGCTGCCCCGGCGTGTCGTGCGGGTCGAACGTGCGGGTCGGGCCGGGTCGGCGCGCGCCCGACGGAAGTGGTCCGGGCGTCGCCTTGCCGTTCCTGGTGCGAACCCCGCCGTCCGGAGCGAAGGGGCGTCGTCGTCACCGGTGAGGACGCCTGAACCCGCCGCCGGGTTCCTGGTCGGACACCACCGCACCCGGGCGACACCGTTTACGTACCCAGCATCCCCGGAATGACGCTCCTCCGGTGTCGTGCGCCCGGAGGTACCCCTGTTGAGCAGCCCCAGTCGATCGCAAAGCACGTTCAGAGGGTGCACTTTTCAGCCAAGTTATCCGACACTGGGAGGGCGCGAATCGCCTGACCGTCCGAACGGACAATGCTGGACATCAGGTTACTTGTGCGTGTACATGTGGATGCATTGATAGCGGCGCAGAATCACCTGGGGGTTTGCGATGCTATTCGACGAATCACACCGGTCGGAAAGCTGGCTGCCATGAGCGCCCCGCATCAGCCGAAAGTGGCTGGAATCGATCCAGAAGTTCCGGTTTCAACGCACACTCCTCCTCCGTCGGCCGAGGTGCCGAGCCCGGCCGGAGCGTTCCTCCAGGACCGGCTGGCGGGTTGGGTCTCGGACCTCACGACCCTGCACGAACTCACCGAGCGGCTGATCGGGACGCGCACGCTCGACAACGCCCTGAACGAGCTGCTGCACGCCGGAGCCGCCCTCGTCGGCGCCCGCCGCGGGCTTCTCGTTCTGGAACCGGCGAACGGCGACGGGCCCGCCACCACCCGGGCCCTCGGTCTCGGCCCCGCCGATCTCGGTCACCTCGAAACCGTGCCGCGCGCGGCCACCGCGCTCGGCCGGGTCCTGGACGGGTCGGCGGGGACCGCCGACGGGATCGCCAGCCCCGACCTGCTCGGGGAGAGGGACCTGGATCCGCGCCACCGCGCGGTCGCCCTCCGGCTCGGCTACGCCGCGAGCTACGCCCTCCCGCTCGCCTCGGAGGCGGCCGGCCGCCTCGGCGCGGCGCTCTGGCTCTACGACGAACCGGCCGAACCCACGCAGAAGCAGCGCCACCTCGCCGGTCTCTACGCCCGCCACGCCACTGAGCACCTGGCCCGCCTGATCGAACTGGAGCGCGCCCGCGCGGATCTCGCCGCCGTCACCGAGGAGCTGCTCCCCAGCCGGCTGCCCCGGGTCCCCGGCGTACAACTCGCCGTCCGGCACCGCACCGGCTCCCGGGGCGGTGGCGACTGGTACGACGCGCTGCCCCTGCCCGACCGGGCGCTCGGTCTCGCCGTCGGCTCCGTCGGCGGCTCCGGGCCGAGCGCCGTCGCCGCGATGGGACGGCTGCGCGCCGGCCTGCGGGCGTACGCCGTGATGGAGGGGGAGGACCCCGTCGCCGTCCTCTCCGACCTGGAATTGCTGCTGCGGCTCACCGAACCCGCGCGGACCGCGACCGCGCTCTTCGCCCATTGCGAGCCCGCCGCCCGCAGAATCGTTCTGGCCGGGGCCGGGCACACCCCGCCGCTGGTGCTCGGCGACCGGCGCTGCGAGTTCGTCGAGACGGCGCTCTCCGCCCCGCTGGGGATGCTCACCTGCTGGGAGGCGCCGAGCGTGGAGTTCAGCCCGGCACCCGGAGAAACGGTGCTTCTCTGCACGGACGGGCTGCTGCGCCGCACCGGCGACCCGATGGACCGCGCCTTCGCCCGGCTGCACTCCGCCGCCGCCTCCGTACCGCGGTCCGAGCGGGGCGATCCGAACGCCGTCGCCGACCACGTCCTGCGCACGATGCTCCCCGACGGCCTCGACCGGAGCGACTCCGCCGAGGACGTCGTGATCCTCGCCGCCCATTTCGCATGACCCCCGCAGCCCGTTCCGCGTGACCCCCGCCGCCCGCTTTCGCATGACCCTCGCCCCCTCCGGCGGCGCTCTCCCCGGTCAGGGGTCCTTCGACCCTGGGCCCCCTTCCGTACGCCCGTACGATGGGTGATGGTCCAGTGTCGTATCAAGGAGAGACAAATCGTGCCTGAGGAGCTCATCCCGGAGAACCCGGAGCAGGAGACCGAGGAGAACGAAGCCGAAAAGGTCAAGCAGCGGAAGAACGGCCTGTACCCGGGCGTCTCCGACGAGCTCGCCGCCAACATGAAGTCGGGCTGGGCCGACACCGAACTGCACGACCTCCAGCCGATCGCCCAGGCCGAGCACACCGCCGCCCGGCGCGCCGCGCTCTCCGCCCGCTTCCCCGGCGAGCGCCTGGTCATCCCCGCGGGCAACCTGAAGACCCGCTCCAACGACACCGAGTACGCCTTCCGCGCCTCCACCGAGTACGCGTACCTCACCGGCGACCAGACGCAGGACGGCGTGCTCGTCCTGGAGCCGACGGGTGAGCGCGGCCACGAGGCCACCGTCTACCTGCTGCCCCGCTCCAACCGGGAGAACGGCGAGTTCTGGCTCGACGGCCAGGGCGAGCTGTGGGTCGGCCGCCGCAACTCCCTCGCCGAGGCCGAGCAGCTGCTGGGCATCCCCGCGAAGGACGTCCGCGAGCTGCCCGCCGCACTGACCGAGGCCACCGGCCCGGTCCGCGCCGTCCGCGGCCACGACGCCGCCATCGAGGCCGCCCTCACCGACAAGGTCACCGCGGAGCGCGACGAGGAGCTGCGCGTCCACCTCTCCGAGGCCCGGCTGGTGAAGGACGCCTTCGAGATCGCCGAACTGCAGAAGGCGTGCGACGCCACCGCGCGCGGCTTCGAGGACGTCGTCAAGAGCCTGGACAAGGCCGAGGCGACCAGCGAACGGTTCATCGAGGGCACGTTCTTCCTGCGCGCCCGCATCGAAGGCAACGACATCGGCTACGGCTCGATCTGCGCCGCCGGCCCGCACGCCACCACCCTGCACTGGGTGCGCAACGACGGCGCCGTCCGCGCGGGCGAACTGCTGCTCCTGGACGCCGGGGTCGAGACCAACGACCTCTACACCGCCGACGTGACGCGCACCCTGCCGATCAACGGGACCTTCTCGCCGCTCCAGCGCAAGATCTACGACGCGGTGTACGAGGCCCAGGAGGCGGGCATCGCCGCCGTGAAGCCGGGCGCCGACTTCCGCGACTTCCACGACGCCTCGCAGCGCGTGCTCGCCGAGAAGCTCGTCGAATGGGGCCTGCTCGGCGACCTGTCCGTGGAGAAGGTGCTGGAGCTGGGCCTCCAGCGCCGCTGGACCCTCCACGGCACCGGTCACATGCTCGGCATGGACGTCCACGACTGCGCCGCCGCGCGCACCGAGGCGTACGTCAACGGCACGCTGGAGCCGGGCGTCTGCCTCACGGTCGAGCCCGGCCTCTACTTCCAGGCCGACGACCTGACCGTGCCGGAGGAGTACCGGGGCATCGGCGTCCGCATCGAGGACGACATCCTCGTCACCGAGGACGGCAACCGGAACCTCTCCGCCGCCCTCCCCCGCCAGGCCGACGAGGTCGAGGCGTGGATGGCGCAGCTGAAGGGCTGACCTCCGCGAACGGCATGAGAAGGCCGGCCTCCCTGTACGACGAGGGGGGCCGGCCTTTACGTACGTGCGGGGCCTTGGGGTACGTGCGGGGCCTGCGCGCACGCCGCACGAGGTCCGTCCGGTACGTACGGCACGCGTCGTCCGTCCGCTGCGTGCGGAGGCGCGCGCCCCGTGCGACACGCGCCGGGGCGCGCCGCTCACTACGCCGTGAGCAGCGCGCCCTCGCGCCACTTCAGGACCTTGTCGAAGCTGACCACCGCGCCCCGGCCCGGCCGGTTGCCGAACTGGACGTGGTCGGAGAGCTGCTCGATCAGGTCGAGGCCCCGGCCGCTCTCGGCCTGGGTCTCGGCGTACGGGGTCGGTGCGGCTGCGCGAAGCGCGCGCCGGGCGGGGAAGCCCGGCCCGGAGTCACTGACCTCGATACGGCACTTCTCGCCGTCCAGATAGGCCGTGACCCGGTACTGCCCGGAATCGGCGGCAGGGCGTCCGTACCCGGAGTCCCCCGGCTCCCCGAGAACCGCGCGGTGACCACCGTGCTCGACGGCGTTCGCACAGGCCTCGCTGAGCGCGACCGACAGGTCGAAGGAGACGTCCGGATCCACCCCCGCGGTTTCCATGGTGCCGAGCAGGAAACGACGGGCGAGCGGAACGCTCGCAGCTTCGCGCCGCAAATGGAGAGACCACCAGATGCTCATCTTCCAGCCTCCTGGCTGCGGCTCGACGTATCGATACGTATTGCCGCACTCAGCACTTCGTAAGCACGAATCGGGCGGGAGAGCCCTCGTTCGGCGGATGCGGATAATGGACCGTCCGGTGTATAAACCGGGCCAGTCGCAGGTCATCGGGGGCGCATACCGGTGCCCGGAAGTGCGCCCCCGGCCCGTACATCCCCCGCGAACGGGCGCAACAAGCACGGTTGCGGACGGATTCTGATCTTCCGGACCTGCCGTACGGGCGCGGGGGACACAGTGCGATGATGTCCCCGCCATGTCCACGCCTCTCGCACGCGCCGGAGCCGGTCTGCGGCTCATGAGGGCCGCGGTGTTCACCGCGGTCTGCGTCGTGCTGTCCGCCGCCGGGCACGCGTTCGCGGCCCGGACGGCGGTTCCCGCGTGGACCCTGCTCGTCGCCTTCCTCGGCGTCTTCGGCGCCGCCGCGTTCCTCGCCGGACGGGAACGGACCCTTCCGTCGATCGTGGGCGCGCTGGCCGGCGGGCAGGTCCTCCTGCACGGGCTCTTCGCGTACGGCAGCCACAGCGCCGCCCCGGCCGCCTCCACGGGCACCGGCGGCGACAGCCCGCTCATCCGGTTCGCCGCCGGACTCGTGTGCGGCGAGGGGCCGGCCGGGCTGAACGCCGCCGACGCCCACCGCATCGTCTCCTCCGCGGGCATCGACCCGTCCACGCTCCCGGGGGCCCACGGCCACCTGGCGGCGGGCGGCGCCGGAGCGGCTCAGGCGGCCTCGGCGGGCGGGGACGGCGCCTCCGGTTTCGCGCAGGTCTGCGCCGCGGTCACCGCGATGCTGCCGAGCCCGCAGATGCTCCTGGCCCACGTCCTCGTGGCGCTCGCCACCGGCTGGCTGCTGCGGCGCGGCGAGATCGCCCTGTTCGCCCTGGCCCGGCTCTCCGCCCACGGCGCCCAGGCGCTGGCGGCCGGAGCCCGGCTGCGGTCCCTGCGGGCCGCGCTCGCCCTCGTCCGCGCACTGCGGGCCGGTGAGCGGGGTTCGGTCACGGCCGGGCCGCGCGTGCCGCGCACCTTCGACGACGTCCCCCTGCCGACGCCCGGGGACCCTCTGCAGCACCTGGTGATCAGGCGCGGGCCGCCGGCCCCGTACGCCCTCGCAGCCTGACGCGACGCCTCCACCGGGCCCCGCGGGCGCCCGTGCACGTACCCGTGCGCGTGCTCCCGTACGGAACCGCACCGCGAGGTGTCGTGATGCCGTCGCGCATCCGCGCGCCGGACCACCGTGTTCCGTTCCCCTGTGGAGATTCCTGCCATGAAGCTTTCCCGTATCGCCCTCGCCGCCGGCGTCGCCGCGTCCACCGTCCTGCTGGTCGCCGGCCCGGCGTCCGCCCACGTCAGCGTCCAGCCGGTGGGCGAGGCCGCCAAGGGCGGATACGCCACGCTCAACTTCAAGGTCCCGAACGAGCGCGACCAGGCATCGACCGTGAAGCTCGAAGTGAACTTCCCGGCCGACCACCCGCTCTCCTCCGTCACCCCGCAGGCCGTGCCGGGCTGGAAGATCTCGATCGACAAGAGCAAGCTCGACAAGCCGCTGGAAGTGCACGGCAAGAAGATCACCGAGGCCGTCTCCAAGGTGACCTGGACGGCGGACGACAGCGAGATCGCCCCCGGCTACTTCCAGCAGTTCCCGGTCTCCGTCGGCGCGCTGCCCGAGGACGCCGACCAGCTCGTCTTCAAGGCGATCCAGACGTACGACAACAAGGAGGTCGTCCGCTGGATCGAGGAGCCCAAGGCCGGCGGCGAGGAGCCCGACAGCCCGGCCCCGGTCCTGAAGCTGACCGCCGCCTCCGAGGACGGCCACGGCGGCGCGGCCGACGACGACGCCAAGGAGGGCGACGACCACAAGGCCGCCGACTCCGACGCCCCGGCCAAGGAGAGCAGCACCGCCGCGTCCTCCTCCAGCGACACCACCGCCCGCACCCTGGGCATCATCGGCATCGTCATCGGTATCGCGGGCGTCGCGTTCGGCGTCCTCGCGGGACGCCGCCGCTCGGCCTGACCGGCCGGTTCCCTCACCCGCACCACGTTCAGGACACCTCTTCCATGCGCAACAGAAAAGCAGTGACGGCCGTGGCGTTCGCCGCCGCGGCCGCACTGGCCCTCTCCTCCTGCGGCACCGGTGACGACACGGCGGACTCCTCGTCCATCGCCGACGTCAGCGCCCCGCCGAAGGACAAGGCCGCGACCGTTCTCGACCAGCCGTTCACCAAGCCGGACCTCGTCCTCACCGACACCCACGGCAAGGAGTACGACCTCCGCGAGGCGACCAAGGGCAAGCCGACGCTCATCTACTTCGGCTACACCAACTGCCCCGACGTCTGCCCGCTGACGATGAGCAACATCTCCCTCGCCAAGCGGGAGCTGCCCAAGGCCGACCAGGACAAGCTCCAGGTCGTCTTCGTCACCACCGACCCCGAGCGCGACACCCCCGCCTCGCTGGGCAAGTGGCTCTCCGCCCAGGACCCCTCCTTCACCGGCCTCACCGGCGACTTCCCGGCCATCCAGGCCGGGGCGCGGAAGATCGGCATCGGCATCGACGCGCCGAAGAAGGAGAAGGACGGCACCATCGTCTCGATGCACGGCGCCCAGGTGATCGCCTTCTCCCCGAAGACGGACGAGGGGTACGTGCTCTACGGCGAGAACACCAGCGCCGAGGAGTACGCGAAGGACCTCCCCAAGCTGATCAAGGGGGAGAAGCCGTGAAACGCCGTACGGCGCTCGCCGGTGTCCTCGCCCTCACGGCGGCGACGGCCCTGGCCGGGTGCTCGTCGTCGGGCCAACCCGATCTGAAGATCGTCGGCGCCTACCTTCCGCAGCCGGTCAGCGACATGGCCGCCGGGTTCCTCGTCGTTCAGAACAAGGGCGACGCGGGGGACCGGCTCACCTCGGTGACCAGCCCGCTCTCGGACGACGTCACGATCCACGAGACGAAGAACCAGAAGATGCGGAAGGTCTCCTCGTTCGACGTGCCCGCGGGCGGCGAGCTGGACCTCGAACGCGGCGGCAACCACATCATGTTCATGAAGCTCAAGCAGAAGCCCCAGCAGGGCGAGAAGGTCTCCGTCGAGCTGCACTTCGAGAAGGCCGGCCCCATCACGGTCGACCTGCCGGTGAAGGAAACCACCCACAACCCGAAGAAGCAGTGAGGGACTGAACCGATGTCTGCCACCGCCCCGTACCCCGGACCGTCCCCGATACGACGGCCTCTCGCCGCCGCCGCGTTCCTCGCCGCACTGGTCGGCATGGTCCTCGGGCTGCTGCTGGCCGGCGCGGGCCCGGCGTCCGCGCACGCCGCCCTCACCGGGAGCGATCCGCAGGACGGGGCGGTGGTCGACACCGCGCCCAAGGAGGTCACCCTCAGCTTCTCCGAGGCGATCGCCGTGGGCGACGACTCCATCCGGGTCCTCGACCCGAGCGGCAAACGCGCCGACACCGAGGCCGGGCCGAAGGACCTGACCGAGGGCTCCACGGTCCGCTACGGCGTCGCCCTGCACTCCGGGCTGCCCGACGGCACCTACACGGTGGCCTGGCAGGCGATCTCCGCCGACAGCCACCCGATCTCCGGCGCGTTCACGTTCTCCATCGGCGCCCCGTCCGACACCACCGTCGCCCTGCCCTCGCAGGAGGCGGGCGGCGGACCGGTCGGCGTCGCCTACGACATCGCGCGGTACGCGGCGTACGGCGGGTTCGTCCTGCTCGTCGGCGGCGGCGCGTTCGTCCTGGTCTGCTGGCGGGGCGGCGCGTCCGCCCTGCCGATGCAGCGGCTCGTCGTCCGCGGCTGGCTCGCGCTGACCGCCGCGACACTGGCCATGCTGCTGCTGCGCAACCCGTACACCGGCAGCGGGAAGTTCGCCGACGCCTTCGACCTCGCCGGGCTCCAGGCCGTACTGGAGACCAAGCCCGGCGCGGCCCTCGTCTCCCGGCTGCTGCTGCTCGGGGCCGCCGCGCTGTTCATCGCCGTCCTGTTCGGCACGTACGCCCGGCGCGAGGACGAGCTGGAGCGGAAGGACCTCACCTTCGGCCTCGCCGTCGGCGGCGGCGTGGTCGCGACGGGCATCGCCGCCACCTGGGCGATGTCCGAGCACGCCTCGACCGGTATCCAGGCGAACATCGCCGTGCCGGTCGACATCCTGCACCTGCTGGCCGTCGCCGCCTGGCTCGGCGGGCTCGTCTCGCTGCTGGTGGCGCTGTACCGCACCCCGGAGATCGGGAGCGGGGCGGTCCGGCGCTTCTCGGCGGTCGCGTTCGGCAGTGTCGTGGTGCTCGCGGCGACCGGGATCTACCAGTCCTGGCGACAGGTCGGCTCCTGGTCGGCGCTGACGGGGACGCGGTACGGGCAGCTGCTGATCGTCAAGGTTGCGCTGATCGGCGTGATGCTCGCGGTCGCGTGGTTCTCCCGGCGCTGGACGGGCCGGCTGACGGACCCGGCCGTGACCGCTTCCGCCTCCCGGGACGCCGAGGAGACCGGCGCCGAGGGCACCGGTACGGAGGAAGCCGCCGCCCCGGCGCAGGACCCGGAGGCCGACCCGGAGCGTGCCGCCCAACTGGCCCGCCAGCGGGCCGTCCTGACCGCGACGAAGAAGAAGCGGATACGGGACGCCGACCCGGAGCGCTCCGGGCTGCGCCGCTCGGTGCTGGCCGAGGCCGCCGTCGCCGTCGTCCTGCTGGCCGTCACCACGATGCTGACGTCCACCGAGCCGGGCCGTACGGAGGAGGAGGCCGCCGCCGGCTCCCCCGCGGCGGCCGCTCCGGCCGCCGACGGCGCGGTCAACCTGAGCATGCCGTTCGACACCGGCGGCCGGAACGGCAAGGGCACCGTCCGCATCGACATCGATCCCGGCCGCACCGGCTCCAACGGTCTGCACGTGTGGATCGACGGCAGCGACGGCAAGCCGATGGACGTCCCCGAGCTGAAGCTGGCGCTCACCCTGGAGGCGAAGGAGATCGGCCCGCTGCCGGTCGCCCCGGACCGGGTGGCCGAGGGGCACTGGTCGGCGAGCGGGGTCCTGATCCCGATGGCCGGGGACTGGAAGATCGACGTGACGGTACGGACCTCGGACATCGACCAGGTCACCATCGACGAGAACGTGAAGATCGGCTGAGCACGGTGAGCAAGACCGAGAAGCAGGCTCCCGACCGGACTGCCGCGACCGCCCGCCCGGACAACGGTGGCGGTACCACCGCCACGGGCGTCTCCCGGCGCCGTCTGCTGGGGACGGCGGGTGCGGCGGGAGCCACGGGGCTGGTCCTGGGGGCCGGAGGCGGGGCCGCCGGGTACGCCGCCACCCGCCCCGAGGAGCCGGCCGCCCTGACGACGATCGGGGCGACCGAGGCGATGTTTCACGGGAAACATCAGCCGGGGATCACCACTCCGCTTCAGGCCCGGGGCCATCTCGTCGCCTTCGACCTGGTGGCCGGCGCGGGACGCAAGGAGGCGGCGGCGCTGCTGCGGCGCTGGTCGGCGGTGGCGAAGGAGCTGATGGCGGGCCGCGCCGCGGCGGGCGGGGCGGACGGCCCCGGACACGACACCGGGATCGCGCTGGACGCGGGCCCGTCGTCCCTGACCGTCACCTTCGGCTTCGGCCGTACGTTCTTCGCGCGCACCGGGCTGGCCGACCGCCTGCCCGCCGCGCTCGACCCGCTGCCCGTGTTCTCCGCCGACGCCCTCGACGCCAGGCGTTCGGGGGGCGACCTGTGGGCGCAGATCGGCGCGGACGACGCGCTGGTCGCCTTCCACGCGCTGCGAGCGCTCCAGAAGGAGGCGGCGGGGACGGCCAGGGTGCGGTGGCAGATGAACGGCTTCAACCGTACCCCCGGCGCCACCGCGCGGCCGATGACCACCCGCAACCTGATGGGCCAGATCGACGGCACCGGCAACCCGAAGCCGACCGACGAGGACTTCGACCGGCGCGTCTTCGTCCCCGCCTCCCCCGGGAAGCCGCAGGAGTGGATGGAGGGCGGTTCGTACGCCGTCGTCCGCCGGATCCGGATGCTCCTGGACGACTGGGAGAAGCTGCCGGTGGAGCACCAGGAGCGGGTCATCGGACGGCGGAAGGCGGACGGGGCGCCCCTGAGCGGGGGGACTGAGACCACGGAGATGGACCTCGACAAGGCGGGCCCGGACGGCAGGCCGGTGATCCCCGGCAACGCGCACGCCCGGATCTCCTCACCCGAGAAGAACGGCGGGGCCGCCATGCTGCGCCGCCCGTTCTCGTACCACGACGGCATCGCGGAGGACGGCGCTCCGGACGCGGGGCTCCTCTTCATCTGCTGGCAGGCCGACCCGTTCCGCGGCTTCGTGCCGGTGCAGCGGAAGCTCGACCGGGGCGACGCGCTGTCGCCGTTCCTGCGTCACGAGGCGAGCGCCGTGTTCGCGGTGCCGGGCGGGGCGGCGGCGGGGGAGTACGTGGGGCAGCGGCTCCTGGAGTCGTAGGGGCCGGTGGCCCTGGAGACCGCGGAACCGAAGGCTCCGGCGTCGTGGCGGCTCTGACGCCGGAGGGCTCCGGCGTCGTAGCGGCTCTGGTGCCGGAGGTGCTCCGGTGCCGTAGCGGGCTCCGGTCTCGTAGGGGCGGGGCGTTCGGGGCGCTTCCACACGGTGGGGCCCGCGGGGCGCACTAGGCTGAACGCATGTCAGCCACGCGCTACGCCTACCTCGGCCCCGAAGGCACCTTCACCGAAGTCGCTCTCCGCACGCTCCCGGAGGCCGCCACCCGGGAACTCGTCCCGATGGTGTCCGTGCCGGCCGCGCTGGACGCCGTACGCAGCGGCGGGGCGGCGGCGGCGCTCGTGCCGATCGAGAACTCCGTCGAGGGCGGCATCACCGCGACCCTGGACGAGCTGGCCGGCGGGGAACCGCTGATGATCTACCGCGAAGTGCTACTCTCCATCACCTTCGCGCTGCTCGTGCGGCCCGGCACGAAACTGTCGGACATCAAGACGGTCACCGCCCACCCCGCCGCCCAGCCGCAGGTGCGCAACTGGCTGGCCGCGAACCTCCCGAGCGCCGCGTGGGAGTCGGCCGCGTCCAACGCGGACGGTGCGCGCCTGGTGCAGGAGGGACGGTACGACGCCGCGTTCGCCGGTGAGTTCGCCGCCGCCACCTACGGCCTGGAGCCGCTGGTCACGAACATCCACGACGCGGAGAACGCGCAGACCCGCTTCGTGCTGGTGGGCCGCCCCGCCCGGCCCTCCTCACCGACCGGCGCGGACAAGACCTCCGTGGTGATCTGCATGGAGAACGACCGCCCCGGCGCCCTGCTGGAGCTGCTGCAGGAGTTCTCGGTGCGCGGCGTCAACCTGATGCTGATCCAGTCGCGCCCGACCGGCGAGGGCATCGGCAACTACTGCTTCGCCGTGGACGCGGAGGGGCACATCGCGGACCGGAGGGTCGGGGAGGCCCTGATGGGGCTGAAGCGGATCAGCCCCAACGTACGGTTCCTCGGCTCGTACCCGCGGGCCGACGTCTCACCGGGCGAGGTGTCACCGCTCCGGGCGGGCACATCCGACGCGGCGTTCACCGAAGCCTCCGACTGGCTGGCGCGCTGCCAGGACGGCCGGATCTGACACGCGAGCGGGGAGCCCCGGGGCACAGCGATGTCTCCGGGGCGGCCTGCCTGCGCGCTCCGCAGCGGTGCGATCTACAGATAGTCACGCCCGCGAACAACTTATCCACAGGTGAGGCTCTCGACCTGGGGACAAGTCGACACCGCAACGCGACAACGTCGACAAATTGCCCCAGCGCCTCCGAAGGCGCCCACAGAGGCACGAGGCGAGCTAAGTCCGCGCGAGCCGCCCACACGGCCCACATCCGCCCGATCATCCCTTTCAGGCGACGAATTCCCACCCGAACGAGCGCGCAAAACAGGTTTGGCGGGGTTTCCGCACCCCTTCGACCAAGTTCCGGAACAAAGCCCTCCAGCATCCACAGAACTTCCACACAGCCTGTGGATAACTATTCCGACATCGACTCCTCTGTGGACAACGACTCCCGACGCACCCCGAACTTGCCTCCGCGCGCTGCCGGTACGTCAAGGCGGCCGTCACCCTCTGCCCGCTTCAGGGGAGTTGACGGCCGTTAATGACCCACCCCGTGACAGGACCCCACGCCGGGGCGATCGGCGGGATCCGGATTCCGAACCGACGGCATCCACAATTCCCTCATAGATATCAATTCAGGCAATTCGCCCATAGAGACACGCTCGGCCTTATCGGTTCGATCGCGAGAACCGCGCACCGGTAGCCTGGTGGGGTGATTGACCTTCGCCTGCTCCGTGAGGACCCCGACCGTGTTCGCGCCTCCCAGCGCGCCCGTGGAGAGGACGTCGACCTCGTCGACGCCCTGCTCTCCGCCGACGAGCTGCGCAGGTCGTCCGGCGTCCGCTTCGACGAACTCCGCAACGAACAGAAGTCGCTCGGCAAGCTGATCCCCAAGGCCACCCCCGAGGAGCGCACCGAACTCCTCAAGAAGGCCGAACAGCTCAAGGCCGACGTCAAGGCCGCCGACGCCGCCCAGGACGAGGCGGACGCGGAGGCCAAGCGGCTGCTGCTCCAGCTCGGCAACGTCGTCCACGAGGACGTGCCGGTCGGCGGCGAGGAGGACTTCGTCGTCCTGGAGACGCACGGCACCATCCGGGACTTCGGCGCCGAGGGCTTCGAGCCCAAGGACCACCTGGAGCTCGGCGAGGCGCTCGGCGCCATCGACATGGAGCGCGGCGCGAAGGTCTCCGGCTCGCGGTTCTACTACCTCACCGGCGTCGGAGCGCTCCTGGAGCTGGCCCTCGTCAACGCGGCGATCGCCCAGGCCACCGAGGCCGGCTTCATCCCGATGCTGACCCCGGCGCTGGTCCGCCCCCGCGCCATGGAGGGCACCGGCTTCCTCGGCCAGGCCGCGGAGAACGTGTACCACCTGGAGAAGGACGACTACTACCTGGTCGGCACCTCCGAGGTCCCGCTCGCCGCGTACCACATGGACGAGATCATCGAGGCCGACAAGCTGCCCCTGCGGTACGCCGGGTTCTCCCCCTGCTTCCGCCGCGAGGCCGGCACGTACGGCAAGGACACCCGCGGCATCTTCCGCGTCCACCAGTTCGACAAGGTCGAGATGTTCTCGTACGTCGACCCGGCGGACGCCGAGGCCGAGCACCGCAGGCTCCTGGAGTGGGAGAAGCAGTGGCTCACCGGCCTCGAACTGCCCTTCCAGGTCATCGACGTCGCCACCGGCGACCTCGGCGCCTCGGCGTCGCGGAAGTTCGACTGCGAGGCGTGGATCCCGACCCAGGGCAAGTACCGCGAGCTGACCTCCGCGTCGAACTGCGACGGCTTCCAGGCCCGCCGCCTCTCCGTCCGGATGCGCGAGGGCAAGAAGGTGCAGCCGCTGGCGACGCTGAACGGCACGCTCTGCGCCGTACCGCGCACGATCGTGGCGATCCTGGAGAACCACCAGCTCGCCGACGGTTCGGTCCGGGTGCCGGAGATGCTCCGCCCCTACCTGGGCGGGCGCGAGGTCCT
The DNA here is from genome assembly GCF_000717645.1 of Streptomyces californicus. Taxonomy (GTDB): domain Bacteria; phylum Actinomycetota; class Actinomycetes; order Streptomycetales; family Streptomycetaceae; genus Streptomyces; species Streptomyces californicus. Next base: position 82,187 of record NZ_JNZZ01000014.1, read on the forward strand.
GGAACCGGTCGCCAAGTGACCTTCCCCTACAAGCTCGTCGCCACCGACCTCGACGGCACGCTGCTGCGCGGGGACGACACGGTCTCCGAGCGCACCCGCGAGGCCCTGGCCGCCGCCACGGCGGCCGGCGCCGCGCACATCGTCGTCACCGGACGGGCGGTGCCCTGGACCCGGCACATCCTGGACGACCTCGGCTATGACGGCCTCGCCGTCTGCGGTCAGGGCGCGCAGGTCTACCACGCGGGCGAGCACAAGCTGCTGACCTCGCTGACGCTGGACCGCCAGCTCGCCGGCCTCGCGCTGGCCAAGATCGAGGCGGAGGTCGGCCCGGTGTACCTGGCGGCCGGCCGCGACGGCCTGGACGGCGAGGTCCTGGTGGGCCCCGGCTACCGGGTGCAGGAGGGGCCGCTGCCGTACGTCTTCGTGGAGGACTCCGCGGAGATGTGGACGGCCCCGCTCAACAAGGTCTACCTGCAGCACCCGGAGCTGGACGACGACGCGCTGGCCACCGCCGCGAGGGCGGCCGTGGGCAGCCTGGTCGACGTGGTGATGGCCGGGCCCGGCGTGGTCGAGATCCTCCCGCTGGGTCTCAGCAAGGCGACCGGCCTCTCGCTGGCCGCCCGCCGGCTCGGGGTGAAGGCGGCCGACACGATCGCCTTCGGCGACATGCCCAACGACATCCCGATGTTCGGCTGGGCCCACCACGGCGTGGCCATGGCCAACGCCCACGACGACCTGAAGGCCGTCGCCCACGAGATCACCGCGTCCAACGAGGACGACGGCATCGCGGTGGTGCTGGAGGAGCTGCTCCGCTCGGCGCCCGCGCAACCCGCGCGGTAGCCCTCCGTACAGCCCGGCATGCAGGGCGACGGCGGCCCGGCACCGTACCCACGGTGCCGGGCCGCCGTTGTTCTAACCCTGTCCGTTCCGGCCGTGCTGCCCCCGTGGACCGGTACGGCGGCGCAGGTCCCTCAGCTGCCGGGCGAAGCAGTCCAGCCGCCCGTCGAGCCGTACGACGTCCTGCTGCACGTCCGTCAGCCGCAGACTCATCGCCCCCACCACCTGGTGCGTCATCTCCACCTTCCGGTCGAGGCTGTCGAACCGCTCCGACATCCGCACCAGCACCGGCCCCAGCTCCTGCAGCGCACTGCCGACTCCGGAGAGGCAGCTCTCGATCCGCGTGACGCGCTGATCGAGGGAGGCGTACTGCTCACGCAGCGACTCCTCGGCGTCGAGGAGGTACGTCCGCACACAGCGGGCGATGTCGCTGTCGCGAAGAAGCATGGCGATGTTGAGGACGGTGCGACGGGTGTAGAGGCGCAGCTGCGTGGCGGCCTGTGGATAACTTTCCCGCCCGTCGCCGCTCCATAGCGACATCATGTCGCTATGGAAGGACCGCAGGTCAGAGCCGCGCAGCAGACGCATGCCGTTCTCCGCGAACTCCTGCTGATGCCGGTCTGCGAGCCTTCTGACCGCCCCTGTGGATACTTCGAAGTAGCGAGCCACGTCCTCTGTGCGAACGTGAATTCCGTCCGGGAGCATGACAAGGCTCTTCACCTTGTCGAGGACGTCGACGCGCCCCATCTGCTCCCCGCGCAGCGCGCGCGATTCGAGCAGGGCGACTTCCGTGGGCATGGGTGTGCCTTTCGTACGAGGGAATGACGAGGACGGCCCACACCCCGGGCTTCAGGGGTGGAGGACGCTCACGGTTGCCACTCACTCGATGACCGGTCCGGTGGGCTGATCCTCACCCGGTGCCGGCATTCCCCGATTTCACGATCGCTACGACGCCACGGATTCCAGTTGCCTCCACGCGACCTGCCCAACGACCCGATAAACACAACGTCACGCGGGGCGGCCTCGTCGGACGACTCCTCGTGCGAGGCGTCCCCGCCGTACGACGGACGGCTCCCGCCCTTCCGGGAAGGGCGGGAGCCGTCGTACGCGTGCCCCGAAGCGAGGTCTCAGTCAGCGCCGGGGAGGATCACTCCTCGCCCGCGAGCTTCAGCGTCCGCAGCTTCTGCCCCGCGTACCAGGTGGCGGCGGCCGTCACCGCGACCAGCAGAACCGTGGCGAGCGGCAGACCGACCTCCGAGGTCACCGCGTCGCCGCCCGCGACCTTCTGGGCGACGGCCAAGGCCCACTGCTGGACGCTGAGCGTGCGCGCGCCCTCCACCAGGCTGCCGAACAGGGCCTCCCAGACCAGCGCGTAGACCAGGCCGAGGACGACCGCGTGCCGGCTGACGGTGCCGAGCAGCAGGAACAGGGCGCTGTACGCGATCGAGGCGACCAGCGCCGCGATCGTGTAGGCGACGGCGATCTGCTGGCCGTTGCCGTTGAGGATCAGGCCCGCGAGGAGCGTCGGCAGCGCGGAGAACACCATGGTCACCGCGATGGCCACGATCAGCTTGGTGAAGATGATCGTGGGCCGCTTCACCGGCTTGGCGAGCAGGTAGACGATCGAGCCGTCGTCGATCTCGGGGCCGATCGCCCCGGTCCCCGCGATCACGCCGATCAGCGGCACCATCGTGGCGATGGCGAAACCGCCGAGAACGTTGGCGGCGATCTGGTCGTCGGCTCCGGCGAACATCCGCACGGCCGCGGCGATGACCAGCAGCAGCGCGGGCAGGACGAACAGGATGGCGGCCCGGCGCCGGCCGAGCAGGGCCCGGTAGGTGAGCCGGGCGACTGTGGGGTCGTACATGACGGTGCACAGCTCCTTTCAGGCCACTACTCAGGCCGCTACGAGGTAGGAAAAGACCGATTCGAGGGATTCGTCGGAGGGGGAGACGGTGAGCAGCCGGATGCCCTGCTCCCGGGCCACCTTCGGCAGCAGTTCGGTGAACCGTGCGAAGTCGACGGCCTGGACGCGCAGCGCCTTCTCGGTCACGTCGACCTCGATGCCCGCCGTGGACGGGTCGGCGATGAGCGCGGCCGCCAGGGCCCGGTCGTCGCTGGAGCGCACCAGGTAGCGGTGCGGCCGGTCCGTCATCAGGCGGCGGATCTTCCGGAAGTCGCCGGACGCGGCGTGCCGTCCCGCGACGATCACCTCGATGTGGGAGGCCAACTGCTCGACCTCTTCGAGGATGTGGGACGAGAACAGGACCGTCCGCCCCTCGTGCCCCATCCGCCGCAGCAGTTCCATGAGCTGCATCCGCTGGCGCGGGTCCATCCCGTTGAACGGCTCGTCCAGGAGCAGCACGGAGGGCTCGTGGACCAGGGCGGACGCCATCTTCACGCGCTGGCGCATGCCCTTGCTGTACGTGGAGATCTTGCGGTCCTGCGCGTACTCCATCTGCACCGTGGCGAGCGCCCGCTGCGCCTCCGCCCCGCCCAGACCCTGGAGTTCGGCGTTGGCGACGACGAACTCCTTGCCGGTGAGGAAGTCGTACATCGCCTCCCGCTCGGGGACGATGCCGATCTCCTTGTAGACGGCCTCGTTGCGCCAGATCTGCCGGCCGTCGAGCGTGACCTTCCCCGTCGAGGGTGCGAGGAATCCGCCCATCATGTTGATGAGGGTGGACTTCCCGGCTCCGTTCGGGCCGAGCAGCCCGGTGACTCCGGGCCCCACGGTCATGGAGACGTCGTTGACGGCGACCACATTGCCGAACCAGCGCGAGGTGTGGTCGATCTCGATGGTGGTCACAGCCCGGCCCTCCGGTAGCGGCGCATCAGGACGGCGTACGAGCCGGCGACGAGCGCGAGAACAACGATCAGGTAGACCACCCCGGCGCCCGCCCCCGGGCCTTCCCCTCCGGGGAAGGCGGAGGTGGCGCCCAGGAACGCGGTCTGGACGCCGTCGATCAGCGTGATCGGCGAGAAGAGGCCGAGCCACTGCACCGCCCCGGTCGACCCGGTCTCCCAGGCGATGGCCTGGACCGTGGAGACGGCGCCGTAGGTGATGGTGAGCAGGGCGATCACCGCGGCGACGCCGAAGCCGCGCCGCGGGGTGAGGGCGGCCATCACGAGGCCGAGCCCGGCGAACAGCACGGAGAGCAGCGCCACCGACACCAGTCCCTGGGCGAACCACTTGGTCTGGTCGGCGAAGTCGAACTTCGCGAGCAGAGAACCCACATAGAGGATGAGCAGCGGCGTGCCGGTGAGGATGAAGAGCGCGGCGGCGGTGGCGGCGAGCTTCGCCAGCACGTAGTCGGTGCGCTCGATCGGCCGCGAGAAGTACAGGGGGACGGTCTTGAAGCGGAGGTCCCTGGAGACCGCCTGGGGTGCCTGCGCGGCGATGAACAGGCCGATGACTGCCTGGAGGTAGATCGCGTACGAGGTGTACTTGACCACCAGCTTGCTGGCGTCCGGCGCGGCCATGGAGACCGCGACCAGGATCGCCGCGACCAGCGCCATCACGCCGAACAGCAGCATGGGCAGCACCTTGGACTTGGCGGAACGGCCCAGTCCGTAGGAGCCCCGCAGGGTCTGCGAGAACAGCGAGCGGCGGGCGTAGGCCCGGCCGAGCCGCGGCCCGTCGTAGGAGCGGTAGCCGATGTTGTGGATCCGGGAGGCGTCGCGCCCGGCCGCGGCCCTGGTCTCAGCGCTCATCGCGACCGCTTCCCTTCTGCTGGACGGCCTGCTGCGCGGCCGGGTGGACGGCTCCGGCGGCGGCCGGGGCCGCGGCGGTGTGCGCCGCGCCCTGTTCGGTACGGAAGACCTCGGCGATGTGGTGGCGGCGCTGTTCCATGCGGACCAGGCCGAGCCCGAGACCGGCGACGCTGTCGCGGACCACGTCGTAGGTGTCCTCGCCGTCCGCCTCGATCAGCAGGATGTGGCCCGCGCCCGGCAGCCCCTCCGTGTCGATCCCGTCGTGGCCGACGAGGGTGATCCCGGCGTCGATGAGCACCTTGCGCAGGGCGCCTGTGCCGTCGGGGTGGTTGTCGCTGTCGGTCACCTCGACCGCGAGGGTCGCCGTGGTCTGGGTGAAGTCGCTGGTGGAGCTGGAGCGCAGAAGGGTTCCGCCGTCGATGACGACGACGTGGTCGCAGGTGCGTTCCAGCTCGCCCAGGAGGTGCGAGGTCACCAGGACGGAGATGCCGAAGTCGGTGTGGATGCGGCGGATGAGGCCGAGCATCTCGTCCCGGCCGACCGGGTCCAGGCCGTTGGTCGGCTCGTCGAGCAGGACCAGCTGGGGGTCGTGGACGAGGGCCTGGGCCAGCTTCACCCGCTGCTTCATCCCGGTCGAGTAGCCGCCGATGGGGCGGTAGCGCTCCTCGTAGAGGCCGACGTGGCGCAGGGTGTCGGCCGTGCGTTCGCGGGCGGCCGTGGGCGGCAACCCCGACATGCGGGCCATGTGCACGACGAACTCGGTCGCCGAGACGTCCGGCGGCAGGCAGTCGTGCTCGGGCATGTACCCCACCCGTTCCCGGATGGCGGCGCCGCTGGTCGCGACGTCGAGCCCGAGCACCGCGGCCCGGCCTTCGGTGGCGGGGGAGAGACCCAGCAGGATCTTGATCAGCGTGGACTTGCCGGCTCCGTTGGACCCCACCAGACCGGTCACACCCGGTCCGATGTCCAACGTGAGCCGGTCAAGCGCGGTCACCCGGGGGAACCGCATGCTCAGGGCTTCGGTAGCGATTACGGCTGTCACGTCGACGACGTTAGTGGCGCGGGCCACACCGGTCGTCAGCCCTGACGGCTGGATCCGCGTCAGACTCCAGGCGTACGCGCCCGTAGGGGGACCTGTGGGAGACGGGCCGCGACCCCGGGGCCGGACGGCCGTGACCGGGGCGGCCGACCGGAGTTGTCCACAGGCCCTCGCTCGCTGCGGGCAGGGTTGTCCACAGCGGACGCAGACCTCTTGACGTAGCCGCTGGACATTGTCACATTCATCAGTGTCACGTTACGGACGCGTACCGCACACGGCAGGGAACGGACGGTGGCATGACCGGCACGACCTCGGCAGCGCAGCACGAAAACACCCCGGAGCTCCGGGGGTTCAGAGAAGTCCAGCAGTTGGCCTACGCCTGCGCGGAGGCGGTCGCTGGCCAACTCCGGTCGGGGGTGACCGAGCGCGAGGCGGCCCGGATGCAGCGCGTGTGGCTGCGCGAGCGCGGGGTGCGCGACTGGTTCCACCTCCCGTTCGCCTGGTTCGGGGACCGGACGGCGTTCTCCGGGTTCAAGGTGCCGCTCCAGTTCTTCCCGACCGACCGGAGGCTGGAGCCGGGCATGCCGTTCATCCTCGACATGGCCCCGGTCTACAAGGGGTTCACCGCCGATGTCGGCTATTCGGGATGTCTCGGCCTCAATCCGTTGCACGACAAGCTGCTGGCCGATCTGGAGGCCCACCGCGAGCTGATCCTGCGGGAGGTGCGCGAACGCCGGACGCTGCGCGAGATCTACGAGGACGTCGAGCGCCTCATGACCACCCAGGGCTACGCGAACAGACACCGGGCCTACCCCTTCGGCGTGATCGCCCACAAGGTCGACCGCGTCGCCGAACGGCGGTGGTCCCCCCGGCTGTTCGGCTTCGGCACACAGTCGCTCAAGGGGCTGATCAGCGACGCCCTGCACGGCCACCGGGACGGCTGGTCGCCGCTGTGGAGCCCCTACCGCTTCTCCGACCACCCGCCGCAGCCGGGGCTGTGGGCGGTCGAACCCCACCTCGGATTCCGGGGTACGGGCGCGAAGTTCGAGGAGATCCTGGTCGTCACCGACTCCAAGGACCCCGAACAGAGCGCCTTCTGGCTGGACGACGATCTGCCGCACGTGCGGCGCTGGGCCGAGGAGAAGGTGGCGGCGTGAATCTGTCTCAGGCGCGTGAACGGTATGTCCGCACGGGAGGCGTCGAGCTGTGCGTCGCGGAGCTGGGCGACGCGGACCGGCCGACCGTGGTGCTGGTCCACGGCTACCCGGACAGCAAGGAGGTCTGGTCGGAGGTGGCCGTCCGGCTGGCCGAGCAGTGGCACGTGGTGCTGTACGACGTACGGGGGCACGGCAGGTCCACCGCCCCGAAGCCGCTGCGCGGCGGCTTCACCCTGGAGAAGCTGACCGATGACTTCCTGGCCGTGATCGACACGGTCAGCCCGGACCGTCCGGTGCACGTGGTCGGCCACGACTGGGGCTCCGTCCAGTCCTGGGAGTTCGTCACGGTCGGCCGGACGGAGGGCAGGATCGCCTCCTTCACCTCGATGTCGGGGCCGTCCCTGGACCACTTCGGGCACTGGATCAAACAGCGGATGGCCCGCCCCACCCCGCGCCGGGTGGGCCAGCTGCTCGGGCAGGGCGCCAAGTCCTGGTACGTGTACATGCTCCACACGCCGGTCCTCCCGGAGCTCGCCTGGCGCGGTCCGCTCGGCAAGCGCTGGCCCCGGATCCTGGAGCGGCTGGAGAAGGTGCCCGCGGGCGACTACCCCACCGCCTCCCTGCCCGACGACGCGGCGCACGGGGCCTGGCTCTACCGCGACAACGTCCGCGCCCGGCTGAGCAAGCCCCGTCCGGACGCGTACGCCCACGCGCCGGTCCAGCTGATCACGCCGACCGGGGACTCCTTCCTCTCCGAGCGCCTCTACGACGGGCTGGAGAGCTGGGTTCCCACGCTGGTACGCCGATCGCTCCCGGCCAAGCACTGGGTGCCGCGCACCCGGCCGGACCAACTGTCCTCGTGGATCAGCGATTTCGTCGAAGCGAACGAGTCCGTCGGAGGTGACGGCGTCCCCCAGCAGCCGGTGCCGCAGGGCCCGTACGCGCAGCGCTTCGGCGGCCGGCTGGTCCTGGTGACGGGTGCGGCCTCCGGGATCGGGCGGGCCACGGCGTTCGCGTTCGCCGAGGCGGGGGCCCGGATCGTGGCCGTGGACCGCGATGCGGACGGGGCCGCCCGGACGGCGGAGATGGCGCGGCTGATCGGAGCGCCGGCCGCCTGGGGCGAAGCGGTCGACGTCAGCGACGAGGCCGCGATGGAGAAGCTCGCCGCCCGGGTCGCCGCCGAGTACGGCATCGTCGACGTGCTGGTCAACAACGCGGGCATCGGTCTCTCCGGCTCCTTCCTGGAGACCTCCGCCGAGGAGTGGAAGAAGGTCCTCGACGTCAATCTGTGGGGCGTCATCCACGGCTGCCGGTTCTTCGGCAAGCAGATGGCTGACCGCGGCCAGGGCGGCCACATCGTCAACACCGCCTCGGCCGCGGCCTTCCAGCCCTCGCGCGCGCTTCCGGCGTACAGCACGTCGAAGGCGGCCGTGCTGATGCTCAGCGAGTGCCTGCGAGCCGAGTTGGCGGAGAAGTCGATCGGGGTGAGCGCGATATGCCCCGGCATCGTGAACACCAACATCACCAGCACCACCCGCTTCACGGGGGTCGACGAGGCGGAGCAGGACCGGCTGCGCAAGCGGACGAGCAAGCTCTACGGACGGCGGAACTTCCCGCCGGAGAAGGTCGCCGACGCGATCCTGCGCGCGGTCGTGCGCAACCAGGCCGTGGTGCCGGTGACCCCGGAGGCGCGCGGTGCGCGGCTGCTCTCCCGGCTGAGCCCGGGGGCGCTGCGCTCCGTCGCCCGCCTGAAGCCGCCGCTGTGACCGGGGCGGGGGCCGACGGGCCGGAAGGCGGAGCGGCGGGGCCCGGTGCCTCGGCGGCCGGGAGCGGGGAGGCCGTCGAGTACCGCATCGAGGACCTGGCCCATGCCAGCGGGGCCACCGTCCGCACGATCCGCGCCTACCAGGACCGGGGGCTGCTGCCGACGCCCGAGCGGCGCGGCCGGGCCAACGTGTACCGGGAGACGCATCTGACCCGGCTGCGGCAGATCGCGGACCTGCTCGACCGGGGTTACACACTGGCCAGCATCAAGGAGTTGCTGGAGGCGTGGGACGCCGGGCGGGGGCTCGGCGGGGTGCTCGGTCTGGCCGCGGAGGTGCACGGCCCCTGGACGGACGAGGAGGCCGACCGGATCAGCCGCCGCGAGCTGGAAGCGAGGTTCGGGGGCCACCGGGACGACGAGGCCATCGCCGAGGCGGTGGAGCTCGGCGTGCTGGAGCGCGTCGCGGACAGCGACGACGAGTTCCTCGTACCGAGTCCGCAAGAGCTGGCGGTGGCCGTCGAGTTGCATGCGGCAGGGGTGCCCCTGCCCGCGATCTCCGGTCATCTCCGGGAACTTCGCGGACAGGTCGAGCACATCGCCGCCCGTTTCCTTGAGTTCACCACCGAGCACGTCTTCGCGCGTTATCTGGGCCATCGGCCGCCCACCGACTCCGACGCGGCCGAGGCGGCGTCCCTGGTCCGCCGGCTCCGCCCGCTCGCGCAGCAGACGGTCGAGGCCGAACTGGCCCGCGCTATGCGTACGTTCGCCACGCGGCATCTGCATCGCCACCTGGGCGCGGAGAGCGGCGCACTGAACGAGGAGTCGCCGCGTCCGGTGCTGCTGCCGGTGCGGACAACACAGGCCGTGGAGAGCCTGGTCGGCGCTGAGGCGGTGGCCGCGTTCGTCACGGCGGCCACCGAACGCGAGGTGCAGGCGAGGACCTTGGACGGGCTCACCGCAACTCACACCAAAACAGGCAAAGTTGACTAAATACCCTAAAACAAAGGTGCGTTGTCCACAGAACTGCCAAATAGCCTGTGGATAAGTCGAGTTGGCTGTGGATCAAACCTGCCAGCGAGAAATACCTGAGGAATCGCAGAAGAACGATGGGCTGACTGTACGAAGAAGCGACGAGACGACGAAACTGCGTGATCGAGCCGCTTCACGCGGTAGTCGGGGACTGCCGGTCGGACCATGCGACCGATGGCGGCGAGAGCCCGGGGCGACGAAGCCCGGGCCGAAATACGAGTGCACCGACCGGCTCGCTCCGGGCACGCTGGCGCGATGGACGAACGTCGCACGGTCAAGGTGTCCACATACCTGTCGAAGCATCTGCGGCACCGGCCCGAGCGCATCGGCCTCACTCCGGACCGGAACGGCTGGGTAGCTGTGGACGAGCTGCTCGCCGCCGCGGCCCGGCACGGCTTCGCGCTCTCCCGCGCCGAGCTCGACCACGCCGTCGCCGTCAACGACAAGCAGCGCTTCACCGTCGAGGGCGGCGTCGGCGGAGACCGCATCAGGGCCAACCAGGGCCACACCGTCCCCGTCGACCTGGACCTGCCTCCGGCCGAACCGCCCGCGTACCTCTACCACGGCACGGTCGCCCACGCCCTGGACGCGATCCGGACCGAGGGCCTTCGCCCCATGGCCCGTCACCACGTCCACCTCTCGCCCGACCGGGAGACGGCCACCCGGGTCGGCGCCCGCCGCGGCCGCCCCGTCGTCCTCGCGGTGGACGCCGGCGCGATGCACCGCGCCGGCCATGTCTTCCGGGTCAGTGCCAACGGGGTGTGGCTCACCGACGCCGTACCGCCCGAGTTCCTGCGCCTGCGCGCCTGAGCGAACGCGCCGCGGCCTCTCCAGGGGCCCGGGACCCCATCGGGCACACTCAAAGGCTCAGCTGTTCTGGTCCATCGGCCCGGCAACAGCGGGAGCGCGCGCGGAGCCCCTACGCCAGCTGCGCCGGCGCTTCGGTCGCGATGCGTTCGAAGACCTTCTCGTCCGCGTCGAAGACCGAGTCCGGGATCGGGGCGTGGATGACGATCTCGGTGAAGCCCAGCTCCGCGTGGCGGCCCGCGAAGTCGACGAACGCGTCGACCGACTCCAGCGGGGCCGTGCGGTCCGGGGTGAATCCGGTCAGCAGGATCCGGCCCGGATCGGCGGCGTCCCGGCCGATCTCCGCGCAGGCCGCCGTGAACCTCTCGTTCTGCGCCCGCAGCGCCGCCCGCGACTCCTCCGGGGTGCCGTTCTCGTACAGCTTCGGGTCGCCGGTGGTGACCCACGCCTGTCCGTGGCGGGCGGCGAGCTTCAGGCCGCGCGGCCCGGTCGCGGCGACCGCGAAGGGCAGCCGGGGCCGCTGGACGCACCCGGGGATGTTGCGGGCCTCCTCCGCCGCGTAGAAGTTCCCGCGCTCGGTGACCGCGTCCTCGGTGAGCAGCCGGTCCAGGAGCGGCACGAACTCGGCGAAACGGTCGGCACGCTCGCGCGGGGTCCACGCCTCCTGCCCCAGTGCGGTGGCGTCGAAGCCGCTGCCGCCCGCGCCGATGCCGAGGGTGATCCGGCCGCCCGAGATGTCGTCCAGGGAGATCAGCTCCTTGGCCAGCGTGACCGGGTGGCGGAAGTTGGGCGAGGTCACGAGCGTCCCCAGCCGCAGCCGATCGGTGGCCGCCGCCGCGGCGGTGAGGGTGGGAAGCGCCCCGAACCACGGGCCGTCCCGGAAGGTCCGCCAGGACAGGTGGTCGTAGGTGTAGGCGGTGTGGAAGCCCAGCTCCTCCGCCCGCTGCCAGCGGGCGCGGCCTCCCTCGTTCCAACGGTGGACGGGCAGGATCACGGTGCTCAGGCGGACGCTCATGCCCCTGAGCCTACGGGCGCGCGCGACCGCAGCAACCACCTCCATGGCCTTGACATATGCCAGAGGTATTTGCGCTGGTCAGCGGTTTATTCACTCAGATGTGCGCACCTCCGCACGCACGTGCACCTCTGTGGGCGAGAATGGCCCGGTGACCACAGCGACCGAGACGCCTCTTCCCGCCGTGACCCGGCTGATCGCCACCGATCTCGACGGCACCCTGCTGCGCGACGACAAGACGCTGTCCGCGCGTACCGTCGCCGCCCTCGCGGCGGCCGAGGAAGCCGGTATCGAGGTCTTCTTCGTGACCGGCAGGCCGGCCCGCTGGATGGATGTCGTACGGGCCCACGTCCAGAGCCACGGCACGGCGATCTGCGCCAACGGAGCCGTCGTCACCGATCTGCGTACGGAGGGCGAGCTGCTCTCCGTACGGCCGCTGGAGCGCGACGCCGCCCTGCACGTCGTACGGACCCTGCGCGAGGCGGCCCCCGGCACCTCCTTCGCCGTCGAACTGACCACCGGCATCAACTACGAACCCGCCTATCCGCCGTTCCACCTGGACCCGGGCGCCGCGGTCGCGATCGCCGAGAAGCTGCTGCACGAGGACGCCCCGGGCTCCGGAGCGCCGGTGCTCAAGCTGCTGGCCCACCACTCGGAGCTGGCGCCCGACGCCTTCCTCGCCCTGGCCCGTACGGCAGCCGGGGACCGGGCCGCCTTCACCCGCTCCAGCCCCTCCGCGCTCCTGGAGGTCAGCGGGCTCGGCGTCTCCAAGGCCACCACTCTCGAAGCCTGCTGCGCCGAGCGCGGTATCGCGGCCGCCGAGGTGGTCGCCTTCGGCGACATGCCCAACGACGTGGAGATGCTCAGCTGGGCCGGCGCCTCCTTCGCCATGGGCAACGCCCACCCGGCCGCGGTGGCCGCCGCCACGGGACGGACCACGACCAATGAGGAGGACGGCGTGGCAGTCGTCATCGAGCGGATCCTCGCCGCCCGCGCAGAGCAGCGCTGAAACCTTTCAGCACACCCCTCGCCTCGCCGCAGACCTGCCGCACCGAACACGCCCTGAGGCTGCCCGTGCCCTCTGACGCACAGCCCCATCGGGTGAGCTGAGGCCCGGCCACGCGCCGCCCGCTCCGTCACAGCGGCGCCTCCCACACCACCGTCGTCCCGCCGCCGCCCTCCCCGAGGCCCGGCTCGATCCGGCTGGAGCCGCCCAGGGACTCGGCTCGGCGGGCCAGGTTGCGCAGTCCGCTGCGGCGTCCGCCCTCCGGGATGCCCACCCCGTCGTCGGCCACCGAGAGCCGCACCGCCCCGCTCCCGTCCGGCAGGGTCACTGTCGCATCGACGACCACATCGATCAGCGACGCCCCCGCGTGCCGGAACGCGTTGGACAGGGCCTCGCGCAACGCGGCGACCAGGTTCTTCCCGGTCAGCTCACCGACGAGCGAGTCCACGGGGCCCAGGAAGCGGTGCGAGGGCTTGAAGCCGAGCGGGACGGCCGCCATGTTGATCTCCCGCAACACGCGGGTGCGCAACCGTGACGGCGCCTCGGCCGGTTCCTGCTGGAGCGCGAAGATGGCTGTCCGGATCTCCTGGATCGTCACGTCCAGCTCGTCCACCGCCCGGCCGACGCCCGTCCGCACCTCGGGCACGACAGCTCTGCGCTGGGCACTCTCCAGCATCATCCCGGTGGCGAACAGCCGTTGGATGACCAGGTCGTGCAGGTCGCGGGCGATCCGGTCGCGGTCCTCGTACACCGCCAGCCGCTCCCGGTCCCGTTGCGCTTCGGCCATCATCAGCGCGAGCGCCGCCTGGGAGGCGAACTGGGTGGCGAGCGTCCGCTCGGTCTCGGTGAACGGGCGCGCGCCCCGGGACCGGGGGGTGGCGAGCGCCCCGAGCACCCTCCCGCCACTGTGGAGCGGCAGCATCATGCTCGGGCCGAACCGGCCCGCCAGGCTGGTCACCATCCGGCTGTCGGTGGCCGAATCGTCGATGAAGACCGCCTCGCCCGCGAGCAGCTTCGCCGCCACCGCGCTGCGGGCGGGGACGGTCACCCCGAGCGAGGACGAGGGCTCGTCGGACGACACGGCGACGATCTCCAACCCGCCCTCCTCGGTTGGCAGGAGCACGATCCCGGCGGCGGAGCCGGCGAGCCGCCGAGCCTGCTCGGCGACCACGGAGAGCGCCTCGTCCGCGTCCCCGCCCGACAGCAGCGCCGTGGTGACCGCGACCGATCCGTCGATCCAGTGCTCCCGCTGCCGCGCCGCCTCGTACAGCCGGGCGTTGCCGATGGCGATCCCGGCCTCGGTGGCGAGCACCCGGACCATGTGGAGGTCGTAGTCGGTGAACTCCGCGCCGTTCCGCTTCTCGGTGAGATAGAGGTTGCCGAAGATCTCCCCCTGGACCTGGATGGGCACCCCCAGGAACGTGCGCATCCCGGGGTGGCCGGCGGGGAAGCCCGCGTACCGGGGGTCGGTGGTCAGGTCGGCCAGGCGCACCGGGACCGGGTCGTGGATCAGTGCGCCGAGGAGCCCCCGGTGGCCGTCGGGCCGCCGCCCGATCTCCTCGGCCACCTCCTGCGGGACGCCGTGGGTGACGAAGTCCGACAGCCCCTCGCCCGACTCGTCGACGACGCCGATCGCGGCGTACTCGGCGTGGGCGAGTTCGGCGGCCGTCTCGCAGATCCGGTCCAGCGTGGAGTGCAGTTCCAGCCCCGATCCCACCGACCGCATCGCCTCCAGCAGCTGCGGCACCCGCGCGGTCAGTTCCGTGGACAGCCCTTGGAGGCTGCGGGCCGCCCGGGTGGCGGCGTCGAGGGCGTCCTTCGGGTCGGGCTCTGCCATGGACCGAGCCTAGTTAGTGCCGTTAGGGGGCGAAAGTCGAGAATGCGCGTGATGCCCTGGACGGTCATCGACCATCGCTCCGGGGCGGTGGCGGTCGGCGACACGCACGCACGCCGGGACCTCCGGGGCCGCGGCGGCCGACGGCTCACACGCCCGAACGGACAGACCGCCCCGGTCGGCGGCCCAGACGCCGACCGTGCCCCGGGCCGCCTCGCGGGCCGACGGCTCACGCACCCGCCATGACCGTCTCCCTCTCGCGCTCCAGCATGCGCCGCAGCGGCCCCTCCTCGGCCGCGAGCGCGGCGTACGGACCACGCTGCACGACCCGTCCCCCGTCCAGGACGAGCACCTCGTCGACCGCCTCCAGGCCGGTCAGCCGGTGCGTGATGAGGACCGTCGCGCAGCCCCGGGTCGCGTCCAGCAGATCGGCGGTGAGCGCGTCGGCGGTCGGCAGGTCGAGGTGTTCGGCCGGCTCGTCCAGGACGAGTACGGGGAAGTCGGCGAGGAGCGCGCGGGCCAGGGCGAGGCGCTGGCGCTGGCCGCCGGAGAGCCGGGCGCCGTGCTCGCCCACCGGGGTGTCCAGCCCCTGCGGAAGGGTCAGCACCCAGTCGAGGAGACGGGCCCGGGAGAGTGCGTCGCGCAGTTCGGGATCGGTCGCCGCGGGGCGGGCCAGGCGCAGGTTCTCGCGGATCGTGCTGTCGAAGACGTGCGCGTCCTGGGCGCAGAGCCCGACCGAGCGCCGGACGGTGTCCGACTCCAGCGCGGACGCCGGGACATCGCCGAGCCGGTACGTCCCCGACGAGGCGTCCAGGAAGCGCAGGAGGACCTGGGCGAGCGTCGTCTTGCCCGAGCCGGAGGGCCCGACGACCGCGATGCGCCGTCCGGGCGTCAGCGTCAGGTCGAGCGCGGTCAGCGCGTCCCGTCCGGCCCCCGGGTAGCGGGCGCTCAGCCCCCGCACCTCCAGCGGGAACGGCGCGGCGGGCTCCTCGGCGGGGTGCTCCGGCTCGCGTACGGGGACGGGGGCGTCCAGCACCTCGTACACCCGCTCCGCGCTCCGGGCGACACGTCGGCGGTACTGCAGGGCGAGCGGCAGCCCGGCGACGGCCTCGAAGGCGGCGAGCGGGGTCAGCACCACCACGGCGAGCGCGACCCCGGACAGCCGTCCGTCGTTCACGGCGGGCACGGCGACGAGCCCGGCGGCCACCACGGTGAGGCCGCAGACCAGGGCGGAGAGGCCCCCGCCCAGCGCGGTCGCGGCGGCGGTGCGCGAGGCAATCCGGGTGAGCAGCGCGTCGGCCGCGCCCAGCCGCCTCCGCCGCTCGGGCAGCGCCCCGGCGACGCCCAGTTCCGCGGTGCCGCCGAGCAGGTCGGCGACGCGGGTGGCGAGGTCGGCGCGGGCCGGCGCGAGCTGACGCTCCGTACGGCGGGCGCAGGCGCCGCCGACGAGCGGGACGCCCACCCCGGCCAGCAGCAGGCCGACCGCGAGGATGACGCCCGCTTCCGGAAGCAGCCAGCCGGTGAATCCGGCGGCCGCGGTCCCCACCACGACGGCGGTCCCGGCGGGCAGCAGCCAGCGCAGCCAGTAGTCCTGGAGCGCGTCCACGTCGGCGACGAGCCGGGTCAGCAGATCGCCGCGGCGGGTGGTGCGCAGCCCGGCGGGCGCGATGCGTTCGAGACCCCGGTAGACGGAGACGCGCAGATCGGCGAGGAGCTTGAGGACTGCGTCGTGCGAGACGAGCCGCTCGGCGTAGCGGAAGACCGCCCGTCCGATGCCGAAGGCGCGGGTCGCGGTGACCGCCATCATCAAGTACATGACCGGGGGCTCCTCGGAGGCGCGGGAGATCAGCCAGCCGGAGACCGCCATGAGCCCCACGGCCGATCCGACCGCCAGGCTGCCCAGCAGCAGGGCCAGCGTCAGCTGTCCGCGCTGCGCCCCGGCCGACGCCCGGACGCGGGCGAGCGCCCGCCCGGGGCTGGCCTCCGGCTCCCCCGGGCCGCTGTCGGCCGCCCGTAGTTCCTCGGCCCGCCGGGCGTCGAGGAGTTCGCCCCCGGCGAGCGGCTGCGGGACGGCCGGCCCGGTGGTCTGGACCGTAGCCCCGGCCCCGGCAGCGGTGGTGCCGCCCGCCTCCAGGGTCACCACGCGATCGGCGACCGCCAGCAGCGCCGGGCGGTGGACGACCAGCAGGACGGTCCGGCCGGCGGACAGCCTCCGTGCCGCGTCGACGATGCCCGCCTCGCTCTCGCCGTCCAGGCTCGCGGTCGGCTCGTCGAGCAGCAGGACCGGCCGGTCGGCGAGGAACGCGCGGGCCAGGGCGAGGCGCTGCCGCTGGCCGGCGGAGAGCCCGGCGCCGTCCTCGCCGAGCACCGTGAGCATCCCGTCGGGCAGCGCGGCGACGAAGTCGTGGGCGCCGGCGTCCCGCAGCGCGGCGAGCACCGCTTCGTCGTCGGCGTCGGGGCGGGCGAGCCGGACGTTCTCGGCGATGGTGCCCGCGAAGAGGTGGGGGCGCTGCGGGACCCAGGCGATACGGCTCCGCCAGCGTTCGGTGTCCAGCTCCGCGAGGTCCCGGCCGCCCACCCGGACACGGCCCTCGTCGGGTACGGCGAATCCGAGGACCACGTTGAGCAGGGTGGACTTGCCGACGCCGCTCGGGCCGACCAGCGCGACGGTCTCCCCCGGCTCCACGGTGAGCGAGGCGGCGTTCAGCGACGGTTCGGCGCGGCCCGCGTAGCGTACGGTCACATCCGCCAGCTCCAGCCGGAGCGATTCCGGGACGTCCTCACCGCCCGGGGCCCGGGGTTCGGTCTCCAGGACCGTGAAGATCTCCTCGGCCGCCGAGAGGCCCTCGGCCGCCGCGTGGTACTGCGCCCCGACCTGGCGGATCGGCAGATACGCCTCCGGGGCCAGGATCAGGACGACCAGGCCGGTGTACAGGTCGAGTTCGCCGTGGACCAGCCGCATGCCGATCGTCACGGCGACCAGGGCCACCGACAGGGTGGCCAGCAGCTCCAGGGCGAACGAGGAGAGGAAGGCGATCCGCAGGGTACGCAGGGTGGCCCGGCGGTAGTCGGAGGTGATCGCACGGATCGAGGCGGCCTGCGCCTTGGCCCGCCCGAAGACCTTGAGGGTCGGCAGCCCGGCGACGACGTCCAGGAAGTGCCCGGAGAGCCGGGACAGCAGCTGCCACTGGCGGTCCATCCGGGACTGGGTGGCCCAGCCGATCAGGATCATGAAGAGCGGGATGAGCGGCAGGGTGACCACGATGATCGCCGCCGAGACCCAGTCCTCGGTGACGATCCGCGCGAGCACCGCGACGGGTACGACGACCGCGAGACCGAGCTGCGGGAGATAGCGCGCGAAGTAGTCGTCGAGCGCGTCGATCCCCCGCGTCGCCAGGGCGACCAGCGAACCGGTGCGCAGTCCGCTCAGCCATTCGGGACCCAGCCGCGTGGCCCGCTCCAGGAGCCGGCCGCGCAGTTCGGACTTGACCGCGGCGCTCGCGCGATGGGCCGCCAGCTCGGTGAGCCAGGCGACCAGCGCCCGGCCGACCGCGACCGCGGCGAGCAGCAGCAAGGGGGTGCGCAGCTCGGTGACCGTGAGCCCGTCCTCGAATCCGCCCACCACGATCTCGGCGATGAGCATCGCCTGGGCGATCACCAGGAGGGCGCCGACCAGGCCGAGGGCGACCACGGCCGCCAGGAAGAGACGGGTGGCCCGTGCGTGGTGGAGGAGGCGCGGATCGATCGGTTTCACGTGAAACATCCCCCCGGCGGGGTCGGTGGGCTCTGCGGGATCGAGAGCTGCCGCGGTCCTCGCGAGGACTGCGGCAGCTCACCGGAATCAGTGCGCGTCGGCGATGTGCTGGGTGCCGATGCGCTTGCGGAAAACCCAGTAGGTCCAGCTCTGGTAGAGCAGCACGACGGGCGTGGCGATGCCCGCGCACCAGGTCATGATCTTGAGCGTGTACGGGCTGGACGAGGCGTTCGTGACGGTGAGGTTCCAGGCGTCGTTCAACGAGGACGGCATGACGTTCGGGAACAGCGTCAGGAAGAGCATCGCGACCGCCGCCGCGATCGTCACGCCCGAGAAGGCGAACGACCAGCCCTCGCGCCCCTTGGCGATGGCGGCGATCGCGGCCAGCAGCGCCACCACCGCCACGATCAGGGCCCCCAGGCTCCAGCCGTCACCGTTGTCGGCCTGGGTCCAGAGCAGGAAGCCCAGAGCGAGCACGGCGGTGACCGGCCCCAGCTTGAGCGCCAGGGAACGGGCCCGGGCCCGGATGTCGCCCGCCGTCTTGAGACCGGCGAACACCGCCCCGTGGAAGGTGAAGAGGGTGAGCGTGACGAGGCCGCCGAGGATGGCGTACGGGTTGAGGAGGTCCCAGAAGTTTCCGACGTACTCCATGTCGGCGTCGATCTTGACGCCCCGCACGATGTTCCCGAAGGCCACGCCCCACAGCACCGCGGGGATCAGGGAGGTCCAGAAGATCGCGGTCTCCCAGTTCGTCTGCCACCGCTCCTCGGGCCGCTTGGCCCGGTACTCGAAGGCGACGCCGCGCACGATCAGGCAGAACAGGATGATCAGCAGCGGCAGGTAGAAGCCGGAGAAGAGGGTGGCGTACCACTCGGGGAAGGCGGCGAAGGTCGCGCCGCCCGCGCTGAGCAGCCAGACCTCGTTGCCGTCCCAGACGGGCCCGATCGTGTTGATCAGGACCCGCTTCTCCTTGCGGTCGCGGGCCAGCAGCTTGGTGAGGACCCCGATGCCGAAGTCGAATCCCTCCAGGAAGAAGTAGCCGGTCCAGAGGACGGCGATGAGCACGAACCAGACGTCGTGGAGTTCCATCTCTCAGCTCCTGTGCTCAGTACGAGAAGGCCATCGGCCGGTCGGCGTCTTCTTCGTCGTGCCCGCCGATCTTCTTGGGCGGGTTGAGGTCGTCCTCGGTGAGTTCCGGGGGCCCGGCCTTGATGTACTTCACGAGCAGCTTCACCTCGATCACGGCGAGCACCGCGTAGAGCAGGGTGAAGAGGATCATCGAGGTCAGGACCTCGCCCTGGGAGACCCCGGGGGAGACCCCGGACCTCGTCTCCAGCACCCCATAGACCACCCACGGCTGCCGGCCCATCTCGGTGAAGATCCAGCCCCAGGAGTTGGCGATCAGCGGGAAGAGCAGGGTCCAGAGCGCGACGACCCAGTAGAGCTTGGTGAGTCGCGGGCTCAGCGCCTTGTTCCGGAACAGGACCAGGTTCGGCACCTCGTCCTCGCCGGTGCGCATCGCGGGTGGCAGCAGGAACTTCTTCCTCGTCAGCCAGAGCCCCAGCAGGCCGAGTCCGAAGGAGGCCATCCCGAAGCCGATCATCCACCGGAAGCTCCAGAACGCGACCGGGATGTTGGGGCGGTAGTCGCCGGGCCCGTACTTCTCCTGCGACTCCTTGTTGATGTCGTTGATGCCGGGGACATAGGAGTTCGGGTCGTTGTTGGCGAGGAAGGACAGTATCCCGGGGAGCGAGATCTCCACGGAGTTGTGGCCCTTGCTGACGTCCCCGTACGCGAAGATCGAGAACGGCGCCCGCTCCTGGCCGTCCCACAGGGCCTCGGCGGCGGCCATCTTCATCGGCTGCTGCCGGAACATGACCTTGGCGAGGCTGTCGCCGCTGACGGCGGTGAGCAGTCCGGCGATCACGACGGTGACCAGGCCCAGCCGCAGCGAGGTCCGCATCACCGGGATGTGCTTCTTGCGGGCCAGGTGGAACGCGGCGATGCCGACCATGAAGGCGCCGCCGACCAGGAACGCCGCCGTGATGGTGTGGAAGAACTGGGTGACCGCGGTGTCCTGGGTGAGGACCCGCCAGAAGTCGGTCAGCTCGGCGCGGCCGCGCTCCTCGTTGATCCGGTAGCCCACCGGGTGCTGCATCCAGGAGTTGGCCGCCAGGATGAAGTAGGCGGAGAGGATCGTGCCGATGGAGACCATCCACATGCAGGCGAGGTGGATCTTCTTCGGCAGCTTGTCCCAGCCGAAGATCCACAGCCCGATGAAGGTGGACTCGAAGAAGAAGGCGATCAGCGCCTCGAAGGCGAGCGGAGCGCCGAAGATGTCGCCGACGAAGCGCGAGTAGTCGGACCAGTTCATGCCGAACTGGAACTCCTGGACGATGCCCGTGACGACGCCCATGGCGATGTTGATCAGGAACAGCTTGCCCCAGAACTTGGTGGCCCTGAGGTACTTCTCCTTCTCGGTCCGCACCCAGGCGGTCTGCAGGCCGGCGGTGAGGGCGGCGAGCGAGATCGTCAGTGGGACGAAGAGGAAGTGGTAGACGGTGGTGATGCCGAACTGCCATCGCGCCAGGGTCTCCGGCGCCAGAGCGAGGTCCACGTCGTCATTCTCCTTACATCGCCGTGGTCATACCGGCACTATGCCCCTTTGATTCCACCGATTACGGGAGGAAGCAGGGCACGCTTGTGAACGCGTTCACATTCACAAGCAATTATGGCGCACACACTTTCGGACCCTTCGCCGGGGGTACCCCTTTTCGGCCGACCGCCCGGCCGGGGGCCGTCCCGAGCGTCCGAGGCGGCCCCGGAGCGCCCCCGATGCCGCCGGCCCCGGTCCCTCCCGCGTCCGCCCACGCGAAGGGCCCCGGACCTCGATCGACGAGGTCCGGGGCCCGTACGAGCTCCGCCGCGGCCCAGGGGGCCGGGGGAGCGGGGACTACAGCTCCGCGCGGAACGCCTCCGCCGCCTTGAGGAAGAGGTCGTTGCCCTCGCTCTCGCCGATCGTGACGCGTACGCCCTCCCCGGCGAACGGCCGCACGACCACCCCGGCCCGCTCGCACGCCCCGGCGAAGTCGAGGGTCCGCTCCCCCAGCCGCAGCCAGACGAAGTTCGCCTGCGACTCCGGCACCGTCCAGCCCTGGCGCCCCAGCTCGGCACCGACCCGGGCGCGCTCGGCCACCAGCGAGCCGACCCGGCCCAGCAGCTCGTCCTCCGCGCGGAGCGAGGCCACCGCCGCGTCCTGGGCGAGCTGGCTCACGCCGAAGGGGACCGCCGTCTTCCGCAGCGCCGCCGCCACCGGCTCATGCGCCACCGCGAACCCGACCCGCAGCCCCGCCAGGCCGTACGCCTTGGAGAAGGTCCGCAGCACCGCCACATTGGGGCGGTCCCGGTAGATCTCGATGCCGTCCGGCACCTCGGGATCGCGGATGAACTCCTTGTACGCCTCGTCGAGCACCACCAGCACATCGCTCGGCACCCGGTCGAGGAACCGTTCCAGCTCGGCCCGGCGCACCACCGTGCCGGTGGGGTTGTTGGGGTTGCATACGAAGATCAGCCGGGTCCGGTCGGTGATCGCCTCCGCCATCGCGTCGAGGTCGTGCACCTCCCCGTCGGTCAGCGGGACCTTCACCGAGGTCGCGCCGCTGACCTGGGTGATGATCGGGTACGCCTCGAAGGACCGCCAGGCGTAGATGACCTCGTCACCGGGGCCGGAGGTGGCCTGGAGCAGCTGCTGGGCGACGCCCACCGAACCGGTGCCGGTGGCGAGGTGCGAGAGGGGCACACCGAACCGCTCGGCCAGCTCGTTCATCAGACCGGTACACGCCATGTCCGGGTAGCGGTTGAAGTTCCCCGCGGCGGCGAGCGCGGACTCCAGGACGCCCGGCAGCGGCGGGTAGGGGTTCTCGTTGGAGGACAGCTTGTACGCGACCGGACCGCCGGCCGCCGCCGGTTTGCCCGGTACATAGGCGGGAACGCCGTCCAGCTCGGCGCGCAGCTTGGGGCTCGTCTCGCTCACCGCAGGTCCTCCTCGACCGTCCGTTCACAGCAATACTGCACACCTTATGAGGATTGGGCCGCGCTGCGAATGGGCCGAGCGGGAAATCGGCCGTGAGGCCCGGGAACGGGCCCTGCCCATGGGCCCACCACGGGGTTCGATCGAAGGGGGCGCGCACCGCAGCAGCGCGCGCTGGTGGCTCGCGCCGTGGCGCGCGTCCCCCGAAGTGGTGAGTTGAGACCTCTTCGAAACATCGAACACACAGCAGGCCACCAGGCCGCAGAACCTGAAACCTATAAGCTCAGACCCCCAACCACCTTGCTTTACAAGGAAACTGATGGCCCGTCGCCATGCAGAAACGTGCCTGTCAACGTGCGCATATGCGACCGGCCCCGACACCCTCCGGAGCCCTACTATCGGCTCGCCATGACAGCAGCAGGGAAGCACCAGGTGAGCCGGACGGAGACCCCCCGGCGCAGCGGCCGACCGGGACGGGCAGGGATCCGTGACGTGGCCGCCGCGGCCGGCGTCTCCATCACGACCGTCTCCGACGCGCTCAACGGCAAGGGCAGGCTCCCGGACGCCACCCGCCGCCATGTCCGCGAGGTCGCCGAGCGCCTGGGCTACCGCCCGTCCGCCGCGGCCCGAACCCTCCGTACGGGAAAGTCGGGGCTCATCGGCCTGACCGTGACCACGTACGGGAATGAACCTTTCACCTTCACCGAATTCGCGTACTTCGCGGAGATGGCGAGAGCCGCGACCTCGGCCGCGCTCGCCCGCGGCTACGCCCTCGTCATCCTCCCCGCCACCTCCCGCCACGACGTCTGGTCGAACGTCGCCCTCGACGGGACCGTCGTCATCGACCCGTCCGACCAGGACCCGGTCGTCACCGAGCTCGTCCGCCAGGGTCTGCCCGTCGTCTCGGACGGCCGGCCGGCCGGGACGCTCCCCGTCACCGCCTGGGTCGACAACGACCACCGGGCCGCCGTGCTCGACCTCCTCGACCACCTCGCCGCCGCCGGCGCCCGCCGCATCGGCCTGCTGACCGGCAACACCACCGACACGTACACCCGCCTCTCCACCGCCGCCTACCTCCACTGGTGCGAGCGGGTCGGCCAGGACCCCGTCTACGAGTCCTACCCGGCCCACGACCCGTGCGCGGGCGCGGTCGCCGCCGACCGGCTGCTCGCCCGCCCCGACCGCCCCGACGCGGTCTACGGGCTCTTCGACCCCAACGGGACCGACCTCCTCGCAGCGGCACGCCGCTACGGGCTGCGCGTCCCCGAGGACCTGCTGCTGGTCTGCTGCAGCGAGTCGACCGTGTACGCGGCCACCGAGCCGCCCATCACCACGCTCTCGCTGAAGCCCCGCCGCATCGGCACCGCCGTCGTCCAGCTCCTCATCGACGCCATCGAAGGGGTCGAGCACGACGGACCGGTGGAGCAGGTCATACCCACGGAACTGATCGTCCGGACCTCCTCGCAACGCCGCCCGCCGCGTACCACGGTCAGCGCGCCGCGCTCCCCCAGCCGGGACTGATCGCCACTTTCCGGACCAATCGGCCGGTGAACCGTACGTGCGCCCGGATTCACCACCCCTGGTGCGTCACACAGATCGATCCGCATTCCTATGATGGGCGCACGACACCGCGGACCACCTCTACCAGGCAGGGCCCGTCAGGTGTACGGCGGCGCGACGGTGGTGGAGGGGTCGATGACTCAGGGGGCCGGTCAGGAACCCGTGGTGCGGACGGCGACGTTGCGTGACTTCCGGGTTCCGCCGTACGCGCAGACACCCGTACCACCGGAGGCGCAGGCGGCACCGCCTTCCCCGGTGCCGCCGCCACCGGTGGAGCCGGGCCCGCCGGCCGGGGCTGCCGCGCCCCCCGCCGCCGTACCGCCGCCCGCCCCCGCAGCACCCCCTGCCCCGCACCCGGGGAACGCCGTCGTGGGCGACGAGCAGCCGGACGGGTACACCCCGACCGAGCGGGACCTCCCGGTCATCCGCCGCGGCGACACCGTCCAGGTCCGGACGGTCACCGAGCCGGCCCCCGGCTCCGAGGACAGCCCCGGCCCGCTCTATGTCGTCGGGGACGTCCACGGCTACCTGGACGAGCTGCTGGCCGCCCTCGCCGAACAGGGCCTCGTCGACGCCGACGGGAAGTGGGCCGCGGGCAACGCCCGGCTGTGGTTCCTCGGCGACTTCACCGACCGCGGACCGGACGGCATCGGGGTCATCGACCTCGTCATGCGCCTCTCCGCGGAGGCCGCGGCGGCCGGCGGCTACTGCAAGGCCCTGATGGGCAACCACGAGCTGCTGCTGATCGGCGCCAAACGGTTCGCCGACACCCCCGTCAACTCGGGGGCCGGCACCGCCACCTTCCAGGCCGCCTGGCTGCTCAACGGCGGCCAGAAGGCCGACATGGAGCGTCTTCAGGACGTCCACCTCCAGTGGATGTCCCGACTCGACGCCGTCGTCGAACAGGACGGGCACCTGCTGCTGCACTCCGACACGACGGCCTACCTCGACTACGGATCCACCATCGAGGACGTCAACGACACGATCACGGCCATTCTCACGCGCAACGACGCCGACGAGTGCTGGGACCTGTTCCGCAAGCTCACCAAGCGGTTCGCCTTCCGTGACGAGGGGGGTCCCCAGGCGGTGCGCGAGCTGCTGTCGACGTACGGCGGACAGCGCGTCGTCCATGGTCACAGCCCCATTCCGTACCTGCTCGGCGAGGTCGGCGGGGAGGGCGGCGAGGAGGACTCGGGCCCGGTGATCAACGGTCCCCACGTGTACGCGGACGGTCTCGCCATCGCCATGGACGGCGGAGTGACCATGGCCGGAAAGCTACTGGTGGTTCAGCTCCCCCTGCATGACTGACCGTCGACGGGGAAGGCGCTTCTGGTTCCGCCCGCGCCGACCCCGCCGATCTCCGGGCCCGTCACCGGACCCAATTCTGGAAACCCTCTGTCACCCCTCGCCGTGAGCGCTCTACCATCGGCCTAACAGTGGCAGGCTCTCCTCCGTTTCCGCCCGATCGCCCGGTCCGCACGGGCTTCCGGGCACCGACGGAGCATCGGGGGATGCAGATGACAAGCGCTCCGCACCTGCTGGCCGAGGACGGACCCGAGTACGAGCGGATCCTGGGCGACGCACTGCGCCACGCTCACGAACGCCCGGACCTCGAGGGCGTCGGTGACCGGCTCAACACCGAACAGCTGCGCACCATGGCGCTCGGCGCGACGGCGCTGATCACCGCGGCCGCCGCCACCGAGTACGAGCACTACACCAAGGCCCGCGACGAGCTGCGCCGGGCGGCGGCAGCCGAGGAGACGGCGGTCCTGGAGGGAGCGCGGTCGACGGGGGCCGGCGCCGGAGTGGGCGCGGTCGTCACCGTCCTCACACCGCTGCTGGCCGGAGCGGCAGCGGTCATCTTCCTGCTCGTCGGCTATCTGCTGCGGGCGGTCAACCCGTCGCTGACGTTCGGCCGCTCGCTGGTCACGGCCGGATGGTTCTTCGCCTGCGTCGCCGCAGCGGCGATCCTGGTCGCCGCCGTGGGGCTGCTGATCACCGCGCTCCGCAACGGCGCGACGTCCCGGACCGCCGAGGACGAGGAACAGGAGCTTCCGGAGGAGGTCGCCCGGGCCAGGGAGGCGTGGCGCCACGCCCTGCTGGAGCGGGGCATTCTGCCGTTCCTCCGGGACGCCCTGGCCGACCCCACCGCGGGGCCGGCCGCGCGCGTCCCGCACCGTTCGCCCGACCGCATCCCGAAGATCGGGTACAGCAGGCCGGACTTCTCCGGGCCGGAGGACGGCCCGGCGGCCGGCCCCCGTCCGACGTTCACCAGCCCCGACTTCTCCAGCCCGGACTTCGGCGGCCCCGAGCACCAGCCGGACTGATTTCTGCGGGCCGTCCGGCCACCGGCCGGCTCTCTGCCGCTGCCGGGCCCGGACGCACTGCGGAGGGGGCGAATCCGGCCGCCGGGCAGACCCCGGCGGCCGGAGCGGATCAGTCCGCGATCGGCAGGTAGACCCGGTTGCCGGCGGCCGCGAACTCCTTCGACTTCTCGGCCATGCCCTCCTCGATCTCCTCCTGCGAACCGCCGTGCTGGCGCCGGATGTCCTGGGAGATCTTCATCGAGCAGAACTTCGGCCCGCACATCGAGCAGAAGTGCGCCGTCTTCGCCGGTTCGGCGGGCAGCGTCTCGTCGTGGAACTCGCGGGCCGTGTCCGGGTCGAGGGCCAGGTTGAACTGGTCCTCCCAGCGGAACTCGAACCGCGCGTCGGAGAGCGCGTCGTCCCACTCCTGCGCGCCGGGGTGGCCCTTGGCGAGGTCGGCCGCGTGGGCGGCGATCTTGTAGGTGATCACCCCGGTCTTCACGTCGTCCCGGTTCGGCAGCCCCAGGTGCTCCTTGGGCGTGACGTAGCAGAGCATCGCCGTGCCCCACCAGGCGATCATCGCGGCGCCGATGCCCGAGGTGATGTGGTCGTAGGCGGGCGCGACGTCCGTGGTCAGCGGGCCGAGGGTGTAGAACGGCGCCTCCTCGCAGATCTCCTGCTGGAGGTCGATGTTCTCCTTGATCTTGTGCATCGGGACGTGCCCCGGGCCTTCGATCATGGTCTGGACGCCATACCGCTTGGCGACCGAGTTCAGCTCGCCCAGGGTGCGCAGCTCGGCGAACTGCGCCTCGTCGTTGGCGTCCGCGATCGAGCCGGGACGCAGCCCGTCGCCGAGCGAGTAGGTGACGTCGTAGGTCGCGAGGATCTCGCAGAGCTCCTCGAAGTGCTCGTAGAGGAACGACTCCTTGTGGTGCGCGAGGCACCAGGCCGCCATGATCGAGCCGCCGCGCGAAACGATCCCGGTCTTGCGACGGGCCGTCAGCGGGACGTACGGCAGGCGCACTCCGGCGTGCACCGTCATGTAGTCCACGCCCTGTTCGGCCTGTTCGATGACGGTGTCCTTGTAGATCTCCCAGGTGAGCTCCTCGGCCCGGCCGTCCACCTTCTCCAGGGCCTGGTAGAGCGGGACGGTGCCGATCGGCACGGGGGAGTTGCGCAGCACCCACTCGCGGGTGGTGTGGATGTTGCGGCCGGTGGACAGGTCCATGACCGTGTCCGCGCCCCACTGGGTCGCCCAGGTCATCTTGTCCACCTCCTCCTCGATGGAGGACGTCACGGCCGAGTTGCCGATGTTGGCGTTGACCTTCACCAGGAACCGCTTGCCGATGATCATCGGCTCGATCTCGGGGTGGTTGACGTTGGCCGGCAGCACCGCCCGGCCCGCCGCGATCTCCTCCCGTACCACCTCGGGCTCGACGTTCTCCCGGATCGCCACGTACTCCATCTCCGGGGTGATCTCCCCCCGGCGGGCGTACGCGAGCTGGGTGACGGGCCGTCCGTCGCGGCTGCGACGCGGCTGGCGCGGACGGCCGGGGAAGACCGCGTCGAGGTTGCGCAGGCCGCCGCGTGGCGAGGTGTGCTTGATCCCGTCGTCCTCCGGGCGGGCGGGGCGGCCCGCGTACTCCTCGGTGTCGCCGCGGGCGATGATCCAGTTCTCCCGCAGGGGCGCGAGCCCGCGGCGGACGTCGGTTTCGACGCCCGGATCGGTGTACGGCCCCGACGTGTCGTACAGCGTCACGTCCTCGCCGCTGGTGAGGTGCACCTGTCGGACCGGCACCCGGAGGTCCGGGCGCGAGCCCTGGACGTACCCCTTGTGCCAACCGATGGACTTCCCGGCCTCGTCGTTCTGTTTCGAGGCAGGCGTGCGTGCGTCCGATGTGGTCATGAGACCTACTCCCTACGCCGGCATTACCCGGTAACAGGTTCGGCGGTCGGCGCAGCGTTTCGCGTACGTACGGACGTACGGCGGTCAGCGCCCTCTCAGCCCGGTGCTCCGAGCTCCCGCGTGTGCAAAGGTGCCTCCACGCTAGCGTCCCTTCCGGCGAGCTGACCAGAGGGCCCCCGCGTTCTTGCGATGATCGCCCGGTGACCTCTCCCCAGAGCGACTCCGCTTCCCAGCCGCCCCAGGGCCACTCCCACGGCCACACGCACCGCCACGGCCCCGCCGCCCCGGTCTCCCGGCATCTGCGCAAGGTCATCGCCGCCGTGCTGATCCCGTTCGCGACGGCGGTCGTCGTCGGCCTGATCGCGTTCTGGCCCGGCGGCGTGCCCGACCACGAGCGCACCGGCGTCGGTTTCGACCGGCAGACCCAGGACGGCACGGTCGTCCAGGTCGACAAGGTGGACTGCGCCGACGTCAACGCCGCGCAGGTGCCCCCGACCGGCGACACCTCCACGCCTTCGGGGCGGGAGGCCGTCAACGAGCAGAAGGGGGAGTGCGCGAAGGCGACCGTCGAGGTGACCAGCGGCGACGACAAGGGCCGCAGGTTCGTCGAGGTGGTCCAACCGGACGCCCCCCGCCAGCTGAAGGAGGGCCAGGGCGTGGTCGTGGCCTACGCTCCCGACGCGCCGCGCGACCTCCAGTACTCCGTGACCGACGTGGACCGGAAGGTTCCGATGGCGCTGCTGGCCGGCATCTTCGCCCTGGCGGTGGTCGTGGTGGGCCGGCTGCGCGGGGTGATGGCCCTGGTGGCGCTGGTCGTGTCGTTCGCCGTGCTCACCCTGTTCATCCTGCCGGCGATCCTGCAGGGTTCGAACCCGCTGGTGGTGGCGGTGATCGGAGCCAGCGCGATCATGCTGGCGGCGCTCTACATGTGCCACGGGGTGACGGCCCGGACGTCCGTCGCGGTCATCGGCACCCTGATCTCCCTGCTGCTGATCGGGCTGCTGGGCTCGCTGTTCATCGGCTGGGCGAACCTGAGCGGCAACACCGACGACAACACCGGCCTCATCCACGGTCTCTATCCGGACATCGACATGAGCGGTCTGCTGCTGGCCGGTGTCATCATCGGTTCGCTCGGGGTGCTCGACGACGTGACGGTCACCCAAACCTCCGCGGTCTGGGAACTGCACCAGGCCGACCCGGACATGGGTTGGAAGGGGCTGTACCGGGCAGGTATCCGGATCGGAAGGGACCACATCGCCTCGGTGGTCAACACCCTGGTGCTGGCGTACGCGGGCGCCGCGCTGCCCCTGTTGCTGCTCTTCTCCATCGCCCAGAGCAGTGTGGGGACGGTGGCCAACAGCGAGCTGGTGGCCGAGGAGATCGTCCGCACCCTGGTCGGGTCGATCGGTCTGGTGGCCTCGGTGCCGGTGACCACGGCGCTCGCCGCGCT
Organism: Streptomyces californicus; assembly: GCF_000717645.1. Taxonomy (GTDB): domain Bacteria; phylum Actinomycetota; class Actinomycetes; order Streptomycetales; family Streptomycetaceae; genus Streptomyces; species Streptomyces californicus. The sequence goes on from NZ_JNZZ01000014.1 coordinate 111,393, forward strand.
GGTCGTCTCCGCGGACCGGCCGGGGACCGGTGGCGCACCGGCGGCTACGGCCGTGCCCGTACGGACCGGCCGCGGCCGTCGTCGTAAGAAGGGGTGACGGGGCGTCGGGTGCGCTCGGTCACCCGGCGTTCTGCTCCTCGGCGAGGATGCGTCCGAGCGCTTCCTCCAGGTTGCCGTCGAAGTCACCCAGCGTGTGTTCCTGGCCGAGCGGCACGAGCTTGTCCGTCCGGTCGAGGAACGCCACCAGCGGTGCTGTTCCCGCTCTGAACAGCGCACGGTCCTCACCGACCTGGAGCCGGATGTGGACGTCGCCGAGGCCCTCGGGCTCGGTCGGGCCGATGTGCACATCTCCGTCGCCGCTCGGGCTGTTGAGCCCGTCCAGCAGCAGTTCACGGCCGAAAGCCCAGGTCACAGGGGCATCGCCGGGCAGGTGGAACGTCATCCGGATCGCGTACGGGTCGCCGACCTCGTACCGGAGCTCCACCGGAATACGGAACGAGAGTTCCTCGGAGACGAGGAAGCTCATCATGACCTCTGCTTGAACCGACTCGCGCATCGTTCAACCCCGCAGTAGATGAAACTGGCCAGGAATGATCCCTCATGGCCCTATTGACGCCATCGTGGTGCACGCGATAGCAGATCACAAGGAGTGATTTTTCAGATACTGATAGAGAACACGAACGAACGCAAGAGGCTGGAGACTTCGCCACGTAACTGTTCGACTGCGGGCAGCAACCGGTCTTCCCGTTCGAGGGGTACAGAAATGGCCATCGCCGCAATGGTGGCACCGGTTATGACCGGAATCGCGGCGCAGACGGTTCCCAGTGCGTACTCCTGGCGTTCGATGACCGGTTCACCTCGTCGGAGGGTGCGCAGCCGTTCCAGAAGTGTGGCGCGATCTCGCACTGAGTAACGGGTGAGGGGCCGTACGGGGTAACGGTCGAGGTGGTCCTCGCGGGCCCGCTCGTCGAGCTGGGCGAGCAGGCACTGCCCGATGGCGTGGGCGTGGGCGTTCTCCCGGAACGAGGCCCACTCCTCCACCGCCGGGGTGTCGGGCGCGTCCGCGACCGCGATGAGTTCGATCTCGCCGTCGCAGTAGACGGCGCAGTACACGGGCGCCCCGATGATGTCCCGCCAGTGGCCGAGAGAGTCGGTGACGGAGGGGGCCCGGCGCAGGCGGCTCCTGACCCCGGGAGCCGACGTGAGGTTCTCGGCGGCGGCGCCGAAATGGAAGACCCCGTTCTCGCGACGGAGGTAGCCCTCGTGGGTCAGGGTGCGCAGCAGGTGGTACGCGGTCGGCAGCGGTAGCCCCGCCTCCCGGGCCAGTTGCTTCGCGGGAGCCCCGTCCCGATGATTTCCCACCGCTTCCAGCAGCCTCAACGCCCGCTGAACCGAACCGATCAACGTCGGGACAGCGGTGCTCGATGCCGTGGTCACAGGTCACCCCCAGGCATGGTGACGGGCCGTCGGCCCTCCCGAGGGGGCCACCCCCACGGGCCTGCCGCGATCCCGAGGACCGGAGGGGCCGGAGTACAGGTGGCCCGTGACCGGCGAGGACCGGTCCGGGCGCCGACGATCGGGGGCCAACGACCGGACTGTCGTACCCAGGACGATCAGGTGATCGATGTGGTGACGGAAGGTCACATTCCGGATGGCGGCAGTGGTACGCCACTGTATCGGCCGCCTGTGGCAGACGGGTGTTTTCTCCGGGGACTTAGCTCTGCTGGGCTAACGACCCCGTCGGTGCTGACCGCGGCACGGCCGAGGGCCTCCGCGGCGGGACGGGCCGGCCCCCGCGCCGGCCCACGGTCCGCGCGCTACCAGTCGCCGCGCGAGGACGATGACGACATGAACTTGCGGATGACGAAGATCAGACCGCCGACCAGGACGACGAAGACCAGCACCTTGAAGAGCAGGCCGATCACGAAGCCGACCACGCTGGCGATCAGGCCGCCGAACACGAAGATCGCAATGACGGGCACCGCGATCCACTTCACCCACCAGGGCATTCCCGCGAATATCTCCCGCACGGCCATCGCCTCTACCTCGTCTCTCTGAGTCCTTGCCTCGATGCTAAAGGCGTCCGAGGCCCCCACGGGGGCCGGGCAGCCCTTGAAGACCCCTGATCGATCCCCTAGGGACCCCCGGGCCGGGCGGCGTCCGATCCCGGGTCGGGCGGTCGGCCGGCGATCCCCGGCCGGAGGGCGGTCGGCTAGGCGTCCGGGCGCGGTGGTCAGCCCTCGGGAGGCGAGAAGACGACCATCACCCGCAGGTCCTCGGTGATGTGGTGGAACTTGTGCGCGACGCCCGCGGGCACGTAGACGACGCTGCCCCTGCCGACCTGGGTGGTCTCCGTCCCCACCGTGATCGACGCCCGGCCGCTGACGACGAAGTAGACCTCGTCCTGCTGATGCGGCTGCTGCGGGTCGAGTTCCCCCGCGTCCAGGGCGTAGAGGCCGACGGACATGTTGCGCTCCCGCAGGAACTGCAGGTACGCGCCGTCGTTGGCGGCCCGCTCCGCCTCCAGCTCGTCCAGTCTGAATGCCTTCATGGCCCGTCCCGCCCCTTGTACCCGCGCTGTCGGCTGTCCCTGTGCTGCCGGTGTTCGCCACCGATCATGTCTGCCACGATCAGACACATGAAGAATTTCGTAGTCAAGACGATCGCCAACGCGGGGGCGCTGGCCGTCGCCATCTGGCTGATCGGTGACATCACGCTGGAGGGCGGCAGCACGGGCCGCAAGGCCCTCACCCTGATCCTGGTCGCGCTGCTCTTCGGCTTGGTGAACTTCGTGGTGAAGCCGGTCGTCCAGCTGCTGACCTTCCCCCTGTTCATCCTCACCCTGGGGCTGATCACCCTGGTCGTCAACGCCCTGATGCTGCTGCTCACCTCCTGGCTGGCGGGGGTGCTCGACCTCAGCTTCCACGTCGAGGGGTTCTGGACAGCGGTGCTCGGCGGCCTGATCATCTCGATCGTGTCCTGGGCGCTCAACGTCGCGCTGCCCGAAGACGACTGACAGCGACCGGTGGAGCCCCCGCCAGGGGCTCCCGGAAGAGTGCGGATGAACGCCGGCTCCGTGACCGGCGTGCACAGCGAAGGAGCAGGCATGAGCACCATGGGCGACGGCACTCGTGCGGTACGGGCCGGACTTCCGGTCCCGGAACAGTTCGAACCGCCCCTGCCCGGGCCGGTCTTCGCGGCCCACTTCCACCTCTCCGGCGACCCGACGGGCCCCTACACCTACGGCAGGGACACCAACCCGACCTGGACCCACCTGGAGCGGGCCATCGGCGAGCTGGAGGCCCCCGGCGAGGAGGTGGAGACCACGGTGTTCGCTTCGGGCATGGCGGCGATCACCTCCGTACTGCTCTCCCAGGTCCGCTCGGGCGACGCCGTCGTCCTGCCCGACGACGGCTACCAGGCGCTCCCCCTGGTACGGGAGCAGCTGGAGGCGTACGGGGTCGAGGTGCGCACCGCGCCGACCGGCGGTGACGCGCGGCTCGCCCTGCTGGAGGGCGCGAAGGTGCTGTGGATCGAGAGCCCGTCCAATCCCGGCCTCGACGTCTGCGACATCCGTCGCCTGGTGGAGGCCGCGCACGCGGCGGGCGTGCTGGTGGCGGTCGACAACACCCTGGCGACCCCGATCGGACAGCGCCCGCTGGAGCTGGGCGCCGACTTCTCGGTCGCCAGCGACACCAAGGGCATGACCGGACACGGCGACATCCTGTTCGGCCATGTCACCTGCCGCGACCCCCGGCTGACGGCGGACGTGCGGCGCTGGCGCAAGATCGCCGGCGCGATCCCGGGTCCGATGGAGGCATGGCTGGCGCACCGCTCGCTGGCCACCCTCCACCTGCGCATCGACCGGCAGTGCACCACCGCCCTCGCCCTGGCCGAGGTGCTGGCGAAGCGTGCGGAGGTCACCGGGCTGCGCTACCCCGGGCTGCCCGGCGACCCGTCGCACCCCGTCGCGGCACGCCAGATGCGGCGGTTCGGCTCCGTGGTCTCCTTCGAGCTGGCCGACCGGGAAGCCGCGGAACGCTTCCTGTCCGCGCTGCGCCTGGTCGACGACGCGACGAGCTTCGGCGGCGTACGGTCCACCGCGGAACGCCGGGGGCGCTGGGGCGGCGACGCCGTGGCGGAGGGGTTCATCCGTTTCTCCGTCGGTGTGGAGGACCCCGAGGACCTGCTCGCCGATGTCGAACAGGCGCTGAACGCGGCGGCCCGGTAGACCGGCGGCGTTTCAGACCGTCCCCAACGGGCCACTCTCTTGCCATGACCGAACGTCCTGTGGTCAAGCGCACCGCACGCGCCGTGCTGCTCGACGGCGACGACCTCATCCTGATCAAACGTACGAAGCCGGGTGTCGATCCGTACTGGCTCACACCCGGCGGCGGCGTCGAGCCCGAGGACGCGACCGTCGTCGACGCGCTGCACCGCGAGGTCGACGAGGAGCTCGGCGCGAAGATCGCCGACGTGGTCCCGTGCTTCGTGGACACCGTCGAGCACATCGCGGACGGCGGAGTGACAGGGGTCAAGGTCCAGCACTTCTTCGTCTGCCGCCTGGCGTCGATGGACGTCTCGCGGCGGCACGGACCGGAGGTCGACGAGCCCTGCGGGGAGTACGAGATCGTCAGGGTGCCGTTCAGTCGGGTGGGCATCGCGGCCGTGCACCTGGTCCCGCTCTCCCTGCGTCACTATCTGGACGGCAACATCGAGGGCGTACGGGCGATGCACGCCCCCGACCTGGGCTGAGGCCCCGGTACGACCGGCTGTTCGGCCCGCTCGCCATCGTGTTTCACGTGAAACCGTGGACAGGGCCGGACCTGCCGTACCGCCTGGTGGCCACGGATCTCGGCCAGTTCCGCGAAATCGGTGGACGGGTGATCAGTCCGTCGGCCAGCCTGGCCCCATGCACAGCCCATCACCCCACTCCCTCGCCAACCTGCCGATCCGGCGCCTGAACCGGGGAGACCTGGTCCCCTGTGCCGACCTCTGCGAGGACCGCGGCTGGCCGCGTGACGAACACCGGTGGGGGCTGATGCTCTCGGCCGGAACGGGGTACGGAATCGACGCACCGGACGGCAAGGGCCTGGCGGCGACCTGTCTGACCACCTCGTACGGAACCGGCCTCACCGCGGTCGGGATGCTGCTCGTCGCCGGACGCTACGCCCGCCAGGGGATCGCGCGACGGCTGATGCGGCAGGTGATGGAGACGGAGAAGGGCGCCCCGCTCGCCCTGTACGCCACTGATCAGGGCCGGCCGCTCTACGAGGAGCTCGGCTTCTCCCCCGTGGGCCGCGCCGAACGCGTCGGCGGCCGATGGACACCGGTCGGCCCGAGCGGCTCCCCCTCAACCGCGCTCTCCACCTCCTCGGTGACCACCCGCCCGGCCTCGGCGGACGACCTTCAGGCGATGATCCGTCTCGACCTCACCGCGTTCGGCGCTGATCGGACGCATCTTCTCGCCCGGCTGCCCGCCTTCTCCGACCGCCTCCAGGTGGCCGAGGACCACGGCGAGCTGGTCGGCTACGCGGCGCTCTGGCCGAGCGGGCCCACCGCGGTGGTGGGGCCCCTGGTCGCCCGGGACACGGCCGTCGCGCAGGCCCTGATCACGGACCTGGCCGCGACGACGGACCGGCCGCTGCGCATCGACGTCGAGCACCGGCACAAGGAGTTGCTCGGGCTGCTGGCGGACCGGGGATTGAAGCCCGTCTCCCGGACGACGGTGATGACGTACGGCACCGCTGAACTGCCGGGCGACGCCGCACGCAGGTTCGCTCCGCTCACTCCCGCGACGGGCTGACGCGCGTCGGCCACACCGCCGGAAAGGCGGCGCGGCCGACGAGCGGCGTGAGCAGGCTCGTCCTGCTCCGAGCCTGACGATTTCCCTCGGAAGCCGTGGGCTCAGTGCCGGGAGGCCGGTACCGGAGCGGGTTCAAGGGTGCTCCCGGCGACGATCCGGCTCCTGCCCGCCTCCCGGCGCTCCAGCAGGCCGGAGAGCACGGCCAGCACCAGGGCCGAGGCCGCCAGCGCGGCACCGACCCAGTTGGGGGCGGTGTAGCCGAGACCGGCGGCGATCACGAGACCGCCGAGCCACGCCGCGAGGGCATTGCCGAGGTTGAAGGCGCCGATGTTGACCGCGGAGGCCAGCGTCGGAGCACCGGCCGCCTGGTCGAGGACCCGCTTCTGCAGCGGGGGCACGGTCGCGAAGCCCAGGGCGCCGATGAGCACGATGGTGACGGCCGCGGCGATCTTGTCGTGGGCGGTCACGGTGAACAGGGCGAGGACCACGGCGAGCGTGCCGAGCGACACGTACAGCATGGGCATCAGGTGCCGGTCGGCGAACCTGCCGCCGATGAGGTTGCCGCCCACCATGCCGAGGCCGAAGAGGACGAGCAGCCAGGTGACGGACGCGGCCGACCAGCCGGCGGCCCCGGTCATCATCGGGGTGATGTAGGTGATCGCGGCGAAGACTCCGCCGAAGCCCAGAACGGTCATGGCCATCGCCAGCAGGACCTGGACGTTGCGGAACGCGGCCAGTTCGTGCCGGATGCGCACGCCTTCGGGCTTCGGCTGCTCCGGAACGAGCTTCGCGACGCCGAGCAGGCCCACGACGCCGAGCGCGGCGACAAGGAAGAACGTGGTCCGCCAGCCCGCGGACTGACCGATGAAGGTGCCGAGCGGAACCCCGACGACGTTCGCGACGGTGAGCCCGGTGAACATCATGGCGATGGCCCCGGCCTTCTTCTGCGGTGCGACCAGGCCGGCCGCGACCACCGAACCGATACCGAAGAAGGCGCCGTGGGCGAGGGAGGCGACCACCCGCCCGGCCAGCATCACGCCGAAAGCGGGGGCGAGCGCGGACACCGTATTGCCCACGATGAACAGCCCCATGAGCAGCATCAGCATGCGCTTGCGGGTGACGCGGGTGCCCAGCAACGTCATCAGCGGGGCTCCGAGGACGACACCGAGCGCATAGCCGGTGACCAGGTAGCCCGCGGCCGGGATCGAGACCTGGAAGTCACCGGCGACCTCGGGGAGCAGCCCCATGATCACGAACTCGGTCGTTCCGATCCCGAAGGCCCCGATGGCGAGGGCGAGGAGCGCGAGCGGCATGGGTGCCACCTTTCCTGAAGATTGCGCCTGCACTTAACAGGCGTCCACAATAATTGCAGACGCAAGTTAATTGCAAGCGCGGGCTATTGCAGATGTCCCCTATCCTGGGGTCACGCCGCTCCCGTCCGGAGGAGACAGACATGACAGCGACCGACCCGGCTCTGACCGCCATCGCCCAGAGCTGGTGTGCGCTCTCCCTGCTCCACGGGAAGATCGAGGCGCGGATCGAGCGGGCCCTCCAAGCCGGCCACGGGCTCAGCGCGCGCGAATACTCCCTGCTCGACGTGTTGAGCCGCCAGCACAACGGCCCCGGCGGGCATCTCCAGATGAAGCAGGTCGCCGACGCCGTCGTCCTCAGCCAGAGCGCCACGACCCGACTCGTCACCCGGCTCGAAGACCGAGGACTGCTCACCCGCTATCTGTGCGACACCGACCGCCGGGGCATCTACACCGATGTCACCGAGGCCGGACTCGCGCTGCTGCGGGAGGCCAGGCCGACCAACGAGCGAGCCCTGCGCGCGGCGCTGGACGAGGCAGCGGAGAATCCGGAGCTGTCCCCCCTGGTCAGGGCTGTGGAAGAGCTGAAGGTCCCGGTCTGATCCGCCAGGCGCTCACCGGCGGCGACCTAGGATGCCGATCATGAGTGATCTCGAGATACGCCCTGTCACCGCGGACGACCTCGCGTCGGTGGTCGCGATGCTCGCCGACGACCCGCTGGGCGCCCAGCGTGAGTCCCCGGACGACCTCACTCCCTACGAGGAAGCCCTCCAGCGGCTGACGGACGACCCGAACCAGCACGTGGTCGTCGCCGTCCGCGAGGGCCGTGTCGTCGGCACCCTGCAGCTGACCATCGTGCCGGGACTCTCCCGGCGGGGAGCCACTCGCTCGATCATCGAGGGCGTACGCATCCACGGCGATGAGCGCGGAAGCGGGCTCGGTACGCAGCTCATCCAGTGGGCGGTGGACGAGTCACGCCGCCAGGACTGCCGGCTGGTGCAGCTGACCTCCGACGTCACACGCGAGGACGCTCACCGCTTCTACGAGCGGCTCGGCTTCACCGCCAGCCACGTGGGCTTCAAGCTGGCCCTCTGAGCGAACCGGGAGGGGGTGGGTGTTTCACGTGAAACACCCACCCCCTCCCATCAGCACAGCTCGGGGATTCAGCCGCCGAGACCTCGCCAGCCCTCCGCGTCCACTCCGCCGGGAACGGCCGCCCCGGTCTCGTAGGGCTCCCGTGTGAAGACGAACGAGCCGAGGTCCAGGTGATCCACGGACTCGTCGTCCTTGCGCACCACGCGCAGCGTCTCTCCCGCGTAGTAGTCGTTCTGCCCCGTCCAGGTTCCGTCCGGCCGGTGAGTGAAGGTCGATCCGCGCCCCATGCCGCCCAGCGGCGTGAGCTGGAGGCCCCGGTCCGCTGCGAGCGACAACGTGAACGTCATGGTGCCCCAGTACCAGACACCGGTCAGCGCGAGCAGTTCGTCGTCCACGTCACGCAGGGGCCGCCAGGAATCGGGAATCCGGGGCTCGGCCTCGACGACGATGTTCAGAAGCTCGGCTGCCACCGTCGCGGCGGGCAGTCCCGAGGTCGCGTTCGCGAGGACGACCGCGGCCACGTCCTCCTCCTCGCACACCCAGAGGCCCGCGACGAACCCCGGAAGTGATCCCGAGTGTCCGAAGAGGACGCGTCCCTCGCCCCCGACGATCTGGAGCCCGAGACCGTAGCCACTGGCCCCCGCCTCCACCGGTGCGGCAGGCGTCCGCATCTCCCGTACGGAGGCGGCCGGGAGAACCCGGTCGTCCCCAGCGGTCAGGAACGCGGCGAAGCGCAGCAGATCCTCCGTGGTGGACCAGAGCTGGCCGGCCGGCGCCATGAGTCCGAGGTCTTCGACCGGTTCGCTCAGCAGGACGTCGGCCCAGGGATGCACGGCCCAGCCGCCCGCATGCGGCGCGACGGGATCGCTGGTCGTACGGTGCATGCCCAGTGGCTCCAGGATCTCGCGGCGCAGCGCCTCCTCCCAGGAGACGCCGCGCACCGCGGCGACCAGCGAGCCGAGCAGGGTGTAGCCCGGGTTGGAGTAGTGGTGACGGTGACCTGCCGGGTGCGGCTGCGGCCGGTCGCCCAGCACGTCAGCGATCCCGGGGCGCAGGTCCCCCGGCGTGCGCTCCCACCAGGGAGCCGGTGTCTCCGCCCCCAGCCCCGCGCTGTGGCACAGCAGTTGAAAGATGGTCACGTCGCCCACGCCCGTCCCGGGCAGGTGCTTCTCCAGAGGGTCGGCCAGATCGATCAGGCCCTCGTCGCGCAGCCGCAGGACCAGGACGGCCGTGAAGGTCTTGGTGATCGAGCCGATCCGGTACTGCGTGTCGGCGTCAGGACCATGGTCCTCGACACCCGTACGCGCCCCGCTCCAGGCCGTACGCCCCTCCCGGCGCACCGCGGCCACCAGAGACGGCGCCCGCCCGTCCCGCTGCGCCACGGCGATGCGGTGCGACAGAGCACGACGGGTACTGGGAAGCAGGTCTTCGCCGATTGAGGTCATGGCACCACCTCTATCCGACGGACCCCCCGGTTGACGAACGCATTTCGCCGGAGCCCGCCCGGCTCCCCCGGCGGAGTCTGCTTGAACGAGGGACTGCGGCCGCGTGCGCTCGCCGACCGGAGCCGTTACAGCTCAGCGCGCTCACAAGGTGTCGAGGAACTCGCGCACGGTCGATGCGGACTCCCCCGGGGCGGACGCATGCACGGCGTGGCCCGCAGGCAGTCCGACCAGCCGGGTGCGAGGGCGGCGTGCGGCCGTGCTCCTCGCGTGTTGGGCGGTGAGGACCGTACTGCGACGCCCACGGACGAGGAGGGCCGGGCAGCCGCCGGCCACCCAGACCTCCCCGTGGTTCCCGTCGAGCAGGCGTTGCGAGGCAGTCATGTCCCGCGGGTCGAATTCCAGGCCCCAGCCGTCCGGACAGGCCGACATGATGGGGCATCGGGGCCGCACGGAGCCGCGACGCTGACGGTGGGTGGCACACACGCGGGAAACAGGGTGCCCGTCGGGCCGCCCGCACCGTAGTCTCGCGGGGCGAGAGGCAGGTGTCGGTGGAGATCACGGTGCAGTGCGTCAGGACGTTCTGGACGAAGCGCTCCAGAGGCGGTGAGGCCGCCACCCTCAGGAACGCGGCACCGACCGGGTTCCCGTTGTCTCGGGTACCACCCTCCTGCGCCCAGGTCATCCGGATGTCCGAGGACGACGGTTTCGTACCGCGCGAGAGCGAGAAGCCCCTTCGTGAGGTCGCGCTCAGCCTGCGTATCGAGCGCGACCGGCTCCGGGTGCTGCCGCGTGTGGATCCGCTGTACGGTCTGCCACCACGCCGTCGGCGGCCGCCGGCCGTACATCTGCTGCCGGGCCAGTGGGTCCGTTGGCAGCTGAACTACCGGTTCAGCAGCGCCGCCGGGGTACGGGACTGGTCGTACTGGCTGGACACCTTCAACATCGCCCACGGTCCCGTGGCCCCGGACGTGTTCCTGTCGGAGCCGACCTTCCTGGTGGACGAGCGCGGCCCCGTCCGCTGACAGGCGCGGCCGACCGGGCCACCGGGCGGCCTCACGGTGGGAAGTGGCCACCACACGGGTTACCCGTCAGGTCTGGGCCATGTCCACGAAGCGGGAGTAGTGGCCCTGGAAGGCCACGGTGATGGTGGCCGTCGGGCCGTTACGGTGCTTGCCGACGATGATGTCGGCCTCGCCCGCTCGCGGTGACTCCTTCTCGTACGCGTCCTCGCGGTGCAGCAGGATGACCATGTCGGCGTCCTGCTCGATGGAGCCGGACTCTCGCAGGTCGGAGACCATCGGCTTCTTGTCCGTGCGCTGCTCGGGACCACGGTTCAGCTGCGAGAGCGCGATCACCGGCACCTCCAACTCCTTGGCCAGCAGCTTCAGGTTTCGCGACATGTCCGAGACCTCCTGCTGCCGGCTCTCGGAGCGCTTCGAACCGCCGGCCTGCATCAGCTGCAGGTAGTCGATGATCACGAGCTTGATGTCGTTGCGCTGCTTGAGACGGCGGCACTTCGCGCGGATCTCCATCATCGACAGGTTGGGGGAGTCGTCGATGTAGAGCGGGGCGGCCGAGACCTCGGGCATCCGGCGTGCGAGCCGCGTCCAGTCCTCGTCCGTCATGGTCCCGGATCTCATATGGTGCAGGGCCACCCGCGCCTCGGCCGACAGCAGACGCATCGCGATCTCGTTGCGCCCCATTTCGAGGGAGAAGATGACGCTGGGCAGGTTGTTCTTGATCGACGCGGCGCGGGCGAAGTCCAGCGCCAGGGTGGACTTGCCCATGGCGGGGCGGGCCGCGATGACGATCATCTGGCCGGGGTGCATCCCGTTCGTCAGGGCGTCGAGGTCCGTGAAACCTGTCGGCACACCGGTCATCTCGCCGCTGCGCGAGCCGATGGCCTCGATCTCGTCGAGCGCCCCTTCCATGATGTCGCCGAGGGGGAGGTAGTCCTCGCTGGTGCGCTGCTCGGTGACCGCGTAGATCTCCGCCTGCGCTGTGTTGACGATCTCGTCGACGTCCCCGTCCGCCGCGTATCCCATCTGCGTGATCTTCGTACCGGCCTCGACCAGTCGCCGGAGCACCGCCCGCTCGTGGACGATCTCCGCGTAGTACGAGGCGTTGGCCGCGGTCGGAACCGACTGCACCAGGGTGTGCAGATACGGTGCGCCGCCGACCTTGGTGATCTCGCCCCGCTTCACCAATTCGGCGGCGACCGTGATCGGGTCGGCCGGCTCGCCCTTGGCGTACAGGTCCAGGATCGCCGTGAAGACGGTCTCGTGGGCGGGACGGTAGAAGTCGTGCCCCTTGATGACCTCGACGACCTCGGCGATGGCGTCCTTGGACAGCAGCATGCCGCCGAGAACCGACTGCTCGGCGTCGAGGTCCTGGGGCGGCACCCGCTCGAATCCGGGAGCGCCGCCCTCCCACGCCTCGTCCGAGCCGCGGTCGTGACGGTCCTCGCGCCCCTTGCGGTCGCCGCGACGCTGGCGGGAGACAGGCAGACGGTCCCCGGGACCGGTATCGGTCCAGGGGTCGTCCAAAGGCTCCGGAATGCTCACCGGGCCGCCTCCTCCCGTCCGCGTCGCGGACCTAGCCGTGCCACTCTTTCTTACGTCACGGCACCGACAAACAGGTCGCCCGACTCCACTTCCGGCGCGTCTGGTTCGGAGGAATCCGGTGCCGGAACGGAGTGCGGGCGCCGCACCACGGTAGGCCCCTCCGCACCGTCAGCCAATCTGGTTATCCACAGGGCATGTGGATGACTGGCCAGATGCTGTGGAGAACCCGGCCGAACCTGTGCACGGACCGGGGGACAGCACTGTGGACAAACTCATAGCACCAGCGGCACAACCCATCTGACCTGCACTTTCCCCATCCACGGACTGTGGGGGAGAAAAACTTTCACCTTCCTTTCAAGATCACCGCGCAGGGCGAGACAAGGAAGCCCAGCCCACCACGAAAGTAAGGACCAGTAGCGGATTGCATCTCTTACCTGTGGAAGATTAGATTGACCTCCATGAACCAGGCTTCCGCGCCCCCGAAGAACGGTCGTCGACGGCATGACCGCGAGATCATCGCTCTCGCCGTCCCGGCGTTCGGCGCGCTGGTCGCCGAGCCCTTGTTCGTCATGGTCGACAGCGCCGTCGTCGGCCACCTCGGTACCCCGCAACTGGCCGGCCTCGGCATCGCCGCAGCCCTCCTGATGACCGCTGTGAGCATCTTCGTCTTCCTCGCCTACGCGACCACGGCCGCCGTGGCCCGCCGGGTCGGGGCGGGCGACCTCCCCGCCGCGATCCGCCAGGGCATGGACGGCATCTGGCTGGCCCTGCTGCTCGGAGCAGCCGTGGTCGCCGCGGCACTGCCGGCCGCGCCCTGGCTCGTCGACGTGTTCGGCGCGTCGGACACCGCGGCTCCGTACGCCATCACCTACCTGAGGATCTCCGTCCTCGGCATCCCGGCCATGCTCGTCGTGCTCGCCGCCACCGGCGTGCTGCGCGGGCTCCAGGACACCCGGACCCCCTTGTACGTGGCCATCGGCGGTTTCACGGCGAACGCCATCCTCAATGTGTCCCTCGTGTACGGTGCCGGGCTCGGCATCGCCGGGTCCGCCTGGGGAACGGTGATTGCCCAGGCCGCCATGGCCGCCGCCTACCTCTTCGTGGTGATCCGCGGTGCACGGAAGCACGGCGCCTCTCTACGGCCCGACGCTGCCGGCATCAGGGCCAGCGCCCGGGCGGGCGTCCCTCTGCTGATCCGCACGTTGTCGCTGCGGGCCGTCCTGATGATCGCCACCGCCGTCGCCGCCCGCCTTGGGGACGTCGACATCGCCGCACACCAGATCATCCTCTCCCTCTGGAGCCTGACCGCCTTCGCCCTCGATGCCATCGCCATCGCAGGACAGGCGATCATCGGACGCTACCTGGGGGCGGGCGACGAGAAGGGCGCGCGAGAGGCGTGCCGCCGTATGGTCGAGTGGGGCATCGGCTGCGGCATCGTGCTCGGTGCCCTGATCGTGCTCGCCCGCCCCCTGTTCATCCCGCTCTTCACGAGCGACCCCTCCGTGAAGGACGCCCTGCTCCCCGCCCTCCTGGTGGTGGCCGTCTCCCAGCCGATCGCCGGCGTGGTCTTCGTCCTGGACGGTGTGTTGATGGGAGCCGGCGACGGTCGCTATCTCGCCTGGGCGATGCTCGTGACCCTGGCCGTCTTCGCTCCCGTCGCGCTCCTGGTGCCCACCCTCGGCGGCGGGCTCACCGCCCTCTGGTGGGCGATGACGCTGATGATGGCCGTCCGCCTCATCACGCTCTGGGTACGTACGCGGTCGGGGCGGTGGATCGTCACCGGTGCCACGCGCTGACGGCATCGGGCGAGCGTCCTGTTTCACGTGAAACAGGACGCTCGTTTCACGTGAAACACAATGAAGGGCCGCACCCGGTGGGTGCGGCCCTTCATTAGCTCTGCTGAGCTCTGCCCTTAGGCGGCAACGACCTCGACGCCGAGGTTCGCAGCGACCTCGGGGTGCAGGCGGACGGACACCTGGTGCCCGCCGAGCGTCTTGATCGGCGAACCGAGCTCGACGCGACGCTTGTCGACGTCGGGACCACCGGCAGCCTTGATCGCCGAGGCGATGTCGGCCGGGGTCACGGAGCCGAAGAGACGGCCGGCGTCGCCGGAGCGAACAGCCAGACGGACCTTCACGCCCTCGAGCTTGGCCTTGATCTCGTTGGCCTGCTCGATCGTCGCGATCTCGTGGATCTTGCGGGCGCGGCGGATCTGCGCCACGTCCTTCTCGCCGCCCTTGGTCCAGCGGATGGCGAAGCCACGCGGGACCAGGTAGTTACGGGCGTACCCGTCCTTGACGTCGACGACGTCGCCGGCGGCACCGAGGCCGGAGACCTCGTGGGTGAGGATGATCTTCATGCTGTTGTCACCCTTCCCTTATCGCGCGGTGGACGTGTAGGGCAGCAGCGCCATCTCACGGCTGTTCTTGACTGCCGTGGCGACGTCACGCTGGTGCTGCGTGCAGTTGCCGGTGACGCGGCGGGCACGGATCTTGCCGCGGTCGGAAATGAACTTCCGCAGCATGTTCGTGTCCTTGTAGTCCACGTACTGGGTCTTGTCCTTGCAGAACGCGCAGACCTTCTTCTTAGGCTTGCGCACAGGCGGCTTCGCCATGGTGTTTCTCCTGTGTGATCAAGAAGTGGGGGTACGAGCAGCCCTAGAAGGGAGGCTCGTCCGAGTAGCCGCCGCCGGAGGAGGAGCCGCCGGAACCGCCGGAGCTTCCGCCCCAGCCACCCCCGCCGCCCTGCTGTCCCCCGCCCTGGCCGCCGGTCGCCCACGGGTCGTCGGCGGGTGCACCGCCGCCGCCCTGCTGGCCGCCACCGGGACCGCCGCCCCAGTTGCCGCCACCCTGCTGGCCGCCGCCGTATCCACCCTGACCGCCCTGGCCACCGCGACCGGTGGTCTTGGTGACCTTGGCCGTGGCGTTCTTGAGGCTGGGGCCGACTTCCTCGACGTCCAGCTCGTAGACCGTGCGCTTGACGCCCTCACGGTCCTCGTACGACCGCTGCTTCAGCCGGCCCTGCACGACGACGCGCATGCCTCGCTGGAGCGATTCCGCGACGTTCTCCGCCGCCTGACGCCAGACCGAGCAGGTGAGGAACAGGCCCTCGCCGTCCTTCCACTCATTGGTCTGACGGTCGAAGATGCGGGGAGTGGACGCGACACGGAACTTCGCGACCGCCGCACCGGACGGGGTGAAGCGCAGCTCGGGGTCGTCGACGAGATTGCCGACGACCGTGATGACGGTCTCGCCTGCCATGGGTGAACCTCTCGGCGGGGATTGCTTCTGGCTGCTTGCTGCTACTCGGACCCGAAAACCGCTGAGCTAGATGCTCAGTGGGCTTCGGGACGGAGGACCTTGGTCCGGAGGACCGACTCGTTCAGGTTCATCTGGCGGTCGAGCTCCTTGACGACCGCAGGCTCGGCCTGCAGGTCGATGACCGAGTAGATGCCCTCGGGCTTCTTCTTGATCTCGTAGGCGAGCCGACGACGGCCCCAGGTGTCGACCTTCTCCACCTTTCCGTTGCCCTCACGGACGACGGAGAGGAAGTTCTCGATCAGCGGGGAGACTGCTCGCTCCTCGAGATCGGGGTCGAGGATGACCATCACCTCGTAGTGACGCATGTGGAACCCACCTCCTTTGGACTCAGCGGCCACGGTCGTTCCGTGGCAGGAGGGTCGTGATGCGTGATGCAACGGTGTTCCCGAGGAGAACACCCCGCACTGACGATTCCGCTCCCGAACGATCCCGGGTCGGGGGTTCGGGGAGGGGCTCGCCGTGCTGGCCTGGGCAGACACCGGTGCAGACCGTACAGACTACCCGTAGACCGGCCTCCGGTTGAAATCAGGAGCTCAGAGGGCACAATCGAGACAGATGCGGTGTGAGAGGCGCGACACCCGCCAGCGCGGGAGCGCCGGATTCGCCCGCCCACCCGTCCGGCCAGGAGGTACTCCATGGCACAGACCATCCGCCCCGCAGGATCCCGGTCCGTGACCGGCCGTCCGGCCACCGGCTCGCTCTTCGCCACGGACGGCAGGCCGCACCCCGTCCAGGACGTCCTGATGGTGGTGACCGGGGTGCTCGGCATCCTCGCCTTCGTCACGGCGATGTTCCACCACCTGCACCTGATCAGCTCCTGGGCCGGGCTCGTCGGGATTCTGACCGGCATCTACGGCCAGTACATCTCGAAGACCACCTGGGAGAGGTTCGGCCTGATCATGGGGATCGGCGCCTCCGCGGTCGGCTTCTACCTCGGCATGGCCCACGGCGGCCTCTTCGGCGGCGTGATCACCTGACCGGAGCACCGGCCGCCGACCAGGCCGAAGCACGGGCCGGTACGGACGCCCAGGCGCGCCCGTACCGGCCCTCCGCGCTTTCCGGCCCCCCGGGGCCAGGCCGGGCGGGCGCGGCTCACAGTAGGCTTCGGCGCGAGAGCCGGAGCCCCTGACCGATGGGGACACACCTGCCGAGGAGCGCCCCGCATGAGCCTGACCCTGAGGACCATCAGCCGAGAGCAGCATCTGGCGTACATCCAGAGTCTGCCCTCGGCCAGTCACTGCCAGGTTCCGGCATGGGCCGACGTGAAGTCCGAATGGCGTTCGGAGAACCTGGGCTGGTTCGACCGGGAGGGCCGGCTGGTCGGCGCGGGCCTCGTCCTGTACCGCCAGCTGCCCAAGATCAAGCGCTACCTGGCGTACCTCCCCGAGGGCCCGGTCATCAACTGGTACGCGCCGAACCTGGACGACTGGCTCCAGCCGATGCTCGCCCACCTCAAGCAGCAGGGCGCCTTCTCCGTGAAGATGGGCCCCCCTGTGGTCATCCGCCGCTGGGACGCGGCGGCCATCAAGTCCGGCATCCAGGACCCGGACGTGAAGCGCCTGCGCGACGTCGAGGCCACCCACATCGAGCCGCGCGCCTTCGAGGTCTCCGACCGGCTGCGGAAGATGGGCTGGCAGCAGGGCGAGGACGGCGGCGCCGGCTTCGGCGACGTACAGCCCCGCTACGTCTTCCAGGTGCCGCTGGCCAACCGCTCCCTGGAGGACGTCCTCAAGGGCTTCAACCAGCTGTGGCGCCGCAACATCAAGAAGGCCGACAAGGCCGGCGTCGAGGTCGTCCAGGGCGGCTACGAGGACCTGGCCGAATGGCAGCGGCTGTACGAGATCACCGCCGTGCGCGACCGCTTCCGGCCGCGACCGCTCTCGTACTTCCAGCGCATGTGGACCGTCCTCAACTCCGAGGACCCCAACCGGATGCGGCTCTACTTCGCCCGGCACAACGGCGTGAACCTCTCCGCGGCCACGATGCTCGTCGTCGGCGGGCACGTCTGGTACTCCTACGGCGCCTCCGACAACATCGGCCGCGAGGTCCGGCCGTCCAACGCCATGCAGTGGCGCATGCTGCGCGACAGCTACGCGATGGGCGCCACCGTCTACGACCTGCGCGGGATCAGCGACTCGCTGGACGAGACCGATCACCTCTTCGGCCTGATCCAGTTCAAGGTCGGCACCGGCGGCGAGGCCGTCGAGTACGTCGGCGAGTGGGACTTCCCCCTCAACAAGCTGCTCCACAAGGCGCTCGACATCTACATGTCGCGCCGCTGACCCGCTCCACCGCGCCCTTCGGGCGCACCCTCGTTCGTTCCTGATTCACCGCAGCCACCAGAAAGGTTCCGGGCCGGCCATGGCGCTCTCCCTCTACGTCGACACCGCGCGCTGGCGGGCGCACCAGAAGTCCGTGATCGACCAGTTCCCCGGGCTCGTGCCCGTCTGCAAGGGCAACGGTTACGGCTTCGGCCATGAGCGTCTCGCGGACGAGACGATCCGCTTCGGGGCCGACACCCTCGCGGTCGGAACGACCTACGAAGCGGCCCGGATCAAGGACTGGTTCAGCGGCGACCTGCTCGTCCTGACCCCGTTCCGTCGCGGCGAGGAGCCCGTGCCGCTTCCGGACCGTGTCATCCGGTCCGTCTCCTCCGTGGACGGCGTACACGCCCTGGTGGGGGCGCGGGTCGTCATCGAGTGCATGAGCTCGATGAAGCGGCACGGCGTCAAGGAGGAGGAGCTCGGACAGCTGCACGCGGCGATCGAGGACGTACGGCTCGAAGGCTTCGCCCTGCACCTGCCGCTGGACCGCACCGACGGCTCCGACGCCGTCGAGGAGGTCATAGGCTGGATGGACCGGCTGCGGGCGGCCCGGCTGCCGCTGCACACCATGTTCGTCAGCCACCTGCGCGCCGAGGAGCTGGCCCGGCTCCAGCAGCAGTTCCCGCAGACCCTCTTCCGCGCCCGGATCGGCACCCGGCTCTGGCTCGGCGACCACGAGGCCACCGAGTACCGGGGCGCCGTCCTGGACGTCACTCCCGTCGTCAAGGGAGACCGGTTCGGCTACCGCCAGCAGAAGGCCGCCTCCGACGGCTGGCTGGTCGTCGTGGCAGGCGGCACGTCGCACGGCGTCGGCCTGGAAGCGCCCAAGGCGCTGCACGGCGTGATGCCGCGGGCCAAGGGCGTCGCCCGCGCGGGCCTGGCCACGGTCAACCGCAACCTGTCGCCGTTCGTCTGGGCGGGCAAGCAGCGCTGGTTCGCCGAGCCGCCGCACATGCAGGTGTCGATCCTGTTCGTGCCGTCCGACGCGCAGGAACCGCGGGTCGGGGACGAGCTCGTCGCCCACCTGCGCCACACCACCACGCAGTACGACCGGCTCGTCGACCGCTGAGCCCCCGGGCGCGGCCGGCAGCGGCCGCGCCCGGACATGGTCAGCCGTCCCGGGTGGGCGCCGCTCCCCACTCGACCTGGGGCCCGGTGACCGCCGGAGCGGAGTGCGGGGACGCATGGGCCTCGGGTGCCAGTACGAACGCGTCCGGAGCCCCGTCGAGAACACCGCCCGACGGGTCGTCCGACCCGTCCGCCCGCACCGGGTCCTTCTCCGGCCGGAGAATGTCCCGGACGATCAGCGCGCACAGGTACAGCGTTCCCAGCAGGTGCAGGGCGACCGCGACCTGATAGCCCTCCTGCGGCAGCCCCTGGTGCTTGTCGCCGCCGCTGGTGTAGGCGAGGTAGAACCAGATCCCGAGGAAGTACATGACCTCGCATGCCTGCCAGATCAGGAAGTCGCGCCAGCGCGGACGGGCCAGGGCGGCCAGCGGAATCAGCCAGAGCACGTACTGCGGTGAGTAGACCTTGTTCGTCAGGATGAACGCGGCGACCACCAGGAACGCCAGCTGGGCGAAACGGGGCCTGCGGGCCGCGGACAGCGCGAGCCCCGCGATGCCGGCACAGAACACGACCATCAGGACGACCGACGCCGTGTTGACCGTCTCCACGTCGATGGGCTTGCCGGTGCGCTGCGTGATGACCAGCCAGAACGACCCGAAGTCGATGGGCCGCTCCTGGCTGAAGGTGTAGAACTTCCGCCACCCCTCGGGGGCGAAGACCATCACCGGAAGGTTCACCACCAGCCAGGCCGCGCCCGCGCCCAGCAGCGCCGTCCCGAACTCGCGCCATCGGCCCGCCCGCCAGCAGAGCACCAGGAGCGGGCCGAGCAGCAGCACGGGGTAGAGCTTGGCGGCCGTGGCCAGGCCGATGAGCACACCGAACGCGAGCACCCGGCTCCGGGACCACATGAGCATCGCCGCGGCTGTCAGAGCGACAGCCAGCAGATCCCAGTTGATGGTCGCGGTGAGGACGAACGCGGGGGCCAGCGCGACCAGGAGCCCGTCCCAGGGACGTCGGCGGTGCGTACGGACGGTGCACACGGCGACGACGACCGCGCAGACCATCAGCATGGCCGCGTTGACCATCCAGTACATCTGCTCGCGCTGCTGGATGGGGTCGCTGTCGGGTGTCAGCGTCAGCCAGGACGCCACCTGCATGAACGCCCCGGTCAGCACCGGGTACTCCAGGTACTGCATGTCGCCGCTCAGCCGGTCGAAGTACGGCACGAGCCCGTCGGCGAACCCCCGCCCCAGGAAGAGGTGCGGAATGTCGGAGTAGCAGGCGTGCGTGTACTGCGAGGTGGCGCCGCGGAACCACGCCCATTCGTAGCAGGGGATCTTCTGCACCATGCCGAGGGCGAACATGCCGATCGTGACCAGCGCGACGACGCGCACGGGCGTGAGCGGGCCGTCGCCCAGTCGCGCCCAGCGCCCGGCCCTGCCGCCGAACAGTTCGCTGCCGGCCGCCGCGACCTCGTCCTGGTCGGCGGGCCGCACGATGGTCCGTCCCTGGTCCACTCTCGTCTCTTCCGCGCTGGGGCTTGGCATGCCGCACATCCTGCCGTACGGGGCGGTGCGCGGGGCAAGGGCCGCTCCGGGAGGCCGTGGGGGAGGGCCGATGCCGTACGTGCTTCCGGAACGCGGCGAGGGCCGCCGCACCCGGGTGGGTGCGGCGGCCCTCGCCGCCGTGCTGGATCGGCCGATGGATTCCGGTCCGATGATCCTGCTAGCCGTTGTTGCCCCAGATCGTGCCGCCCCCGCCGGGGTTGCCGGTCGCTCCCTGAGTACCCGCGGTGTCTCCGCCGCCGCCGTCGGCCCCGGCGTTCTGGCCGCCGCCGTCGGCCCCGGCGTTCTGGCCGCCGCCGTCGGCCCCGGCGTTCTGGCCACCGCCGTCGACCCCGGCGTTCTGGCCACCGTTCGCCTCATGGCAGGTCGGGTCGAAGATGCTGCAGCTCTTGGTCGGCGTCGGAGAGGGCGGGGGGCTCGGGGTGGTCTGCGTCGGCGTCGGGGTCGGCGAGGTCTCCTCGGAGGGCGTTGCCGACGGCGTGGGGCTGGGCGTCGGGCTGGGGCTGACCGCCCCACCGCCCCACACGACGTCGCCCAGGTCCTGCGGCTCCGGGAAGGAGACGGCCTTCTTGCCCTTCATCGCCTGGGTCATGTAGTCGTGCCAGATGGAGGCCGGGAACGAGTTTCCGTGGATCTTCTTCTCGCCACCCGTGCCGAACATCTCCTCGAACTTGCGCTTCGTGTTCGACTCGTCGTCGTCGAGCCGGAACATGCTGATGGCGGTCGAGATCTGCGGCGTGTACCCGACGAACCAGGCGGAGCGGTTGCCGTCGGTCGTACCGGTCTTGCCGGCGGCCTCACGGCCTTCCAGGCGGGCGGGCTTGCCCGTCCCGTTCTCCACGACGTTCTTCAGAACGTCGGTGACGTTGTCGGCGATGGCCGCGCTGAAGGCGCGCTTGGGCCGCTTCTTGTGCTGGAAGACGACCTCGCCTTCGCGCTTGACCTCGGTCACCGAGTACGTGTCGTTCTGCCGGCCGCTGGTGGCGAACGTGGAATAGGCGCCCGCCATACGGATGGCACTGGGCGACGAGGTGCCGATGGAGAACGAGGGGACGGACGAGTCCGCCATGAAGGTGTCGTTCTTCAGACCGGCGGCGACGGCGACGTCCTTGACCTTGTCGGTACCGACGTCCATGCCGAGCTGCACGAACGGGGAGTTCGCGGACTGCTCCATGGCCTCGCGCAGGTCGATCTCACCGTGGTCGTGGTTGCCGTCGTTGGTCTGGCGCCACTCGTTGTTGTCCTTGTCCAGCCAGATCTTGCCGGTGTAGTCCTTGATCCGCACACCGTCGTCCCCGTTGTAGATGCTCTTGGGCGAGATCTTGGTGCGCTGGGACTCGTTCTGCTCCGGGGGGCCGGAAGGATCGCGCACGCCGTACTGCATCGCCGCCGCCAGCACGAACGGCTTCCACGTCGAACCGACCTGGGCGCCGGTGGCGTCGGCGTTGTTCGTGAAGTGCGTCGTGGCGTCCTGGCCGCCGTACGTGGCGATGATGGCCCCGGTCTTCGCATCCACGGACGCCCCGCCGAACTCGACGTGCGTGTCCGTCTTGGGACGCTCCTCGGGGCGGATCTTGGCCTTGTAGACCTTCTTCACCGCCGCTTCGAGCTGGTCCACCTGCTTCTTCTGGAAGGTGGTGTGGATTTCGAAGCCGCCCAGTTCGAGGTCCTTGGCGGTGATTTTCTTGTCGTTGTTGGCGAGGAAGTACTTCTTGGCGAGCTCGACCAGGTAGCCGGTCTGACCGCCCAGCTTGGCGTCCTTCTTCGGCTTCAGCGGCTCCGGGAACTTCGTGTACTTGGCGCGCTCCTGAGCCGTCATCCGCTTGTCCTTGACCTGCTCGTCAAGGATCCACTTCCAGCGCTCCTCCGCCCGCTTCCTGTTCTTCGCCGGCGTCGCGTTCTCCTTGTCGATGTCGAGGGCACCGGCAGGGTCGTAGTAGCTCGCGCCCTTCAGCAAGGTGGCCAGGAACGCGCACTCGCTCGCGTTCAGCTCACCGGCGTCCTTGTTGTAGTACGTGCGCGCCGCCGCCTGCAGCCCGGAAGCCCCGCGTCCGTAGTAGGAGACGTTGAGGTAGCCCGCCATCACCTCTTCCTTCTTCATCTCACCGCCCACCTTCAGCGTGATGAAGAGCTCCTTGAACTTGCGGGTGAGGGTCTGGTCCTGGGTAAGCATCGAGTTCTTGACGTACTGCTGGGTGATGGTCGAACCACCCTGGGTCTCGCCGCCGGTCGCCATGTTGAACAGAGCTCGGCCGATGCCCATGGGGTCGATGCCCCGGTCGGTATTGAAGCTCTTGTTCTCCGCCGAGATCACGGCGTTGCGCATGGCTTCCGGGATCTGCTCGTACTTGAGCTCCTGGCGGTTGACCGCGCCGCCCGTCGCCACCATCTGCGTGTTGTCTGCCCAGTAGTAGACGTTGTTCTGCGCCTTGGCGGTCTTGCTGACTTCAGGCGGCACCACCAAGGCGTACGCGATGCCCCCGATGCCCATCAGCAGCGCGAGGAAGCCCAGGCAGAGTCCCGACACCAGCTTCCACGAGGGCAGCCAGCGACGGAACCCGTACCTGCCGTGGCGCGGGTAGTCGATGAAACGCTTCTTGCCGGGGCGGCCCTCGTCGTGCCCCCGGCCTCCGGAACCACCGGGGCCACCGCCGCCACGCCGACGGCCTCCGCCGCCCGTGCCGTGCCCTCCGGCGTCGGCGCCGCGGCGCCGTCCGCCCCTCTGGGCGGCCCGCCGTGCCTCGGCGCGGCTCCCGTACTGGCGCTCCTCGCCGGACGGTCCGAATGACGATTCGGAAGGTGATTCCGAAGACACCCTGCGTGACGGGCCTGATCGGCGTCCGGTCGACTGCTGGGCGGCTCGTCTGGCCGCGGCACGCCCGCCACCCTGTGGCTGAGGCGATTTGCGACGGTGCTCGCTCATGGAACGACTACTCCTCGGGCAGGCGAGAGCGCCTGGAAGCGGCAGTTGAGATCCGGTCCCCCCGAATAACGGACAAGCCGCTGCGGGAGGCTCATCCGCAGTGCATCCGGCAGTCCGCGATGACTGACGCGCGTCAGCGCCTCGCGGTTCCCGGTGGTCTGCATGCCGCACAGACTACGCACGGTCAAAACCCGCCTAGGGCCGAACTTCACCCCAAACAACGCAAGTCGAACCCTGGGAATTGTCGATGTGACACCGCTCACGAAGGTCACCCTTGTCGAAGACGACGGACAGATCTATCGTGCTGATGTATCGAGTCGATACATCAGCACGGCATAGGTACATCGGTGGCGCCGGTTGACCATGCCGACGAAGGCAGCGGGAGGAGGGGGAGGCACGGGTGAGCAGACGCTCCGGCATCCTCGAATTCGCCGTTCTCGGCCTGCTCCGCGAGTCGCCGATGCACGGCTATGAGCTGCGCAAACGTCTCAACACCTCACTGGGGATCTTCCGTGCGTTCAGTTACGGGACCCTCTACCCCTGCCTCAAGACGCTGGTGGCCAGCGGCTGGTTGATCGAGGAACCGGTCGGCGATCCAGCCGACTCGGCATCGGCCGCAGGGCGTTCGGCCTCTGCCTCCTCCTCACTGACGGGACGCCGGGCGAAGATCGTCTACCGGTTGACGGCAGAAGGTAAGGAGCACTTCGAGGAGCTGTTGTCGCACACAGGTCCGGACGCCTGGGAGGACGAGCACTTCGCAGCCCGCTTCGCCTTCTTCGGCCAGACCGAACGCGACGTGCGGATGCGTGTTCTCGAAGGCCGGCGCAGTCGGCTGGAGGAGCGCCTGGAGAAGATGCGCGCCTCTCTCGCCCGCACCCGTGAACGACTCGACGACTACACACTTGAGCTGCAGCGGCACGGCATGGAGTCCGTGGAGCGCGAAGTGCGCTGGCTGAACGAGCTCATCGAGAGCGAGCGGTCGGGACGGGATCGGCGACGATCCTCGTCCGAGGGCTCTGCTCAGCAGGACACACCTGGAGAGACGGGCGGCCTGCCCCGGCACCGGGACGACGTCCCGCCGGATCCGTCCGACGACACCGCCAAGTGAAGTCGTCGCACTCCGCGGCGACTTCATCGGAAACACCGATTACACAGGGAGCAACCGGAATGGGTTCGGTTCGCGTAGCCATCGTAGGCGTGGGCAACTGCGCCGCCTCGCTGGTGCAGGGCGTCGAGTACTACAAGGACGCCGATCCGGCCGGCAAGGTGCCCGGCCTGATGCACGTTCAGTTCGGCGATTACCACGTCAGCGACGTCGAGTTCGTCGCCGCCTTCGACGTCGACGCGAAGAAGGTCGGCCTCGACCTGGCGGACGCCATCGGTGCCAGCGAGAACAACACCATCAAGATCGCGGACGTGCCGAGCACCGGCGTGACCGTCCAGCGCGGTCACACCCACGACGGGCTCGGCAAGTACTACCGCGCGACGATCGAGGAGTCCGCGGACGCCCCGGTCGACGTCGTCCAGGTCCTGAAGGACAAGCAGGTCGACGTTCTCGTCTGCTACCTGCCCGTCGGTTCCGAGGTCGCCGCGAAGTTCTACGCGCAGTGCGCCATCGACGCCAAGGTCGCGTTCGTCAACGCTCTCCCGGTCTTCATCGCCGGCACCAAGGAGTGGGCGGACAAGTTCACCGAGGCCGGTGTCCCGATCGTCGGCGACGACATCAAGTCCCAGGTGGGCGCCACCATCACGCACCGCGTGATGGCGAAGCTCTTCGAGGACCGCGGTGTCATCCTGGACCGCACGATGCAGCTGAACGTCGGCGGCAACATGGACTTCAAGAACATGCTCGAGCGCGAGCGCCTGGAGTCCAAGAAGATCTCGAAGACGCAGGCCGTCACCTCGCAGATCCGTGACCGCGAGCTCGGCGAGGACAACGTCCACATCGGCCCCTCGGACTACGTGGCCTGGCTGGACGACCGCAAGTGGGCGTACGTGCGCCTTGAGGGCCGTGCCTTCGGCGACGTTCCGCTGAACCTGGAGTACAAGCTCGAGGTGTGGGACTCCCCGAACTCGGCCGGTGTCATCATCGACGCCGTCCGTGCGGCGAAGATCGCCAAGGACCGCGGCGTCGGCGGCCCCATTCTCTCGGCCAGCAGCTACTTCATGAAGTCGCCGCCGGTGCAGTACTTCGACGACGAGGCCCGCGAGAACGTCGAGAAGTTCATCAAGGGCGAGACGGAGCGCTGATCCGGCCGACTCGGCCGACAGCCTCACCGGAGCGCTGAGCGGAACACGTTCACCTCTTCCTGCCGCACCTCGGGGGTCCCGGGCAATCCGCCCGCGGGCCCCCGACGTGTGTGACGCTTGATCCCATGTCTGTCGCGCGTGACCTGCGCACCCTGCTGCGCCTGCGGAACTTCCGCCGCCTGCTCACCGTGCGGCTCCTGTCCCAGTCCGCCGACGGCGTCTACCAGGTCGCGCTCGCCGCCTACGTGGTCTTCTCCCCGGAGAAGCAGGCGACGGCGTCCGCCGTCGCGTCCGCCATGGCTGTACTCCTGCTGCCCTACTCACTGATCGGGCCCTTCGCCGGGGTACTGCTGGACCGCTGGCCCCGACGCCAGGTCTTCCTCTACGGGAACCTCCTGCGGGCCGCCCTGGCCTGCTCCACGGCGCTGCTGATGCTCGCCGCGGTGCCCGACTGGCTCTTCTACGTCTCGGCCCTCTGCGTCACCGCCGTCAACCGGTTCGTCCTGGCCGGCCTCTCCGCCGCTCTGCCCCGGGTCGTGGACGAGGACCGACTCGTCGTCGCCAATTCCCTCTCCCCGACCGCAGGCACCCTGGCGGCGACCGCTGGAGGGGGTCTCGCCTTCGTCGTACGGCTGGTGGCCGACGAATCCGACGCGGCGGTCGTCCTGCTGGGTTCGACGCTCTACCTCCTGTCCGCCCTGGCATCCCTGCGCCTGCCCCGCACTCTGCTGGGACCGGACACCGACGCGAACCCCCTGCGCGTGCGGACCGCACTGGCCGTCACCGCACGCGGGCTGGCCTCCGGGCTACGGCATCTCGCACAACGGAGCAGCGCGGCCCGCGCCCTGGCCGCGATGACCGTGATCCGTTTCTGCTACGGCGCGCTCACCGTGACGGTGCTCATGCTGTGCCGCTACGCCTGGTCGGACACCGAGTCCGAAGGGCTGGCCCTGCTCGGCCTGGCGGTCGGAGCCTCAGGGGCGGGCTTCTTCGTCGCCGCCGTCGTCACCCCGTGGGCGGTGGAGAGGCTGGGCCGGTACGGATGGATCGTGGGGTGCGCGGGGTCGGCGGCGGTCCTCGTCCCGGCCCTGGGCCTGTCGTTCGCCCCGGTTCCCATGGTGATCGCCGCGTTCGTGCTCGGCGTCGTGACACAGGGATCGAAGATCGCGACCGACACCGTGGTGCAGACCTCGGTCGACGATTCCTTCCGCGGTCGGGTCTTCTCGCTCTACGACGTGCTCTTCAACGTCGCTTTCGTGGGCGCCGCCGGTGCGGCAGCCCTGATGCTCCCCCCGGACGGCAGATCGGCCCTGGTCATCGTGGTTGTCTCGGTGCTGTACGCGGCGGTCGCGGTGACGATGTTCCGACGCCGTCGAGCGGACATCCACCGCTAGCCGACAGAGGAGGGGAGGGGCGCTGTTTCACGTGAAACAGCGCCCCTCCCCCTTTTCGACGCCACGTCCAGCCACGATGTTTCACGTGAAACCTCGTCCCGCCACGCTCAGCCCTGCTGCGCCCACCACTCCTTGAGCGCGGCGACCGCGTCGTCCCGCTCCATGGGCCCGTTCTCCAGCCTCAGCTCCAGCAGGAACCCGTACGCCTTGCCGATCACCGGGCCGGGACCGACCTCCAGGATCTGCATGATCTCGTTGCCGTCCAGGTCGGGGCGGATCGAGTCGAGCTCCTCCTGCTCCTGGAGCAGGGCGATGCGCTCCTCCAGACCGTCATACGTGCGGGAGAGCGCGTTGGCCTTGCGCTTGTTCCGGGTCGTGCAGTCCGACCGGGTCAGCTTGTGGAGACGTTCGAGCAGTGGCCCGGCGTCACGCACATACCGGCGTACCGCGGAGTCGGTCCACTCCCCGTCCCCGTATCCGTGGAACCGCAAGTGCAGCTCCACCAGTCTCGACACGTCCTTGACCAGCTCGTTGGAGTACTTGAGCGCGAGCATGCGCTTCTTGGTCATCTTCGCGCCCACCACTTCGTGGTGGTGGAAGGAGACACGGCCGTCCTTCTCGAAGCGGCGGGTCCGGGGCTTGCCGATGTCATGGAGGAGCGCGGCCAGGCGCAGGACGAGGTCGGGCCCGTCCTGCTCCAGATCGATGGCCTGCTCCAGGACGGTCAGCGAGTGCTCGTAGACGTCCTTGTGCCGGTGATGCTCGTCACTCTCCAGCCGCAGCGCGGGAAGCTCCGGCAGCACGTGGGCCGCCAGTCCGGTGTCGACCAGGATCCCCAGGCCCTTGCGCGGATGCCGGGAGAGCAGCAGTTTGTTCAGTTCGTCGCGGACCCGCTCGGCGGAGACGATCTCGATCCGCGCGGCCATCTCCGTCATCGCGGAGAGGACGTCGGGGGCGACCTCGAAGTCGAGTTGGGCGGCGAACCGGGCAGCGCGCAGCATCCGCAGCGGATCGTCGGAGAAGGACGCCTCAGGCGTGCCGGGGGTACGCAGGACACGGGCGGCGAGGTCGTCCCGCCCTCCGTACGGATCGACGAACTCCGTCCCCGGCAGCGCCACGGCCATCGCGTTGACCGTGAAGTCGCGGCGCACGAGGTCGTCCTCGATGGAGTCGCCGTAGGAGACCTCCGGCTTGCGCGAGGTCCGGTCGTACGCCTCCGACCGATAGGTCGTGATCTCGATCTGGTAGCCGTCCTTCTGGGAGCCGACGGTGCCGAAGGCGATTCCGACCTCCCACACCGAGTCGGCCCACGGACGGACGATCTTGAGTACGTCCTCCGGGCGGGCGTCGGTGGTGAAGTCCAGGTCGTTTCCGAGCCGGCCCAGCAATGCGTCGCGAACCGACCCACCGACCAGCGCGAGACCGAATCCGGCCTGCTGGAATCGGCGGGCGAGGTCGTCGGCTACCGGGGACACCCTCAGCAGCTCACTCACCGCATGGTGCTGCACATGGTTCAGTGCACTGGCGTTCTCTTCGTTGGCGTTCGGCACAACAGAAAAGGGTACGTGCACGGGCCGACGGCGGCGTCACCGTCCGCTGGGCCCTGCGTCGCGCCCGCGATCATGGACGGCGGACCGCAGCACTCCGGCCCGCCGCACCTCGTTACCATGCGTGGACGCAAGGCCGAACGATCGACAGCATCTGACGACGACGAGAGACGGGTAGGCGCGTGGCGGAGGCGGCAGACTTTCAGGGGACTCGTCCCTCTCCTGCCCGCCGGTGGCTCCGGCGCACGGCCTCAGCGGTACTGGGAGCGCCGCTCCTGGCCGGCCTGCTGACCGTTCCGGCCGTCGCCGCGCCGGCCGCCGAGCCGGCCAAGGCCTCCACCGGCTCCCGTACGGTCGATGTGTCGCTGAACACCCTCTCCCCGAGTGTCCCCTCGAAGGACGACACCCTGACCGTCTCCGGAACGCTCACCAACAAGGGCAAGGAGGCGATCAGCGACGCCGAGGTCGATCTGCGGGTAGGCCCCCGTCTCACCGGCCGGGGCGAGGTCGACGACGCCGCCAAGCGCTCCACGTATGTTCCCGGCGTCGACCCGGCCACCGTGGGGGACACGTACACGCTGGAGATTCCCCGGCTTGCCCGGGGGATCAGTCAGGACTTCACGCTCACCGTCCCGGTCGACAAGCTGGGCCTCGACGACCCGGGCGTCTACCAGCTCGGCGTCTCGGTCTCCGGCCGCACGGAGCGCGCCGGCGAGCAGGTACTCGGCATCAAGCGCACGTTCCTGCCCTGGCAGCCCGAAGCGAGCGACAGCAGGACGAAGCTGACCTTCCTCTGGCCGCTGATCTCCTCGCCCCATGTCACGGCGGAGACCCGTTCGGACGTCCAGCAGACTCCGGTCTTCGCCAACGACGACCTGGCGAAGGAGCTGGCGCCGGGTGGCCGGCTGGAGCAGATGGTGTCCCTGGGCAGTCGCCTCCCGGTGACCTGGGTCATCGACCCGGACCTCCTGGCGAGCGTCGCGGCGATGGCGGGGAAGTACGAGATCGCGTCGGGGGACGAGACCGTCCCGGGCAAGAACCAGGCCGTCGCCAAGCAGTGGCTCAGCGCTCTGGAGAAGGTGGTGGAGGACGGCAAGGTGATCGCCCTGCCGTTCGCCGATCCCGATCTGGCGTCCATCGCCCACCGCGGCAAGAACGTCTCCGGGACTCTCAGCCATCTGCAGAACGCCTCCACCGTGGCCGCGACCACCGTGGAGACCATCCTCCACGTGAAGCCGTCCACCGATTTCGCCTGGCCCGTGAACGGCGCCGTCGATTCGTCCATCGTCGATGTGGCGACCTCGGCCGGCGCGCACAACGTGATCGCCCGCAGCGACAGCTTCCGCGAGACCTCGGACCTTCCGTACACGCCGACCGCGGCGCGGCCGATCGGCGGGGGTACCACCGCGGTCGTCGCGGACGCCCGGCTGTCGACCCTCTTCAACGGCGACATGTCGAGGGCGGGCGCCTCCACCCTGGCCGTGCAGAAGTTCCTCGCCCAGACCCTCGCGCTGACCGAGCAGGCACCGGACGACGAGCGCAGCATCGTCGTGGCACCACCCCGAATGCCCACCGCCGCGCAGGCCCAGACGATGGCCCGCGCGCTGGACGCCCTGTCGGGCAACCGCTGGACCCAGCCCCTCGACCTCGTGGCGGCCTCCGAGGCCAAGCCCGACCCGCGGGCCACCACCAAGCTGCCCCGTCGATCCGCCTACCCGAAGAAGCTCCGCGCCCGGGAACTGCCCACCCAGGCGTTCCAGGACATCCGCACGATCCAGGGTTCGCTCGACACCTTCGAGACGATCCTGACGCAGCCCGACCGCGTGGTGACGCCCTTCGGCAACGCCGTGAACCGCTCGATGTCGACGTCCTGGCGCGATCAGCCCGTGGAGGCGCGCCAGTACCGCACGACGGTCCACAGATACTTGAAGAGCCTCACCTCCGAGGTACAGCTCATCAAGAAGTCCGACGTGACCCTCTCCGGGCGCAGCGCGACCATTCCGGTCACCGTGCAGAACCAGCTGGTGCAGGGCGTGGACCGCCTGGTCCTCCGGCTGACGTCGGACAACATCCGGCTCAAGTTCAACGACGACGGGTCCCGGACCGAGCTGCCCATCAGCATCGCCGGCGGCCACAGCCAGTCGGTGAAGTTCGACACGACGACCAGCGCCAACGGACGCGCCCAGGTGACCGCCCGGCTGTTCACGGAGGACGGCACCCCGTACGGCGAGGAGATGACCTTCACCGTGAAGGTCTCCGAGGTGACGCCGACCGTCCTGCTCGTCATCGCCGGCGGCTTGCTGCTCCTGGTGCTGGCAGGCATCAGGATGTACACCCATCGCAAGCGCGCCGCGGCAGGCGACACGGCGAACGGTGACGGTGACGGACCCGAGCAGCCGAGTGACCCGACTCCGGACACCGGTCCGGAAAGCGGGGACCCTTCGGAAACGGGTGAGAAAGTGGACCGTTGAGCGATGTCTGTCGTGGCCGGTCGGCCGGGGACGATGAGGTAGGGGTTTCGATGAACGCGCCGTACGACGGTGACCGCGGGCAGGGCGCGGGCGGAGCAGCGTCTCCGGGCGGGCCTCCGGTTCCTCCGCAGCCGGGCCAGGACGGCTCGGTGCCGCCGGACCCGTACCTCCAGCACGCCTACGAGGAGGACCCCTACCGGGCGCAGGGGCTGACCGCCCAGGACCCGGTGGGCGAGGCTCTCTACGACCGCGCCGCGCACCCGCCGCCGCCCCCCGGCACGTACCAGGATCCGGGAGCGCTCTACCAGCAGCCTCCCGCCGCTCCGTACGCCCCCGACCCCCGCGTCTGGGCCCAGACTCCGCCCCCCGAGCCGGCGGGCCCCTCACGGCACCTGCCGTACGGCGAGCATCCGGCGACCACGCAGTTCGTCGGCGTCGACGACCTCGTCACGCAGGCAGCGGACGACCGCCAGGAGCCCGACGCCTTCGCCCATCTCTTCCGGGACCAGGAAGGGGCGGGGAAGCCTCCGGTGCCCTCCCAGCACGAACCGGCTCCCGCGCCTCCGCCCGCCAAGGGCGGAGGCGGCAAGGTGTCCGGGCTCCTCAAGTCCAGCGCGGTCATGGCCGCCGGCACCCTCGTCTCGCGCCTCACCGGGTTCGTGCGGTCCCTGGTGATCACGGCGGCGCTCGGCGCGGCACTGCTCGGTGACAGCTTCACCATCGCGTACACCCTGCCGACGATGATCTACATCCTGACCGTCGGCGGCGGTCTGAACTCGGTCTTCGTCCCTCAGCTCGTCCGCGCCATGAAGGACGACGAGGACGGCGGCGAGGCATTCGCCAACCGGCTCCTGACCCTGGTGATGGTCGCGCTCGCCGCGATCGTCGGCATCGCCGTCTTCCTCGCGCCGACGTTGATCCACATGTTGTCGCCCACCATCGCGAACGATGTCGCGGCGAACAGCGTCGCCGTCACCTTCGCCCGGTACTGCCTGCCCACCATCTTCTTCATGGGCGTGCACGTGGTGATGGGCCAGATCCTCAACGCCCGCGGCAAGTTCGGCGCGATG
Organism: Streptomyces californicus; assembly: GCF_000717645.1. Lineage (GTDB taxonomy): Bacteria > Actinomycetota > Actinomycetes > Streptomycetales > Streptomycetaceae > Streptomyces > Streptomyces californicus. The sequence goes on from NZ_JNZZ01000014.1 coordinate 143,545, forward strand.
ATGTGGACCCCGGTCCTCAACAACATCGTCATGATCATCACGTTCGGGCTGTTCATCTGGGTCTACGGCACCTCCGCCGAGTCCCGCATGGGCGTCGACACCATCCCGCCGGAAGGTGTCCGGCTGCTCGGCATCGGCACGCTGCTCGGCCTCGTCGTCCAGGCGCTGGCGATGCTCCCGTACCTGCGCGAGACGGGCTTCCGCTTCCGCCCCCGGTTCGACTGGAAGGGCCACGGGCTCGGCAAGACCGTCAAGCTGGCCAAGTGGACCGTGCTCTTCGTCCTGGCCAACCAGGCGGGCGTCCTCGTCGTCACCCAGCTGTCCACGGCGGCCGGCGCGGCCTCCGGCCATGACGGAACCGGATTCCTGGCCTACTCCAACGCCCAGCTGATCTGGGGCATGCCGCAGGCCATCATCACCGTCTCCGTCATGGCCGCGCTGCTGCCCCGGATCTCCCGGGCCGCCCACGACAACGACCCCGGCGCGGTCCGCGACGACATCTCCCAGGGACTGCGCAACTCGGCCGTCGCCATCGTGCCGGTGTCCTTCACCTTCCTCGCGCTCGGCCTGCCGATGTGCACCCTGCTCTACGCCTCCAGCGGCACCGAGGCCGCCCGCTCCATGGGCTTCATCCTCATGGCCTTCGCGCTCGGCCTGATCCCGTACTCCGTGCAGTACGTCGTGCTGCGCGGGTTCTACGCGTACGAGGACACCCGCACCCCCTTCTACAACACGGTCATCGTCGCCGCCGTCAACGCCGCCGCCTCCGCTCTCTGCTACGTCGTCCTGCCCGCCCGCTGGGCCGTGGTCGGCATGGCCTTCTCCTACGGTCTGGCCTACGCGGTCGGCGTCGGCGTGGCCTGGCGCCGACTGAGCAACCGTCTGGGCGGCGACCTGGACGGCGCGCACATCGTGCGGACCTACGCCCGGCTCTGCATGGCGGCGCTGCCCGCAGCCCTGGTCGGCGGAGCCGCCGGCTTCGGGATCCTGGAGCTGGTCGGTGCCGGGGCCCTCGGCTCCCTGGCCGCCCTGATCTGCGGTGGTCTCCTCCTCCTCGGCATCTTCTTCGTCGCCGCGAAGAAGATGCGGATCGAAGAGGTGAACGGCCTGGTGGGTATGGTCCGTGGACGGCTCGGACGCTGAATGAGCGCCCGCCCGCACAACCCTCGCCGCACACCGCGTGTCGTGCTTAGTGCCGGAGTGTGGGCACAATTGGCGTGACTGTGCAGAGCTGGCTGGGCATCGCGCAACGGATGGGGAGGCAGGAACGACGGTGGCGGAACGTAGCACGGCTGCCGTCGACGTGGCCGACAACAGCGGCGGCGAGCCGTTGACCGCCAAGGCGGACGAGTCCACGGCCGACGGGACGGCGCAAGCCGAGAACGCCAAGGGCGCGAGCCCCGAGAAGACCGGGAAGACGGACGGCGGGCGGGACCGTTCCGAGGCCGTTCCGGCCTCTCCCGACCTGCACAGCGGTCACAAGCTCGCCGGGCGCTACCGGCTGGAGGAGTGTGTCACCCGGCTGGACGGCTTCAGCAGCTGGCGCGCCGTCGACGAGAAGCTCCGCCGGGCGGTGGGCGTCCACCTGCTCACCGCTGACCACCCGCGGGCCCGCTCGGTCCTCGCCGCGGCCCGCTCCTCGGCCCTGCTCGGCGACCCCCGCTTCGTCCAGGTCCTGGACGCCGTGGAGGAGAACGACCTCGTCTACGTCGTCCACGAATGGCTTCCGGACGCCACCGAGCTCACCGCTCTGCTCGCCGCCGGGCCGATGGAGGCCCACGACGCCTACCAGCTCGTCAGCCAGCTCTCCCAGGCGATGGCCGCCGCCCACCGCGAGGGCCTGTCCCATCTCCGCCTCACCCCCGGCGCGGTGCTGCGCAGCTCCACCGGGCAGTACCGCATCCGCGGTCTCGCCGTGAACGCGGCCCTGCGCGGCATCACCGCCGAGCGCCCTCTCCGCGCGGACACCGAGGCCATCGGCGCCCTCCTGTACGCCGCGCTCACCCACCGCTGGCCGTACGGGGAGGACGCTCACGGGCTCACCGGTCTGCCCAAGGAACTGGGGCTCATCCCCCCGGACCAGGTACGGGCCGGCGTCCACCGCGGTCTCTCCGAGCTCGCGATGCGGGCACTCGCCAACGACGGCGCCACCGCGTCCCGGCAGGAACCTCCCTGCACCACCCCGGACGAGCTGGCCAAGGCCGTCGCGGCCATGCCCCGCGTCCTTCCGCCGGAGCCGGCGTTCGCCGCCCCGCCGGCGTACCAGCGCACGACCTACCAGCAGGGCACGTACGGACGCCCGTCCTCGCACCCGGCCGCCGTGACCCAGCCGGTCATACCGCCGCCTCCCACCCCCCTGCAGAGCCGGACCGGCCGCGTACTCAAATGGACCGTGTCCGCTCTCCTCATCGCCGCGCTGGGCCTCGGCAGCTGGCAGCTCGCGGAGGCGTTGCTCGACCGGACGAAGGGCTCGGACGACACCGGGATCACCGAGCCGAGCGAGGACGACAAGAACAAGGACGACAAGCCTGCCCCGCGCGCTGAACCACTGGACATCGCGGGAGCCACGGAGTTCACCCCCGACGGCTCCGGGATCAAGCAGCAGGAGGTGGGCAACACCGTGGACGGCGACCCCGGCACGCACTGGGTCACCCCGCGGTACGAAGGCTTCGCCAACTTCGGCAATCTCCCCCAGCGCAAGCAGGGCAGCGGAATCATCGTCGACCTCGGCAAGGTCCGGGATGTCTCCGGCGTAGACGTGTCCCTGTACCGAAAGGGTCAGACGACCAGTATCTCCGCCGCTTCCCCCGACGCTACGGCCCCGTCCTCGGCGGCCGACTTCGACCAGCCGATCGTGAAGCAGACGGTGGCGGGGCAGACGCTCAAGGAGAAGCTCGACGCCCCCATCCGCACGCGTTACGTCCTGATCCACATCACTGAGCTCCCGGCGGACGGCACCGGCGGATACCGGGGCGGCATCACCGACATCTCCGTCCTCGGCTGAACTCGGTACGGAGGGTCCCTCGGTACCGAGCCGCGTTCAGCAGACCTGTCGAGCCGCTACGGTGAGTCCGCCGTAGGCTGCTCGCTCCGACGGGGCCGGGCGGCAAGGGTTGCGGTCGTGCCGCCCGTGACGGCAGGCTTCTCCCCGTCGCGCCGCTTCGACGGGCGCGGCCCGTAGAACACATCTGATCCGGTTCGGAGGGGGAGCACGGTGGATTCCGTTCCACCAGAGGCGCCGAGCGACTCGGAACTGCTCGCCCAACATGTGGCAGGCGATCCCGACGCCTTCGGTGAACTCGTACGCCGTCACCGCGACCGGCTCTGGGCCGTGGCGTTGCGGACCCTGGGGGACAGAGAAGAAGCGGCCGACGCCGTCCAGGACGCCCTCGTCAAAGCCTTCCGCGCGGCCCACACCTTCCGCGGCCAGTCCGCCGTCACCACCTGGCTCCACCGGATCACGGTCAACGCCTGCCTGGACCGGGTGCGCAAGGCCGCCTCCCGCAGGACGTCCCCCGTGGACGACCCCGAACGGCTCGACCAGCTTCTGGAGCCCCACGAATCCGCCGAGGGCCCCGCTGTCCGACAGGACCTCCACCGTCAGCTCCAGAAGGCCCTGGACACGCTGCCCGCCGAGCAGCGGGCGGCCCTGGTCCTCGTCGACATGCAGGGTTACCCGGTGGCGGAGGCCGCCGAGATCCTGGAGGTTCCGAGCGGCACCGTGAAGAGCCGGTGCGCCCGGGGACGAGCGAGACTGGCCCCTCTGGTCCGCCATCTGCGTGCGGAAACCAGTGGCCGGGCCCCGGACGGAGAGGACGCCTCAGGCCACCGGAACCGTACGCCCGGCGCATCCGTCCCATCTGCGTCGGGTCCCAGAGACACCGGAGCGAACAGCCCTGCCGCGACGAAGGGAGGAGGTGGGCACCCGTGACATCCACGGCCGACACGACTCAGCACCCGGAGGTCTCCGAGATCTCCGATCTCACCGAAGGGCTGCTTTCCGCTTCCCGGGCCTCGGAAGTCCGACGGCACCTTGCCGCGTGCGAGCTCTGCGCGGAGACACACGATTCTCTGGAAGCGGTACGCGGGCTCCTCGGAGCGATGCCCACTCCTGAGCCCATGCCGGAGGACATCGCCGCCCGTATCGACGCGGCCCTCGCGGCGGAGACGTACGCGCCCACCGAACCTGCGGTCGACGCATCCGCAGACACCAGCGGCTTCCACGTATCCGCCGCGGAAGAGCCTGTCGTTGTTTCACGTGAAACAAGGACAGGGGCAAGCGCGGCGACCGGGCCTTCTTCCCTGAGCAGTGGCGCTCCTGCCTCCGACCGCCCCGCGGGTAGGCCCTCCGCGTCTACCGGGCCGGGTCGACGCCCCTCCACCCGTCGACGACGCGGTGCCGTGATCCTCGGCACCGCGTTCGGCGCAGCGGTCATCGGAGCGAGCATCTTCTTCCTCCAGGCCGTCGATCCCTCCGGCGACTCCCACCCCAAGAGCGCATCCAACGGAGTCAGCGCAGCGGACAGCGGCGGTGACTTCTATGCCGACGACACCCTCGAAGTCCACGTGCAGGACCTCCTGGGTCGTGAACCCGGCCAGGACAACCCCGGCGTGAAGAAATTGCCGCCGGAGGCCGACACCAAGTCGTCAAGCGAAGCCCTCAATCCCGACGCCGACGCATCCAGGAGCCCCTTGCAGGCCCCCACCGTCGTGGTGCCCCCCTGTGTACAGCAGGCCACCGGCCGCACCGCACCGGCGCTCGCGCTCGACGAGGGCGTGTACGAAGGGAAGAACGCCTACCTCGTGGTCCTTCCCCACGCCAGTGACTCCTCGCGTGTCCAGGCATACCTCGTCGCCGCCACCTGCGTGGACACCGCCCCGGAGTCCCCCGGGCAACTGCTGCTCACGCGCGCCTACGACCGGCCCTGAAAACCGTCCGCACCCGCTGCGGCACGTTCGGGAATGCATCAGCCGTAGGATCCGTTGGGTGGGGTGAGAGTCGTTGACCGACCCCGTAGGCAGTTAGGCAGTCTGCAGAAACGAGGAAGAAACCCGTGAGCGACGTCCGTAATGTGATCATCATCGGCTCCGGGCCGGCCGGGTACACCGCGGCGCTGTACACCGCCCGCGCCTCGCTGAACCCGCTGGTCTTCGAGGGCGCCGTCACCGCGGGCGGTGCGCTGATGAACACCACCGACGTGGAGAACTTCCCCGGTTTCCAGGACGGCATCATGGGTCCCGAGCTCATGGACAACATGCGCGCCCAGGCCGAGCGCTTCGGCGCCGAGTTGATCCCCGACGATGTTGTCGCGGTCGACCTCACCGGCGAGATCAAGACCGTCACCGACACCGCCGGCACGGTCCACCGCGCCAAGTCGGTCATCGTCACGACCGGCTCCCAGCACCGCAAGCTCGGACTGCCCAACGAGGACGCCCTCTCCGGACGCGGCGTCTCCTGGTGCGCCACCTGCGACGGCTTCTTCTTCAAGGACCACGACATCGCCGTGATCGGCGGCGGTGACACCGCGATGGAGGAGGCGACCTTCCTCTCCCGCTTCGCCAAGTCCGTCACGATCGTGCACCGCCGTGACACGCTGCGCGCCTCCAAGGCGATGCAGGACCGGGCCTTCGCCGACCCGAAGATCAAGTTCGCCTGGGACAGCGAGGTCGCCGAGATCAAGGGCGACCAGAAGCTCTCCGGGCTGGTTCTGCGCAACACCAAGACCGGCGAGACGTCCGAGCTGCCCGTGACCGGTCTCTTCATCGCCGTCGGCCATGACCCGCGCACCGAACTTTTCAAGGGCCAGCTCGAACTCGACGACGAGGGCTACCTGAAGGTCGAGGCGCCTTCCACCCGCACCAACCTGACCGGTGTCTTCGGCGCCGGCGACGTGGTCGACCACACCTACCGTCAGGCCATCACCGCAGCGGGCACCGGCTGCTCCGCCGCGCTGGACGCCGAGCGCTTCCTCGCGGCCCTGGCCGACGCCGAGCCCGCCGAGCCGGAGAAAACCCCGGCCGTCTGAACGTCCGCACCACATCCCACCCCCACGAGAGACTAAGGAGGCCGCCGTGGCCGGCGACCTGAAGCACGTTACGGATGACACCTTCGACGAGGTCGTCCTCAAGAGCGACAAGCCCGTTCTGGTGGACTTCTGGGCTGCCTGGTGCGGCCCGTGCCGCCAGATCGCCCCGTCGCTGGAGGCGATCGCGGCCGAGCACGGCGACCAGATCGAGATCGTCAAGCTCAACATCGACGAGAACCCGGCCACCGCCGCCAAGTACGGTGTGATGTCCATCCCGACCCTGAACGTGTACCAGGGCGGCGAAGTCGCCAAGACCATCGTCGGCGCCAAGCCGAAGGCCGCGATCCTCCGCGACCTCGAAGGCTTCATCGCACCCGCCTGACCGTTCGGCAGCGCTCCGGCTCGATGTTTCACGTGAAACATCGTCACAGCGGGCGGAGCACCGGTTCCTTTTGAACTGCTCCCAGCAACCGGTCGAGTGCCATCTCCACGTCTTCCTTCCAGGACAGCGTCGTCCGCAGATTCAGTCGCAGCCGGGGATGGACGGGGTGGGGGCGCACGGTCTTGAAGCCCACGGCCAGGAGATGGTCCGCCGGAAGCACGCACCTGGTCGGCTCCGAGCGAGCGTCCCCGAACGCCTCAATGGCCTTGAAGCCCCGGCGCAGCACATCCTTCGCCACGGTCTGCACCATGACCCGGCCCAGCCCTTGCCCCTGGTACTCAGGGACGATCAGCCCAGTGATCAACTGCACGGCGTCGGGGGAGACCGGACTGGTCGGAAACGCCGTCGAGCGAGGCACATACGCAGGTGGGGCGAAGAGCACGAAGCCGACCGGGACATCGTCCACATAGACCACCCGGCCGCACGAGCCCCACTCCAGCAGCACCGCCGAGATCCAGGCTTCCTTCTCCGGGCCCGGCTTGCCCGCCCTTACCGCAGCTTCTCCGCTGACCGGATCAAGCTCCCAGAAAACGCAGGAGCGGCAACGCCCCGGGAGGTCCGGAAGGTTGTCCAGGGTGAGCGGTACGAGTCGGCGCCCCATGTCGGCGATTCCCCACTTCCTCCGCCCGCCGCACCTCGTGCGGCTGCCAGCGCGCTCCGTTCATGGAACAGACTGCCGACGAATCCCCCGACAGCAGCCAGGCCCAGTCCGACCGTGACAAGTCGGCCGCGGCTCACTCGTGGCAAGGTCTCCGCCTCCTCCGAGGTCGATCACCGTGGATGCGCTGCCCCGGAACGCATCGTATCCACCCAGAGGTGATGCGGACACCGAGGGAGAGCAAAGGGCGGACCGTGTTCCGGTCAGTACCGGAAGCACAGCCCGCCCTCTACGGTGCCTGGACGCTCAGCCCTCGTCCTCCTCGGACGACTCGGCGAGCCGACGCTCCAGCACCCGGCCCTCACCCGGGGCAAGGCTTCCAAGAATGCGGTCCAGATCCTCCATCGAGGCGAACTCGACGACGATCTTGCCCTTCTTCTGCCCCAGGTCGACCTTCACCCGCGTCTCGAAGCGGTCGGACAGGCGGGTCGCCAGATCGGTGAGCGCCGGGGAGACCCGCCCTCCGGCCCTCGGCCCCTTGGGCTTCCGAGTGCGGGACGGATGCGAGTCCATCAGCTTCACGATCTCCTCCACCGCACGCACCGACATGCCTTCAGCCACGATGCGATGGGCCAGCTGGTCCTGCTCCTCGGCGTCCTCCAGGGACAGCAGGGCACGAGCGTGCCCGGCCGAAAGAACCCCTGCGGCGACCCGGCGCTGGACCGGCGGCGAGAGCCGCAGAAGCCTCAGCGTGTTCGTTACCTGCGGACGCGAACGCCCGATCCGGTCGGCCAGCTGGTCCTGGGTGCACTGGAAGTCCTTGAGGAGCTGGTCGTACGCAGCGGCCTCCTCCAGCGGGTTCAGCTGAGCCCGGTGGAGGTTCTCCAGCAGTGCGTCCAGCAGCAGCTTCTCGTCGTCCGTGGCACGGACGATGGTGGGAATGCGCTCCAGTCCCGCTTCCTGGCACGCCCTCCACCGGCGCTCGCCCATGATCAGCTCATAGCTGTCCGGGCCCGTCTTCCGGACGACGACCGGCTGCAGCAGACCGACTTCCTTGATGGAGACGACCAGCTCGGCCAGTGCGTCCTCATCGAAGACTTCACGCGGCTGACGCGGGTTCGGGGTGATGGAGCCGACCGGAAGCTCAGCGAAGTACGCACCGGACGCCCCGACGCCCTGCTCGGTACGCTCCTCGGGCGCCGAGGCCGGCTCCGGCACCAACGGCGAGGACGGCAGCCCGGCCAGCTTCGCTGCGGGAACCCCGCGATCCGCGGTCAGAACCGCCCCCGCGCCGAACGAAGCGGCGCCATCATCGATCTCCGGGCCCTTTTTCTCCAGAGGAGCAGCGGGGATCAACGCGGCGAGCCCGCGCCCCAGGCCTCTACGACGCTCACTCACTGCATGCCCTCCGAATTGTTCTGCAGGCTGTTCTGGTTGCTCGTGTGTGCGGGCTGAGCCTCGTAGTGCACTCCAACGCCCCGCAGAGCGATTTCCCGGGCGGCTTCGAGGTACGAGAGCGATCCGCTGGAACCCGGGTCATAGGTCAGGACGGTCTGTCCGTAACTCGGCGCCTCCGAGATGCGCACCGACCGCGGGATGCTCGTTCTCAGGACTTCCTTGCCGAAGTGGGTGCGGACCTCGTCGGCGACCTGGGAGGCGAGCCTCGTCCGACCGTCGTACATCGTCAACAGGATCGTCGAAACGTGCAGCTCCGGATTGAGGTGGCCGCGTACCAGGTCCACGTTGCGCAGGAGCTGTCCGAGCCCTTCCAGCGCGTAGTACTCGCACTGGATGGGGATGAGTACCTCGGCTCCCGCCACCATGGCGTTCACCGTCAGCAGGCCCAACGACGGCGGGCAGTCGATCAGGATGTAGTCCAGCGGCTGCTCGTACGCCTGGATGGCCCGCTGGAGCCGGCTCTCCCGCGCCACCAGGGAGACCAGTTCGATCTCCGCGCCGGCGAGATCGATGGTGGCCGGAGCGCAGAAGAGGCCCTCGACGTCCGGTACGGGCTGGACCACTTCGGAGAGGGGTCGGCTGTCCACCAGGACGTCGTAGATCGAGGGGACTTCCGCGTGGTGGTCGATGCCCAGAGCCGTGGAGGCGTTGCCCTGTGGGTCGAGGTCGACCACCAGGACGCGCGCGCCGTGCAGGGCCAGAGAGGCGGCGAGGTTGACCGTCGTGGTCGTCTTGCCGACCCCGCCCTTCTGGTTGGCGACCACCATGACCCGGGTGCGGTCGGGGCGGGGCAGCCCTTCACCGGCTCGGCCAAGGGCCTCAACCGCCAGCTGAGCGGCACGGCCGATGGGTGTGTCGTCCATCGGCGGCGGTGTTTCACGTGAAACACCATCGCCCAGGGACTCGGTTCGGGGACCGGGGACCGGGTCGGTCATCGGTCCCGCGATGTTGGCGTCGGACCGCAAGGATTCACTCTCCTCGACTTCAGGCTCGCAATGAACAGAGCGTGCCATGCTTTCGGGGTCGTGAACCAGCGAGGCCCGCTGTTCTGTGGATGAATCCGTACGTGTGGACAACTCGGCCACCCGTCCGGGTTTGCGGTCGCGCGGCGCCGCGGCCGCACGACCGCGGTCGATGATTCCCTGCAGCAGAGAGCGACGTTTCACGTGAAACACGATGCCCCTGTGCGGCAACTACCAGGCCACGACACTCCGCAGACGTCATCTACCGCCAGGTTCCGGCAGAGAAGCCGCCCATCACCCCGAGCATGGATGAAATACGCGTACCGCCCGGCGATCCGTCTGACGCGCCGGGCGGATCCGCCGCTGCAAGGCCGCCCTCAGCGCCGCCTGCGAGCGCGCCCCGTGCGGGCGGCCTTGGCGCGCTTTGCGGCGAACCTCACACCGCCCGGACTCTCACCCACCACGACCCGGACGACGGTGGACAGCGGATCGACGATGCCTTCTCCGACCTGAAGCACCTCGGTATCGACGACGCCGAGCTTGCTGAGCGCCGCCCTGGCACCGTGGAGCTCCTCCTCGGCGGTGTCGCCCTTGAGCGCGAGCATCTCGCCGTACGGCCTCAGCAGGGGAACGCCCCAGCCCGCGAGCCGGTCCAACGGCGCCACCGCACGCGCGGTCACCACCTGCACCGGCTGCAGCGTGCCCAAGACCTCTTCGGCCCGGCCGCGGACGACCGTCACATGGTCCAGGCCCAGCAGTTCGACGACCTCCTGGAGGAAGTTCGTCCGCCGGAGCAGCGGCTCCAGCAGGGTGATCTTGAGGTCCGGGCGGACCAGGGCGAGCGGGATGCCGGGCAGCCCTGCCCCCGAGCCCACATCGCATACGGTGACGCCTTCGGGCACGACCTCGGAGAGCACCGCGCAGTTCAGCAGGTGCCGCTCCCAGAGCCGCGGAACCTCGCGCGGCCCGATCAGGCCGCGCTTGACCCCGGCATCCGCCAGCAGCTCGGCGTACCGGACAGCCTCCGGAAAGAGCTCACCGAACACCGCCTGCGCCTGCGCAGGTGCCTGGGGAAGCTCTGCTGCCTCCGTCACGGGGGACCGTCCTTCCGTACCGCCCTAGGGCCTGTCTGGTGGCCGACTATCAAGCTGACACATTCGGCCCCGCCTGCGAACAGGCGGGGCCGACAGTACAAGGGTCCGGTCAGGCCGGAAGAACGACGACGAAGCGCTGCGGCTCCTCGCCCTCCGACTCGCTCCGGAGGCCGGCGGCGGCGATCGCGTCATGCACGACCTTGCGCTCGAACGGCGTCATCGGGTCCAGCTTCACCGGCTGCCCCGAGGTCTTGACCTCGTTCGCGGCCTTGGCGCCCAGCTCGGCGAGGACCGCGCGCTTCTTGGCGCGGAAGCCGCCGATGTCCAGCATCAGCCTGCTGCGGTCACCGGTCTCCCGGTGCACGGCCAGCCGCGTCAGCTCCTGGAGCGCCTCCAGGACCTCGCCGTCGCGGCCCACGAGCTTCTGGAGATCGCGCGCCGACTCGCTGATGATCGACACCGCGGCCCGGTCCGCCTCGACGTCCATGTCGATGTCGCCGTCGAGATCGGCGATATCGAGCAGGCCCTCAAGGTAGTCGGCCGCGATCTCGCCCTCCTGCTCCAGGCGGGTCAGGGTGTCGCTGCCTGCCTCGGCGGGCGCCGTGGAAGTGGTGCCTTCCGTCACGGATGGACTCCTTCTTACTTCTTGGACGGGTGCTTGGGCCGCTGCGGACCCTTGCGCTGTCCGGACTTGGCTTGGCGTGAGGAGCCGGAGGCGGGCTTGCCCGCAGGCTTCGGCTTGCTGTCCTGCGGTGCGTCCTGCTTCTCGAGCGAGGTCTTGGAGTCGGCCGCCGAGGACTCCGCGTCCTTGGCCCCGGCGGTCGCGTGGCCGGTCGTCTGCCGCTTCGCCTTGGTCTGGCGCTTGGGCTGCTGGCGCTTGTGCGCCTGGCCCTCGGCATCGGCGACCGCCGTCTCGCTCTTCTGGACCGTGCCGTCCTCCTGGGCCGCGAGACCCAGCTTCGCGAGGCTGGTGATGAACTTGCGCTCGATGTCGTTGCGGTCGCTGCCCTTGGCGACGATCCCCTTGACCATCTTGCGCCGGGTGCGGCCCCGCACCTCGCCGTGGGAGGTCACGCTCTTGAGGAGGCGCTGGAGGTAGGCGTCCTGCGCCTTGCTGCCCGGCGTCGGGTTCTGGTTGATCACGTACATCTGCTGACCCATGGTCCAGACGTTGGTGGTCAGCCAGTAGACGAGGACACCGACGGGGAAGTTGATGCCCATCACGGCGAAGATGACCGGGAAGATGTACATCAGCATCTTCTGCTGCTGCATGTACGGGGTCTTCACCGTCAGGTCGACGTTCTTCGTCATCAGCTGGCGCTGGGTGAAGAACTGCGACGCCGACATCATGATGATCATGATCGCGGTGACGATCCGGACGTCCAGCAGGTCGGCGTTGAGCGAGGCGACCTTGTCGGCGCTGTCCATGAACTTCGCGGCCAGCGGGGCACCGAAGATGTGGGCCTCACGCGCGCTGTCCAGGAGGTCCTGGTTGATCGCGCCGATCTTCTTGCCGGAGGCGATGGACGAGAGCACGTGGTACAGGGCGAAGAAGAACGGGGACTGCGCCAGGATGGGGAGGCACGAGGAGAGCGGGTTGGTGCCCGTCTCCTTGTACAGCTTCATCATCTCTTCGGACTGACGCTGCTTGTCGTTCTTGTAGCGCTCCTGGATCGCCTTCATCTTCGGCTGGAGCACCTGCATGTTGCGGGTCGACTTGATCTGCTTCACGAAGAGCGGGATCAGGCAGATCCGGATCAGCACCACGAGCGACACGATCGACAGGCCCCAGGCCCACCCGGAGTCATCGCCGAAGAGCGCTCCGTAGACCTTGTGGAACTGGACGATGATCCATGAGACAGGTGTGGTGATAAAGCTGAACAGACTGGCAATCGTGTCCACTAATCAGGCTCCTTGAGCATTGGGCGAGGTCTCTGCGGCCGGGCTCGGAGGTTCGGAGACCGACCCCCCGGGCGGCACATCAGTGGCGGACTCCCCGCCCTTTTCACCGCGCAGGGCGTTGCGCAGCAACTCGTGCCACCGCGGGCGCTTGCGAGGCGGAACATGATCCACGCCGCCGGGTGACCACGGGTTGCACCGCAGGATGCGCCAGGCCGTCAGCGCTGTTCCCTTGATGGCACCGTGCCTGTCGATCGACGTATATCCATAGTGGGAACACGACGGGTAATAGCGGCAGACAGGACCGAGGAGTGGACTGATCGTCCATTGGTACAGCTTGATGAGAGCCAGCAGCGGATACTTCATCGCGCGCCCCCTCCCAGGAGCCGCCGAAGAGCGGCGTCCAGGTCTCGGGCCAGCTGTGCGTGGTCGGCGTCGCCCGCACCGGGCAGCGCCCGTACGACAACAAGGCTACCGGGGGGCAGCTGAGCCAGCCGGTCGCGGACCAGGTGGCGAAGTCTCCGCTTCACCGCGGTGCGGACGACGGCGCCCCCCACGGCCTTGCTGACAACGAAACCCGCACGCGGCGGGGGAGCACTCTCCCCTGTCACGTGCGGGTCCGTTTCACCGCTGCGTAGATGGACGACGAGCAGCGGACGTCCGGCTCGACGTCCTCGTCGTACCGCGGTCGCGAAGTCCTCGCGCCGCCTCAGCCGATTCTCGGTAGGCAGCACGTCATGGACCTGTAAGCGATCAGGCGGACAGGCTGCTGCGGCCCTTGGCGCGGCGGTTCGCGAGGATCGCGCGGCCGGCACGGGTACGCATGCGCAGACGGAAGCCGTGGGTCTTGGCGCGACGGCGGTTGTTCGGCTGGAAGGTGCGCTTGCTCACTCGGGGGCTCCAGAAATGATGTGTGTCTTGGCGGGACATCGCCTGGCTGTCACCGTGCGCCCACGAGGAACTCGCGTAAACGCCTTAGTGCACCGCTTCACAATCACAGATCGTGATCTTTGCCCATCGGAGGCAGGCGGCAGCAGCCATCGACAACTCGACCTGGTCACGGTACGCGCGGCTACGCCATCCGGTCAAACCGGCTCCGCACGGCCCCCCATTGTGCACAGCCTGTGGACAACAACTTGAACCGCGCGGGTCGCCCTGACTACCGTGGCTGAACTCCGGTTCTTTTCCTTCCCGACTGCCGGGCCTCACCCGACCCGACCCATCCCGTCCCGAGAACCACACATTCGTGGGACATGCGAGAGAGCGTGCCTTGTGGCTGACGTACCTGCCGATCTTGCCGCAGTGTGGCCGCGAGTGCTGGAACACCTCCTCGGGGAGGGGCAGCAAGGCATCGAGCCGAAGGACAAGCAGTGGATCGAACGCTGCCAGCCGCTGGCACTCGTCGCCGACACCGCCCTGCTGGCCGTCCCCAACGAATGGGGGAAGCGTGTCCTGGAGACCCGGCTCACTCCCCTCATCAGCGAGACACTGACCCGTGAGTGCGGCCGCCCGATCCGGATCGCGATCACCGTCGACGACTCCGCCGGCGAGCCGCCCGCCCCGTCGGCGCCCCCCATGCCCGGGTCGCACCAGGGCCAGCAGGGCCATCGCTACCCGCCGCAGCCGCGCGACGACTCCGGCCGGGACGACGCGTACGACGGTTACGGCCACCGGCCCTCCGACGACGGCATGCCGACGGCACGGCCCGCCTACCCCGAGTACCAGCAGCAGCGCCCGGCGCCCGGCGCCTGGCCGCGCACCCAGGACGACCTCTCCTGGCAGCAGCCCCGGCACAGCGGATACCAGGACCGCGAGCAGCCCTCCGGCGAGCCGTACCGCGAGAGCGACGCGTACCGCGAGAACGACGCGTACCGCGGCGGCGATTCCTACCGGGAGCGGGAGAGCGAGCATTACCGCGACCCCGAGCAGTACCGGGAGCAGCCCTCCGAGCAGTGGCGCGAGCCGTACGGCACCGGGCGGCCCCAGCACGACTACCGGTCGCAGCCGTCCGAGCACCAGGGGTACGAGCAGCAGCGGCCCGACCGCCAGGACCAGCAGCCGCAGCACCGCCAGGGCGTCCCGGCCCACGGCCCCGGGCGGACCGGCGGCTCGGCCCCCGGGCCGATGGGCGCCCAGCCGGCCCCGGCGCCCGGCCCCGGCGAACCGCACGCCCGGCTCAACCCGAAGTACCTCTTCGACACCTTCGTGATCGGCGCATCCAACCGGTTCGCGCACGCCGCGGCCGTCGCCGTGGCCGAAGCGCCGGCGAAGGCGTACAACCCCCTGTTCATCTACGGGGAGTCGGGGCTCGGCAAGACCCACCTGCTGCACGCCATCGGGCACTACGCGCGGAGCCTCTACCCGGGGACCCGGGTGCGGTACGTGAGCTCGGAGGAGTTCACCAACGAGTTCATCAACTCGATCCGCGACGGGAAGGGCGACACCTTCCGCAAGCGCTACCGCGACGTGGACATCCTGCTCGTCGACGACATCCAGTTCCTGGCGAGCAAGGAGTCGACGCAGGAGGAGTTCTTCCACACCTTCAATACGCTGCACAACGCGAACAAGCAGATCGTGCTCTCCTCGGACCGGCCGCCCAAGCAGCTGGTGACGCTGGAGGACCGGTTGCGCAACCGCTTCGAGTGGGGTCTGACCACCGACGTCCAGCCGCCCGAGCTGGAGACCCGGATCGCGATCCTCCGCAAGAAGGCGGTGCAGGAGCAGCTCAACGCCCCGCCGGAGGTCCTGGAGTTCATCGCCTCGCGGATCTCGCGCAACATCCGTGAGCTGGAGGGCGCGCTGATCCGGGTGACCGCCTTCGCCTCGCTGAACCGGCAGCCGGTGGACCTCGGGCTGACCGAGATCGTGCTGAAGGACCTGATCCCGGGCGGTGAGGAGGCGGCTCCGGAGATCACCGCGCCGGCCATCATGGCGGCGACCGCGGACTACTTCGGCCTCACCGTGGACGACCTCTGCGGATCCTCGCGCAGCCGGGTGCTGGTGACGGCCCGCCAGATCGCCATGTATCTGTGCCGTGAGCTGACCGATCTCTCTCTGCCGAAGATCGGTGCGCAGTTCGGCGGCCGCGACCACACGACGGTGATGCACGCGGACCGGAAGATCCGGGCGCTGATGGCGGAGCGCCGCTCCATCTACAACCAGGTCACGGAGCTGACCAACCGCATCAAGAACGGCTGACCCCGGCGCCCGGCCGGGGCGTGATGTGGGAGGCCCGGGGCTCGTGAGCCCCGGGCCTCCCACATCACGTCGTTCACAGGAGAGCGTTCCTCAGGGCGCCTGTCGCGGACCTCCACGGTTAACGGCGGGCGCCCTTCCGCGTTCGCCCGCGTCCACCTCCGCGCGGACCACGCCCTCACCGCGTCCCCAGCGCGCCCTGATGGCGCTCGGACCGCGGGTCGGGAGAGGTCCAGAAGGGTGCTGGAAGGCGTCTACGGGGTCTCACGACCAGCCGCGGAGCCTCCGGCGCCTCCTCCGTCACGCCCGCGCTGTTCGAATACAGCCAGCTCAGAGGCCCTTCTCCACAGATGTGCGAAGAATTTTCCGTCCACAGCCTGGGGACTGGGAAGTTGTCCATATTGCGTCCACAGGGTGCGCTGCCGATACTCCATCAGGCCAGGTCACACGCTTGGGGATTTGTGGCCAACGATGATCCACAGCCTGTGGACAGTTTTTTCTTCCACAGGGGGTGATCGATGTTGTCCACCGGCGGCCCACAGGCCGGGCCGGGTTGTCCCCAGCTTCTCCACACCCCTGTCCACTGTTCGGCAACGCGACACACGCTCTCACTGCCCGGAGTGAAAGGCGTCACACCAAGGTGCTGGGTTGGGTTGTGGGGAACGGGGGTAAAGCTGGGGACAGCGCTGGGGAGAAGTAGCCCCCTCCTGTGCATCGGGTGTGCAGAACTTCCGCCCGTCCACAGAAAGGCCCGGTTGTCCACGGGTGCCGCCCACAGGACCGGTGGACAAAAAACAGTC
This sequence comes from Streptomyces californicus, assembly GCF_000717645.1. Taxonomy (GTDB): domain Bacteria; phylum Actinomycetota; class Actinomycetes; order Streptomycetales; family Streptomycetaceae; genus Streptomyces; species Streptomyces californicus. The sequence goes on from NZ_JNZZ01000014.1 coordinate 160,019, forward strand.
GTTGACCTGCGCAAACGACGTTATCCACGGTATCCACAGGGCCTACTACTACTACCACTCAGAGTTAGCCAGGAATCAGCTTCGAAGTGGGGCCTGTGTACAACTCGACCGTCGACCGCCGCGAACGTCTCGGCCCGACTTGACCCCGAGCAGCAACGGCTGTCGGTGCGGTACGTCAGACTGGACCCCGGAGCCTCCGCCGCCTCGGCAGCGGACTCCGGTCCAGACAGACGAAGGCCAGCAGGGCGAGCGAGCAACAGCAGGAGGCGGTTCCGGTGAAGATCCGGGTGGAGCGCGATGTACTCGCGGAGGCGGTGGCCTGGGTGGCCCGCAGCCTCCCGGCCCGTCCGCCGGCGCCCGTTCTCGCGGGTCTTCTGCTGAAGGCCGAGGACGGGGCGCTCAGCTTCTCCAGCTTCGACTACGAGGTCTCCGCCAGGGTCTCGGTCGACGCGGAGGTCGATGAGGACGGCACGGTGCTCGTCTCCGGCCGGCTGCTCGCCGACATCTGCCGTGCCCTGCCCAACCGCCCGGTGGAGATCTCCACCGACGGTGTGCGCGCCACGGTCGTCTGCGGCTCCTCGCGCTTCACCCTCCACACACTGCCTGTGGAGGAGTACCCGGCGCTGCCGCAGATGCCGACCGCGACGGGCACCGTCCCCGGCGAGGTCTTCGCCTCGGCCGCCGCCCAGGTCGCCATCGCCGCCGGCCGCGACGACACGCTGCCCGTGCTGACCGGTGTGCGGATCGAGATCGAGGGCGACACGGTCACCCTCGCCTCCACCGACCGCTACCGCTTCGCGGTCCGCGAGTTCCTGTGGAAGCCGGAGAACGCGGACGCCTCGGCCGTCGCCCTGGTGCCCGCCAAGACGCTCCTGGACACCGCGAAGGCGCTCACCAGCGGTGACACGGTCACGCTGGCGCTCTCCGGCTCCGGTGCGGGCGAGGGCCTGATCGGCTTCGAGGGCGCCGGGCGCCGCACCACCACGCGGCTCCTCGAAGGCGACCTGCCGAAGTACCGCACGCTGTTCCCGACCGAGTTCAACTCCGTCGCGGTGATCGAGACGGCCCCGTTCGTCGAGGCCGTCAAGCGCGTGGCCCTGGTCGCCGAGCGCAACACCCCCGTACGGCTCAGCTTCGAGCAGGGCGTCCTCATCCTGGAGGCCGGCTCCAGCGACGACGCACAGGCTGTGGAAAGGGTCGACGCGGTGCTGGAGGGCGACGACATCTCGATCGCCTTCAACCCGACGTTCCTGCTGGACGGTCTGAGCGCGATCGACTCGCCGGTCGCCCAGCTCTCGTTCACCACGTCCACCAAGCCCGCCCTGCTCAGCGGCCGCCCGGCCGTCGACGCCGAGGCGGACGACGCGTACAAGTACCTGATCATGCCGGTGCGCCTCTCCGGCTGATCCCGGCGCCCCCGGCCGTCCGGGGGTCTTTCATCGGCGGTTTTCCGGCGGGCCCGCTCGGCGCGGAGCGGGCCCGCCGCGCTGTCCCCGGCCGGGCGTAGGCTCGGAGACGGGCGCACACGCCCCGACGCTTATCGCCACGACGCTTAAGGAATCTCTGATGGAGCTCGGTCTCGTCGGCCTCGGCAAGATGGGCGGCAACATGCGCGAGCGCATCCGCCGCGCAGGCCACACCGTCATCGGTTACGACCGCAACCCGGATGTCGCCGATGTCCACAGTCTCGAAGAGCTTGTGGGCAAGCTGAAGGGCCCGCGGGTCGTCTGGGTCATGGTTCCGGCCGGCGCCGCGACCCAGTCCACGATCGACGAGCTGGCCGAGCTGCTCTCGCCCGGCGACGTCGTCGTCGACGGGGGGAACTCGCGCTGGACCGACGACGAGAAGCACGCCGTCGAGCTGGGCCTCAAGGACATCGGCTTCGTCGACTGCGGCGTCTCCGGCGGCGTGTGGGGCCTCAAGAACGGCTACGCCCTGATGTACGGCGGCTCCGACGAGAACGTGGCGAAGGTCCAGCCGATCTTCGACGCGCTCAAGCCCGAGGGCGACTTCGGCTCCGTCCACGCGGGCAAGGTCGGCGCCGGCCACTTCGCGAAGATGGTCCACAACGGCATCGAGTACGCCATGATGCAGGCGTACGCCGAGGGCTGGGAGCTGCTGGAGAAGGTCGACTCCGTCACCGACGTGCGCGAGGTCTTCCGTTCCTGGCAGGAGGGCACGGTCATCCGCTCCTGGCTGCTCGACCTCGCGGTCAACGCGCTGGACGACGACGAGCACCTGGAGAAGCTCCGGGGGTACGCGGCCGACTCGGGCGAGGGCCGCTGGACGGTGGAGGCCGCGATCGACAACGCGGTGCCGCTGCCCGCGATCACCGCGTCGCTGTTCGCGCGGTTCGCCTCGCGCCAGGACGACTCGCCGCAGATGAAGATGATCGCCGCGCTGCGCAACCAGTTCGGCGGGCACGCGGTCGAGTCCAAGTCCGAGAACTGACCGGCACGCCGGCGTGAGAACGCCGGCATCCCCACCACGGGGAGGGCGCGGGCAGGACGCGCCGTACGACGCGGCGGGCGCGACGGCCCGCGCGGCGGAAACACCGACGGGAGAGGCCGGTCACCATGCACGTCACCCACCTCTCGCTGGCCGATTTCCGCTCGTACGCCCGGGTCGAGGTCCCGCTCGACCCGGGCGTCACCGCGTTCGTGGGCGCCAACGGACAGGGCAAGACCAACCTCGTCGAGGCCGTCGGGTACCTCGCCACCCTCGGCAGCCACCGGGTCTCCTCGGACGCCCCGCTCGTCCGGATGGGCGCGGAGCGGGCGGTGATCCGCGCGGCCGTGACCCAGGGCGAGCGTTCGCAACTGGTCGAGCTGGAGCTGAACCCGGGCCGCGCGAATCGCGCCCGTATCAACCGGTCCTCGCAGGTCAGACCACGTGACGTGCTGGGCATCGTCCGGACGGTGCTGTTCGCGCCGGAGGATCTGGCGCTGGTCAAGGGCGATCCGGGCGAGCGGCGGCGGTTCCTGGACGAGCTGGTCACCGCGCGCTCGCCGCGGATGGCCGGGGTCCGCTCCGACTACGAGCGGGTGCTGAAGCAGCGCAACACCCTGCTGAAGTCCGCCGCGATGGCCCGGCGGCACGGCGGCCGCTCGATGGACCTGTCCACCCTGGACGTCTGGGACCAGCACCTGGGCCGGGTCGGCGCCGAGCTGCTGGCGCAGCGGCTGGATCTGATCGCCACGCTCCAGCCGCTGGCCGACAAGGCGTACGGGGACGTCGCGCCGGGCGGCGGCCCGGTGGCGCTGGAGTACCGCAGCTCCGTGGGTGACGACGTGGGGCCCGAGCGCACCCGCGACGAGCTGTACGAGCAGTTGCTCGCCGCGCTCGCCGGGGTCCGGAAGCAGGAGATCGAGCGGGGTGTGACGCTGGTCGGCCCGCACCGCGACGATCTGCTGCTGGGGCTGCGCGGGATGCCGGCGAAGGGGTACGCGAGCCACGGCGAGTCCTGGAGCTACGCGCTGGCGCTGCGGCTGGCCAGTTTCGAGCTGCTGCGGTCCGAGGGCAACGAGCCGGTGCTGGTGCTGGACGACGTCTTCGCCGAGCTGGACGCCCGCCGCCGGGAGCGGCTGGCGGAGCTGGTGGCCCCGGGCGAGCAGGTGCTGGTGACGGCCGCGGTGGCCGAGGACGTGCCGGGCGTGCTGGCGGGGACGCGGTACGCGGTGACCGCGGGCGAGGTGGAGCGCGTATGACCGGCCGGGACGAGCGGGCGGGCGAGCCGGGCGCGGGCGACGGTGCGCCGGAGACCGGGGGCGCGAAGCCGCCCGAGGTGTCCGGGGTCGATCTCGCCCGGGTCGCGTTGCGGGCCGCGAAGGAGCAGGCCAGGGCGCGGGGCGCGGCGGCGCAGCAGAGGAAGCAGGCCCGGCGGGGCGGTGGCCTGCGCTCGGGGGCCCGGTCGGACGGCCGGGATCCGCAGGCGCTGGGGTCCGCGATCAACCGGCTGATCACCGAGCGGGGCTGGGAGACGCCCGCGGCGGTCGGCGGGGTGATGGGGCGGTGGCCGCAGATCGTCGGCGAGGACCTGGCGAAGCACTGTGTACCGCTGCGGTACGACGACGCCCCGGACGCCCGGGTGCTGACGGTGAGCTGCGACTCGACGGCGTGGGCGACGCAGCTGCGGTTGCTGGCCCCGCAGCTGGTGGCCCGGCTGAACGCGGATCTGGGACAGGGCACCGTACGGCTGATCAAGGTGGTCGGGCCGGGCGGTCCGGAGCGCCGGTACGGTCCGCTGCGCGCGCCCGGGAGCAGGGGCCCGGGGGACACCTACGGGTGACGGGCCCGGCCCCGAGGCCGGGGCGGGTCGTCGGCGGTCGGATTCCGTCCTCCTCGACCGCTTCCGCACGGATCGTCGCTCGCCAACGCTGAGCTGCGCTTTTGGCGCAAAATTGTCGTGTACGGGGCGATGCTCGGATGATTCGGCCGGGGTTCGCGCGGCAGATAACCGGACGGTACGGCCGAAGCGTCCCTCACCGTAGCGGGAGGTTGACAGGCCGAAGCGCTCAAAGCCCTTCAGGGCCTCTTGGGGCCCCGTCCTGAATATGGGGAGTCGTCAGCCGCTCGTTGAGGGCGGCACATGCGTACTCAGGTACCGGCAAACCCCCACTCATGTCAGCGCTACCGGTAGACTGGTGAGTAATCCCGCCGCTGAGGCGGGAGTCGTCGATACAAGCCGAACGACGCAGCCGCTCCCGGTTGTCCGGGGAACGGCCTGTGCTGTGCCAGAAAGGGCGCTTCGTGGCCGATTCCGGCAACCCCAACGAGAACATTCCGTCCACCGCCGGTGAGTCGGGCGAGGCCCCCGCCACCTCGTACGACGCCAGCGCGATCACCGTGCTGGAAGGGCTGGACGCGGTCCGCAAGCGGCCTGGCATGTACATCGGCTCGACCGGTGAGCGCGGCCTGCACCACCTGGTGCAGGAGGTCGTCGACAACTCCGTCGACGAGGCGATGGCGGGCCACGCGGACACCATCGACGTCACGATCCTCCCCGACGGCGGGGTGCGCGTAATCGACAACGGCCGCGGTATCCCGGTCGACATCGTGCCGTCCGAAGGGAAGCCGGCCGTCGAGGTCGTGCTGACCGTGCTGCACGCGGGCGGCAAGTTCGGCGGTGGCGGCTATGCCGTCTCCGGCGGTCTGCACGGCGTCGGCGTCTCCGTCGTCAACGCCCTGTCCACCCGGGTCGCCGTCGAGGTCAAGCGCGACGGCTACCGCTGGACGCAGGACTACAAGCTCGGCGTCCCGACCGCCCCGCTGGCGAAGCACGAGGCCACCGAGGAGACCGGCACCACGGTCACCTTCTGGGCCGACGGTGACATCTTCGAGACCACCGAGTACAGCTTCGAGACCCTCTCGCGCCGCTTCCAGGAGATGGCGTTCCTCAACAAGGGCCTCACCCTCAAGCTCACCGACGAGCGCGAGTCGGCGAAGGCCACGGCCGGCGCGGACAGCGTGGACGCGGCCGAGCCCGCCGAGGAGGAGACGGCCCGCTCGGTCACGTACCACTACGAAAACGGCATCGTCGATTTCGTGAAGTACCTCAACTCCCGCAAGGGCGACGTCATTCACCAGTCGGTGATCGACATCGAGTCCGAGGACAAGGACCGGCTCCTGTCGGTCGAGATCGCCATGCAGTGGAACACGCAGTACACCGAGGGCGTGTACTCCTTCGCCAACGCGATCCACACGCATGAGGGCGGTACGCACGAGGAGGGCTTCCGCGCGGCGCTGACCTCGCTGGTCAACCGGTACGCGCGCGACAAGAAGCTGCTCCGCGACAAGGACGACAACCTCACCGGCGAGGACGTCCGCGAGGGCCTCACCGCGATCATCTCGGTGAAGCTGGGCGAGCCGCAGTTCGAGGGCCAGACGAAGACCAAGCTGGGCAACACGGAGGCCAAGACCTTCGTGCAGAAGGTCGTCCACGAGCAGCTGACGGACTGGTTCGACCGGAACCCCAACGAGGCCGCCGACATCATCCGCAAGGGCATCGCCGCCTCGACCGCCCGCGTGGCGGCCCGCAAGGCGCGCGACCTGACGCGGCGCAAGGGCCTCCTGGAGAGCGCTTCGCTGCCGGGCAAGCTCAGCGACTGCCAGTCGAACGACCCCACCAAGTGCGAGATCTTCATCGTCGAGGGTGACTCCGCCGGCGGTTCGGCCAAGTCCGGCCGCAACCCGATGTACCAGGCGATCCTCCCGATCCGCGGCAAGATCCTGAACGTCGAGAAGGCCCGGGTCGACAAGATCCTCCAGAACACCGAGGTCCAGGCGCTGATCTCGGCGTTCGGCACCGGGGTCCACGAGGACTTCGACATCGAGAAGCTCCGCTATCACAAGATCATCCTGATGGCGGACGCCGACGTCGACGGCCAGCACATCAACACCCTGCTGCTGACCTTCCTCTTCCGCTTCATGAAGCCGCTGGTCGAGGCCGGTCACGTCTACCTCTCCCGCCCGCCGCTCTACAAGATCAAGTGGGGCCGGGACGACTTCGAGTACGCGTACTCGGACCGCGAGCGGGACGCCCTGGTGGCCCTCGGCAAGCAGAACGGCAAGCGGATCAAGGAAGACTCGATCCAGCGCTTCAAGGGCCTCGGCGAGATGAACGCCGAGGAGCTGCGCGTCACCACCATGGACGTCGACCACCGGGTGCTCGGCCAGGTCACGCTGGACGACGCGGCGCAGGCCGACGACCTGTTCTCGGTGCTCATGGGCGAGGACGTCGAGGCGCGGCGCTCGTTCATCCAGCGCAACGCCAAGGACGTCCGCTTCCTCGACATCTGAGTCGGCCGCACCAGCCACGCCGCAGCTCGAAAGGACTTTGACCAGCAATGGCCGACGAGAACACCCCCGTGACACCTGAATCCGCCGTGCCCGACGAGGAGATCACCGTCCCCGGCGTGGGGATGCGTGTCGAGCCCGTCCAGCTCGAGACGGAGATGCAGCGCTCCTACCTCGACTACGCGATGTCCGTCATCGTCTCGCGTGCGCTCCCCGACGTACGGGACGGTCTGAAGCCCGTCCACCGCCGGGTGCTGTACGCGATGTACGACGGCGGATACCGGCCCGAGAAGGGCTTCTACAAGTGCGCCCGCGTCGTCGGCGACGTCATGGGCACGTACCACCCGCACGGCGACTCCTCCATCTACGACGCCCTGGTGCGCCTCGCGCAGCACTGGTCGATGCGCATGCCGCTGGTGGACTCCAACGGCAACTTCGGTTCCCCGGGCAACGACCCGGCCGCCGCCATGCGGTACACCGAGTGCAAGATGATGCCGCTGTCCATGGAGATGGTCCGGGACATCGACGAGGAGACCGTCGACTTCCAGGACAACTACGACGGCCGCAACCAGGAGCCGACGGTCCTGCCGGCGCGCTTCCCGAACCTGCTGGTCAACGGCTCCGCGGGGATCGCGGTCGGCATGGCGACCAACATCCCGCCGCACAACCTGCGCGAGGTCGCCGAGGGCGCCCAGTGGTACCTGGAGCACCCGGAGGCGTCGCACGAGGAGCTGCAGGACGCGCTGATCGAGCGCATCAAGGGCCCCGACTTCCCCACCGGCGCGCTGGTCGTGGGCCGCAAGGGCATCGAGGAGGCGTACCGCACCGGGCGCGGCTCCATCACGATGCGCGCGGTCGTCGCCGTCGAGGAGATCCAGGGCCGGCAGTGCCTGGTCGTCACGGAGCTGCCCTACCAGACCAACCCCGACAACCTCGCGCAGAAGATCGCCGACCTGGTCAAGGACGGCAAGGTCGGGGGCATCGCGGACGTCCGCGACGAGACCTCCTCGCGCACGGGCCAGCGCCTGGTCGTCGTCCTCAAGCGGGACGCGGTCGCCAAGGTCGTCCTGAACAACCTGTACAAGCACACCGACCTCCAGACGAACTTCGGCGCCAACATGCTGGCCCTGGTCGACGGGGTGCCGCGCACGCTGTCGATCGACGCGTTCATCCGCCACTGGGTGACGCACCAGATCGAGGTCATCGTCCGGCGGACGAAGTTCCGGCTGCGCAAGGCCGAGGAGCGGGCGCACATCCTGCGCGGCCTCCTCAAGGCCCTGAACGCCATCGACGAGGTCATCGCCCTCATCCGCCGCTCGAACACGGTGGAGATCGCGCGTGAGGGCCTGATGGGCCTGCTGGAGATCGACGAGCTCCAGGCCAACGCCATTCTGGAGATGCAGCTGCGCCGGCTGGCCGCGCTGGAGCACCAGAAGATCACCGCCGAGCACGACGAGCTCCAGGCGAAGATCAACGAGTACAACGAGATCCTGGCCTCGCCCTCCAAGCAGCGCGAGATCGTCAGCGAGGAGCTGGCGGCGATCGTCGAGAAGTTCGGCGACGACCGGCGCTCCAAGCTGGTGCCCTTCGAGGGCGACATGTCCATCGAGGACCTGATCGCCGAGGAGGACATCGTCGTCACGATCTCCCGCAGCGGCTACGTGAAGCGGACGAAGACCGACGACTACCGCTCGCAGAAGCGCGGCGGCAAGGGCGTGCGCGGGACGAAGCTGCGCGAGGACGACATCGTCGACCACTTCTTCGTCTCGACGACCCACCACTGGCTGCTGTTCTTCACCAACAAGGGCCGGGTCTACCGGGCCAAGGCGTACGAGCTCCCCGACGCCGGCCGGGACGCGCGCGGCCAGCACGTCGCCAACCTCCTGGCCTTCCAGCCGGACGAGAAGATCGCCCAGATCCTCGCGATCCGCGACTACGAGGCCGTGCCGTACCTGATCCTGGCGACGAAGGGCGGTCTGGTGAAGAAGACCGCGCTCAAGGACTACGACTCGCCGCGCTCGGGCGGTGTCATCGCGATCAACCTGCGCGAGACGCCGGACGGCGGCGACGACGAGCTGATCGGCGCGGAGCTGGTGTCGGCCGAGGACGACCTGCTGCTCATCAGCAAGAAGGCCCAGTCCATCCGGTTCACCGCGACGGACGACGCGCTGCGCCCGATGGGCCGCGCCACCTCGGGTGTGAAGGGGATGAGTTTCCGCGAGGGCGACGAACTCCTCTCGATGAATGTCGTCCGGCCCGGTACGTTCGTCTTCACCGCCACCGACGGCGGATACGCGAAGCGGACCGCCGTCGACGAGTACCGCGTCCAGGGCCGCGGCGGCCTCGGCATCAAGGCCGCCAAGATCGTGGAGGACCGCGGGTCGCTGGTCGGCGCGCTGGTGGTCGAGGAGACGGACGAGATTCTCGCCATCACGCTCGGCGGTGGTGTGATTCGTACGCGAGTCAATGAAGTCAGGGAGACGGGCCGTGACACCATGGGCGTCCAACTGATCAATCTCGGCAAGCGCGACGCCGTCGTCGGCATCGCGCGCAACGCCGAGGCCGGTCGTGAGGCGGAAGAGGTCGACGGGACCGATGACGCCGAGGGCGGGACGGCCGGGGTTCACGCCGAGGGCGTGAACGAGGGCACAGTCGAGGGCACGGAGCCCTCGACCGGGGAGCACGAGGAGTAAGAGCGTGAGTGGAGCCACGGGCGCCGGTTCGGCCGCTTCCGGAGCAGGAGCGAACGGTGCCCGTGGCCCTGCCACGGACTCCCAAGGGGGCACTGTGACGGACACACGAGGGCCTCAGCCCCAGTACGAGGGTTACGCGACCGGGCCGCTGCCCGGCGAGCGTGAGCCCGCACCGGGGCCGTCGGGGCCGTACCACCCGCCCCAGGCGTACGAGGCGCCCGGTGGCGGTACCCAGGGCGGCCAGCAGCGCCCCGGGGGCACGTTGGGCGGTGCGCAGGGCATGGGCGGCGCTCAGGCGACGCGCAAGCCGCGCACGGGGGCGCGCACGACGCCGCGTACCCGCAAGGCGCGCCTGCGGGTGGCCAAGGCCGACCCGTGGTCGGTGATGAAGGTCAGCTTCCTGCTGTCCATCGCGCTGGGCATCTGCACGGTGGTGGCGGCGGCGGTGCTGTGGATGGTCATGGACGCGATGGGCGTCTTCGAGACCGTCGGCGGCACGATCAGCGAGGCCACCGGTTCGAACGAGAGCAACGGCTTCGATCTGCAGTCGTTCCTGTCGCTGCCGCGCGTGCTCATCTTCACCTCGGTCATCGCCGTGATCGACGTGGTGCTGGCCACCGCGCTGGCGACGCTGGGCGCCTTCATCTACAACCTGTCGGCGGGCTTCGTCGGCGGCGTCGAGCTCACCCTGGCCGAGGACGAGTAGGGCGCCGGGTATCGATTTTGGGACTGGCCCCGACGTGCGCTAATCTTCAGAGGTCAGCGCGGAGCAGTACAGCGCGGCGGGGCTATAGCTCAGTTGGTTAGAGCGCATCCCTGATAAGGATGAGGCCACAGGTTCAAATCCTGTTAGCCCCACCGAGGCGTAACGCCTGGTCAGAAGGCCGGTAGATCCTGGGGATCTACCGGCCTTCTACATTTGTTGATCTTGAGAGTCCGCTACTGGTCCGTAACTTCCTGCTGGACCCGGCCTGTATCCGTCTGGCCGGTTCACAGCTACTCTGTGGCCAGAACACAGCAGGCCCCCGCCGGTTTCCGCGGCGGGGGCCTGCTGCTGTCCGGCCGGGGCCTCCCGATCCTGGCTGGACGTCCTGTGGGGGCGTCAGCCCCAGCCGACGTCGCCTGCGGGTGAGGCGGTCGGTGAGGGGAGTGTGGTGGCGGCGGGTGCGGGGGCCGGTCCGTGGCCCGTCTCGCTCGCCGGTGCGGGAGGGTGTGCCTCGTCGGCGGCTGCGGTGGCAGCTACTCCGACGGCGGCGGAGGCGGCCACGAGCAGCGACGCGGCAAGCAGTCCGATCCTGGATCTGGCCATACGGGTACCCCTTAATCGAAAGCGTGTTCGCTTTCTCGTTGCTCTACGTAGGCTCCCATGCCGACACGGTGACACCAAGGGGCTCGCCGTGCTGAAATCCGCACGTACAGATTTCTGTGTCACGCCAACCGGGGGAAAAATGAACGAACTTGGGCAAACGCGCCCGCCTCTACTCGCGGAGACCGCCGCAGAAACCTACCGAGCGGTCTCCGCCGGTGTACCGCCCGACGAAGCCGGGCTCGCCAACCTCCTCGACCTCGGCCTCGTCGCCCCCGATCCGTACGCCCCCGGCCAGCACATCGCCCACGACCCCCGCGCCGTCGCCCAGAACCTCATGACAGCCGCCCTCGCGGACCTCGCCGCAACCGTCGAGCGAATCGGGCAGATCCCCACCGTCGAAGCGCTCGCCGCCGACTACGACCCCCACCGCTGGTATGGCGGCCCCGGCTCCGAATACCTCGGCACGCCCGGACTCATGAACGCGCGGATCCTGCCGCTCACCGATGCGGCCACGGTCGAGGTCTACAGCTCCCAACCCGGAGAGCCGGCCGACCGCGACCCCGAGATCCTCCGCGCGGGTGCCGAGCGCACCGCCGCCGCGTGCCGCCGAGGAGCCCGCGTCCGCTCCCTCTACAACGCCCGCGCCCACGAACACCCCCAGACGCGGGAGCACATCGACGACCTGGTCCAGGCCGGGGTCGACGTCCGAGTGATCGGCGGTGCCTTCCCCCGGCTCGTCCTCCTCGACCGCCAACACCTGTTCATCGACAACCTAGTCGTCGAGGCCGCCTCCGCGCACTCGGGGTGGCACGTCTCCGACCGCGCTGCGGTGATGTGGGCTCGGATGGTCTTCGAGCTGATGTGGGACCGCGCGACCCCGTGGCAAGCCCTGCACCGGGCCACCGAGGGCGCGGCGACGACTGCTCGCCAGCGAGACATCCTGCACGAGCTGGAGGCCGGGTACTCGCAGCAGCAGGCCGGCCCCCGGCTCGGGCTCGCGGAGCGCACAGTGACAAAGGAGCTCGCGGCCCTTCGGGACCGGCTCGGCGTTCGCACGCTGTACCAGGTCATGGCCTGGTGGGGGCGGTCCCCGGAGCGGGACCTTCCGTGATTCGCACACGGTGTCACGACTCTGTGTGCACTGGGCGTACCCCCTGTAGATCGCGGGTGCGCCGTGCGTAGAGTGCCTGGTGGGGGGACGGTCGGCGCTCTCGGCCCCGTCTGACGCCCAACCCCAGACAGACCCGGCCCGGATGCTCGGGAGGCTCCGGGTCGGAACGCGCCCCCCTGCCGGTGAATTCGGCAGGGGGGCGTCGTGCTGCACACAGTAAACCGCCCCACCCCCGCGCGAGGGGTGGGGCGGCGCTCCTCGGCCAAATGTGGCCGAGGAGGTGCGGTCGAGGCGGACGCCCATCACGACCTGACCGCACGCATGTCCATGATCCGCAAATTTACCTGGTCAGGTAAAGACATCGGATCATGATCGTCTGACGGTGGACCGGTGACGACCGAACCGCCCCCGGACCGGGCGCTCGCCCGCCGGCAGCAGATCGGGCGGCATCTCCGCGAGCTCCGAGAGGACCGCGGACTGACGCAGATACAGCTCGGCGAGCGCGCAGGGATGGATCACAAGACCGTCCACCGCATCGAGTACGCGATGTCCGACCCCAGTCTCAGCATGCTGCTCCGCCTGGCGGCAGCCCTTGGCGTCCCGCTCGCCGACCTCGTCGCCTAGACCGGCGGCGTGCCAGGCGGCGAAGGAGCCGGCGGGGGGTGAGGCAGCGGCGGCCCCTGGTCCGGCGGGGTCTTCGGCGAACCGGACCCGTGCTTACCTGACTCGATCTGGCGCTCCGTCAACCCGAAGATGCCGAGCGGCGGGAACAGCTCGACGCGCCGCGGGTAGTTGCCGACGGCGCACGGGCGGCACAGCAGATCCGTGCCGGCCGAGGTGACCCGCAGGCCCTCCACCGGCTCCTTCCAGCATGCCTCGCAGGTGGTCACTGCGGTCGGCGACACCGTGGTGGTCATCATGGGCGCCGCCCGGGGGGTGTGCTGGGGCGGGTGTCGGTGGTACGCATGGTGGTGCCTCCGTCCTGCTGGATGGATGGTGACCCGGCCCGGCCGCTGTCCTTCCAGGGAATGGGCGGCCGGGCCGGGAGTCTCAGTTCTCGCGCCTCGCGTCGGCGAGCCGCTTCTCGCGGGTCTCCTGAAGCCAGATCAGGTCGTCCAGTTCGGGGTCCGGCTCGGGCTGCGGCTCCTGCGGGGAGCTCACCGGCGGACCTTTCTCCAGGCCCGCGTCAGTCGGGCGGCGGTCGGGCAGGGGCCCCCGGCAGCCCGGCAGGCCGCGCACGTCGTGGTGTGCCCGAGGAGCGTGCGGTACGCCTGGTCCGGCTGGGCGCGCTCTGCAACCGGCCTCACTGCTCCGTCTCCTGGCATTGCGGGCACGTGCAGGCAGGGAACTGGTGGGAGGGTTCCGGCTGTTCGAGGGGCACGACCTCCGCCTCCTCGCGCACGACGCGGGTGACCCCGTCGCCGTTCACCTTGTATACCTTGATCGTCATCACGGGTAGGCCCCCCGTCGCAGTCGGTGAGGAATACGCCGACCGTAGGGGTGGCGGGGTGAGCCCGGTGGAGAGTTTCTATCGGTTTCTACACGAGCTCCGAGACCGCCCGAGCAATCAGCCGCAAAGCTGCTGGCCCGTGCGCTGCACCGGCGCTGAGCTCCTCGTGCGCCGCCAGGTACTGCGCGACCTCCGACGGCGTCGTGATGGTGATCGCCGCCGTCAGCAACTCCACCCCGACCTGCTCCTCGTCGAAGATCGTGAACGTCTCCAGAGGCCACATGGGCATGGCGCGCGACGGCACTATGCCGAGAGTCACCGTCGGCAGGGTGGCCACCTGGAGCAGATACCCCAGCTGCTCGGCCATCGTCTCTGCGCTGCCGACCTGGCGCCGGAGGACGGACTCCTCGATCAGGATCGGGAAGCGGCGGCCCGCGCGCCGGATGATCCGGGACCGCTCCACCCGGGCGTCGGCGGCCGCCGACGAGTCGTCCGGGGTCCGGTTGAAGCGGGAGATCTCGGAGAGCAGCGCGGCGGCGTACGCGCGCGTCTGGAGCATCCCCGGGATGACGCTGGAGCTGTACACCCGCATCGTCTTGGTGCGCTCGTACAGCGGCGTCCGGGCCTGCTGCACGCCCTTGAGGCCGCGCCCCTGGACTCGCCTCCACTCCGTGTACATCTGCTGAGCCTGGCGAGCCGACGCAATGAGGTCCGCGGCCTCGTCCTCCGCACCGCACGCCTGGCACCAGGCCCGAATATCGTCGTCGCTGGGCTGGGACCGGCCGCTCTGCAACCGCGAGACCTTCGAGCCCTGCCAGCCGGTGAGCTCCGCCAGCTGCTGCCCCGTCAGGCCCGCGTCGGCGCGGAGGCTGCGCAGCCGGAACGCGATCCGGTCGCGCGCCTCCTGGACGCGGGCTGACGAGGAGGCTGCCATCAGTCGAGGACGAACTCCGCGTGCGGTACGGCCCGGTCCCAGACCGCCGCGAAGGCCTGCCCGGCACGGTCCGCCGACACCGGGCGTTCGTCCAGCTCGTCACGGAGGTGCGTACCGTCCCCGGCGAAGTGGTGCCATCGGACCAGGTGGCCGTCGAAGAGCCAGTAGTCGTGCGCCAGGAGGAGCAGCCCGAGCGCCTGGTCGCGCGGGAGCCAGCGGACATCCTCGCCCGCGGCGAGGTTCCGTGGCGTGCACGCGTGCTCGAAGCGGATGTACTCAGTGGCGGGCAGGCTGACGACGCGAGCCCGCTGGACGGTCACCCCGCGCGCGACGGCGGCGGCGACCGAGTCGTGGAACGCGCCCCACCACGCTGGCCGGTCGGCGGTGCCCGCCAGTTCGCCCGCTCGCCAGGCCTTCAGGTCCTGGTCCTCCTCGTCGACCGCATAGACGTCCCGCGTCTCCAGGTGCACGGCCGAGGTGGTGCACTGCGCCAGGAGCTCAGCGAACGGGGGCAGCTGCTGCGACACCGAGCGCCTCCTTCAGGGCCTCACTCATGCGGGCCGGCAGCCGTACGACGGCCTCGGTCTCCGGAATCGGCCCGGACTCCAGGCACTTCGCCTGGAGCTCCGCGTCCGCCTTCCACCCCTGGACAACGAACTCCTGCGCCTCGTCGTCGTACCAGACGCTGGGGCAGTGATCGCCGTTCGTCTCCGGGTCCTTTGCGATGAAATGTAGGGTCATGGCCGCCTCCACTGAGCTGGAATTGCGCGAGTTTCTACGGCTGTGCCAGTCCATCGTGCAGCCGCGAAGGGTGTCGGCGGGGCGGAACGCGAGAAGGAGTGGGCGGGCCGTACGATTTCGGCCGTGGCTGATACCGACATCCCCGAGTCCTTGATTGAGCTGGAACGGAATGCCTGGGCGGAGCAGCAGGCGGGCGCCCTGACCGTAGAAACGGCGGCCGCCGTGCAGCAGGCGTACACCGAGCACGCAGCTGCGACCGGACGGTCTCGGTATGAGCTGGAGAAGGCGGTCAAGCGGCTGGTCCGGCACCCGGCGGTATGACGAAAGGCTCCCACCGCCTTGACGGTGGGAGCCCAGGGGGTGCGGCGAGGTCAGGTGGCCGGCTCGTACTGCACGGTCTCCTGCCCGCAGCCCTCGGCCAGCTCGATCAGAGCCTCCGCCTCCGCCTGGTCGACGGCGAGGCCCCAACGGAGCTTCGTCGACACCCAGTCCGTGGCGTAGGTGCAGCGGGCGTCGGCCAGCGGCGGCAGCCACTGGGCCGGGTCCTGGTCTGCCTTGCTCCGGTTCGTCTTCGCGGTCACCGCGACCAACGACCGCTCGCTGCCCAGGTCATTCGCGTATGCCTCGCGGCGGGCCGCCGTCCAGCCAGAGGCCCCGGAGTCCCAAGCCTCGGCCAGCGGGACTACGTGGTCGATGTCAAGGCCGCCCGGAGCTTCAAGAGTGACTCCGTCGTAGTAGCTGTACCACTGACCCGCCAGCACCTTGCAGCGTGGCTCCACCGTGGCCGGCACGCGGGACTCCGCGATCAGCACCTCCGCCCGGGTGGAGCAGCCGTCCCGGTCCTCATCCACCCAGTGCTTGAACGACGTGCGCTGGTAGCCCTCGCGGGACTCAACGGCAAGCGGGAGCTCCTGGATGGCATCGGCCAGAGGAAGGGCTTGGACTGCCTGTGCGGGGGTGGCGGAGAGTAGGGGCAGGATGGCGAGAGTGGCGGCGGCGAGGCCCCGCATGGTCTTGGTGATCACGGAGTCTTGCTATCGGCCTACGGGCCCATGGCGCTGTTTATTCTGGCGCGCTTCACTCGGCAGAGTGGGAAGTCGTACTGTTCCGCCCCTGCGGAAAGTCTGAAGGTGCCACCCCCGCGTGCGCGGGGACCGTTTGACGTCCATGTCCCAGACCAGGCACTCCACGGGACCACCCCCGCGTGCGCGGGGACCGTACAGCCGCCCACCGCCCGGAAGTTGCGGGTAGGGGACCACCCCCGCGTGCGCGGGGACCGTACGTTCGCCGCATTCCGGATGGTGATCTTACCGGGACCACCCCCGCGTGCGCGGGGACCGTAGTTCGTGACCTGCGACTTTTTCTGCCACCAGCACGAGAATCGGCAAGTTTGTCTCACGTGATGCTAGCCGGTGGATCCTGCGCCACGGCCCCGGAATGTACGAAGACGCCCCCGCCGCCGGCCGAAGCCGGGGCGGGGGCGTTTCATCGGGCGTCGCGGGCGGCGACGAGCTCGGGGTCCATGGGGACGAGCGGCATGCCGGCGGCGGTCAGGCGCGAGTCCTGCTGACTGATGTGGTCGAGTGCCAGGCCGAGCAGCCGGTCCGTCCTGTCCGCCCGGGTCCGGGCCTCGGCCTCCGCGTCCTCCAGGGTCCTGATGCGGGCGTGCATCGACGCCATCTGGTCCTGGAACCAGCGGTACATCTCGGGCGACACCGTCCACGTGCCCTCGGGCTGCGCGGGCGCCGGGTCCATCCCCTCCGCCGGGATCTCCTGCACCGTGGTCTTCGTCCGGCCCAGCCAGGTGCCGAGCACCGTGCCGATCGTCGTGATCAGCACAGCGAGCAGCCCGAGCCAGCTACTCGTCTCCATGTCTCACCACCTTCGGGACGATCAGCCGAGGTCGGGTGAGGTAGGCGACGATCGCGATGAGGATGGCGTGCGACCCCCAGGGCATCACCGCCCCCCACGCGGTACCGGACGCCCCGGCCGCGCCGCCGAGCGCGTACGCCAGCGACCACAGCAGCGGCGGAGCCACTGACGCCGCGACGCCCGGGAGATCCCGGCCGGGGCGGGCCACCGCGTAGACGAGGGCGATGACACCGCACACGATCCACCCCCACCCCCAGACCGGCATCGGTACCAGGCCGAGCAAAACGCTGATGCCCCGGACAGTGCCGTATCTCGGCTGAACCGTGAGGCTCGCCCCGTACGTCACCCAGGAGACGCCGGTGATGAGGAGGGTGAGGCCGCGCCAGCCCAGCCGCGCCCAGCACCAGGCCAGCGCGGCGCGCATCAGGTGCCCGTACGCGGGGTGTGCGGGGCCGCCCACCCGGCGATCGCGGCCGCGGCGGCCGGGACCAGGGCGAGGACGAACGGCTCCAGGGCGTCCGGCATCGAGCCGATGAGTGACGGGTTGTCCGTCACCGCGCCGAGGACCGCAAGGCCTGCGAGGCTCGCCAGGTAGGCGACGGCGGAACTGGCCTTGACCTTCTTCTCGATCGGGTCCGTGGAACGTGCCATGGTGATCATTCCTCTCAGACGTTCGGGACCTTGAGGCGGTCCCAGCTGGTCTTGCCGGGGATGCCGTCGGCGGCGGCCCCGCTGTATCCGCACTTCCGCTGCCAGGCGGCGTACGACTTGCGGTCCGCCTCGGACCACCGGGGCCCCGGGCCGACGGCGTACCGGCCGCAGCCCTCCGCGACGAGCCGCTTACCCATCGCCGTGACGATCGCGCTGTTGCGGCCGGCCTTGAAGAACGCGGCCCCCGGGAATGGCTCGTGCTTCGGCTTCGTGGCCGGGGGCTTCGACGGCTCGGCCGGCGGACGCTCCGGCTTCTCACTCAGCCGCTTCGCGATCCGGCCACGCATCCCGTTCATGCTGAACCCGCGCGGGTCGACCTTGCCCGGCTGCCACTCCAGGTGGCCGATCACCGACCGCTCCGACCAGCCGTGTGCCCGGCAGACCGCCGCCGACGCCCGCTCGATCGCGAGCAACTGGGCGGCCGGCCACGGGTCCTTGCCGTCCCCGAGGTTGACGCATTCGAAACCGTAGAAATGGCGGTTGCCATCGGTGTTGGCCTCGTTGTCCGGAGGCAGCGCCTTCTCCGCGATGACGGCGCGCAGGACGTCGTCGTCGCCGAGTCCGGCGTGGTTGGCCCGGCCGTTC
>NZ_JNZZ01000015.1 GCF_000717645.1 Streptomyces californicus
TCCGGAATCGCCCGATCTCCAGTACCTGCTGGGGCACATGCGCGACCGGGCGTGCGGAACCGTCGTCCTGGAGGCCACCTCGATGGGGCTGCTGACGCACCGCCTGGACCGGACGTTCATCGACGTCGGCGTCTTCACCAACCTGACCCAGGACCACCTCGACGACCACGGCACCATGGAGAACTACCGGGACGCCAAACTCCGCCTCTTCCAGGGCCTGTGCCGGCACGCCGTGGTCAACGCCGACGACCCGGTGGGTGCCGGGATCCGGAAGCTGATGCCCGGCGCCGTGACCACGTACGCACTGGACGGCGACGCGGACTACCGCGCGAGCGACCTCACCGTGGATGCCTCGGGCTCCCGGTTCACCCTGCACCACGACGGCCACAAGTATCCGGCGGCGATCCCGTCGCCGGGCCGGTTCTCCGTCTCCAACGCGCTGGCCACAGTGGCCGCGTGCCACCTCCTGGGCCACGGTCTGGCCGGGCTGGTGGACGCGCTGGAGCAGATGCCGCAGATCCCCGGCCGCTTCGAGCGCCTCCAGATCCCCGGGGGTACCTCGGTGATCGTGGACTACGCCCACTCGCCGGATTCCCTCAACAAGGTCCTCACCACCATCCGGGGCTTCGCCCGAGGGCGGGTCATCACCGTGTTCGGCTGTGGTGGCGACCGCGACACCACCAAGCGCGCCGAGATGGGCGCGATCGCGGGCACCCACTCCGACCTGTGCGTTCTCACCTCCGACAACCCCCGCTACGAAGACCCCGAGAGCATCCTCGACCAGATCGCGAAGGGCATCGTGTCGACCGGGACGCCGTTCGAGCGGCTGACCGACCGCCGCTCGGCCATCGCCGCCGCGCTGGCGGAGGCGGGGCCGGACGACATCGTGCTCATCGCGGGCAAGGGCAGCGAACCGCACCAGAGCATCCGGGGCGAACTGCTCCCCTTCAGCGACATGGCCACCGTGCGTGAGCTGATCGGCGCCTAACTTGATCTTCGACGCACGTCGTCGAACGCTGCGTCGTACTCGACCACTCGGTTGAGTATCGCCGTACACAGAAGCGGCCTTCGTCTGAACATGCGCTCCGACCACGGAGGGCTCCACGCCGCCCTCGCCCGGGGCTGTCGGACGCCCGGGCCGCGGCACCGAGCGTCTGCGCGCTGGAGCCGGGGCGCAGCTCGTGGACCGCCCCGCTGGATGCGTTACGCCTCGCCGTCCACCTCCTGCGGGACCTGCCGCTGCAGGTGCGGGCCCGGATGCGCTGGGACCGAGTCCTGCGCAGGCCGGCCCCGACACGGCAGCCTCACACCAGGGGCCGCAGCGCCGGCAGCGAGTTCGGTCTTCGCACAGCCCGGCACCTGGGACGCCCCGGACAGCAAACACCTCACCGACACCCGTATCCACGGCACCGCCGTCGCACACTCCCGGGGCCGACTGCATCCCAGACTCACCGACCGGTCGTCTTGGGCCGCGGCCGAAGCGGACACCGACCGGCTCTGGCAGGCCTACCTGCGGCGCCTCAGCGCCGTCGTCGAAGCCTCACCCCACAGGAGAGCAGCAGGGGCCCCGACGCATATGATCGGCCTCATGCCGAAGCACGATGCGCTGCTCGTTGACATTGCCGCTCTGGTCGAGTCCGGGCGGAGCAACCAGATGCCCCTGACCGTCGTAACAGGTGGAGCGGTCATCACGGGCCGGCTGGCACCGGAAGCCGTCTGGAGGCAGCGGGTGTCGGAGGTCCTTGCGGACTCGGCTCAGCTGAGCGACTTTTCCGCCATGTTCACCACTGCCGCACCTGAGGAAGGGCCCCCCACGCATCTGCACTTTCACGTGGCTCGGATTTTGCAGGGACCGGTGGGAATCCCGGAGACGGGTGGCATGTACCGGGTCGCCATCGAGGACGTCAGTGCATGGACCATGGGCGATTTCAGCTACTCCGACCACTGAACCGCTGCCCGGGGATCTCCGTACGCGGTGGGGGCCGGCCGGAACACTCCGGCCGGCCCCCACCCATGTTCTGGCCGACAGCACTCGTCTGCCTGCTCGTCAGGCAGGCAGAGGTGCGCCGAGCATCGCGGATGCCTGCTCCACCGACGTGGGAACCCGTGTGGGGACAGGGGCAGGGACCAGGCTGCGGCAGGTGAAGCCGAGCTGGGTCATGGCCCGTAGGACCTCGCCGGCACTGAAGTCGCGGCGGTCCTGACGTGTGATGACCTCTCCGACCTGCTTGACGGGGTAGGTGCGTCGGCCGATGATCACCGATTCGCCGGCGGCGTGCTCGGGCTTGATGCCCTTCATCGATTCCAGGACGCCGCTCCTGGTCAGGTCGAACGGGAAGCGGGCGATGACGAAGCGCATGATGCCTCACAGGGAGAGAAGCGACGATGGAGTGGTTCCGCTGCGGATGGGACAGCTCAGCGGGCCAGAGCGAACACGCCCAGGGCACTGCCGTGTTCGTCGATCACAGGCAGGGCATCGACGTCGCTGTGGCGCATCATGTGCCCGGCTTCGGCCGTGGTGGCCCACGGTGAGGTGAAGGGTCCTCGGTCGCGGAAGATGTCCCGCAGCTGGACCCTGTCCGAGTACGCCGGGCTCATGCGGAATGCTGTGAGCCGGGCGTGCGTGATGAGTCCGATGCACAGACTGCTGTCGTCGCAGACCAGCAGATGTCCGGTATGGGCACTGGCCATGACGGACAGGGCCACCTCGACGGTCATGTCGTCGTACACCTGGAGGCCGGCGGTGTCCATGGCCTCGGCCACCGTCCTGCCCACGGCTGTGGCCTTGGTCGAGCGGGGCTGCATCTGGACGAGCGTCAATAGGTGCCTCCTGCACAAGTGTGTCAGCTTCCGGATCACGGAGTTCTCAGGCCGCCGCGTTGACGGCCGCCTGATGTGCGCTCGCGCGCCGGGTTGCGGAGGCGGGGCGACACCGGCCGCGTGAGGACGTGCTGCGCTGAGGCCGCGCGGCCACCGGCGCGGTGATCGTCACGGGAATTCCGGAGGGAACCTGGGCGCCGGTGATGCGGCCGAGTGCCTCCTCGCCCGAGCGGATCTGGGTGGTCTGGGGCACGATGCCGACGGCCGCCATGAGGCGGGCCACGTCGCGGCGCTGGTTGGGTGACCAGGGTGACGACGCTGCCGGACTCCCCTGCCCGCGCGGTCCGGCCGCCGCGGTGGAGGTAGTCCTTGTGGTCGGTCGGCGGGTCGACGTTGACGACGAGGTCGAGGTTGTCGACGTGGATGCCGCGGGCGGCGACGTTCGTGGCCACGAGTACGGTGACGTGCCCGGTCTTGAACTGGGTCAGGGTCCGGGTGCGCTGGGACTGCGCCTTCCCTCCGTGCAGAGCCGCCGCCCGCACCCCGCTGGCCAGCAGGTGGTCGGTGAGCTTGTCCACGGCGCGCTTGGTGTCCAGGAACATGATGACCCGGCCTTCGCGCGCGGCGATCTCGGTCGTCGTGCGGTGCTTGTCGGTGCCGTGGACGTGCAGCACATGGTGCTCCATCGTCGTGACTGCTCCGGCGGAAGGGTCTACGGAGTGGACGACCGGGTCACTGAGGTAACGGCGGACCAGGCGGTCGACGTTGCGGTCCAGGGTGGCGGAAAAGAGCATCCGCTGCCCTTCGGGGCGGACCTGGTCGAGGAGTTCGGTGACTTGGGGCATGAAGCCCATGTCGGCCATCTGGTCAGCCTCGTCCAGGACGCTGATCGCGACCTGGTCGAGCCGGCAGTCACCGCGGTCGATGAGATCCTTGAGTCGTCCCGGCGTCGCCACGACGACTTCGGCACCGCCGCGCAACGCGTTGACCTGCCTCCCGATCGACATTCCGCCCACGACCGTGGCCAGCCGCAGCCTGACCGCACGCGCGTACGGAGCCAGTGCGTCGGTCACCTGCTGGGCCAGCTCACGCGTCGGTACCAGGACCAGCGCCAACGGCTGTCGCGGCTCAGCCCGCTGACCGGCAGTACGGGCCAGCAGGGCGAGGCCGAAGGCCAGGGTCTTACCGGACCCGGTGCGCCCCCGGCCCAGGGCATCACGGCCCGCGAGAGTGTTGGGCAGGGTCGCCCCCTGGATCGGGAACGGAACGCTCACCCCCTGCACGGTCAGCGCCGCCAGCAACTGCTTGGGCATGTCGAGGTCGGCGAACGCCTCGGCAGCAGGCAGTGCGGGAGTGACCGTGACCGGCAGGGCAAACTCGCCCTGGACCGCGACGGGCCGCCGTCCCAGGCCACCCGAGCGACTCGAACCTCCGGAGCGAGCAGGAGCGACCGAACGGGTCGCAGTGGTCGAGTTGACGCGGCTGCCGCCACGAATGGAGTCGGCGGTTCGGCTACGTGCGCGGGTAGAGCGGTTGTTCGTACGCGTGGGGTTCATTCAGAACCTTCCTTGAGGCGACTCGCATCAAGGAATTCCAGCAGCGAAAGAACAGCGCGGGGAATCACAAGAACGGGCCGAGCGGAACGGGGAATCAAATACGGAATGCGGTTGATCCCGCATGGGGAGGCAGGCCACGAGGCAAGTGACACTGCGGATCGAGAATCTCTGCCACCGCCGAGCGGGCATCCAGAGACGGGCCAGGAAACCCGGAAGCAAAGGTGCTGCACAGGTGCCAGTGTCAGACGAGAACGATATTCTCGGCCGTCGGCCCCTTCGGGCTGGGCGCGATGCCGAAGGTGACCTTCTGGCCTTCCATCAGTTCACGGAATCCCTCGGCGGCGATGTTCGAGGGGTGGGCGGAGACATCAGCGCCGACGCCCTTTTCGATGGAGCCGAGACCCTATGGCCCGCGCTGAACCACTTCACGATTCTCGACGCCATGTGACATCTCCTTCAGGGGGCAGGTACGCCGAGACCCGCGAGTGCGGGTCCCGCGTCGCCGCGATGATGCCCCGACCGGAGAAGCCCGGAAAAAGTGAAGCGTCTGCTGGTCGAAAACACCCAAACAGAAGCTAGAATTCTTGGGAACCACAACTGCAACCGAGACCGACAGTAGCACGCTGCAGCGATCCGCGTACGCTGAATAAATTCCACTGATCCTTTCGCTGCAGTAACGCTCCTGGCGCCGCGCATTGAAACCTGACGCCGTGGCCATAGATATTGGCCCACCGAAGTCAGTACGTAGACACCGCTGCGACCAGCCGGTGGGCCTCCTGCTCGAATGAGCAAGGCTCGGCAAGGCGCGCCCAGCTGGACTTCTCCCGTGCCTCGACCGGACTTCAGGCGGCGGGGGCGCGTTGGACGGGCCGACGCCTCGCTGGAGTTCGGCGTTGCTGCGCTGGTCTTCGAGGATGACGATGCGGACGACGGACAGCCGCAGCGGCCCAAGTCTGCAGCCTGTGCCACCCGGAAGTCCTTCAGCGCCGGTCGATGGCGACTTGGCGGTTGGCGAGTTCGACCAGCACGGGGTCGCGTCGGCCCTGCAGGATTTCCGCGTTCATCTGGGGTGACTTGTTGAGCCGCCGCAGTGACGGGATGTCCAGCAGGGGCCCGAGGTCGGTGAAGGAGTGAAGGTGTCCGAGGAGCAGTTCGGAAAGGTCGGGCAGTCCGGTCAGTGCGCTGATGTCGGTCAGGTCGTCGAAGTCGTCCAGGCGGAGGTGCTGGAGCCCTCCGAGGCCGGCGAGGGGCGAGAGTTCCTTCCAGTGGAGCCGGGCGAGGGAGAGCTCGCGCAGGGATGGGAGTGCGGGGAAGGTCCTGAGGCCGGGGATGTCCCGCACGCTCAGAACGCGCAGGTCGCGGCATTCCTCCAGCGCATGAAGCGAGTCCAGGGCCGTCGTGTGGTGGAGCGACAGTCCGGTGAGCGGCGTGCGGGCAAGCGCGCTGATATCCGTGAGCGCGGGGCACCCCCTGATTCCGACCGTGGTGAGCTCGGTCAGGCCGCCCAGGAGGCCGAGATCGGCGAGCGCGGGAAGGTCCCGGAGCTCCAGCACCCGCAGGTCCGGTGCCTCGCCCAGGTCGCCGGGACTGCTCAGGCTGCCGGTGCGGCTGACCGTCAGCTCCTCCAGGCCGCTGCGGAGGTCAAGCCCGGTGAGCTCCCACAGACCCTGGCACCTGTCGAGGGCGAGGGCGCGGAGGCCGGGGAGAAGGGTGAAGGGGGCGAGGTCCCGGATCAGGCCGAGTCCGCTCAGGTACAGCCGGTACGCGGAGGCGATTCCGGTAAGGCCTGTGAAGTCCGCCAAGGCGGGGCAGTCCTCGATGGCGATCTCCTTCAGGGCGGGCAGAGGGCCCATGCCCGCGAGGGAGGCCAGGCGCTCGCTCCCCGAAATCCGCAGTTCCTCCAGGTGCGACAGGGCGGAGGCACCGCGCAGATCGGAAAGCTCCGTGCAGCCCTTGAACTCCAGTTTCGTCAGCCGGGGGTGGCACCCGAAGCCTTGTACGGACCGGAGGGCTGGGCATTCCTCGACGACCAGCTCGACGAGGTTTTCAGCCGCGTCGATGCCAGTCAGGTCGCGCAACTGCTTGCAGCTCGCCAGGTGCAGGGACGTGAGCGCGGGCACGTCCGTCAGGCCGCTCAGGTTGCGTATGGCCGTCCACCCCAGGTCGAGATGGGTCAGGCGGGTCAGCCCCGAGAGCTGGGAGGGGCTTCTGAAGGACCGGCAACCCCGCAGGTCGAGCTTTTCGAGCAGGGGAAACGAGGCCGCGAATCCATCCACGGACGTGACCCGCGTGATACTCAGATCGAGATGGCGCAGACGGCTGAGGGTGAGCAGCGGCTTGACGTCGCGGACCGGACGGCAACGGTGCAGGCTCAGCCACGTCAGCTGGGTCAGACCGCTGAGAGGTGTCAGGTCCTCTACCCCCGCGCAGCCGTTCAGGTCGAGGGAGCGCAGCTCGGTGAGGCTTTCGAGTTCGGTGAGGTCGGATATCTCCTTGCAGCGCTCCACTGTCAGCCTGCGCAGCATGACGAGGTGCCGCAGGCCCGCCAGCGAGTTCACCCGTTGCAGCTTCAGCTCCGTACGCCCTTCCTCTCGGAAGGCCGGGGCCAGCAGGGCCGCGGCGAAGCCGTCCGGATCGTGGGCCTGCGGCCACAGCCGCACCAAGGTGTCCGGCGCAAGAGCCGCTACCGGCGCGAGCGCTGCCGCCAGCTTCAGGGCCGATCCGTCGTCGGCGAGCGCCACAAGCTCCCGCACCGCCTTGCGGGCCTGCGTGCGCTTCACCGACCCCAGGAGCCCGGAGTAGGCGGCCACGAGGTCTTCCGGGCGCTCAGCACCAGTGAGAGAGGTCATGGGCGGGGACCTTACAGATCCGCACTGACAACAACCCGAACGGGCTTCGCCGCGAACCGTGTTCGGTCCGCGAACGGGGTCCGCCCTTGCGGCCCGACTTCCGGAGAGGTCCACGGATTGGTGCGGCTGGGCAGGAATTGGCGACGGCGGGACTGACAGGCACTGCGGCTGACGCCGTGTAATCCGATGACCATTACGCAGCAACGCCCCGAAGAGATGCACACACGGTGATGCGGTCGATATCTTGGCACCCCGATATCCCTACGGGTGCCCGCCGCCGGGAGCGGACGCCGTCCGATTTCCGCCGTCGCCCAGGAGACAGCTCATGAGCCGCAGCCGTCAAGCCGCTCTGCTCGCCCGGCATCTGGCCGAGGTCACCGACATCGAAGTGGGGCTGTACCACCACACCGGCGCCCGGTGGATCGCGATGTGGGCGGACGGTCCTCTGGAGGAGGAGATGCGCACCCACCTCGACACCGCCCTCGCCGGGCAGCGCTACGTCGCCATGCGCGACCGCACGATCGACTGCCACCGCTCGACCTCGAATCGGGCCTGGGCCGCGCGGGCCATCGCCTCCCGCCGGGAGGGCACCCTGGGCACTGCCATCGTCGAAGGCGCGGCCCACCGCCGGTCGCTGGGTGTGGGCATGCCCCGCCCAGGCGTCCACGGCCCGACGCACACGCACGAGTACTACGCCCTGTTGCGGCATGTCGATGACCTGTGCCGGGGAACCGCGTACCCGGAGCGGGCGAGCGCGCCCGAGGACGAACCGCTCATCGGGCAGCTGCTCGAAGCCGGTAGCCGGGACCGCGCCAACACCGGCATGCCGACCGTCACAGAATACGAAATGGCCTCGGCGTTGCTCGCCGCCGAGCAAGCCCGCGCCGCGGACTGCCCGCCCAAGCTCGGCATCCTCCGGGCCCAGGAGGAGAACCGCTGACACAGAGGGCAAGGACACGGAGCCCCCCTCCAAGCGCAGCCCCTTCACCGCCTGCAGCGCATGGTCATGAAGCAACGGCGGAGACGTCTCGCTGACCTCAACGACCTTCTTCCGCCGCACCCGGCACACAGCGGAAGAACAGGAACCGTGCGGGCCGCTGTGCTCCGTACGCGGCCCGGAGGACCTCTGGTACGCCGACGAGCTCAGCGCCCCCTCGGGACCGAGACCATCCGCGTCATCCGCACCCGCCGCGCGTCGGCGGCGCAAGCGCTGGCGGGTGGCCGCCCGGACATCGTCAAGCGGCTCCTCGCATCGTGGCGGCAGGCTGTCGGTGACGGATCCCCGAGCCCGCCGCCCGGGGTCACGAGGGCACGGCGGCCCTCCGCACGGGGAGCCACCGCTGCGCGCGTTCTCGGCGGCTTCCGGCGCCTGGCGAGAGGACCGCCGTCCGCGGGGCGGGTCAGGCGTGCCTGGCCAGCCAGTCGGTATAGCGGGTGGGGGCGATTCGGGCGCCGCTCTTCGGGGTGAGGACGTCCCCGTTGACCGCGGCGAACATCCCAGCGGTGTCGTCGGTGGTCACCGAGCGGCTGTCGCCCTCGGCGCGGAGTGTGATGAGGCCCAGTTCGTCCAGCGGATAGGCGTCGGGCCCGGCGAGTTCGAGAGTGCCCCCGAGCGGGGTGCCGGCGGCTACCTCGGCGACGGTGGCGGCGACGTCCGCGGCGGCGACCGGCTGGAGCCGGGTGCGTGGCAGGCGCACCGTGTCGTCATCGGCGGTCCAGGAGAGGACAGCGGGGATGAACTCCATGAACTGCGTGGCGCGAACGATGGAGTAGGGCACGGGGCCGGCCTTGAGGATGTCCTCCTGGAGCGTCTTGGCCCGGTAGTAGTCCAGCTCGGGCACCTTGTCGACCCCGACGATCGACAGGACGACGAAGTGCCCGACATCCGCCTTCCTGGCGGCGGTGACGAGGTTGTCCATCGAGGTCCGGAAGAACCCGGGCGAGGCGTCGTCGAACGTCGGTGAGTTGGTGAGGTTGACGACCACGTCCGCGCCCGTGAGGGCGGCGTCCAGGCCCTCACCGGTGATCACGTCGACCCCGGTGGACAGGGAGTGGGGTACTGCGCGGTGTCCGGCCGCGTCGAGATCCCGCACCACCTGGGATCCGATCAGTCCGGTTCCGCCGATGACGGCAATGTGCATGGTCCTGCCCTTCCCTCGATCACGCGTCCCGCCCGGCCGGCCGGGGGCATCGCGCCTCCCACCCGGCAAACACGGACATCATTTATCCGCGATAATACTCGGACATTGTGTATCCGGGTATCTGGGGCCGTGGAATAGAGTGAAGAAGTGAAAATGTCTGGTGGCGTCGAGTGGGCACTGCACTGCTGCGTCGTACTGACCGCGGCGGAAGGGCCCACACCGGCCGCTCGGCTGGCGGAGCTGCACGACGTCTCGCCCAGCTATCTCGCCAAGCAGCTGCAGGCCCTCTCGCGGGCCGGTCTCGTCCAGTCGGTCCAGGGCAAAGCGGGCGGCTACGTCCTGACCCGGTCACCCGCGCTCATCACAGTGCTCGACGTCGTCGAGGCGGTCGACGGCCCGGGGTCCGCGTTCGTCTGCACCGAGATCCGACAGCGCGGCCCGATGGCCACTCCCCCGGAAGCCTGCGCCGCACCCTGCGCCATCAGCCGCGCCATGGGCCGGGCGGAGACCGCCTGGCGGGAAACCCTCCGGTCGATCACCGTCGCCGACCTCGCCACCGACGTCACCTCCGACTACGGCCCCGGGGCCCTGGGCAGGATCAGTACCTGGCTGAACACAGCCGGCGCCTGAGCACCACCACCCGGCACGGGCGGGGCTCGGACCGCCGAGGTGCCTCGGCGGTCGGACCAGCCTCAAGCTCGAGCAAGCGCCGGGGGCGAGGCCACCCTCCCGGGCACCCGTCGGCGTTCCTCAGCGGACGCGCGGTCAGGCAACCGAGGCGTAGTGCACGATGGTGCCCTCGCACGGCCCCTCGGCGTAGACCTGCAGCGCTTCGAGTGCGCGGTCATCCGCGGTGGGCTGCCGGGTGGTGAAGGGGGCAGCCACGATGCGGGTGGAGACTCTGCCGGTTCAGAGGCCGTCCGCCCAGAAGCGGGCTCGCCGCTTTGGGCGTCCGGTGTCAGGCCGGGGCCGGTGCGCTCTTCTCCACAGGTCCCGCCGCAGGGCCGATCAGGTCTTCCGTGCCGGGATCCCCGCGTGCCGCGTCCATCACCCACCGGTCTTGTGGTCAGGGTGACTTCACGCGCATATGCCTATGGAACGAAGGAGAGACCACTCATGATCCGTCGTATCGCCATCACCCTGGCAGCTGTCACCGCAGCCGGTTTCATCGCCGCGGCCCCCGCTTCGGCGAACGGCCTCGACGCCCACGCCGGCGGCCACGCGGGCATCGAGGCGGGGTGGGCCATCGGCGAGTACCAGAACCTCGGCGGCCCGTACGGGATCACCACCGTGAAGGGGCAGGCAGCCTACTTCGACGCGGAGCGCGGCTGGATCGTTCGCTGACCCCGCCACCAGGCGTACACAACCGCCGCAGGGCTCCCGGATGGGAGTGAAGGGCCTGCGCCGAAACGGCGCAGGCCCTTCACTCTGCCGTCCCCCGATGATCAGCGCCGGCCACCGGAGCGGTGATCACGGGCCCTTACATGGATGTCCCGCCATCACCCCCATGCCCAGGGGTGCCGGCGGGCGGCGGTCAGGGGCCGCATTGCCCTCGGGCGTGATAGGAGTCGGTCGCGGACTCGGGTGAGCGTGGTGTCCGTGGC
Source organism: Streptomyces californicus (assembly GCF_000717645.1). GTDB lineage: Bacteria > Actinomycetota > Actinomycetes > Streptomycetales > Streptomycetaceae > Streptomyces > Streptomyces californicus. The sequence continues at coordinate 10,971 of NZ_JNZZ01000015.1, forward strand.
GGTGAAGAGTGCGGTGGGCAGCAGGCTCGCGTGGGTGGTGGATACCTCACCGAGTGCGGTGGTGAAGGCGGAGGGAACGCCGTCGGTCTCGCTGTCAGGCTCTTCGCCGCGGGTGACGGCCTGGTCGGTGGAGGGGGCGTTCTGAAGGAGTTCGGTCTGTTCGTGCCACCAGCGGGCGGGTGACGGGGTGTGCCGGGCGTGATCGGGGGCACCCCAGGGGGACATCCCCCCACGAAGGAGAGCACCGTGTCGCAGGTTGAAGAGTCCATCGAGGTCAACGTCCCGGTCAGTGCCGCGTACAACCAGTGGACGCAGTTCGAGAGCTTCCCGCAGTTCATGGAGGGGGTCGAGCGGATCGAGCAGCGTACGCAGACTCTGACGCACTGGAAGACGAAGATCGCCGGTGTCGAGCGGGAGTTCGACGCGGAGATCACCGAGCAGATCCCCGACGAGCGGGTCGCCTGGACCAGCGTCGGCGGAGAAGCCAAGCAGGCCGGTGTCGTGACCTTCCACTACATCGACGACACCACCACCAAGATCATGCTCCAGCTCGACCACGACCCCGAGGGCCTGGCCGAGACCGTCGGCGACAAGCTTGGCTTCGTCAAGCGCCAGGCCACCGGCGACCTCAAGCGCTTCAAGCAGTTCATCGAAGCCCGCGGCACCGAGACAGGCAGCTGGCGCGGCACCGTCTGACCCGCACTCCTGCCGAACGCCGCGCGGCGCGGCCGCGCCGCAGATAGGCGATGCGGCTGTCCGGTTGGCCCGGCGGTTCGGCAGCCAGCCGCCGGCTGCCGGTACCCGAGCAGGAGGAGGGCGGCGCGGTGGCGCTGCCCTCTGTACGACCCCAGCAGCTGAAGCACCTGCTCGTCGGCGCCGCCGCGGGCGTAGCCGATCTGGACGGGCAGGTGGAAGTCGCCGAGGGAAGGCGCCGGGGCGCCAGGGGTACGTTGCAGCGTTTCTGCGGCGGCGGTCCACGCGCCGATGCCGGGAGCGGGCTGGAGGCGGGTCATCGCCTCCGGCAAAGTCGTGTCTGCGGCTTCTTCCAGGCGCGGGGCGTAGAAGCAGCCGCGCAGGATCTCGGCTGCTCCGGACCGGTGCCACTCCCGGCTCGGCACCATCCGCCAGGCGGCGACCGACGGCAGGATCCGCATCCCCTCAGGGACCGCGCCCGGGGTTTCTGCCCGTAACGGTTCAGCAGGCGCCGCCTGGTCCAGTGGGCGCTGCCGGTAGTGATCCGCTGCTCCAGCACACTCAGCACGAGGGACTCCGTCACACGCCCCGGACGGGCCATCCACGGCTCGCAGTGAGTGCGATGCGGGCGGCCGCCACCACTCGGTGACGAGGCCGGAGCACGGCCGGCTCATCCTGCGCACCGAGCGGGGCTGGAAGCTGCTCCAAACCCGGTCGGCGCCCGAGCCCCCGCCGTAGTGATCGGGCGTCCGGCCCATGCTCCTGGACAGGGATCAGGAGTTCCCGGGGGCACCTCGCCCATCGCCCCGAGGGGTGCACCGCGTCTGACACCCCCTGACCCGCACCGGCCGCACCTGTCCGCCCTCCGCCGAGGCCTCACCGAAACAATCGCGCCCACCCACCGTCCCGCAGGAGAGCGTGCAGCCGTGGCCGCCGACCTGCACGAGTTCGTCAGGCGTCGGCCAGCAGGGCGTCGTACGCGGAGTTCCTGCGTCGGCCTGCCATGAAGGTGAGGAAGTCGCCCACGAAGGCGCTGCGGTCGTAGGTGCCGTCGGTGATGGTGAGGTCACGGTGGAAGGCGGTGCGGAAGAGCGCCCGGTGTTCTTCGGCGTTGATGGTGCCGCTGCCGTCCTTGTCGGTCGCGTCGAAGAGCACCTCAGCGACGCGGATGAGCGCGGGCCCGGCGAGGGAGGGGACGGCTGTGGCGTACTCGTCGGCGCTGACACGGCCGTCTCCGTCTGTGTCGAGGGCGGCCTGGAGTTCACGCCACCAGGCAGCGAAGGCGTCGTAGAGCCGGGTCTCTTGGGGTTCGTCCAGGTCGAGTCGAGTGGCCAGTTCGCGTGCCATGGCGGCGAGGTCGGGCCAGTCGAGGTAGCCGTCGCCGGTCTGGTCCAGCACCGTACGGAAGAACTCCTCCGCCGAGCGTCGGCCTTCTCCCGTGGTCTTCGAGGCAGTGGGGGCCGGGCCGGGGCCTGCGTCGCCGCCCAGTGGCGTGAGGAGGCGCAGCAGGGCCGAGGCTTGTGTCATGCGGGCGCGCAGCGCGGTCACGGTCCGGGCGCGGGGGTCGTCGCTGTCGGGCGAGAGGGAAAGGGTCTCGATGATGGTTTCGGCATTGATCCAGCCATCGGGCAGGAACCGGGTAAGCCCGGCGGCGAGGTAGGCGCCCTGCATGAGGGTCGGGGTTCCCGGCATCTCGGCCAGGCCGGCCTTGCGCCGGTAGGGCTCGGGGAGCGAGGCGACGGTGATCGCGCCGAGGAGGGGACCGACGACAGCGCGGCCGGCCGCCCACAGGGCCGGCATGCCGTCCAGCAGTGCCGGGGCGGGCAGGTGGTCGAAGAGCCGGTAAAGGATGAGGCGGGCGGCCTCGGTGTTCTCCAGTTCGTCCTCGACGACCCTGTCGAAGTAGCGCCAGAAGTCGTTCAGGTCCTCGGGTAGTTCACCGGCGTCGCCGTCGAGTGCAGCGAGGAACGCACGGTACTCGCCGTACAGCCGCTCCATCGTGGCCTGGTCGAGCGGCTGACCGCTGAGCCGGCACATGGTGACGGCGCTCTCGAAGAGGGTGGCGACCACCCAGGCGCGGGTCGCGCGGTCCATGGCGTCGTAGGCACGGCCGCGGGAGTCGGAGCCGCTCATGCGGGCGTGGAGCCTGTTGAGCCGGGCGGCCTCCCGGTCTCGCACCGCTGGGTCGGCGTCGAACATGCGCCGCATGCTGAGGAAGGTGTTGCGCAGTCGGCGCCAGGGGTGGGCGACGAAGGTGGAGTTGTCGGCCAGAGCCGCGCCAACTTGCGGGTGGGCGGCCTCCAGCACGGTGGCGCGGATGATGGCAAGCGCCCAGCGCGGGTCGTCGAAGAAGGCGCGGAACGGCGCTTGCGTGGCGAACAGGGGTGTCTCTTCAGCCGTTCCCGTGGTTCCAGTCGTCATGACGGGTCTCCGTTCGTCTGGGGCGGGACGCCGCCGAAGCGGCGGTCACGGCGCCGGTAGGTGCGCAGGCAGGTGAGAAAGTCAGGGGCCCGGAAGTCCGGCCAGAGCACGTCGGGAAAGACCCACTCGGCGTAGGCGACCTGCCAGAGCATGAAGTTGGAGATGCGCTGCTCGCCGGAGGTGCGGATGACGAGGTCGACGTCGGGGGTGTCGGGAAACGGCAGGTGGTCCGCGAAAAGCCGCTCGGTCACGTCGTCGGCTTGTGTCCCGTTGCGGATCAGCGATCTGGCGGCTTCGACGATGTCTCGGCGCCCGCCGTGGTCGAAGGCGACTGTGAGCGTCATCCCCCGGTTGTCGGCGGTCAGCGTCGCCAGGTCGTCGAAATCCTGGGCCAGCTCCCGGGGGATGCGTGGGTCGGCGGCTCCGAGGAAACGGCAGCGGATGCCGCGGGCGAGCAGCAGGGGTGCGTGCTTGCGCACAACCCGGCGGACCAGGCGCATCAGGTAGTCGACCTCGGTGCCGGGGCGGTTCCAGTTCTCGGTGGAGAAGGCGTACAGGCTGAGCCACTCGACTCCGGCCGCCCGAGCCGCCTCGATGATGTCGATGACGGTGGCTTCGGCAGCCCGATGGCCGGCCGTCCGTGGAAGCGAACGCCGCTGGGCCCAGCGGCCGTTGCCGTCCATCACGCAGGCCACGTGCCGCGGCACCGCACGCACCCGCCCGGTGTCCCGGCGTTGGTCGTTGCCGGACCGTCGCCCACCCGGCCCGCCTCCCGTTGCCTTGTATGCGCGATGGACACCGTGATCGGTCAACTCAGCCCCGTCTCCCCCGGGGCGGCACGATCGGTCTTACCCCGCTCGATCACGCCCGCCCCGTATCACCCATACCCACGCTCCGCCGGAGCGTTCCCTCCTCGGAGTCTGGCGGCACGGAAGGGCGCTGACCGGCCGAACGGGGGCCCGTCACCCTTGGCGCAGATGCCCGATTCCCTTTGGCGACGGCAGCTCTGTCCGGTAACCACACCTCGTCGGCGAGGTCTGCCATGCCTCCCGCATCCGGGCCGCGGCCTCCTCCAACCGCGGGGCGTGGAGAGCAGGCGCGCAGCGTCGCCGCCGCTCTCAACCGGTCGATGCCGGCCGGGTGCCATCCCCAGCTCAGCCCTGCTCGGGGCGGTGAAGGAAACCGGGCACCCAGCGAAGGGGAGCGCGGGCCTGAAGTGCGTCACCCGTACGCCGAAGTCGATCAGGAGCTCCTTTCGCGCCTGTACACCCGCAGCACGGCTCCACCGGCCCGCAACCGGTCTCGCCAAGCTGCCACCGGATCATGCCAGTCGCCCTCCATGGCTCAGCCTCGAGAGCGACGAGCTCCCGTCCCGGCACGGCATACCAGTCCCGGAAACCACACGGCGTCGTACAGGCCGGCCGCCGGAGACCTTCCGATCGTCCGCCCAGCCGATGATGTGGGCCCCGCCGACGGCGGCCGTGAGCACGTTCTCGCGCTGGCGCTCAGGGGAAGGCGTCACCAGCTTCACGCGCGACAACCGCCGCACTCCGAGCAGGCACTTGCCGCATCCGTCATAGGGTCGTTCGACCGCATTGAGGCCCGTACCGCAGGACTTCTCTCCGCTCGAGCGCGCCCAGTACGGAGAATCGGCGGCACGCCCCAGAGCAACGATCTTTTCAGCCGAGGAAGCTCAGCCGCACCTGACGGTCCGGGTTGTCCCGGTTCGTGTCCACCAGGCAGACCGACTGCCAGGTCCCCAGTTCGAGCCTGCCCGCGATCACCGGCAGGGTGGCGTGGGGTGGGACCAGGGCCGGGAGTACGTGGTCGCGGCCGTGGCCGGGGCTGCCGTGGCGGTGTTGCCAGCGGTCGTCGGCGGGGAGCAGGTGGTGGAGGGCGGACAGGAGGTCGTCGTCGCTGCCCGCTCCGGTCTCCAGGATGGCGATGCCGGCCGTGGCGTGGGGGACGAAGACGTTGAGGAGGCCGTCGCGGCCGGGGGCGATGCGGGTGAGGAACTCCTCGCAGGCGCGGGTCAGGTCGGTGACGCTCTCGTTCGTCCCGGTGGTGAGGTTCAGGACCGTGGTGCTGAAGGAATCGGACATGCCTCCATCCTCACCCCTGCGCGTGAGATCACGCGTCCACGCTCCGAGACGCCATTGACCGTGTCCCGACCGGATGACTACGTTCAGCGCCATGTCCCGATCAGCTCTGCTCACTTCGCGCGGTCATATTGACCTGCTGCGGGTGGCTTCTGCCGCCTGTTGTCGCGGCTGCTGACGTTCTTCCGGCGTCTCCCGGGCTGATTCCGACCGTACTCCCGCGACTGTCGCGCCCGCGGCCCTGCGCCGCCCGGCCCGCCTCGTCGTGGTAGCCGCGCCGGTCTCCCCGGTCGCTTCCGCCTTCGCGTCGCTGCGGTGATCGCCGGGCTCGCCCGGTTTCTTCCGTTCTCGCCGTCCCCCGCTCCGCCGGCTTCCGGTCTGTCGTGGGCGTGGGCGCGGAATGCCCCGGCATGCCCACGCGTCACCCGTTCGACGCACTGCCGACACGCCCTCCGGTGTCGCTTCCTCCTCCCCCCCTGCCGACACGCCCTCCGGTGCCGCTCCCTCCTCCCCCTGCCGACACTGCCTCCGGTGTCGGCGCCACTCCCCCTGCCGTCCGCCCTCCTCCCCCGTGGAGTCCTCATGACCGTCAGCCATGCGCCGCCCCCGGCCACCCCGTCCGTCACCGTGGAGGAACCCCCGCCCCGTACGCCCCCCGACCTGGAGGCGGTCACCCCGGCGAACGTCCGCCGCTCGCGGCTGCCGGCGGCGCCGCGATGGGTGCGGCGCACGGTGGGTCCGCTGCTGCTGCTCGCGGTGTGGCAAGTGTCCAGCGCCACCGGGATCCTCCATCCCGACGTGCTCGCCTCGCCCGGGACCATCGCCCGTGCGGGCGCGGACCTCGTGGCCGACGGGACGCTGCCCTCCGCGATGGGGGTCTCCCTCCAGCGGGTGGTGGCGGGGCTCCTGCTCGGCGGGACGATCGGGACGGCCCTCGCGCTGGTGTCGGGACTGTCGCGGCTCGGCGAGGACCTGGTCGACGCGACCGTGCAGATGCTGCGCACCGTGCCATGGGTGGGGCTGATCCCGCTCTTCATCATCTGGCTCGGGATCGGCGAGGCGCCCAAGGTGGCCCTCATCGCCCTCGGGGTCGCCTTCCATCTGTATCTGAACGTCTACGCCGGCATTCGCGGTGTCGACGCGCAACTCATCGAAGCGGGAACGTCGTTGGGGCTCGGCCGGTGGGGGCTGGTGCGGCATGTGGTGCTGCCCGGCGCGCTGCCCGGGGCCATGACCGGTCTGCGGTACTCGCTGGCGACGGCCTGGCTCGCTCTCGTCTTCGGCGAGTCGATCAACGCCGACGCCGGCATCGGGTTCCTGATGAACCAGGCCCGCGAGTTCTTCCGGACCGACGTGATCGTCGTCTGTCTCGTCGTGTACGCCTTCCTCGGCCTCACCGCCGACGTCATCGTCCGGATCCTCGAAAGGCTGCTGCTGCAATGGCGACCGACCTTCACCGGCCAGTGAAGAACTCCCGTCCCCCGTCCGCCTCCCGCATCTCTGACGCCCCGGACACCGTGGTGCGCGTCGAGGGGCTCACCCGGTCGTTCGACGGGCACGCGGTCATCGACGACCTCGATCTCTCGCTCAGGGCAGGGGAGTTCACCGCGCTGCTCGGACGCAGCGGCTGCGGCAAGTCCACTCTGCTGCGGGTGCTGGCCGGGTTGGACCGGGAGATCTCGGGCACCGTCCTGGTCCCCCGCCGGCGCGCCGTGGCCTTCCAGGCCCCGCGGCTGATGCCCTGGAAGCGGGTCTGGCGCAACGTCCTGCTCGGGCTGCCCGGGAAGCCCGAACGCCCGGTGGCCGAGCGCGCGTTGGCGGAAGTGGGACTGGCCGGTCGGGCCGGGGCGTGGCCGAAGACCTTGTCCGGCGGCGAGGCCCAGCGCGCCTCGCTGGCCCGGGCCCTGGTGCGCGAGCCCGATCTGCTGCTGCTCGACGAGCCCTTCGGCGCGCTGGACGCCCTGACCCGCATCAAGGCCCAGCAGCTCGTGGCCGAGCTCTGGCAACGACGGGGGTGCGCGGTGCTGCTGGTCACCCATGACGTGGACGAGGCACTGCTGCTGGCCGACCGCGCCCTGGTGATGCGGGACGGGCGGATCGCGTACGACACGCCCGTCACACCGGCCCGGCCGCGCGGCGTCGACTCCCCCGGCTTCGCCGACCTGCGCGCCCGGCTGCTGACCGAACTGGGCGTCGAGAGCGCGGGCCGAGCCCACCACCGTACGGAGAACCCCGACGCCTCACCCGCGCCCGCCTAGCCCTCCACCCACCCCCGTCACGGAGACCCGTCGTGAAACGTCGCACGCTGCCCGCCCTGCTCCTCCCTCTCGCGCTGCTCCTCTCCGCGTGCGGCGGCGCCTCCTCCGCGAACCCGGGCGGGAACACCGACGGGAGAGGCAGCCTCACGCTCAACATCGGTGACCAGAAGGGTGGTTACGAGGCGATCCTGCGCGCCTCGGGAGAGCTCGACGACCTCGACTACCGCATCAAGTGGTCCACCTTCACCTCCGGGCCCCCTCTCCTGGAGGCCGTGAGCGCCGGCGCGGTGGACATCGGCGGGGTCGGCAACACGCCACCCGTCTTCGCCGCGGGGGCCGGCTCGAACATCGCCGTCGTCGGCGCGACACACGGCTCGCCGGCCGGCGAGGTCATCGTCGTTCCCGAGGACTCCCCGCTGCGGAAGCCCTCCCAGCTCAAGGGGAAGTCCATCGCCGTGGCCCAGGGCAGTTCGGCCCACTTCCAACTGGTCGCCTCGCTCGGGAAGGCCGGGCTCGGCATCGGGGACGTCAAGCTGAACTACCTCCAACCCGCCGACGCACTGGCCGCGTTCAGCCGGGGCAAGGTCGATGCCTGGGCGATCTGGGACCCGTACACCTCACAGGTCCTGCGCACGGCGGACGCCCGGGTCCTCACGACCGGTGAGGGCGTCGTCAACGGGCTCGGCTTCCAGGTCGCCTCGCCCTCCTCGCTCAAGGACGCGAAGAAGTCCGCGGCCATCGGCGACCTGCTGGTCCGGCTGGAACGCGCCCAGAAGTGGGTCTTCGAGCACCCGGAGGAGTGGGCGAAGGTCTGGGCGAAGGAGACCGGGCTCCCCTACGAGGTGGCGCTGGACGCCGTGAAGCTCAGTTACGGCACCCGTGTCCCGGTCGCGATCGACGCCGCCGCCATCGCCTCCGAGCAGGAGATCGCCGACACCTTCGCCGAACTGAAGCTGATTCCCCGGCGGTTCGACTTCGAGGACTACGTCGACACCCGGTTCAACCGCGACCTCCCCCCTTCCTCCACCGTACCGCGCTCCTACGGAAAGGCATCCTCGTGAACGTCCATCTGCACTGGTTCCTGCCCACCGGCGGCGACGGCAGGACCCTCGTCGACCGGCACGCGTACACCGACGGCGGCATCAGGCGCGACCGGATCACCCCGGTGAGCGGAGTACGCGCACCGGACATCGAGTACCTGGCCCAGATCGCCAAGGCTGCCGAGCAGTTGGGCTTCGAGGCGGTGCTGACGCCCACCGGCACCTGGTGCGAGGACGCCTGGCTGACCACGGTGGCGCTCGCCCAGCACACCGAGCGGCTGAAGTTCCTGGTCGCGTTCCGGCCGGGGGTCATATCCCCCGTGCTCGCCGCCCAGATGGCCGCCACGTACCAGCGGATCACCCGGGGGCGGCTGCTGCTCAACGTGGTGACCGGGGGCGACTCGACCGAACAGCGCCGGTTCGGGGACCACTTGGACCACGACCGGCGGTACGCCCGCACGGCGGAGTTCCTTTCGGTGGTGCGGGGGGCCTGGAGCGGGCGGCCGTACGACTTCGACGGCGAGCACTACCGGGTGGAGGGCGGGCTGACCGCGCTGCCGCCGGACCCGTTGCCGGAGATCTTCTTCGGCGGGTCGTCGGCGGCGGCCGGACCGGTCGCCGCCGCGCACGCCGATGTCTACCTGACGTGGGGCGAGCCGCCGTCGGCCGTGAAGGAGAAGATCGACTGGATTCGCGGCCTCGCGGAGGAGCGCGGGCGCACGGTCCGGTTCGGCATCCGGCTGCACACCATCTCCCGGGACTCGTCGGCCGAGGCGTGGGCCACGGCCGACCGGCTGCTGGGCGACCTCGATCCGGAGACGATCGCGGCGGCGCAGCAGGCGCTGGGGAAGAGCGAGTCGGTCGGACAGCAGCGGATGCTGGCGCTGCACGGCGGTTCGCGGGACAAACTGGAGATCGCGCCGAACCTCTGGGCGGGCGTCGGTCTGGTGCGCGGTGGGGCCGGGACGGCGCTGGTGGGCAGGCACGCGGAGGTCGCGGACCGGATCGAGGAGTACCACGCGCTGGGCGTGGAGCATTTCGTGCTCTCCGGGTACCCGCATTTGGAGGAGGCGTACTGGTTCGGCGAGGGCGTCACCCCCGAGTTGTCGCGCCGCGGTCTGCTGCCGACCGTGCCCGCCTCGCCGCTGCTGGGCTCGAACGCCTCCGAGCCCCGCCCCGCCACTGCTCCGGGCGGGGCGCCCCTGCTGGTCGCCGGCGGTCGCTGAGCCCCTCCAGCCGCTCCTCGGGTGCCCGGGAAGATCCCGAGCACCCGAGGAGTTAGTAGAAGCGTGAACATTTCTGGGGTGCGCGAGCTGGACGTGGTCGTCATCGGCGCGGGTCAGGCGGGGCTGTCCGCCGCTCACCATCTGCGCCGTGCCGGGCTGGAGCCGGACCGCGACTTCGTGGTCCTGGACCACGCGCCCCGGCCGGGCGGCGCGTGGCAGTTCCGCTGGCCCTCGCTGACGTACGGCAAGGTCCACGGGATGCACGCGCTGCCGGGCATGGAGCTGACCGGAGCCGACCCCGACCGCCCCTCGTCGGAGGTGATCGGGGCGTACTTCGCCGCGTACGAGGACCGCTTCGGCCTGCGGGTCCACCGGCCCGTGGAGGTGAGCGCCGTACGGGAGGGGAGCGGCGGCCGGCTCCGGGTGGAGACCTCCGAGGGGGTGTACGCCCCGCGCGCCCTGATCAACGCGACCGGCACCTGGGACCGGCCGTTCTGGCCGCGCTACCCGGGCCAGGAGACGTTCCGGGGGCGGCAGTTGCACACGGCGGACTATCCGGGGCCCGAGGAGTTCGCCGGGCAGCGCGTCGTCGTGGTCGGGGGTGGCGCCTCCGGTACGCAGCATCTGATGGAGATCGCCGAGTTCGCCGCCGACACCTTCTGGGTGACGCGCGGCGAACCGGTCTTCCGCGAGGGACCGTTCACCGAGGAGTGGGGCCGGGCGGCCGTGGCGATGGTGGAGGAGCGGGTACGCAACGGGCTGCCGCCCAAGAGCGTGGTCAGCGTGACGGGGCTGCCGATGACCGACGCGGTGCGCCGGGCCAGGGAACAGGGGGTGCTGGACCGGCTGCCGATGTTCGACCGGATCACGCCGACCGGTGTCGCCTGGGACGACGGCAGGGCCGTCGAGGCGGACGTGATCCTCTGGGCGACCGGGTTCCGGCCCGCCGTGGACCACCTCGCGCCGCTGAAGTTGCGGGAGGCGGGCGGCGGCATCCGGGCCGAGGACACGCGGGCCGTACGCGACGGGCGCGTCCATCTCGTCGGGTACGGCCCCTCCGCGAGCACCATCGGCGCCAATCGTGCGGGCCGCACGGCCGTCCGGTCGGTGATGCGCCTGCTCGATGCGACCGACGCTGGGAGGCCGGAGCAGCCGGAGCAGCCGGAGCGGCCGAAGCATCCGGAGGAGCCGGGCGGAACAGCCGGTGGCGAGCAGGCGAACCGGGCGGCCGGGCGGGCCGTGACGGCCTCGGTCGCGGGGAGGGGCTGACCGCGGCGGTCGCGGGGGTCTGGCGGCCGTGGCCCCGGGTTCAGTCCGGAGAGGCCCCCGGCGGAGGACGGCGGCGGCCCGGGTCGGCCCGGGACCGTCCCGGACCGCGGACATCCGCCACGGGCCGCAGGCGTCCGGCCCGGCCCGCAGGCGTCCGCCCCGGCCCGCAGGGGTCCGTCAGTCGCTGCCCCCGGTGCCGCGGCTGCGGTTGAACTCCTCCACGTTCTTCTGCTGTTCGGCGTAGTCGTCGGTGAACCGGGTGTCGCCGGGGCCGACCGTGACGAAGTAGAGCCACGGACCCGGCGTGGGGCTGACCGCCGCGCGCAGCGCCTCCTCCCCCGGGTTGCCGATCGGCGTCGGCGGCAGGCCCTTGACCCGATAGCTGTTGTACGGGCTGTCCAGCCGCGTGTCGGTGGTCGTCGTGTCCAGGGTGGAGCGCTTGAGGGCGTAGTTGATGGTGGAGTCCATCTGCAGCGGCATGTCCTTGAGCAGCCGGTTGTAGACGACACGGGCCACCTTGCCCATGTCGGAGGCGGTGTCGGCCTCGGCCTGGACGATGCTGGCGATCGTGACCGTGTCGTAGACGGAGACGTTGTTGCGCTGGGATCCCGCCGTGACATGTCCGGCTCCGAACCGCTTGTGGGCGGTGTCGGCCATGTAGCGCAGGAGACCGGCGGGCTCGGTCCCGGCGTCGAGCGGGTACGTGGCCGGGAAGAGGTAGCCCTCCGGGTTGCCCTCGGCCTGGGCGGGCAGCTTCAGGTCCACCGTGGACGCGGCCTTCCGGGTGCTGCCGGACGCGAGGCCCAGGGCCCGGTCGACGGACGCGTACACCTCCGAGGCACGGCGGCCCTCGGGGATCAGCAGCGTCTTGTGCGGCTGGTCCCTCTCCTGCCGCTGTTCGTCGGATCCGAGCAGGGACAACGGGATCAGCACGGCGGCCGACACGAGGAGCAGTAGGCCGACGACCAGAACGATCTTTCCGCGGCGGGTCGGACGGAGTCGGCGGTGGGGGCGTGCGTCCGGGGACTCGTTCACCATGCCGGGCACGTTAGCCCGGGGTGTGAGCCGCCGCCGGTAGCCCGGCCAGGGCGTCGGTCCAGGCGACACGAACGCCGTAGCGGACCTCCGGAACACGCGGTTCCTGGAACACGCGACTACGGGAACACGGGGCCCTGGAACATATGACCCCTGGAACATCCGAACAAGGGAGCGGGTGTTCGCTGGAACGCATGATCGTCAGCGGATTCGTTGCTCATCACCCATCCGTGACGTGATGATTGCAGAGCGCAGTCAACGGGCTGCAGACCGCTTCTGCGCAGTCCCACAGATGCACCACGCACAAGGAGATAGACCAGATGAACTTCCTGACCAACCTGCTGGCCGGCGTCGTCCACTTCGTGGGTTGGCTCGTCTGACCATCGCTCCACCCGGCGCCGCCGCTCCCCGTCCCAGGGAGCGGCGGCGCCGCCGTGTGTGCGGGCCCGACCGGGTGCGCTGCCGTACGAGCCGGCCGCCGGATCAGGTGGGGGGTGCGACCGGTCCGGTGAAGGGCGGCAGCGCGGCGAACCCCGGTTCGACCGTCACCGCCGCGGCGAGGGCGTCGAGCGTGCGGCGGACCCGGGTGAGCGGATGGTCCGGGAAGTCCGCGTCCCACTGGACGTGGTCCGCCGCGTGGAAGGGAAGCCCGCCCTGGAGCTCGGGGGCGTAGGGGTGCGGACGGAAGTACTGGTCGGGCCCGAGCCTGGCCATCACCACGGCTTCCCGCATACCGGTCATGCCCCGCTCGGCGGCCTGGATCTTCACCACGGTGCTGCATCCGGCGCGCGGCACGGTGAAGCTGCCGATGAACGCCTGCCCGCTGGGCTGGTTCGGCAGGGGCAGTTTGAGTATCTGGCGCAGGGCGGGCAACTCCCCCAGTGGCTTCACCGACGCCTCGATGAGGCCCCCGCCGGCCCGCGCGGTGAAGTGGGCGAGCCGGTGGCGGAGGGTGGGGCCGTCGTCCAGTGCGGCCGGGAGATCCGGCGGCAGATCGAAGAAGTGGAGCGACAGGACGTCGCCGTGGTCGTTCAGCCAGGTGTCGGTGTCCACGGTCCGGTAGCCGGGGAGTTCTGCCCCGAGGAGAGCTCTCATGGGCGGTGATCCTGCCGGACGCGAGCCGTGCCGCCGACCTCAGGGGCACCCGCCCCTCCGGGCTCGGGGTCCGTCACGCGTCGAGCGCGGAGTGCCGTTCGCGCCTCGGGACACCGTGTGCGCCTCTCAGGGCTCCGGGAAGTTCGCCCGTCCGGGCGCGGAGGCCTGCCGTGCGTCCGGGCGCGGAGGCCGTTCGTACGTCCCGGCGCGGGTCCCCGGAAGGCCCGGGGCCCGGTCCGGCCCGGTGTTCTCAGGGGGCCGGGGCCGGCACGGGGTGGGAGTCGCGTCGGATCAGTGCGGCGTAGCGGCCGTCGCGGGCGAGCAGGTCCTCGTGCGTGCCGCGCTCGGCGATCCGGCCGCCCTCCAGGACCACGATCTGGTCCGCGTCGCGGACGGTGGACAGTCGGTGCGCGATGGTGAGCGTGGTCCGTCCGGCGGACAGGGCGTCGATCGCTTCCTGCACGGCGTGTTCCGTACGGGTGTCGAGCGCGCTGGTCGCCTCGTCGAGGATCAGCACCGGAGGGTCGCGCAGGATCGTGCGGGCGATGGCGAGGCGCTGCTTCTCGCCGCCGGAGAAGCGGTGACCCCGCTCGCCGACCAGGGTGTCGTAGCCGTCGGGCAGGGAGGCGATGTGGTCGTGGATCTGTGCGGCGCGGGCCGCGGTCTCGATCTCCTCGGCGGTGGCGTCCGGCTTGGCGAACCGCAGGTTGTCCGCGACCGAGGCGTGGAAAAGGTAAGTCTCCTGCGAGACGACGCCGACCGCTCGGGCCAGGGTGTCGAAGTCCAGGTCGCGGACGTCCACGCCGTCGAGGGTGACCCGGCCGCCGGTGACGTCGTACAGGCGGGGCACGAGGTGGCTCAGGGTGGACTTGCCGGAGCCGGTGGAGCCGACCACCGCCAGGCCGCTGCCCGCGGGAACGGTCAGGTCGATGCCCGTCAGCGTCGGCCCGTTCTTCTCGTCGTAGCTGAAGTCGACGCCCTCGAACGCGATCTCGCCGCGGATCTTCTCCAGGCGGACCGGGTGCTCCGGTTCGGTGATGTCCACCGTGAGGTCGAGGTATTCGAAGATCCGCTGGAAGAGCGCGAGGGAGGTCTGCATCTGCACCCCGGTGGAGAGCAGGCTGACCGCCGGGCGGAACAGCCCCTGCTGGAGGGTGACGAAGGCGACCAGGGTGCCGATGGAGACGGCGGCGGCTCCGGAGGCGAAGGTGAGCCCGGCCGCCCAGTAGATGGCGGCGGGCATGGCGGCCATGACGATGCCGATCGTGGACATCCGCCAGCGGCCGGCCATGTTGGAGCGCACCTCCAGGTCGACCAGGCGCTCGGACTCCTCGGCGAAGCTCCGCGTGAGGGAGTCGGAGCGGCCCATGGTGCGGCCGAGGAGGATGCCGCTGACCGAGAGGGACTCGGTGACCGTGGCGGCCATGGCGGCCATCTGCTTCTGGCGCTGGGTGGTGATCTTCTTGCGCTCCCGGCCGACCCGGCGGCTGATCGCGACGAAGACCGGCAGCAGGAGCAGCGAGACGACGGTGAGCCGCCAGTCGAGGGCGAGCATGGCGACGACGGTGGCGACGACGGCCGTGAGGTTGGAGACCAGCGAGGTCGCGGTGGAGGTGACGGTGGCCTGCATGCCGCCGATGTCGTTGGCGATGCGCGACTGGACCTCGCCGGTGCGGGTGCGGGTGAAGAAGGCGAGCGGCATCCGCTGGAGCCGGTCGTAGACGGCGGTGCGCAGGTCGTGCATGACGCGCTGGCCGACGGTGGTCGAGATCAGGGTCTGGAGCACACCGAAGACGCTGGTCATCACGGCGGTGAGGATCATGCCGAGGGCGAGCAGGGTCAGCAGACCCGTACGCCCCTGCGGGATGGCGGTGTCCAGGATCTCGCGCAGCAGGAACGGGGAGGCGACCGAGACCAGGGAGGACGCGCCGACCAGCAGGCCGACGAGGGCCAGGCGGGCTCGGTAGGGGTGGAAGAGGCGGAGGATGCGGCGCACCTCGCCCGGCTGCCGGTCGGTGACGGAGCGGGCGTCGGGCGGGGGTGTCCAGGGTGGGGTGTCGGGTTTCATGGGCTCCTTCGTGGTGCGCGAGGCGATGGGTCCGGCCGGGCCGACCGGGGGCGGGCCGGGCAGGTGACCGGACCGCCGGAGCCGGGCGGGGCGGCCCCTCCGACTTCTCTCGATCGAGAGCATAGCTCACTGTTACCTATACTCACAATGAACGAGGTCCTGATATTGTTCCCGTATGGACGCCCCCGATTCCTCCGGCCCGGCCGGCTCTCCCGCGTCACCCGGTCGCGCGCCGCGCCGCCGCCCCGGTGACTCCGGTCCTCCGGACACCGACGGCCTGCTCGCCGAGCAGTTGCTGCGCCTGACCCGGCGGCTGCACCGGATCCAGAGCCGCCAGCTGGAGCCGATCGGCATCACCCCCGCCCAGTTCCGGCTGCTGCGGACGGTCGCGAGCTACGAAGCGGCGCCCCGGATGGCCGACCTGGCGCAGCGGCTGGACGTCGTGCCGCGCGCCGTGACCACGCTGGTCGACGCCCTGGAGGCGAGCGGCCGGGTGCGCCGCGCCCCGGACCCCGACAGCCGGCGGGTCGTCCGGATCGAGATCACCGACGAGGGGCACGCCACCCTGCGGTCGCTGCGCAGCGCGCGCCGGGCGGCCGCGGAGGAGATCCTGGCACCATTGACCGCCGATCAGCGCGCGGTGCTCGGCGGTCTGCTGTCCGCCCTGGTCGACGGGATGCCGGAGCGCCACTGCTGAGCAGCGCGTCAGCCCCGCCCGCCGACCGCCGAGCACCGCACCGCACCGCACCACACCGAGGGAAGGCCGATCACATGCCGCTGCTGGAGCCCGACCCGGAAGCCCTGCGCCCGGGAACGCCCCGTCGGCCCGCCCCCGACCGGGTCACCGACTCCAGCGCCGGGGGCACCCCGGAGCCGCTGCGGAGCGAACTGACGGCGCTGCTCGGCGCGGACAAGGTGCTCTGGAAGATCTCGGATCTCGTGCGGTACGCGTCCGACGCCAGCCCCTACCGCTTCCTCCCCCGGGTCGTGCTGCTCCCCGAGGACCTCGACGACGTCTCCGCGATCCTCTCCTACGCCCACGGCAAGGGCCGCGACGTGGTCTTCCGGGCCGCCGGCACCAGCCTCAACGGCCAGGCGCAGGGCGAGGACATCCTCGTCGACGTACGCCGCCACTGGACCGGGATCGAGGTGCTGGACGGCGGGGCGCGCGCCCGTATCGGACCGGGTACGACGGTGCTGCGCGCCAACACCACCCTCGCCCGGTACGGCAGGCTGCTGGGCCCCGATCCGGCCAGCGCCATCGCCTGCACCGTCGGCGGAGTCGTCGCCAACAACGCCTCCGGCATGACGGCCGGGACCACCCGCAACTCCTACCGGACGCTCGCTTCGCTCACCTTCGTACTGCCGAGCGGCACGGTCGTCGACACCGCCGATCCGGCCGCCGACGAGGAGCTGCGCCGCGCCGAGCCGGAGCTGTGCGCGGCGCTGCTGGAGCTGAAGGCGGAGATCGAGGCGGACGCGGAGCTGACCGCCCGCATCCGCGCGAAGTACACGATCAAGAACACCAACGGCTACCGCCTGGACGCCTTCCTCGACGGGGCGACCCCGGTGGAGATCCTGCGGGGGCTGATGGTCGGCTCCGAGGGCACCTTCGGTTTCATCGCCGAGACCGTCTTCGACACCCTGCCGCTGGAACGGCGGGTCTCCAGCGCGCTGCTGTTCTTCCCCTCCCTCACCGCCGCCGCGGCCGCCGTCCCCGGGTTCACCGAGGCGGGGGCCATCGCGGTGGAGCTGATGGACGGCAACACCCTGCGGGCCTCCGTCAGCGTGCCGGGCGTTCCGGCGGACTGGGCCGCGCTGCCCCGGGAGACGACCTCGCTGCTGGTGGAGTTCCGGGCGTCCGACGAGGCGGGCCAGGAGGCCCACGAGAGGGCGGCCGAGGCGGCTCTGGCCGGTCTCGACCTGGTCCGCCCCGCCGCGTCCGTGACCAACGCCTTCACCCGCGACGCCGGGGCGATCGCCGGGTACTGGAAGGCCCGCAAGGCGTTCGTCACAGCGGTCGGCGGGTCCCGGCCCTCGGGCACCACGCTGATCACGGAGGACTTCGCGGTGCCGCCGGCGCGGCTGGCCGACGCCTGCGAGGCGCTGCTGGAGCTCCAGTCGCGCCACGGCTTCGACGCGGCCGTGGCCGGGCACGCGGCGCACGGCAATCTGCACTTCCTGCTGGCGTTCGACGCGGCGAAGCCGCAGGACGTGACGCGGTACGACGCGTTCATGCAGGAGTTCTGCGCGCTCGTGGTGGACCGGTTCGACGGGTCGCTCAAGGCGGAGCACGCCACCGGCCGCAACGTCGCGCCGTTCCTGGAGCGGGAGTGGGGGCCGCGCGCCACGGAGCTGATGTGGCGGACCAAGCAGGCCATCGACCCGGCCGGGGTGCTCGCGCCGCGCATCGTCCTGGACCGGGACCCCCGGGCCCATCTGCGGGGGCTCAAGACCATCCCGAAGGTGGAGGCGGTCGCCGACCCGTGCATCGAGTGCGGATTCTGCGAACCGACCTGCCCCAGCGAGGACCTGACGACCACGCCCCGCCAACGGATCGTGCTGCGCCGGGAGATGATGCGCCAGACCGACGGATCGCCGGTGGAGTCCGGTCTGCTGGACGCGTACGGCTACGACGCCGTGGACACCTGCGCCGGCGACTCCACCTGCAAGCTCGCCTGTCCGGTCGGCATCGACACCGGGGCGATGATGAAGGACTTCCGGCACCGCAGGCACACGCCGCGCGAGGAGCGGATCGCCGCGCTGACCGCGCGGAACTTCCGTGCGGTGGAGGCGTCCGCGCGGCTCGCCGTCGGGGTCGCCGACGCGCTCGGGAAGCGGGTGGGCGACGCCCCGCTCCAGGCGGTGACGCGCCTCGCCCGCAAGGCCGTGCGCCCCGATCTCGTACCGGAGTGGCTGCCGCAGATCCCCGGCGCGGCGGCCCGTCGCCTGCCCGCCACCTCGCGGGCCGGGGCGAGCGCGGTCTACTACCCGGCCTGCGTGAACCGCATCTTCGCCGGGCCGGACGGTGGCGGGGCCGACGCCGGGCTCTCCCTGGCGGAGGCGGTGGTCGCCGTGTCCGCGCGGGCCGGGAAGCCGGTGTGGATCCCCGAGGACGTCGCGGGGACGTGCTGCGCGACGATCTGGCACTCCAAGGGGTACGACGCGGGCAACAGGATCATGGCGAACCGCATCGTGGAGGCCGCCTGGGGCTGGACGGCCGGAGGAAGGCTTCCGCTGGTCGTGGACGCGTCCTCGTGCACGCTCGGCATCGCCGACGAGGTGGTGCCCTACCTCACCGAGGACAACCGGGCGCTGCACGGCGAACTGACCGTCGTGGACTCGCTGGTGTGGGCGGCCGACGAGCTGCTTCCGAAGCTGACGGTGTTCCGGACCGCCGCGTCCGCCGTCGTCCACCAGACCTGCTCGATGGAACACCTGGGCGACGTGGGGCAGTTGCGCGCGGTCGCCGAGGCGTGTGCCGACGAGGTCGTGGTGCCGGACGACGCGGGGTGCTGCGCGTTCGCGGGCGACCGGGGCATGCTGCACAAGGAGTTGACGGACTCGGCGACCGCGAAGGAGGCGGCCGAGGTGGACCGCCGGTCCTACGACGCCTATCTGTCGGCGAACCGGATGTGCGAGATCGGCATGGAACGGGCCACCGGGCACCCCTACCGCTCGGCGCTGATCGAGCTGGAACACGCCACCCGGCCGACCGTCCGGTGACCCCCTGACCGCGATCGGCAACACCCCTGCCGACGTGCACAGATGAGCGTTCGACGGCCTCGATTGGTTCAACCGGTCGGGGCCGTCGGCGCGCCGTGAGAAAAGTCCAAGGTTTGAGGACGAGAGTCCAAATCCTTCCCTTGCGCACCATCAGCCTCAGCCTCCAGGGTCCTTACCGAGACCCGGTCCCCCGCCCGCCGTCCGTACGGGGAGGGACCGGCCGCACTCGCGCACGTCTGAACCCCCAACCCCACCTGGAGGCTCGATGAACGACGACGCCCGGCCCGCACCGGAACCGCAGGACTTCCCCCCGCACAGCGGCGCGGCCGACGAGGCGGAGCGGCGGGATCCCAGCCGCCGTTCGGTGCTGTGGACCACCGCGGGAGTGGCCGGGGCCGGGCTCGGCCTCGGCGCACTGGGCACGGGCACCGCCTCCGCCGCGACGACGGCCCCCGAGGCGATGGCGGCCGCCGAGGCGGTGGCCGCCGCTCCCGCCCGGCAGGGCCGC
This sequence comes from Streptomyces californicus, assembly GCF_000717645.1. Lineage (GTDB taxonomy): Bacteria > Actinomycetota > Actinomycetes > Streptomycetales > Streptomycetaceae > Streptomyces > Streptomyces californicus. Next base: position 30,409 of record NZ_JNZZ01000015.1, read on the forward strand.
ACGATGGCGGGCGTCCGCTTCGACCGCCGCTCCACGGTCCGGGTCGGCATCGTGGGCCTCGGCAACCGGGGCGGCAGCATGATCGACCTGTTCCTCGCGGTACCGGGCGTGCAGGTGAAGGCGGTCTGCGACCCCGTCCGGGACAAGGCGGAGAAGGCCGCCGCGAAGGTGACGGCGGCCGGCCAGCCCGCGCCCACCGTCTACGCCAAGGGCGACCACGACTACGAGAACCTCTGCAAGCGCGGGGACATCGACTTCGTCTACGTGGCGACGCCCTGGGAGCTGCACTTCCCGATGGCGAGGACGGCGATGCTCAACGGGAAGCACGTCGGCGTGGAGTGTCCTATCGCGATGCGGCTGGAGGAGCTCTGGCAGCTCGTCGACCTCTCCGAGCGGACCCGGCGGCACTGCATGCAGTTGGAGAACTGCTGCTACGGCAAGAACGAGATGCGAGTGCTGCGCATGGCGCACGCGGGTCTCTTCGGCGATCTGCTGCACGGTGCGGGCGCCTACAACCACGATCTGCGCGGTCTGATGTTCGACCCCGACTACTACGAGGGGCCCTGGCGGCGGCTGTGGCACACCCGGCTGCGCGGTGACCTGTACCCCAACCACGGGTTCGGGCCGGTCGCCAACTACATGGACGTCAACCGGGGCGACCGGGCCGTGAGCATCACGAGCATCGGCACGCCGGCCCTGGGGCTCGCCGAGTACCGCAAGGAGCACATGCCGCCCGGCGACCCGAGCTGGAAGGAGTCGTACATCGGGGCCGACCGGACGATCAGCCTCGTCCAGACGGCCAAGGGCCGGGTGATCCGGCTGGAGCACGACGTGTCGACCCCGCACCCCTACTCCCGTATCAACAGCCTCGGCGGAACGCGGGGCGTGTTCGAGGACTACCCGGAGCGGATCTACCTGGAGCCCACGAACACCGACGACCGGTGGGACGACTTCAAGAAGTACGCCGAATGGGACCACTGGCTCTGGAAGGAGCACGCGAACCCGCCGGGCGGCCACGGCGGAATGGACTACATGATGGTCTTCCGGCTGATGCAGTGCATGCGGCTGGGCCTGGTCCCCGACTTCGACGTGTACGACGCGGCGACCTGGACGGCCCCCGTGCCGCTGAGCCACCTCTCCATCAAGGCCAAGGGCGCGCCGCTGCCGATCCCGGACTTCACCCGGGGCGAGTGGAGGAAGGCCCGTTCCGGAATGGACTCGGAGAAGCCCGAGGAGTGACGTCGCCCGGGCCCCCGCGCCGGCCGGGCGCGGGGGCCCGCGGGGGTGCGGAGTGGGCCGGAAAACCGGTTGCCCCGGACCTTGCAGAACAGGGAGCCTTGCACGTCACCCCGTTCTTCGAGGTCCGCCAGGATCTCCGTTTCACGAGCCCTGGGACGTCATGCAGATTCGCGACCTTCCGTATTCGGATCCCGGCGACCCCGATGTCCGTTCAGGCCCCCGCTTCCTGTACTGGCTCGGGCGCAACCAGCTCGGCGGCCAGCTCAAGGCCCTCGGCTGGGGGCTGCTGCACCAGTTGGGCATCGCCGGGTTCCCGGTCGCCGTGGGTTTCGCCGTCCAAGCCGTCATCGACCGCTCCGGAGGGCGGCTCGCGCTGGCCGGCGGCATGACCGTGGTGCTCGGCGTCCTGCTCGCCCTCGGCGACACCATGCTGCACCGGACCGCCGTGACCAACTGGATCACCGCCGCCGCCCGCGTCCAGCAACTGCTCGCCCGCAAGACCGCCGAGCTGGGCTCGGCGCTGACGCGGCGGGTCGCGGCCGGCGAGGTCGTCGCCGTCTCGACCGGCGACGTGGAGAAGATCGGCTGGTTCGTCGAGGCGCTCTCCCGTTTCGCCGCCGCGGCCACCGCCCTCGTGGTGGTCTGCGTCGGCCTGGTTCTCTACCTCCCGTCCCTCGGCCTGCTGGTGGCGCTCGCCATGCCGGTGCTCGCCCTGGCCGTGCTGCCGCTGCTGCCGCCCGCCACGCGGCGCGCCGACGAGCAGCGGGACAAGGCGGGCAAGGCCACCGAGCTGGCCTCGGACACGGTCGCCGGACTGCGCGTGCTGCGTGGGATCGGCGGCGAGGAACTTTTCCTCGGCCGCTACCGCCGCGCCTCCCAGGAGGTTCGCAGGGCCGCCGTGCGCAGCGCCCGGATGTGGGCGCTGATCTCGGCGGTGCAGGTGCTGCTGCCGGGCGTTCTGCTGATCTCGCTGGTCTGGTACGGGGCGGTACTCGCGCGCGAGGGCCGGATCGAGGTCGGCCAGCTCGTCACCGTCTACAGCGCGGCCACCCTGATGCTGTTCCCGCTGCGCCACTTCGAGGAGATCGCGATGGCGTACTCCTTCTCCCGGCCGTCCGCCCAGCGCGCGGTGCGGGTGCTGTCGCTGCGCCGCAGCGACCGGGAGGCCACCGTCGAGGGCGTCGCCCCGGTAGGCGACCTGTACGACCCCGTGACCGGTCTGATGGCTCCCCGGGGGCAGTTCACCGCCGTCGTCTGCGGCGATCCGGACGAGGCGGGACGGCTGGCCGAACGGCTCGGCGGGCACGCCGGGGCGCCCGAGGACGCGGAACCGGGGAACGCCGGGACCGCGCGGGGCCCCGGGGCCGGGGAGGCCCGGGAGAGCGCGGGTACGGCGAAGGACGCGGCGCGGCAACCGTCCGTGCTGCTCGGCGGGGTCGCCCTCGACGAGATCCCGCTGGACGCCGCGCGGGCCGCCGTCCTGGTCCAGGACAAGGACCCGGTGCTGCTGTCCGGCACGCTCCGGGAGCTGCTGGACGTCCCGTCCTCGGGTCTGGTCACCGCCGACGCGGCGTTGGAGGCGGCCCAGTGCGGTGACGTGCTGAGCGCCCTGGCGCAGGCGTCCCCCGACAGCGACGGGGATCCGATGCGGACCCGGATCACCGAGCGCGGGCGGTCCCTGTCCGGCGGCCAGCGCCAGCGCCTCGCGCTGGCCCGGTCGTTGGTCACCGATCCGCAGGCGCTGGTGCTGGACGAGCCGACCTCGGCGGTCGACTCGCACACCGAGGCGCGTGTGGCCGCCGGGATCGCGAAGCTGCGCCGGGGGCGTACGACGGTGGCGTTCGCCTCGTCGCCGCTGCTGCTCGACGCCGCCGACCGGGTGGTCCTCGTCCACGAGGGCTCCGTGGTCGCCGTCGGCGGCCACCGCGACCTGCTGCGCACCGAGCCGCGCTACCGGGCGGTCGTCACCCGGGAGACCGACGAGGAGGCGGCCGCCGCACACCCGGTGGGCGACGCCGTCGAGATCCCCGCCATGAAGAGCATCCAGGAAATCGAGGAGAGGGCATGATCGGCGTCGCACCCCCGGCGTACGACCCCGCGGCCCCGGAGTCGGCGACGACGCTGCCCGTGGGCTCGCCGACGACCGTGCGGAGCTACGTACGGAGTCTGCTGCGCCGCCACCGCGTGGCGTTCGCGATCCTGATCGCGGCCAACGCGGTGGCCGTGATCGCCTCGATCACCGGGCCGTATCTGCTGGGCCGGCTGGTGGAGGACCTTTCGAGCGGGGCCGCCGAACTGCACCTGGAGCTCACGGTGGCGGTCTTCGCCGTCGCGCTGGCCGTCCAGGTCGTGTTCACCCGCTCCACGCGGGTGCGCGGCGCGATGCTGGGCGAGGAGATGCTGGCGGACCTGCGCGAGGACTTCCTCGTACGGTCCGTGGGGCTGCCGCCCGGGGTCCTGGAGCGGGCGGGGACGGGCGATCTGCTCTCCCGGATCACCACGGACATCGACCGGCTGGCGAACGCGATGCGCGAGGCCGTGCCGCAGTTGGTGATCGGCGTGGTGTGGGCCGGGCTGCTGCTCGGCGCGCTGACGGTGACCGCTCCCCCGCTGGCGCTGGCCGTGCCGATCACGCTGCCGGTGCTGGTCGTCGGCTGCCGCTGGTACTTCCGCCGGGCCCCCTCGGCCTACCGCTCGGAGGCCGCCGGTTACGCCGCCGTCGCCGCGATGCTGGCGGAGACCGTGGACGCCGGGCGGACCGTGGAGGCGCACCGCCTCGGCGACCGCCGGGTGGCGCTGTCGGACCGCCGCATCACCGAGTGGACCGCCTGGGAGCGGTACACGCTGTTCCTGCGCTCGGTGCTGTTCCCCGTCATCAACGCGACGTACGTGACGGTCCTCGGCGCGGTCCTGCTGCTCGGCGGCTGGTTCGTGCTGGAGGGGTGGATCACGGTCGGGCAGCTGACGACGGGTGCGCTGCTGTCCCAGATGCTGGTCGATCCGATCGGTCTGATCCTGCGCTGGTACGACGAACTCCAGGTGGCCCAGGTGTCGTTGGCGCGGCTGGTCGGCGTCCGGGAGATCGAGCCGGACGCGGGCGACGCCGATGTCGTCCCGGACGGCCGGGACGTGCGGGCGGACGAGGTGCGGTTCGGCTACCGGGAGGGCGTCGACGTCCTGCACCGGGTCTCGCTCGATGTGGCCCCGGGCACCCGGCTCGCCCTGGTGGGCCCCTCCGGCGCGGGCAAGTCCACGCTGGGGCGGCTGCTGGCGGGGATCTACGCCCCGCGCACCGGTGAGGTGACGCTCGGCGGGGCGGAGCTGTCCCGGATGCGGGCGGAGCGGGTCCGTGAGCATGTGGCCCTGGTCAACCAGGAGCACCACGTCTTCGTCGGGACCCTGCGGGACAACCTGCTGCTGGCCCGGAACGGGGCCGGGGACGCGGAGCTGTGGGCGGCGCTGGCCGCGGTGGACGCGGACGGCTGGGCGCGGGGGCTGGAGAAGGAGCTGGACACGGAGGTCGGCTCGGGCGGGTTCGCGCTGACCCCGGCGCAGGCCCAGCAGATCGCGCTGGCCCGGCTGGTGCTGGCCGATCCGCACACGCTGGTGCTGGACGAGGCGACCTCGCTGCTGGACCCGCGGGCCGCCCGTCATCTGGAGCGTTCGCTCGCCCGGGTGCTGGAGGGCCGTACGGTCGTGGCGATCGCGCACCGCCTGCACACCGCGCACGACGCGGACGTGATCGCGGTGGTGGAGGACGGCCGGATCAGCGAACTGGGCAGTCACGACGAGCTGGTGGCGGCGGACGGCGCGTACGCGTCGCTGTGGCGGTCCTGGCACGGGTGAGCCGCCGCCTCCGGCCCGGGCCCGCGCTCACCGGGCCGGAGGGTCTGCCCGCGCTCACCGGACCGGAGGGTCTGCCCGTGCTCACCGGGCCGCGGGGCCGCGGTCGGTCTGGAGGAGCTGGTCGACGGGGGCGTGGTCGTCGGTGAGGACGCGGGCGTCGCCCGTCCACGCGGCGAGGGTCTCGCCGGAGGCGATCCGCCAGCCGACGTCCCGGGCGTCGAGGGCCCGTTGAATGGCGGGGGCGTCGACGGGACGGCCGGAGGCGACCACCACCAGGTTGCCGCCCACGGTGGACGCGGTCGGGTCCAGGCCGATGTCCGCGGCCTTCCCGAGGAGCGCGACGTGCGGGAAGGCCGCGGCGAGGGTGGCGACCTCGGCGCGGGCGAAGGCGAGTCCGCCGTGGTCGATGAGGTTGGCGACGTACAGGCCGTCCGCGTCGAGCGCCCGGCGTACGTCCGCCAGCGCCTGGGAGGTCGTGAGGTGCCACGGCACGCTGACGCCCCCGAAGGCGTCGCCGACGACCAGGTCGCGGCTGCCCTCCTCCAGCCGCCGCAGCCCCAGCCGACCGTCCTCCACGCGTACGTCGATGCCGGTCGCGGCCGGGGAGCCGAGGCCCAGCCGTTCCCGGTCGACGCGGACGACTCCGGGGTCGATCTCGGAGACGAGGCTGCGGGTGCCGGGGCGCACGGCGGCGAGGTAGCGGGGGAAGGTGAGGCCGCCGCCCCCGATGTGGTGGGCGGTCAGCGGCTCGCCCTCGGGGAAGGCGGTGTCGACCACGGAGGCGATGGCGCGTACGTAGGCGAACCTCAGGTACGTCGGATCGTCGATGTCGACATAGGAGTGGCGCAGGCCGTCCAGGACCAGGGTGCGGCCGGTGGCGCGGTCGGGGTCCGCGACGACCCGGGCACAGTGGTAGCGGGTCTCCGCGTCGCAGCCGCCGGGCGCGAACCCGGTGGCGAGCGAGCCCGCGACGACGGTCGCCAGGGCGGCGGCCGCCGCCCGGCGGGAGCGCCGGGCCCGCCCTCCGACGAGGACGGCCGCGAGAACCAGCAGGGTCCCGAGGCCGATCAGGATGGAGCTGACGGGCAGCCGGGAGACCAGGACGAACCCGGTGAGGACGGTGCCGACGATGGCTCCGAGGGTCCCCACGCCCGACAGCCGCCCCACGACGGTCCCGGTCTCGGCGAGACTGGTGAGCCGCAGCTTGGTCACGAACGGGGTCACCGCGGAGAGCAGCGCCCCGGGCACCAGGAGGGTGGCCGACGCGACCAGCAGGAGCAACGCCGGTGACCATTGGGCGGTGGTGCGCAGCAGCAGCGGGGTGAGCGCCACGACCACGCCCGACACCCCGAGCGCGGGAGCGATGAGCGGGCGCGGATCGACCTGGTCCGCGAGGCGGCCGCCCAGCCAGGAGCCCAGCGCGATCGCCGTGAGGGCGACGCCGATCACCATGGTGCTGGTCTCCAGCGTGAGACCGAGGTACGGGGCCAGCAGCCGCAGGGCGACGATCTCGACCACCAGGACCGCGGCCGACGACCCGAACACGAGGGCCGCGGCGGCGCGGGGCCCCGGCCCGGGAGCGGGCGACGGGATGTCGGCGGGAGGGGGCGTGTCGGCAGGGTGCGGGGAGGGCGAGGTGGTCACCCCGGCATCCTCGCACGGGGGCGTACGGCCGAACTCCCCTCGCCCCAGCGGGTGGTGTGCTCCGGCACACCGGCGGTCCGCACGCGCCGGGGAGAGTTCCGGCGGTAAATGCGGTGCGCCCGCGCCGGGGACGGTGGTCCCATGGGCCGATGCACCGAGACGAGACGGCCGGCACCGCCACCACCACCGACGTGATCAGGGCCGATGCGCCCCCGGCCATCGACCGGGGGCGGTTCCCGGACGCCGTGACGCCCTGGGAGGACCCGGTCTGGCGGGCGGACGCCCTCGCCTGGATCGCCGAGAACCTCGCCGCCCACGGGCTGGCGGAGACGGCCCCCCGGAGCGTACGGCTGCGCCCCTGGTCGGTGCTGGTGCGGCTGACCGTCGCCGGAACCGGCCCGGTGTGGTTCAAGGCGGTGCCGCCCGCCGCGGCCTTCGAGGCGGGGCTCACCGACGCCCTGGCCCGCTGGGTCCCGGACCACGTGCTGACTCCGCTCGCCGTCGAGGTCGAACGCGGCTGGATCCTGACCCCGGACGGCGGGCCCGTGCTGGCTGAGGTGCTGGACGGGGCCGCCGAGGAGGGCCGGGCCGCCGATCCCCGGTACTGGGAGGAGCCGCTGCGCCGGTACGCCGCGATGCAGCGGGCGCTGACGCCGTACGCGAAGGAGATCGCGGCGCTCGGGGTGCCGGTGGCCAAGCCGGGCGATCTGCCCGCTCTGTTCGACCGGCTGGTCGCGGAGAACGCCGCGCTGACCAGGGACGACCGGGTGGCGATGGAGGCCCTGCGGCCCCGGGTGGCCGACTGGTGCGAGGAGTTGGCGGCGACGGGGGTGGCCGACTCGCTGGACCACGCCGATCTGCACGAGAAGCAGGTGTTCGCGCCCGGGTCAGGCCGGTACGCGTTCTTCGACTGGGGTGACGCGCTGGTCGGGCATCCGTTCTGCAGCCTGCTCGTCCCCGCCCGCGCCGCCCTCGATCGCTGCGGCCCCGAGGCGCTGCCCCGGCTGCGGGACGCCTATCTGGAGCCGTGGACCGGCGGCGGCGCGAGCGCCGCGGAGCTGCGCCGCGCGGTGAGGACGGCGTGGCGGCTGGCGGCGCTGGGCCGGGCCGCCTCCTGGGGGCGGATGTTCCCCGCGCCGCCCGGAGCGCCGGCCGTCGCCGGGGACGAGGAGGGCGCGTACTGGCTGCGGGAGCTCGCGGTCGATCCGCCGCTCTGACCGGCCCCCGTTTCACCCCGCCGGGAGGCGGATGCCGGGGCATCCGGTGAGGATGAGGGGTGAATCACCCGGTAAACGGGGCAGGCGAGCGCAGAACCACGCAAGCCCGAGAAGGGACGCAGACCGTGGCACCACCCAGGATTCTTGTCGTCGGCGCCGGCTTCGCAGGCGTCGAGTGCGTACGCCGCCTGGAGCGCAGGCTCGCTCCGGGAGAGGCCCGGATCACGCTCGTCACACCGTTCTCGTACCAGCTCTACCTGCCGCTGCTCCCCCAGGTGGCCTCCGGGGTGCTCACGCCCCAGTCCGTGGCGGTCTCGTTGCGCCGCAGCCGCCGCCACCGGACCCGGATCGTGCCGGGCGGGGCGATCGGCGTGGATCCGCAGGCGAAGGTCTGCGTGATCCGCAAGATCACGGACGAGATCGTCGAGGAACCCTACGACTACATCGTGCTGGCGGCCGGCAGCGTCACCCGGACCTTCGACATCCCCGGACTGCTGGACAACGCCCGGGGGATGAAGACGCTGGCCGAGGCCGCATACGTGCGGGACCACGTCATCGCCCAGCTCGATCTGGCGGACGCCAGCCAGGACGAGGCCGAGCGGGCCTCCCGGCTCCAGTTCGTGGTGGTCGGCGGCGGTTACGCGGGCACGGAGACGGCAGCCTGCCTCCAGCGGCTCACCACCAACGCGGTGAAGCACTATCCGCGGCTGGACCCCCGGCTGATCAAGTGGCACCTGATCGACATCGCGCCCAAGCTGATGCCGGAACTGGGCGACAAGCTGGGGCTGGCCGCCCTCGACGTGCTCCGCAAGCGGAACATCGAGGTGTCGCTCGGAGTCTCGATCGACAAGGCCGGGCCGGAGGAGGTCACCTTCACGGACGGCCGGGTGCTGCCCTGCCGGACGCTGATCTGGACCGCCGGGGTGGCCGCGAGCCCGCTGATCGGGACGCTCGGCGCGGAGACCGTGCGCGGCCGGCTCGCCGTGACCCCGCAGTTCGCGCTGCCCGGGTCCGACGGGGTGTTCGCGGCCGGCGACGCGGCGGCGGTGCCCGACCTGGCCAAGGGCGACGGAGCGATCTGCCCGCCCACCGCGCAGCACGCGATGCGGCAGGGCAAGGTCCTCGCGGACAACCTGATCGCCTCGCTGCGCGGCCGGCCGCTCCAGGACTACGTGCACAAGGACCTGGGTCTCGTCGTGGACCTGGGCGGCAAGGACGCCGTCTCCAAGCCGCTGGGCATCGAACTGCGCGGGCTGCCCGCGCAGGCCGTGGCTCGCGGCTACCACTGGTCGGCGCTGCGGACCAACGTGGCGAAGACCCGCGTCATGACGAACTGGATGCTGAACGCGGTCGCCGGCGACGACTTCGTACGGACCGGGTTCCAGTCGCGCAAGCCGGCGACGCTGCGGGACTTCGAGTACACGGACGCCTATCTGACGCCGGAGCAGGTCAGGGAGCACACGGAGGCGGCGGTCATCAAGCACTGAGCCGCCGCCGTCCGTGCCGTGAGCCCGCCCCGGTCGCCCGGGGCGGGCTCATGACTGCCGGAACAGGACCGTCTCCACGGTGTCGGCCTCCTGCGCGGTCTTGTCCTCCCGGTAGCGCAGGACGCGGGCGAAGCGGAGGGTGACGCCGGCCGGGTAGCGGGTGGAGCGCTGGAGTCCGTCGTAGGCGATCTCGACGACGAGTTCCGGGCGTACGGTGACGACGTGGCCGTCGTCGTGGGTGGCCAGTTCGCCCAGTTTCTCCGTCTGCCAGTCCAGCAGGGCGTCGGTGAGCCCCTTGAAGGTCTTGCCGAGCATCGCGAACGTGCCGTCGGGCCTGCGGGCGCCCAGGTGCAGGTTGGAGAGCTTGCCGGTGCGGCGGCCGCTTCCCCACTCGACGGCCAGCACCACCAGGTCCAGGGTGTGCACGGGCTTCACCTTCAGCCAGGACGCGCCCCGGCGGCCCGCGCTGTAGGCGGCGGCGAGGTCTTTGACGACGACGCCCTCGTGGCCGCGTCCCAGGGTGGTGGCGAGGAAGGCCCCGGCCGCCGCGCGGGCCCCGGGGTCGTCCGGGTCGGCCACCGGGGTGCGGCGGACGCGCAGGTCCTCGGGGACGAGCCGGTCCAGGACGGCGTGGCGCTCGGCGAAGGGCAGGTCGAGCAGTTCGTCGTCGCCGACCAGGAGCGCGTCGAAGAAGACCGGGACGACGGGGACGTGGGCCGCCGCCTCGGCCACGTCGCGGCGGGAGCCGACCCGGGAGGCGGTCTCCTGGAAGGGGCGGGGGCGGCCGTCCTCCCCCAGCGCGATCACCTCGCCGTCCAGGATGAAGCGGTCGGCCGGGAGGGCGGCGACGGCCGTGACGAGTTCGGGCAGCCGTTCGGTGATGTCGTCGAGGGTCCGGGTGTAGGCGCGGATCCGGTCGCCGTCGCGGTGGACCTGTACGCGGATGCCGTCGAGCTTCTCCTCGACCGCGCACGGGCCCAGCCGGTCGAGGGCCTCCTCGACCGAGGCGGCGGTGTGCGCGAGCATCGGCTGGACGGGCCGCCCGACGGTGAGCCGGAACCCCGCCAGGGCGCCGGGGCCCTCCGCGAGGAGGACGCGGGCGACCTCCTGGAGCGAGCCGGCGAGCATCACGGCGCGCCGGACGTCGGCGGGCGGGGCGTCGGCGGCGTGGGCCAGGGCGTCGGCGGCGAGGGCGTCCAGGGCCCCCTGGCGCACCTCGCCGATGAGCAGGGCCCGCAGGAAGCGCTGTTCGTCGGCGGTGGCGGCGGCGAACAGCGCGCGCAGGTGTTCCTTGCGTCGCGCCTGAGAGCCAGGGCCGGAGACGGCGGCGAGGGCGGTCAGCGCGGCGTCGACGCCGGTGACGGTGAGCGTGGGCTCCGCGGCCGGTTCGACGGGGTCCCCGAGGCTCCGCCACCCGACGCCGATCCGGCCCTGGGGCAGCCGTCCGGCGAGGTAGGGGATGACGACGGGGACGTCCTCGGGTCCGGCGTCGCGGAAGAGGCCGGCGAGGAGCGCCACCTTCCTGGACCGGGCGGAGGTGGCGGCGACCTCCAGGGACACCTGGGCGAGCTCGGCGAGCAGCATGCGCCCATGGTGCTACGGGGCCGCGCCCGATGCCCTTCCGTACGGCCCCGGGCGCGCCGCCGTACGGAGGGGCGCGGCGGCGAGAAGGGGCCCGGACGAAGGAGCGGCGCGGCAGCGCGGGGGGGCCGGACGGCGAAGACGCCCGGCCCCCCGGGGCGTCATATGAAGTTGAGGGCGGCGGCCCCGCCGACCCCTCCGAGGATCATGAAGAGGGGCATCAGCACCTTCAGCTCCACCCAGCTCCCGGCCCGGAAGCGCATGGCCTTCGGCGGGCCGAGCGGATACCAGCGCTTGCGGCCGATCGGGATGGGCCACAGGATCGGGCAGCCCGAGACGGTCAGGGCGTCGCCGATGTCGTGGACGAGGGCGCCCAGCACGATGGGCAGGCCCAGCCACATGTACTCCTGGCCGGGGGCGTCGAACAGCCAGTCGGCGCCGTTGCCGGGCTTGTCCAGGACGCCCGCGAGAATCCAGGCGCTGGTGGCGCCGAGCAGCCACACCAGGATGTCGCTGGAGACGCGGGCGGCCCGCCACAGCAGGCCCTCGACCGCGAGCACGAGGTGGACGAAGAGGATGGCGAGAACCGCCCAGCGGCCGCCGTTGACCGCGGCGAAGGAGCATCCGCCGCCGACCAGGGCGGCCCACACCCAGGTGTGCGTCAGGGTGCGGTGCCCGCCGGTCCTGCGGGGGTCGCCGGCGCTCTTGGTGGCCTTGTAGACGGCGTAGGAGAGCTTGTCGACGATCTCGCAGAGGGCTTTGGAGACCGGGCCGAAGGCGCGCGAGATGGTCGCCGACTTGTGGTCGAGGTCGGGGGCGAGCGCGGCTCCCGCGCAGATCAGGGCTCCGACGACGAGGACCGGCCAGGGCATCGCGTAGCCCGCCGCGGTGGCCGCGGCGCCCACCCCCAGCCAGGCCGCCGCGCCGGACAGCGAATGTGCCGGTCCCATCATGGTCTTTTCCCGCCCCCAGTGTCGCGTGCGCCCAGCACCGGTGCGGAGCGGGCAGGTTGAGAGCGCAGCGTATCGCCCATGATCTTGGTCGCGTCGGCCGGTTCCCTCATCCGGGCGGAAGACAGGCAAGATGGGGGGCGTGACCCTCATCGACCAGCTTCCCCAGACCGCCGACCCGGACGCCCTCTTCGAGGCCTTCTCCTCATGGACCGAGAGCCAGGGCATCACGATGTACCCGGCTCAGGAGGAGGCGCTGATCGAGGTGGTCTCCGGGGCGAACGTGATCCTCTCCACCCCGACCGGCTCGGGCAAGAGCCTGGTGGCGGCGGGCGCGCACTTCACCGCGCTGGCGCAGGACAAGGTCACCTTCTACACGGCCCCCATCAAGGCGCTGGTGTCGGAGAAGTTCTTCGACCTGTGCAAGCTGTTCGGCACCGAGAACGTCGGGATGCTCACCGGTGACGCCTCGGTCAACGCGGACGCCCCGGTGATCTGCTGCACGGCCGAGGTGCTGGCCTCCATCGCGCTGCGCGACGGGAAGTACGCCGACATCGGCCAGGTCGTGATGGACGAGTTCCACTTCTACGCGGAGCCGGACCGGGGCTGGGCCTGGCAGATTCCGCTGCTGGAGCTGCCGCAGGCGCAGTTCGTGCTGATGTCGGCGACGCTCGGCGACGTCTCGATGTTCGAGAAGGACCTGACCCGGCGCACGGGCCGCCCCACCTCCGTGGTGCGCTCGGCGACCCGCCCGGTGCCGCTCAGCTACGAGTACCGCTTCACGCCGATCACCGAGACGCTGACGGAGCTGCTCGACACCCGCCAGTCGCCAGTCTACATCGTGCACTTCACGCAGGCGGCGGCGGTCGAGCGGGCGCAGTCGCTGATGAGCATCAACATGTGCACCAAGGAGGAGAAGGAGAGGATCGCCGATCTGATCGGCAGCTTCCGCTTCACCACCAAGTTCGGGCAGAACCTCTCCCGTTACGTACGTCACGGGATCGGCGTGCACCACGCGGGGATGCTGCCCAAGTACCGCCGCCTGGTGGAGAAGCTGGCCCAGGCGGGGCTGTTGAAGGTGATCTGCGGGACGGACACGCTGGGTGTCGGCGTCAACGTCCCCATCCGCACGGTGCTGTTCACGGCGCTCACGAAGTACGACGGCACCCGGGTGCGGACCCTGCGGGCACGGGAGTTCCACCAGATCGCGGGCCGGGCGGGCCGGGCCGGCTTCGACACGGCGGGCTTCGTCGTGGCGCAGGCCCCCGAGCACGTCATCGAGAACGAGAAGGCGCTGAAGAAGGCGGGCGACGACCCGAAGAAGAAGCGCAAGGTGGTCCGCAAGAAGGCTCCGGAGGGGTTCGTCGCCTGGTCGGAGACCACCTTCGACAAGCTGATCCAGTCCGAGCCGGAGCCGCTGACCTCCCGCTTCCGGGTCACGCACACCATGCTCCTCGCGGTGATCGCCCGGCCGGGCAACGCGTTCGAGGCGATGCGGAGTCTGCTGGAGGACAACCACGAGCCGCGCCGGGCGCAGCTGCGGCACATCCGGCGGGCCATCGCGATCTACCGGTCGCTGCTGGACGGCGGGGTGGTGGAGCGGCTGGAGACGCCGGACGCCGAGGGGCGGATCGTGCGGCTGACGGTCGACCTCCAGCAGGACTTCGCGCTGAACCAGCCGCTGTCCACGTTCGCGCTGGCCGCGTTCGACCTGCTGGACCCCGAATCGCCGTCGTACGCGCTGGACATGGTCTCGGTGGTCGAGTCGACGCTGGACGACCCCCGGCAGATCCTCGCCGCCCAGCAGAACAAGGCGCGCGGCGAGGCCGTCGGGCAGATGAAGGCGGACGGGGTCGAGTACGAGGAGCGGATGGAGCGGCTCCAGGAGGTCACGTACCCGAAGCCGCTGAGCGAGCTGCTGTGGCACGCGTACGACGTGTACCGGCGGAGCCACCCGTGGGTGAGCGACCACCCGGTGTCGCCGAAGTCGGTGATCCGCGACATGTACGAACGGGCCATGACGTTCACCGAGTTCACCTCGCACTACGAGCTGGCCCGGACCGAGGGCATCGTGCTGCGGTATCTGGCGAGCGCGTACAAGGCGCTGGAGCACACGATCCCGGACGACCTGAAGTCGGAGGACCTCCAGGACCTGATCTCGTGGCTCGGCGAGATGGTGCGCCAGGTGGACTCCAGCCTGCTGGACGAGTGGGAGCAGCTGGCCAACCCCGAGGTGGAGACCGCCGAGGAGGCCCAGGAGAAGGCGGACGAGGTCAAGCCGGTCACGGCCAACCCGCGCGCCTTCCGGGTGCTGGTGCGCAACGCGATGTTCCGGCGGGTGGAGCTGGCCGCGCTGGACCGGGCCGGCGCCCTGGGCGAGCTGGACGGCGACTCCGGGTGGGACGAGGACGCGTGGGGCGAGGCCCTGGACGCGTACTGGGACGCGCACGAGGAGATCGGCACCGGGCCGGACGCGCGCGGCCCGAAGCTGCTGAGGATCGAGGAGGACCCGGCGCACGGGCTGTGGCGGGTCTGGCAGGCGTTCGCCGACCCGGCGGGCGATCACGACTGGGGCATCAAGGCCGAGGTGGACCTCGCGGCGTCCGACGAGGAGGGCCGGGCGGTCGTCCGGGTCACCGGGGTCGGCCAGCTGTGAACCGGACTCCGACGCGTGACGGGAGAGGTACGGCATGACGAATCCGGCCGAGCGGCTGGTCGATCTTCTCGACCTGGAGCGGATCGAGGTGGACATCTTCCGGGGTCGCAGCCCGGAGGAGTCCCTGCAACGGGTCTTCGGCGGGCAGGTGGCGGGCCAGGCGCTGGTGGCGGCGGGCCGGACCACCGAGGGGGACCGCCCGGTCCACTCGCTGCACGCCTACTTCCTGCGGCCGGGGCGGCCCGGGGTGCCGATCGTGTACCAGGTGGAGCGGGTGCGGGACGGTCGGTCCTTCACCACCCGGCGGGTCACGGCCGTCCAGGAGGGCCGGACGATCTTCAATCTGACGGCGTCCTTCCACCGTCCCGAGGAGGCGGGGTTCGAGCACCAGCTGCCGCCCGCCCGGATCGTCCCGGACCCGGAGGAGCTGCCGACGGTGGCCGAGGAGGTGCGCGAGCACCTGGGCACGCTGCCGGACGCGCTGGAGCGGATGGCGCGGCGGCAGCCGTTCGACATCCGGTACGTGGACCGGCTGCGCTGGACGCGGGAGGAGGTCGAGGACGCGGATCCGCGGAGCGCGGTGTGGATGCGGGCGGTGGGCCCGCTGGGCGACGACCCGCTGGTGCACACCTGCGCGCTGACGTACGCGAGCGACATGACGCTGCTGGACGCGGTGCGCATCCCGGTGGAGCCGCTGTGGGGTCCGCGGGGGTTCGACATGGCGTCCCTGGACCACGCCATGTGGTTCCACCGGCCGTTCCGGGCGGACGAGTGGTTCCTGTACGACCAGGAGTCGCCGATCGCGACGGGCGGGCGGGGCCTGGCGCGGGGCCGGATCTACGACCGGTCGGGCCGGCTGCTGGTGTCGGTGGTGCAGGAGGGGCTGTTCCGGCGGCTGGACCGCCTGTAGCGGGCGCCCGGCCCCGGCGGCACTTCAGATGCCCGGCAGCGTGTCCTGCTCCACCTCGTGACGGCGGGTGCGGATGTCCGGCGGCGCGGGGTGCAGCTTGGCGTCGCAGGTCGGGCCGAGGCCGCTGCGGCGGGAGCCGGCGCCGGTGAGCGGCCGGCCGCAGAGGCGGCAGCGGACGAGGCGGCGGGCACCGTCACCGGATCGCTCCACGTGGTCGACTGCGGGCAGCGGTTCGGGGAAGGCATCGGGAGACCGCACAGGAAGATCCTTCCTCGTCGGACGGCGGAGAGAGCCATGATCCACCCTGACCGGTGTCCGCGGCCATCCCGCCCCAGGACCGTATCGCCCGAAAGGAACCCCTCTCATGACCGAGATCGTCCATGTCTCCGCGCCCGAGCTGGTCACCTACGCCGACGAGTTGGCCGGTCTGCTGGTCGAGACCGTCGATGAGGGGTCCTCGGTGGGGTTCCTGGCGCCGATGGACCGGGAGACGGCCGCGGTGTGGTGGCGGGAGCGGGCCGCCGCCGTGGAGGCCGGCAGCATCGGCATCTGGATCGCCCGGGACGGCGGCCGGGTCTCCGGGACCATCGCCCTGGTGCGCGCGCCGCTGCCGAACGCCCGGCACCGCGCGGAGGTCGCCAAGCTGATGGTCCGGCCCTCCGCCCGGGGCCAGGGGCTCGGCCGGGCGCTGCTCGCGGCGGTGGAGGCGTACGCGGCGACCGAGGGCATCACGCTGCTGATCCTGGACACCGAGACCGGCAGTCTGGCCGAACAGGTCTACTGCGGCGCGGGCTGGACGAAGGTCGGCAGCGTACCGGGATACGCGGCCGATCCGGCGGGCAGCCTCAAGCCGACGACCTTCTACTACAAGGAGCTCGCCGCTCCGTGAGCGGTGGGCGGCACCATGAGCGGTACACGCGAGGAACAGGGAGATTTCATGACGCTGCACGACATTCCGCTGCGCACCCTCACGGGCGAGCCGACGACGCTGGGCGCGTACAGCGGCCGGACCGTCCTGGTGGTCAACGTGGCCTCCAAGTGCGGGCTCACCCCGCAGTACGAGGGCCTGGAGCGGCTGCAGCAGAACTACGGGGACCGGGGCCTGACCGTGCTCGGCGTCCCGTGCAACCAGTTCGCCGGGCAGGAGCCGGGGAGCGCGGAGGAGATCCAGAGCTTCTGCTCGACCACGTACGGGGTCAGCTTCCCGCTGCTGGAGAAGACCGACGTCAACGGCGGCGACCGGCACCCGCTGTACGCGGAGCTGACGAAGCTGGCGGACGCGGACGGGGAGGCCGGGGACGTCCAGTGGAACTTCGAGAAGTTCGTGATCTCGCCGGCCGGTGAGCCGGTGGCCCGGCTCCGGCCGCGTGCGGAGCCGGAGTCCACGGAGGTCGTCGCTGCGATCGAGGCGCATCTGCCGGGCTGAGGCCGCGGGAAGGGGTGGCCGGGGACCTGTCGTCCCCGGCCACCCCTTCCGTGTGTCCGCCGCTCCGCTCCTCCGTTAGCGGATCGGCATGCCCGAGAGCGTGCGGGCGATCACCAGGCGCTGGATCTCGCTGGTGCCCTCGAAGATGGTGTAGATGGCCGCGTCGCGGTGCATGCGCTCGACGGGGTACTCGCGGGTGTAGCCGTTGCCACCGAGGATCTGGATGGCCTGCGCGGTGACGTCGCGGGCGGCCTCGCTCGCGTACAGCTTGGACATGGAGCCCTCGGCCGAGGTGAACGGCTTGCCGGTGGTCGCCATCCAGGAGGCGCGCCAGACCAGCAGCCGGGCCGCGTCGACGCGGGTGCGCATGTCGGCGAGCTGGAAGGCGATGCCCTGGTTGTCGATGATCGGGCGGCCGAACTGGCTGCGGGTCTTCGCGTAGTCGAGGGCGACCTCGTAGGCGGCGCGGGCGGTGCCCACGGCCATGGCGCCGACCGCCGGGCGGGACGCCTCGAAGGTGGCCATCGCCGCGTTCTTGACGCGCTCGCCGCCGGCCTTGGCGCGCTCCCGGGCGCGGGCGAGGCGCTCGTCGAGCTTCTCCTTGCCGCCGAGGAGGCAGTGGCCGGGGACGCGGACGTCCTCCAGGACCACCTCGGCGGTGTGGGAGGCGCGGATGCCGTGCTTCTTGAACTTCTGGCCCTGGGAGAGGCCGGGGGTGTTCGGCGGCACGATGAAGGACGCGTGGCCCTTGGAGCCGATGTCGGGGTCGACGACGGCGACGACCACGTGGACGTTGGCTATGCCGCCGTTGGTCGCCCAGGTCTTGGTGCCGTTGAGGACCCACTCGTCCTTGGCCTCGTCGTAGACGGCGCGGGTGCGCATCGAGGCCACGTCGGAGCCGGCGTCGGGCTCGGAGGAGCAGAAGGCGGCGACCTTCACGTCGTCGGCGTCGCCGTACATCTGCGGGATCCAGGTGCCGATCTGCTCCTCGGTGCCGTTGGCGAGGACGCCGACGGCCGCCAGGCCCGTACCGACGATCGACAGGCCGATGCCCGCGTCGCCCCAGAACAGCTCCTCCATGACCATGGGGATGCCGAGCCCGGTGGGGTCGAAGAACTGCTGGGCGTAGAAGTCCAGGGAGTAGATGCCGATCTTCGCGGCCTCCTGGATGACGGGCCAGGGCGTTTCCTCACGCTCGTCCCACTCGGCGGCGGCGGGGCGGATCACGTCCGCGGCGAAGCCGTGGAGCCACTCCTTGACCTGCTTCTGGTCGTCGTTGAGCTCAAGCGTGAACTCGGCCATGTTTCCCCTCCAGGCACTGCTGCGGAAAAGCGTACGTTACTTGCGGTAACCACAGTCTGTTACCGGCAAGTAGCCACTGTCAACCGCTCCGGAGCCCATCCGGCGCCGTCAGCGCGGGGTGTTACGTTGCGCGGGCGTGCAGGAGCGATGCGACGCCATCGCGTGGCCAGGGGTGGGAGAAGACGACATGGAGACCGCACGAAGCGCCGAGCGACAGCGGACCGCGGCCGAGAGCCGCCGCCGCGAGTTGCTGGAAGCGGCGGACCGGGTGGTGCTCAGGGACGGTCCGCATGCCTCGATGAACGCCATCGCCGCCGAGGCCGGGATCACCAAGCCCATCCTCTACCGCCATTTCGGGGACAAGGGCGGCCTCTACCGCGCGCTGGCCACCCGGCACACCGACGCGCTGCTCAGCGCCCTGCGGGCCGCGCTGGACGCGCCCGCCGACCGGCGCCGCCGGGTGGAATCCACGCTCGACACCTACCTCGCCGCGATCGAGGCCCGCCCCCAGGTCTACCGCTTCCTGATGCACCCGTCCGAAGGGGCGGCCGACGCCTCCCCCGCCGACGCCGCCCCGGCCGAGCAGGGATTCGACGTCGGCCGGCACTCCGCCCCGCTGCTGCGCCGCCTCGGCGAGGAGCTGGGCCAGGTGATCGCCGAGCGGGTCGACCTGGGCCCGGGCAGCGAGCAGACGGCCCGGATCTGGGGCCACGGGATCGTCGGCATGATGCACGCGGCGGGCGACTGGTGGCTCGGCGACCGGCCCTGCTCCCGCGCGCAACTGGTGCGGGCGCTGGCCGATCTGCTGTGGGGCCGCCTCGCGGAGGCGGGAGACCGCCAGGGCGGCCCGGGGTTCTGACAAGCCCGGACGCCCTACGCGGGTTCCGGCCCGGCCCGCGCGGGCGCCGACCGGCCCGCGCTCCGACCAGCCCGGCACCGGCCCGGACCGCGCGGGTTCCGACCCGCCCGGGACCGGCCCGGACGCCTCGCCCGCCCGATCCCTACGCCTCCTTGCGCGCCCAGGGCGCCCGGCGCGCCGCCCGCAGCGCACGGCTGCGGCGCAGCCCGGTCAGCCGGTCGGTGTAGACGGTGCCGGCCAGGTGGTCGCACTCGTGCTGGAGGCACCGGGCGAACCACCCCGTCCCGGCGATCCGGACCGGCTCGCCGGTCATCGTCAGGCCCTCGACGACCGCGTGGTCGAAGCGTTCCGTGCCCGCTTCCAGACCCGGAAGTGACAGACAGCCCTCCGGTCCGCGTACGGTGAGTCCGTCCGCCTCGACCAGTTCGGGATTGACCACGTGTCCCAGATGGCGGACATCGTCGTCGTCCGGACAGTCGTAGACGAACACCTTGAGCGGGACGCCGATCTGGTTGGCGGCGAGCCCGACACCCTGTGCGGCGTACATCGTGGCGAACATGTCCTCGACCAGTTTCGCGAGCGACGGGCCGAAGTCCGTGACGTCCTCGCAGGGCCGGTGGAGCAACGGGTCGCCGAGCAGACTCATCTCACGGACGAGTCCGGAGCTGCCGGGGATCGGGCGGTTTCGCATGGCGGCAAGCGTACGTTCCGCCGTGACCGGGGAGTTCCGCCGGTGCCGCGGTGCGACCGTCGCACCGGACATCGATAGGCTGGGCGCGGACCGATGCAAGGAGGATCTAGGACGATGGCAGGCAACACGGAGCCGTTGTCGCCGCGGGCCAAACTGGCCGTGACGGCGGGCAAGGCCGCGGCGGCGGTGTCACGCGCCGCGGGGCGGGGCAGCGGATCGGTGATCGGCGGCCGGGTGGCGCTCAAACTCGACCCCGACCTGCTGGGGCGGCTGGCGCAGCACCTGGACGTGATCCTCGTGTCGGCGACGAACGGCAAGACGACCACCACCCGGCTGATCGCCGAGGCGCTGCGGGCCGCCGGGCCCGTCGTCTCGAACGCGCTCGGCGCGAACATGCCCGCGGGCATCACGTCGGCCCTGGCCGGCGGCTCGGACGCGAAGTTCGGCGTGATCGAGGTGGACGAGAAGTACCTGGCGGGGGTCGCCCGCGACACCACGCCCAAGGCGATCGCCCTGCTCAACCTCTCCCGCGACCAGCTGGACCGCGCGGCCGAGACCCGGATGATGGCCGAGCACTGGCGCGAGGGCCTGTCCGGCTCCAAGGCCGTGGTCATCGCCAACGCGGACGACCCGCTGGTCGTCTGGGCGGCCTCCTCCTCGGCCAACGTGGTGTGGGTGGCGGCCGGCCAGGCGTGGAAGGACGACGCGTGGTCCTGCCCGTCCTGCGGCGGCGTCATGCAGCGCCCCGGCGACGACTGGTTCTGCGGGCAGTGCGGCTTCCGCCGCCCCGCCCCGAGCTGGGCGCTGAACGGCGACTACGTCCTGGACCCGCACGGTTCGGCGTGGCCGATCCACCTCCAGCTGCCGGGCCGGGCGAACAAGGCGAACGCCGCGACGTCGGCCGCCGTCGCCGCCGTCTTCGGAGTGCCGCCGCAGGTCGCCCTGGAGCGGATGTACCAGGTGCAGGCGGTGGCCGGACGCTACGACGTCGTCACCTTCCAGAACCGTGAGCTGCGGCTGCTGCTGGCGAAGAACCCGGCGGGCTGGCTGGAGACGTTCTCGCTGATCGACCCGCCGCCGACGCCGGTGATCCTCTCGGTCAACGCGCGCGGCGCGGACGGCACGGACACCTCCTGGCTGTGGGACGTGGACTACACCCAGCTGGCGGGCCACCCGATCTTCGTGCTCGGCGACCGCAAGCTGGACCTCGCGGTCCGTCTCGAAGTGGCCGGTCTCGACTTCCGGGTCTGCGAGACGCTCGACGAGGCCGTGCAGTACGCCCCGCCGGGCCGCATCGAGGTCATCGCCAACTACACCGCCTTCCAGGATCTGCGCCGCCGTGTCGGCAACTGACCCCGGCCCCGGCCACCTCCGGAGAGGACGAAGCATGAGCAACAACGGTCTGCGTCTGGTCTGGGTCTACCCCGACCTGCTCAGCACCTACGGCGACCAGGGCAACGCGCTGGTCGTGGAACGGCGGGCCCGGCAGCGCGGTCTGGACGTGCAGCGCGTGGACGTGCGCAGCGACCAGCCCGTGCCGACGTCCGGCGACATCTACCTGATCGGCGGCGGCGAGGACCGGCCGCAGCGTCTCGCGGCCGAGCGGCTGCGCCGGGACGGCGGGCTCAGCCGGGCCGCGTCCAACGGCGCGATCATCTTCTCGGTCTGCGCGGGCTACCAGATCCTCGGCCACGAGTTCATCAACGACCTCGGCGAGCGCGAGCAGGGCCTCGGTCTGCTCGACGTGATCTCGACGCGCGGCGAGGGCGCGCGGTGCGTCGGCGACGTACTGGCGGACATCGACCCGCAGCTCGGGCTGGAGCCGCTGACCGGGTTCGAGAACCACCAGGGCGTCACCCACCTGGGGCCGACCGCGCGGCCGTTCGCCCGGGTGCGGTTCGGCCGGGGCAACGGCACCGGGGACGGCACGGAGGGCGCGTACAACGACACGGTCTTCGGGACGTACATGCACGGTCCGGTGCTGGCGCGCAACCCCCAGATCGCGGACCTGCTGCTGAAGCTGGCCCTCGATGTGAACGCGCTGCCGCCCACCGACGACCGGTGGTACGAGGCGCTGCGCGCCGAGCGGATCGCGGCCGCCACACAGCCCGCCTGATGAGGCGTTTTCCGCTCTCCTGAGCGGTGTTCGCCTGAGGTGTTCTCCGCTCGATCGAGCGGAGTCCAGCAGGCGGACGGCCGGTTCGGTCCCGTCACTCTGCGCCGGTAGGGTGGCGGGATCCAGCCGGACGACGTGGTCCGGTCGTCGACTAAACGTTGCAAAGGTTCTCGGGCCATGCGCATTGGTGTACTCACCTCCGGCGGCGACTGCCCCGGCCTCAACGCCGTCATCCGTTCCGTCGTGCACCGCGCGGTCGTGGACCACGGCGACGAGGTCATCGGATTCCACGACGGCTGGAAGGGCCTGCTGGAGTGCGACTACCGCAAGCTCGACCTTGACGCGGTGGGCGGCATCCTGGCCCGCGGCGGGACGATCCTCGGCTCCTCCCGGGTCCAGCCCGCGCATCTGCGCGACGGGGTCGAGCGGGCCCGCGGCCACGTCGCGGACCTGGGACTGGACGCCGTCATCCCGATCGGCGGCGAGGGCACCCTCAAGGCCGCGCACCTCCTCTCCGAGGCCGGCCTCCCGATCGTCGGGGTTCCCAAGACGATCGACAACGACATCGCCTCCACCGACGTCACCTTCGGTTTCGACACCGCCGTCGGCGTCGCCACCGAGGCGCTGGACCGGTTGAAGACCACCGCCGAGTCGCACCAGCGGGTGCTGATCGTCGAGGTCATGGGCCGTCACACCGGCTGGATCGCCCTGCACTCCGGGATGGCAGCCGGCGCCCACGCCATCGTGGTGCCCGAGCGCCCCTTCGACATCGACGAGCTGACCGCGCTGGTCGGCAAGCGCTTCTCGGCGGGCAAGAAGTTCGCCATCGTGGTGGTCGCCGAGGGTGCCAAGCCCCGCGAGGGCTCCATGCAGTTCGAGCAGGGCGTCAAGGATGTCTACGGGCACGAGCGGTTCGCCGGGGTGGCGACCCAGCTCTCCGGCGAGCTGGAGCAGCGGCTCGGCAAGGAGGCCCGCCCGGTCATCCTCGGCCACGTGCAGCGCGGCGGGACGCCCACCGCGTACGACCGGGTCCTGGCGACGCGGTTCGGCTGGCACGCGGTGGAGGCGGCGCACCGGAGCGAGTTCGGGATGCTTACCGCGCTGCGCGGCACCGACATCGTGATGACCCCGCTGGCGGAGGCCGTCGAGACGCTGAAGACGGTCCCGGCCGAGCGCTACGCCGAGGCGGAGTGCGTCCTCTAGGGACACGCCGTTCCAGAACCGCCCCCGGCCGCGAGCGCGGCCGGGGGCGGTTCTAGTCTGGACCGGACAACCGGCACGAAACGGGGACACGTCCCCATCGGGAGTGAACTGATGGATCACAGCGGGCACGGCATGAACATGGATCTGCCGCCGTTCACGCTGGGACGGGGGCTGGAGCTCTCCGTCGACCCGTTCTTCCTGACCGGCTGCGTCCTGGCCCTCGCCCTGTACGGGTACGGCGTGGTGCGGCTGCGTCGGCGCGGGGACGGCTGGCCGGTGAACCGGATCGTGTTCTTCGTCGTGGGCGTGCTGAGCATCGCGCTGGTGATGTGCACCAAGCTCAACGACTACGGCATGGTCATGTTCAGCGTGCACATGGTGCAGCACATGGTGATCAGCATGCTGTCGCCGATCCTGCTGCTGCTGGGCGCCCCGGTGACGCTGGCGCTGCGCGCGCTCCCCCCGGCGGGCCGGGGGCGGACCGGGCCGCGCGAGCTGCTGCTCAAGCTGCTGCACAGCCGGTACATGAAGATCATCACGCATCCGGTGTTCACGATCCCGCTGTTCATCGCGAGCCTGTACGCCCTCTACTTCACCCCGATCTTCGACTTCCTCATGGGCTCCAAGCCCGGCCACATCGGGATGATGGTGCACTTCCTCGCGGTCGGCCTGGTCTTCTTCTGGCCGATCATGGGCGTGGACCCGGGCCCGCACCGGCCCGGCTATCTGATGCGGATGCTGGAGCTGTTCGCCGGGATGCCGTTCCACGCCTTCTTCGGGATCGCGCTGATGATGGCGTCGACGCCGATGGTGGAGACGTACAAGAACCCGCCCGCCTCGCTGGGTATCGACGCCCTGAGCGACCAGAACTGGGCGGGCGGCATCGCGTGGGCGTTCAGCGAGATCCCCTCCGTGCTGGTGCTCATCGCGCTGGTCTACCAGTGGTACAACTCCGAACAGCGCGTCGCCCGGCGCACGGACCGGGCCGCCGACCGCGACGGTGACAAGGAGCTGGAGGCGTACAACGCCTATCTCGCCTCTTTGCAGGCGCGCGGACAGTAGCGCGGAGGGCGCGTACGGGGTGACCATGGGAGGAACGGCCGCGCGGCCGACGAGGAGCGTGCGCGCATGTCCGGATCGACGAAGACCATGGGATACCTGACCGTCGGGGCGCTGGTCGCGGTGACCGCGTACACGGTGGCGCTGGGAAGCAGTGGCTGGCTCTGGTTCGGCTGGGTGGTGCTGGGAATGTGCACCCTCGGCATGCTGGCCACCCAGGACACCTGAACCCGACGGCCCGCGACCACGCCTGACGGGCGTCGGCGCGGGTACGAGCCGAAGGACCGGTTCACCCCGGTCCCACGGTGGCGCCCGGGGCCTACGCTGTGATCTCCCGGTACCACCGTGCCGGGGTGACCGAGCGGTCCCGAGTCGGCCCGGCAGAGCGAGGTGCGCCCTCAAGGTGTTCTATTACGTCCTGAAACATGTCGTGCTGGGGCCCGTCCTGCGGCTGCTGTTCCGTCCCCGCATCGAGGGCCTGGACAACATTCCGGAGGACGGCGCGGCGATCGTCGCGGGCAACCACCTCTCCTTCTCCGACCATTTCCTGATGCCGGCGATCCTCAAGCGCCGCATCACCTTCCTGGCGAAGGCCGAGTACTTCACCGGTCCGGGCGTCAAGGGTCGGCTCACCGCCTTCTTCTTCCGCAGCGCGGGGCAGATCCCGGTGGACCGGTCCGGCAAGGACGCGGGGCAGGCGGCCATCCGCGAAGGGCTCGGCGTGCTGGCCAAGGGCGAGCTGCTGGGGATCTACCCGGAGGGCACCCGCTCGCACGACGGCCGGCTCTACAAGGGCAAGGTCGGGGTGGCGGTCATGGCGATCACCGCGGGGGTGCCGGTGATCCCGTGCGCCATGCTCGGCACGTTCGAGATCCAGCCGCCCGGCCAGAAGATCCCGAAGATCAAGCAGGTCGCGATCCGGTTCGGTGAGCCGCTGGACTTCTCCCGGTACGCGGGCATGGAGAACCAGAAGGCCGCGATCCGGGCGGTGACGGACGAGATCATGTACGCGATCCTCGAACTCTCCGGTCAGGAGTACGTGGACGAGTACGCGGCCAAGGTGAAGGCCGCGGAGCAGGAGGCCGCACCGTCCAGGAAGTTCCCGAAGCTGCGACGCTGAGCGCGAATCCGCCGACGGCAGAGCGGCCTCGTCCCGGTGGGCGCGCTCCCCTAGCGTCGGCGCCATGAGCAGAGGACGCGCGTGGGTGCTGGGAGCGACGGGGCAGATCGGGCGGGCGGCGGTGCGGGCACTGACCGCGGACGGCTGGGAGGTCACCGCCGCCTCGCGGGGCGGGGGCCGGGATGCGACATGGGACGCCGGGGTGCGCGCGGTGGCGCTCGACCGGGACGAGGAGGGGGCGCTGGAGAAGGCGCTGGGCGACGGCTGCGACGTGCTGGTCGACATGGTGGCGTTCGACGGCGCGCACGCCCGGCAGGTGACGGGGCTGGCCGGCCGGATCGGCTCGGCGGTCGTGATCTCCAGCGGGGCGGTGTACGAGGACGCGCGCGGCCGCAGCTTCGACACCCAGGCCGAACCGGACGGCTTCCCGCGCTATCCGGTTCCGCTGCCGGAGACCTGCGGCACGGTGGCGCCGGGGGACGCCACGTACGGGACGCGGAAGGTGCTGCTGGAGCGGGAGACGCTGGCGGCGGGCGAGGCGCTGCCGGTGACGCTGCTGCGGGCGGGCGCGGTGCACGGCCCGTACTGCCGCACCCCGCGCGAGCTGTACTTCGTGAAGCGGCTGCTGGACGGGCGGCGACGCCGGGTCCTCGCGTACGGCGGGGAGAGCCGCTTCCATCCGCTCCATGTCTCCAACGCGGCGGAGCTGATCCGCCTGGCCGCCCGGAAGCCGGGGTCGCGCGTGCTGAATGCGGCGGACCCCGAGGCGCCCGCGGTCGCGGAGATCGCGTCGGCGATCGACGGGGTGTTCGGGCGCGGGACGGAGACGGTGCTGATCGACGGCCCGGCGCCCGAGGGGCAGGTGGGCGAGACACCGTGGAGCGGCGCGCATCCGGTGGTCTACGACATGACGGCCGCCGGTGAACAGCTCGGCTACCGTCCCGTCACCGGCTATGTGGAGTCACTGCCGGAGACGGTGGAGTGGCTGGCCGGGGAGCTGGCGGGGCGGGACTGGCGGGAGGCGTTCCCCAAGATGCTCAGGAGCTACGGCGAGGGCCTCTTCGACTACGCGGCGGAGGACGCCTGGCTGGCGGCGTACGACCGGGGCCGCCGGTGAGCGGCCCCGGTCGTACGCCTCAGGGGCGTTCTACGGCTTCGGCGTGGCGTGCGGGGCGCACGTCACGTCGCGCCGGTCGGTCTTCCCGGTGAGCAGGTAGGTGTCCACCCGCTCGTTGACGCAGGGGTTGACCAGTCCGGTGACGCCGTGGGATCCGGCGTCCTTCTCGGTGATGAGCCGGGAGCCCTTGAACCGCTGGTGCAGTTCGACCGCGCCCGCGTACGGGGTGGCGGCGTCGCGGGTGGACTGCACGATGAGGACCGGCGGCAGCCCCTTGCGGGTCTTCACCTCCAGCGGCGTCCGCTGCTTGGCGGGCCACGTGGCGCAGGGCAGGTTCATCCAGGCGTTGGCCCACGTCATGAAGGGGTACTTCTCGTGGAGCCGGGTGTTGTCCCGGTCCCAGGTGCGCCAGTCGGTGGGCCACCGGGCGTCGGCGCACTCGACGGCGCTGTAGACCGCGTTGCCGTTCTCGGCGGAGGCGTTGCCCGCGTGATCGCTCATGTCGGGCCCGGCGGCGTCGACCAGCGCCTGGGTGTCGCCGGCCCGGTAGGCGCTCCAGGTCTTGGCGGTGGGGGCCCAGGCGGAGTCGTAGTACGGGGCGCTCTGGAAGAAGCCGATCAGCTCGGCGGGCCCGACGACGCCCCCGATGGGCTCCTTCTTGGCGGCGGCCCGCAGCTCCAGCCACGCCTTCTCGACCTTCTGCGGGGTGTCGCCGATGCCGTAGACGGAGTCGTGCTTCGCGACCCACGCCTTCCAGTCGTCCCAGCGCTTCTGGAAGGCGATGTCCTGGTTGAGGTTGGCCCGGTACCAGATGTTCTTCCGCGACGGGTCGACCACGCTGTCGACGACCATGCGCCGCACGTGGTCGGGGAAGAGCGTGCCGTAGACGGCGCCGAGGTAGGTGCCGTAGGAGACGCCGATGAAGTTGAGCTTCTTCTCGCCGAGCGCGGCCCGGATGACGTCCAGATCGCGTGCCGTGTTCGGCGTGGTCATGTGCGGCAGCATCGCGCCGCTGCGCTCGCCGCACCCCTCGGCGTACTCACGGGCCAGCTTGCGCTGGGCGCGCTTGTCGGCCTCGCTGTCGGGGACCGGGTCGGCCTTGGGCGCCTTGACGAACTCCTGCGGGTCCACGCAGGAGATGGGGGCCGAGTGGCCGACGCCGCGCGGGTCGAAGCCGACGAAGTCGTACGCCTTCGCGGTCTTCGTCCAGAGCGGGTTCTTGGAGGTGATCCGGGCGGGGAAGCGCAGTCCGGAACCGCCGGGCCCGCCCGGGTTGTAGAGCAGGGCGCCCTGCCGCTCGCGCTCGGTGCCGGTACTGACGTGCCGGTCGACGGCGAGCTTGATCTTCTTGCCGTACGGCTTCGCGTAGTCGAGCGGCACGGTCACCCACCCGCACTGGATGGGGGCGGCCAGCCCCCAGTCCTCCGGGCAGTCCTTCCATGCGATCCCGGTCCGCGCCGCGCGGTGTGCCGCGACGGCGACCCCGCGCGCCTCCGCGTCGCCCCGCCCGTGGTGGCGGCCGTCCGCGCTCGCGGCGGGCGCGGCCATCGCCCCCGCTATGAGCGTGCCCGCGACGAGAGCCCCGGCCGAGCCGAGCACCGTGGTACGTCTCACGTGGAACCTCCCCCTTCATCCGTTCCGCCGCCGAGGAGCGACGTGGTCATCGGTACGTGCGGGGGATCCTTCCGCCTGTGGGGCACCGGAGACCAGTGCGCACACGCGTTTCTTTACCGAACCCATAACCGGTGAAGGAAGTTCGCTGAGCGGACCGGAGCGTGTTCCCGGCCGCCCGGGTCCGGCGGCCCGGGAAGGGGACCGGGCCGCCGTGGGACGGCCGGACCCCCTCCTGCGGGCCGTCAGGGATGATCTTCCTTGAGCCCGTCCAGCAGTTCGCGCGTCGCGTCGTCCAGGAGCCCGCGCAGCAGGCGGGCGTCGGGGGCCACAGCGGTGACCAGGACGGCTGGGCCGGCCAGCGGGGTGAGGGCGGCGGTGGGTCCGAGGAGGCGGGACGGGGGCGGACCCTCCTCGAACGCCGGGTCAGCCAGGAGGAGTTGGCCGACCGCGCGGTGGCCGGCCAGGACGGCCGGGCCGTCCCAGCCGCCCGGGGCGCCGGGGCCGTAGGCGAGCTGCTGGTCCAGGAGGGGGCGGCCGGCGCGGTGGACGGTGAGGCGGGTGGTGAGCGCGCCGGTGGGTTCGTCGTGGCGGCCGAGGATCTGCTCCTCGCGCAGCAGCAGGCGCGCGGTGGGGGCGAGGCGGACCCGGGTGATCTGGTGCAGCCGGCTGCCGCTCGCGGAGACCAGTTGTTCGGGGAGCCAGTGCAGGACCGCCCCCTCCCCCACGGTCAGGTCGACGGTGTACGTGGACGGATCGGCGTCCGCCCGGGGGCCGGGGAGGGCGACCGTGGCCGCCGCCGCGTCGACGGTGAGGCGGGCGCCGTCCGCGACCTGCGCCTCGACGGCGAGGTGGTCGCCGTTGAGCGGAGCGCTCATCGCGCCGACCACGGTGACCCGGGCGTACGCGGGCCGTGGGGAGCGGGTGCGGCGCAGGGCGAGCGGGCCGTCGCTCTCCAGGACGGGCAGGGCGCTTCCGCCCCGCCCGTCCGGTTCGGCCCGGAGCCGGGCCCGCGCGCGGACGCTCACGCGGTCCAGGCGGCGAGTCGCGCGCGCACCCAGTCGGCCACGGGTCCCACGCCCTCGGCCGAGGTCAGGGAGGTGAAGGCGACGGGGAGTCCGCCGCGCTGCTTCTCGGCGTCCAGGGCCATCCGCTCCAGGTCGGAGCCTACGTAGGGGGCGAGGTCGGTCTTGTTGACGACGAGGAGGTCGGCGGTGGTGACGCCGGGGCCGCCCTTGCGCGGGATGTCGTCGCCGCCCGCGACGTCGATGACGAAGATCTGCGCGTCGACCAGCCCCTTGGAGAAGGTGGCGGTGAGGTTGTCGCCGCCGGACTCGACGAGGATCAGGTCGAGCGGGCCCACCGCGTCTTCCAGGTCCTCGACGGCTTCGAGGTTGGCGGAGATGTCGTCGCGGATCGCGGTGTGCGGGCAGGCGCCGGTCTCGACGGCCTGGATGCGCTCGGGCGGCAGGACGGCGTTGTTCAGCAGGAAGTCGGCGTCCTCGCGGGTGTAGATGTCGTTGGTGACGACGGCGATGGAGAGCCGGTCGCGCAGTTCGCGGCAGAGGGCGGCGACGGTGGCCGTCTTGCCGGAGCCGACCGGGCCGCCGAGCCCGATCCGCAGGGCGCGCCGGGTGCCGTCGGGGCGGGTGGCGTCGGCGCTGACGGCGGCGGGGCCGTCGTGGGTGTGGCCGAGGTGCACGAGGACTCCTGTGGGTGCGGGTTACGAGGCGAAGAGGCGGACCGGCCAGGCGGCGTGCGCCTCGGCGGTGATGTCGAGGAGCGGGGCGGAGGCGGCCGGCAGGGCGTCGATGCCCCGCCGGGCCGCCTCGGCCGCCGCTTGCGCGACCCGGTCCGTTTCGGGGGCGAGACGGGCGAGTACGGCGGTGGCGTGGTAGGGGTCGAGGGAGAGGAGCCGGACGACGGCGGTGGCGGGACCGCTCACGGTCTCGTACGCGGCACAGTGCGCGGCGTCCTCGGGGCCGAGCCCCGCCGAGCGTGCGGTGAGCCCGAGGACGACGGGCTGGTGGGCTCCGCGCGGCCGGGCCGCGGCGAGCGCGTCGAGTTCGGGGCTCGGCCAGGTGGCGCGGGCGGCCCGCATCATCTGGCGGCCCAGTCTGCGGGCGGTGGCCCGCAGGGCGGGTGAGGGCGTACGGGCGTCGGCGGCCGCGTCGAGGGCCAGCGGGTCGAGACCGTGGGCCGCCGCCGCGGCGAGGGCGGCGGCGGTGAGGCCCGCGGTGTGCAGCCGGCCCCGGCAGAAGTCGGCGAGGGAGTCGGCGTCGTGGACGCGGCCCTCGGCGACGGCCGGTTCGGCGCCTCCGGAGTGTGCGTGGCCTCCGGCGGGGAACCGGCCGTCGGCGAGGACGAGGAGAGCGGCGCGTGACATGGACCGGTCCGCTCAGAAGAGGAAGTAGCGCTGGGCCATGGGCAGTTCCGCGGCGGGCGCGGGCTCGACCGGATCGCCGTCGATGGTGACGGCGAAGCTGTCGGGGTCGACCTCGACCCGGGGCAGGGCGTCGTTCTCCCGCATGTCGGCCTTGGTGACGCCCCGGGTGCTGGTGATCGGCGTGAACCGCTTGTCCAACGCGAGCCGTTCGGGCAGCCCGTCCTCGATCGCCGCCGTGGAGACGAAGTTGACGGAGCTGTGCGCGGCGGCCCGGCCCAGCGCGCCGAACATCGGCCGGGGCAGCACGGGCTGGGGCGTCGGGATGGAGGCGTTGGCGTCACCCATCTGCGCGTACGCGATCTGGCCGCCCTTGATGACGGTCTGCGGCTTCACTCCGAAGAAGGCGGGGTCCCAGAGCACGAGGTCGGCGAGTTTGCCGGTCTCCACGGAGCCGATCTCCCCGCCCATGCCCTGGGCGACCGCCGGGTTGATGGTGTATTTGGCGACATAGCGACGTACTCGGTGGTTGTCCGCCCGGCCGTCGCCGGGCAGGGCTCCGCGCCGCTTCTTCATCACGTGGGCGGTCTGCCAGGTCCGCAGGATGACCTCCCCGATGCGTCCCATGGCCTGGGAGTCGGAGGAGATGATCGAGATGGCTCCGAGGTCGTGCAGGATGTCCTCGGCCGCGATGGTGGAGGGCCGGATGCGGGATTCGGCGAACGCCAGGTCCTCGGGGACGGCGGGGTTGAGGTGGTGGCAGACCATCAGCATGTCGAGGTGTTCCTCGATGGTGTTGACGGTGTGCGGCCGGGTGGGGTTGGTGGAGCTGGGCAGGACGTACGGCTCGGAGACCACGCTGATGATGTCGGGCGCGTGCCCGCCGCCCGCCCCCTCGGTGTGGTACGCGTGGATCGTGCGGCCGGCGATGGCGGCGAGGGTGTCGGCGACGAACCCGGCCTCGTTGAGGGTGTCGGTGTGGATGGCGAGCTGTGCGCCGGTCCGCTCGCAGACGGTGAGGCAGGCGTCGATGACGGCGGGGGTGGCTCCCCAGTCCTCGTGGATCTTGAATCCCAGTGCGCCGCCGCGCAGTTGGGAGTACATGGCGTCGTGGGACATCGTGTTGCCCTTGCCGAGCAGCCCGATGTTGACCGGGAGTGCGTCCATGGCCTCGAACATCCGGGCCAGGTGCCAGGGGCCGGGGGTGACGGTGGTGGCCTTGCTGCCCTCGGCGGGCCCGGTGCCGCCGCCGACGAGGGTGGTGATGCCGCTGGACAGCGCCTGGTCGATGAGGGTGGGCGAGATGAAGTGGACGTGGGCGTCGACCGCTCCGGCCGTGAGCAGCTTTCCGTTGCCGGCGATGATCTCGGTCTCCGGCCCGATCACGAGGTCGGGGTGGACGCCGTCCATGGTGTCCGGGTTCCCGGCCTTGCCGATGCCGGTGATCCGGCCGTCCCGGATGCCGAGGTCGGCCTTGACGATGCCCCAGTGGTCGATGATCACGACCCCGGTGACGACCGTGTCGGGCGCCCCCTCGGCGCGGGTGGTGCGGGCCTGGCCCATCGACTCGCGGATCACCTTGCCGCCGCCGAACACCGCCTCGTCGCCCGCGTTTCCGGGCCCGCCCGAGCGGTCCTCCTCGATCTCGACGAAGAGGTCGGTGTCGGCGAGCCGGACGCGGTCGCCGGTGGTGGGCCCGAACAGGTCGGCGTAGACGGCTCTGTCGAGGTCAGGCATCGAGGGCACCTCCGGTTTCGCCGCGCAGGCCGGGGACGACGCGGCGGCCGGTGAGGGGGACGAGTTCGACGTCGGCGGGGATGCCGGGCTCGAAGCGGGCCGCCGTGCCGGCGGCGATGTTCAGCCGCAGGCCGCGGGCGGCGGCGCGGTCGAAGCGCAGCCCGGGGTTGGCCTCGGCGAAGTGGTAGTGGGAGCCGACCTGGACGGGCCGGTCGGCGGCGTTGAGGACGGTGAGGCGGGTGACCGCACGCCCCTCGTTGAGGGGGATGTCCCCGTCTCCGTAGAGGATCTCTCCGGGAATCACCGGCGCGCCCCCGTCAGACGATCGGGTCGTGGACGGTGACGAGCTTCGTGCCGTCGGGGAAGGTGGCCTCGACCTGGACGTCGTGGAGCATCTCGGGGATGCCCTCCATGACGTCGTCACGGGTGAGCAACGTGCGCCCCGACGCCATGAGTTCGGCGACGGTCCGTCCGTCCCGGGCGCCTTCGAGCAGGTGGGAGGTGATGAGGGCGACCGCCTCGGGGTGGTTGAGCCGCAGACCGCGTGCGCGGCGCTTCTCCGCCACGTCGGCGGCCACATGGATGAGCAGGCGTTCCTGCTCGTGCGGGGTCAGTTGCACGCTTCCACCTCATCGTCTTCCGTCCGGCACCGGCTCCGGACGCAGCGGGACCCTATCCCCGTTCAACAATCCGTTGAAGGCGAAGAGGCCACCCACGACCAGGCATTGCACGTTAGAGCGGAAGTTTTTCCGGCGCGTTAACTGATCTTTTGCGTCTTCATGGCCATCAGACCGCGCAACCCTCCCTCCAGCACCTGCGGCCGCACGTCCCCGAAGAGCGCCTCCTGCACGATGAACCCCTGCGCCGTCGCGATCATCGCGCGCGCCATGTGATCACTCGCGGCGTCGCTCTCCAGGATTCCGGCGGCCCGATAGGCGTCGACGAGCTCCGTCCAGGCTCCGCGCATGAGGGTGTACCCCTCGTCCAGCAGGGCGGCGAGCCGTTCGTCGCGCAGGGTCTCGGACCAGAGCTGGACGACGAGCGCGGCGAAGGTGCGCGGCTCCAGTCCGTGCACCCGCCCCGCGAGGACACCGCCGAGGACGCGGGCGAGCAGTGCGTCCGGGGTGGGCGGCGGCGTCAGGCGGGCGGCCTCCTGGAAGGCGCCCCGGATGACGCCGAAGGTCTCCTCGGTGATGGCCGCGATGATGTCGTCCTTGCCGGGGAAGTAGCGGTAGACCGCCCCTGCGGAGAGCCCCACTTCCTTGAGGACGTCCTGCATGGACGTGGCATGGAAGCCGTTGCGGGCGAAGCAGCGCGCGGCGCCGTCGAGAATCTGACGGCGACGGGCGTCGAGGTGTTCCTGGGTTACGCGAGCCATGCGCCCCAACCTAAAACGAACGTTCCTTCTTGACAATCGAACGCGCGATGCCGACAGTGGGGCCAGGGCGTAAAACGAACGATCCTTCTTTTAGATGGCTCCCCCGCCGCCCCGCTCCCGTCGCTCCACGAATCGAGGCCCCCTCATGCCCACCGCACCCGACCGCCGCGCGGTGGCGGTCGCCCTGCTCGTCCCCCTGGTGGCGATCCTCGCCCTCTGGGCGTTCGCCTGGCCCGCCGCCCGGATCGCGCCACGTGACCTCCCGGTGGGAGTGGCGGGCGCGGCGCCGGCCGCCGAGCGGATGGAGCAGCGCTTCGAGGAGCGCGAGGGGGCCTTCGAGGTGCACCGCTTCGCCGACGAGGCCGCCGCCCGCGCCGCCATCGAGGACCGGACCGTATACGGAGCCGTCGTCGTCGGCCCGCGGGGGCCGCACCTGCTCACGGCCTCGGCCGCGAGCCCGGTCGTCTCCCAACTGCTGCGCGAGGCCGTGACGGCGTCAGCCCCCGAGGGCGCCCAGGTCCGCGTCACCGACGTGGTGGCCACGCCCTCCGCCGACCCCCGGGGCAGCGTGCTCGGCGCGAGCATGCTGCCGCTGGCCCTGGCCGGGATGGCGGCCGGAGCCGTGGTCACCCTGGCCGGGCTGCGCGGCGCGCGGGCCGCGGCGACCCTGGTCGCGACGGCGGCGCTGGCCGGCATCGCCGTCACCGCCGTGGCGCACAGCTGGCTCGGCGCGCTCGCGGGCGACTGGTGGACGGAGGCGGGCGCGCTCGCCCTGACCGTCCTGGCCATCGGTTCGGCGGTGGCCGGGCTCGCCGCCCTGCTCGGGCCGCGCGGCATCGGACTCGGCGCACTGCTGATGGTCCTGCTGGGGAACAGCTTCTCCGGCGTCACCAGCGCACCCGAACTGCTGCCGGAGCCCGTCGGCGCGATCGGCCAGTGGCTCCCGCCGGGCGCGGGCGGTTCACTGCTGCGGTCGGTCGGCTTCTTCGACGGCGGCGCGGCGGGCGGGGCCGTACTGACGCTCTCGCTCTGGTCGGCGCTCGGACTGGCGGCCGTCCTGCTCGCCCGCCGGAAGCCGGCCGGGACCGGGCCGGTCGAGCCCCGTCCCGCCGATCCCGCCCGGGAACCGGCCCTCGCCGGCTGACCGGCGCACACCGACCGAGCCGGGTGCCCCTCCTCATCCAGGAGGGGCACCCGGCTTCGTGCTGTCGCGCGGGCGCCGGAGGCCGGTCGTCAGGCGTCGCGCTCGTCGCCGGCCCGGGGGTGGTGCTCGGCCGCGATGCCGAAGCTGCGCCGTTCGCCCTGAGCGGAGCGAGCGGTGCCGATCGAAGAGACCGAACTGATCACCCGCTCTTCGGCCTCGACCTCTTCCGCCTCAAGTCGTTGCAGGTCAGCGGCGGAAACCAACGCGACGAGCGGCTTGCCGTGCCGCGTCACGACGACGCGTTCACCGCCGTAGACGACGCGGTTGATCAGTTCGGCGAGCTCCGCCCTTGCTTGCGTCACCGGAATCTCGTAGGCCATAGTCCCCATCATAACCTTCTGTACGTCCTGTACATTTTCTACGGACGGGGAGGCGGCCGGTCGCTCCGGTCCGCCGCGCCCGCGCGCATCCAGGAGAGAGGCACCGCCATGATCCGCCCCACCGCTCACCGCTCCCCCTCCGCCCGGTACGTCCTGCCGGAGTTCACCGAGCGCACCGCGACCGGGACCCGCACGCTGGACCCGTACTCCAAGCTGCTGTCCGAGCGGATCGTCTTTCTGGGGAGCCCCATCGACGACACCGCGGCGAGCGACCTCGTCGCCCAGCTCATGTACCTGGAGCACGCCGATCCGGACCGGCCGCTGTCGCTGTACATCAACTCCCCCGGCGGCACGTTCGCCGCCATGGCCGCGGTGTACGACACGATGCGCTACCTCGCCTGCGACGTGGAGACCTTCTGCCTCGGGCAGGCGGGCTCCTACGCCGCGGCCCTGCTGGCGGCCGGGGCCCCGGGCCGCCGACATGCGCTGCCCGGCGCGCGGGTAGTCATCCAGCAGCCCGCACTGGAGGAACCGATGCGGGGCCAGCCGTCCGACCTGGAGATCCACGCGCGCGAACTGGTGCGCACCCGCGAGATGTTCGCGGCCATGCTGGTCCGGCACACCGGAAGGACCCCGGAGCAGATCACCGACGACATCGAGCGCGACACCATCCTCGACGCGAAGGCCGCTCTCGCCCACGGGCTGGTCGACCACGTCGTGGAGAACCGCTGACGTCCCCGCCCGCCCACGCCGCGAAGGTGAACCGCCGATGGAGCCACCGGAGTTCCCGCCCCTGCCCGCCCTGACCCGCGCCGAGGGCGAGTTCGTCGACTGCTATCTGGCCGTGCTGGACCAGGTGGGCCGGATCAACCCGGCCCACGGCGGCGACACCTACAGCGCGCTGCGTGCCGCCCAGGCGCTGGCCTCCGGGGCGGCGGCGCTGCGCGACGCCCTGGCCCTGATGCACGAGCGCGGCGAGTCGCGCCTCCACGCGGCGGCCCTGGGGCGCGCTCTGCGCGTCCTGGACGGGGAGCGCCGGGCGGGCCGGGTCGCGATGCCTCCGGCCGGCAACCGGCCCGGCTGCGACTGAGCGCATCGGTCGGCGGGCGGAGCGGTGACGGTCGCGAGCGGGCCGGTCGCCCCGACGGGCGGGCTTCCGCCGGCCGGATCGACCGAGGCGCCGCGACCGGTGACGCCCGGGGACGGCGCCCGCTCGGGCCGCCGTCCCAGGCGTCCGCCCTCCGCTCGGAGTTCTCCGTCGCACCGGTAGCGACACGCCCGATCCCGGGCTCGAATTTCCTCGCTCGTTCGGCGTAGACGTTCACTCGCGCGAGCGACGACTCAACTTGCGTTCCGCGCCCGGGTCATACTCGAAATCTGCCCTTTCGTCGCTGGTACGGGGGTGTGCGCCGGGCTCGATCACCGGAGCGAATCCGGCCTGTCCACTCGAATGGATCAGGCGTGAGGAGACTCACAAACCACCGTTTCAGCTCGGAAATCCGGCACTGAGTGAGTCAAGATCCCTGGGACGACAAGCCCCCGCCACCGCGGCGGGGCGGTCCGGGCGGACGCCGAGTCCTGCCGCCGCCCGGATGACTGGTCGACAGGAAGTGGATCGGCAGGAGTGGAGGACCCGAGCACAACGGGCCGACCGGGAGACCGGGAAGCCCTCGGGGTGAAGCCGCTACGCGGCCGGGCAACTTCGCCAGCCCGAACCCGACAGGTCATCCTTCACAGGCGGCTGACGAAGGGTTGCGCATGCCTGCGCAGGTTCATGTCCCGTCTCTGTTCGCCCGGGTCGGTACGGCCTCGGCACTCACCCTGGCCGTGACGTCCACGATGCTGGCGCCCGGTCTGGTGAGCGACGCCGAAGCGGCCACCCACTCGACGAAGGCGCTCAAGGTCGCCGCGTCGAAGAAGGGGGCCCCGTACAAGTACGGTGCGGCCGGTCCCCACCGCTTCGACTGCTCGGGCCTCACGGTCTACTCGTTCAAGAAGGCGGGGAAGAAGCTCCCCCGCACGGCACAGCAGCAGTACAACAAGACCCGCCATATCGGGAAGTCGCAGCGCAAACGCGGCGACCTCGTGTTCTTCCATTCGGGGCGCAGCGTCTACCACGTGGGCATCTACGCCGGGAACGGCAAGATCTGGCACTCCCCCAAATCGGGAGACGTGGTACGACTGGCGAAAATCTGGTCCAAGAGCGTCTGGTACGGACGGGTCCGCTGACCCACCGGCCGGACGCTCTTCCCTTGGGGAACGGCCGGGCTCCGTGAAGGGCGCCCGGCCCCTGCCCGACGGGGACGTACGGGCGGCTCGCGCGTCGTCGCGGAGCCGCCCGGCCACCCCGGCGCCGCCGTTCAGCGCAGCAGCGGCCCGGTGACCAGGGCCAGTCCCAGCCCGGTGAGCGCCACTCCGCTGCCGCCCTCGACGACGCGGGCGGTGCGCGGGCGGCGCAGCCACCGGCCGAGCCGGTCCACGAGCAGGGCGACCGCCGGGAACCAGATCAGCGCCAGCACCACCACGACCGCCGCCAGCAGCAGGGTCCGGGGCAGCGGCGGCTGCCCATGGGGCACGAACTGCGGCAGCAAGCTGAGGAAGAGGACCGGCGCCTTCGGGTTGAGCGCGTTGGTCAGGAAGCCCTGGCGCAGGGCGCGTCCGAACTCCCGGGGAGCGGGCCGCCCCGCCCCGTCGTCCGCCGTTCCCTCCTCGCTCTGCCCGCTCCGGCGGCGCAGCGCGTACAGCGCGCTGATCCCGAGGTAGAGCACGTACGCGCCGCCGAGCAGTTGGACGGTGCGGAAGAGGACCGGCAGGGTCACCAGGACGGCGGCGAGTCCCGCGACCGCGAGCGCCGTGTGCACCAGCAGCCCGCCGGCGACGCCGAGCGCGGTGGCCAGGCCGGCGGTGCGGGAGGCCAGGGCGTTGCGTACGACGACGGTGAAATCGGCGCCGGGCAGCGCGACCATGCCGGCGGCGACCCCGGTGAAGGCGATCAGTTGTGCGTCCATGGGTCCACCCTGGACCTGCGGAGCCTTTAGCGTGTACTTGCAATCTTCTGGGTCTGCCTAAAGGAACGCTTCATGTACGACCCGACGCGGCTCGCCGCGCTCGTGGCGGTCGCGGAGGCGGGTTCGATCACCCGGGCCGCCGCCCGCCTGGGCTACACCGCGCCCGCGCTCTCCCAGCAGCTGGCCAAGCTGGAGCGGGAGGCCGGGGCCGCGCTGCTGGTACGCCACCACCGCGGGGCCCGGCTGACGGCGGCGGGCGAACTGCTGGCCGGCCGGGCCCGGCGGATTCTGGACGAACTGGACCAGGCCCGGCACGAACTGGCGCGTCTGGCCGGGCTCTCGGGCGGCCGGCTGCGGGTGGGGACGTTCACGACGGCCGGGATCCATCTGCTGCCGCCGGTCCTGAGCGCGTTCCGGCGGGCCCATCCCGAGGTCGATCTGGCCGTCGCCGACCACGAACCGCCCGGCGGGATCGCCGCGGTGGCCGCGGGAGAGGTCGACCTCGCCCTCACCCACGCCTACGAGCCGGGTGGTGTCGGCCCTCCCCCGGCGGGCGTGGTCGTCGAGCCCCTGCTGGTGGAGGAGCTGGTGCTGGTCACCTCGGCGGGCCACCGGCTGGCGGAGGGCACCGGGCGGCTTCCGGTCGGGGAACTGGCGGGCCGGCCGCTGATCAGCAGCGCGCCCACGCACCCGCCCCGGCGCGGGGTCGAGATGGCGCTCGCCGAGGCCGGGGCGACCCCGGCGGTGGTCTGCGAGTCGCCGGGGTACGCCCTGGTGTGCGCGCTGGTCAGCTCGGGGCTCGGGGTGGCGGTGGTGCCGGAGATGGTCGCCTCGATGGCGCCGGCCCCGCTCTCGGTGCGGCGGCTGGAGCCCGCCTCGTTCCGCCGGACCATCTCCGTCGTGCACCGGGGCGAGCGGTCGAGCGTCGCGGCGGCGACGCTCCTCGCCCTGCTGCGCAGCGGCTTCGGCCGCGGGGGCCCGGCCGCCGCGGGCTGATCACCCGAGGGGTTCCGGGAGCGGGACGGCCCAGGGGAGGGCCAGCCAGACCGTCTTGCCGCCCTCGGCGGTCGGGGTGACCTGGAGCCGCCCGCCGTACTCCTTGGCCAGCGACCGGATGATGGGCAGGCCGCGCCCGTTGTCCTGCCGTACGGCGGCGGGGAGCCGCTGGGGCCACCGGGGGTGACTGTCCGTGACGCCGACGTACAGCTCCTCGTCGCGGACGAGGCGCAGGACCACGGTGAAGGTGGGCGATCGGCCGAAGGTGTGCTGGACCGCGTTGGTGGCCAGCTCCGAGACGATCAGGCGGACGGTGTCGGCGAACTCGGCGTCGTCGGGCAGTCCCCACTCGGTCAACGTCCTGGCCACATGTCTGCGGGCCGAGGAGACCGAGGCCGGATCGCTCGGCAGCGTGAGGGTTGCTTCCTGATGATCTGCCATGGCGTCGCCGTCCCTTTCCCGCTCCGGGCGACCGACGGCCGACCGGGATGGTGCTTCGCGCCAGCCTGCCATCGATGAAGCTTTCTGTAACGGCGTTCGGCCGAGATATGCATATATCTGTCGCTCGAAGCGGTGAATTCGGGACCCGGGCGGTGTGGGCGGGCGGCACACTGGCGTCTCTGCGGGCAGCGCGGGTGGCGGCCGGGCCCTTCCGGTCCGTACCGGCACAGGCACAAGCCCGTATCCACAGAGGCAGAGAGGGGAGACCTGCATGCTGCACGGTCCCGTGGTCCGGCGGCGCAAGCTCGGCGAGGAGTTGCGGAGTCTGCGTCACACCGCCGGGCTGACCAGCCGGGAGGCGGCGCGCCTGCTCGGGTGGCACCAGTCGAAGGTGAGCCGCATCGAGACGGGCGCGAGCGGCGTGAAGCCCTTCGACGTGGCCCGGCTGCTCGACGCGTACGCGGTGCGCGACAGCCGGCTGCGTTCGCTGCTGGAAGTCCTCGCGGGATCGGCGGGCGGCGGCGGTGCGGGGTGGTGGCACGCGTATCGGGAGCTGATTCCGCCGCAGTACCGCGATTTCATCAGTCTGGAGTCGCAGGCATGCACGGTCCGGACGCTGGAGACGTCGGTGGTTCCGGGGCTGCTCCAGACCGCCGGGTACGCGCGGGCCGTGACGAGCGCTTCGTTGGGCGGGTTATCGGAGGACCGCCTCGACTCCCTGGTCGAGGTGCGGCTGACGCGTCAGCGGGTGCTGCGTACGGACCCTCCGCTGCGGTTCGCCGCCGTACTGGACGAGGCGGTGCTCCACCGCGAGGTGGGCGGCCCCGAGGTGATGCGGGACCAGGTGCGGCATCTCGCCCGGGTCTCGCAACTTCCCCATGTGTGCCTGCAGTTGCTGCCGTTCTCGGTCGGCGGGTACGTCGGGCTCACCGGCCCTTTCGTTATCTTCTCTTTTCCGAACATCTCTGATCTGGATGTGGTCGTTCTCGACCATCTGACGCGTAGCCTCCACTTGGAGCGGAAAGAAGACCTCGACGCGTACAGCTCGGCCTTCCGCGCCTTGCAGGCACACGCGCTGTCACCGGAACGCTCGCTGGACCTCATCACCGAGATCGCACGCAGCTAAGGGGCCGCCCCATGTCAGACCGTCTCGCACCGCCCACCGCGTTACCGCCAACCGCCGCACCGCGCACCGCGTCACCGCCGCCGCCGTCCGCCGTACCGCCCGTCCCGCGCTGGCGGCGAAGCACCCGCTCGACCGGGATGAACAACTGCGTGGAAGCGGCCCCGCTGCCCGGCGCCGCGCTCGCCGTACGGGACTCCAAGGACGTGGACCGGCCCCCGCTGCGCTTCTCGGCGGCGGCCTGGAGCACGTTCGTGGCCGGACTCGGCCCGCAGGCCGTGCCGCGCCGCTTCAGCTGACCCGGGCGCCGGCCTGCCGGGGTGCGGTGGCGACGATCGTGTCCACGGCCGCCGTGATCTGCTCCTCGGTCAGGTCGGCGCGGGCGGTCAGCCGCAGCCGGGAGACGCCGTCCGGCACCGACGGCGGGCGGAAGCAGCCCACCGCCATCCCGGCCGAACGGCAGTCGGCCGCCCAGTTCACCGCCGCGTCCGCCGAGGGGGCGCGGACGGAGACGACGGCCGCGTCGGGCCGGACGGCCGTCAGCCCGGCGGCGGTGAGCCGCGTGTACAGCGCGGCGGCCACCTCCCGCGCGCGAGCGGCCCGTTCGGGCTCTCGGCGCAGCACCCCGAGCGCGCCGAGGGCGCCGCCCGCCGACGCCGGGGCGAGCCCGGTGTCGAAGATGAACGTGCGGGCGGTGTTGATCAGGTGGTCGATGACCCGGGCGGGCCCGAGGACCGCGCCGCCCTGGCTGCCCAGGGACTTGGACAGGGTGAGCGTGGCCACGACCCCGTCGTTCCCGGCCAGTCCGGCCGCGGCGAGCGCGCCGCGGCCCCCGTCGCCGAGGACGCCGAGCCCGTGGGCGTCGTCGACCAGCAGGGCGGCGTTCGCGGCGCGGCAGACCTCGGCCAGCGCGGGGAGCGGGGCCGCGTCGCCGTCCACGGAGAAGACCGAGTCGGTGACGGCGAGGGCCCGCCCCTCGTGCGCGCCGAGCGCCTTGGCCACCGCCTCCGCGTCGGCGTGGGGCACGACGGCGGTCTCGGCGCGGGAGAGCCGGCAGCCGTCCACGATCGAGGCGTGGTTGCCCGCGTCGGAGACGATGAGGGAGCCGCGCCCGGACAGCGCGGTCAGCGCGGCGAGGTTGGCCGCGTATCCGGAGGAGAGCACGAGGGCGGCCTCGAAGCCGCAGAAGGCGGCGAGTTCGCGTTCGAGTTCGGCGTGCAGGGCGGTGGTGCCGGTGACCAGCCGGGACCCGGTGGCCCCCGCCCCCCAGCGGCGGGCGGCGCCGGCCGCCGCCGCGGTGACCTCCGGATGCCGGGTGAGGCCCAGGTAGTCGTTGCTCGCGAGGTCGAGCGGCTCCGGCTCCGCACCGCGCGGGCGCAGGGTGCGGACGAGCCCGGCGGCGGCCCGGCCGCGGGCCTCGGCGTCGATCCAGTCGAACGGGGCGTAGGGCATGGGGCGGTCCCTCGGGTAGGCGGGCTCGGTGCCGTCGGGCCGGTGCGCGAACGGTCCGTTTGTAGGCAGCCCACAGACCCTAGCCGGGCGCGCAGCAGGTCAGGGTGTGGCAATACACACACCCTCGCCCGGCTCTCCTGTCTGGTTCCTCCTTGGCTGGAGGCGGTGCCGTACGTCAGGATCAGCTTCCATGGACCTGCTGAACACGCTGGTGGACAAGGGGCTGCGGCGCGAACTGCCGACCCGCGAAGAAGCGCTCGCCGTACTGGCGACCTCCGACGACGAACTGCTCGACGTGGTGGCCGCCGCCGGGAAGGTGCGCCGTCAGTGGTTCGGACGACGCGTCAAACTCAACTATCTGGTCAACCTCAAGTCGGGCCTCTGCCCCGAGGACTGCTCGTACTGCTCGCAGCGGCTCGGCTCCAAGGCCGGGATCCTCAAGTACACCTGGCTGAAGCCGGAGGAGGCGTCCAAGGCCGCCGCCGCCGGGGTCGCCGGCGGGGCGAAGCGGGTCTGCCTGGTGGCGAGCGGACGCGGCCCGACCGACCGGGACGTCGACCGGGTCACGAAGACCATCGAGGCCATCAAGGAGGAGAACGAGGGCGTCGAGGTGTGCGCCTGCCTCGGTCTGCTCTCCGACGGGCAGGCCGACCGGCTGCGTTCGGCGGGCGCCGACGCGTACAACCACAACCTCAACACGTCCGAGGAGACGTACGGGGCGATCACCACCACGCACACCTACGCGGACCGGGTGGAGACCGTGCAGCAGGCCCAGGCCGCCGGGCTCTCGGCGTGCTCCGGGCTGATCGCCGGGATGGGCGAGAGCGACAAGGACCTGGTGGACGTGGTGTACGCGCTGCGCGACCTGGACCCGGACTCGGTGCCGGTGAACTTCCTGATCCCGTTCGAGGGGACCCCGCTCGCCAAGGAGTGGAACCTCACCCCCCAGCGGTGCCTGCGCATCCTCGCGATGGTCCGCTTCGTCTGCCCCGACGTCGAGGTGCGGCTCGCGGGCGGCCGCGAGGTGCACCTGCGCTCGATGCAGCCGCTGGCGCTGCACCTGGTCAACTCCATCTTCCTGGGCGACTACCTGACGAGTGAGGGCCAGGCCGGCCAGGCCGACCTGGACATGATCGCGGACGCCGGTTTCGAGGTGGAGGGCGCGGGCACGACGACGCTGCCGCGCCACCGCGCCGACGCCCTGGCCGGCGGCTGCGGCAGTACGGCGGCGGAGCCGGCGGGGTGCGGTACGCAGGGCTCCTCGGGCTGCGGTTCGCACGCGGCCGGCGGGGGCTGCGGGCCGTGCGGCGGCCACGGGGAGCCGGAGCCGGTGGCCGCCGGCGCCGAGGACGGCGTCCCGGCCGCGCGCACGGAGCCGAACGGGGCGGCGCGTACGGATCTGGTGGCGGTGCGTCGGCGCGGTGCGGGGACGGATCTCGCCCCCAATGTCTGAGCCGTACGCCCCCGCACTCCCCCGGTCCGCCCCGCCGAAGCCGTACGCCCCCGACGAGCTGCGGGCGCTGGACCGCGCCCACGTCTGGCACCCGTACGGTCCGATGCCGGGCCGCCAGGACCCGCTGATCGTGGAGTCGGCGTCCGGGGTACGGCTCCGGCTCGCCGAACCCGTCGAGGGGCGGCGGGAGTTGGTGGACGGCATGTCCTCCTGGTGGTCGGCGGTGCACGGCTACAACCACCCGGTCCTCAACGAGGCCGCACGCGGCCAGCTGGACCGGATGAGCCATGTGATGTTCGGCGGGCTCACCCATGAGCCCGCCGTCCGGCTGGCGGCCCGGCTGGTGGAGATCACGCCGGAACCGCTCCAGCACGTCTTCCTCGCCGATTCGGGCTCCGTCTCCGTCGAGGTCGCGGTCAAGATGTGCCTGCAGTACTGGCGTTCGGCCGGGCGGCCGG
This sequence comes from Streptomyces californicus, assembly GCF_000717645.1. Classification (GTDB taxonomy): domain Bacteria; phylum Actinomycetota; class Actinomycetes; order Streptomycetales; family Streptomycetaceae; genus Streptomyces; species Streptomyces californicus. Next base: position 74,396 of record NZ_JNZZ01000015.1, read on the forward strand.
CCAAGCGGCGGCTGCTGACCTGGCGCGGCGGCTACCACGGGGACACCTGGCAGCCGATGTCGGTGTGCGACCCGGAGGGCGGGATGCACGAGCTGTGGTCGGGCTCCCTTCCCCGGCAGGTCTTCGCCGACGCCCCGCCGGACGGCTTCGACGCCGAACCGGACCCCGCCTACGCGGCTCATCTGCGGGAGCTGATCGCCGCGCACGCCGAGGAGGTCGCGGCGGTCGTGGTGGAGCCGGTGGTGCAGGGGGCCGGGGGCATGCGGTTCCACTCCCCCGCCTATCTGCGGGTGCTGCGCGAGGCGTGCGACGAGCACGACGTGCTGCTCGTCCTGGACGAGATCGCGACGGGGTTCGGGCGTACGGGCAAGCTCTTCGCCGCCGGGCATGCCGGGATCGCGCCCGACGTCATGTGTGTCGGCAAGGCTCTGACCGGCGGCTATCTCACGATGGCGGCGACCCTGTGCACCACCCGGGTCGCCGAGGGCATCTCCGGCGGCAAGGTGCCGGTGCTCGCGCACGGCCCGACGTTCATGGGCAACCCGCTGGCCGCCGCGGTCGCCTCGGCCTCCGTGGACCTGCTCCTCGGCCAGGACTGGGAGGCCGAGGTGGCCCGGATCGGCGCGGGGCTGCGCGCCGGGCTCGCGCCCGCCGGGGAGATCGACGGGGTGACGGACGTACGCGTCCTCGGGGCCATCGGCGTCGTCCAGCTCGACCACGAGGTGGACATGGCGGCGGCGACCCGCGCCGCCGTGCGCGAGGGCGTGTGGCTGCGGCCGTTCCGCGACCTCGTGTACACGATGCCGCCGTACGTCACGGGCGACGAGGACGTGGCACGGATCTGCCGGGCCGTGTGCGCGGCCGCACGGGAAGGCTGAAGCGACATGTCGACGATTTTGGTGGTGTCCGGTACGGGCACGGAGATCGGCAAGACCGTGGTGACCGCCGCCGTGGCGGCCGCGGCGCGAGGCCGCCGGGTCGCGGTGCTCAAGCCCGCGCAGACCGGGCTGGCGCCCGGTGAGCCGGGCGACGCGGCCGAGGTCGCACGGTTGGCGGGGAGCGGGGTGACGGCCGTCGAACTGGCCCGCTTCCCGGAGCCGTTGGCCCCGGCGACGGCCGCCCGGCGGGCCGGGCTCTCCCCGGTGCGGCCGGTCGAGGTGGCCGAGGCCGCTCAGAAGCTCGCCACCGAACACGATCTCGTGCTGGTGGAGGGCGCGGGCGGGCTGCTCGTCCGGTTCGACGACGAGGGCGGGACGCTGGCGGACGCGGCCCGGCTGCTGGACGCGCCGGTGCTGGTGGTGGCGCCCGCGGGACTGGGGACGCTCAACGCCACCGCGCTGACGGCCGAGGCGCTGCGGGCCCGGGGGCTGGACTGCCGGGGCGTGGTGATCGGCAGCATGCCGGCCGAGCCCGACCTCGCGGCCCGGTGCAACGTCGAGGACCTGCCGGTGGCGGCCGGCGCACCGCTGCTGGGCGCGGTGCCGGAGGGCTCGGGGGCGCTCCCGGAGGCGGAGTTCGCGGCGCGCGCGCCGCAGTGGCTGGCCCCGGCGCTGGGTGGGACCTGGGCACCGGCCCGGTACTGAGGGCCGGGTCACGTCGCGGATTCGTCGGTGCCGTCCCCGGCCCTCGGGGACTGCCCGGCGACGATCCGGGGGAGAATGGCGAAGGAGCCCGCGTCCGCTCCTCAGGGAGGTCCGTCATGCACCTGCGCGGCAGAACGCCTCCCCGGGACGCGGTGCACCACCCGCTCTTCGCCCGCTTCTACGCCCGGTTCAGCGTGGCCGCCGACGCGAGGGGCGGCATCGTGGCGTACCGCGAGGAGCTGCTGGCGGGGCTCTCCGGCCGGGTCGTCGAGATCGGCGCGGGCAACGGGCTGAACTTCGCCCACTACCCCGGCGCCGTCTCCGAGGTCGTGGCTCTGGAGCCGGAACGCTCGCTGCGGCAGCTCGCGGTCCGCGCCGCCCTGCGCGCCGAGGTGCCCGTGGACGTGGTGCCGGGCGCGGCGGAGGCGATCCCGATGAAGAACGAGGGCTTCGACGCCGCCGTCGCCTCCCTGGTGCTGTGCACCGTACGGGACCTGCCCCGGGCGCTCGCCGAGATCCGGCGCGTCCTGCGGCCGGGCGGCGAACTGCGGTTCTTCGAGCACGGGTTGGCGCGGGGACGGGTGCCGGCGGCGGTGCAGCGGGTGGCGGACCGGACGGTGTGGCCGCTGCTCTTCGGCGGCTGCCACACGGCACGGGACCCGCTGGCCGCGATCGAGGCGGCGGGCTTCGAGGTGGGCGCGTACCGCAGGCTGCGGATTCCGGAGACGGGCCCGCAGATGCCGTCGTCGCCGTGCGTGCTTGGCGTGGCCCGGAAGCCGTTCACGGAGGAGTGAGCCCGGCGGGCTGGGGAACGGAGGCCGGGCGGGCGGTCCGTACCGGGGCACGGGCCCGAAGGCCGTTGGTCCGGGCCCGTTGGTCCGGGTCGCGCCGCGGTGGGTCGCAAGCCGGTGGTTCGGGTCGCGCCGCCGAGCCGCCGGTCCGGTGTCCGGGGTTCCCTAACGGGTCAGACGCTCCACTGCCGCAGCTCGTCGGCGATGGCCCGGACGTCCGCCTTGCCCTGCTTGACCAGCAGGGCGAGGTCACGGACCTGCTCGGGCGAGGTGATGACCTTGAGCCCGGAGGCGACGAGGTAGCCGTAGGCGACGGCCGAGGCAAACATCGCGTTGGAGTGTTCGAGGGCGGGCACGTGCAACAGCAGTTGCAGCAGGGCGGCCGCCCGCGCGTGCGGGTCGGTGTAGACGGCGCTACCGAAGATCTCCGCGTCGTGCCGTGCGACGGCGGCGACGAGCGCCCCCCAGTCGACGACCTGCGGATCCCCGGGCGTCTTGTGCTCGGCCACCATCAGCAGCCAGGAGAGGTCGATCCGGAGGTTCAACGGGTGCCTTCGCGCTCCGGGCCGAACTCCTCGGCGAACACCGACTCGTACTGCTTCATGAAATCGGCCGCGGCCTCGACGAACGTGTGGCCCACCTCGCCCGCGTCCTGCTTGACGAGTTCCTCTATGTAGCGGTTCACGCTCATCCCCCTCTGGAGCGCGCGCTGCCGCGCGGCCTCGGCGGTGGCCTCGTCCACTCGAACGTTCAGCTGAGTCTTGGGCACCCCTCCACGCTAGCGCGGGCGCGCTAGCACCGGCAAGAGGACGGCGCACGAGCCGGAACACCTGTTCGGCGGACAGGGGGCGGCCTTCTTGGCAGGGTGTGTGGTCGGCCCACCGAACTCGTCGTTCCGGCGGGTTCGTTCCGTCCCGACTCGTCGTTCCGGCGGGTTCGCCCCGTCCCGCACGTCCGCTTCTTCCCGCCCTGTGACCTTGTGAGGTGTGTTCAGTGAGTGCTGTCCAGGCGCCCATGACCAGGCCGTTCCGCTTCGGCGTCAATCTCATGGCCCCTGCCGACAGGGCGGAATGGCGGGCCCGCTGCCGCCGGGCGGAGCAGCTCGGCTACGACGTGATCCTGGTGCCGGACCATCTGGACATGCCCGCGCCCTTCCCCTCCCTGGTCGCCGCCGCCGAGGCCACCGAGCGGCCCCGCGTCGGCACCTTCGTGCTGAACGCGGGGTTCTGGAACCCGACGCTCCTGGCCCGCGAGACGGCCGGTACGGACGCGCTCACCTCGGGCCGTCTGGAGCTGGGCATCGGCGCCGGATACGTCCGTACGGAACACGAGCGGGCGGACATCCCGTTCCTCACGCCCAGAGGACGCGTGGACCACCTGCGGCGCACGGTGGAGGAGCTGGACCGGTCGCTGCGCGACGAGGCCCACCGGCCGGCTCCCGCGCAGCGCCCCCGCGTCCCCCTGCTCATCGGCGGCAACGGGGACCGGGTGCTGCGCCTGGCCGCCGAGTACGCCGACACCGTCGCCTTCGCCGGGGCGGCCGGCGACAAGGACGGATCCCTCTCCGTCCTGACGGCCGACCGGCTGGAGGCGCGGGTCGCCGCCTACCGGGCGTTCGCCGCGCTGCGGGAGAGCCCGGCGGAGCTGAACCTGCTGCTCCAGATGGTCGCGGTCACCGACGACCGGCGGGCCGCCGTCCGGCCGCTCCTGGAGCACATGCCCCATCTGAGCGAGGACGAGGTGCTGGAGCTGCCGATCGTCGCGGTCGGCAGCGTGCGCCGGATCGCCGAGCAACTTCGCGAACAGCGCGAGCGGTTCGGCTTCTCGTACCTGACCGTGCTGGAGCCGGCGATGGAAGCCTTCGCACCGGTGGTGGCGGAGCTGGCGGGCACCTGAGGGCTCCGGGCGGGCCGCATGGTGAAACGCGGTCGATCGCGGGCCGGGACGAGTGGTGTGATGACCGCCATGAACGATCATCCGACCACCGTACGATCCGCGACCACCGCCGACCTCGACGAGGTCCTCGCCTTCTGGAAGACGGCCGCCGAGGGCACCAGCATCAGCGACGACGGCGACGGGATCGCCCGCCTGGTGGAGCGGGACCCGGCGGCGCTGCTGCTCGCCGAGCGGGACGGGGTGCTGGTGGGGACGGTCATCGCGGGCTTCGACGGCTGGCGCTGCCACCTCTACCGGCTCGCCGTCCACCCCTCCTCGCGGCGCGAGGGCGTCGGAAGCACCCTGCTCGCGGCGGCGGAGGAACGATTCGCCGCGCTGGACGGGCGACGGGCCGACGCCATGGTCCTCGACCGGAACGCCGTAGCCCACCACGCCTGGCGCGCGGCGGGCTACGGGCCCGAGCCGCAGTGGAGCCGCTGGGTGAAGCACCTGGCGGACCGGTGAGGGCCGGGCCCGTACGCGGAGGCGGTGACGTCGCTCCCGCCCCCGTCGACGCGGCGGCGGGTTTACCTGCGCGCGGACGCGGTAGGGCGGGGCTCCGCTGGGCAGACGCCCTACGATGACATGCCCCTCCACCACGTATTCCTGTCGAAAGGTGTGACCGTCCGCCCATGGGCGAGCCTCCCGGTAGCCGATTCCACCGACCCCGCCGACACCGCGCGGTCCCCGCACCTCTGCCCGATCATGGGACGGAGGTGAACCGATGATCGAAGTCCTTCTGCTGTTCGTCGCCCTGCTGCTCTGCCTCGCCTGCGGCGCCTTCGTCGCGGCCGAGTTCTCGCTCACGACCGTGGAGCGCAGCGAGCTCGAACGGGCCGTCGAACAGGGCGACCGGGGCGCTTCGAGCGCCCTCAAGGCCGTCCGGAGCCTCACCTTCCAGCTCTCGGGGGCCCAGCTCGGCATCACCGTCACCAACCTGGTGATCGGCATGCTCTCCGAACCGTCCATCGCCAAGCTGATCCGCGGCCCCGTCGAAGCGGCCGGGCTGCCTCCCGCCGCGGCCTCCACCCTGGCCCTCGTCATCGGCACGGCGCTGTCGACGGTGGTCCTGATGGTCGTCGGCGAGCTGGTCCCGAAGAACTGGGCGATCTCCTCCCCGCTGGCCGTGGCCAAGGCGGTGGCCACCCCGCAACGGATGTTCACCGCCGTGTTCCGGCCCTTCATCAGCCACCTCAACAACACGGCCAACCGGATCGTGCGCCGCTTCGGTCTGGAGCCGACCGAGGAGCTGGCCTCCGCCCGCAGCCCGCAGGAGCTGGTGGCGCTGGCCCGGCACTCGGCGAAGGAGGGTGCGCTGGAGGCGGACACGGCCGAGCTGTTCGTCCGCACCCTGAACCTCTCCGAACTGACCGCGGAGAACGTGATGACACCGCGCGTGCAGGTGACGGCGCTGGACGTGCAGGCGACGGCCGAGGACGTCGCCAACGCCACCCGGGCCACCGGCCTGTCCCGGTTCCCCGTCTACCGGGGCAGCCTGGACACCGTGGTCGGCGTGGCGCACATCAAGGACGTCCTGGCCGTCCCCGCCGACCGCCGCCCCCGTACCCGGGTGTCCGAGCTGCTGCGCGAGCCCCTGCTCGTACCGGAGACGCTCACCGTGGACAAGCTGCTGGACCGGCTGTCCGGGAAGCTCGCCATGGCCGTGGTGATCGACGAGTACGGCGGTACGGCCGGCGTCGCGACGCTGGAGGACATCGTGGAGGAAGTCGTCGGCGAGGTCCGCGACGAGCACGATCCGCACGAGACGCCCGATCTCGCCGCGGCGGGTGAGGACGCCGACGGCCGCTCCCTGTGGTCGGCCGACGGGGCGGCGCGCACCGACCAGCTCCGCCGGATCGGTCTGCGGGTGCCGGACGGGCCCTACGAGACGCTCGCGGGGCTCATCGCCGCCGAGCTGGGCCGGATCCCCGAGGTGGACGACACCGTCGAGCTGGAGGGGTGGCGGATCGACGTGGTGGACGCGTCGGGCCGCCGGGCCGCGCGCGCCATGCTGCACGCCCCGGTGCCGGGGCCCGAGGACGAGACGGAGGACGAGCGATGATCGTTCTCCAGCTCTTCATCGGCTTGCTCACCCTGGTCGCCAACGCCTTCTTCGTCGGCGCCGAGTTCGCCCTGATCTCGGTGCGCCGCAGTCAGATCGAGCCGGAGGCCGAGGCCGGGAACCGGCGGGCCCGCAGCGTCATCTGGGGTCTTGAGCACGTCTCCGCGCTGCTCGCCGCCGCCCAGCTCGGCATCACGCTCTGCACGCTGGTGCTGGGCATCGTCGCCGAACCGGCCATCGCGCATCTGCTGGAGCCGGTCTTCGACGCGGTCGGGGTGCCGCACGGGCTGGTGCACCCGCTCTCCTTCGCCATCGCGCTGAGCGTGGCCACGTATCTGCACATGCTGCTGGGCGAGATGGTCCCGAAGAACATCTCGCTGGCCGAGCCGACGCGCAGCGCCCTCGCCCTGGGTCCGCCGCTGGTCGCGATGGCCCGTGCCCTGCGGCCGGTGATCTTCGCGATCAACGCGTTCGCCAACGCCCTGCTCAAGCTGTTGCGGGTCGAGGCGAAGGACGAGGTGTCCGCGACGTTCTCGGACAGCGAGCTGGCCCGCATGGTGCAGGACGCCGGGGACGCCGGACTGGTCGACGACCGCTCGGCCCAGCGCCTCCACCACGCCCTGGAGCTGGGCCGCCGCCCGGTGCGGGACGTGGTGATGCCGGTCGACCGGGTCCTGTACGCCGAGGTCGGCACCACACCGGAGGAGTTGGAGCGGCTGTCGTCGGAGTCCGGGTTCTCCCGCTTCCCGGTGATGGACCGCGAGCAGCGCATCCTCGGCTACCTGCACGTGAAGGACGCCCTGGACGCGACGCCCCGGGACGTCCCCTTCCCGGTGTCGGCCATGCGGCCGATCGCCCGCGTACGGACGACGACCCCGCTGGACGACGCGCTGACCGCGATGCGCCGCAGCCGGACCCATCTGGCGGCCGTGCTCGACGAGGACGGCGGGCTCTCCGGCATGGTCACGATGGAGGACGTGCTCCGCGAACTGGTGGGGCGGCCCGGCGCGCGCTGACCCCGCCCTCCCCGTGTCACCGCCCCGTCCGGCCTCCGCCGGGCGGGGCGGTGACACGCGCGGTAGGATCGCCGGGCCATGGAACTGAATGCCTCCTACACCAGTCTCGTCGCGGTCGGCGACTCGTTCACCGAGGGCATGTCGGACCTCCTCCCCGACGGCACGTACCGGGGCTGGGCCGATCTCCTCGCCTCCCGGCTGGCGGCCCGCTCCCCCGGTTTCCGGTACGCGAACCTCGCCGTGCGCGGCAAGCTCATCAGCCAGATCGTGGACGACCAGGTGGAGGCCGCGGCGGCGCTCCGGCCCGATGTGATCACCCTGGTCGGCGGGCTCAACGACACCCTGCGCCCGAAGTGCGACATGGGGATGGTCCGGGGGCGGCTGGAGGAGGCCGTGGAGCGGCTCACACCCTCCTGCGAGCAGCTGGTGCTGATGCGGAGCCCCGGGCGCAGCGGGCCGGTGTTCGACCGGTTCCGGCCCCGGATCGAGGCGCTGTTCGCACTGATCGACGATCTCGCCGCTCAGCACGGGGCCGCGGTGGTGGACCTCTACTCCGCGCCCTCGCTCGCCGACCCGCGGATGTGGGACGTCGACCGGCTGCACCTCACCGCCGAGGGGCACCGGCGGGTCGCCGAGGCCGTCTGGCAGGTCCTGGGGCTGCCGCCCGAGCTGGACTGGCGTGCGCGGATGCCGGCGACCGCGCCGCCGCACTGGGCCGCCCGGCGCACCGAGGACATCCGCTTCGCCCGCCGGCATCTGGGCCCCTGGATCGGGCGGCGGCTCACCGGCCGCTCCTCCGGCGACGGCCGCTGGGGCGCGCAGTACGACGCGGCGGCCGGCCGGGCCTTCTGGATCACCCCGGCGGACGCCGAGAACCCCGGCCCGGTGACGGGATGGCGACGGGCCGCCTCCCCCGACGCCGCGGTGAGCGGTAAGGAGAGCGACTGAACCGGCTGCCGCGCCCGCGCGCTTCGTAGCAAACCACCAACCGGGGTGCGGCGCGGAGCTGCAGGAACCGCCAGTAGAATCGGTCCACGTGAACGCCGTGTCTGCGAAGCCTCGCATCCCCAATGTCCTGGCCGGCCGCTACGCCTCCGCGGAGCTGGCCGTCCTGTGGTCCCCCGAGCAGAAGGTGAAGCTGGAGCGTCAGCTGTGGCTGGCGGTGCTGCGCGCTCAGAAGGACCTCGGGATCGAGGTGCCGGACGCCGCCCTCGCCGACTACGAGCGCGTGCTCGACCAGGTGGACCTGGCCTCCATCGCCGAGCGCGAGAAGGTCACCCGGCATGACGTGAAGGCCCGGATCGAGGAGTTCAACGCCCTCGCCGGCCACGAGCAGGTCCACAAGGGCATGACCTCGCGGGACCTGACGGAGAACGTCGAGCAGCTCCAGATCCGGCTCTCGCTGGAGCTGATGCGCGACCGCACCGTCGCCGTGCTGGCCCGGCTCGGCAAGCTCGCGGCCGAGTACCGCGAGCTGGTGATCGCCGGACGCTCGCACAACGTCGCCGCCCAGGCCACGACGCTGGGCAAGCGCTTCGCGACCGCCGCCGACGAGCTGCTGGTCGCCTACGGCCGCCTGGAGGACCTGCTCGCGCGCTACCCGCTGCGCGGGATCAAGGGCCCGGTCGGCACGGCCCAGGACATGCTGGACCTGCTCGGCGGCGACGCGGACAAGCTCGCCGACCTGGAGCGGCGCATCGCCGCGCACCTCGGCTTCGCCGAGGCGTTCACCTCGGTCGGCCAGGTCTACCCCCGCTCCCTCGACTACGACGTGGTCACCGCGCTGGTGCAGCTCGCCGCGGCGCCCTCCTCGGTGGCCAAGACCATCCGGCTGATGGCCGGGCACGAGCTGGTGACCGAGGGCTTCAAGCCCGGCCAGGTCGGCTCGTCCGCCATGCCGCACAAGATGAACACGCGCTCCTGCGAGCGGGTCAACGGCCTGATGGTGATCCTGCGCGGCTACGCCTCGATGACGGGCGAGCTGGCCGGCGACCAGTGGAACGAGGGCGACGTCTCCTGCTCCGTGGTCCGCCGGGTGGCGCTCCCGGACGCGTTCTTCGCCTTCGACGGGCTGCTGGAGACCTTCCTGACGGTGCTGGACGAGTTCGGCGCGTTCCCCGCGGTCGTGGCGCGCGAGCTGGACCGCTACCTCCCGTTCCTGGCGACCACCAAGGTCCTGATGGGCGCCGTACGGGCCGGAGTGGGCCGTGAGGAGGCGCACGAGGCGATCAAGGAGAACGCGGTCGCCTCCGCCCTCGCGATGCGGGAGCGGGGCGTCGAGCGCAACGAACTGCTGGACAAGCTCGCCGCCGACGAGCGGATCCCCCTGGACCGGGCGCGGCTGGACGAGCTGATGGCCGACAAGCTCTCGTTCACGGGCGCGGCCGGCGACCAGGTGACCTCGCTGGTCGCCCGGATCGAGGAGATCGCCAAGCAGCACCCGGAGGCCGCGGGGTACGCCCCGGGCTCGATCCTCTGACCCGGCGCGGCCCGCTCCGGACGACCTCCGAGGACGTATGACCCCCGAAGAGCTGAACGCCGCCCGCGGCCGCATCGTCCCCGATGTGGTCGCGGGCGGTCTGCGCGTGCTCTTCTGCGGCATCAACCCGAGCCTGACGACCGCGGTGACGGGCCACCATTTCGCCCACCCCGGCAACAGGTTCTGGCCGGTCCTGCACCGATCGGGGTTCACGCCCCGGCAGTTGCGCCCGGCGGAGCAGGCCGAGCTGCTCGGCCTCGGGCTCGGCATCACCAACGTGGTGGCGCGGGCCACGGCCCGCGCCGACGAGTTGGACGCGGAGGAGTTCCGCCGGGGCGGGGCGGATCTGACGGCCAAGGTCGAACGGCTCGCGCCGCGGTGGCTCGCGGTCGTCGGCATCACCGCCTACCGCACGGCGTTCGGGGAGCCCCGGGCCCGGATCGGCCCCCAGGACCGTACGGTCGGCGGCGCCCGGGTGTGGGCGCTCCCCAACCCCAGCGGCCTCAACGCGCACTGGACGGTCGCGACCATGGCCGAGGAGTACGGCCGCCTCCGGAACGCCGTACGCGACGACACCGGGCCGGCGAGGCCCTCGGCCGGAACGCACCGCTCCGGCTGACCGCCCGGGCGGCCCGGACAGCGTGGGCCGGGCGCCACGGTGTGGGCGGGCGGCCGGTTCCGCAGGCCGGCCCCTACCGGCCGCCGTGCCCCGATACGCCCGGTTCCGCCGCCGCGAGGCGCCCAGGTTGCGGCTCGATACCGGCTTCCCTCGCTGGTCGCGGGGCACACGGCCACCAAGTACGATCCGGCAGACATGCGCACGAGCTGGGAGGACATACCGTGGGTCGGCTGACCGGTGGGGACCCGTCCCTGTTGCGGCGGATCAATTCCGCGGTGGTGCTGCACGCCCTGAGAGGGGCCGGCGCCCCCACGCTGACGGACCTCACGCAGATCACCGGGCTGTCGCGGCCGACGGTCGAAGGGGTTGTCGAGGGGCTGTTCGAGGCGGGTCTCGTCGCCGAGGCCGCGCCCGACGAGAGCGAGGCCCGGCGTCAGGGCCGACCCGCCCGGAGGTTCCGCTTCCGGGCCGAGGCGGGGCACCTTCTCGGGGTGGAGATCGGTCCGCACCGGGTGTCGGCGCTCATCTCGGGGCTCGACGGGCGGATCGTCGGGGCCGGCTCCCGGGTGGTGTCGGAGACGGCGGGCGCGGACGACCGGCTCGACCAGGTCCGGGCCGTCATCGCGGACGTGCTCCGCCGCACCGGGGTGGCCCGGAGCAGTCTGCGCGCGGTCGGTGTGGGCAGCCCCGGGATCGTCGAGGCCGACGGCACCGTACGGCTGGGTACGGCGCTGCCGGACTGGACCGGACTCGCGCTCGGGGAGCGGCTGCGCCGTTCGTTCCGCTGCCCGGTCCTCGTGGAGAACGACGCCAACGCGGCGGCCGTGGCGGAGCATTGGAAGGGCGCGGCAACCGGGACCAACGACGTGGTCTTCGTGCTGGCGGGGCTGAGCCCCGGCGCGGGGTCCCTGATCGGCGGGCGGCTGCACCGGGGGTTCGGCGGGGCCGCCGGGGAGATCGGCGCTCTGCACCTGCTGGGCCGGGAGGTGACCCCGGAACACCTGCTGTCGACGACGGACACGCCGCTGCACCCGCTGGACGAGCAGGCGGTGGCCGTGGTGTTCGCCAAGGCCAAGCAGGGCGACGCGGGGGCCAGGGCGGCGGTCGACCGGTTCCTCCAGCGGCTGGTGCACGATGTGGCGGCGCTGGTGCTGGCGCTCGATCCGGAGCTGGTCGTGGTCGGCGGCTGGGCCGCCGGACTGGACGGGGTGCTGGAGCCGCTCCGGAAGGAGTTGGCCCGCTACTGTCTGCGGCCGCCCAAGGTGACGCTGTCGCTGCTCGGGGAGGCCGCCGTCGCGACGGGGGCGCTGCGGCTCGCCCTCGACCACGTCGAGAAGGACCTGTTCGCCGTCGAGGGGGCCGTGACGGCCGGCCGCTGAGCGGCGTGGTCGCACACGGCGGAGCCCGGCCGTGACCGTACGCGGCCGAGCACGGCGGGTACGGGACCCGACTCGAACCCGCCGAGGATCTGGCGGGCGCGGGTTGGTCCGGTCCGGCCGGAAAAGTCAGGACGCCTGGCGCTCGGGCTCGTCGTCGTGGCTGATCTCCAGCGCGCCGGAGTCCCCGAAGGTGAGCCGGCAGGTGTCCGCGCGGTAGGTGGCGACGGAGACGGCCGCCGTTCCGACCGCGGTGAGGTAGCGAGTGGTGACGACCAGGACGGGGGCGCCGGGGAGGCGGTCCAGTTCCTTGGCGTCGTCCGCCCGCGCGGAGCCGAGCTCCACGGAGCGGTCCTGGCCCTGCAGGCCGAGCCGGTGCAGCTCGCGCAGGACGGCGCGGGCCCGCACCGGGCCGGACGCCTCGATGGCGGAGAGGTCGGGCACGGAGGAGCCGGGGACGTAGACCAGCTCCGCCGCCACCACCTGTCCCTGGGTCTCGCGGATGCGGCGCACCACGTGCACCGGCTCGGCGGGGTCGGTGCCGAGCGTCGCGGCGACCGGCGCCGGGGCCTTGGCCACGGTGCTGTCGACGGGCTGCCACGCCTCGCCGCCGACGTCGCCCGCCCACTCGTGCGGGGCGGTCGAGACGGCGACGCCGACGCGCGGCGGGGCGACGGTCGTGCCCACACCGCGGCGACGCTGCAGGCGGCCTTCCAGTTCGAGCTGTTCCAGTGCCTGCCTCAGCGTGGCGCGCGCGACACCGAACCGTGCCGCGAGGTCCCGTTCGTTGGGCAGGATCTCGCCCACCGCAAAGTCCGAGTCGAGTGCCTCACTGAGCACGGTCTTGAGGTGCCAGTACTTCGGCTCCTGTACCGATTCCAGCTGCGTGGTCCCCACCCTGTCCTCCGCAATCGCCCAGCGTCTTTCCGCGACGTTATTTATTAAAGGTTCCTGCCTTAAGTGGAGACCCTAGGACGGCCTACCCCCTTGGTCAAGACCAATACTTATTCCGTAACGGAACGAAACGGAACTCTGGCGCAGAGCGTTCACACGACGTTCGTGATGCCGTGAGGTGGGCGCAGCACGAAAGCCCCGCCGACACAAGGACGGCGGGGCTCTGACCAGGGGTTCGATGACCCATGAGGCCGGAGTGGCGCGAGTGCGCCGACCATTACGGCGCGGACAAAACTGCGAGCTTGTCCGGATTACGAATGATATAGGCGCATTGAATGACACCTTGGCCGACTTCGATCTGAAAGACGGCGTCGGCTTTCCCTCCGACGAAGTAGACCACCGCGGGCGCGCCGTTGAGCTCGACGACGCGGAGCTCCCCGGCGGGGTCCAGCTCGCCCGCCACCGCGAAGAGGAAGCGGCCGACCTTGTCGGCGGTCTCGATGATCCGGCGCGGACCCTTCGCCTTGCCGCCGCTGTCGCCGACGAGCCGGACGTCCGGCGCCAGCAGCGCGAGCAGCGGCTCGATGGCTCCCCCGGCGGCGGCGGCCAGGAACCGCTCGGTGAGGTCGCGCCGCTCGGCGGGGTCCACGACGTAGCGCGGCCTGCGCTCCTCCACATGGCGCCGGGCCCGGCCGCCGAGCTGCCGCACCGCCGCCTCGGTACGGTCGAGGGCGGCGGCGATCTCGGCGTACGGGAAGCCGAACGCCTCCCGGAGCACGAACACCGCGCGCTCCAGCGGGGAGAGCGATTCGAGGACGACCAGGACGGCGAACGAGACGGAGTCGGCGAGGACGGCGCGCTCCGCGGTGTCGGGCACGGCGGGGCCGAAGTCCGTCACCAGCGGTTCCGGCAGCCAGGGTCCCGGGTACGCCTCCCGGCGCGACCGGAGGTGGCGCAGCCGGTCGACGGCCAGCCGGGTGGTGATCCGTACCAGGTACGCCGGGGGTTCCCGGACGCGTGCGCGGTCGGCGGCCGACCAGCGCAGCCACGCCTCTTGGACCACGTCCTCGGCGTCGGCGATCCGGCCGAGCATGCGGTAGGCGACGCCGGTGAGAACGGGGCGGTGCTCCTCGAAGAGGTCGGTCGCGGCGTCGGCGGTCATCGCCCCATCCCAGTCCACGGATCACGCGCTGTCCAGCCGGGGCCGCCCCCTCGGCAGCGGGAACAACGCGACTCCCCCTCGGCAGCGACGACAGCCCGGCGCCCGCCCTCTCTGCAGCCGGGCCTCGGCATCCGGGACCGCCCCGCCTCTTGAACTGCAAGCTACTCGACGGTAATTGTTGTTGACGAGATGTCTACCCACACCAGGGAGCAGCAGCATGACGACCACGGTCTCCTTCACCGCCCCGACGGCCGTCGGCCCCCGCCGCGTCTCGGTCGCGTACGAACGGACCGGCTCCGGTGAGCCGTTGCTGCTCCTCCACGGCATCGGGCACCACCTCCAGGCGTGGGAGCCGGTGACCCGCGTCCTGGCCGCCGAGCGCGAGGTGATAGCCGTGGACCTGCCCGGTTTCGGCGTCTCGCCGCCGCTGCCGGACGGTGTCCCGTACGACCTCCCGACCGTCGCCGCGGTGCTCGGGGCCTTCTGCGCCGAACTGGGCCTGGACCGCCCCCATGTGGCCGGGAACTCGCTGGGCGGGCTGATCGCACTGGAACTCGGCCGCGCCGGGCTGGTGCGCTCGGTGACCGCGCTCTCCCCGGCCGGCTTCTGGACCGAGCCGGAGCGCCGGTACGCCTTCGGTACCCTGCGGGCGATGCGCCGGGCCGCGCTGGCCATGCCGCTGCCGCTGATCGAGCGCCTGTCGCGCGGCGCGGCCGGGCGGACGGCCCTCACCAGCACCATCTACGCCCGGCCCGGCAGGCGTTCACCCGAGGCCGTCGTCGCCGAGACGCTCGCCCTGCGCGAGGCGACCGGGTTCCACGCCACGATGGCGGCCGGCCGGGGCACCACCTTCGACCAGGACGTCAAGGGCATCCCGGTCACCGTCGCCTGGGGCACCGCCGACCGGATCCTGCTGCGCCGGCAGGGGATCCGCGCCAAGCGGGTGCTCCCCGACGCCCGGCTCGTGCGGCTGCCCGGCTGCGGGCACGTCCCGATGAACGACGACCCGGCGCTGGTGGCCCGCGTCGTCCTGGACACCAGCCGCTGATCCCGGCCGTCCGGCACCCGGTCGCCCGGGGCCCGGAGCGCCGGCGGCCGGACGGCGGCGGAGCACGCCGGAGCCGTACGCCACGCCGATGCCGACGAGGAGGCTCCCCGCGCCCTGTGCGAGGCCGTACGTCCCGGCCCCGACCAGCGGTGCGGTGAGCGCGGCGGAGACCGGGATCAGCCCGGAGAACAGCGTGGCGCGCTCGGCCCCGATGCGCTGGATCCCGCTGTACCAGCAGACGAACCCGATGACGGTGACGACGGCGGCCTGCCACAGCAGGGCAGCCGCCTCGCCGCCGGTCGGGAACCGCAGGAATGAGCCGCCGTCCAGCACCGCGCCGAGCAGGGCCGACTCGACGGCGGCCACCGCGCACACGGTCGCGGAGAGCAGTTTCGGGCCGAGCGGCCGCAGGACCGGGACGGCGAGGACCGCGAAACCCACCTCTCCCGCGAGCGCGCCGACCGAGAACAGCACGCCCGTCGCATCGGTGCGCCCCCAGCCCTGGACGGCGAACGCCCCGGCGGCGACGAGCCCGGCCGCGTACAGCGTCGTGCGGGCGGGGCGACGGCGCTCCAGCAGCGGCACGAGGACACCGACCACGATCGGCGCGCAGCCGACGAAGACCCCCGGAACGGCGGGCTCCGCCGACTGCTCGGCCGCCAGGACCGCCAGGTTGAAGCCGACCATGCCCACGGCGGCGAGCACCGCGACGCGCCCCCACTGGCGAGGGGTCAGACGCCGGAGCCGGTCGGACGCGCGGTCGGGCCCGCCGCGCAGCAGGGGGACGAGCAGCAGTGCGGCGAGCCCGTAGCGGAGGGCCTGGCCGCCCGCGAACGGGTAGTCGCCGAGGACGCTGTTGGCGGTGAAGGACGCCCCCACCAGGACACACGCGAAGGCGGCGAGGAGCACCCCGCGCAGAGAGGTTGCGTTCATGGGGCCGACGCTAAGGTCGCCGCCGGACCGGTTTAAGGTCCACTTCCATGACGTCATCGGGGACCAATCCGCGACATGCTTCGGCGGAAACCCTCGCCCCGGCCTGGGAGTTGCTGGTGCCCGCCGCTGCCGCCCCGGCGCGCGGGCGGGGGCGCGCGCTGAGGTCCGCCCTCCGGGACGCGGTGCGCTCCGGCCGTCTCGCCGCCTCCACCCGGCTGCCCTCCAGCCGCGAACTCGCCGCAGATCTGGGGGTGTCGCGCGGGCTGGTCACCGAGGCGTACGAGCAGCTGACCGCCGAGGGGTACCTGCGCAGCGGCCGGGGCGCGGGCACCTGGGTGAGCGACGGCGTACGCGCGGCGGAGCGCTCCGCGCGCGACCGTGCGCCGCGCGCGCGGGGCGTGCGGTACGACTTCCGCCCCGGCACCCCGGATCTCTCCCTCTTCCCGCGCGGCGCGTGGAGCGCCGCCCAGCGGACCGTGTCCGGTCGGCTGCCGCACGACGCGCTGGGCTACCCCGATCCGCGCGGGCTGCCGGAGCTGCGCGAGGCGCTGGCCGGGCTGCTCGCCCGACGCCGGGGAGTGGTGGCCGATCCGGAGCGGGTGGTGGTCTGCTCGGGGGTGGCACAGGCGACGACGCTGCTCGGATTCGTGCTGCGGGACGGGGGCGCGGCCTCGGTCGGGGTGGAGGACCCGGGCAGCCCGGAGCACGCGGCGCTGTTCGCGGCGACCGGCCTGAGCACCGTCCCGCTCCCCCTCGACGAGGACGGCCTCGCCCCGGGGCCCCTGGAACGCTCCGGCGTACGCGCCGTGGTGACCACGCCGGCGCACCAGTTCCCGACCGGTATCGCCTATTCCGCGCGGCGCCGGGGCGAGTTGCTGGACTGGGCGCGCCGGACGGACGGCGTGATCATGGAAGACGACTACGACGGGGACTTCCGGTACGACCGGGAGCCGGTGGGGGCCCTCCAGGGGCTGGACCCGGAGCGGGTCGTGTACACCGGTTCGGTGAGCAAGTCGCTCGCCCCCGGTCTGCGGCTCGGCTGGCTGGTGGCCCCCGCCGCGCTCACCGAGCGGATCGTCGCCCGCAAGCGGACCATGGACCTCGGCAATCCGGTGCTCGACCAGGCGGTCCTGGCCGACTTCGTCGTGCGCGGCGGCTACGACCGGCAGTTGCGGCGCTGCCAACGGGCCTACCGGGAGCGGCGGGACGCGATGGTGGCCGCGCTCGACGAGCACTTCCCCGGCACGGCGGTCAGCGGGATCGCGGCGGGGCTGCACGTCATCGCCCGGCTGCCCGCGCGGTACGGCCCCGAGGACGTCTTCCTGGCGCGGGCGGCCTCGGCGGGCATCGCCCTGCGACCGCTGCGCGACTGCGGAACGGCCGGTTCCGAGGACGGTTCGCTGCCGCTGGTCCTCGGGTACGCCCATCTCGCCCCGGCCTCCATCGCACGGGGCGCGGCGGCGCTGGCCGCGGCGGTGCGCCCCGGAAGGCGTCCCGGGCCCGGCCGGTCCGGGCCCGGCTGACCCTCCGGGGCGGGACGACGGGCGCCGTTCACCCGGGGTTGGGGCTCCGGCCGCCGCGGGGCGCTAGGCATGGGCGCAGACCCGCGCCGGACCACGGACCTCCCGGGAACGGCGCACCGCCCGACCATCTCCCTGGAGGCGCTTCGATGTCCTACCGTCCGCACCGCCCGCGTGTTCCCTCGCCCGGCCGCCGCGCGGTCCTGCGCGGTTCGCTGATCGCCCCGGCGGCGGTCGCCCTCACGCCCGCGACGGCCGGGGCGGCCCCCGCGCTGCACCTGGCCGGGCGTCCCGAGGCGTCGTGGGGGGTGCAGGCCGGGAGCGTCACCTCCTCCTCGGCGCTGCTGTGGGTCCGCTCGGACCGGCCGGCGCGGATGCTGGTGGAGACCTCGGCGACCGAGTCGTTCCGCCGGGTGCGCCGGTGGCACGGGCCGTCGATCGGACCGGGGACGGACTACACCGGCACCACTCCGCTGTACGGCCTGCCCCCGGGCGAGCAGGTGCACTACCGGGTGACGCTCGCCGACCCGGCCGATCCGCGCCGTACCGGAAAACCGGTCTACGGGACCTTCCGCACCGCTCCGGCCCGCCGCCGGGCCGGGGTGCGGTTCCTGTGGTCGGGCGACATCGCGGGGCAGGGCTGGGGCATCAACCCGGAGACCGGCGGCTACCGGGTGTACGAGGAGATGCGCCGCCTGGACCCGGACTTCTTCCTGTGCAGCGGTGACAGCGTCTACGCGGACGGTCCGCTGGAGGAGAGCGTCACGCTCCCGGACGGCCGGATCTGGCGGAACGTGATGACCGAGGAGAAGGCGAAGGTCGCCGAGACGCTGGAGGAGTACCGGGGCAACTTCCGCTACAACCTGCTCGACCGCAACGTCCGCCGGTTCAACGCGCAGGTGCCCTCCGTCGTGCAGTGGGACGACCACGAGGTGCGCAACAACTGGTACCCGGGCCAGATCCTGGACGACGCCCGGTACACCGAGAAGAACGTGGACATCCTGGCGGCACGCTCCGTGCGCGCCTTCCACGAGTACGTGCCGCTCGCCCCCTCGTACGGTTCCGGGCGGCGCTCCCGCATGTACCGGGTGGTCCACCACGGGCCGCTGCTCGACGTGTTCGTGCTCGACATGCGCTCGTACCGCAACGCCAACTCCCCCGGGCGGCAGGCCGACGACACGACGGGCATTCTCGGGGCCGAGCAGGCGCGGTGGCTCAAGCGCGCGCTCGCGGCCTCCCGGGCGGAGTGGAAGGTGATCGCCGCGGACATGCCGCTCGGGCTGGTGGTGCCGGACGGGGCGACGGACTTCGAGGCGGTGGCGCAGGGCGACCCCGGGGCGCCGCTGGGGCGGGAGCTCCAGATCGCCGAACTGCTGCGGTTCATCAAGCACCGCGGGATCACCGGGACGGTGTGGCTGACGGCGGACGTGCACTACACCTCGGCCCAGCACTACGCACCGGAGCGGGCGGCGTTCAAGGACTTCGCCCCGTTCTGGGAGTTCGTGTCCGGCCCCCTGGCGGCGGGCGGCTTCCCGGCCAACGCGCTGGACGGCACCTTCGGTCCGGACCGGGTCTTCGTACGGGCTCCCGAGCGGGCGAACGTCTCGCCGATGGAGTCGCCGCAGTACTTCGGGGAGGTGGAGATCGACGGCGACAGCGCGGAGCTGACGGTGCGTCTGCGGGCCGAGGGCGGGTCGGTGCTGTTCACGAAGGTCCTCCGGCCGGGCCGCGTCGGCCAGTGAACGGCGGCCGGGAACCAGTCGGCCTGCGAACGGGGGGCGGGTGAGCGACAGGCTGGGACGCGGGGTGAACGGCGGCTTCGGCCGGGGCCGTTGTCAGTGGCGGGTCCTACGCTTTTTTCCATGACCCGATCCGTTCAGGCCCTGGCCTACGCACGCCCTTCCTCCCTTGAGTCCTCGCAGGTGGGGCCCTCTCTCGGTCTGGAGACCGCGGGGGGTCTCACCCCGCGCGGGGCGGAGGCGCACCCGCGGTTCTTCGCGGGCTTCCTCACCGATCCGCGCATAGCGGCGCGCGGGCTGCTGGCGGTGGCGGACGTGGCCGCCGCCCGCTACCACCAGCGCACGCTGCCCGCCTCGCTGGACCCGGTGGTGACGGGGAACGGGGATCGGTTGCGCTTCGAGTCGTTCTCCGGCTGCTGCGGGGTGTACGCCCGGCTCGATGTGCTGCAGGAGGGGCTGGACGGGCGGACGACCGGGCACGGGACGACGAACGTGGACGTGAACGCCCCGCTGCGGGAGGCCCTTTCGCGGATCACGGCCGACGATCCGCTGCATCTGCGGGTGGGGCCCGAGGAGCTGGCGGTGACGACGCTGGACGGGCCGGTGGTGGAGAAGAAGGTGCCGCTGCCCGACCGGTGGCTGCGCGGTTTCGCGGAGGCGCAGGTCGCCTCGGCCGGGTTCGACCTGCGGGCGGAGCTGACGGCGGCGCAGGCGGTGGCGTTCCTGCGGTCGCTGCCGCGTACCCCGTCGTCGGGCCGCGCGGAGCGGGGCGCCCGGTGGGTGGTGGCGTCGGGCGGGTCGCTGCGGCCGACGACCCGGCCGGTGCCGGGCGCGGTGTGCCTGCCGGGTCCGGAGCGGCTGGTGGCGTTGCGGCGGGTGCTGCGCGACGCGACGGCCCTGCGGGTGTACGGGCCGGTGGCCGACGGTGCGGCGGCGGCGAGCGCCTGGGAGGTGGTGCTGCCGGGGATGCGGCTGACGCTGACGCTCTCCCCCGATTCCGCGCGGGGGTTCTCCGGCGAGGGCGGTGTCCTGGAGGCGCTGGCCACGGACGACGCGGCGGCCGACGCCGAGCTGGTGTCGGTGCTGCTCGCCTGGGAGCCGAGGATCGAACCGGCCGAGCTGGCCGGGCAGGCGGGACTGAGCGTGGAGCGGGTGCGGGCCGCGCTGGTCCGGCTCGGCACGGCGGGCCGGGTCGGCTACGACCTGGCGGACGCGGCGTACTTCCACCGGGAGCTGCCGTACGACGCGGACCGGGCGGAGCGGCACAATCCGCGTCTCGTGGCGGCGCGGCGGCTGGTCGGCGAGGGCGCGGTGTCGCTCGACGGCGCGGGGGCCACGGTCGCCTCGGGGGACCGCCGCTACCGGGTGCGGGAGAGCGGTGCGGAGTTCAGCTGCACGTGTCAGTGGTGGGCGGACCACCGGGGGCGGCGGGGGCCCTGCAAGCACGCGCTCGCGGTCCGCATGGCCCGCCGGGGCGCGGCGGACGTCGACGCGGTGCGCGGCACGGCGGTCGCCGGAGGCGTGCGATGAACGAGCTGCTCACCGCCGTACGGGACGGCCGTCACCACGAGGTGCCGCCGCTGGTGCTCGCCCTGGACCGGCCGGGCCGCCGCGCCGCGCTCGCGGAGCTCAAGGAGTTGCGCAAGGAGGCGCGGGGCTGGGACTGGCGACGGCGGGACCGGGTCCGCAAGGCGCTGCTGGTGGCCGGTGCGGGCTGCCAGACCGGGGCGGCGGCGTGCGCCGCCTGGATCGGCGGCCGTGATCTGCGGGACTGGACCCGTTCGCCGTATCCGCTGATCCTCGCGGCGCTCAAGGACCGCGATCCGGCGTGGCTGGGCGACCTCGCCCGACGGTTCGCGGGGCGTGCGGCCCTCTCCGACGCGGAGTACGTGTTCGTCGGCGAGCTGACGCGTACCGCCGGTGTCCCGCTGCCCGTCACGGACCATCTGGTGGTGGGCTGGACCGAGCTGGTCAGCGCGGCGCGTTGGCGGGGCCGGACCCACCGTCCGCTGGCCGAGATCCTGCGGGCCGACCCGCATTCCGCGGCGCTGGCGGCCCGGCTGTTCGAGATGCCGGAGCTGCCGCCGCAGGTCGACTTCTCCGACGCGCCGGACTCGCGGGACCACTGGCCGGCGGCGGTGTGCGCGCTCGTGGACGACGGGGCCCTGGATCGGGCCCGTCTGGTGGAGCGGTGCGTGACCCGGCTGCTGCGCGGGGGCCGCTCCGTCGACCTGCGGTTCTTCCTGGCCGTTCTGGTGCGGCTGGGGGCGACGGACGAGGAGGAGGAGCGCCATCTGCGGGACTGGACGGCGATGGCGGCGGACGGCATCGCGCCGGTCGCCTCGCACGCCCAGCAGGTGCTCGTCCGGCTCGACGAGCGGGGCGCGTTGCCGACCGGGGTGCTGGCGGAGGTGTCGGGTGCGGTGCTCTTCCGCCAGGAGAAGAAGCTGGTGCGGGCCCAGCTGACGCTGCTGGGCAAGGCGCTGCGCCGGGATCCGGCGACGGCGGACGAGCTGCTGGTGGCGGTGGCCGAGGCGTTCGGCCACGAGGCCGTCGACGTTCAGGAGCGGGCGCTGAAGCTGGTGGCCCGCTATCTGCCCCGCACCACCGTTCCGGAGACGCGGGAGCGGCTGGCGTCGGCCGCGGAGCCGCTGGGCCCGCTGCACCGGGAGACGGTCACCGCCCTGTTCGGGGACCTCGTGGAGCCGGAGCCCGCCGAGGCGTACGAGGAGTTCCTGCCGCCCGCGCCGGAGCCGCGGCCGCTGGAGCCCGCGCCGGGGACGGTGGCCGAGCTGGTCGAGGAGGTGGCCGCCCGGGTGAAGGCGCACGCGTCGGAGCGCTGGATCCCGTCGTCGGCCGTCCTGGACACCGCGGCCGGGATCACCGGCTTCGAGCGGTCGCTCGACGGCCTCGTCCGGCTGGCGAGGACCGACCGGGAGGAGTTGACGGGGGCGTTGCGGGAGGCGCTGGCCGGGGTGCACTTCGTCGAGCACGGTCTCTCGCCGTACATGGTCGATCCGCGCGGCGTCTCGACCTCGCACGGGCTCTCCGTCGTGGTGGCCTCGCTGCTCGGCCTGGTGTCGGAGCGGGACCGGTCCGCGTGGTGGGCGATGGCGGCCGTGCCGGGGGGCGCCTGCGCCCACTCCGCGCTGAACGGGGTGCTGCTCGACCGGGCGTGGGAGGCCGCCGAGGCGATGGAGTCGGGGCGGCTGCCGTTCCTGCTGGCGACGCCCACGTGGCACACGGGTGCGCTCGACGCGGCGGAGCTGGTGGAGCGGCTGCGGGTCTACCGGGAGTCGGGGGCCGTCCCGGGTCCCGCCGACTTCGCCCAGGCGCTGCTGCGGGTGCGCCGGTGCGGGGGCCCCGAGGGGGACGGGTCCGCCGCGGCGGCCGAGGCGCTGGGCACCGCGGAGGGCGACCGGCTGGCCGCGTGGCTCCGGGCGGACGAGCCGGTGGCCCCGGTGCTGCGGCATCCGGCGACCGCCGTCTCCCGTCCCTCGGCGGCCAACTGGTGGCAGCGGTCGGCCACCGGGGCGCGTCAGGTGCTCCTCGCGACGCGGGAGCGGGCGGTGATCCGGCGCGACTTCCCGCCGGCGTTCCACTGGCTGGGCCGGGCGCAGCTCCCCCAGGCCCGGCAGTGCTACCACTGGGGGCCGGAGCGCTCCTCGCACTGGACGGCGACGTTGCCCGAGGATCCGGAGACGCTGGCCGCCTGGCTGCTGCCGGATCTGCTGTTCGCCGCCGACGAGGGGCAGCGGGGGGCCGTCGGCTTCCTGCCGGCGCTGGCCGAGAGCACGGGCGTGACCGGCGGGGCGACCCATCTCGCCCTGGCCTACGCGCTCGGCGCCCGGCATCAGGAGGACCGGACGGCGGCGGTGGACGCCCTACTGGTACTGGCCGGCCGGGACCGGCTGGACGGGGCGCTGCTGGGGCGGGAGTTGGCGATCCTGGTCGACCGCGACCTGGTGAAGGTGAACCGTACGGCGGACGCGCTCGGCACGGCGGCCGACACCGGCGCTCACCGGACGGTGCTGGCCGTGCTGGCGGCGATGCTGCCCGGCCTGCTGGCGTACGAGAAGACGCCCCGGGGGCTCGGGGACCTGCTGTCCGTGGCGGCCGGCTGCGCCGAGCGCTGCGGGACCGGGGGGATCGGGCCGATAGCGGGGCTGGCGGAGACGGCGGGACGCAAGGGCTCGTCCCAGACGGTCCGCCAGGCGGCCCGCCTGCTCGCCGCGTTCCCGCACGGGCCGGCCTGAGACGGGGGCCGGGCCGCACCCGCCCCACGCCTCGACAGGGTGGGGCGGCCGCCCCGGGACCCGGCCGCCTCACGGGCCGGCCGCACACGTCCCACGCCTCGTCCAGGGGCCGTCCGCACAGGGGTCCGGCCGCCTCGGTGTCCCCCGCAGCGGAACCTGACCGAAAACGACGATAGGCGACCAGATCAACACGTAACCCATCAGTCACAAAGCGTTCGTGATCAGGCAACACCGTTCGTCCACAGTGAGGATATGACTGATGTGACCTCCACGAAGAGCGCCCGCCGTCCGCACCACTGGCGGCGGGACCTGATCGAACTGGCCGCTCTGTTCACCGCCGTGGCCGTGGCCGACGCGATCGCCAACCTGATCGGACACCAGCCGGACGGGCCCTTCCTGCTCATGGCGTCGGCGGTGGCGCTGGTGGCCACGGCGGCGTTCCACACCTGGTGGGCCCGGCGCCACAGCCACGCCCCACCGCCGGATACGGCCGGCCCCGTGCCCGGCGGGGCCGGAACACCCGCCGGAACACCCGCCGAAACGTCCGCCGGTACGACGGCGGCCGCCGCGAGCGGGGACGGGGGCAGCCGGGCCGGCGGGATGGACGGCGCCGAGGAGACGGTGCTGTGGCGGCTCCGGACGACGGTGCACGACGCGCCGGGGAGCCTGGCCGCCCTGTGCCTGGCCCTGTCCGGACTGCGGGTGGACATCCTCACGCTCCAGACGCATCCGCTGGCGCACGGAACCGTGGACGAGTTCCTGCTGCGGGCCCCGGCCCCGCTCCAGGCGCAGGAGCTGTCCCGGGAGATCGCGGCGGCGGGCGGCACGTCCACCTGGATCGAGCGGGCGGACGCCCACGACCTGGTCGACACCCCGACCCGGGTGCTGTCGCTGGCCACCCGGACGGCGCTGGACGCGGCCGAGCTGCCCCTGGCGCTGCGCCAGTTGCTCGGCCGGTGCACGATCCACTCGCTGCCCGCCGTCTCCGTCACCGGCCGGGCGACCGGGCAGAGCGCCCCGGTCGAGGGTGTGCTGGAGGAGACGGTGATGCGGCTGCGGGACCCCTCCGGCGGTGTCATCTCCGTGGAGCGGCCCCATCTGCCGTTCACGCCCACCGAGTTCGCCCGGGCCCGCGCCCTGGTCGAGCTGGACGCCCGGCTCGGCCCCCGGGTGCCGCGCGGCAAGGACGTCCTCACGCTGCCCGAGGGCGACGAGATCACCGTGCGCCGCGCGGACCGCGGCGATCTCGCCGCCGCCCGCGCCATGCACGACCGCTGCTCGCCGGACACCCTGGGCCTGCGCTACCACGGTCCCGTCAAGGACGCCGACCGCTACCTCGACCACCTGCTGAGCCCCCGCTTCGGCCGCACCCTGGCGGTGCGGACGGCCTCCGGCCGGGTGGTGGCGCTGGGCCACCTCCTGTGGGACGGCGACGAGACCGAGGTCGCCCTCCTCGTGGAGGACGAGTGGCAGCGCCGGGGCATCGGCTCCGAACTGCTCGCCCGGCTGGTGGCGATGGCCGGGGAGGCGGGCTGCGACAGCGTGTACGCGGTGACGCAGTCCCGCAACACCGGCATGGTGGCGGCGATGCGCGCGCTGGGGCTCCCCCTCGACTACCAGATCGAGGAGGGCACCCTCGTCATCACCGCCCGGCTGACGCCCCGACCGGCTGCCCGGCCGGCCGCGCCGACGGAAGAGGCCCGTCGCTGAGCGCCTGGCACAGATCCGCCCACAGGTCCTCGACGTCCTCCAGCCCGACCGACATGCGCAGCAGCCGGTCCCCGACGCCGGAGGCCCGCCGGTCCCCCTCCTCCACGATGCGGTGGCTGATGGAGGCCGGGTGCTGGATGAGCGAGTCCACGCTGCCGAGGCTGACCGCCGGGGTGATGAGCCGGACCCCGGCGATCACCCGGTGCGGGTCCCCGTACACCTCGAAGGAGATCATCGCGCCGCCGATCCGCGGGTAGTGCACGCGGGCGATCCGGGGGTCGGCGGTGAGCCTGCGGACGAGTTCGGCGGCGCTCGCCGAAGCCGCCCGGACGCGTACCGGCAGGGTGGACAGGCCGCGCAGCAGGAGGTAGCCGGCCAGCGGGTGCAGCACTCCGCCGGTGGCGAAGCGCACCTGCCGCAGCGTGGCGGCGAACGCCTCGTCGCAGGCGACGACGCCGCCCAGCACGTCCCCGTGGCCGCCGAGGTACTTGGTGGCGCTGTGCAGGACGATCCGCGCCCCGTGTTCGAGGGGCCGCTGCAGGACGGGGGTGGCGAAGGTGTTGTCGACCAGCAGCGGCACGGAGCCGCAGGCGTGGGCGACGGCACGGATGTCGATCTCGGCCAGCGTCGGGTTGGCCGGGGTCTCGATCATCACCAGCCCGGTGTCCGGGCGGATGGCGTCGGCGATGCCCGCCGGGTCGGTCCAGGTCACCTCGGTGCCCAGCAGCCCGGCGCCCAGCAGATGGTCGCTGCAGCCGTACAGCGGGCGGACCGCGACGACGTGGCGCAGCCCCTGGCTCGCGCGGGCGAGGAGCACCGCCGAGAGCGCGGCCATCCCGCTGGCGAAGGCGACCGCGCTCTCGGCCCCCTCCAGCCGGGCCAGCGCCGTCTCGAAGCGGGCCGTGGTGGGGTTGTCCAGGCGGGCGTAGACCGGCGGTCCGTCCGGGCGGGCCCCGGTGGTGGCGAAGGCGTCGATCCGCATCGCCTCGGCGCGCGAGTCGTAGGAGGGGTAGGTGGTGGACAGGTCGATCGGCGGGGCGTGCAGGCCGAGGGAGGCGAGGTCGTCGCGTCCGGCGTGCACGGCTTCGGTGGCGAGGGCCCTGGGCGCAGTGGCGGCAGGGGGCGTCATCGAGACTTCGTCGTCCATGGCGTCACTCTGAACAGTTACCGGCTCGTAGCGGCACAGTCCCGTGTTACGTTCGCCGCATGTCCGATTCCTTCGCTCTGGATCCGGTGGATCTGCACATTCTGCGGCTGCTGCAGAACGATGCGCGGACCACGTACCGCGAGCTCGCGGCCGAGGTCGGCGTGGCCGCTTCGACGTGTCTGGACCGGGTGGCCCGGTTGCGCCGCGGCGGGGTGATCCTCGGGGACCGGCTGCGCCTCGATCCGGCGAAGCTGGGCCGGGGGCTCCAGGCGCTGCTCCTGGTGCAGGTCAGGCCGCACCGCAGGGAGTTGATCGGGCCGTTCGTCGAGCGGATCAGGTCGTTGCCGGAGTCGCGTGCGCTGTTCCACCTCACCGGCCCCGACGACTACCTGGTGCAGGTGGCCGTGGCGGACGCGGCGGATCTGCAGCGACTGGTGCTGGACGAGTTCACCTCGCGCCGGGAGGTGGCCCGGGTGGACACCCGGCTGATCTTCCAGCAGTGGGAGTGCGGCCCGCTGCTGCCGCCCGCCGCGAACTGACCGGTCGCGTCCGGGCATCGGCCGGCCCCTGGCGTCCCCGCACCCCCGGCGTCCGGGCGTCGGCCTGCCCCTGCGTCCCCGCGCCCCCGCGCACGGCATCCGGCCGACCGGCGGAGATCGGACGCCGGGCGGCCCCGGTGGTGACGGGAGGGGCACCGTCGTACGAGGATGTCCGCATGTCAGACACTTCGAGCAGCGCGCTGCCCCGTCAGGTCGCCGACGCCTACGTCGACGCACTCATCGAACTCGACCCCATCACGGGCACCTATCTGGGTGTGCCCGAAAGCTCGCGCCGGCTGCCCGACTTCTCACCGGCCGGCCAGGCGGCGGCCGCCGACCTCCTCCGCGCCACCCTGCGCGAGCTGGACGCCGCCGAGCGGCTTCCCGGCGCGGACAGCGACGCCGAGCGGCGCTGCGGGCGGCTGCTGCGGGAGCGGCTGACGGCGGAACTCGCCGTGCACGAGGCCGAGGAGGGGCTGCGGACCGTCTCCAACCTCTCGTCGCCCGCCCACAGCATCACCGAGGTCTTCACGCTGACGCCCACCGCGACGGACGAGGACTGGGCGGCGGTCGTGGAGCGGCTGCGCGCGGTGCCCGCCGCGTACGAGGGGTACCGCGCCTCGCTGGCGGCGGGCCTGGAGCGCAAGCTGTACGGCGGCCCGCGCGCGACCGCCACGTTCATCGGGCAGCTCACCGAGTGGGGCGGCGAGGGCGGGGGCCCGTCGTTCTTCGCGGAGTTCGCCGCCCCCGGGCCCGCCTCGCTGCGGGCGGAGCTGGACGAGGCGGCCGGGCGGGCGACGGCCTCGGTGCTGGCGCTGCGGGACTGGATGCGCGACGTGTACGCCCCGGCGGTCGAGGGCGCCCCGGACCCGGTCGGCCGGGAGCGCTACGCCCGCTGGTCGCGGCTGTACAACGGCACCGACCTGGATCTCGACGAGGCGTACGCGTACGGCTGGTCGGAGTACCACCGGCTGCTCGCCGAGATGCGGACCGAGGCCGAAAAGATCCTGCCCGGGGCGGGCCCCTGGGAGGCGCTCGCCCACCTCGACGTGCGCGGCAAGCACATCGAAGGGGTGGACGAGGTCCGCGAGTGGCTGCAGGGCCTGATGGACGAGGCGATCGAGGCGCTGGACGGCACGCACTTCGACCTCGCCGAGCGGGTGCGGAAGGTGGAGTCCCGGATCGCGCCGCCCGGCGGGGCGGCCGCGCCGTACTACACCGGCCCCTCCGAGGATTTCTCCCGTCCCGGGCGGACCTGGCTGCCCACCATGGGCGAGACCCGCTTCCCGGTGTACGACCTGGTCTCCACCTGGTACCACGAGGGCGTGCCCGGCCACCATCTGCAGATCGCGCAGTGGACACACGTGGCCGACAGCCTCTCCCGCTACCAGGCGTCGGTCGGCATGGTCAGCGCCAACGCCGAGGGCTGGGCGCTGTACGCGGAGCGGCTGATGGACGAGCTGGGCTTCCTGCCCGATCCGGAGCGGCGGCTCGGCTACCTGGACGCCCAGATGATGCGCGCCTGCCGCGTGATCGTCGACATCGGCATGCACCTGGAGCTGGAGATCCCCGCGGACTCCCCCTTCCACCCGGGCGAGCGCTGGACGCCCGGTCTGGCACAGGAGTTCTTCGGCGACCACAGCGGACGTCCGGCCGACTTCGTGGAGAGCGAGCTGACCCGGTACCTGTCCATGCCGGGCCAGGCCATCGGCTACAAGCTCGGGGAGCGGGCCTGGCTGCTCGGCCGGGAGAACGCGCGCGCCGCGCACGGTGACGCGTTCGACCTGAAGTCCTGGCACATGGCGGCGCTCTCCCAGGGGTCTCTGGGCCTGGACGACCTGGTGGACGAGCTGTCCCGGCTCTGAAGCGGACCGGGTGGCGCGTACGGTTCTCGGCTCCCGAGGGAAGGCGGTGTCTCATGAACGAGCGGAACGGATTCCTGTTCTGCGCCGACCCGTTGAGGGCGGCACGGCCCGATCCGCAGTTCGCCGGGGAGGTCGCGACGGCGCGTGCGGCCGGCGGCCGGATCGCACTGCTCGACCATGACGCGCTGCTCGCCGGGGACGCGGCCCGGGCGGTGGCCCGGGTCGCACGGGACTCCGGACCGTACTGGTACCGGGGGTGGATGATCCCCTCCGCCCGGTACGCGGAGCTGGAGGCGGCGCTCGGTGCGCGGGGCTGCGCCCTGCTCACCGGCGCCGCCGGCTACCGGCGCGCCCATGAACTCCCGGGATGGTACAAGGAGTTCGCCGCCCTCACTCCGCGCAGCGTCTGGCATCCCATGGCTCCGGACGCGCCGCCCGCCGCCGACGCGCTGACCCGGATCGCGGCGCCCCTGGGTCCGGGGCCGGGCGTCGTGAAGGACTACGTGAAGTCCCGCAAACACGAGTGGCACGAGGCGTGTTACGTCCCGGAGCTCACCGATCGGAGGCAACTGGCCTCCGTGGTCGGCCGGTTCGTCGAACTGCAGGGCACGTTCCTGGCGGGCGGCCTGGTGGTGCGGTCCTTCGAACCGTTCGTCGCGGGCGGCGAGGCACGGGTGTGGTGGGTGGACGGCGAGGCCGTCCTGACGACCGCCCACCCGGACACCCCCGACCGGGTCCCCGCGCCCGAACTCTCCTCCGTCCGGGAGGCAGTGGCACGTCTGGGGCTGCGCTGGGTCACCACCGATCTGGCGCTGCGCGAGGACGGGGCGTGGCGGGTGGTGGAGGTCGGGGACGGCCAGGTCAGCGGGGTGCCCGCCGGGGCGGACACGGGTGACCTGTTCGCCGCGCTGGCCGCCGCCGAGGCACGCCGAGATCCTTCGGGCGCCCGCTGAGCACTCCGGGACCCGGCGGCCACGGCGACCGGTTCGTGGGGGCCGCGTGCGCGCGGTCACAACCGGTGGCGCACGGAGGACCCCTGACGCTCCTTCACCACTTCGAGCCGGGCCGGGATCCGGCGGCGCAGGTCGGCGACGTGGCTGACGATGCCCACGCTGCGGTCCCGCTCCCGCAGGGAGTCCAGCACGTCGAGCACCTCGTCCAGCGTCTGGTCGTCCAGGCTGCCGAACCCCTCGTCGATGAAGAGGGTGTCCAGGCGTACGCCGCCGGCCTCCTCGGTCACCACGTCGGCGAGGCCCAGGGCGAGGGCCAGCGACGCGAAGAACGTCTCGCCGCCGGACAGGGTCGCGGTGTCGCGTTCGCCGCCGGTCCAGGCGTCGACCACGTGCAGCCCGAGCCCGGCGCGGCGACCGCCGGTGCGGGCGTCGGAATGGACCAGCGTGTAGCGGCCGGAGGACATCCGCCGCAGCCGGGCGGTGGCGGCGGCCGCCACCTGTTCGAGGCGGGCGGCCAGGACGTACGACTCCAGGCGCATCTTGCGTTCGTTGTCGGCGGAGGTGCCCGCCGCCAGCCCCGCGAGGCGGGCGATCCGCTCGTACTCCTGGCGCACCGGTCCCAGTCGGCGGACCTCGTCGGCGGCCTGTTCCGAGAGCCGGTCGAGTTCGGCGCACCGGTCCCGGGCCGCCGCGCGGGCCGAGGCGGCCTCCCGCAGCAGCCGTTCCGCCGTCTCGTGGACGCTCTCGGCCGCCTCGGGCCGGGCGGCCGGGCGCCCGGCGGCCTCGCGCGCGTCGCGTTCGGCGCGCCGGTCCGCGACCGCCGCCGCCTCCGCCTGCCAGGCGTCAAGGCGGTGCTGGAGCTCTCGCTGCCCGGCCGCGCCGAGGAGCGTCGCTGCGGCGGCCTCCGGGGTGTCGAACCCGGCCTTGAAGGCCGCGTCGGAGAGCCGGTCGTCGGCCTCCTTCCGGCGCCGCGCCGCCTCCTGCTCGGCGTGGACGGCCGTGGCGGCGTCGGCGAGGCGCGCCACGCGGCGGGTCAGCCGGTCCGCGCGCTCCGCGACGGACGCCGACGCGCCCCGGGCCGCCGCGATCCGCTCCGCCAGGCGGGCCTGTTCGGCGTCGAGGGCCTCGCGGGCGGCGGTACGGGCGGACATCCGGCCGTGCGCCTCCTGCCGCCGCTCCAGCCGCTCGGCGTGCTCCCGCTCGGCGGCGGCGAGCGCCTCGCGTGCCGGGTTCGTCGCGGCGGCGAGGCGGTGGGCCTCGGCGTGCTCGTCGGCCAACCGGTCGGCCCGGGACTGGAGTTCGGCCACGGCGAAGGATGTGTGGCCGTCGTCCCCACGGGCTTCCGTCTCGGCCGCCGCGTGCCGTTCGCGTACCCGTCCGAGCTGCTGTTCCGCGTGGGCGCGGGCTTCCTCGGCCGACCGCTGAGCGGCGAGCGCCCGCTCCTCCGTGGCCCGGTCGACATGGCCGTCGCCGGGGCTGGCGGGGGCCGGGTGCTCGGCCGAGCCGCAGACCGTGCAGGGCTCGCCCGCGACGAGACCGGAGGCCAGCTCGGCCGCGATGCCCCGCAGTCGGCGCTCCCGCAGGTCCAGCCAGGACTTCCGGGCGTCCAGCTCCTGTTCGCGGGCGCCGGTCAGCCGGTCCTCCGCCTGCCGTACGTCGGCGGCGAGCGCGTCACGGCGGTGTGCCGCGTCCAGACGGCGGCGGGCCGGGGCGAGGAGTCCGGCGAGCTGCTCGGCGCGGGTGGCGGCCTCCTGCGAGGCGTCGACGCGCTCCTTGAGGGCCGTACGGGTGGTGTCCCAGTCGGCGAGCCACGCGTCCGCGTCGCGGATCAGCTCGTCGTCGGCCCGGGCCTCCCGGTTCAGGCGAAGGCGCTCCCCGTCGATTTCGGCGCTGCGCTCCTCGGCCTCCCGTGCCGCGTCGAGGGCGTACAGCTCCTGCTGGAACGTCCGTTCCAGCTCGGCCAGCCGGTCGGCGCCCGCGTCACGCAGCTCCGGGGACAGCAGCGACCGGGCCCGGTCGAGACCGTCGCTCGCGGCCCGGTACGCCCGCTCGGCCTCCTCGCGCAGCTCCAGCGCCGGGGCGACCCGGTCGGCCCTGCGGGCGCGCTCCAGCCGCTCCTGGCAGGCGTCGTGTTCGCCCCGCCGCTCCTCCAGGGCCTCGGCACGCCGCAGTGTCTCCGCGTACCGCTGCTGGAGCCGGGCCAGTTCGCGTTCGGCCTCCAGCGCGCGGCGGGCGGCCCGTTGGCGCTCCTCGGCCGCCGCCAGCGCCGCGTGGGCGGTGTCCAGCCGTTCGCGGGCGGTGGAGCGGGCGATCGCGGCCCACGCCAACACGGCTTCGGCGAGGCCCGGTTCGCCGGGCCGGGCGGTGACCGGCGCGGCCTCGACGCCGGCGGGCCCGGCCGCCTGGGCGGTGCGCTGGGCGAGGGCGAGGACGCGTTCGTCGGCGGCGGTGACCTTGGCCTCGGCGCCCCGGCGCAGTTCGGCGAGGCGCTCCTCGACGGCGGCGAAGCGGCGGGTGTCGAAGAGCCGGCCGAGGAGCCGGCCGCGCGCCTCGGCGTCCGCGCGCAGGAAGCGCGCGAAGTCGCCCTGCGGCAACAGCACGACCTGGCAGAACTGGTCGCGGCTCATGCCGATGAGCTGGGTCAGCTCCTCGCCGATCTCCTGGTGCGACTTGCTGAGGGCGTGCCAGCCGCGCTCGGGGTCGTATCCGCGCAGCCGGCTCTGCGCCTTCTCCATGGTGAAGCCCTCGCCCCGCTTCTTGGGGCGCGGCTGGGAGGGGCTCCGGGTGACTTCCAGGCGGCGGCCGCCGACGGTGAGTTCGAGCTGGACCTCGGTCGGCAGGCCGGGGGGCGCGTGGTCGCTGCGCAGGGACGCGCCGGGGCTCTGGCGGGCGCCGGGGACCGTTCCGTAGAGGGCGAAGCAGACGGCGTCCAGGACGGAGGTCTTGCCCGCGCCGGTGGGCCCGTGGAGGAGGAAGAGGCCGGCGGAGGAGAGGGCGTCGAAGTCGACTTCCTGGGTGGCGCCGAACGGGCCGAAGGCCGTGATGCTCAGGCGGTGCAGTCTCACCGGGACACCTCGCGCACGGTCCCGTCCACCCGTACGTCGTCGAACGCGGCGCGCAGCACGGTGCGTTCGAGGTCGTTCGGGCCGCTGCCGCCGCGGACGTGGGCGACGAAGTCCTCGGCGATCTGGTGGTCGTCGCGGCCCTTCAGCCGCTGGGCGTAGGTGGCGCCGGGGTCGTCCGGCGGCCGCTCGGGGTCGAAGACGAGGCTGAGGGTGTGGGGGAAGCGCCGGGTGAGCCGGGCCATCGGGTCGGCGGGGCGCACGGGGTCGGTGAGGGTCGCCTCGACCCAGGCGTGCTCGTGGCGGTCCAGGGCGGGGTCCTCCAGCAGCGTGTCGAGACGGCCGCGGAGGCGGGCAAGGGGGCGCTCCACGGGGCAGTCGATCCGCTCCTCGGCGGCGATGTCCCCGTCGCCGTCGAGGTCGATCAGCCACATCGTCTTGCGGTGGTCTGCCTCGGAGAAGGAGTACGCGAGCGGGGAGCCGGAGTAGCGGACCCGGGCGGTGACCCGCTGGGAGCCGTGCAGATGTCCCAGGGCCGCGTAGTCGACGCCGTCGAAGACCCCGGCGGGGACGGCGGCGACCCCGCCGACGGTGATGTCGCGTTCGCTGTCGCTGGGCTCGCCGCCCGCCACGAAGGCGTGGGCGAGGACGACGGAGCGGGTCCCGGCGGGACGGGTGGCGAGGTCGGCGCGGACCCGGTCCATGGCGGCGGTGAGGACCGCCTCGTGGCCGGCCTTCGCGGCCCCCAGGGCGTCCTTGACCAGGGCCGGTTCCAGGTAGGGCAGCCCGTAGAACGCCACGTCCCCGTGGTCGTCGGCGAGGACGACCGGGGTGGCGCAGTTCTCGGGGTCGGTCCGCAGATGGATGCCGGCCCGTTCGAAGAGGCCCGCGCCGACGCCGAGCCGGCGGGCCGAGTCGTGGTTGCCGGAGATCATGACGGTGGGCACGCCTTCGGCGGCGAGCCGGTGCAGCGCCCGGTCGAACAGCTCGACGGCGGTGAGCGGCGGGACGGCCCGGTCGTAGACGTCGCCGGCGACGAGGACCGCGTCCACCTCGCGCTCCCGGACGGTCGCCACGAGGTGGTCGAGGTAGGCGGACTGGGCGTCGAGCAGGGGGACGCGGTGGAAGGACCGGCCCAGATGCCAGTCCGAGGTGTGCAGGAGCCTCATGTGACCACTCCGCCGGTTGTGGCCTGCATCGTCACTCGTCCTCCACCCCGTGGGCCGCGCACCGGCGGCCCGTGATGCCGCCCGGCAGCGACCACGCTAACGCCGTCGGCCCGTCGGACCCGCATCGGTCATGGGTCCCGCGGGCGTGGGATTGCCCTCATCCCGGTCGTCCGCTCCCCCGCGCACGGGCCGGGGCCGTGGAGCCGCCGTCCCCCTCACGCGCTCACATCGCCGTACGCCTCGCCGCCCAGTTCCAGGACGGCGGTCCCGGCGGTGGCGTCGGCCAGCCACCCGGTGAACGCCTCGACGTCGGCGTCGGGCAGGCCCAGCTCGATGGTGACGGCCTCGGCGTAGCGCACCTCGCGCACGTCCCGCCCGGTGGCCCGCAGATCGTTCTCCAGCTTTCCGGCGCGCTGGTGGTCGATCCGGACCGTGGCGAGCCGGAAGCGCTGCCGGGTGAGGGTGCCGAGCGCGTCGAGCGCCTCGCCGACCACGCCCCCGTACGCCCGGATCAGCCCGCCGGCCCCGAGTTTGACCCCGCCGTAGTAGCGGGTGACGACCGCCGCGACGTACCGCACCTCGCGCCGCATCAGCATCTGGAGCATGGGGACGCCCGCGGTGCCGCCGGGTTCGCCGTCGTCGCTCGCCTTCTGCACGGAGGCGTCGGCGCCGATCACGTACGCGTAGCAGTTGTGGGTGGCGGTCGGGTGCTCCTTGCGGACGCGGGCGACGAACTCCTGCGCCTCCTCCTCGGTGGCGGCGGGGGCGAGGGAGCACAGGAAACGGGATCGGTTGATCTCGCTCTCGTGCACACCCGCGCGGGCGACGGTCCGGTACTGCTCCTGCATCCGTCCACCCTATGCGCCGCCGCGCGGCCGGGCCCCGGCGGGAATGATCGGGCGGGCCCCGCCGGTTGTCCGGACATGACGACAGAGGGCACGGACACGAACAGCACGCACGCGGACCCCGCGACGATCCGGCGGATCCTACGGGAGACGGGCGACACCTGGGCGGTGGTGGGCCTCTCCGGCAACCGCTCCCGGGCGGCCTACGGCGTGGCGGAGGTCCTGCGACGGTTCGGGAAGCGGGTGGTGCCCGTGCACCCGAAGGCCGAGAGCGTGCACGGCGAGCAGGGGTACGCCTCGCTCGCCGACATCCCCTTCCCGGTCGACGTGGTGGACGTGTTCGTCAACAGCGAGCTGGCCGGCGCCGTCGCGGACGAGGCGGTGGCGGTGGGCGCGAAGGCGGTCTGGTTCCAGCTCGGCGTCGTGGACCCGGACGCCTTCGCGCGGACCCGCGCGGCCGGCCTGGACATGATCATGGACCGGTGCCCCGCCATCGAGATCCCCCGGCTCGACGGGGCGGTCTGAGGGGACACCCGCCGGGCCGGCCGGGCAGAGCCGGTCGGCGTGGGCCACCCGCCGGGCCGGTCGGGCGGTCAGGTGCCGGGCGGCGGACCGTGCCGTACGCAGGAGGGGCCGTCCGGGTGTGCGGCGGGGGCCGGGGTGGGCAGAATCCCCGCCGTGGACGACGTACGTGAAGCGCCCGACCGCACCGCCGGCGCCGACCCGTCCGGCACGGCGGGGGCGCTGAGCGGGCTGGGCGTCCGGCCCGGGGACGTGCTCCTGGTGCACGCCTCGCTGCGGTCGCTGGGCCCGGTGGCCGGCGGGGCGCGGGGGGTGCTGGCCGCGCTGCGCCGGGCGGTGGGGCCGGAGGGCACGGTCGTGGTGCCCTCCTTCACCCCGGAGAACTCCGACACCTCCCCGCACTACCGCGCCCGGGTGCGGGGCCTGGACGCCGCCGCCGTGGAGGCCGTACGCGCCGCGATGGATCCGTACGATCCGGCGCTGACGCCCGCGCCGTCGATGGGCGTGCTGGCCGAGACCGTGCGGACGGCGCCGGGGGCCGGGCGCAGCGCGCATCCGCAGACCTCGTTCGCCGCGCTCGGCCCCCGGGCGCACCGGCTGCTCGCCGGGCACCGCCCCGACTGCCACCTCGGGGAGGACTCGCCGCTGGCCCGCCTGTACGAGGCGGACGCCAAGATCCTGCTGCTCGGCACCGGGTACGGCACGTGCACGGCGTTCCACCTGGGCGAGTACCGGGTGCCGGCCCCCCCGCGCGGGAACTACCGGTGCGTGGTCGCGCCGCACGGGGTGCGCCGCTGGTGGGAGTACGAGGACGTCGCCCTGGACGACGGGGACTTCCCGGCCCTGGGCGCGGCCTTCGAGGAGGCCGCGGGCACAGGCGACGTGGCGACGGGGCGGGTGGGCGCGGCGGAGTGCAGGCTGCTGCGGCTGCGGGCGGCCGTCGACTTCGCCGCGCTCTGGCTCACCGGGCGCCGGCCCCGGTGCGACGGCTGAGCGGGCGCACCCGGGGGAACCGCGTGCGGGACCGGGAGGATCAAGCGTTCCCGGGGGCGGATCGGCGCACGGGCGGGATGGCGACCGTCATCGTGAACGCGGTCGGTTCGTCGCCCTCGTTGCGGTAGCCGTGCGGTACGTGCGCCTCGAAGGCGGCCGAGGTCCCGGCGGGGACCGGATGCGTACGTCCGTCGACGAGGAGCGTCAGCTCGCCCCCGGTCACGTGGAGGAGTTCGACGGTGCCCTCGGGGTGCGGGTCGGAGGTGGTGCCCTCCCCCGGCATCAGCCGGCAGGTCCACAGTTCGAGCGGGCCGCGGGCCTCCGCGCCGACCAGCAGGGTGGTGGAGCTGCCCGCCTCGGTGGACCACATGCGGACGGCCCGGCTCTCCGGGACCAGCCGGACCTGGGCGCCCTGCTCGTGGTCGAGGAGGGTGGTGATGCTGACGCCGAGGGCGTCGGCCAGCTTCACCGTGGTGCCGACGCTCGGGTTCGTCCGTGCCTGCTCGATCTGGATGATCATCCCCCGGCTGACCCCGGCGCGGGCGGCGAGGGCGTCGAGGGTGAAGCCGCGCTCACCGCGCCAGCGTTTGAGGTTGCGGGCCAGCGACTGGGTGAGCTGGTCGAGGTCGGACACGTACCCTCCCTGCGGTGGATGGCGGAGTGGGGGCACCCGGGCGCGGGTGCGCGGGGCCCGGATGCGGACGCCCGCGGCCAGTGCCGGGCGCGAGTGGCTGAGTCGCGTACGGCGCATGCCGGGGTCAAGAATATTGCACCGCCGGTCGGGGAACGCCCGCGTCCACCAGCCCGTACCTCCGGCGTGCGGGTGCTCCGGGCGGTCCTACGGGGTGTTCCGCGCCTCGTCGGCTTCGCCGAGGGCGAGCAGTTGTTCGGGCGTGACGCCCTCGGGTATCGGCACGGGCGCGGGCGTCCGCAGGGGCGGCTGCCACCCCTTCTCCGCGTCCCAGCTGCGTACGACGCGGGCGGGCGCCCCGGCGACCACCGCGTGGTCGGGGACCTCGCCCCGGACGACCGCGCCCGCCGCGACCACCACGTTCCGGCCGAGGCGGGCCCCGGGCAGGATCACCGCGCCGGTCCCTATCCAGCAGCCGGGGCCGATCGACACCGGTTCCATCCGGGGCCACTGCTTGCCCACGGGCTCGTGCGGGTCGTCGTAGCTGTGGTTCGTCGAGGTGATGTAGACGTACGGGCCGCAGTACGTGTCCGAGCCGATGGTGACCGTCGTGTCCGCTATCACGTGGCTGCCGCGCCCCAGGACCACCCCGTCGCCCAGGGTGAGGACGGTGTCGGCGCCCAGGTCCAGGTCCGGCATCATTCCGGCGGTGAGCGTGACCTGCTCGCCGATGACGCAGTGCGCGCCCAGCTCGATCCAGGGCTCCCCGAACACGGTTCCCTGCGGGAAGGCGAGCCGGGTGCCGGGGCCGATCGCGCCGAACCGCAGCCGGCCGGGGTGCTCGGCGGTGACCGCGCCCGCTCGCTGCGCCCAGGACCAGCCGCGGTGGACCGCGCGGGAGGCGGCGCGGCGCGGGAGGCGGGCGAGGAAGGAGAACGTGTTTCGGTTGGTCGGCACGCGCTCACGGTAGTCGGCGGCGCGGTGGGCGATCCGTGCGATGACCTGTGATGTTCGCCCCACTGCGCGACGGCCCCGGGGAGCGGTCCCCTACCGTGTGAGTCGGCACCACACCGGCGCGAAGGAGCAGGCGATGGCGGAGCAGGCGTTGATCACGGGCATCGGCGGCAAGGAGCCGGACGTCGACGCGGACGCGTTCACGGCCCCCACCTCCGTGGTGATCGGCGAGGTCACGCTCGCGGCGGGCTCCAGCGTCTGGTACCAGGCGGTGCTGCGCGCCGACTGCGGCCCCATTTCGATCGGCGCGGACAGCAATGTCCAGGACAACTGCAGCGTGCACACCGACCCGGGGTTCCCGCTGTCCGTGGGAGCACGCGTCTCGGTGGGCCACAACGCGGTGCTGCACGGCTGTGTCATCGAGGACGACGTGCTGGTCGGCATGGGCGCCACGGTGCTGAACGGGGCGCACATCGGCGCGGGTTCGCTGGTCGCGGCGCAGGCGCTCGTACCGCAGGGGATGCGCGTGCCGCCGGGGTCGCTCGTCGCCGGTGTGCCCGCGAAGGTGAAGCGGCCGCTGACCCCCGAGGAGCTGGAGGGCATCCGCTTCAACGCGGCGGGGTACGTGGAGCTGGCCAAGGCCCACCGCGAGGCCCACGGGGGCTGAGCCGCGCGGAGTCGAGGCTCGGCGCGGGGCGGGGCGGGCGGGGGCCAGGGGGTCCGAGGCGCGCGCAGAAGCTCATGGCGCGCCGGGGCCGAGGGGTGGCGGGCGCCTGTTCTCCGCGACCGGGCCCTCGCCGTACGCGACCGGGCCGCCGCCCCTCCCTTTCTCGGGAGGGGCGGCGGCCCGGTGCGGTGGCGTACGGCGTCGGGTCAGCTGTTGGGGCGCAGGGTCCACACGACGGTCATCTCCCCCGTGACCGCCCCGTCGGCCCGCCGGATCTCGATGGCGACGGGGAATTCCGGCCGCTCGCCGGCGTCCAGCTCGGCGACGACGTCCGCGATGGGGCGGCCGAGGGTCGCGGTCGCGGTGACCTCGCCCTTGGCGAGCTTCTTGTAGCCGATCTCGGCCTTCACGGCGAGCGGCACGGCACGCGTCATCTGGTCGCCGAAGGCGGCGATGACGATCGCGCCGCTGGCGGACTCGGCGAGCGTGAACATCGCTCCGGCGTGGGGCCCGCCGAGGTGGTTGTGGTAGTCCGCCTGGTCGGGCAGCCGGACGACGGCCCGCTCCGGGGTGGTCTCCAGGAATTCGAGGTTCAGGGTCCGGGCCATCGGAACGGTCGCGACGAGCATCTCGCCCACGGTCATCTGTTCAGCGCTCATGCCGGAATGTTACTCACCAGTAGAACCGTTTGGCCATCCCCTTGTGACGGCACCGGTACAGGGCGGCCGTAGAAGTGGGCACACAGCCCATCTATGGTTACTGGCCATGTGGCCAGGAACGCAGCCGCCCGGGGGCGAGCAGAACCCGCAGGACCAGAACCAGAACCCGTACCAGCAGCCGGGGTACCAGCAGCCGAACCCCTATCAGCAACCGGGGTATCCGCAGCAGGGCCATAACGGGCAGCCGACGGAGCCGGGCTACGGCTATCCGCAGGGCCCGCCGCCCGGCGGGCAGCCGGGATACCAGCAGCCCAACCCCTAC
Organism: Streptomyces californicus; assembly: GCF_000717645.1. Classification (GTDB taxonomy): domain Bacteria; phylum Actinomycetota; class Actinomycetes; order Streptomycetales; family Streptomycetaceae; genus Streptomyces; species Streptomyces californicus. Next base: position 113,847 of record NZ_JNZZ01000015.1, read on the forward strand.
CAGCAGCCGACGGCGCCGCAGTACGCCGTCCCGGGTCCGCCCGGCGGGCCGAAGCCCGGCGACGACAAGAAGAAGACCACCATCACGGCGATCATCGCGGCGACCGCCGTCGTGATCACGGCGGGCGTAACCGGCTTCCTGGTGCTCGGCAAGGACGACGACGGCGGCAAGACCGTCGCCGACGACAAGAAGTCCGCGTCGCCGAGCGCCAAGCCCACCGAATCGGCCACCGGCTCCGCGCCGGCGGAGAACCCGCGCGGCTCCGACAGCGACCCCAAGCCGCTCATTCCGGGCTGGAAGGTCGTCACCAACCCCAAGTGGGGCACGCAGTTCGACGTGCCCGGCGACTGGGAGGTCTCCAGCGCGGGGACGTTCGCCGGTTTCGAGGACGCCAAGAAGGAGGACGGGACGCCGGTCGCCGGCTTCTCCGCACCCGCCTACTACAAGAGCAAGTGGTGCGTCGACGACTCCGACGGTGACGGCCGCGAGGAGGAGAGCGAGCTCGCCGGCGTCGGTACGAAGGGCGCCCGGGGCGCCAAGAACAGCGACGAGGCCGCGACGGCCGAGGCCGGCAACTTCGTGTGGGCCGCCTACGCCCAGCTCGACCCGAAGTCCAAGGTCAAGGTCGGCAAGCCCAAGCCCTTCACCACCAAGTCGGGCCTCTCCGGCAGCGTCGTCGAGGCCACCGCCCTGGGACTGGCCAACAAGGGGAAGTGCGACACCGACGGGAAGTCGATCGCGTTCTCCTTCAAGAACTCCAAGGGTGACTTCTCCACCTGGGTCCTCTACGGCCCCACCGGCGTCAAGGAGGAGCTGCCGGACACCACCGTCCAGCAGATCCTGAGCACGGTCCGCCTCTCGGGCGAGCCCACCGGCTGAGCCTCCTCCCGTCCCCGACCCGCTCCGGACCGCCCGTCGGGAGCCTCAGCCGACGCTGAAGGCCCCGGCGGGCGGTTCGGGCGAGGCGACCGCGTCCGCGTCCGCCACCGGGCGGGCCGCGCCGGTGAACCGGGCGAGCGCCGGGCCGTGGGTGACCCGTGCGGGAAAGGCGTCCGCCGCGCAGCGCCGGACGAGCGGAGCCGTGTCGAGGGGCGCGTACGAGGCGAGCAGGACGACGTTGCCGAAGCGCCGTCCGCGCAGCACCGCGGGTTCCGCGATCAGCGCCAGTTCGGGGAAGACCCCGGCGAAGTTGGCCAGTTGGGAGCGGAGGAAGGCGAACGGCGCGCTGTCGGCCAGGTTGGCCGCGTAGACCCCGTCCTCGCGCAGCGCCCGGCCGGCGGCCCGCGCGTACTCGACGGAGGTGAGGTGCGCCGGCACCCGGGACCCGCCGAAGACGTCCGCGACCAGCAGGTCCACGGAGGCGGGGGCCGCCGCCTCCAGCCGCTCCCGGGCGTCGGCCGCGTGGAGGGTGATCCCGCTCCCGGCGGGCAGCGGCAACCGCTCGCCCACCAGCCGCAGCAGCTCCCGGTCGGCGTCCACGACGTCCTGCCGCGATCCGGGGCGCGTCGCGGCCACGTACCGGGGCAGGGTCAGCGCCCCGCCGCCCAGGTGCAGCACGTCCAGCGGCGCGCCGGGCTCCCCCGCGCCGTCCACGACGTGGGCGAGCCGCCGCACGTACTCGAACTCCAGGTGGTGCGGGTCGTCGAGGTCGACGTAGGACTGGGGCGCGTCGTCGACCGTGAGCAGCCAGGCCCGGTCGCGGTCCACGTCGGGCAGCAGCCGGGCGGTGCCGCAGTCGACCTCGCGGATGACGGGTATCGGCTCGTTCACCCTTCCATTGTCCCCTCGCCCGCACTGCGGCCCGCCACCCCTGACCGGGATGACGGGCCGCGGTGGACGTCAGAGCAGCGCGGTGACCGTGCCCGCGCCGACCGTCCGGCCGCCCTCGCGGATCGCGAAGCCGAGGCCGGACTCCAGCGGCACGTCCCGGCCGAGCTCCACGGTCATGGTGACCGTGTCGCCCGGGCGCGCGACGGCCGCCTCGCCGAGGTCGACGTCGCCGACGACGTCCGCCGTACGGATGTAGAACTGCGGCCGGTAGCCGGTGGCGACCGGGGTGGTGCGGCCGCCCTCCTTCGCCGACAGCACGTACACCTGAGCGGTGAACCGGCGGCTCGGCGTGACGCTGCCGGGCGCGGCCACGACATGGCCGCGTCGGACGCGGTCGCGCTCCACGCCGCGCAGCAGCAGCGCGACGTTGTCCCCGGCCTCGGCGGACTCCATCGGCTTGCCGAAGGTCTCCAGACCGGTGACAACCGTCTCGACGTCCGCGCCCAGCACCTGGACCCGGTCCCCGACGCGGACGGTGCCGCGCTCGACGGCGCCGGTGACTACGGTGCCCCGGCCGGTGATGGTCAGGACGTTCTCGACGGAGAGCAGGAACGGGGCGTCGGTGTAGCGCACCGGCATCGGTACGTACGTGTCGACGGCGTCCAGCAGCCCCTCGATCGCCGCCGTCCAGCGCGGGTCGCCCTCCAGCGCCTTGAGCCCGGAGACCCGGACCACGGGGACAGAGTCACCGCCGTACCCGTGCGCGGAGAGCAGGTCGCGGACCTCCAGCTCGACCAGGTCGGTCAGCTCGGGGTCGCCCGCGTCGGCCTTGTTGAGCGCGACCACGATGTGGTCGACGCCCACCTGACGGGCCAGCAGGACGTGCTCGGCGGTCTGCGGCATGATCCCGTCGAGCGCGGAGACGACGAGGATCGCCCCGTCGAGCTGCGCCGCTCCCGTGACCATGTTCTTGATGTAGTCGGCGTGACCGGGCATGTCGACGTGGGCGTAGTGGCGGGTGTCGGTCTCGTACTCGACGTGCGCGATGTTGATGGTGATGCCGCGCTGGGCCTCCTCGGGGGCCCGGTCGATCCGGTCGAAGGACACGTAGGAGGTGGAACCGCCGCCGCGCTCGCTGAGGACCTTGGTGATGGCGGCGGTGAGGGTGGTCTTGCCGTGGTCGACGTGGCCCATGGTGCCGATGTTGAGGTGCGGCTTGGTGCGCACGTATGCCGTCTTGGACATGGCTGGTTCCTTCGGAGAACGCGAAGCTGAGAAGAGAGGTGGACCCCGGGGCTCCGCCGACCCTCCCCTTGCGGGGTCCGCCGGACTGTCGGAGGAGGGTCAGCTTCGGGCGCCGCCGATGGGCGCCGCGGCAGCGGTGCACGCCGCTGCGACGCCTGCTGCCGCGAGTGCCGCCGTCGCGGCGACCGCTGCGGACGCGGCCGGGGCGAGGGCCACGGCGACCGCGTCGTTCCCGGCAGCCTTCGGCGCGTCCGCGACTGCGGACGGCGCTGCGAGGAAGGCGTACCGGAACATGCCCCTGATCATGGCCGAGGACGGTGAGCGCGTCGAATGCTTTTCCCGGCCCCTTCCCTCGTCGCGGAAGACCCCGGGCCTCAGAGGTACTTGAGCCTCGCGTGCGGATTCAGAGGTTCTTGAGCGCCTCGCGCGCGGAGAGCGGCGACAGGCGGTCCCGGGCCCCCTCGACGAAGTCGCGTACGGCGGCGGGGTCGGTCTTGGCGTACTCGCGCAGGGCCCAGCCGATCGCCTTGCGGACGAAGAAGTCGGGGTGGTCCGCCCGGCGCAGGCAGTAGCCGAACAGCCGGTCGGCGTCGGTGGCCTCCTTGTAGCGCAGTTGGTGCAGCAGGGCGGTTCTGGCCGCCCAGAGGCTGGGGTCGTCGATCCACCGGTCCATCGCGCGGACCATCGCCGGGTCGGCGGCCACCAGGGGGCCCGCGACATGCGCGGCGAGCACGTCGACCGTGTCCCACCAGGGGACGGTGGTGACCAGGTGGTGCAGGACGGGCAGGAAGCCGGAGGTGCAGCGGTTCGCGTACCGGCGGAGGTAGTCGGCGGCGAAGTACTGGTACTCCCGCTCCGGCAGCCGCCAGCAGCGCAGCGCGACCGCCGCGCAGTCGCGTTCGTCCGGCCGCCCGAGACCCGCCAGGACGGTCCGCGACAGGGCACGGCGCTCCGGGGTGGGGATCCCGAGGAAGGGCGCGACGTGCTTCATGTACGCGGCGGCGCCCTGCGCCCGTACGGGGTCGGCGGCCGGGGCGTACGCCGCGACGAGCCGCGTGAGGACGGCGTCGGCGAGCGGGCTCCCGGGCGGGGCGGGGACGGCTGGTGCTGGGCTCACGCGACGCACATTACGGCGATCACACGCCCTTTTCGGTTACTCTCCCCGAATGTTCGACCCCGTACCCACCGCCCGGTCCGCCGCCGGCCCGGCCGAGCGCCTCTCCCGGGTGCTCCTGTCGCCGTGGTCCCGGTTCTCGCTGCTCGTGGTCGTCCTTCTCGGGGCCGCGTCGACGATGCTGCTGTTCGAGCCGCAGAGACTGCTCGCGTCGGGCTGGCCGGCGCAGTTGACCGGCGGCACGGCCGCGATGCTCTTCGGGCTCGCGTACGGGGCGCTGACGGTGGCGTTCGTACCGCGTCCGCTGCTCAACATCGCGGCGGGCGCGCTGTTCGGCGCGCAGACGGGTCTGGCGGCGGCGCTGGCGGGCACGGTGCTGGGCGCGGGCGTGTCGTTCATGCTGGGCCGGGTGCTGGGCCAAGACGCGCTGCGGACCCTGTTGCGGGGGAAGCTGCTGACCGCGGCCGACGGGGTGCTGAGCCGGCACGGTTTCCGGTCGGTCCTGGCGCTGCGGCTCTTCCCCGGGGTCCCGTTCGCCGCCGCCAACTACTGCGCGGCGACCTCCCGGATGGGTGCTCCGCCGTTCCTCCTGGCCACCGGGCTCGGGTCGATCCCGAACACGGCGGCGTACGTGATAGCCGGCAGCGAGGCCGCGTCGCCGACCTCGCCCGTGTTCCTCGCCGCGATGGGCTTCATCGTCCTCTCCGCCCTGGGCGGGGCGCTGGTGGCCTGGCGCAAGCGGCACCGGCTGGGCCGGGACACGCCGAGGGACTGACCGCGCGGCGGCACATGGACGACCGGTTCAGTCAGCCTGCCGTTCACCTTCGGGCGCTACGCTTCCCGCGACCTCGAAGCCTTGATCCTTGACCGCACTCCGCACTCCGCACCCGGCCGCCGGGCCCCGTCGCCCGTCACCGATGCACGATCACCTCCGGGATGGCCCAAACCCCATGAGCTGGTTCGAATCATTCGTCCTGGGACTTGTCCAGGGACTCACCGAGTTCCTGCCGATCTCCTCCAGCGCGCACCTGCGGCTGACGGCCGCGTTCGCCGGCTGGCACGACCCGGGGGCGGCGTTCACCGCGATCACGCAGATCGGCACCGAGGCGGCGGTGCTCATCTACTTCCGCAAGGACATCGCGCGCATCCTGTCGGCCTGGTTCCGCTCCCTGACGGACCGTGCGATGCGCGGCGACCACGACGCCCAGATGGGCTGGCTGGTCATCGTCGGCTCGATCCCCATCGGCGTGCTCGGCCTGACGCTCAAGGACCAGATCGAGGGCCCGTTCCGCGATCTGCGGCTGATCGCGACGACGCTGATCGTCATGGGCGTCGTGCTCGGCGTCGCGGACCGGCTGGCCGCACGGGACGAGGCGGGCGGCAGGCACCGGGTGGTGAAGGAACGCAAGACGCTCAAGGACCTGGGGGTCAAGGACGGCCTGATCTACGGTTTCTGCCAGGCGATGGCGCTGATCCCCGGGGTCTCCCGCTCGGGCGCGACGATCAGCGGCGGCCTGCTGATGGGCTACACCCGCGAGTCGGCGGCCCGCTACTCGTTCCTGCTGGCGATCCCCGCGGTGCTCGCCTCGGGCGCCTACGAACTCAAGGACGTGGGCGAGGGCCACGTCTCCTGGGGCCCGACGATCTTCGCGACGCTGGTGGCCTTCTTCGTCGGATACGCCGTCATCGCCTGGTTCATGAAGTTCATCACCACCAAGAGCTTCATGCCCTTCGTGATCTACCGGATCGTGCTGGGCATCCTGCTGTTCGCGCTGATCGGCATGGGCGTGCTGAGCCCGCACGCGGGCGAGTCCGCGGGGTAGGACGGGAGAAGGAGGAAGGCGTCGCGGGGCCGATCGGCTCCTCCGTCTCCCGGATGTCTCCCAGCAGGCACGGCGGCGGGGCGCACCGTCCGACAGGTCGTGCGCCCGCTGCCGTCGAACGGCGACCGCGCCCCGTCCTCGCACGAGGACGGGGCGCGGTCGCGTTCGGTCAGGCGGCCTTGTCCTCCCACGGCCAGCTCGCGTCACGGCCCGACTCCAGCAGCGGGATCATCCGGAACGCCTGGTCGCCGAGCCCGCCGAACGTGTGCCGGTGGGCACGACCGGACGGGGCGTGCCCGGTCCGGTAGCCGGCGAGGTTCCAGGTGTACATCGGGGTCGAGGCCGGGATCGCTTCGGTCACCTCGCGGCCGTCGTGGGCGGCCTGCTCGTCGGTGACGACGACCACCCGGTCGTGCCCCCTGTACTCCTCGCGGAGCGCGGCGGCGGTGTCGGTACCGCCGCCGAGGAACCAGCCGCCCTCCTTCCATTTCCGGACGTCGCCGAGGAGCGACCCGCCACGGGTGAGGGGGAACGCCTTCGTCTTCGCGCCGGGCCGGTCGGAGGTGTAGTAGCGGGCGGAGGAGAACGAGACCACGTCCGCGTGGGCGCACCGGGAGCCGACCGCGAGCCCGAAGAGCGCGGCCGCGTCCCAGCGCATGAGCGAGCCGTCCCGGGAGAACGAGGCGTTCATGGAGCTGGACGTGTCGACGAGGACCAGCGTGCGCCCGCCGAGCCGGGGGACGTTGGCGAGGGACGCGGTGAGCGCCTTGTCCAGCGCGTGGCCCCAGCGCAGGGACGGGGCGGCGTTGAACGCGGAGTAGAACCGCATGGGCAACTGCCGGGACCTGGCGACCTGCTCGGGGTCGGCGAGCTTCCGGGCGACGGTGTCGGCGGCCTCGTCGGACACTCCCGCCTCGTCGAAGTTCCGCAGGTTGCGGAGCAGCGCCATGTAGCCCATCGACGGGATGACGGCCTCCCAGGCGGCGGCGTCCATCGGACCCTGGAGCCAGCCGGCCAGCGGCTCCCACGTCATGCCGGCCCGCTGGAGGAGGTCGCGGTGGTCGGCGAGCGCGTCCCTGCGCCGGTCGACGGGGGTACGCATGAGCTGCTCGCGTGCGCGCAGCGTGGACAGCCGGGCGGGTATCTCCTCGTCGCGCTTCTTCCTGCGGTCGAGTGCGTGCTTGAACAGGTCGCCCTGCCACGGTTTGCCGGCGGCGGGCGACGGGTGAACGAGGTTGAGGACGTCGCCGAACCGGTAGCCCTTGGAGTCGGTGTCGTACGTGAGGAGGGACCGTTCGCTGTACAGGCGCCGCACGGCGTCGGCGAGACCGCGCTTCACCGGTTTCGGTAGCGTCCGCCCGTACTTCGACGTCCAGTAGCCGAGGAACTCCCCCGGCTCGTCGGCGCGCTGGAGCACGGATTCGACGGCCTGCCGGGAGCAGCCGGCCAGGCCGGCATCGAGGCGGGCCTTCGTGAACTCGGCGGCCCCGACGAGAGACGCGGTGCGCATGTTCGCGTCGGTACGGAGCCACCGCAGGAACCGGGCGCACCAGTCGGGGTCGGTGACGGCCACCTCGCGGATGAGCCGGGTGTACCGGTCGTCACGTTCCCCGCCCTTCTCGTAGAAGGTGTCGGTGCCGACGAGGTGGGAGACGGCGAGGAGGAACAGTTCGGACTCGGTGTCACGGAGAAACCCGGCACCGCCCTGGTGGTTGGTGGTGCGCTTCCCGCTCGTGGTGACCGGCGAGGCGGCGGGCCGCGCGTTGCGCTGATTGAAGCGAGACATGGCTGAAGCCCCTCACAGGGAGGGAAGGTCCAGCAGAGGGGTGCCCGAGATCAAAGTCGGTCCGGGTGACAAGACGCTCTACCGATTGAGCTACCGGCGCCGGACGCCGGACGGGACTCGAACCCGCAACCATCCCATTGACAGTGGAAGTAACCCGGTCCTGCGCACCGGGCACCCCCGATGCTGTGCCTCCCGAGATCAAGAACGGACCACGGCGATTTCACTCGAAGAAGTAGCCGTAGACCTGCGCACCGGGAGGTGCGTGATGTTGTGCCGTCACTGTAGAACCCGAACGGCTGACGGGGCCACGGCATTTCCGGGCCGCGCCGGTGTCTCCTGGCCCGGGGCCGGTCCGGGGTCCGGTGCCAGGGGCGATAACGCCCCGCCCGGGAGCAGCCGGGCGGGGCGATCCAGCAGCGCAGCAGCCAGCAGCGCGGATAGATGGTTCCCACCGTACGGCGGGGGTCTGACAACGCCCGGGGGTCAGGGCAGCGACGGTGTCAGGCCGGTGGCGGAGAGGACCGCCTCCACCGTCTCGGCGACGGTCAGGTCCGCGTTGTCGATCCAGGTGCCCGCGTCGGCGAGTTCGGCGCGCATCACCGTGTCCAGCGGGGACCAGTCCGTCGTCAGCCTCTTGTCCCGGGCCAGGTTGCGCTCCATGGCCTTCGCCGCTCCCGGGGCCAGGATCACGGGGTGCAGCGGTCCCTCGGTGAACCTGGCCCGGTAGAAGTCCAGGTGGGCCCGGCGTACGACGACGTCGTCGATGACGGGGAGGAAGCCCGCGGTGACGAAACTGCCCGCGAGCAGGCAGGCGTTGCGGGCCCGGAGGAAGATCTGCCGGTCCGCCTCCTCGTCCCGCTCGGGCGAGGGCCACCGGCCGCCGGAGACGATGAGCTGCTGGAGGGCGTCCACCTCGATGTGGGCCGCGGCGGCGAACCGGGCGGCGAGGGCGGCGGCCACCGTGCTCTTGCCGCTGCCGGGGACGCCCATCAGCAGGACCGCGCCCGCCGCCGGCTCCCCGGTGTCCACCGGTACTTCCGCCCAGGCCATCGCCGCACTCCCTCGTTCAGTACACGTCACGCACGTATCGGCGGTCCGAGGCTAGCTGCTTCACCTGCGCGGCGGCGGCGTCGGGTTCGAGTCCGCCGTGGGCGACGGCGATGTCGCGCAGTGCCCGGTCCACGTCCTTGGCCATGCGGGAGGCGTCGCCGCAGACGTAGAGGTGGGCGCCGTCGCGGAGCCAGGACCAGAGCTGCGCCCCGTGCTCGCGCATCCGGTCCTGTACGTAGACCTTGGCGCGCTGGTCGCGGGAGAAGGCGGTGTCCAGCCGGGTGAGGGTCCCCGTGCGGTGCAGGGCGTCGAGTTCGTCGCGGAAGTAGAAGTCCGTGGCGCGGTGCTGCTCGCCGAAGAAGAGCCAGTTGGCTCCGGAGTGGCCGAGCGCCCGCCGTTCCTCCAGGAAGCCCAGGAACGGGGCGACACCGGTCCCGGGGCCGATCATGATCACCGGCACGGCCGGATCGGCGGGCGGGCCGAAGCGGTCGTTGCGCTGGACGAACACGGGCAGCGGACTGCCGGGGGCGGCGTCAGCCAGGTATGTGGAGGCCACGCCCTTGCGGATCTGCCCGAGGCGGTTCCCGTAGCGGATCACGGAGACGGTCAGGCGCACCCGGTGGGGGTCGGCGAGCGGGCTGGAGGCGATGGAGTAGAGCCGGGGGCGCAGCGGGCCCAGCGCTTCGGCCCAGGTGGCGGCCGTGGCCCGGACCGGGTGCTCGGCGAGGACGTCGACGGCCTGCCGCCCCCACGCCCACCGGTCCCGCTCGCCCTTGTTGTCGGGGCGCAGCAGCTTCCTGAGCGTGCGGTCCCCGGTCCGCTCCGCGACCAGGCGGAGCAGGTCCGGAGTGATCCGGGTGATGTCGAGGTGGCGGTGCAGCGCCTCGTCGAGCGCGACCGTTCCGTGGCCGGGGACGTCCACCTCGGCCGCCGCGTCGAGTCCGGTGACGGCGAGCCATTCGGCAACCAGACCGGGGCAGTTGAGCGGCTGTACGCCGAGGGCGTCCCCGGCCGTGTACGTCAGGGGGGCGTCGGAGTGCCGGGTGTCGATCGTGAAGGCGCGGACCTCCTTGGACGCTCCGGGGAGACTCAGCAGGCGGTTTCCGGTCAGGCGGGCAGTGACGGGTGCGGCCCTGGAGGGGCGGGAGGGCCGCTTCTCGGCCAGAGGCGGCAGAGGCGGCGGTGGCGCCAGAGCCGTCGCGGTGCTCGCCTCCGGCGTGGCTTCCGGGGCCGCGGCTCCTTCCGGTGTCGTCGCCTCCAGGGCCGCCCGGACCTCCTTGAGCCACTGCTCGAAGGGCTGCTCGTACTCCGGTTCGCAGTCGGTGCGCGGGACCAGCCGCTCCGCGCCCAGTTCGCCGAAGCGTTCGTCCAGGCGGCGGCCGTGGCCGCAGAAGTCGTCGTACGTGGAGTCGCCGAGCGCGAGCACGGCGTAGCGGACGCCTTCCAGGCGCGGGGAGTCGGGGGCGTTCAGCGACTTCCAGAACCCGGATCCGTTGTCCGGGGCGTCGCCGTCGCCGAAGGTACTGGTGACGACGAGCAGGTCGGCCTGGCTCGGTAGCGTCCCGGGCGGGCCGTCGTCCATGCCGAGGAGCGTGGTGCGGTACCCCTCGGCGGCCAGTGTCCGGGCGGCCGTCGCGGCGACCTCCTCCGCGTTGCCGGTCTGCGAGGCCCACAGCACGACGACCGGGCGGCCGCCCGGCTTCTCCGGGGCGCTTTCCGGTGGCGCGGGCGCGGTCCCGGGGCCCGAGGGCTCCGGGAGGCGGGAGTGGGCGCCGGCCAGCATTCCGTTGACCCACAGGGCGTGGTCCGGGGCGAAGGGGGCTCCGGCCGGAAGTACCGGGGTGCCCGCCGGGCGGGCGCCGAGGCCCGCCAGGAACCCGGCCAGATAGCGGCGTTCCGGGTCGGTCAGGACCGGCGGGGCGGTCTCCGGCAGCCCCAGGGCGTCCGCCAGTCCGGTCAGGCCCGCGGGCACTGCCCGGTCCGCCGGTCCGGTGAGGCCCGCCGACTCCGTCCGGCCCGCGAGCCCCGTCGGGCCCGCTGTCCCCGCGCGTCCCGTGCGTCCCGTCGGGCCCGTCGCCCCCGGGTGCCCCGCCGATCCCACAAGGCCCGCCGCCCCCGCAAGCCCCGCCGGTCCGACAAGGCCCGCCGCCCCCGTGTGGCACGCGGGCCCCGTCCGGTCCGTCGTGGCGGGAGCCGGGCGCACCACCGGGGCCGCGACCTTCGTCAGCCGTACCGCGCACGCCTTCAGCTCCGGCTGGAAGGAGATCGGGTCGACCGCGTCGTTGGTCACGGCGTTCACCGCGAGGTACTCGCCGAACAGGTCGTTCCAGTGGAACGGGGCGAAGCACTCCCCCGCCCGCACCCGGTCCGTGATCCGCGCCGGGAGCACCGCGCGGCCCCGCCGTGAGGCGGCCTCGACCCCGTCGCCCTCCGTGAGGCCGAGCGCGGCCGCGTCGTCCGGGTGGACCTCGATGAACGGGCCGGGGTCGAGCCGGTTCAGCTTGCCGATCTTCGCGGTCTTGGTGAGCGTGTGCCACTGGTGCTGGAGCCGCCCGGTGTTGAGGAGGTACGGAAAGTCCTCGTCTGGCATCTCGGCCGGCGGCAGCTGCGGCCGGGCATGGAAGACCGCCCGGCCGCCGGGCAGCGGGAAGGCGAGCCTCGGCACGCTTCCGTCGGGGCGTACGGTCAGCTCCTGGCTGACGCCGTCGTTGCGGTAGCGCACGGGGTTGCGGGCGGGGCCCCCGGCGTCGGCGGCGGGCCACTGAACGGGGGTCGCGCGCAGCCGCTCGTACGTGACTCCGCGCAGGTCGTAGCCGGTGCGCGGGTTCCAGGCCCGGGTGATCTCCGCGAAGACCTCCTCGGCGCTCGTGTAGGCGAAGGCGTCCTCGTACCCCATGGCGCGCGCGACCTCCGCGATGATCCGCCAGTCCGGCCACGCCTCGCCGGGCGGGTCGACGGCGCGGCGGGACAGGGTGAGGGTGCGTTCGGAGTTGACCATCACGCCCTCCGACTCGGCCCAGAGCGCGGCGGGCAGCACGATGTCGGCGTGCGCGTTGGTCTCGGTTTCCGCGAACACGTCCTGGGTGACGACGAGTTCGGCCGCTTCGAGCCCCGCGACGACGGTACGGCGGTTGGCGACGGAGGCGACCGGGTTGGTGCAGATGATCCAGCACGCCTTGATCGCGCCGTCGGCCATGCGCCGGAACATGTCCACGGTCCCGCCGCCGGAGCCGTCGGTTCGCAGGGTGCCGGGTTCGATCCCCCACAGCTCCTCGGTGAAGGCGCGGTCCTCGTCGTCGAGGAGCGACCGCTGGCCGGGCAGTCCGGGACCCATGTAGCCCATCTCGCGGCCGCCCATGGCGTTGGGCTGGCCGGTGAGCGAGAACGGGCCGCTGCCGGGGCGGCAGATCGCCCCGGTCGCCAGGTGGAGGTTGATCAGCGCGTTGGTGTTCCAGGTGCCGTGGGTGGACTGGTTGAGCCCCATCGTCCAGCAGCTCGTCCACGCGCCCGCCTCGCCGATCCAGCGGGCCGCCTGCCGGATGTCGTCCTCCGGGATGCCGGTGGTCTCCGCGACCGCGGCGGGCGGGTAGTCGCGGAGGAAGGCGGGCATCCGCTCCCAGCCCTCGGTGTGCTCGGCGATGAACTCCGGGTCGGTGTGCCCGTTCTCGACGAGGAGGTGCAGCAGTCCGTTGAGCAGGGCCAGGTCGGTGCCGGGCCGGATCCGCAGGTACAGATCGGCCTTGTCGGCGGTGGCGTTGCGCCGGGGGTCGACGACGATGAGCTTCGCGCCCGCCTTCACGCGTTCCATCATCCGCAGGAAGAGGACAGGGTGGCAGTCGGCCATGTTGGCGCCGGTGACGAGGAAGACGTCGGCGTGGGCGAAGTCGTCGTACGAGCCGGGAGGGCCGTCCGCGCCGAGGGACAGCTTGTAGCCGCTGCCCGCGCTCGCCATGCAGAGACGGGAGTTGGACTCGACGGCGGTGGTCCGGATGAAGCCCTTGGCCAGCTTGTTGGCGAGGTACTGCGCCTCCAGCGACATCTGCCCGGAGACGTAGAGGGCGATCGCGTCCGGGCCGTGGGCGTCCAGCACGGACCGCAGCCGGCGCGCGGTCTCGGCGATGGCGTCGTCCCGGCCGAGCGGGACGGGCCGCTCGCCGCGCTCGGGGCGGGCCAGGGCGGTGGTCAGCCGGCCGGGGGCGGCGAGGAGGTCGGCGCCGGTCGCCCCCTTGGTGCAGAGCCGGCCGGCGTTGGACGGGTGGTCCTTGTCGCCCGACGCCTTGACGACGGTGCGGCGGCCGTCGGGTCCGGTGGCGACGTCGAGGACGATCCCGCAGCCGACGCCGCAGTACGAGCAGACCGTACGCACCCTGTCGGCGGTGCCGGCGTCCGGCGGCGGGGTCGTCGGCGCGGTCATGGCGGCCCTCCGGGGGCGGGCGTTCCCGAAGGAGCGCGGGTCGGGCGGCGGTCGCTCCCGAACCTAGGAAGGGCCCGTTACCCGGGGATGACACCGGGCGGGCGGCGGCTGTTACGTCGGCTGCACACCGGCCGGAAGCCCCTGGTGAGGCCCGGGAGAGCGGTGGCGTCCGGGGAGCGTCCGGCGGACCAGGGGTCGGGCCGGGACAGCGGTGGTGTCCGCGAAGTATCCGGCGGATCGGGGATCGGGCCCGGTCGGCGCGCCGGGCCAGGGAGCGGGCCCGGTCGGGGTCCGCCGGACACGCCCGGGGCTTCTCCGTCGCGTACCGGGATGTCTGCGGGAACCCCCCGCCCGCGCCGGCCGACTACTGGAGGGACGGCAGACAGCTCCTGGCCCGTGAGGAGACCGCACGGCATGCACTGGTACGAGGACGACGCGCTCTGGTCCGATTTCGCCCCGACGATGTTCCCGCCCGCGCGGGCCGAGTCGGCGGCCGCCCTGGTCGACGGCTCGCCGCTGCTGGACTTCCCGCCCGGTACGAGAGTGCTGGACCTGTGCTGCGGGCCGGGGCTCTTCGTGGTGCCGCTGGCCGCCCGGGGGTACGAGGTGACGGGCGTCGACCTGTCCCCCTCGATGCTGGAGAGGGCCCGCGCCGCCTGCGACGCGGCGGGGGCGAAGGCCCGGCTGGAACGCGCCGACATGCTCACGTACCGGGAGCCGGAAGCCTTCGACGTGGTGCTGAACGTCTTCACCTCCTTCGGCTACTTCGAGGCCGCCGAGGACAACCTCCGGGTGCTGCGCAACGCCCGCGAGAGCCTCGCGCCGGGCGGCAGGCTCCTGGTGGACGTGATGGGCAAGGAGGTGCTGGCGGGCTGGATCGGCCGGCCCAAGGCGGTCGATCTGCCGGACGGCTCCTACGTCGTCCAGCGCGACACCGTCCTCGACAGCTGGCGGCGGCTGCGCACGGACTGGACGCTGGTGCGCGGCACGACGGCGCGGACGGCGTCCATCACCTCCTGGCTCTACTCGGCGGCCGAACTGCACGCCCTGTTCGAAGAGGCGGGCTTCACCGACGTGGAGTGCTTCGGCGGGTTCGACGCCTCCGGGTACGACCAGGACTCGGACCGGCTCGTCGTCCGGGGGCGACGCCCGTGAGGGCCGGGACGGGCCCCCGCCCGCACGCCGCGCCCGACAGCACCCGGCCCCGCTTCACCCCGGCGCTCCGGGATGCGCCGGAACCCCGGGACCCCGGCCTCCGGGCCGCCCCCGCACCGATCCACGAACACATCACCGACGCCGTGAAGGCCCCGGACCTGATCCGGCTGACCGGCGACGTCGTCCTCGCCCGCTTCGAGACGATGAAGGTGTACGCGGCGCTCGGCGCGGTCCGCTCGCTGCTGCGCCGGGGCCGGGTGGTGCCCGGGCAGACCCTGGTGGACAGCTCCAGCGGGATCTACGCGCTGGCCCTCGCCATGGCCTGCCACCGCTACGGACTGCGCTGCCGCATCGTCGCCTCCACCACCGTGGACGCCACCATGCGGGCGCAGTTGGAGATCCTCGGGGCGACGGTCGACGCGATGCCGCCCTCGCGGAGCCTGCGCCTGGACCAGGAGGCGCGTGTACGCCACGTGCGCCGGCTGCTGGCCGAACGGCCGGACTTTTACTGGATGCGGCAGTACCACGACAGCGTCCACCACGAGGGCTACCGGGAGTTCGCGGAGCTGCTGTCCGGGGCGCTGCCGGAGGGCCCGCTGACCGTGGTCGGCGCGGTGGGCACCGGCGCCTCGACCGGTGGACTGGCCCGCGCGCTGCGGGAGTCGGGGCGGCCGGTGCGGCTGGTGGGCATCCAGCCGTTCGGCAGCGTGACGTTCGGGAGCGAGCGGTTCGAGGACCCCGAGGCGATCATCGCGGGCATCGGCAGCTCGATCCCGTTCGGGAACGTCCGTCACGAGCTGTACGACACCGTCCACTGGCTCGACTTCCGCCATGCGATGGCCGGGGCCGTCGGACTGCTGCGCGACCACGCCGTGTTCGCGGGTCTGTCCACCGGCGCGGCCCACCTCGCGGCGGGCTGGGAGGCGGCCCGCGACCCCGGGCGGCTGCATCTGGTGCTGGGCGCCGACACCGGACACCGTTACGCGGAGCGGGTGTTCGCCCGCCACACCGAGGCGCTGGACCCGGCCGGGCTGCGGCCCCGGACCATCGTCTCACCGGACGATCTGCGGCCGCCGTGGTCCGTGATGGAGTGGGCGGGACGCGCCGCTCCCCGGGCCGCGCGGACCGCCGAGGGCGACGGGGCCGCCGAGGAGGACGCGACCGTAGCAGGCGGCGCGGCCGCTGGAGCCGACGCCCGGACAAGCGCCGAGGGCGACGACGTCACGCCCGGGAGCCCTGGCCCCTCCCCCTCAACGCCCTCCCCCGTACCGCCGTCCCCCTCACCGACCGTGGAGCTGCTGCCATGACGATCGCCGCACTGGAGTCCCTCTCCTTCGGCCTGGGCCGGATGGCGGAGGCCGCCGCCGGGGCGGGGCACCGGCTGTCCCTGCTGACCCGCGACCGCTCCGTCTACCGGCACGAGCTGGCGGTCCTGCCGCCGGACGCGCTGGACGTCGTGGACGTGGACACGGACGACCCCGGGGCCGTCCGCCGGGCACTGGCCGCCGTGCCGGACCTGGCCGGGCTGATCAACACGACGGACACCTGGAGCGTGCCGGCCGCGGAGCTGGCCGCCGCCCTGGGGCTGCCGGGCGCCGATCCCGCGTCCGTACGGCTGCTGCGCGACAAGCGCCGGGTCCGGGAGGCGCTGCACGCACACGGGTTGAGCCGCGGCACGGCCGTGTCCGTCCCGCCGGGTCCCGAAGGCGCCGGGGAGGTGCTGCGGGCGGTGGGGCTGCCCGCGGTCCTGAAGGACTCGGCGGGCACCTCCTCGCGTGACGTCTGGATCGCGCACGACGAGGAAGCACTGCACCGGGCACTGGCAGAGGCGGGTGAACAACGGCTGGCGGGCGGGCTGTTCGCCGAGGCGTTCCTCGCCGGGCCGCTGTACAGCGCGGAGACCCTCAGCTGGGACGGGACCACGCGACTGCTCGGAGTGCTGAGCCGGCAGACGTCCCGGGCCTCGGTGGTACGGGAGGAGGCGGCGGCGTTCCCGGTGGCTCTGCCCTCGGCGGAACGGGCCGGGATCGAGGCGTGGGTGGGCCGGGTCCTGGCGGTGGCCGGGCACGAACGGGGCTTCGCCCACGTGGAGTTCATCCTGACGGCGGACGGCCCGGAGCTGGTGGAGATCAACCGCAGGATCGGCGGGGCGCTGGTCGGCGAGGTGCTGTGCCGGACGCTGCGGACCAACGTCTACACGGCCATGGTGGACGAGGCGCTGGGCCGCCGCCCGGCGCTGCTGGACGCCCCGCTCGTCGCCGAGGGGCCGGCGTACGGCTTCGTCCTCGTCTACGCCGAACGGCCCGGGGTGCTCAAGGGCTGGCTCGGCCTCGACGAACTCGCGGCGTTCCCCGGGGCGGTGGAGTGGTTCCCGGTCCGCGTTCCGGGCGAGAGCGTCACGCACGTGGGAGATCAGCGCGGCTGTACGGGGATGGTGCTGGCGGAGGGGGCGACGGCGGAGCTGGCGCAGCACCGGGCGTGGAGCGCGGCCGTCCGGGTCCGCCCGGTCGTCGCCGACGCGGTGTGAGGCCGGACGGATGAGCCCCAGCCGGCCGAAGGGGGCTCCGGAGGCCGGGGTCGGCCCGGTCCGGCGGTGGGGGAAGGGGCGTGGCGACGCCGGGCGTACGCCGCTGAGCGGGGCCCAACGGGCGCTGCTGGCAGCCTCGTTCCTGATCACGCTGGGCAGCTTCGCCGTGCTGCCGTACATGTCGGTGCTGCTGCACCGGCGTCTGGGGCTGGGGCTCGGCGCGGTCGGCTTCGTGCTCGCCGTCGCCTCGCTGATCCAGTTCGCCGGCGGTGTGGTCGCGGGGCCGGTGGCCGGGCGGATCGGGTTGCGGCGGGCGATGCTGCTGGCGTTGGCGCTGCGTACGGCGGGGTTCGCCGCGTTCGTCCCCGGGCTGGGCAGCCCTGCTCTGGCGGTCGGGGCGTTGCTGCTGGTGTCGGCGGGTGCGGCGCTGTATCTCCCGGCCAACAAGGCGTACTTGGTGGACGGCGCGTCCGAGGCGGCCCGCCCCCGGCTGCTGTCGGCGAGCGGTTCGGCGTTCAACGCGGGCATGGCGCTGGGCCCTCCGGCCGCCGCGCCTCTCGTCATGGGATCGCCCGGGGCGCTGTTCGCGTGCGTCACCGTGCTGTTCGCGCTCGTCGGAGCGGGGCACGCGCTGCTGCCGCGCGAGGGGTCGGGGGGCGGAGCGGGCGGGCGTTCCGCCCCCGCACCGTCGGTGTCGGCCGGTGCCCCGCTGACGCCGCCCCCCGCCCCACTGACGCCGACTGCCACCCCAGCGACGCCGGCCGGCGCACCGCCGACGCCGACCGCCGTCGCGCCGATGCCGGGCGCCTCCCTGCCGGCCCGGGGCGGCGGTGAACGGCGGGACCGCGTCCCGGGCGGGGCCGCGACGGCCGCGGCCCCGGTCCGCGACCGCCTCACGGCGTCCCCCGGGCTCTCGCCGTTCGTGGTGACCGTGCTGAGCGTGTACGCGTTCATGTTCTTCCAGCACTACCTGGCCCTGTACGCGGTCCCCCGCACGTCGGCGGGGTTCTACGGGGCGGTGCTGACGGGGTACGCGGCCCTCCTCGTCGTCGCGCAGCCACTGCTGGCGGAACGCGTCGCCGCGCTGGGCTATCCGGCGGCGCAGTGGTGGGGTTTCGGCGCGATGGCGGCCGGCATGGCGGCGATCGGGGCCGGCGGGCACGCGGGGATCGCGGTGGGCGCGGTGCTGCTGTGCCTCGGCGAGATCGTGCTCTTCCTGAAGAACGACCTGGAGGCCCTGGCCCGTTCCACGGCCGCCCCGGCGAGCGTGTTCGGGCGGCAGCGGCTGGCGGCGGGCATCGGCGCGTTCGGCGCCGCCGTGGTGGGCGGCCAGCTGTACGGGGCGGCGGAGACGGCGGGCTCGGCACGCGGGTTCTGGGTGGCGGTCGGCCTCCAGTGCCTGCTGCTGCCGGTGTTCCTGCTGCTCCGCCGCCGTACCGCCCGGGACCCCGAGGAGTCCCGGGCGGCCGCGCCTTAACCGGCCCCGGGCCCGCCCTCCTCCGGCTCCGCCCGCCACTGCCCCGCCAGTTCGCGGCGGGCGCGCGCCACGCGGGAGCGCACCGTGCCGACCGGGCAGCCCGCGGTGGCCGCGGCCTCCGCGTAGGAGGCGCCCAGCAGTTGGGTGAGGACGAACGCCTGGCGGCGGGCCGGGTCAAGTCGGCGCAGGGCGTCCAGCACCGCGGCGTACTCCTCGAATCCGGGCAGGTGGCGGGGCTGGGCCCGTTCCGCGGCCGTCTGCCAGTCCGCGGTGTCGGCGGTCCGGGGGCGTACGGCGGCGGCCCGGTGCCGGTCGATGACGACGCGCCGTGCGATCGACATCAGCCAGGTACGGGCGCAGGAACGCCCCGCGAACCGGGCCAGTCCGCTCATCGCCCGCAGGTAGGTCTCCTGCGCCAGGTCGTCGGCCCCGGGGGCGTCGGAGCTGAGGTAGGTGACGAACCGGCGGACGTCCTCGTAGGTCGCCCGGACGAACCGGTCGGCGGCCTCCCGGTCGCCGCCACCCGCCGCCAGCGCCCAGTCGGTGATCTGCCCGTCGTTCCGCCGGGCGGCCGGACCCCTGGAGCTGTCGGAACTCCTGGGGCCGTCAGGACCCCGGGAGCCGGGCTGCACCCGGGAGCCGTCAGGGCCTTTGAGGCCGGGCGGGGCTCCGGAGGCGTCCGGGACCCTCGGGCCGGGCGGACGGGTGTCGGCCGGGTGGGCTCCGCGCTGGCGGGGGCCGGGCGGACGGAGTCCGGCCGGCCGGGGCGCGGCCGCGGGGGCGGGAGGAGTCGGCGCGGGCGGCGCCGGTTCCGGTCGTACGGGAACAGCTGGTTTCACGGTGGTCCTTCGCGTCCTCGCGGAGCCGGGGCGGCGAGCGCCCGGCTCCGTACACCGGTCGCGGGCGGTCGCGCGGAGCGACGGGCCCGGGAGGCCGGCGTGCCGGTCACGGGTGTGCGCGGGCACACCCGTGCAGCCTCCGGCGCATGGCGGCCGGAGAGCGTGGATGGTCAGCGGAAGCGGAGGGAGAGCGGTGGCCCGCGCCGGGAGATGGCATGCAGGGCGAGCGGGTCCCGCCGCCGGCGGCTGCGCCGGGGACGGGTCCGCCGGCGGGCGGGCCGGGCCGGGGCGGACGGTGTCGCGAACCACAGGCGCCAGGCCGTCCGGAGCGGGGCCCGGACGAACAGCACCAGACAGCGGGCCAGCCGGGCGAGGGCGACCTCGCCGCGCCACAGCCACCAGCCGCAGACCAGCCCCGCCAGCGCGTGGGCGGCGGCCATGCCGAGGGTGAACGCCGCACCGTCGAAGGCCGACAGGAGCCCCATCAGGTCGAACGGGCCGCCGACAGCGGCCTGGTGGGCGGAGTGGTTCATCGCTCCCATCGCATGACGCCCACCGCCCGCACCGTGCCCACCGTGCCCGCCCGGCAGCCGGGGCCCGGCGAAGGAGAAAAAGGCGTGCAGCCCCAACTGGCCGAGCACATGCGCCGATACGGTCACCGGGGCATTCCGCCGCCGCGCCCCGAGCCACCACCCGGCCCCGCACACCGGAATCAGCGCCGCGCCCTGGACGAGCAGGGGCAGGGGCGCGCCGGACATCAGCGCGTGCCCGAGTCCGGACACGGCGACGCACACCACCGCGAAGAGCGCGGTGCGTCCGAGTCGGAGTGCGGTTCCGGCTCCCATGGGGCCATCGTGCCAGCAGCCCCCACGCGGGAGAGAAGGGCATCAGATGCCGACACAAAGGGAGTTGGCCCCGTTTGCACCACCAACCCTCGACGTGATCCACATCACATCACCTGTGCGGGAACTTTCCCTCTCCCCCGCCCGACTGCTCCAACAACGCGCCTGCACCAGCCTCGTGGCCCGCGGCCGCCGCACACGCCCCACCCGCCGTTACCGCCCCCGCACCGAAGAGGCCGCATGACGAACCCGTCCCCCACCCCCGAACAGGCAGCGGCCGCCGAGACACCCGGGAGCGTTCCGGCCCCGGCGGACAGCCCGGTCACGGTGTCCGGCCCGGGCACACCGCCAGCGACGGTCCCGCCCGCCACCGCGTCCGGCCCGGACGCGGCGACCCCGGCACCCGGCTCCGCGTCCGGCGACGGACGGGTCCCCGCCCCCCGGACCGCGGGCGAGTCGAGACGGCCGACGCTCCGCTCCGATCTGCGGGCGTCGTGGCCCGACGGCCTGGTGGCGCTCCTCATCACCGCGGCGGTCTTCGTCCTCCTCTATGTGCGCATCCGCAACAAGACGTCCTCGACGGTCACCGTGATGCCGTTCATGGCCGACGCGGGCGGCTTCTGGATGTACTTCCTCAGCCAGGCGTTCGGCTGGTCCGCGCTGCTCTGGGCCTGGGGCACCGTCGTCCTGGGGCTGATGCTGTCGGGGCCCCGACCGGGCCGCCTCCCGATATCGGCGCCCCGGCTGGAACGCCTGCACCGCACCACGAGCCTCAACACCATGGCCCTGATCGCGGCCCACGCCCTGCTGTTCGCGGCCGAACTGGTCCGCCACGACACGGCGTCGTGGAACTCGGCGGTCGCCACCGCCTTCGTGGAGGCGTTCGTCCCCGGCGGCTACGACTCGGGAACCGGGCGGATCGCCATCCCGGTCGGCCAGGCGGCCCTGTACCTCGCGATCCCGCTCGGCCTGCTCTTCTACGTACGCCACCGCATCGGCCCCAGAACCTGGCGGGTCCTGCACCGCTGCGTGATCGTCGTCTACGTCCTCAGCGTCTGGCACACCCTGCTGTACGGGACCAACGTCTGGTACGACGGGTGGTTCCGCACCAGCGTCTGGCTGCTCCAGCTCCCGATCGCCGCGCTGCTGCTCCTGCGGCTGCTGCGGCCCGCCCGGCGCTCGGAGAAGCTGTCCGCCCGCCCCGGGGCGGGCGCCGGGGAACGTACGCGGTGGGCCCTGCGACTCGGCGGCCGGCTCGCCGTCGTGGCGGTCGTGGTGGCGTTGGTCGCCGTGGTGGCCACCGGCAGGGACGGCGGTCGCAGTGTGCCCCCGGAGGACACTTCCTCCACCCACAATCACGACTGAGCCACCGTCCGCGACCCGGGAGGCGGGGGCCGTGCGGAGAGGGGAGCCGCACGGAGGGGGGGTGGCTCGGCCGCCCCGGCGGGGAGGTCGGGGGGCTCGCGCCCGGCGGGGGGTGGTTCCGGAGCCCGGCGAGAGGCGTTCGCACGGAGACGTACGCTCGGTCCATGACCACCAACGATCTTCCTGTGATCGCCGCCGTCGACGGCTCCACGCACAGCCGCCAGGCGCTCGACTGGGCCACCCGCGAGGCCGTGCGGCGCGCGTTGCCGCTGCTGATCGTCCACGTCCGTCCGCTCACCCGGCAGATCGACGAGGAGACCGGGCGGCGGGAGGCCGAGGAGCTGCTGGCCGAGTCCGTGCGCCGGAGCGCGATCGTCGCTCCGGCGCTGCGGCCCTCGACGCTGGCCCCGCTGGACTTCCCGTCCGCGGCCCTGGTCTCGCTGGCCCGGGACGCGTCGATGGTCGTGGTCGGCTCGCGCGGACTCGGCGGTTTCCGCTCGTTGATGACCGGTTCGAACAGCCTCGCCACCGCCTCCATGGCGAGCTGCCCCGTCGTGATCGTGCGGGACGACCGCCCCGAGGGCGACGGCGACCGGGACGCCGAGGCACCGGCCCGCACCGACATCGTGGCGGGGGTGGCCGCCGACGAGAGCAGCGAGGCGGTCCTGGAGTTCGCCTTCGCCACCGCGGCATCCCGTCCCGGGGCCCGGCTGCGGATCGTGCACGGCTGGACGATGTTCTCCTCGATGCTCGCGGGCGGGCCCGTCCTGGACCGCGAGGAGGCGGCGGACTCGGCGGCCCGGACGCTGGCCGAGCTGACCTCGGGATGGCACGAGAGGTACCCGCAGGTCGAGATCGTCCGGGAGCCGGTCAACGGCTCCGCGTCGCGGACCCTGGTGGCCGCGTCGGCGACGGCCGCCCTGACGGTGATCGGCCGCCGCAAGGGCGGCGAGTCGCTCGGGCTGGGGCTGTCCCCGGTGGCCCAGACGACGGTGACGCACGCCCCCGGCGCGGTCGCCGTCGTGCCCTGCTGAACCACGCCGCCCGCCCCGGCCGACCACCGGGCCTCCGATCTCCGGCCCGCCCGCCCCGGCGAACCGCCAAGCCTCCGGTGCGGACGGGCCGGTGCAGACGGGCCGTGCCCCACCGGGCCTCGTACAACGGCCCCACAGGGCCTCGTTCACCACCCCACACTGCCTCGTACACCGCCGCACGACTCTTGGCCTCGCGGGCCGCGTGGCCGAGACTTGGCCGATGACACAGCGCGTGGCACTCGCGACCGTACTGGACCGGCTTGCCATCGATGAGGTGATCACCGGGTACGCCGCGGCCGTGGACGACGGTGCCTGGCCCGCGTACCGGGCCCTGTTCGCCGAGGACGGCCGCGCGGACTACCGGGACGCCGGCGGGATCGAGGGCCCGGCCGAGGAGATGGCCCGCTGGCTCGCGGAGACGATGCGCCTCTTCCCCGTACGCCAGCATCTGATCGTCAACCGGCGCGTCCGCCTGGAGGACCTGGGCGGCTACCCGGGCGACCGGGCCGAGGTGCGGGCCGACTACCTCAACCCGATGCGCCTGGACCGGGCGGCGGCCGGCACGGGCTCCCCCGGCGAGGCGGACTCCGGGGAGGCGGGCTCCGGGCGGTCCGGCGGCCTCTCCCCCGACTTCGTCACCGGCGGCCGCTACACCTTCGAGCTGCTGCGCACCGGGCCGGACTGGCTGATCCACCGGCTCACCGTCCACGAGAAGTGGCGCCGCGCCCCGGGCGCGTGACGGGACGCCCACGACCCGGCGTGCCCCGCTCGGCCCGCGTCCTGTGTCCGACGCGGACCGTCTGGCCCACACTGGGTGGCGCGGGGCTCCAGGGGCTGACGCGGTGACCGGCGACCACGGTGACCGCCCGCCCGTGCACGACCGAGGAGGGCACGGCATGCGCATACGGGGCGGGCGTGGCACCCCGGACGGCGGGCCCGCGGGCGCCCCCGCTCCCGGCGAGGGTTCCGGCACCGCCGGGGCGGGTGACGAAGCGTCGCCCCCGGGCCGGCGTTCCCCCCGCGCCGGGCCGCTCACCTCCGCCTGGACGCGGGGCGCGGCGGCGGTGCTCGCCGGGGCCCTGCCGGCGCTCGCCTTCCCCGCGCCCGGTCTCTGGTGGTTCGCCTATCTGGCGCTGGTCCCCTGGCTGCTGCTGATCCGTACCGCGCGCTCACCGCGCCGGGCGGCGCTGGACGGCTGGCTCGGCGGGATCGGATTCGTCGTCGCCGTGCACCACTGGCTGATGCCGAGTCTCCACGTCTTCATCGTGCTGCTGGCCGCGCTGCTCGGGCTGCTGTGGGCTCCCTGGGGGCTGCTGGCAGCCCGGCTGCTCGGCGGGACGCCGTCCGCCGCGCGGGGGGCGGCCGCCGTGCTCGTGGTGCCCTCCGGCTGGCTGATGATCGAGCTGGTCCGGTCCTGGGAGGGGCTGGGCGGCCCGTGGGGGCTCCTCGGCGCGAGCCAGTGGGAGGTGGGTCCGGCCCTGCGGCTCGCCTCGGTGGGCGGGGTGTGGCTGGTGAGCCTGCTGGTGGTCGCGGTGAGCACCGGTGCGGTCCTGCTGATCGCCGACCGCGCCGCCCGGACGGCCGCCGGGGCGCTGCTGGTGGTGTGCGGCCTGTGCGTCGCGGCGGTGGCGGCGTGGGCGCCCCGGCCGCAGAGCGCGGGCGCGGTCAGGATCGCCGTCGTACAGCCGGGTGTCGTGGGGGGGCCGGGCAGCGTGGCGCGCCGCCTCGACCGGGGCGAGGAGCTGACCCGGACGCTGGCGGGCCGGGACGTGGACCTGGTGGTGTGGGGCGAGAGCAGCATCGGAGCGGGGGCGTGGCAGGACCCGCGGACCGTACGGCGGCTGGCGGAGCTGTCCCGCCGGGTCGGCGCGGACCTGCTGGTCAACGTGGACGCCCGGCAGACGGACGGCTCGGGGCGAACGGGCATCTTCAAGTCGGCCGTGCTCGTGGGGCCCGGCGGACCGACCGGGGACCGCTACGACAAGATGCGGCTCGTCCCGTTCGGCGAGTACGTGCCCGCCCGCTCCCTGCTGGGGTGGGCGACCTCCGTGGGCAGGGCGGCGGGCGAGGACCGGCTGCGCGGCGACCGCCAGGTCGTGATGGCGCTGCCGGACGGGGCGCCGGGGCTGCGGATCGGCCCGCTGGTCTGCTTCGAGACGGCGTTCCCCGACATGAGCCGCAGGCTGGTGCGCGACGGTGCGCAGGTGATCGTCGCGCAGTCCGCCACCTCGACGTTCCAGCACAGCTGGGCCCCCGCCCAGCACGCGTCGCTGGGGGCGCTGCGGGCGGCGGAGAACGGCCGTCCGACGGTCCACGCCACGCTGACCGGGATCAGCGCCGCGTACGGGCCGAGGGGGGAGCGGGTCGGCCGCCCGCTCTCCACCGACGCGAGCGCGGCGGAGGTCTTCGAGCTGCCCCTGGCGCGCGGGGAGACGCTCTACGGCCGGTTCGGCGACTGGCCGGTGTACGGGGCGCTGGCGGTGCTCGCCGTCCTGTGCGCGGTGGAGGGGGCGCGGGCGTTCAGGAAGCCTGTTCCAGGGCCTCGGTGACCACCCGCTCGCACAGCTCGTGGGTGGCCAGGGCGTCCCGGGCGCTGAGCGTCTCGCCCCGGCCGACGGCGTCGAGGAAGGCGAGGACGCACGCCTCGATGCCGCGCTGGCGGGCCACCGGCACCCAGTCGCCCCGGCGGCGCACGCTGGGCTGGCCCTTGTGGTCGACGATGTCCGCGAGGTTGAGTACCTGGCGCTTGGTGTCCTGGCCGGAGACTTCGAGGATCTCCTCGGTCGAGCCGTTCAGCCGGTTCATCATGCCGATCGCGGTGAACCCGTCGCCGGACAGCTGGAGCACCACGTGGTGCATCAGTCCGTCCACGACGCGGGCCCGCACGGTGGTGTGGTCGACCGTGCCCGGGGCGAGGAAGCGCAGGGTGTCGACGACGTGGATGAAGTCGTCGAGGACCATGGCCCGCGGGTCCTCGGGCAGCCCGACCCGGTTCTTCTGCAGGAGGATCAGCTCGCGCGGGTGCTCCGCGCACTGCGCGTATCCCGGGGCGAAGCGGCGGTTGAAGCCGACGGCGAGGCTGACGCCGCGTTCCTCCGCGAGGTTCACCAGCCGCTCGGAGTCGGCGAGCTCGTAGGCGAGCGGCTTGTCGACATAGGTGGCGACACCGGCATCGAGGAGGCGTTCCACGATCTGCGGGTGCACGGCGGTCGGGGCGTGCACGAACGCCGCGTCCAACCCCGCGTCGATGAGGGAGTCCAGGGTGGTGTGGCGCTGTCCGGTCGGGACCCGGTGGGCGTCGCCGACCTCCTGGAGCGTGGCCGGGGTGCGGGTCTGCAGATGCAGTTCGGCCCCCGGTACGGCGGTGAGCACCGGCAGGTACGCCTTCCGGGCGATGTCGCCGAGCCCGATGCAACCGATCTTCACGAGGTCTCCCTGTCGCCGTGCCGCTCCACAGTGCGCGGCTGTCCGGCCGCGCCCCGGCAGCATACGTCGCCGCCGGTGGCCCATCGACCGCCCCGGCGACAAAACCCCTGGCCAGGGGCGTGATGGTGGGGAACGCGGAGATCGGGCGCCGCCGCGGCGGCACGCCGTGGGGGGGTGCTCCCCGGCGTGTACGGGCCGGGGAGCCGTGCTGACCGGGTCACTCGTGCGGGCCATTCCCGGCGCACCGGCGCCCGCCAGAGGGGTGCGGGCCGCAGAGTTGCCGCGTGCAGAGAACCAGAATCGCCGCGACGCTCCTGGCCGGCCTGGCGGTCGCCGCCGTCTCCGGCTGCGTGTCGGTGGAGCCCGGAGCCGTTCCCTCCCCGCGTCCCGGCACGGCCGGGCCGGTGCAGGACGTGGCCCCGCAGGTCGTGCAGCCGCCCGCCCGCGAGGCGCTGGAGGCCGTGCCCGGTCCGAGTCCGTCGCCCTCCCGCGCGTCCTCCCCCGCGCCCCCGGCCCCCGACGCCGGTCCGCCCCGGCGTTCCGGTCCGGCGGACGCCGCCCCTCCGGCCGAGCGCGCGGACCCGCCGCGGCAGCGGACCCCGCGCCGGCCGCGCGCCGCACCGCCCGTCGTCGCGCCCGCCGTGCCGCGCCTGCCCGGCGGGGCGGACGTCTGCGCGCTGGGCCGGGGGTACGGCAAGTGGCCCGCCGGAAGCCCGCAGTCCCGTATCTGCTCGGAGGCGTACGGTCGCTGACGCTCCGGCCCCGGGGCCACCGCGGCCGCCGGCCCGGTGGCCGGCGGTTCGCGGGCCGCCGGGGTCACCGCTCCCGGAGGCGGAGCTCCAGGCGGTCGATGGCGGCGCGGACCCCGCGGCCCTGTCGGTCGTCCGCGAGCTCGGCGGCCGCCGCGCGGGCCAGCCGGAGGTGGGTCCTGGCCGCGTCGTGGCGGTGGAGCTTGAGGTAGTCCGCCGCGAGGTTGAGGTGGAGCGAGGGGGAGAACGCGCGGACGGCCGGCAGGTCCCGGTGCTCCGCCGCCCCCTCTCCGCCGGACTCCCCCGGCTTCCCCGGGCCCTCGGTGTGGCGCACGGCCTCCGCGGCGGTCAGGGCGCGCAGGTCCCAGGCCAGCTCGTCACCCGGGTCGTCCTGGGCGTCGGCCATGTAGTGCGCGAGCGTGCAGCGGTGCAGGGGGTCGCCGTCCGATCCCAGCTCCGCCCAGAGCGCGCCGAAGCGGTTGCGGGCCTCTTCGCGGTCACCTGCGTGGAGCAGCATGACGGCTTGGCCGATCCGGGTCATGACGGCGTCCTCCGACACCTGCTGCCGCTCCACCACTACTCGCTCCTCGTCGCCCGTCCGACCGCCGGACACGCCCTCAGGGCTGTCCCGTCCGACGCTAACGCCGGGTCGGCGCGGAACCGGTCAGACACGGGCTCCGAGGAGCGGCCCGTCCGTCAGCCGAGGTCGGGGATGCGCCAGTCGATCGGCTGGTGCCCCTGGGCGGCCACGGCCTCGTTGATCTGCGTGAAGGGGCGGGAGCCGAAGAACTTCTTGGCGGAGAGCGGGGAGGGGTGGGCGCCCTTCACCACGATGTGGCGCTCCTCGTCGATCAGCGGCAGCTTCTTCTGCGCGTAGTTGCCCCAGAGCACGAAGACCGCCGGGTCGGGCCGGTCGGCGACGGCGCGGATCACGGCGTCGGTGATCTTCTCCCATCCCTTGTTCTTGTGGGAGTTGGCCTCGCCGCCCCGGACGGTGAGCACCGCGTTGAGCAGGAGGACGCCCTGCTCGGCCCAGGGCATCAGATAGCCGTTGTCCGGGATCGGCAGCCCGAGCTCCTGGTGCATCTCCTTGTAGATGTTGCGCAGCGACGGGGGCGTCCTGACGCCGGGCCGCACGGAGAAGCACAGGCCGTGGCCCTGGCCCTCGCCGTGGTACGGGTCCTGGCCGAGGACCAGGACCTTCACCTTGTCGTACGGAGTGGCGTCCAGGGCGGCGAAGACCTGCTCGCGCGGCGGGTACACGGGCCCCTTCGCCCGCTCCTCCTCGACGAAGTCCGCCAGCTCCTTGACGTACGGCTTCTGCAGTTCTTCGCCGAGGACACCGCGCCAGGACTCGGGCAGCAGGTCGATATCGGTCACGTCCACAACCTCCGGTGAGCAACAGGTTCTTGCTCCCAGAACCTACCGGGCCCCACTGACAACGGACCCGGGCAGCCCCCGCGCACGGTCGCCGCCCGGGTCTCGGGGGGGGCCGTGCGCGAGGGCCGACCGGGCCCCGGGGAACGTCCGGCGGGCGGCTACCAGCTGGCCTTGCGGTACAGCTCCCACATCTGCATGACGGTCTGCGGGTCGAGGGCGCGTTCGCCGCCGCCGATGTCCTCCCCCGCGGCGACGTACAGCTTGCCCTGCCACAGCGGCAGCAGGCGGACGTCGTCGACCAGGATCTCCTGGGCCCGCTCGAACTGCTTGCTGACCGCGCCCCGGTCGCTCTCCTGCCGGGAGGCGGGGAGCAGCTGCTGGGTGATCTCCTTGCTGATGTACGGGGTGCCGGTGACGCTCTCCTTGCCCACGAAGGGGGCGACGAAGTTGTCGGGGTCCGGGAAGTCCGGGAACCAGCCGCGGCCGAAGACCGGGTACTCGCCCTTGTTGAAGCCTTCCTGGAAGGTCTTCCAGGGCTCGCCCTTGATGGTGATGTCGAAGAGTCCGGACGCCTCCAGCTGCCGTTCTATCTCCTCGAACTCGGGCTCGGTGGAGGAGCCGTAGCGGTCCGTGGTGTACCAGAAGGTCATCTTCACGGGTTCGGTGATGCCCGCCCCGGTCAGGAGGCTCTTCGCCTTCTTCACGTCCGGGTCGCCGAAGGTGTCGAAGAAGCTCGTGGTGTGTCCGGCGATCCCCTTCGGGATCATGGAGTACAGGGGCTCGGCCGTTCCCCGGTAGACCTTGGCGACCAGGGCGTCGCGGTCCACGACGTGGGCGATGGCCTTGCGCACGACGGGGTTGGCGGCGGCCGGGTCCTTCGGGTTGAAGACCAGGAAGCGGATGTCGGCGCCGGTGGACTCGACGATCTGGAGGCCCTCGGTGCCGTCCTTGCCGTCCTCCAGGCTGACGACCTCCTCGGCGGTCAGACCGCGGTAGGTGGCGTCGATCTCGTCGGCCTTGAGGGCGTCCACCATCTCGGTCGACTTGCCGAAGTAGCGGATGGTGACCGCGTCGTTCTTGCGGTTGGCGAAGCCCTTGTAGCCCGTGTACTTCTTCAGCTCGGCGGTCTTGCCCTCCTCGTACGCGTCCAGGAGGTACGGGCCGGAACCGGTGACCTTGCCGTCCGTTCGGATCCGGTCCTTGGGGTAGTTGCCGGGGGCGACGAGGGACATCGCGGGCGTGGCCAGGATGAACGGGAACGTGGCGTCGGACTTGTTCAGGTGGAAGACGACGGTGTCGTCGCCCTTGGTCTCGATCCGGTCCAGGGAGCCGAGCATGCCGGCCGGGCCGCCCTTGAAGTGGATGTCCACGATCCGGTCGATGGAGTACTTCACGGCCTCGGCGTCGAGCTTCTCACCGTTGGAGAACTTCAGGTTCCTCTTGAGCGTGCACCGGTACGCCATGCTCGTGGCGTCGGTGAACTCGCACTTCTCCGCAGCGTCCGGCTCCGGGCTCGTGCTGCCGGTGGGGAAGCTGACCAGGGTCTGGTAGACGTTCCGCATCAGCTCCCAGGAGTTGTCCCAGGCGGCTGCCGGATCGAGCGTGGACGGGGAGCTGGTCGTCCCGACGGTCAGCTTCTGCTCCGTCTCCGAACCACTGTCGGAGAGGAGACCGCAACCGGCCAGAAGGGACAGGGAAGCAAGGGCTGCAGCAGCCTGCAGACTGGCCCGGTAGAACACGCGCACGCTCCTCGATCAGCCTTGGGTCGGCAGACCATACCGCAGCGCCCCGCCGGATCAACCTGCTGGTCCGGCGGGGCACTTGGCCCAATCAGGGCCAAACCGACTCAGGCCGATCTCAACCCACACCGGCGTTGAGGAAGATTCCGCCGTCGACCACGAGGGTCTGCCCGGTGACCCAGTCGGACTGCGCGGAGGTGAGGAAGGCCGCCGCCCCGCCGATGTCCTCGGGCACCCCGAGCCGGCCCAGCGGGTAGGCGGCGGCCGCCTCCGCCTCGCGGCCCTCGTAGAGGGCCTCGGCGAATTTCGTCTTGACCACGGCCGGGGCGATGGCGTTGACCCGGACCACGGGCGCGAACTCGTGCGCCAGCTGGAGGGTCAGGTTGACCATCGCGGCCTTGCTCATGCCGTACGCGCCGATGAACGGCGAGGCGGAGACCCCGGCGATCGAGGCGATGTTCACGATCGCCCCGCCGTTCTCCCGCTGCCACGCCTTCCAGGTCTGCTGGGCGAAGCCGAGTGCCGAGATCACGTTGGTCTCGTAGACCTTGCGGGCCACGTTCAGGTCGAGCTCCGCCATGGGGCCGAAAACGGGGTTCGTCCCGGCGTTGTTGACCAGGTAGTCGACCCGGCCGAACGCCTCCATGGTGCGCTCGACCGCCGCCGCCTGGTGGGCCTCGTCGTGCGCCTTGCCCGGGATGCCGATCACCCGGTCGGAGCCCAGCCGCTCGACGGCCTCCTTGAGGGCGTCCTCACCGCGCCCCGTGATGGCCACCCGGTCGCCGCGCGCCACGAGCGCCTCGGCGACGCCCCAGCCGATGCCCCGGCTCGCGCCCGTGATGAGCGCGACCTTTCCGCTGTCCTGCACCGTCATGATGTCCGTCGCCCTTCGCGTCAGTTGAGGGGGCCGCCGGCCACGTACATGACCTGGCCGGAGACGAAGCCGGCGTCGTCGCCCGCGAAGAAGGCGATGGCGTTGGCGACGTCCTCGGGACGGCCGACGCGCTGCACCGGGATCTGGGTGGCGGCCGCCGCCTGGAACTCCTCGAAGCCCATGCCGACGCGCTCGGCGGTCTGCGCGGTCATCTCGGTGACGATGAAGCCGGGCGCGACGGCGTTGGCGGTGACGCCGAACTTGCCGAGCTCCTTGGCGAGGGTCTTGGTGAGGCCCTGGAGCCCCGCCTTGACCGCGGAGTAGTTGGCCTGGCCGCGGTTGCCGAGGGCCGAGGAGGACGAGAGCGAGACGATCCGGCCGAACTTCGCCTCGACCATGTGCGCCTGGACGGCCTTCGCCATCAGGAACGCGCCCTTGAGGTGCACGTTCATCACGATGTCCCAGTCGGACTCGCTCATCTTGAACAGCAGGTTGTCACGGAGCACGCCCGCGTTGTTCACGAGGATCGTCGGCGCGCCGAGTTCAGCGGCGACACGCGCGACGGCGGCTTCCACCTGGCCGGCGTCCGACACGTCGCAGCCGACGGCGAGCGCGGTGCCCCCGGCGGCGGTGATCTTCTCGACCGTGTCCTTGCAGGCCGCCTCGTCGAGGTCGAGTACGGCGACGGCGCGGCCCTCGGCCGCGAGGCGTACGGCGGTGGCGGCGCCGATGCCCCGCGCCGCTCCCGTCACGATGGCGACACGCTGCTCGGTGGTGGACATGCTTGGTTCTCCTCGCCCTTGGATCGCGGCTCAGCGGACGTCGGGGCGCTCCCTGACAGAGGACACCGATGACTGAGCAACCGCTTAGTACCTTCAGCAGTCGAGACGCTAGAAGCCCTGGCACCCGGTGTCAACGGCGCACGCCCCGGCGGGCCGCACGTCACACCGGGCGGGAGCGCCCGCCGCCGTGCCGTGGAGCCCCGCCGGGGCGTGGGTCAGCGCACGAGGAGGTCGAGCAGGCGCTCCACCTCGCCGGCCGGATCGGCGGTGAGGCCGCTGTGCACGGCGCCGGGCTGGACGACGGTGGAGCGCGGGGCGATCAGCCAGCGGAACCGGCGTCCGGCGTCGTCGCCCGCCGCCTGGCCGGCTCCCTCGCCGCCCCCGCAGACCTGTTCCACGGCGCGCAGGGCGGCCCGTACCCCGGCGGCGTCGGCGTCCGGGTCCAGCGCCCTGAGCTTGGCCTCGTCGAGGTGGGTCCGGGCGGCCACGAAGGAGCGCGCCCGGCAGTAGACGAGCACCCCGGCGTTGAAGCACTCCCCTCGCTCGACCCGGGGGACGACGCGCAGGAGGGCGTACTCGAAGACGTCGCGTGTCATCGGCCGGCCTCCTCGCCGCCGGGCGCGGCCGCCGCGTCCGGGCCGTCGCCCGCCCGCTTCGGCCGGGGCGGCAGGCGGTCGGAGAGCCAGCCGGGGGCCTGGGAGGGCCGGGTCGCGGTCGGCGCGTCCAGCGTGATCCTCTCGTGGATGTCGGCGGCACGGGCGAGCAGCGGGGCGATGTAGGCCCGGCGGACCTCGTCGGCGGAGTCGAAGCCGGGCTCGTCGGCCAGCCACACGTCGGGGACGTCGCCGGCGACCTCGGTGAGCAGCTCCTCGGTGACCAGCGGGGCCAGCTCGGCGGCGGCGCCCGCGATGTCCGGCGCGAACGGGACCAGGACGTGGTCGGACGCGTTGTACGGCTTGGCGGCGGACGCCTGGGCCCCCGGCCAGTTGTGGTGCCAGATCATGGTCGCGCCGTGATCGATGAGCCAGAGGTCACCGTGCCAGACGAGCAGGTTGGGGTTGCGCCAGGAGCGGTCCACGTTGTTGATCAGCGCGTCGAACCAGACGATGCGCCCGGCCTCACCGGCCCCGACCTCGTACGCGAGCGGATCGAAGCCGAACGAACCCGGAAGGTAGTCCATCCCGAGGTTCAGCCCGCCGCTCGCGCGCAGCAGCTCCTGCACCTCCTCGTCGGGCTCCGCGAGCCCGATGACGGGGTCCAGCTCCATGGTCACCAACTCGGGCACCCGCAGCCCCAGCCGCCGGCCGAGCTCCCCGCAGATGATCTCGGCCACGAGCGTCTTGCGCCCCTGCCCCGCCCCGGTGAACTTCATGACGTACGTGCCGAGGTTGTCGGCCTCGACGATCCCGGGGAGCGAACCGCCCTCACGCAGGGGCGTGACATAGCGGGTCGCTACGACCTCTTGCAACACTTTCCCAGGCCACCCATCTCTTCGACCTTGCAATCACGGAAGACTTCTCCGGAGCGTAGACGCCGGGAACACAAGTCAACAGCAGTGGGGAGAATCCGGGGAGTTTCAGCCGGCAAGCCGATCCCCCGCGCTCCCCGAGCAGACCGTCGCTGGTGCGCGTCCCCTTGCTCCCGGCCCTCCGGCATGAAGTGAGCATAGTAACCGAGAGTGATCGCAGGCGAGGAGTGCCCGAGTCACCGGGCCAGGGTCACGACGGACTCTCCGGCTTCCGGCATGATCGAGGCGTAGGTGTGCCGAAGCACAGGGAAGCCGTCTTTCGGGGCCGCCGCCCACCACACACCGACTGCCCCCTTCCCGGCGTTACGT
The DNA here is from genome assembly GCF_000717645.1 of Streptomyces californicus. Taxonomy (GTDB): domain Bacteria; phylum Actinomycetota; class Actinomycetes; order Streptomycetales; family Streptomycetaceae; genus Streptomyces; species Streptomyces californicus. The sequence goes on from NZ_JNZZ01000015.1 coordinate 147,075, forward strand.
GCCGGGAAGGGCGAAAGCCGGGCATAACAGGGTCGGAGGTTGTCGGCCGCTGTGGGCCGACAACCTCCGACTCCGAGATGCACGCGGGTGAGGGAGGAACTCCCCGGCCCCTCGGAGGGGGCGCACCTCGCGCATTCGGAACTCAGGGCTTCGCCTTCCGGCCGGCGAGCACGGCGATGACGGCCAAGAGCACTCCGCATGCCGCAGCGATGGCCCCGAGCACCTTCGGAACACCGTCACCTGTTGCGAATCCCGCGACACATCCGCACAAGCCTCCCACCATCAGGATGATGGAGAAGATCCGCACGGCACGTACAGCGTCCCTCGTCGGGGCATCGCTCGCTGTCATTCTTACGCCACTTTCCCTTGGACGGTCGGGTTCCTGAACGTCACCCGTATGTGATGATGTCGGCGCCGTAGTAGCCTGCGACGCCTCCCAGTGCACAGCTGCCGACTACAGCGGCACCGGCGCCGACCGCGCTGCCGACTCCGGCACCGACCGCTCCTCCGGCCGCGGCGGCATACCCGATGGTTCCGGTTTCCGCGGCTGCGCCTATGCCGGCCACGCAGCCCGACACGACGCCGAAGATGTCACTGCCGTTGTCCAGAATGTCCGAGAAGCTGAACAACCCGGTTGGGTCGGTTCGGTTGACCGGGTCTCCGGCCGCGTAGAGGTAGGGGTTCGCCTCTTGCCCGGAGGGGTCGGGTTGGGTGAAGCGGCCGAGGTCGGGGTCGTAGTAGCGGGCGCCCATCTTGTACACGCCCGACTGGTCGAGGTAGGTGCTGGTGTAGCGGAACGGCTGGTTGGCGCCGCTGTTCCCGCGCTGCTCGCCGTAGGGGCCGTAGGAGTAGGTCGCGGTGCGCTTGCCGGAGGTGTCGACCAGGCCGATGACGGAGTTCTGGGCGTCGGTCAGGTAGTACTGGCTGGCGCCTCCACTCTTCATGGCGACCAGCGTGCCCGAGGGCTCACGGACGAAACCGGTCGCCGCCCCGGAGGCGTTCTGCCCGGTGATGCCGACGGCGGCGTTGGTGAAGGTGGTGGAGCCGGCCTTCAGGCGCTGGGTGTTGTCGGTGCCGGCGTAGGTCTGGTCGATGGTGGTGCCGGACTGGGTGTAGGCGCCGAGCTGGGTGTGCGGCGTCCACGTCTCAGCGGTGCGGGTGCCGGTGGGGCTGGCGGCGGAGGTCTCGTTGCCCGCGCCGTCGTAGGTGAAAGCGTCGTTGCCGTCGAACGAGGTCAGCTCTCCCGCATTGTTGTGGACGGCCTTCTGCTGGGCGTCGTCACAGTTGGACGGAAGCGACGTTCCGGTGGAGCGGCCGGTGCGGTTGCCGCCCTTGTCGTAGCAGTAGGACCAGCCGGCCGTGGTGGAGCCGGACTTGGTCTCGACGGCCTTGGTCAGGCGGCCCAGGCTGTCGTAGGTGTAGGCGGTGGCGGCGCCGTCGGTGGTGCGCTTGCGGACCTTGTCGGTGTCCTTGCCCGCGTCGGCGTAGTCGTAGGAAATCGTCGACAGGCTCGTGGAGCCGGACTTGACCTCGATCTTCGTGGGCCGGCCGGAGTCGTCGGAGGTGACGGTCTGCGTGGTGCCGCCGGGGAAGGTGGTCCTGGTGCGGTCGCCGTTGTTGTCGTAGGTGAAGCCGGTCTTGGCGCCGCCGGGTTCGGTGACCGAGGTCAGCTGGTTGGCGTCGTCGTAGCCGTAGCTCACGGTGCCGGCGGCATCGACGGCGGTGGCGACGTTGCCGGTGGCGTCATAGGTGATCGACGTGGCCGGAGTGCCGGGCAGAGCGCGAGTGCGCTCGCGGTTCTGCTCGTCGTAGGTGAATGTCGACGTGCCGCCGGGGGTTGTGCGGGTCGTGAGGTTGCCGTCGGCGTCGTAGGTGAACGTCGCGTTCGCCGAGCCGGCGTTCTGCGTCGTGACCCGGTCGCGGCCGTCGTAGGTGTAGTTCGTGGTGACGCCGCGCCCGTCGGTCACCGTCTTCTGACGGCCGAGGTCGTCGTAGGTGTACGTGACCGGCTTCAGCGGGGACGGCGGGGTGACCTTGGTCAGGTTGCCCTTCGAGTCGTAGGTGTAGGACGTCTTCTGGTCCCGCGGGTCCGTGGCGCTGCACCGCTGGCCGGGCAGGCCACCGCAGTCCATGGCTCCCGTCCTGGGGTTGTAGTCGTAGGTCCACTTCGCGCCGGTGCCGCCGGTGGTGGAGTCGGTCGACGTCAGCAGGTTGCCGGAGGTGTCGTAGCCGTTCGCCGTCTTGTCCGAGGACGCCGAAGTGGCGGTCTCGGGGAAGTAGCCGCTGCCCTTCTTCACCCACGTCGATGTCGCCGAAGCTCCGGTCGGCAGGGTGACCGTGGTGGGGTTGAAGGCGCTGTCGTACGTGTAGCTGGTGACGTTGCCGTCCTCCGGGGAGGCGCCCATCGCGTCCGTGGCGGTGGCGATGTCGTTGTCCGGTCCCCAGGACTTCGAGCGGCTGTGGCCGAGCGGGTCCTCGGTCTTCTTGGTCCGCCAGAAGCCGTCGACCGTCTTGAGCGTGTTGTTGCCCCGCGGGTCGGTGATCTGCACGAAGCCTTCGGCGCTGGTGTTGTCCGGGCCCAGCGCCCAGGTGAACACGGTGGTGTTGCCCGCGCCGGTGGAGTTGGTGACCACGCGGTTGACGGAGGCGACCTTGGCGCTGTCCCAGGTGAACTTCGTCTGTCGGCCCTCGGCCGTGGTCACCTTGACCAGGCGGTCGGAGGAGTCGTAGTCGAAGACGGTGGTCTTGCCGTCGGTGTCGGTGAACGTCTTGATCAGATCGCCTGAGTAGGTGTAGCTGATCGTCCTGCCGGTGCTGTCGGTGACCTTGGTGATGTGCTTGCCGTCGTTGGCGAACGACAGGGTGCGTCCCGAGGCCGAGGTGATCTTCGAGGTGAAGCTGCCCGAGTAGGTGATGGTCGTGGCGTTGCCGTTCTTGTCCTCTACCTTCGACACCCGCGCGACACCAGTGGTGCCCGAGCGGGAGAAGGTGGTCTTCTCCCCGGTGCGGCGGCTGGTCAGGGTGAAGGACTTCTTGTCGGAAGCCTCGGTCAGGTCCTGCTTGTAGCCCTTGGCCGGGGTGAAGCCGGAACCGGAGCGGGCGAACACTCCCACGGTGCCGGTGGGGCCTTCCACCGAGACGCCGTCCGCTGTCGTCTCCTTGACGAGGTAGTCGGACCCGGAAGTGGCGTTCCAGCCGACGCTGTTGAGGCTGTTGAAGGTGTTTCCGTAGGCCAGGCCCGGTCCGGCGTCGGCGATGTCGAAGCCGTCGACGGTCAGGAGCAGGTTGCCGTTGCCGTAGTTGACCTGCGCGCTCACACCGTCGGACAGCTGCGCGGAGTAGAACTCCGACCACGGCACCTGCCCGATACCGAGGGCGTAGAAGCCGGGGTCGGCCGCGGCCGACTCGACCACTGGCTGTCCCTCCTCGCCGACTGCCTTGAGCGGGGTGCTGGCCGGTGCCTTGGTCCTGCCCAGGGGCGAGGGGACCGGTGCCCCCGCCGCGGCGGCGGGGGCACCGTTTGGCTGGGCGGAGGCCGGGACGGCGGTGGCCATGGTGGCGGTAGCGGTCGCCGCGGCCAGGATGGCCAGCGGCAAGAAGTGTCTGCGGCGCCGGAGCGCGGGCATGCGAGGATTCACGAAGGTCTCTCCGATGCGTTGGATGAAAGCGGAGCGGAGCAGGGCCGTCTGGGGCGGCACCCCTGCACGGGTGCCGCCCCTCCCTGCTTCAGAGGCAGACGCGCGGGCCCGAGGGCCCGGCGTATCAGCAGCGCTGTGAGGTGCGCGTGCTGAGCGGCGCGGGGTAGGAGGGAATATTGATCGTTCCCTCGCCCGAGGTGCACTCGTCCGCCGTCTTCGCGGCGTTGCTCCAGAACTCCTGGGCGTTGGTGTTGAAGACGGTGCGCTGCCCCACCAGGGAGTCGCGCTTGTACGACCACACGCCGACCGTCACGTTGACCTTGGTCTTCTGGTCCAGGAACGACTTCCAGACCCACACATAGCCGTAGTTCTCGTCGCACTCGGCCGAGTAGAACTGCTTGACCGAGGCGATCGTCTCCGTACCCCGGTAGATGTACTCCGTCGTCCCGATCTGCGCTGCGTCCGAACACACCCCCGCCGCCGTGGCGACAGCGCTCGCCGGGTTGCCGGCCTCCGTACCCGCCGCCCCCGCCGCAGCGTTGGCCTCACGCTGCTGCGACGTCTGCCCCGGTCCCGTCGCCGCCGAGGCGACCCCTCCACCCAGTACTGACAACGCTGTCACCGCAGCCACAGTCAGACCCGTCATGCGCGCACGCGTCACGTGCACAACCCCCTTGAAGAAGCGCGCAGGCCCCAGGCGCTGAAGCGTCGGCCGGGCAACCCGCGTAGATGAGTGCGCACCAAGTGGCGCGTCTCCCCATCCTCATCACAGGCCCCACCGGAACGGGATATTCCAAGGAGTCCAGTACACACAGTAGCCACATGACTGTCTGTCAAAACCAGAATTTTTGATTCATCCGCCTTCATCCCGCAGGCGGAACACCGTCACCACTAGGCATTGCAGCGCTCGCGTGTCCTCAGGTGGTCGAACCTCAGGAAAGCGCTCTCCCTGTGATGTGTGCAACATGAATGGGCATCACATGGCCGGGCACGAGGCGGTGTTGAACGATTGCGTGTGCGCCCCCCTCAGGCGACGTGGTCGTCAGCCGGGTCGAGGGTGACGGGCCTGGCCCCGGTGCGGCGGGCTGGCGCTCGCAGTTCACTCCAGCTCCGCCGCCGACGCCCGCCATCACGGTCGGAGACGGCAGGAACGCGTCGATACGGCCGCGGTCCGGGCCCGGATCGCGGCGGCCGCGGCGCGGGCGTGCTCGGAGACCACGGGCGGGAACGGTCGGCACGTACTCAACGTGAGGTGTTCTCGGTGTGGTCACGGGCGTCCGGGGCCGGGTCGGCGTAGACGCCGTGGAGCATGCCGGTGGCCTGACCGATCTCGATCAGGTAGCCGTCCGGATCGCGCAGGTAGCAGCGGATCTCGGCTTTGCGGTCGATCGGCCCGGTGATGAACTGGGCGCCTTTGGCGCTCCAGTCGCGGTGGACGGCCTCGATGTCGGCCACACGGATGTTGAGGAAGCAGGATGCGCTGGTGACGTCGTCCGGTGGGCGCAGAGTGATGCCGGGTTTGTCGGGGGTGGGCCCGCCGCCGGGATTCATGATGATCCAGCTGTTGGCCAGCCGGACGGTGCACGGGTTCTCGGCGAGAACGACTTCACCGCCGAGGACATCCGTGTAGAAGGCGCGCGAACGGGGTACGTCGGCGACGCTGAGGAAGTAGGTCAGGAGCATTCCTGATGCGGGTGCGGGAAAGCCTTCCGTGTCGTGCGAGGGCATGCCTTCACATCCTTCGTCGTCGTGTCTGCGTCAGCGGCCGGAACCGCGTGCGTCCGGTCGGCCTCCGGGCCGAGGAGGTGCCGAGACCTGCGGGTCGGTCACTCCCCCGGGGCAGAGCCGGTCGGTGTTCCAGCCCGCCAGGCGCGCGCCGGCCGCGTATGCGGTGTCGTAGAACCGGAGAATCTCGGCTGACGCGTCCGGCGCGGTGCGCACGTCGTCGTAGGGCAGCAGGGCCAGGTGCGAGCCGTTGCTCTCCGTCCACCGCGCGGCCGCCGGCTCCAGCGGTTGCCGCTGCAGCCCGTCGGGTTCCGGCGCCGTGTAGGAGTAGAAGGCAGGTTCGGGATAGGACCGCTCGTCGCCGAACCAGAAGCCGCTGCTGATCACCTCACGCGAGTACGCCTCGCGGGTCACGGGATCGACGGACCGGCCTTGTGCCACATGCCGGTCGGAGAACCGGGTGACGGCGAGGTCGAAGGTGTGCCAGAAGTGGTGGCCGGGGCTGGTTTTCCCGGAGTAGCCGGCGGCGTACTTCTCCAGGACCAGCATCACCTGGGTGAGGATCGTCCAGTAGCGGCTCACGGCGGCCTGGTCGTACGTGGCGTGTTCGTCGTCCTCGGCGAACGGCCGGGCGGCGTCGGGCAGGTCGAAGGGGTACGGGTGCTCCGGAACGACATCGATGCCCAGGTACTGAAGCGCGCCGGTGAACTCCCGGTAGAAGTCGCCGACCGACAGGCCGGTCAGGGGGAAGGACACCTGGCGCCCGTCGAGGGTGAGAGTCCGGAGGCGGTGGGTGGTGAAGTCGAAGTCGACGGTGAACACCGTGCCGTCGCCGAGCGGGCCGCTGGGCCGGGTGGTGATGCCGTCGCCGGTCAGATGGAAGGGAACGTTCCACCAGTGGTTGCGCCGGACGCCGGCCGCCAGCCGTACCTTCCCGACGATCTGGAGGAACCGGTGCAACGTCTCCTTCGTCGGCGCCCAGGACTCCCTGGGCAGCGGGGGAAACAGATCCATCGCAGGCGCACCTCCCCGGGGGCCCGCCCCGGCCCGGACGGCCGAGGGCACATGATTCCACTCTCACGCCCTCGGGCCGGGCCCGCATCCGCTGGAAGCGGGGGGCGTACCGCGTTCGCCACGCTGCGATGGCCCTTCTCCTCCGGGTCCAGCAAGCTCATGTCATCGTCCGCCGCGAAGGGACCTGCGACCGTGCCGTCCATGGATCCGCCCCGTTACGAGAATCTCCGGGCCCTCTACCTGAACTGCACCCTCAAGCCGTCTCCGGAGACGAGCAACACCGAGGGGTTGATCGACCGCAGCACTGCGGTGATGCGCGCGGCCGGTGTGCACACGCAGGTGATCCGTCCTGTCGACCGGGACCTCGCGGTCGGCGTCCAGCCCGACATGACCGAGCACGGCGCCGCCTCCGATGCCTGGCCGGATCTGTACGCCACGGTGATGGCCGCCGACATCCTGGTGCTGTGCGGGCCGATCTGGCTCGGTGACAACAGTTCCGTGATGAAGCACGTCATCGAACGGCTCTACTCCAGTTCGGCCGAGCTCAACGAGGCGGGCCAGTCCGCCTACTACGGGCGGGTCGGCGGCTGTCTCATCACGGGCAACGAGGACGGCCTCAAGCACTGCGCCATGAACATCCTCTACAGCCTCCAGCACATCGGCTACGCCATCCCCCCGCAGGCCGACGCCGGCTGGATCGGCGAGGCGGGACCGGGGCCCAGCTACCTCGATCCCGACTCCGGTGGGCCGGAGAACGACTTCACCAACCGCAACACCACCTTCGCTGCCTGGAACCTCATGCACCTCGCCGCTCTGCTGAAGCGGGCCGGGGGAATCCCCGCGTACGGCAACCAGCGCCCCGCATGGAACGCCGGCTGCCGGTTCGACGCGCCCAACCCGGAGCACCGCAGCTGACGAACACCCGCGAGCCAACGATGAGCTCGCCGCTCTCCCCCGCCGCCGCACGGCGACCGACCGCAGCCTGGAAGAGGCGGATCGCCCGGACCGACCGGGACCACAGCCCGGCAAACACCTGGACATGGAGCACACCTCATGGCTGATCAAGAAATCCCCGGCATCGATCCGCAGGCCGCTCCGAGCGGACCGGGATGCGCCGACTGCCTGGCGGGGGACGGCCCCGGCTGGTGGTTCCACCTGAGGCGCTGCGCTGCCTGCGGCCATATCGGCTGCTGCGACTCCTCCCCCTCCCAGCACGCCACCACGCACTACCGGAAGACCGGCCACCCCTACATCACCAGCTACGAACCGGGCGAGGAGTGGTTCTACAACAACGAGACCGAACAGTTCTACGAGGGCCCGCGACTCGCTCCTCCCTCCGCCCACCCTGCCGACCAGCCCGTCCCCGGACCGGCCGGCGCGGTCCCCCAGGACTGGCAGCAGCGGTTGAACTGAGCGGTGCCGCAGACGGAACGAGCCCGGGTCGTCGTCGGCACCGTGCAGGACCGGTGGCTGCTCAAGAGCCCAGGCGCGCGAGGGTGTGACGCTCTGTGCAAGGGCCGAGGCCGAGGCGCGACCATCCGGTGCACACCGCGATGCGAACCACCGTCGACTCGGCGGGCGTGCTGCGCAGGGCATGGCGGTTGAAGACAGGTGGCCGAGCAGCGGGCTCAGGTGGTGAGCAGTTCGGCGATCTCATGGGCGAGCTCCGGGCCGAGCGAGCCCCAGCCATCCTTGTAGCCGTACACACTCCCCAGGCTGCGGGCGTCGTAGTCGCCGTTCAGGATGTCTATGTCGGTGGGGGTGATGAGCGACGGGTGGGGGACGCCGACGGCTCCCGAGACCTTCAGCAACTCCCTGCGCAGGGTGCGCAGGTACATCGCGGCCCGGATGCCCTTCGAGGGCGCGTCGATGCCGCGCGCCAGCCACGGGTTCTGGGTGGCGATGCCGGTGGGGCACTTGTCGGTGTGGCACTTCTGGGCCTGGATGCAGCCGATGGACAGCATCGCCTCACGGCCCACGTTGATCATGTCGGCACCGAGGGCGAACGCGACGACGGCGTTCTCGGGCAGGCCGAGCTTGCCGGAGCCGATGAAGGTGATGTCGTCGGTCAGGCCCCGCTCGGCGAACACGCCGTAGACGCGGGAGAAGCCCATGCGGAACGGCAGGGACACCGAGTCGGCGAAGATCAGGGGTGCCGCCCCGGTGCCGCCCTCGCCACCGTCGACGGTGATGAAGTCGACCCCACGCTCGCCCCGCTCCATCAGAGTGGCGAGTTCCTCCCAGAAGTCCATCTCCCCGACGGCGCTCTTGATCCCGACCGGCAATCCGGTCTCCGTGGCCAGCAGCTCCACGAAGTCGAGCATCGAGTCCACGTCGTGGAACGCGGTGTGCCGCGACGGCGAAGCGCAGTCCTCGCCTGCGGGAATGTCGCGGATCCGGGCAATCTCGTCGGTCACCTTCGCGCCGGGCAGCATGCCGCCGAGCCCCGGCTTCGCGCCCTGCGAGAGCTTGATCTCGATCGCCTTGACAGGCGCGCCCGCGACCATGGACGTGAGCTTGTCGAGGTTGAACGTCCCGTCCTCGTTGCGGCAGCCGAAGTACGACGTACCGATCTGGAGGACGAGGTCCCCGCCATTGAGATGGTAGGGCGACAGGCCGCCCTCGCCGGTGTTGTGCATCGTCCCGGCCAGCGCCGCGCCCTTGTTGAGCGCCGTGACGGCCGCGCCGGACAGCGAGCCGAAGCTCATCGCCGAGATGTTGATGACGCTCGCCGGGCGGAACGCCTTCGCGCGGCCGCGCGGCCCGCCGAGCACCTTGGCCGAGGGCAACGCCGCCTGCGGGTCGCTCAGATCGGGCAGCGCGCCGGCGAACGTACGCTGCTTCACGTACGCATGACCCTGTACGTGTTCGACGTCGTTGTCGGTGCCGAACCCGAAGTAGTTGTTCTCCCCCTTCGCCGACGCGTAGATCCAGCTGCGCTGGTCACGGCTGAAGGGGCGCTCCTCGTCGTTGGACGTCACGATGTACTGCCGCAGCTCGGGGCCGATCGTCTCCAGCACATACCTGGCGTGCCCCACCAGGGGGAAGTTCCTCAGCAGCGCGTGCTTCCTCTGCACGAGGTCGCGGGCGGCCACCAGCGCCAGCCCCGTGGCGGCTGCCGCACCTATGCTCCGTGCACGCATGACAAAAAGTTCCTCTCCTCGACCGGCCGTACTTCACGGTGGCCGTCTACCCCGCGCCGCGGGAATGCCACGCGATGCCGCAGGCCCGAAAGCACCGCCCCTGCGGGAGGACCCGCGGCGCGGCCCGTGCAGGGGGCCGGGCCGCGCCGCGGGCGGGTCAGAGCGCCGAGTCGAGGTGTCCGAGGTGTTCGATGAGGTTCATGTTCTCGGCGTAGTCCACCGGGCAGTTGATGATCGACACGCCCGGGTCCGCCAGCGCCTCACGGAGCGTCGGCAGCAGGTCCCCGGCGGACTCGATGTGGTAGCCCTTCGCGCCGAAGCTGCGGGCGTACTGGACGATGTCCGGGTTGCCGAAGTCGGTGTTGGAGTGTTCGCCGACCTCCAGGTCCATCTTCCACTTGATGAGCCCGTAGCCGTTGTCCTCCCAGATCAGCACGGTCAGCGGGATGTTCTCGCGAACCGCGGTCTCGATCTCCTGGGAGTGCATGAGGAACGAGCCGTCGCCGACCGCCGCCAGCACCTTCGTCTGCGGCCTGGCGAGCTGGACCGCGAGCGCGCCGGGCAGCGAGAAGCCCATGGTGGACAAGCCGTTGGAGATGAGGCAGGTGTTCGGCGCGTACGTCGGGTAGAGCCGGGCCATCCACATCTTCAGCGCGCCGGTGTCGACCAGCACGATGTCGTCGCGACCGAGCGCGGCGCGGGTGTCGGCGATGACGCGCTGCGGGGCGAGCGGGTAGCGCTCGTCCGCGGCGCCCTGTTCGAGTTCCTTGGCCAGCAGCGTGCGGGTGGCCTTGGTGTCCTCGTCGTCGATGGTCCAGCGCAGGCCGTCGAGTTCGGTGGCGAGGGCGTCGAGGGAGGCGGAGATGTCGCCGATGATGCCGACGTCGACCGAGTAGCTGTCGTCCACCTCCGCCGGGACGCGGTGGATGTGGATGATCTTCTTGTCACCGTCCGGGTTGATCCGGGACGGGTCGAACTCCTGAAGCTCGTAGCCGACGGCGATGACGACGTCGGCCTCCTCGAACCCGAAGTTGGTGTAGTCGCGCCGCATGAAGCCGAACGTGCCGGTCGCGCACGGGTGGTCGTCGGGCAGGACGCCCTTGCCGTGGAAGGTGGTCGCCGTCGACACGTCGAGTGCGGTGGCGAACGCCGCCAGCGACTCCTCGGCGCCGCCGCGCGCCGCGCCGTGTCCGGCGAGGATCACCGGCCGGCGGGCCTGCCGCAGCAGCTCCCCCGCGCGCTTGATCTGCTTCGGGGACGGCGCCTCGGGCTGCACGACGTTCCTGCGCAGCGGGCGCAGGTCCGAGCCGTCCGTCGCCTCGTCGACGTCCTCGGGCACGGCGAGGTAGACGGCGCCGGGCCGCTCGGACTCCGCGGTCTTGAAGGCGCGCCGCACCATCTCCGGGATGGCCCGGGTGGCCGGGACCTCCGCCGACCACTTCGTGACCGGGGCGAACATGCTCACCAGGTCAACGAACTGGTGGGACTCCTTGTAGTTGCGCTCCTTGCCGACCTGCGCGGTGATCGCGACAACGGGGGTGCTGTTCGTCATGGCGTCGGCGACGCCCAGCATCAGGTTGATCGCGCCGGGTCCCAGCGTCGCGGACATCACGCCCGCCGAGCCGGTGAGCCGGCCGTGCATCTCCGCCATGAACGACGCGGCCTGCTCGTGCCGGGTGAGGACGTAGCGGATCCTCTCCGAGCGGGCGAGAGCGTTGGTGAAACGGATGTTCTCCTCGCCGGGTACGCCGAACACCACCTCGACGCCCTCGTTCTCCAGGCAGCGAACCAGGAGTTCGGCCGCTCCGTCGGGGGTCTGTTTCCGGTGCTCGGATTCGCTCACGCCGGTCGTGTCCTCTCCTGAGTTCTGGCCGCGCCGATGAGGTGGGCCGGTCAGCCGTCTACCCCAGGCGTCCAGGCCGAGTCCTTCTGGACGCTCCTCGCTGACGCCGGGGCCCGGCAGGATCCAGCGCCCTGCCGAGCCCCCGTCAACTTTCCGTTGGTCCAGACCTCTTGACGATTGGTCTAGGCCTTCTTAGGGTCACGGCAACACTGCGAGGGCCCCGACGAGAGCTCGTGGCTCATGGCCGCGCAGGGTTGACGGGCCAGGGACCCCCCTGCCCATTGGAGCCCCCCACTCATGGAGCAGCCTTGAGTACACAAACGCGTTGGCGCCGTGCCAGATCCTCCCGGACCGCCTCCCCGGGCAGACGGTCCAAGACCCTCGCGGGGGCCACGGCGCTCCTCGTGCCGCTGGCCGCCATGGTGGGTCTCGCGGCCCCGGCGGAGGCCGCGTCCTCCGCCACCGCCGTCTACACCAAGGCATCCGACTGGGGCAGCGGCTTCGAGGGCAAGTGGACGGTGAAGAACACCGGCACCACCACGCTCTCCACCTGGAGCGTCGAGTGGGACTTCCCGGCGAACACCAAGGTCACCTCCGCCTGGGACGCCACCGTCACCAACTCCGCGAACCACTGGACCGCCAAGAACCTCGGCTGGAACGGCACCCTGGCACCCGGCGCGTCCGTGTCCTTCGGTTTCAACGGCTCCGGCACCGGCACGCCCTCCGGCTGCAAGCTCAACGGCAACCCGTGCGACGGCGGCTCCACCAACCCCGGTGACAACGCCCCCTCCGCCCCCGGCAAGCCCACCGCGAGCGACGTCACCAACTCCTCGGCGAAGCTGTCCTGGGCACCCGCCACGGACGACAAGGGAATCAAGAACTACGACGTCAAGCGCGACGGCGCCACGGTCGCGACCGTCACCGGCACCACGTACACCGATACCGGCCTGACGGCGGGCACGGACTACAGCTACTCCGTGGTGGCCCGCGACACCGCCGACCAGACCGGCCCGGCGTCGGCCGCCACGACCGTCCGCACCACCGGTAGCGGTGGCGGCGGCGAGAACCCCGGCGGCAACGGGAAGATCAACCTGGGCTACTTCACCAACTGGGGCTCCTACACGGCGAAGGACCTCGTGACCTCCGGCTCCGCCGAGAAGATCACGCACATCAACTACGCCTTCGGCAACGTGCAGAACGGCAAGTGCACCATCGGCGACGCGTACGAGGACTACCAGAAGTCCTACAGCGCCGCCCAGTCGGTCGACGGCAAGGCTGACGCTTCGGACCAGCCGCTGCGGGGCCACTTCAACCAGCTGCGCAAGCTGAAGGCCAAGTACCCGAACATCAAGGTCCTCTGGTCGTTCGGCGGCTGGACCTGGTCCGGCGGCTTCGGCCAGGCCGTCCAGAACCCCGCAGCCTTCGCCCAGTCCTGCTACGACCTGGTCGAGGACCCCCGCTGGGCCGATGTCTTCGACGGTATCGACCTCGACTGGGAGTACCCCAACGCCTGCGGTCTCACCTGCGACACCAGCGGACCTGCCGCGTTCAAGAACATGATGCAGGCCATGCGGGCCAAGTTCGGTGCGAACAACCTCCTCACCGCGGCCATCACCGCCGACGGTTCCAACGGGGGCAAGATCGACGCCGCCGACTACGGAGGCGCCGCGCAGTACATCAACTGGTACGACGTGATGACGTACGACTTCTTCGGCGCCTGGGCAGCACAGGGCCCGACGGCCCCGCACTCCCCGCTGACCTCCTACCCGGGCATTCCCGCGCAGGGCTTCACCTCGGCCGACGCCATCGCCAAGCTGAAGGCCAAGGGCGTCCCGGCCTCCAAGCTGCTCCTGGGCATCGGCTTCTACGGCCGCGGCTGGACCGGCGTCACCCAGTCGGCCCCGGGCGGCACGGCGACAGGCCCGGCGGCCGGCGTCGAGCCCGGCAACCAGTACTACAAGGTCCTCAAGACGGCGTGCCCGGCCACCGGCACGGTCGGAGGCACGGCGTACGCCCACTGCGGGAAGGACTGGTGGAGCTACGACACTCCGGCGACCGTCGGCACCAAGATGGCGTGGGCCAAGAGCCAGGGCCTGGGCGGCGCGTTCTTCTGGGAGTTCAACGGTGACACGACGAACGGCGAACTGGTGACGGCCATCAGCAGCGGCCTGAAGTAGTCCCCGGACCATCCCCGTGCCCGCCCGCCCCACGAACAGGGGCGGGCGGGCACGACACTGTCCGGGGCAGACGGAGCGGCGCGGCCTGAACGGCTCAGGCCCCAGCGACCCGCTGTTCCGCCCGCCGCTCAGAGCCTCTGCCCCTTCGACGAGGACGAGTCCGCTCGGACCAGTTCAGACAGGGGTCCGTCGACGAGCACTGCCCGTCGAGAAGGACAGCGGTAGCTGCGGTGTCCCGCCGGCCGATGGGGCGTAGGAGGAAGAGGGGCGCTGCCAGGAGCGCCGCCGGGCGCAGCGGGGTGAAGGCGCCAGCCGGGACGCTTCAGTGGATCATGCGGCACCTGCCGCAGCCCATCGGCAGTGGTGCAGGACGGCGCGAACCCGACGCCGATGATCTCTCGAATGCGCCGGGGATCGGCCAGTCCATGACCCGGCTCCCCCTGCGCGGGCAGCTTCGGTGGGGCGGGTCGAGATGCGGGTCCGGGATCGCGGGGCGACTGTAGATGGAGCGTCTACCTGCGTCGTCTGGAGAGTCATGATCGTCAAGATGTTGCACGAGAAGGGTCTGAAGGCGGAGCACGCCTACACTGCGGCGTTCGCCTCGATCGGCCTGTCCGTCGTCTCCTGGTGCGGATCGATGAAGGCCGAGGCCGCAGGCACCGCGCGTGCCGACCGGTGGGGCATCTTCGTCGGGGAGTGGGCCCCCACCTTCTTCGCCCTCGGGCTCGCCCTGGCGAACTACGAACGCGACCACGACCTCCTCCACTCCCCCGCTCACTGATCGCACGCCGGGCCGGGCCGAATTCCGGCAGCCGCATGCCGCCGTCGAACTCGGCGGCGGGCGAAGGGAGCGATCAGCCACTTGTGGGGGGCGATGACGAGGGTCGTCCTGCTCGATTCCCGCGTAGCGGTCCCGGACGCTCGGGGCGAGGAGACCGGCACCCCCGTACGCGCCATCGACGTGGAGCCAGAGGTCGAAGTCACGGACCACGGCGGCGACTCCCGCGAGGTCGTCGATGATTCCAGCGTTGGCGGTACCAGCGGCCGCCACCCCGGTCACATGGGATGGGCCGGCGTCGGCGAGGAGCGCGGTGCGCAGTACAGGGCCGGTGATGCGGTGGCCCATGGTCGGCACCGCGAAGGGCTCGACGCCGATGATGCGCAGGGCGTCGCCGATGGACGAGTGGGCCTGGTCGGACAAGGCGAACCGGACACAGTCGTACGGGCCGAGCCCCCGACGTCGTCGAGCCGTGTCGCGCGCGGTGACCAGGGCGGAGAGGTTCCCGGCCGAGCCGCCCGGGACGAAGCACCCGCCGGTCTCGGCCGGCATCCCGGCGAGCTCCGCGAGCAGGCGCAGCACCTGGTTGTCGGCAGCGATGGGTCGGCGCGGACCAGGTCCGCCGCCCGTAGTCCGCGCCGTCACGACGCGGCGCGGTCACCGACTTCTCAGAAGTGCGCGGCCACAGACGCACCACGCGTACCGCGCGCCTCTAACTCCATCTCGCCGAGCACCTGGAGGCGTACCTTCCACCTTCGGATGAGTCCGTCCCGGCGTCACACGAGCCCCACCGGTCATGCTCAGACCAATCCGTACGGCGAGCAGTCCCGAGTAGACGACATCAGCGACCGAACGAAGTTCCGGCCTCGCGCCGGAACTTCCGGAAGGGGATGTGTCCTCGTGACAGCCAGCCGTACAACTCGTTTCACCGCCCTGCTCGTTCTGCCCGCCGCGCTCACTCTCGGGGTGGCCGTGCCCGCCCTGGCACATGAGGGGCACCCCGTCGGCACCACCAACGCGGTCGACGGCGACACGTATCAGATCGACCTGGAGCAGCTGAACGACTCCGGTGCCGGCGGCGCCGCCCTGGTCAGCCTCGACGGCGACAAACTGACCGTGAAGATCGACGCGGAGGGACTCGTCCCCGGTCAGCCCCACGCCCAGCACATCCACGGCTCCACCGACGGCCACGACTTCCGCTGTCCCGACAAGAGCGCCGACAAGGACGGGGACGGCATCGTCACCACCGCCGAGGGGCTGCCGCAGTACGGGGACATCAACATCTCCTTGACCACCAAGGGCGACACGTCGAAGGACAGCGGCCTCGCGGTGGATCGGATGCCCGTCGCGGACAAGGACGGCAAGCTGACGTACTCCCGCACGATCACCGTCTCCCGGGACGTGGCGGACCACCTCAAGGACTTGCACGTCGTCCAGCACGGAATCGACCGGAACGACGACGGGAAGTACGACTTCGGCGCGGGCAAGAGCGAACTCGACCCGAAGCTGCCCCAGGAGGCCACTGCCCCGGCCACCTGCGGCATGGTCAAGGGCGCAGCCGTCGGTTCCATGCCGGTGGGCGGCGTCGAGACCGGCGGCACCACCACGGAAGGCGTCGAATCGCCGGGGCTTCTCGCCGCGGGGGGCGTGGCCGCGCTCGCGGCCGGCGGTCTCTTCGCCGTACGCCGCCGTACCCGCACGGCCGACCGCGGTGGCAGCTGACCACCAGCCCCGTCCGACCGGCCGGCCCCAGGGGCGCTCTCCGGCCGGCCGACGAGTCCGAGGTTCCGCAACGGCAGTGAGCAGGGAAGGGAGAAGGCGATGAACGGCAGCGAACCGAACGACGGGCCCCCGGGATCACAGGGGCGAAGGACGCTCGTGCTCACGGCCGCCATCACGGCACTGCTGCTGGCCGGCGGGCTGTTGCTGGGATGGGGAGTGGGCCGACAGCAACCCGCCCCGCCCGCCGCGAAGAACAAGGCCGGCGAATCCCGGGCCCCGGCCACGCGGACGCCTCTGTCGGACGGAGGCGCCTCCAGCCCCTCGGGAGGCGGACAGCGTACGGAGGCGCTGTCCGCCTCTCGCCCCCTGAGCATCACGATCCCCGCGATCGACGTGACCTCCCCCTTGGAGGATCTGGGCCTGGGCAAGAACAGAGCCATGGAGACACCCCGCGATCCGGACAAGGCCGGCTGGTACACACCCGGCCCGGCACCCGGCTCCGTGGGCCCTTCGGTGATAGCAGGTCACGTGACCTGGGACGGCGCTCCGGCGGTCTTCTTCAAGCTGACCGAACTCGACCCCGGTGACCGCATCGAGGTCCGGCGCGCCGACGGCCGGACCGCGGCCTTCACCGTCGACCGCACCGCCGTCTATCCCAAGGACGAGTTCCCCACCGTCGAGGTCTACCGCAACCTGGATCACTCCGGTCTCCGCCTCATCACCTGCGGCGGAGACTACTCCGCCTCCGACAGCCGGTACGCGGACAACGTGGTCGTCTACGCCACTCTCACCGACAGCACGGCTGGTAATTGACCGATCCGTTGTGGGGCGCCCAGGAGAGTGGCGCCCCACAACAGCCGTCCCCCGCGGGCCCTGCACCGCGGGGAGCGATCCGAGGTTCGCCGCAGCCGCCGGAGAACCTCGCATGTGCGGAGCCTCCTCCTGACATCCGCTCACATCGGGTATTCGTCACCCTCGGGGCGGCGGATTGGCCGGTTCCGGTACGACACCCGGTCGGGCTGATTCCTGAGCGAATACGCTGGAGGAGACCTCGCCCGGGCGAGTCGGCCAAGACAAGAGGGGCATCCAAGATGCTGCTCGGGGGTACACGGGCTCGCATGCACGGACAACACGCGCGTCCTACGAGCACTCTGTTCGGCTCCGCCCTGACCGCTCAGGAGGGCGCGGTCAGCCGTGACGCTCCACGGCACTCTCGCCGGGGTCGGCCGATGGGCCGCTTGCGGCGTCGGCTCCTGGCCTACCGATCGATCGAGTTCCTGCCCTCCCGTGTACCCGGCGGTACCCGTCCGGACGAGGAATGCCTGCTCCTGGTCCACATCCGCAAGGTCGTCGGCCAGGTCCGCTACCGGCTCTGCGACCGTTGCGAACAAGGCGTCATCACCGACGTCACCCTGGAGGAACGGTTCCGCAGCACCGGCCTGGGGACCCGCGCCCTGTCGCATCTGCGCTCCCGTCACCCAAGCGTCAAGTGGCGCAGCACCCTGAACCTGCGCGCGACACGCGACCTCCTGCGCCGTATGTCCATCCCCGCAACCGCAGCGGCCGCCTGCCCGCACACCATGGAGCCGGACGTCTGACGCCAGAGGCCCTGGGCGACCCGTTCCCACCTGCGGCGAGACCCCGGTGGCAGACGCGCTCGCGCGCCGGCGTGGGGGCTCCGATTGAACGAGTCCATCCGGGGAGAGGGCAGTTCGGCAGTCGAGAAACCCCGGCCACGGCGTGGGCTCCTCGGGTCCGGTCCGGCCCTTCGGACTTCGCAGGGATTCGCCGGCCGCCGGACAGCCCGTGCCCGAGAACTCAGGCTCGCGGCCCGGGGTCATGGCAGGTCTCCTGCCGCTCTGTGTACGGCGACGTCGCCTCCGCCTCGACCGGGAAGGCATACCCTCCCGTCCTTGACAGCTCATCGTGACGGCGCGTTGAGCTACTGTTGCCTCCGGGCAAATATGTCGGCGCCTGGGTGCGCGGTTGCGGGAGTGTGTGATGGCGGACTCTGACGGAGAGGCTTCGCTGTCGCGGCTGTGGGACGAGGGCCGGCTCGGTGGGCTGCGGGAGACGGGGCTGAGCGCGGCGTCGGATGCGGGGATGGAGCGGTTCGCCCGGCTGGCCGCTGAGCTGGTGGGCGTACCGGTGTCGTTGGTGTCGTTGGTGGAGCCGGCGCGGCAGGTGTTTCCGGGCATGGTGGGGCTGCCCGGTCCGTGGGCGGAGAGCCGGCAGACGCCGTTGACGCATTCGCTGTGCCGGCACGTGGTCGCCGAGGGCAGGCCCTTGGTACTGACCGACGCTCGCGAAGACGCTCGGACGGTCACGTCCCTCGCCATCCCGGACCTGGGCGTGGTCGGCTACGCGGGGATGCCGCTGACGGACAGTGACGGGCACGTTCTGGGGTCACTGTGCGCGATCGACACCGAGCCCCGGCGGTGGAGCGAGCGGGAGCTGGGGCTGCTGGAGGACTTGGCGGCCGCGTGCAGCGCGGAGCTGCGGCTGCGGATCGTCTCGCGCCAGCGCCAGGACGCCATGGACAAGGCGGAGACCATCACTCGCCGGTACCGGGGCGCGTTGGACCGCTCGCAGCTGCTGCTGAGTGCGGCCGACGCCCTGGCCGACACCACCGGTCTGGCCGAGGTCCGCCAGACCGTACGGGATCTGGTCACCAGCGACCTCAAGCCGGTCTACGTAGGGCTCGCCCTGGTGGAAAACGACTCGGCGGGCCGGTTGCGGCGCCTGATCGACGAGACCGGCGGCGCGCCCATGGAGCGCGAGTACGAGACGTACGACCTGGACTCCGGTTGGCCGACCGCCCGCGCGGCCCGGGAGAACCGCACCATCACCGTCACCGACGAGGCGGAACTGCGCCAGGACTACGCCCCCGAAGCCGTGGAGGCGTTCAACAGCCTGGGCCTGGCCAGCGCGGTGTGCGTACCGCTGCCCGGCACGGTGATCCCGCTGGGCACTCTGGTGCTGGGCTGGGACGAAGCCCACGAGATCGACATCGTCGAACAGGCACTCCTGAGGGCCCTGGCCGGTTACACGGCCCGCGCGGTCGAGCGGGCCCTGTTCGTGGAGAACCGGGTCTCGGCCGCACGGCAGATGCAGAGGGCCATGCTCACCGACCTTCCCGAGGTCGAAGGGGTCGAGCTGGCAGCGCTCTACCGGCCCGCCGCGGAGACCGACCTGGTCGGTGGGGACTGGTACGACGCCTACCCGCTGCCGCCCGCCGACCAGGGCGGCGACGACTCCCCGGCTCCGGACGTACTGGCGGTCTCGATCGGCGACATCACCGGCCACGACCTCGACGCCGCGACCCTGATGGGCCAGGTCCGCAGCATGCTCCGCCAAGCCGATCTCGACCACCCCGGCGGCGGCCCCGCCCGCACGGTCACCGCGTTCGAGCATGCGAACACCCGCCTGAACCTCGGAGCCAGCGGCACCCTCATCCACGCCCATCTGCGCCCCTGCCCTCCGCCGCGGGAAGGCGACTGGGAGCTGACCTGGACCAACGCCGGCCACCCTCCGCCCCTGATCGCCACACCCCACGCCCCGGGCCGGCGACTCCACGAACACGGAATGCTGCTGTTCCCCGGACTCGCCGGCCCCGAACGCACGGACAACCGGATCACGCTGCCCGCCGGCAGCGCCCTGCTCCTCTACACCGACGGCCTGGTCGAGCGCACCGGACAGACCATGACCGAGGCCATCGACCTGACCGCACACCTTCTCACCGGCCACAGCGGCCGGCTGCTGCCCGAACTGCTGGACGCCATCATGGACGAGGTACCGGCGCCCGACACCGGCGACGACATCGCCCTCCTCGCCGTGCGGATCCCCGCCACGCAACCGCCCCCCATCCAGGCGGGCGCCACCACCACCGAACGGTGAAAGGGAGCCCGCGGCAGGAGGCACACCCCTCTGGCCACGGCAACCACCCGTGCCCGCCGCCCCGCCCGAGGCTGCCATCATGGACACGTGCAGAGGAGAGACAGCGACCACCACAGCCTGCGGATCCAGCACACCCTGTATCCGGCGGCCTACCTCCTGCGCCTGATCGGGGACACCCACCCGACGAGCCATGAGCTCGCGGCCGCCTTCCAGCACGCCGACGCGTGGGCGCTACCGCTCATCGTCGACCTCTCCGCGCTCGGCTTCGGCGACGAAGAACTCCTCCGGCGCCTCCTCCACGCCCACCGGACCGGCCTCACCCTCATCGGCCCGATCAGCGACTCCTTCCAGCGCCGCCTCGACACCACCGGCGTCACCGACCTGTTCACCATCCGACCGACCCTGGACGCCGCCCTCGACTCCCCCGGGCGCGACCGGCGGTGACGATGCCCGAGGCGATCGCCAGGCCGGTTCCCGGATTACTGGCCGGTGGGGCAGGGGCCCCACGCAGCTGTGCCACGTCTGTCCGCCACCGCTGAAGCTCCGGGGCGGGTAGTGCGACATCGCGGCGGCGCGGCGGCGAGCGTGGCGTGGCGGCGTGGCGGCGAGCGAGCGTCGCGAAGATATCGTCTGCCCGTTTCTGAATGTGTCCGCCGCGCGGTGTGACGATGCGCCGGTCGGTGTGCTCGCGGGCCCGGGTGATGTGCGCTGCCGATTCGAGGCGATTCAGCAGCGCGGTGGCGGCACCCGTGGACATCGCTCGCTCAGCCGTGCCGGTGACAGGGAATGCCGCACTCCTGGGCGGCGGTGACCTCCAGGACCGCGGTCACGTTCGCGGAGTGCGGGCCCGGCCGGGCGGCGGAGCACCGACCGAGCTCGGCGCAGTGGCCGCCGTAGATCCTCAGTGACTCCATCAGCCGCTCACGCCGCTCCGGGACGCCGTCACGCACCACGCCCTCCATGCCTTCACGCCTCTCCTCCGCCACGCGCTCCGCACGGCTCTGCGCTTTGACAACCAACCGCCACTATTTTACCTTCACTGTGGAGCTATTTCACCACGGAGGTATTTGGTATGCGCGATCCGTCCGCCGCCCTTGAGGAGACGGCTGAGCCCTACCGGTGGCGGTGGCTGATCCTCGCGGTGATGATCGTCGCTGAGATCATGGATCTCCTGGACGCCTCGATCGTCAACGTCGCCGGGCCTGACCTGGAGAGATCCCTCGGGGCTGGTTCCGTCGGGCTGCAGTGGGTGATCGGCGGCTACGCCCTCACTCTGGGAGCCGGGCTCGTGCTCGGTGGCCGCCTCGGAGACCGCTACGGCCGGCGACAGATGTTCCTGCTCGGGCTCACGGCCTTCACCGCGACCTCCCTGCTGTGCGCGGTCGCGCCGAACATCGAGTCGCTGATCGCCTTCCGCCTGCTGCAGGGCACCGCCGGAGCGATGCTGCTGCCCCAGGGCCTGGGCCTGCTGCGGGAGAACTTCTCCGGCCCCGAGCTCACCAAGGTCTTCGCGATCTTCGGACCTGTGCTCGGCCTGGGCGGCATCATCGGCCCGGTCCTGGGCGGCTTCCTCATCGAGGGCGACTTCTTCGGCCTGGGCTGGCGGTCGGTGTTCCTGGTCAACCTGCCCATCGGCCTCGCGGCGCTCGTGGTCGCCGCGAAGTTCGTGCCCAGGAAGGCGGGCGACCGCACGGTGCGGGTCGACATGACCGGCGGGGCCCTGATCGTGGCTTCCTGCACCCTGCTCGTGCTGCCGCTGAACCAGGGACAGGAGAACGGCTGGCCGCTGTGGACGTGGCTGTCCATGGCCGGCTCGGTGATCGGTTTCGCCCTCTTCGCCCTCCAGCAACGCCGTACGGCCGCCGCGGGCCGTGAGCCGCTGGTGACCCCGGGGCTGCTGCGCAAGCCGGCCTTCACCGTCGGCCTCGGCGGCATCGCCCTGTTCTTCGGCGGGCTGGTCGGCACCCAGCTCGTACTGACCCTTTTCCTCCAGATCGGCCACCGTTTCACCGCCGGTGACGCGGGTCTGGGCAACCTGCCCCTCGCCGTGGGAACCGCGATCGGCGGTGCCGTCAGCGGCGCGTTCCTCGCCGAAAGGATCGGCCGCAAAGTGCTCCAGATCGGGCCGATGGTCCAGCTGGCCGGCGCGGTCGTGCTGTGGGTCGAGCTCGAAGGGCTCGACGCCGCCTCGTTCTCGATCTGGGACATCGCTCCCGGCGTGGCGGTCGCGGGCATCGGCGCCGGCATGGTGATCGCCGCCCTGTTCAGCTTCATCCTGGCCGCGGTCGACGACGACGAGATCGGATCCGCCTCCGGTGTCCTGTCGGCGGCCCAGGCGGTCGGCGGTTCCATCGGCGTCGCGGTCTTCGGCTCGGTGTTCTTCGCCCGGGCCACAACCGATGACTTCACCGGCGGTTTCCACCACGCGCTGATCGTCCAGGCGTGCTTGCTCGTGGTCTTCCTCGCGATCACCTTCCTGCTTCCCGAGAAGGGCCGCCCGGAAGACGAGCAGCACGGCGTCACCCCCGAAACCACAGCCGACGACTCCGGCGCCAAGCAGCACCTCACCGTCTGAGCCCCGGGCCGGGGGCGGGAATACGGCTGCCCCCGGCCCGGGCCGGAACGGACCGCGCACCGAAGCCGCCGCCCGAGGCGGGAGAAGATGAGAAAGGCGGAAGGGAAGCGTCGTGACACATCGCAGCGTACTGATCGCGGGAGCCGGCATCGCCGGCCCGGCCCTGGCCCACTGGCTCGGACGGCACGGAACGCAGGCCACCCTCGTCGAGCGGGCTCCCGCCCTGCGGGAAGGCGGGCAGACCGTGGACCTGCGCGGCGCCGGGAGGGACGTCGCCCGCAGGATGGGCCTGGAACGTACCCTCCAGGACCACGCCACTCGCGAAGAAGGCGTCCGCTTCGTCGACGCGGCGAACCGTACCGAAGCCGCCTTCGCCAGCGGTGCCTTCGGCGGCCAAGGCCCGATCGCCGAGCTGGAGATCCTGCGCGCCGACCTGTCACGCATCCTCTACGAGGCGACCCACCCGCACGCCGAGTACCTGTTCGGGGACGAGATCACTCAGCTGTCCGACACGGGGAAGAAGGTCGACGTCTCCTTCCGCTACGGCCCGGACCGCGCCTTCGACCTTGTCGTCGCCGCCGACGGAGCCCGCTCCCGCACCCGCGACCTGATCTTCGGCGGCACCACCGACATCCGCGCCGTGGGCCTGACGACCGCGTACTTCACCATCCCCCGCCGGCCCTCGGACGGCACCTGGGCCCGCTGGCACAACGCCACTGGGGGGCGCACGGCGACTTTGCGCCCCGACAACCGGGGCACCACCCGCGCCTCCCTCTCCTACCTCTCCCCGCCACGGGGAGACGAACGCCTGGCACCGGACGCCCAGAAGAAGCTCCTGCGCGGGCTGTTCACCGGCGCGGGCTGGGAGATCCCGCGCATCCTGGCCGCCATGGACACCGCCGACGACTTCTTCCTCGACGCCGTCAGCCAAGTCCGCATGCCCTCGTGGTCCCGGGGACGCGTAGCCGTCGTCGGCGACGCCGCCTACTGCGCCTCACCTCTCAGCGGCATGGGCACCAGCCTCGCCCTCACCGGCTCCTACGTCCTGGCCGGCGAACTCGCCCACCACGCCCACCACAGCGATGCGTTCACCCGCTACGAGCGCATCCTCCGGCCCTACGCAACCCGCGCCCAGAAGCTGCCGCCCGGCGTGCCCCGCATCGCTTCACCCCGCACCCGGGCCGGCATCCGGACCCTCAACACCGTCCTGCGCGCCGCCTCCCGCCCCCGCGTCGCCCAAGCCCTCAACCGATTCCTCGTACCGCCCGCGGACACCTTCACGCTGCCTCCGTACGGCCTCCAGCGGTGACGGCGCTTCCTGTGGGCGAACAGCGCAATCGGCCGCTCCCCGCGCGCGGGCAGGCGGCTCAGGGGGCAGAGCCCCGATCGCCGACCGCGACCCGGCTTCCTGGGCCCGCGCGGGAGGAGGCGAGCGCACGGCGGGCCGGACGGGCTCAGGCGTGAGGCACGGCCGGGACGGGCCCCGTACGTATGCCGACACCGCCGACGCATCGATCCGGGCCCGCACACCTCAGGGCCGACCGGCCTACGCGCCGATCAGCTCACGCACGGTCGCCATGTCGCTGAAGGGCAGCAGCTCGCCCCGGATGCTCTGGTGCGGTTCGCTGCCCTTG
This sequence comes from Streptomyces californicus, assembly GCF_000717645.1. GTDB lineage: Bacteria > Actinomycetota > Actinomycetes > Streptomycetales > Streptomycetaceae > Streptomyces > Streptomyces californicus. The sequence goes on from NZ_JNZZ01000015.1 coordinate 171,221, forward strand.
CCCGCGACGAGCACGATGTCGTGCGGACCCGCCTCCGCCAGCGCGGCGGCGATGGCCGGACGGCGGTCGGTCAGCCGCTCGAACGGCGTCCCGGTCGACGCGATGCCCTCCGCGATCTGGTCGAGGATGGCCTCGGGGTCCTCGAACCGAGGATTGTCGGAGGTGAGAACGCACAGGTCGGAGTGGGTGCCCGCGATCACGCCCATATCGGCGCGCTTGGTGGTGTCACGGTCGCCGCCACAGCCGAACACGGTGATCACCCGGCCCCGGGCGAAGCCCCGGATGGTGGTGAGCACCTTGCTGAGGGAGTCCGGTGAGTGGGCGTAGTCCACGATCACCGAGGCGCCTCCGGGGATCTGGAGGCGCTCGAAGCGGCCGGGAATCTGCGGCATCCGCTCCAGTGCGTCGACCAGCCCGGCCAGACCGTGGCCCAGGAGGTGGCACGCCGCCACCGTGGCCAGCGCATTGGAGATCGAGAACCGGCCCGGCGACGGAATCGCCGCCGGATACTTGCGCCCTTCGTGGTGCAGGGTGAACCGGGAGCCCGAGGCGTCCACCGCGAGGTCGCTCGCGCGGTAGTCCGCGTCGCCGTCCAGCGCGTACGTGGTCACCGCGCCGGGCATCAACTTCCGGATCCCGGCACCCACCGGGTCGTCGGCGTTGACCACGGCGCGTCGGCACAGGCCCTGGAAGAGACGCAGTTTGGCGTCCCGATAGTTCTCCATGGTGCCGTGGTCGTCGAGGTGGTCCTGGGTCAGGTTGGTGAAGACGCCGATGTCGACGAACGTCCGGTCCAGGCGATGCGTCAGCAGCCCCATCGAGGTGGCCTCCAGGACGACGGTTCCGCACGCCCGGTCGCGCATGTGCCCCAGCAGGTACTGGAGATCGGGCGATTCCGGA
>NZ_JNZZ01000016.1 GCF_000717645.1 Streptomyces californicus
GTCGGCGGGACAGCCGGGGCGGTGGGCTGGCACATCGCCCCTGAGTGGAGCGGGCGGCCGTCCGTGGACTGGTAGGTGGTCTCGACGCCGCAGCGGACGCACGGGCCGGGGTCGCCCTCGATCGCGCGGCCGTCCGGGCCGCGCAGCGTCTCCAGCCCGACGAGCGCCGCCGGAACCGGGACCGGGGCGGGGGCCGGGGCCGGGGGCTGTGGGGCGCTCGGCTGGGCGGCGGCCAGCAGCTCCGCGACCGGGTCACCGGGCGCGCCGGGGGCGGGGTGGAGCTCGGCCAGGCCCTCCAGCAGGCGCAGGTAGGGCAGGCGGCCGGGCGGGGTCGGGTCGCTCTTCCCGGCCTCCCAGGCAAGGACGGTGCCGCGTGCGACGCCGACCGCCTCAGCGACCTGGGCGCGGGTCAGTCCGGCTGCCTCGCGCAGCCGCAGCCGCTCCTCCGGGGGTGGCATCGCCTTGCTCAGTCGGGCCTCTTCGAGCAGCGACTCAACGCTCACTTTCTCATTCACGAGAAAAGTGTATCACCACTGACCTAGGTTTGATGCTAGATTGTGCAGCAGACGTACCGGATATGGACAGCGCGTAGCGAGGAGCATAGGGGCATGCAGCAGACACCACAGGGGGAACAGCCCGGAGCCACCCCCCGGCCGGATGAGGCCGGGGGTGTTGACGCGGCGACGTGGCTCGGGATCACCCTCCGCCCCCACCAGGCGGAGGCCGTGAGCGCGGCCGTGCTCGGGCTGTCCCTCCCCCGGAACGGGGCGGTGCCCGTGGGCGGGGTGCGCGGTCAGCTCCACATGGCCACCGGCACGGGCAAGACCGTCATGGCGGCCGTCGCCGCGCTGCGGCTGTGCCCGGCCGGGGTGATCGGCGTGCTCGTCCCGACGCTGGACCTGCTGACGCAGACGGTCGAGTCGTGGCGCAGGGCCGGGCACACCGGCCCCGCCGTCGCCGTCTGCTCGCTCGGCACGGACCCGCTGCTGGAGGCGCTGGGGGTGCGCTGCACCACCAACCCGACACAGCTCGCCCTCTGGGCCAGCAGCGGCCCGATGCTGGTGTTCGCCACGTACGCGAGCCTGGCCGGGCAAGGGCTGGCCGACGACCTGGACGACGCCGACGACGAATCCCTCGGCGTGCTGGAGACGGCGCTGCGCGGCTCGTACGGGCAGAAAATGGCGCCCTTCGACCTGGTGGTGGTGGACGAGGCGCACCGGACGTCGGGCGACGCCACGAAGAGCTGGGCGGCCATCCACGACCAGGCGCGCTTCCCCGCCGCGCGGCGCCTGTACATGACCGCGACCCCGCGCCTGTGGGCTGCCGGCCCCGCCGCGGCGGTATCCGACGACAACCCGGCGACCGACCCTGACGGCACGTCCGGCGGTGGTGAGGCGCTGGGCGGGCGGGTCGTCGCCTCGATGGACGACACCGCCCTGTACGGGCCCGTCCTGTACGAGATCGGCCTCATGGAAAGCGTCGAGCGCGGCGTCCTGGCCCGTTTCGAGATCGACGTGCTGGAGATCCGCGACCCCGCCCTGCTCAGCGAGAAGGCCAGCACCGAGGAGCGGCGCGGCCGGCGGCTCGCCGCGCTCCAGGCCGCGCTCCTCAAGCACGCCGACGAGAGCGGCGTGCGCAGCTACATGACGTTCCACTCGCGGACGTTGGAGGCGATGAGTTTCGCGCGTGCGCTGCCGGAGACGGCCGCGCGGCTGCATGCGGCCGACCCCGCCGCCTACCCCTCCCGCGTCGGCTCCGACTGGCTGTCCGGAGAGCACGCGGCCGCCCACCGCCGCGACGTCCTCACCCGCTACGCCGACGGCCTCGACGCCGAGGGGTGGGTGTGCGAGCTGTCCTTCCTCGCGTCGTGCATGGTCCTCGGCGAAGGCGTCGACATCCGGGGCGCACGCGGTGTCGGCGCGGTCGTCTTCGCCGACACCCGCTCATCGCCCGTGGAGATCGTGCAGATCATCGGGCGGGCCCTGCGCCAGGAGCCCGGCGAGGGCAAGGTCAGCCGGATCGTGGTGCCGGTCTTCCTGGAGACCGGCGAGGACCCCGGCGACATGATCGCCTCCCCCAGCTACCGGGGCTTGGTCGCCATCCTCCAGGGCCTGCGCAGTCACGACGACCGGGTCATCGAGCGCCTGGCCCTGCCCACCACCACCGCACGCGGCACCATCACCTCCGTCCTCGCCCTCGACCCGCAGGCCCCGACCGACACCACCGACCAGGACCAGGACCAGGACGAGGACGAGGACGAGGACGAGCGGGCCGACGACGGCGAGGAAGCCGCACCCGCCACCGACGATCGGGACGACCAGGACGACGACGAGGAGACCGACGCGGCCCCCGGCATCACGGCCAGCAGCACGACGCCGCTGCTGCGGTTCTCCCTCCCCCGCGAGGACGTCCAGGGCGTCGCGCTCTTCCTGCGGACCCGAGTCCTGCGCCCCGAATCCGAGATCTGGCTCACCGGCTACCAGGCACTGCGCACCTGGGTCCGCGAGCACGGCCACGCCCGCGTCCCCCGGACCGCCACCGTCGAGCTGGCCGACGGCCGCGTCTTCGGGCTGGGCCAGTGGGTCTTCCGGCAGCGCCGCGCACTCAAGGAGGGCACGCTCCGCCCCTGGCGCTACGACCTCCTGACCGAGACCGGCATGATCTGGGAAGTCGCGGACGCAGGCTTCTGGCGGGTCGTCACCGCCGCCCGCACCGCCTTCGGGACCTACCGGACGCTCGCCCTGCCCCGCTCCCTCGTCATCGACGGCGTACGCATCGGGCAGGCGCTCACCAACCTGCGCCGCCCCGGCGGACTCGGATCGGACCCCGTACGGGCCGACGAGCGCCGCCGGGCCCTGGAGGCCATCGACCCGGAGTGGTGCCCGCCGTGGCCGGCGGACTGGCAGCGCGCCTACGCCGCCACCCGCGACCTCCTCAGCGAGGAGCAGGGCGCGATCCGCGCGGACACCATCCTGCCCGGCAGCACCGTCCACGGCGTCGACGTCGGCGCCTGGCTCACCCGGCAGGCCGACCCCACGGTGTGGGCGGGACTGCTGCCCGAGCAGCGCACCCGCCTCCAGACCCTCGGCCTCACACCCCCGCCCGCCCCCGCCCCGAAGCCGAAGCCGAAGCCGGCGGCGACGCCGACGGTGTCCACGTTCGAGCGGGGAATCGCCGCGCTCGGTCAGTACGCCGCCCGGGAGGGACACCTGAAAGTCCCTCGCCAGCACATCGAGACCGTCGTCATCGACGGCCAGGAGTACGAGGTCAAGCCCGGGGTCTTCCTGTCCAACAGCAAGACCCGCCGCACCCGGCTGACGGATGGTCAGCGCGCGCGGTTCGCCGCGCTCGGCCTCGACTGGGCCGCCGAGTGACCGCCCTCGCCCTCACCGTGGCGCTGGCGGCCGGGTACCTCCTGGGCCGCCTGCGCCCCTGGCGGCGGCTCGGTGACTGGACCGCCGACCAGATCCGCCACACCGGACCCTGGGCCAGGGGCGGACACCTCCGCCAAGCCGCCCTCGCCCTGGCCCACCTCCTCACCGCGCCGCGCACCAGCCTGCGCACCCCGAGCAACCACCCGCCCCCCGCACGCGACCCCGACTGGGCCGCCCACCGCACCCGCCCCCCGGCCGAGGGAAACCCCACGTGAGCACCGACCGCTTCCGCCGCGCCGAGAGGATCGCGGCGATCCTGGCCGATCCGGAAGTACAGCGCATCGGCGCACTGATCCAGGACGAGGAGACCCGGGCCGGGCAAGAGCTCAACGCCGAACTCCAGGTCCTCCAGGACCGGTACGAGACCGCTGTACGCACGGGAGACCTCACGGTCCTCACCCAGGTGTGCGGGGGGGAAGCACGGCCGGTGGGGGCGCATCTGCGTACAGGACACCGGCCACGAGACCCGCACTCCGCACTGGGGCACCACTCCCGACGGCACACCGGTCGCCTGGATCGGCAGCGCACCCGACGACGACTGACCCCACGCACGCGTCCGACAGGCGGGGCCGGATGCAGGTGGCAAGAGCCGCCACCGGCACCCGGGGTCCTGGCCGTACTCTGGGGACCCGGACCTCACCCGTACACCCATACGGCACGAGCTGACCTGCACCCTACCCACCCCGGCACGGACTTCCCCGTCCGCCTGACCCGCCGCCCGCACCCGTGGCATGCTCAACCCGTCTTACCCGCCCCGCACGGGGGTGGTCCTTGCAGAGGCCCCAAGTGGGCTTGTCACCCTCAGAGTCCCCGCGCGTGCGGGGGTGGTCCGATCAGAACGACACCGTGGGCGCCGCAGATGCGACGGTCCGGCAGCAGCCCCCTTCCCGCCGGGTGCGGGGGTGACGCCAGCCTCAGAGGGGGGCCGCCGTACGGCGGCCCCCCTTTCCTCATGCCCGGGTACCCGCACCCGGGGTCCCGGGGATGTGGGCGGCGGCGTGAGCGGTGGCGAGGCGTGCGTACGTGAGGGCCTGGGCGACGGTCGACAGGACAGCGGCGGCGAATCGCGGGTCGCCCTTGTCCGCCGTCGCCACGGCGAGCGCGGCGGGAAAGACAAGCTGGGGCCGGGGGTTGGTCATCTCCCACTCGACATGCCCGATCGCCTCGGCACCGAGGGGCTGGGGGACGAGGAGAGTGGCATGCGCGCGGATCTGCCGGTGCAGCATGGTGCTGTCGGGGTCGCGGTCGAGGTGGTCCTCATGACCGGCCGTCACGTGGATGTCGTAGCCGCTCCACCGGTAGCGGGCGGTCCCTGACGGGGTGAGCCGGACCTCGGCCAGCGGGGCGGCGGGCACCATCGGATCGGCCCGCCGCAGGCGGGGATACGCGGCAGCAAGCGCGGCCACGGTCGCGTCGAGGGGATCTTGCGTGGGGGTGAGGTCGGACATGGCGGGCCCTCCTGCCGCGAGGGGACGGGGATGCGCCCAGACCCGCACACGGAGTGCGGCTGGCTTGAGACGCCGTCCCCGCGTACGCGGGGCAGAAGGCCGGGACTGCCCGGCTCTCACCAGCATGCCCGGCGGCAGCCGCGCCGGTCCACGGTCACGCCGGGGTGACGCGCATGACGGTCAGCTCCGGCCTCGGGGTCGTCGGACCCTCCAGCACCACCGCCCAGCACTCCCCCGTCTCAGCGCCCCGCCGGGTCGCCGCCCGCTGCTCCCGCAGCGGCAGCGCGTCGAAGACCCGCGCCAGGCGGGCCCACTCCTCGGCCGCGCCCGGCCGGCGGAGCATGTGCCAGATCTAGCCGTGCATCCTTCCCGAGCCGATTGGTCTGCTTCTGCAGCCAAAAGGATGCTAAGCACACGCTTCAGGGTCCGGAGAGGACGTGGCGTGAACGAAACCCGTCGCATCACTGCTTCGCCGTACACCGCCGACGCGGACGCACAGAAGCGTCTACGCAGAACCTGCGTTGGGTGCGCGACTGGTGGATCGGTGGTCGCAGTCCGCTGCCGCCCGGGAGCAACGATCAACCCTGGATGATGGAATGGCAGAAAACCGGCGTGCTCGATGCCGAGGTCCCGCCCTGCTGATCGAGCGTCCCCCGAGGGGTCGGTCAGGCTGGATCGTGCAGGGCGTCGGCCGCGTGCACCTTCTGTGGATGCAGCCGGTCAGCTTCTCATCGTTGCGGCTCCGGGACCCGGAGTCCACCTGCGGCCTTACTCCCTCCTCCCGTCACCGCCTCATGCTGCCTGGCGGCGCGTACAGCGCAAGCGCACGGCCGGCTACGAGTGCCCCGGCTCAGGCCGGGTGTATCGACCCGCCCCAGTACCTCGGCATCGCACGCCCGCGTACCGCTGCCGAGGCCACGGTGGCAGTGCGGCTCTGGGTGAGTTCACCGGTCACCGCTTCTCTACTCGCCGGGGGCCGGGCTCGTCCTGCTGGTACTCGTGGTCGAGGATGGAGTGGGTCACCGAGTCCCGCCACTGGCCGGCGCGCTGGATGTGCTCGCGGATGTAGCCCTCCTCGGTGAGGCCGGCGCGTTCCATTGTCCGGGCGGAGGCGTGGTTGTGCCCGGCGTCGTCCTCATGAACGGCGGCGGCTTCGACGGCCCCGAATGGTCCGCCCGGGTCTCCCTCGCCAACCTCGACGACCTCGACGACCTCAAGATCGGCCACCACATGCGGACCGTCTTCGAGCAGTACGTCGAGGAATGGCAGGGGTCCTCGACCGGGAACTGACCGCCGCCGCCCCACAGCTGTCGCCGTACCGGACCCCGACCGGTACGGCGACGCTCCGTTCCCGCCAATCCGCCGGCCAACCCAGCACCCGGAGTTCCGCATGCCCCGCCCGCCGCACCCCGCACCCCACCCGGCCGGCGAGCACGACGCCACCAGCACCGCCCTGGCGAAACTGCTGCGCGGAACCCCCTACGAACACATCTCCTTCCCCGCAGCGCGCGTTGTGCCCCGCACCGAGGCCCAGAGCATCCTCGCTCTGGCCGCCCAAGTCGGGCGTGCTCTGTTCCGGGCCGGGGCCGAGACCCAGCACATCGAAGCGGCCGTCCTCGCCGTCGCCGCCGCCCAGGGCATGCGCGAGGTCACCGCCGACATCAACGCCCGGATCATCACGCTGCAGTACATCTCCCAGGGTTACGACCCGCTGGCCCTCATGGAGGTCATCGGCTCCGAGGAGACCCGCAACCTGCGCCACCTCGCCCAGCTCGACCTCCTCGTCCTCGACATCGCCGCAGGCCACCACACCCCCGACCAGGCCCGCCAAGCCCTCGATCGGGCTGAGAACAGCCCCGCACCCTCGTGGTGGCAGTCTCAGGCCGGCGGCGCGCTCCTCTCCTCCATGCTGTGCCTGCTGGCCGCCGGGACCCTGCGCGCCGCCCTGATACCCCCCGTACTCTTCCTCGTCGCGGCCGCCGTGGAGCGCGCTCTCGCCGTCACGCGCCTGGCCGGATTCTTCGTGACCGCCGCGCGCGTCGCCGTCCTGGTGGCCCTCGTCACCGCGCTCGTCGGCCTCGGCATCTACAGCCATTCGGAAGCGGCCAGCACCCTGGCCGGCAACCTCATCCTCGTGCTTCCGCTGTTCGCCATCGTCTCCCTGGCCGAGGACATGATCAGCGGATACCGGGCCATGGCCGCCGCCCGCGCCATCAGCCTGCTGTCCTTCTTCACAGCCCTGGCCACCGGCTTCGCCTTGGTCGCCTTCATGCTCCGCAACACCGAGAGCGACGCGCGCTCCACCACCCTCCTCGCCCTGCCCGTCGCCGTCTCCCTGCTCACCGGTGCCGTCGGCGCGCTCGGCAACACCTTCTACATGGGCGGCACCTGGCGCTTCGTCCCACCCGCGTGCGCCCTCGACTCACAGCTCCCGGTCTTCCTCGCCACCGGACTGGCCACCTGGGCCATGGGCTTCGCCACCGCCCACCTCGCCCGCCGCACCCCGCACTCTTCCGGAAGGAGAGAACTGGCCTGCAGCATCCACTGCCTCGTGGTGCACACCGAATGTCTCAGCCGTACCGCAGCACACGACCACCCTCAGCGCCTACAACAACACGCGTTCAACCTCAGCAGCCAAGCACCGACCCCTTGCGGCCCTGAAGACATTCCGCGAAACCGGCGACGCACGGACGCACTGCTTCCGGGCATACACCCCAGGCAGGCAAGGTCTGGCTCCAGTTTCAACCTAAAAAATGATATTCCAGGGCCCCGCCCCCGTCACCACCAGGTCTTCATCACGGTCAAGGTACTGGAGCCGACCGACTCACCGTTTCCCCCTTCGACTGTGGCGGCCATAGGAGTCCTTCCGGCTCAAGAGGTGACGCCCGTCCGTCAGATTCCTGCAGTGCTACAGCCGGGTCAGCGCTCGCGGAACGTAGCGGGAACGCGTGGCGACCCTCGGACATGCAGGTGGGAGGCGGCCATCCCGGTGTTGCCCGGGCTCGACCGCCCCGAGGTCGGCGTGAGTCCTGGCCCGCTCCGTGGTCTATCTCGTTTACGAAGCAATCGGCTCTCACTCTCATCCCTCACCAGGGGAAACAGCCGCAGTGCCCTAAAATCACTATCCGATGGTCCGTCATAAACCTTTGCACACATAAAAGCCGACGGCGCAACTGTTCGGCACCTCATATTTCCTTCACACCTTCTTGAGCTTGGACAGTGATCAGCGACCCTATGTTGAGCCTGACTCCGGTGCGCCGATCAGACACTTTTGCACCAGAGATGACGTGCTGTTCGCGAGAGAAGGGAAGAGCAGATGCTTGACACCGATCCAACGCCAGGAGGGGCGGTCGACCTCGTCGTCGGCGACGCCGACGAGTCCTGGGAGGACCTCGTCCGCGATCTGATCGCGGGCCCGGCGGACCCCTCACGCATCCTCACGGACTGCGGTGGCAACGGCTGTAACTGTGCCGGCTGTGTCGGCTGCGGTCTGAACTGCATGAGCGGCGGCTGGAAGTGCGCTACGTGTGGCAGCGCGTGCTGCTAGTTCCTTACCTGGCCGGCCCCGTCGGTCGAGGCGGTAGGTAGCGAATCGGCCCGTCGGCGGTGGTACCGCCGACGGGTACCACCCGGACAAGGAATCCGTGTTCTTTACCTGACCTGGATGACGTGAACATGAAACAGCTTGACCCGCTGCTCTCGCGCTACGGCGTCGTCGGGGACGCCTTCGACCTCTCCCCGTCCCGCTATCGAGGTCTGCCGGAGCTGAGCTCCTACGGTGTCGATCTCGGCAGCGCATTCCCGGGCTTCGAGGCACATTCGGACGACCGAGTTGTGGCCGGAGGACATGCGCTGGGAGACAAGGACAGGGCACGCCTGCTCGCCATCGCCGAGGGGTGCGAGCGCTACTCGGGGGCGCAGTTCGGCACGGAAGGCGTAGTGACCGCCGCCGCGCACGATCTCGATGGCAGGGTGCTCGACTGGTCGCGTATTCCGCGTCTGTCCGACGCGGAGTACGCGCATCCGCAGTGCCCCCTCGTTCCGTTCGATCCGGCCGCACCGATCAGGTGGGTGCGGGGGGTGGATCTCCGGGACGGAGACCCCACCTGGCTGCCGCTCTCCATGGCGGCCTACCGGTCGGGGCGCCGATTCCCGGCCGAGCGCTTCGTAGCGAGCATCTCGACGGGCTGCGCCGTGCACACCGATCCCGCGAGCGCTGTCTTCGGTGGCATGAGCGAGGTCGTCGAACGGGACATGATCGCCGTTCTGTGGCTCCAGAAGCTGCCGCTGCCGCACATTCCCTTCGACGTGCTGGATGAGCGGGAACTCACCCTGACCGCGTGGGCGCACGACCGCTTCCTCGACACCGTGCTCCTGGATGCCACCAGTGACATCGGTCTGCCCACGGTGTACTGCCTGCAGACCGCGCCGCATGACCAGACGATACGCACCATGGTCGGGTGCGGCACCGGGCTCACGATTCAGGATGCCGCGTACAAGGCGTTGCTGGAAGTCACCTGCTTCCGCGATTCGCTGCACGCGGAGTGGGAGGAGCCCGAGTCCTTCGCCGACTACACCGATATCTCGGACGGCGCGAAGTACATGGGCAAGCCGGAGAACGCCGGGCACTTCGCATTCCTCACCGACGACCACCCCGACCGGCCCTCGTTCCAGGACCGCGGCCGTTACGCCGCCGATGTCACTGAGGGGCTGACCCGCGCTGTCCGGAGGTTCGCCGAGCTGGACATGCCGGTGATCGCCGTGGACCGGACGACGACAGAACTTGCCTCGGTCGGACTGTACTCGGCGACCGTGGTCATCCCGGACCTGCAGCCCATGTCCCTGGTGCCGCTCGCCCAGTATCACGCGCATCCTCGGCTCTACTCCGCACCTGCGGCCATGGGATATCGCGTACTGCCTGTCGAGGAGTTGAACCCGTGTCCGCAACCGTTCGCCTGAACCGTCTGTCCGTCCTCGGTACCGGGGCTTTCGGCGCCCGGGTGTCCGAACTGCTGCCGAACATCTCGGGCCTGGCCATCACCCGGGTCGGTCCGGAGATTACCGGCGACATGCTCGCCGATACCGATGCAGCCGTGCTGGTACTGGACCATCCCGCCCGGCGCTTGGCACGCCGATTCCGGCAGATGGCCTCCGAGACCGGAAAGCCGTGGCTCCTCGTGGAGTTCGATCACCCCGTCATCAGAGTGGGACCGTACTTCGATCCTGCGGCCGACCCCTGCCTGGACTGTTTTTACGCCCGTGAGGACCAGCACGCCGATAAGCCGGCGCCCCTTCAGGGATCCGCACACAAGCACGAGCACAACCACGACCACGCCCACGCCCACGCCCACGCACCGGACTGTTCGCACGCCCCGGCCCCAGCGTCGGCGCAGGAAGGACTCGGCATCGAGGCAGCAGCCGGAGTCCTGCCGCATCAGGCCCGCATCGCCGTGGGCCTGATAAGCCTGTCGCTGGCCGAGCAGGTTCGCGGACGGGTGGTCACCGTCGATCTCCGCACGGCGGGGATCCGCTCGGACCAGGTGATCGGTTGCCACGGCTGCCCGCACTGCGGCGACGAGACCGAACGCACGCTCCTGTCGCAACAGCTCAATCACCTGTTCCGCACCGTGGGAGGCGTCACTCATGACGAGCACCGATAGTTCCCTCGCAGCAGGCGGTCTCCGGCCCAGGTTGCGCGGAGGGGTGGCGGTCTCCGCCGCCGACGGCCAGGTCGTCTTCTCGGCCGGACAGATACGCAAGAGGATCGGCGGAGGGGACGCCCTGCGACTCCTGCTGCCAATCGCGTCGGCGATGGACGGCCGCCGCACGATCGGCGACCTCGCCGAAGCGACGGACCTTCCGTACGAGGCAGTGGCCCAGGCCGTGGCACTGCTGGTGAAGCAGGGCCTCGTCCTCTCCGGGGAGGCCTCGTCGCCGAGCCCGCTGGCGGCCGGCGTCGTCGACTACCTGGAACTGAATGCCGGTACCTCGGCCTCGTTCCGCGACGCCTCTGAGGTACTGCAACGCCTGTCTCGATGCGCGGTGCTGATCGTCGCCCCACCGAGCCACACGGAAGCCATCCGCGACGACCTGGCGATGAGCGGCGTCGGAGCAGTGCACAGCGCGTCCACGCCGGCCGGGGTCGGAAACGAGGTGCTCGACAGCCTGCGGGAAGCGGCGGGCAGCCTCGTGGTGCTGTACGGCCCGCCCCGCCCTATTGACGGCACGGACGACTTCACCGACGACTGCGCGGCCCGCGACATCGCAGTACTGCACTACGCGGCGCACCAGGGGCAGGTCGATCTCGGTCCGCTGGTGCATCCGCGAGCGATGCCGTGCGGACGCTGCTTCACCAGCGGCTACCTCGCTGAGTTCGGAAGCGAACAGCCGGCCCCCGCCGACACCGCCACCGAATCGGTCGCCGCCGGACTGGTGGTGGGTGAAGCGCTGGCCTATCTGGCCGACATCGACAACACGCGCACCAGTCAGACCCTCGTCCGCTGGACCCTGCCGGACTCCACCGTGGTGCGGTACGCGGTCGCTGCCGAGGCAGGCTGCACACGGTGCGCGACGACGTCCCGCCGCTCAGGGGAGCATGCAACGGTACTTGAGGCGTACGAGGACATCGTCGCCGCGGACCCCCTCGCCGACCGGCCCCAGCTCCCGGTTACCGCCAGCCGGGAGAAGCGCCTGACGGCGCTGGGCAAGGAGCGCGAGTCGTTCGCCACCGCACCGGTGATACCACTGCCACCGGCGGCCAACTCCGTAACCCCGACCGGTGACGGGGTGCCAGCCGCGTCTGAGGCGGGCCCTTCCGGGACAGAGGGGAGCGCCGACACGGCGTTCGTCGCCGACCTGGCGGCGATGGTGGCGGGACGACGCGGGGACGGCGAACTCCTCAGATGGACCGCCTCCGGGGGAAACCTCGCGTCGGTCGAGCTGTATCTGATGTGCGCGGACACGGTCTCCGGACTGCCCGCGCACACCCTCCTGAAGTACGACGACATCGCTCACCAGCTCCTCGTCACCCGCCGGACCCACGGGCCCGCTCTGTGGCGGTCGATACTCGACGCGACCGGGACCTCGGACAGTCCGGACGTCGTTCTGGTCGTCGTGGGCGCGCTCTGGAGACTGAAGCTGAAATACAGCACCTTCGCTCTCAGGCTGGGACATCTCGACGCAGGGTGCGCCCTCGCGCAACTGCACGCGGTGGCCACCGACGGAGGAGCACGCCTCACTGTGAACGACCGCTGGCAGCCGACGCTGCCGACACTGCTGGAACTCAAGGAAGGCGAACAGGTCATGGCTGTGGCCGGCCTGTGGACCCCGCGGAGCGCGCGATGCCACTGATCGATGAGACCGAGCTGTGGTCTCTGGCGAAGCGGGCTCTAGCCCCCGCCGACCGCCCCGCCGAGCACATGCCTCCCGACGGGGCATCGGCCCAGGACACCTCCCGCATCTCCAGGAGCGTGCCGCTCCACGATGTACTGACAGCCCGTCGATCAATCCGCCGGTTCCGCCAGGATTCGGTGCCCGACACCAGCCTCGCCACCCTTCTGGATCTGGCCACGTCGACCGACCGGCAGATGTGGCCGCACGGTACGGCCGCAACCACCCCGCAGGCATGGCTCGTCAACGGCGTCACAGGCACCTCGGCAGCACGGCTGCGCCAGTACATCCCGCGGCGGTCCACGGCGGGCGAGCCCCTCTCGGGAGAGTTCACCGACCACGGAGACGGCCCCGAACCGGCCCTGCTCGCTACGCGTTACGCCCCGGGCCCGGCAACGATCCTGATCTGCGCGAAGATCACCGACGACATCGACACCGGGTCCGACGACGCCGGCGCGGACTACCGGCGGGCGCTTCTGCGTGCGTCGGCATTCGGCTACAACGCCTGGCTGTCGGCGGTCGCGGCGGGTCTCGGCGGCAGCGTGTACGGCCGTTCCTCACCCGAGGTGACCCGCATCGTGCGCCGGTACACCGGTACACCGGCGAGGCACCTGTTCACCCTTGTGCTGGGGCACCCTGCCGAAGCTCCGCAGGAGTCCGGGTCGTGAACGACAGCGAGCGGATACAGATGCGCGCTCTCGGCCGGCGCGTACTGCGGCGATTCGCCGCCCACAAGGGCGGCTTCGCGCTGTCCCTGCTGACCGTCGTGGTGTCCACGGGGCTCGGGATCAGCGGGCCGCTGTTCCTTCGCGTCATCGTCGACGAGGCGGTGCCCCAGCGCGACCGTGAGCTGCTGATGTGGATGTGTCTGGGCATGCTCGCCGTAGGGATCGCCCAGAGCGGCTTCTTCTACCTACAGAGCCGGCTGACGAACTCGATCGGACTCGGGGTGGTCCACGGTCTGCGGGTGGATGTGTACGAGCGAGTGCAGTCGATGCCGATCACCTTCCACGCCGGCCGGTCGGGAGCAGAGGTGCAGACAAGGCTGGCCAGCGACATCGGTGGCATCTCCGATGTGATCACCTTCACCGCCCAGCACGCACTCGGGGCACTGACGATGGTGATCACCATCGGCACCGCCATGCTCATCCTCAGCTGGCCCGTCGCCGTGGTGGCGATCGGTCTCACACTGGGGCTGGTCATCATGAACCAGCACTACGCCGAACGACAACGGCTCCTGGCTGTCGAGGCACAGGAGCACACATCGGAGATGATGCGCCTGACCGGAGAGCACCTCTCTCTGCCCGGGGTCCTCATGGGACGTACGCTGCGCTGCTGGGACGGCCAGCGGGACCGGTTCCGCGCGTCGTCGTCGGCCATCGCCGACCTGACGATCCGTGAGCGCTCCATGGCGACCAGCGCGGAGTCGATCATCAGCGTCTCCTTCGCGGCGATCCCGCCGGTGGTCTACTGGATGGCTGGCGGCGGCTTCACCAGCCTGTCGATCGGCACCGCGATCGTGCTGGTCGTGCTGCAACTCCAGCTCGCGCAGCCCATCCAGGCACTGCTCGGCCTGAGCACGTCCGTGCGGCGGTCACTGGCGCACTTCGACCGGATCTTCGAGTACATCGACCTCGGGCCGACGGCAGCCCTCCCCGCGCCGCGGAACCCCCACACCGGGACCCAAGTACCCGCGGCAGGCATCACACTGCGCGAGGTCTCCTACCGCTATCCGGAGAGCGGCAGGAGCACACTACGCGGGATCGACCTGGACTTCCCCGCCGGTTCCACCACCATCATCGTGGGTCCGACCGGCTCCGGAAAGAGCACCCTGGGCTACCTCATAGCGGGACTGCTGGAGCCCGGCGCCGGTACGATCCGGGTGTCCAGCGGAGATGAGAAGCCGTCCGAAACGGTCCTGCTGGTGCCCCAGGAGCCCGGAATCTTCAACGCCTCCTTCCGGGACAACCTCCTCCTCGCACGCCCTGGTGCCACCGAGGCCGAACTGCGTGAGGTGCTGTCCAGACTGGCCCTCGACGATCTCGTCTCCTCCTTCCCCGAGGGACTGGACACCTCGGTCGGCGAAAGGGGCTACCAGCTCTCCGGCGGCGAACGTCAGCGGCTCGGGTTGGCCCGCGCACTGCTGTCGGACGCACCCGTCGTCGTGCTCGACGAGGTGACAAGCGCTCTGGACTGGGCGACTGCACGAACAGTTCAGGCAGCACTGGAGGAACTGCGCGGCAACCGGACCACGGTCGTCATCAGCCACCGGCTGTCCGGAGTCAAGGACACCGACCGGGTGGTGGTTCTCGCGGAAGGGCTCGTCGCGGAGAACGGCACCCATGGCGAGCTCCGTACCACGCCCGGCCGGTACTCCGACCTCCTGCGCATGCGCGACGAGGACCTGTCCGAGGCGGGTACAACGCCATGAGTTCCCCCATCAGACTCTCTGCGGCGATCATGACCCACCCCGCCCGCAGGGCGAGAGCCCTCGCACTCAGGGACAGCCTTCCGGAGTTGAGCCTCCAGGTCGTCGAGGATCCCGACCCCTACGGCGCCGGCTCCTGTTCGGCGAGGACCGCAGTGCTCGCTTGGGGGACAGTGGCCCACCATGCCACCCACCACCTGGTCCTTCAGGACGACGCCGTTCCCGTCGCGGACCTGCGGGAACGTGTGCTGCGTATGGTCGGTGAGCGACCGGTCGCCGCGATCAGCCTCTACGCGGAATGGGCTTCGGCCACGTCGTCCGCCGTCCACCTCACGGCCTGGCTCGGACAACCCTTCGCCGAGGTGTGCGACCCGTACACACCCTGTATCGGACTCGTTCTGCCGGCGGAGGCGGCCCGTGAACTGGCGAGAGCGAGACCGGAGGTTCCGCAGGACGACGTCATGATCGCCGGCGTGCTGCGCAGGCTCGGGGTCCCCGAATACGTGACCGTTCCGAATCTGGTCCAGCACGCGACCGAGGTAAGTCTCACCGGCAATACCCCGATGGGGCTGCGGCTGGCCGCCTGCTACTCCACCGCACCCCACAGTGACACCGCGCCGGTGGTGGACGCCCGGGTGGACCTGCTGCCCTGCTTCTCACGCTCGTACGGAAGGCCGTACTACCTGGAACGGGACCCCGGCAGCGTCTCGGGCTGGTCACAGCGAGGTCTCCTCGAGACGCTGCGGCGGCGGGACGTGGACGTGGCCGCACTGCAACGCACGGCGGCACGCCGGTCGGCTGCTCTGCACCGGGCCGAACCAGATCTGCGGCCCGACATCATCATCAGCCTGTGGATCACCGCATGGCTGGGGGGTGCCGAACTCCGCCGGCTCCTCGGCGACCATGCCGTGGACCCGTCCGAGGTGCTCGACCGGAGACTGGGGCAGATAGCTCTGGCCAACATCGGGCCCGGAATCTTCGACCAGTACATGCTGCCGGAACGACTCCTGGAACTGTCACCCGTCCTGCAGACGTTCGCCCTTGCGGCGTTCACCGAGGGCATCACTGCGTCTGTCCGTGACGGGGGACTCCCCGACCACCGGTCGCTCAGCGGCTGAAGAGGAACTTACCGATGAGAGTCAATTTTGTCTCACGCGGTCATGGCTACGGCCACGCTGCCAGAGACCTGAGGATCATGGCCGCGATGCGCCAGGTGAACCCCGGGATACAGATCAGGCTGGCTTCGGCCGGGAGCGGAGCGGACTACTACCGCTCCCGCGGCGTCGAGGCCGTCGACCTCGGTTTCGACGACGCCGACGACATGAGTGAGGCCGCGAGTTGGCGCGTGTGGCGATTCCTGTACGAGCGTGCCGACGCCGACCTCGTGGTGAGCGACGAGTTCCTGACCGTACCCGGCTTCTGCCGCCATGTCCTCGACGTTCCGAACGTGCTGATCACGGACTGGTTCTTCGCCGAGTACGGCCAGCGCGACGCCGACTCGATCATGGACGACGCGCTGGAGGTGGTGGTCCCGGACTTTCCCGAGGCACATCCGGTCCCACCGGCCACGACCGCACCGGTGTGGTTCTGCGGACCCCTCGTGGACGCCTTCGCACCACAGCGGGCGGATGCCCGCAAGGCACTCGGGCTCGACGAGGACGCGCTCGTCATGACGGTGGCGGCGGGCGGTCGCCCAGACCGTATCGCCGCCCTGCGCATCCAGTTGCAGGCGCTCCAGGCGTGGAGCAGATACGCCGCCCCGACGGATCAGCTGCTCCTTTTGGCGGACCCGCCCCCCACACGCGGGCGAGCCCCCGCCACCCCCAACGTCCGATGGGTCGGGCGGACCGACCGGCCGGAGCTGTACTACCGGGCCGCCGATGTCGTACTGGCCGACGCGCTGGGCTTCACCGGCTGCGAACTCGTCGCCAACGGCGTGCCGGTCATCGCCTCCGTCACCCCGGACCCCGGCCGGGCGGTGCGCGCCGGATTCGCCGAGCGCATGGACATGCTGGAGCGGACCGGTCTACTGACCCGCACCCACGCCGACGAGGACCCCGCGGCCCTGTGGGACAAGGTGCGGGAAATGCGCAGCCGCTCCGATGATCCGCGCCCCGGGGGCGTCTGGGCCGACCCGTTGGATGTCGCCACCCGGATACTCAGCCACGGCCGTACGAGTTGAGCAGACGGTTCCGCGATCCCCTCGCACAGACCGATCCCCGGGAGAGTCCGCGCCCTGCTGGCAGTTGCCGAAGCGGAGGCCCTCGTCAGCGAGACCGTTCGACCACAGCGCGACGACGAACGGGGGGCCGGGCCTGGCGGTAGAAGGAAGGCGGCGGTGCGCCCCGCCGCCGGCGCAAGCCCCGTGTGGATGCCTCGCAATGGAGAGTCGGCGGCGGGAACGGCTGCGGACCTGGACCACCGGGGTGCGGCCGCGTGGCGACCATGTCTTCGCGTGCGACGGCGTCATGGAGAAGCCGGCTTCGTCCTCGAAGACCAGCCAGGCCCCACGGTTCGCGACGCCGCCTCGGTGCTGCTGGAGCGTGCCGCCCTGGACCAGGACTCCCGCAACCGGTGGAACGCGCTCCAGGCCGCCGTCGGCATCGGCTCGGAGCGCGCCCAGGTGACCGGCAGGCGGGTGTCCGTCCGGGGCACCGCCGCCACCGGTCCGGTCGTGGCGGCCAGGTACCCGCGGACTGTGGCGTCGTCCTCGGTGGGGGCGGCGTGCTGGAAGGGTACGCCGCCGTTGTGCGTCATGCCCCGTTCCGGTGCAGGAGGTGCCTGTCATTCGCGTCGCCCAGGGTCTGCTCGACGAACTCGGCGTGCTCGGCGCAGCTGTAGCGCAGGCGGTGCCAGCGGGGGAGGTGGTCGGGGTGGCTGGCGAAGCGCTGAGCGGTCTCCACGAGCCGGTTCCAGTCGGTCGGCAGGCTCTGGCGAAGGGTCTGCACGAGCCCCACCTGCTTGATGTCCCCCTCTGTGAGTTCGGCATCCCAGGAGACCAGGGCGTCGTCGAGATCGCGGCAGTCGGCGTCGATGGTCCGGGCGAGGTGCTCGGCTGCCCAGCGGGCGTCGGTTCCCTCCGGCTGTGCCCGGGCGATCTCGCCGAGGCGCGCGACGAGGAAGCCCTGCGGCGGCCCGACGTCGGCGGAGCGGAGGTCGTCGGAGAACTCCAGGACGACCGCCGGGGTGAGGAGCGCGGCGTGGTCGGGGATGACGTGATGGGTCATCGGGTTCCCTCCGAGGAGGAGGTGTTCGCCGGGGCCGCTTCGGCCGTGGCTACGAGCAGTTCGGCGTGCTCACGGTTGGAGGCACTGTTCCGGCGGGCCTGTTCGGCGCTGTCGCGGTGCTCGTCGGCATCACCGCCTCGACGCTGCGGGCCCACATCTCGCGCGGCAACAGCGAGGTGCCCCAGCCGCAGGCCCTGGTCGGTGGTCGTGACCAGTGGGCCCGGGCCGTGGCCGACGACTGGGTCGAGGCACGCCAGCGCTCCCACGAGGGCGTCCGGGCCACCATGTCCGCCGACGACCGCGACCAGTTGTCGCGCGGTGCTGCGGAGGTCCGCGACCACTTCGCCGCCGACTTCCACGGCACCCTGTGGGGGCGGCCGGACGTACGCAAGCGGTGGATCCTGCGCGCCCGCAACGAGGACTCCGTCCGGGAGATCGCCGACGCGCTGGCCTGGAACGTCGTCAGCAGCCTGGACCGCGTCCTGCCCACCCACCTCCTCGGCCACACCGTCGAGAACGCGGTGCTGCACGACTTCGCCGAGGCCATCGACCTGAACCGCGAGGTGCAGGCCCGGCCGAAGAAGTCGGCGAAGACGAAGGACTGGCTGCACCTGTGGGTCTCCCGGCCGGTGGCAGGGATGCTCGCCTGGTTCATCCGTCACCACCCCGAGTCCGCCCACTACTACATCGGCGAGATCACCCGCGAGTCCCACACGCGCTGGGACATCCCGGCCAAGGACACCCTTTCCACACTCCGCCAGTACGTGATCACGGAGGGCAATCTGAGCGTGGAGGACGCGGAGTCGTTCTTCGCCCTGCTCACCCCGCCGGAGAAGAACGACTGACCAGAGGTCCGACACAGCAGCGGAGCCAGGACCAGTGGCTCCGGGCCCCGTTCGTGACTGTAGCCGGGCTGACAGCGTCTCCCGGGGGGATGCCGGGCTGTGAGCCCTACCGGTTCGACGCCGCGGGCGGAAGCTCGCTCTCGCCGCGGCGGTTGTCCAGCCAGTTCAGCAACCGGAAGCCGCGCTCACTCTGTTCGGCGTTTCCGAACAGGGCGGCCGAAGCCGCTGCGGTGAAGATCGCCAGAACGGCGCCACCCACAACCTTCTGCGGGCCGGTGAGCTGGAGACCCGCAGGAAGTGGAGCGCTACCGGCTGCCGGAGGCCGAGAACCAGCGATCGCTTCTCACGCCGCACCTACAGGTCGAGCACCGCCCAGAGCCTGCGCCCGTCGTCGGCGGTGTCCGTCCCGCACGACACGGCCCCCAGCCTGGTCAGCGCCGGCAGGACCGCGGTGTCCGCGGCCGCGAGCCCCGGCCGATGCGACAGGGCCACGATCAGCGCCTGCCCGCTCTGGTCGGCAAGGTGCACGGACACCCGCCGGCCGCCGTCCGCGACAGCCGTCCGTACCAGCAGTTCCGTCAGCCCTGCCGCCGCGACGTCGGTCTCCCGGTACCCCCACTCGTGCAACCGCCCCAGAACGTGCGCGCACGCCTTCTTCGCGGACCACGGGGCGGCCTCCAGCGACCAGTTCGCCGACCGCCGATTCCGCACCTGCATCCGGGCCCTCGGCGTACCCGCCAGACTCGTCTCCGGGCGCGGCGGGGAGATCGGGCGCTTGGGAGGCGGCGTCTTCGGCGGGTAGTCCGGAGTGTGCTCAACGGCAGCCATCAGCGGCCTCCCAGCTCAGGTGCGAACCCTCATCGTAGAGCCAGGACACCCAAGCAGCGCCGGGAATCAGGTCAGCGGGCCCGAGCGATGGTGAGCATCCCGTGCCGACCGGACCCGGCCGGCATCTCCACCACGACACCAGTCTCGACCAGCACCTGCGGTTCCTCATCGTCAAGGACACGGCCACCATCCAGGAGGCTCTCCTGGATGGTGGCCGGAACGGTCGCTCTTCCCGCCTGAGTCAGCTCCCCGGGGAGCCCCCGGGTCAGTGGAGCTTGTTGACGGCGGTCTTCGTTGTGGTGCGGAAGGCAGTCAGCGGGGCGTCCTTGAGGTCGCCCATCTGGCCCCAGCGAACGAGGGTGACGGTGCGGCCGTCGCGGCCGACGGAGAACAGGTGGATGTCGGAGATCCCGATCTGCGGGTCGGCGGTGTCCAGGCTGTAGACCCAGGCGCCCTCCTCGACGGCCAGCTTGCCGTGGGAGGCGCTGACGGCCTGCAGGCCCGGGTTCTGCTGCTCCAGCAGGGGACCGCAGCCGGCGAGGGCTTCGCGCAGGGTGTCGACCAGCTTCACGGCGTCGGCCTCGGTACGGGCGACGGTGGTGACCTGGACGCCGTTGGTGTCGAGCTCGGTGCTGAACTCCCGGTAGCGGGTGTTCTGCGCCGGGATCTTGTACGGGGCGCACAGGACGCCGCCGTTCTCCGGCACGCCGGTGAAGACCTGGGTGGCGGTCCACGGCGTCGAGGACGGCGGCATCTGGGAGGCGGCGAGGAAGGCGGGCTGGGCAGCGGCCTGCGCCGCCGGGGCTGTGGCGAGGGCCGCGAGGCCCAGTGCGGCAGCGGCAGCAGCGGCGAGTGCGGTGCGGAGCTTGTTCATGGTGGTGAATCCCCCGTCGGGATATTCGTTCGGTCAGTGCTCAACCAGCGTGCGGCCGGCGCCCGCCGACTGCAACGATCACGCGCCCACCAGCCGTCCCGAACCCGTTCCACCCCCACTGACGTGCAAGAACGTGAACGATGGGACGCAGGGGCAAAGGGGGTGGAATACCGAAGGACGCCGCTGTCAAGGAGTTCGCGGAGCTCGTGCGCGCGCTGAAGGCACGCGACGGGAAAAGTCACGAGGCGCTGGGCCGACGACTGAGCATCAGCGCGTCCACCCTCCACCGCTACTGCCCGGGCGCGACTGTCCCGGAGGAGTTCGCCATGGCCGACCGCCTCACCCTGCTGTGCGGGACGAACGAGGGCAGCGGTTCGCCCCCGCGGGCGCGGGGACGACGGGCCGGCCTGCTCGGAAGGCCGGCGTATCTGGTTGACGGTGCCCGGCGGCAGGGCCGCGGGGCACTTATGCGCCTCCTGATCTGCGAGTCCTGCTACGACCGTGGTTGTCCGGATTCGGATACGGGTCTGACCTCGGCGGTCCCCATGCGGCGGATGCAGAACATGGAGTGGAGGGGGCTCGCCGGCCGCGGCGCGGACCAGCGCACTTCGTGCCCCGTCTCCGTCTGCGTTTCGCCCACCGGTCCCCTTCGCTCCACGCCCGACCCGGATCTTCGGGGGACGAGCGGAACGAGTATCGCGACAGCCTCACATCCACCGCTGGATCTTTGCGAAGGGTGGCGCGAGTCCCGCCATCCACAGCCATCTGCCCGGGGAACTGCCGCTGCCTGCCCGCACAAGGGGCCACCCGGGGGGCAGCTGCATCACAAGGTGGGCGTGCCGGCGTACGTCGTGCACCGCGGAGCCGAAGTCGTGGACGGTAGCGATGCCTGTGATAGCTGCCAGCACCTGGGATGGCTTCCAAGCGCGGGCCGTCGCAGATCGCCTGTGCCGTCCACGGCTCGTCTTTGGAGATCAGCACACGCACGCTTCGAGGCTACGGGCCCGGGCCTATCGTCGGCGTATCGAAAAACGCATACGGGATGACAACATGCCGCGGTGTGGACTGCGGGGATGACCACCATCAGAACATTCGGCGACAGGCCCGAGCCGCGGGCCGCCGTGACCGATCGGCGCTCCTTGCGGCTGCCTCGTTCGCGGCGGGCCGGTCCGTCCCGATCCGGCTTCGAAGCCGGATCGGAGGTCGGGTGTTCATGACGGTCCGCGTGGTGCTGGCCGATGAGCAGGCCGTGGTGCGTGCGGGGCTCCGTGCGCTGTTCGACCTGACCGACGACCTGGTAGTGGTCGCTGAGGCTGGGGATGGGGCCCGGGCTGTGGAGGCGGTGTGTGCCACTCGTCCGGACGTGGTCTTGATGGACATCGGGATGCCGGGCGGCGGTGGCATTGAGGCGACTCGAAGGATCGTCGCCGACCAGGACCTGGACGGCGTACGGGTCGTCATCCTCACCACTCACCGTACGGACTCTTATGTCTTCGACGCTCTGCGGTACGGGGCGGCCGGCTATCTGCTGAAGGACGTCGAACCGGACGAGTTGTGCGAAGCTCTGCGCGTCGTGGCGAACGGAAACAGCCTCCTCGCGCCGACGGTGACCCGCGCGGTCCTTGCGGAGTTCGTCCGTCTGAAGACCCCGGAACTCGTGGGAGAGGACCGGCTGGTCGTACTGACCGGCCGGGAGCGCGAGGTGATGGGCCTGGTTGCGGGCGGCCTCAGCAACGACGAGATCGGCCGGGAGCTCCTGATGAGCCCCCTCACCGCCAAGACCCATGTGAGCCGGGCGATGACCAAGCTCGGTGCCCGGGACCGGGCCCAGCTGGTGGTGCTCGCGTACGAAACGGGTCTGGTCAAAGCCGGGGAGCCCCGGCGACCGGCTGGGGGCGTGCCGCCAGCGCTTGTCGGCCCTGCCGCGTACGTCTCGGGGAGTAGTTACCGACTCCCCCCGGAGGATGCCCCGATTCCCCCGCGTTCATAGGGTCGATCGGGGGCACCCCATTGTGTGTCCGCCCGGTCATGACCGGTACCGAATGCTGCGCTCGGGGAAGCCGAAAGCTGCCGGGAGGTGCGAGGAGACGTTGTGTGTCGGGTGGCACCAGAAGCCATCGGGGCAGGGAGAGAAAATCGAGAGAACCAGCTTCTCGCGCGCGGGTTCCACCTGTCCGTATTCTTGCGGTTCTGATTTTTGGCCAGTCGCCCGGGCCGCACAGTGGCGGCAGATAATGATACTTGAATCCTGCCCCCTTGATCGGTGATTCGATTTCGCCGATGCGACGGCCTACTGCTGGACCACGTTCGCGAACCGGTTCATTCCGCCGATGCCCCACAGCCGTCCGAGTAACGCTTGCTTCTGGTATGCATAACTCGCTCGGCGTGCTTATCGGCGACAGGCATATTCGATCGGCGGGTTGAAGAGGCATTTCTCTATCAGCGCGCTTCTCGCTGCGGCACCATCACCGTCGCGCAGCGCCGGGCCGGCGGCCTGTGAGGGCCGCCGGCCGTTGTGGTGGGCTGGGTCGCCGGTGCCCGCGGCGGCCGAGCCGCCCCGCCGACGGGCGGTCACTCCCCGGGTCCGCACTCCCCGCGCCAGGTCGCCTTCGTGAACGTCACGCCTTCGGCGAAGTCCAGCTTGTACTCCTCAGGGCCCGGGTTGTAGTGAACGCACTTCTCGTAGGTGTGCCCCTGGTAGGCGTAGGTCAGCTGGATGTGGTCGGCGCCGGGGTGGGCGATGCCGTTGTTGAAGATCGACTGGCCGCTGACGCTGCCGGTCCAGTTGCCCTTGGTCTTCACCATGACACGGCCGGTCTGGCCCGGACGCTCGAACACACAGAAGTATTCCTTCTCGCAGCCGACGGGGTTGGGTTCGGCGCTCGCGACGGGTGCCAAGGAAACGGCGTATGTCAGTGCGGCGGTGGCTAGCGCGGGAAAAAGGAGGAGCTTGCGCATGGGTACTCCGATCTGGGCGCCGCCACGCGGAACCCTGCCGAGGAAAGAAGAACAAGCGCGGTGCGCTCACACCTCATTGTGTAGTGGTTGCCAATGATGGAGGGACTTATTCCGCGAAGCAGAACCGGCCAATCTTCCTACTCGAGACTGAATGTCATGACTCCATACGTCGCACCGGGCGCGAGAGAGAAATGCCCCGAGAAATCTGCAAGTGGTCGTTGGCCTATTTCGCACACCTCACCCGGTTCGACACACGAAAACGACAGCGATCTCCGGCTGGCGCATGGCACCGTCACGGAGAGACCGGCGGCCGCACGGCCGCCGCGTTCAGCGCACATAACAGGGGGGAAACCATGATTCATCCACGCGTCGGGGCGCGTCTCCTGCGCTCTACCCGGCTGAGAACCGCCCGCTCCCTCACCGCGGCCTTCACCGTCCTGGCCCTCGGCGCCGCGGCTTCTCCCGCGCTCGCCGCCCCCAGCCCCGTGCCCGCCGATGCCACGCACTGGGGCGACCACGGGCGCGCCGCCATGCCGCCGGTTCGAGCCGGGACGACCCGACCACCACGTACCGCTGCCTCGACCGCTCCGACGGCTGCCGAAAGAGCCTGGCGCGACAGGGAGTCGGAGCGCCTGAGCGACGCGGGCCGGCGTCCCGCGCTGTCCCGGCCGCTCGGGCCCGCTGCAACGTTCGTACCGCGCCGGCAGGGTGAAGTGCCCTGGCACCGCGTCTTCGGGTTCCGTATAACCGATGCCCTGACCGGCCGGGTCGACTACTCCACCGGCAACCTGATGCTCGCTGCCACCGACTTCGACATCGCGGGCGTCGGGCAGAAGCTCCAACTCAACCGCACCTTCAACGCGTTCACCGCACCGACCGGCCAGCTCAGCAGCCCCTGGTGGCTGAACGGGGAGCGCGCTCTCGATGTCTCGGGCGCGAACTCGGTGCTCGACTACGACGACACCGGTGCCACGGTGGAGTTCACGCGCAACGCCGACGGCAGCTTCACCACCCCGCCCGGCTACTCCAAGGACCTGCGCAAGAACGCGGACGGCACCTACACCCTGACCGACCGCGGGTCCGGCACCGCCGACACCTACGACGCCGGTGGCCGTCTGACCAAGTCCACCGACCGCAATGGTGGTGTCCTGACCGTCACGGCACACCTGGACCCGTCGGGCGCCTCGGCGGGCTTCAAGCTGACCGAGACCCGCTCCGGCCGCTGGATCGATCTGACCCGGACCAGCGCCACCCGCTGGAGCGCCAAAGACAGCGCCGAGCGTACGGTCACCTACGAGCTGAGCGCGGAGCACGGCAACCTCGTGCGCACCACCGACACCACCGGCCAGACCACCGCCTTCGGCTACGACGGCGACGGACGGGTGGTCAAGGTGACCAGCGCCGAAGGACGCTCGACCGCCTTCACCTACGACGCCGCCGACCGGGTGACCTCCATGCGCCGCTACGCGGAGAACGGCACCGGGGGTAGCGGACCCACCTACACCTACGCCTACAGCGCCGCCACCCCCGGAGAGCAGGGGACCACCACGGTGACCGACCCGCTCGGCCACAAGACCCTCTACGAGCACAACACCGACGGCGAGATGCTGAAGGTCACCGACCCACTGGGCCACGCCCGCTCCTCGACCTACCAGAACCACCTGCTGCAGACCGCCACCGACGCCATGGGCGCCGGCAGCGGCGGGGGCGGGAACGTCACCAGCTACGGCTGGGACGACCGCAACAACCCCCAGTCGGCCCAACTGCCCACCGGAGCGAGCGCCACGGCACGCTGGCAGACGGTGGCCGGCGCCGAACGCCCCAGTACCTCCAGTGGTACCGACGGCGAGAAGACCGACTACACCTACGACACCGCCGGCAACACCAAGACCGTCGCCACCACCGGCACCGGCGGCGGCAGCCGGTCCTTCGAGTACAACGAGGCGACCCCCCGCTGCGGTGGATTCCAGGGACAGGTGTGCACCGCCAAAGACGGCAACGGCAAGAAGACCGAGTTCCGCTACGACGCCCAGGGCAACCTGGAGAGCGCCACACCGCCCGCCCCGCTGGGCCGCACCACCTACACCTACGACGCGCTCGGCCGCACCACGAGCACGACCGACGGCCGCGGCGTGAAGACCACCTACACCCACGACCGGCGCGACCGGGTGACCGCGGTGACGGCGACCGGCTCCCCGGAGGCCACGTACAGCTACGACGGAGACGGCAACCTCAGCCGCCGCACCGACCCATCCGGCACCCAGCGCTACCAGTTCGACGCCCTGAGCCGGGAGACCATCCGCACCCTCCAGGACGGCTCCCAGACCGTGCTGGCCTACACCGCCGACGGCAACGTCGAGACCTACCGCGACCCGGGCGGCACCACGGCCTACCAATGGGACGCGGCCAACCGACTGACCCAGCTCACCGGCCCCCAGGGCAAGAAGACCAGCTACGCCTACGACGACAACGACCGCCGCACCAGGACCACCTACCCCGGCGGCACCCAGCAGACCCAGGCCCTGGATGCCTCCGGCCGCCCCCAGGACGTCCGTGTGATCGACCCCTCCGGCATCATCCTGAACCACCTGTCCTACGGCTACGCCGCCCCCGGCACGGGCAAGGACGGCGGAAAGATGTACACCCGGACCGACGCCCTCACCAAGGTCCGTACCGACTACTCCTACGACGGGGCAGGACGGCTGTCGCTCGCCAAGGAGACGGACCCGCAGGGCCGCCAGACCTCGTGGCAGTACTGCTTCGACCCGGCCGGCAACCTCACCTCCCGGGGCGAGACCCCCGGCTGCCCGGGGCACACCGCCTACACCTACAACGACGCCTCCCAGCTGATCGCCCGCAACGGCATCACCACCGGATGGTCCTACGACGCGGCCGGCAACGAGACCGCGGCCAGGTCCACCGACACGGGTGCGCGCACCGCCGAGCAGTACACCGGATACGGCCAGCTGAAGTCCCTGACCAGCGGCGGTACCTCCTACCCGGCCCAGTACGCCAGCACCGACAGCAGTGAGCGGACCCGCCTGGGCGAGACCCTCTTCCACAACGGGCCCCTCGGACTGTCCGGCCAGACGACCGGCGGCAAGGACACCGAGTTCATTCGCGAACCCGGCGGCACCCTCAACTCCGTCTCCACCGGCGGCAGCAGCCGCTACTACCTCACCGACGCCCTCGGCTCGGTCATCGGCCTGATCGACGAGTCGGGCAAGCGGATCAACACCTACCTGTACACCCCCGACGGCCGGACCCGGACCGGGACCGTCGAGACACTGCCCCAGCCCTTCCGGTTCGCCGGCGGCCATCTCGACCCCACCGGCCTCTACCACCTCGGGGCCCGCTACTACGACCCCCAGACTGTCCGCTTCACCCAGCCCGATCCCTCCGGCCAGGAGGTCAACCCCTACCTCTACGCGGAAGGCGACCCCGTCAACCGCATCGACCCGGGCGGTCTCGCCTCCGTGAACGTGTCCGGTGAAGTGTGCTACTACGTCTGCGTCGGCGGAGGCGCCAACTTCAACGTCGGCTCCCGCCCGGACGCCCACCCCTACGTCTCCTTCGGCTTCGGCAATCCGGGTGCCAGCGGGGACGTCAGCTTGGGCAGCGGCAAGGCGAGCAAGGGCTGGAGCGTCCCGGCCCAGTGCTCGGCCGGCCCGTTCAGCGGCTCGGTCGACCTGCTGAGCGGCACACCATCCGCCTCGGCCGGTACGGGGATGAGCACACCAAAGTGCTCGGTCCGCGCCTCATACACCTGGTGAGCCTCCGCCCACCCCAGACCTGACCCATCGGTCCCCCAACGGCGCGGGGGACCGCGACCACACGATCCGATCGACCCCCAGGGCGGCTTCGTCGCGACGAAGCCGCCCTGCGGTCTCGATGGCGGCGACCTCGCCGAGTCAGCCCTGGTCCCTGGCCTCCTGGAAGCAGTCGACGAGGTTGGCGTGAATCTCCTGGAGGCGTGGCATCTAGGCCGGGTCCACGAGCAGTAGGGGACATCTGACACAGGCTTCTCTGAACTTGGCCACCGGGCGTCCCGTCTGCTGCGGGGACCTCGGTAGAGTCGGGCCAGTGACAGGTAACCGGGGCCGCCGGCCAAAGATCGACCAGGATCGTGGCATCGAGGACGTGACGCTACTCATCCTGGAACGGTTGGGTGAGCAGGGCGTGAATGCCATGATCAGGGTGGATGCTGAGAGGGTGGCTGACAACGCGCCGGCGTGGACATTCGCCGCCGGTGGGGGCCCTTGGAGCATGGCATGCGTGCCGATGGCAGGACTGTGCAGCAGTGCATGTCCGCCGCTCTGGCCAAGCTGCGCGAGGCAGGACTGTCGGTTCCTCTTTGATCTTCGACCGATTCTGCTGAAACCTCGCCTTGGGAACTCAGTTGTAGCGATCTGATCGCCGGAGGGCCGGTCAGGGCAGGAGCGGTCGGGTTGCAGTCCAGGTCACGAGTCGTTCCCGTACGGGGCCGGGTGCCAGGTAGCCGACCAGGCTTTCCAGATGAGCCGTCAGGTTCCTGTGCCGCCGCAGCTCGCGGATCTGCCCGGTGGGAAGGTCACGCCAGCCCTCGGCGAGAGCTGCGGCCTGCGTGGGCGTGAAGGACAGTGCGTCGAGCGTGTCGGACGCCAGCGCCTCGGGACTCCAGCCGGGGTCCGTGTCGTCGGGGCCCAGCCGGTCGATCACCCACATCCGGAGCATGAAGTCCTGCTGAGCCACGCGCGCAGGGTGCCCCTCGACGTGGTCGAGCATGCGTCGGTTCGCGAGCAGCGCCAGCTTCGCCCACTGGCGACGGGCTTCCTGGGGATGGCTGGAGTTGTAGGCCTGTCCCTGCGCGGCGACGCGTGCTGTCTCAAGTTGCTGGCCGCGGGCGTCATGGATGAACGTCTGGAGTTGGCCGAGCGTCCACGTGCTCAGATCGTGGCCTGGTTCTTCTCGATGTGCGTTGCAACTCAACGTCCCCGCTCCTGGTCGTAGGCATGCCGAGGATGATGGTGGCCTTCTGGGACTGCCTGTCGATCTGGGCGAGCTGATCTCGGCTCCGGCGAGGCTGACCGTGAGTCCTTCGACCTCGCCGGGCCAGCCCTCGCGCTCGGCCTCGGCGACGCGGGCGAGGAGGTTGTCGCGGATTTCCTCCAACCGGCCGAGCTGGGCCAGGTCCGGTCGGAGGAGTGAGCAACGAACGCAAGCGTGTTCATGGGCACAAGGGCTTGAGAAGGCGCGACCACAGGTGCCGATGGAGACCTTGCGCTTCTCGCCTCCTCCTCAAAAGCCTGGCCGGTGTTCCCGCCAAGGCTGGGCCAGTGGAGCGAACCAGACTTTCTGTCCGGTTCATTGACCTCATGCATCGCAGTGCGCACACGACCAAGAGCACGGAGGCCGGTGCCGCGCCGTCGTCTGCGGGCCGTACGTTCTTGCAAGACCGGCAATCAGGCTGCCGACGGAGCGGCGTGGGCCACCCGTGCCGACTCGTCTGAGGGAGCATGCCCGCCACGTCAACGAGGGGCACCACGACGGGGTACAAGTCCTCTCCAGCGGGGTCGGCGAGTCCGTGATGGCGCTGCTCCACGGCAAAGCCGGCCGCGGCGGCCACGATGCGATTGCGGGTCGGCAGGCCCTTGGCGGTCATCCCTCGGTTCAGCTCCATCCTCACGGACGGGTCACGCGGCCCGGGGCGCACTGCACAGCACCGCCCAGTGCCGCCCCGGTGCTCGCGGACCCGGAAGCGGGCACCTCTCGGGACCGGATGGAGCCGCCCGGTTCGCGGTCCTCCGCCCGTACGCCGAGCCGGCGGGTCACGGGGCGGGCGTGTAGCCGCGCGTGCGGACGACCTCGTGGATGAGCCGGGTGAAGGCGCGGGCCGCCGCCTTGAGGTAGGCGCCTTCCCGGTGCAGGAGAGCGACGGTGCGGGCCGGCAGGGGCGGTTCGAGGGGGACGGGGGTGAGGTGGGGGTGGTCGTGGGTGATGGCGTCCGGCAGGACGGTGGCCAGGTCGGTGCGCCGGACGATCTCGGTGAGCGCCTGGATGGAGTTGGCCTCGACCGTGATGCGCGGAACAGCCCGGTGGCGGGAGAAATAGGCGTCGATATGGCCGCGGGTGGCGAAGTCGTCGCCGAGAAGGGCAAGTTGGCGTCCGGCGAGGTCCTGTACGGGGAGCGGGGCGCCCCGGCCGGCGTCGGCCGGGGCGCCCGTGACGAGAGTGAGCGTCTCCGTGAACAGGGCGGTGGCGGCGACACCGGGGAGGTGGTGCCCGGTGAAGGCGATGCCGAGGTCGAGGTCGTCGGCGAGGAGGGCCGCTTCGATGCGGTCCTGGGGCATCTCCGTCAGGGTGAGGCCGATGCCGGGGTGCCGGGCGTGGAGCCCGGCGACGAGGGGGCCGAGCAGATAGGCGGTGAAGGTGGGGGTGGCGCCCAGCCGCAGATGACCGCGGGAGAGGTTCTGGACGTCGTGGACGGCACGTTCTCCGGCGGCGAGATCGCGCAGCGCACGCCCGGCGTGGTCGGTGTAGACGGCGCCGGCGTCGGTGAGCCGCACCCTGCGGCCGGTGCGGTCCAGCAACTGCACCCCCACGGTCCGCTCCAGCTGCTTGATCTGCTGGGAGAGCGTGGGCTGGGAGATGTGCAGTTCCTCGGCGGCCCGGGTGAAGTTCCCGTGCTCCGCCACAGCTAGCAGATAGCGCAGGTGACGCAGTTCGACAGAGGCCATGGAGCTGAGTATAGATGCGATCTATCGCAGCGATGCCAATCCGCTCTTGGACACTATAAGCACAGGTCATGCATGGTTGGTCTCACCAGCCCACCGGGGCCGGTCACCGCTTCGAAGGGAGTGACCATGCAGGACCTGACCGACGGCGTCACCCGTTTCCAGCGGGACGTCTTTCCGGCGAAGGCAGACCTCTTCGCCGCCCTGGCGACCCGGCACACACCGCACACGCTGTTCATCGGCTGCTCGGACGCCCGCGTCGTACCCGAGCTGATCACCGGCACCGAGCCGGGCGACCTGTTCGTCGTCCGCACCGCCGGGAACCTCGTGCCCGCCTACGCCCCCGAAGCCGACGGGATCGCGGCGAGCATCGAGTACGCCGTCACCGCGCTGGAGGTCCGGGACATCGTCGTCTGCGGTCACTCCGCGTGCGGCGCGATGACCGCGCTGGCCGAGAACCACGACCTCAGCGGCGCCCCGGCGGTCGCCACCTGGCTGCGGCACGCCAACGCCTCGGTGGCCCGCACGTCCGCCGCCGGTGACGTCTCCGCCCTGGTGCGGCAGAACGTGCTGGCCCAGCTGGCCAATCTGGCCACTCACCCCTCGGTCGCCAACGCGCTGGCCCGGGGAAAGACCACCCTGCACGGCTGGGTCTTCGACATCCCCACCGGCCGCGTCCAGGACCTGACCGCCCCGCAAGCGGCCTGACGCTCCCGGAACCGGCCTTCCGGCCGCCAACCCCACCCCGATCACCACTCCGCACCGCCCCCGCGGAGTGACCCCACCGAGAAAAGGACATCCCTGTCATGACGCACGCCCAGCTCGACCCGACCGCACGTGAGACCCTGGCCGCCGAGGCCGTGGAGGCCAAGATCCTCAAGGACCTCTCCTGGCAGCAGATCGCCGACGCCGCGGGCCTGTCGGTGGCCTTCACCACCGCCGCCGTCCTCGGCCAGCACCCCCTGCCGGAGACCTCCGCGAAGGCCGTGGCCGAGCTGCTCGGCCTGGGCGACGACGCGGCAATCCTGCTGCAGACCATCCCGGTTCGCGGCTCCATGCCGAACCGGATCCCGACCGACCCGACCATGTACCGCTTCTACGAGATGCTCCAGGTCTACGGCACGACCCTCAAGGCCCTGGTCCACGAGCAGTTCGGCGACGGCATCATCTCCGCGATCAACTTCCGGCTCGACGTGAAGAAGGTCGCCGACCCCGAGGGCGGCGAGCGCGCCGTCATCACGCTGGACGGCAAGTACCTCCCGACCAAGCCCTTCTGACCGACGCCGGTACGGCGTCACGCCCCGCGCGACAGCGGGGCGGGCCGGACGAACGGCCCGTCCCGCCCCGCTCCCCCACTCCGGCGAAGCCGCCCACAGGCGGCCCCGCCGTCCCCTTCGTCCCCGGAGGTTCCTCACATGGACTTCGCCCGGCGCACCATCGAACTCGCCCGTCAGAACGTCGCCGAGGGCGGCCGCCCGTTCGCGACCGTCATCGTCAAGAACGGCGAGATCCTCGCCGAGAGCCCGAACCGGGTCGCACAGACCGGTGACCCCACCGCCCACGCGGAGATCCTCGCCATCCGCGACGCCTGCACCAGGCTGGGCACCGAGCATCTGACCGGCACGACCATCTACGTACTCGCCCACCCGTGTCCGATGTGCCTGGGCTCCCTGTACTACTGCTCGCCGGACGAGGTCGTCTTCCTCACCACGCGCGAGGCATACGAGCCCCACTACGTCGACGACCGAAAGTACTTCGAACTCGCCACGTTCTACGACGAGTTCGCCAAGCCCTGGCAGGACCGGCGGATGCCGATGCGCTACGAGGAGCGGGACGAGGCCGTCGAGGTCTACCGCTTCTGGCAGGAACGCAACGGCGGCGAGCGGCGCGTCGCCGGCACCCCTGCCGCGTGAGCCGGGCACCTGCCGCGTGAGCCGCACAGCCGGGAGGTGAGACCACTCAGGCCGAGTGCTCCCAGGTGAAGCCGTCCGGGTCGGTGAAGGCACCGCCCGTTCCGCCGAGGACGATCCGGTGCGACCCGGTCCCGTCGTCCGCGACGCCGAGGTCCTTCGCCAGGGCACGGCGCTTGTACAGGGCGAGCCTGACGGCGTCGGGGCCGTCGGCGGCGAACTCGGTGTACCTGCCGCCGAAACTCCTGGCGGCGGCCAGTCCCCGGGCGGCGTAGTACTGCCGGGTGGCCTTCACGTCCTCGACTCCGAGCAGCAGGACGAACGCGTCGACCGTCCGGGTGGCGGGCCCGGTGTCCTTCTTCGCGGACGTGGCGATCTTCCAGATCGTGCCGTCCGGGGCCCGTACGACCCCGCCGTACCCCCACAGCGACTTCGCCGCGGGCTTCAGCACGTCGGCACCGGCGCCGACCGCGTCGGCGAGGAACCCGTCGACGGTGGCCGGCCCCGGAACCGTGAGCGCCAGGGTGAACCCCCGGAACCCGCCGGTGTGCGCGCCGGACGCCCGCAGACGTACGCGCGTCTCCACGCCGAGGGCGCTGTGGAAGTGGTGGGCCGCCTCGGGGTCGGCCACCTCGAGGGTGACGGAGGTGAGACTCATATGGACTGTGGTGGAAGCCGTGGTTGCCATGTCTCTCAGGCTAGGACCGGGGCGCGGGCCACGGCTTCTTTGATCCTGACCGGTCCTCGTCCGCCCCTCGGGGGCTCAGGCGTCCCGTGTTCCCCCGGACTCGGCGGTCAGTTCGGCCAGCTTCTGGAACTCGCCCAGGTCGTAGTTGGCCAGCACGGAATCGAGGTTGGTCAGGGCCCCGACGCGCTCGATGAACCCCTGGGGGTCGTACTCGATCTGCAGGGCGACGCGGCTCGTGGAGGCGTCGATCCGGTGGAACGTGACCACGCCCGCGTGGTGGACGCCCTCGACGGTCTTCCAGGCGATGCGGTTCTCCGTGACGACCTCGGTGAGTTCCGCGACGAAGTTCTTGTCGGCGCCCGGAAGCGAGAGCTGCCAGGCGAACCTCCGCTCGTCGATCGGGTCGACCCGCTGGACGTGGCTGAGGAACCTCGGCCACTGCGTGACGTCGCTCCACAGCGCCCAGGTGATGGCGACCGGGGCCTTGACATCGATGGTTTCGACGAGCGAGGAGGACATGAGCGACCGCCATTCCGTGGGGTACGTGGACAACTTCGCCCTCTCGTACCCAGCCTGCCGCCTCTCAACAGAACTCGGCCTCCCGGACGGCCCGGGGCACGCCGCCGGACGCGCGGAGCACACCGGCCCGGTGCCGCCCCTCGCGCCCGACGGCAGCCGGTGGTCCGGCCCCGGGCGGGCAGGATCAGGCCAGGATCTCCACATAACCGTCCGTGCCGTGCACGCGGACGCGCTGTCCGTCCCGGATCAGCCGGGTCGCGCCGGCCACACCCACGACGGCCGGCAGACCGTACTCCCGGGCGATGACCGCGCCGTGCGTCATCGGGCCGCCGACCTCCGCCACGAGCCCGGCGATCCCGACGAACAGCGGCGACCAGCTGGGATCGGTGAACGGGGTGACCAGGATGTCGCCCGCCTCCAGGTCGGCGTCCGCCAGGTCCAGGACGACACGGGCCCTCCCCTCCACCGTCCCGGCGGAGACGGGCAGGCCGGTCAGCGCGCCTTCCGGCACGTCGTCGCGGCGGTACGCGCCGTTCAGCGCCTCACCGTCCGAGGTGAGGACCCGCGGCGGAGTGAGCGCCCGGTGCGCACGGAACTCCTCCTTGCGCCGCTGTACGAGGCCGTCGTCCACCCGGTTTGAGCGCGCGGCCGCGTGGAACTCCTGGAACGTCAGGTGGAAGGCGTCCTCCCGCTCCGCCAGCACGCCTGCCCGTACCAGCCGGTCGGCCTCCGCCAGCAGCGCCCGTTTGTAGGCGGCGTAGCGGCAGACGATGCCGTACTTGGGGTACTCGCGATACCCGATGAACGTCCTGACGCGTTCGACCATGCGCCGGGTCTCCTCGGCCTTCCGCTCTCCGTCCGGCAGGGCCCGCAGCCGTGCCAGCACCTCCTGCTCCTTCTCCCGCGCCCTGCGGCGGCCCTCCTCGAAGCGGCGTTCGGCCGCGCCGGGTCCGAAGTTGCGGACGTTGTCGAGGATCGCGGGCACGAGTGCGGCGGGGCGCTCGCTCCAACGCGGCCGGGTGATGTCGATCTCGCCGACGCAGCGCATGCCGTACCGGTCGAGGTACGCCTCGATGGCGGTGCGCGCACCGGCACCGCCGGCGATCTTCGTGAGGTCGTCCAGGAAGTCCGCGTTCTCGCAGTGCTGGGACTCCCGCAGGAAGTCCACCACCGCCGGCCACGGGCGGACGGCGTCCGCCACGTCGAGCAGTGCCAGCCCCATCTCGGAGGTGATGTTCCCAGGGGCGGAGAGGGTCAGCGTGTCCGCCGCGTTCTTCTCCCCCAGCCACTCCAGCAGCTTCTCGTTCAGCCACCAGGTGGCGTCCATGCCCGCCATGATCGCCTGGATGCTCAGCGGATCGCCGAGCACCCGCTTGTGCTCCTCGAACGCCTCCAGCAGGAAGTCGAACAGGGCCGGGCCGCTCTTCGTCCGGATGGCGCGTTCCAGTGCGGCGACGGATGCCTCACTGCGTTCGATCAGCCCGGCGACGAGCGCCGGGTCGGTCGGGATCGGATCGGGCGGACCCATGGGGGGCGCGTCGGCACCGGACGGCGGGACGGCCGGACCCGGGTCCGGGGGCGGGGGAACGACGTCGCCGCGGTCGAGGACCGTCTCCAGGGCGTCCCTGACCAGCGGATCGCCCTTGCCCATGGCGTCCAAGGTGGCCTCGCGGGTCGCGGGCGAGGCCAGCCGCCGGGCGACATCGACGTACAGGCGTCCGCCGGCCTCGTGCATGGGAACCATCGCCGTCAGCCGCCACATCGAGTGGCCGAGGGGCTTCATGGCGTCCGTCATCATCTGGCCGTGACCCACGGAGACGTACACGTGGGGCTCGTCGTCGCCGGGGTCCCGGACGGGAATGGGGAAGAGCGTCGTGATCGGCCGGCTCTGCACGATCCGCACGTCGTCGTCGACGAGGCACCACTCGATGTCCTGCGGGCGCCCGAAATGCGCTTCGATCCGCCGCCCGACCGCCACGAGCCGCACCGCCTGCTCGTCCGTGAGCGCCGGCCGCTCCCGGAGCCGGGCGTCGACCGCCGTCGCACGGGTGCCGCCTGCCGGGAGCGGCCGGACGGCTCGCTCCTTCACCGAGATCGTCCGGGCCACGACCTCGCCGTCGCGCACGGTGAAGACGTCCGGATCGACCAGGCCCGAGACTAGGGCCTCGCCGAGCCCGAAGCCCGCGTCAATGGTGGCGTTCCTCCGGTTCCCGGTGACCGGGTCGGCGGTGAACAGGATGCCGGACGCCTGCGGGAAGACCATCCGCTGGACGACGACGGCCATGTGCACGGCGCGGTGGTCGATGCCGTTGCGACGGCGGTAGACCACGGCCCGCTCCGTGAACAGGGAGGCCCAGCACCGGCTGATGTGCCGGAGGACCGCATCCGGTCCCAGCACGTTCAGATACGTGTCCTGCTGCCCGGCGAACGAGGCGGTCGGGAGGTCCTCCGCCGTCGCGCTGGAGCGCACGGCGTACGCGTCCCGCTCGCCGAACCGGGCCAGCGCGCCGGTGATCGCGGCCGCGATGTCGTCCGGGAGGGGGATCTCCTCGATGGTGCGGCGGACGCGTGCGGTGAGGGTGCGGAGCGCTTCCCCATCGTCCAGGTCC
Source organism: Streptomyces californicus (assembly GCF_000717645.1). GTDB lineage: Bacteria > Actinomycetota > Actinomycetes > Streptomycetales > Streptomycetaceae > Streptomyces > Streptomyces californicus. Next base: position 35,871 of record NZ_JNZZ01000016.1, read on the forward strand.
GTGCGGGACAGCCGATCGAGTTGTTCGCCCAGCGACGGCTCCCCGGCCACGGTCCGCCGGAATACCTCCGTCGTCACGCAGAAGCCGTCCGGAACGCGTATGCCGTCGATCCGCGACAGTTCGCCCAGGTGCGCGCCCTTCCCTCCCACGGAATCGGCTTGGGTCCCGTCGATCTCCCGGAGGTCCAGCACGTACCTCCGCGTCATCGGGGCGTCTCCGGGCCCGGTTCCCCCGGCCGCATCGCGCCGGTCGACCGGTTCTCCGGCGCTCCGTTCGTCGAACCTCTTGTCGGGCATGCACTCATTCCTCGTTGTCCTGCGGGTGGCGAGCGACGATTCTGCGGGAACACGGGGGTCTTGCCGCAAGCCCCCCGGTGCGCTATAAGTTGAGAGTGGCAAGGAGTTCTCTCCTTGCCTTTTCTGTTGCCGTCGGCCTCTTCGTCGTCACGCGCCCCTCTGCCGACCGTCGCCGCGGCCCGTCGACACGATCCCCCGCCGACCCGAGCGGATCTTCGGGGCGCGCCGGGAACGGTGAGGCGGCTTCCCTCGTTCGCTCTCAGGCCCGACGACATACCTGTTGAACCGTGAATCCGGGGGATCACCGTGCACGACACCTCTTCGACCGACACCTCTTCGACCGACACCTCTTCGACCGAGGCCGAAGCCGACGTCGCCGGCGCCCGCGACCCGGCGACGGACACCACCGACGGCGCGGCCGCGCCCGGCCCGGCGTACCGGCTCCGGTCTCCCGCCGCGCAGGCGGAACGCCTGATCGAGCTCGGGGTGCACGAGATCGCGGGGATCGCCGCCGATGACGTCCGGGCCTTCGCCGAGAAGGCCGGCGCCGACGACGACGTCCTGCTCGTCGTCCATCCTGACCGCGCCCCCGCCTCCGCGCTCGCACCGCTCCTCCGGCGCGACGACAAGCCGGGCTTCGTCGTCACCGACATGCGGGACGTCGACGCGTTCGCTCCCAGCGGGATCGAACTCCCCGACTCTCCGCTCTACTTCGTCACCGGGATCGACCGCGGTGACCACATGTCCAACTGGAGCCCGGAGGAGGCGCTGCCCGCCCTGACCGAGGCGGGCCGTACGCCGTTGGTGCTCGCCGAAGGCATCCACTGGGTGCTGCAACAGCCCTCGGTGCTCGAACGGAACCGCTGCTTCATGACCATCGGGTCCCGGTTGCGCAAGGCGAACGGGGCGCTCGACGCGCGTACCCCGGCGATCTGGATCAGCAACGGCACCGGGCGGGACGGCCGCGAGCGGCGCGACGCCCCCAAGGTCGGCTGGTGCTGGTGGGGCAACCGGCACACCTGGCTGGGATTCGCCTCCACGACCGGCCGCGAGAGCCGGCAGCCCCCTGGCCCCACCGAGGTGATCTGACGCCTCCCCGACGCCCCGGAGCCCGCTCTCCGAGGCGTCTTCACGTTGCGGACGGCCCGTCAGATCTGTTTCATGGCAAGGGTTCTGGCCACTTTCTCTCTGCCGCAGCGAACTTTGAACACTGTGGTGACGAAGTATGGACGCCGCCGGTAGAAGCCTCCTACTCTTCTCGGCGCGGCCATCGGAGCCCCTGGTCCGAGGGCAGCGCCGTCCCACCGCACGAGCCGAACGTTCACCCCCGGGCGCCGGGTGGCCCCACCCACCGCCGCGACGCGCCCCTCGCCGCGAGGGGCCAGGAGGAAGAATGCATCCACGGCCGCTCCACCGTTGCCGCAGACACCTCACCGGCCTGCTGGCCGCCGCACTGCTCGTCGGCGCGTTCTCCGCGACACCCGCCGCCGCCGAACCGGTCCCGATGGAGGAACTCCCTCCGCAGGAACCGGGCGTCACCCTGAGAGTCTTCGACGTTCAGTCCCCCCTGGACGAGTTGTGCGACCTGAAGACCGGACAGACGCCGAACGTCGACAAGTTGATGCCCACCATCGACTGGAGCTCCACGGACGACTTCGGGATCGACGACCATTTCGTCTCCCAGGTCATCGCCAACCTCGACGTTCCCGACGACGGGACGTACGCCTTCCGGCTGACCAGCGACGACGGGTCACGCCTGCGGATCGACGGCGCCACCGTCATCGATCACGACGGACTGCACGGTGCCGAGCCCAAGGAGGGCACCGCGCAACTGACGCCCGGTCACCATGCTCTGCGCATTGATCATTTCGACCGCACCGGCGGTCAGCAGATCACCCTTGAGTGGAAGCCTCCGGGCGCCGGGGACTTCTCGGTCGTGCCGAACTCCGCGCTGAGCACCGACGCCGATGTCGTACGGGTGACGGCTCCGGGCCGCAAGGAGTGCGAGGGCGTGCTCGACTCCCCCGGCGACGGGCTGCCCCTCACCGGAACGCATCCCGACTACGCGCTCACCGATCTGCGGCCCGAGGGCTTCGAACCGCAGGTCACCGCGATGGACTGGCTTCCCGACGGCCGGCTCGCCGTGACCACGTGGGGCGGCACCGACAACACGGCCGGCGAGGTCTACCTCATGGACCACGTCCAGGGACAGACCGATCCGGGGAAGGTGACCGCGAAGAAGGTGGCCGACGGGCTCAAGGAGCCCATGGGCGTGAAAGCCGTCGACGGCAAGCTGTACGTCTCCCAGAAGCACGAGCTCACCGAGCTGACCGACACCGACGGCGACGACGTCACCGACGAGAAGCGGACGGTGGCCACCTGGCCCTACGGCGGGAACTTCCACGAATTCGCCTTCGGACTGCTCTACAAGGACGGCTTCTTCTATCTGAACCTCTCCGTGGCGATCAACCTGGGCGGGGCGACCACCGACCCGCAGCCCGCACCCGGCCGCGGTTCGACGATCAAGGTGAACAAGGAGACCGGCGAGGTCGACTACGTCGCCGGGGGCCTGCGCACGCCCAACGGCATCGGCTGGGGCCCCGAGGGCGACATGTTCGTCCTCGACAACCAGGGCGGCTGGCTGCCGTCCTCGAAGCTGCTCCACATCGAGCAGGACCGCTTCTTCAACCACTACACCAACCCGTCGGGCCCCTTCGACGCACGGCCGGTGACCAAGCCGGTGCTGTGGCTGCCGCAGAACGAGATAGCCAACTCCCCGAGCACACCGCTGCAGTTGAGCGAGGGCCGGTTCGCCGGGCAGATGCTGTTCGGCGACGTCACGTACGGCGGCATCCAGCGCGCGTACCTGGAGAAGGTCGACGGCGAGTACCAGGGCGCGGTCTTCCGCTTCACCCAGGGGCTCGAAGCCGGCGTCAACCGGATCAGCATGGGGCCGGACGGGGCGATCTACACAGGCGGGCTCGGGGCGGGCGGCAACTGGGGCCAGGAGGGCAAGCTGACCTACGGCCTCCAGAAGCTGTCCCCCAGCGGAGACAACGCCTTCGACATCCTCGCCATGCGGGCGAAGCCCGGCGGTTTCGAGCTGGAGTACACCGAGCCGCTCTCGGAGGAGACCGCCGCACGGCTCGCCGAGAGCTACCGGGTCGAGCAGTGGACGTACGCCCCGACCCCCGCCTACGGCGGCCCCAAGGTCGACGAGGAGTCCCTCGGCGTGAGCGCGGCCGCGCTCTCCGAGGACCGGAAGAAGGTCACGCTGACCATTCCGGGGCTCAAGCCGAACCGGGTCGTCCACCTCCGCTCGCCGCGCCCCTTCAGCTCCGCCGAGGGCACCGAGCTATGGAGCACCGAGGCCTGGTACACGCTCAACTCGCTGCCCGGCGACCAGCCGCCTGCCACACGGTACGAGGCGGAGGAGGCCGCTCTCACCGGGGGCGCGGGCTTCGACACCGAGCACGCGGGCTACTCCGGCGGCGGCTTCGTCGACGACTTCGGTCAGGAGGGCGCGGCGGTCACCTTCGACGTGGTGACGGAGACGCCGGGTGCGTACGACGTGGGGCTGCGCTACTCCAACGGGCCGAACCCGGCGCCCGGCACGAAGTCGGTGAGCGTCCACGTCAACGGTGAGAAGGTGCGCCAGGTCAAGCTGCTGTCCACCACCGACTGGAAGACCTGGTCCACGGGGACCGAACGGTTGGAGCTGCGGGAGGGCCGCAACACCATCCGGTACTCCTACGACAGCGGCGACACGGGGCACGTGAACCTGGACATGATCACCGTCCATCCGAAGGGCGCCCGGATCCAGCTCTTCGACGGCTCGGACCGGGAGTCCTGGCAGCACCCGGACGGGCGCAGGCCCGAGTGGCCGGTGAGCGGAGGGGAGATGGAGGTCGCCGGCGGGGATCTGCGCACCAAGCAGGGCTTTGAGGACTTCCGGGCGCATGTGGAGTTCCGGCTGCCGAACCTGCCGCCGGACGTGACGGGCCAGGACCGCGCCAACAGCGGCGTGTACCTCCAGGAGCGGTACGAGGTGCAGATCCTCGACTCGTACGGTGACACCACGCTCGCCGACGACGAGGCCGGGGCGATCTACACGAAGAAGGCGCCGGACGTGAACGCGGCCACGGCGCCGGAGACCTGGCAGACGTACGACATCACCTTCCGCGCCGCCCGCTACGACGCGTCGGGGGCGAAGACGGAGGATGCCCGGGTGACCGTCGTGTGGAACGGCGTCACCGTCCACGACGACGTGGCGATCGACGGCGCGACGGGCGGGGGCGCGGCCGAGGGGCCGACGGCCGGAGCGCTGAGGCTCCAGGACCACGGCAGCAAGGTCCGCTACCGGAACGTCTGGGTGGAGCCGCTGACGTAGCCGCCGTACGGGTGCGGGTCCCGGGGCGGTGGCGGCAGGCCGCCGCCCCGGAACCGTATGCGCCGACGCTCTTCCGGAGGGCGGGGGCGGGGCGGGGACGCGTCGCTATGGTGCTCGGGTGACCCGCACCGCGCAGCCTCCGCTGCTGTTCCTCGACGTCGACGGTCCGCTCATCCCCTTCGGCGCGTCCCACCCGTATCCGCTCTACGAGACGGGCCTCGCGGACCCGAACAGCGGGGAGAACCCGCTTCTGGCCAGGATCAATCCCCGGCACGGTCCTCGGCTGGCGGCTCTGGCCTGCGAGCTGGTGTGGGCGACGACCTGGCTGGAGGACGCGAACGTTCTGGTCGCTCCTCGTCTCGGGCTGCCTCCGCTGCCTGTCGTGGGTCTGCCGGAGCCCTCCGGGGCGGTCGGGGTGAGCGGAGGAGCCGGTGAGGCCGGCTGCGAGGAGGAGGAAGAAGACGTGCGGATCGGGTTGCACTGGAAGACCCGTCCCGTCGTCGCGTGGGCCGGCGGGCGGCCGTTCGTCTGGGTCGACGACGAGATCACCGAGGTCGACCGGGGCTGGGTCGCCGCCCACCACCCGGGCTCGGCCTTGCTCCATCGGGTGGATCCCCGGCGGGGTCTGACGGGCGGCGACTACGCGGTGGTGGAGGGGTGGCTGCGGCGTACGGTCGCGGGGTAGGCGCGGCCCGGACCGGACGTGCACGGCGGCCGCTCGCGTCGGGCGGGGTGAGCCCGTGGGTGCGGCGCGGTGTCAGGTCGAGGTGCTTCTGCGGCAGGAGAGGACGACCAGGAACGGCCACAGCGCCTGGAGGAACGTCACGACGCGCTCGGCGGTGCCCGGGGCCCGTGCGCTCTGCAGCTCCGCCAGGAACCACAGGGCGCTCGCGAACATCACCGCGCTGGCCGCGAGCGACACGTCGAGGCGCAGCCCCCACGGGCGCCGGCCCTTCGGCGCGGACGGCGGCCAGGGGCGGCCAGACCGCGAGCAGCACGAGTCCCACGGTGGCCACCGCGCCGTGTTCCAGGGCCCCGCCGCTGCTCGGGGCGGGCACCAGGGTCAGGGCGAGCGCCGAGAGCCCGCCGCCGGCCAGGGCCAGTCGTCCGGCGGGCGCCGCCCGGCGCAGCGCGTGGGCGGTCACCACGTAGGACGTTCCCAGCACCAGCAGCATCCCCGTCATCAGCCAGTAGCTGGTGGCGCCGTAGGAGGCCAGCACGCTCAGTGTGTCCGTCGCCGGGTCGTACGCCGGCCCCTGGCGCTCCTGCGCGATCGCCCAGGAGCCGACCAGCAGGACGGGGGCGCATCCGGAGGAGAGCAGGGCCCACCAAGGAGCAGATCGCATCAGGTCAGCATAAATGGGCACATCGCGGGCGTCTTCGATCCTTAGCTCGCCGGGACGGTCAGCGGGTCGGGGGCGGCTGCGGGGCGTCGGCGCGGGAGCGCGCCCGGAAGGTGCGGCGGTAGGTGTCGGGGGGAACACCGACCGTCCGGTGGAAGTGGCGGCGCAGCGTCGTGGCGGTCCCCATGCCGGTGGACGTGGCGACCGCGTCGACGGTGTCGTCGGTGGTCTCCAGCAACTCCTGTGCGCGGCGGATGCGCTGGGTGTGGAGCCAGTGCAGCGGGGTGGTCCCGGTCACCGCCCGGAAGTGGCGTGCGAGGTGGCGTGAGCTCATCCGCGCCCGGCGGGCCAGGTCCTCGACGGTGAGCGGGCGGTCCAGGTGCTGGAGCGCCCAGGGCAGCAGGTCGGCGAGCGGGTGGCTGCCGGGCTCGGGGACCGGGGTGGTGACGAACTGCGCCTGGCCGCCGTCCCGGTGCGGCGGCACGACCAGGCGGCGCGCGAGGGCGTTGGCGACCGACGAGCCGTGGTCGAGGCGGACGAGATGCAGGCACAGGTCCATGGCGGCGGCCTTGCCCGCCGAGGTGAGGACGCGTCCGCCGTCCACGTAGAGGACGTCGGGGTCGACCGTGACGCCGGGGTGTCGCGCGGCCAGCTCCCGGGTGTGGGCCCAGTGCGTGGTGGCGCGGCCGCCGTCCAGCAGCCCCGCGGCGGCCAGGACGAAGGCGCCGGTGCAGAGGGAGGCGACGCGGGCGCCCGCGTCGTGGGCGGCGCGCACCGCGTCGACCAGTGCGGCCGGCGGGTCCCGGTCGATGTCGGCCCAGCCCGGGACGATCACGGTGCCGGCGCGGGCGAGGGCGTCGAGCCCGTCGTCGGGCGTCATCCGGAAGCGGCCGACCCGCACGGGGCCCGGCCCGCAGAGCTGGAAGTCGTACCAGGACTCCGCCCCGGCGGGGGCGTGCGAACCGAAGACCTCGCAGGCCAGGGACAGTTCGAAGTGCAGCATGCCGTCGGTGACGGCCAGAGCGACGGTACGCATGTCCGAAAGTGTATGGCTCTTGGCGTTCCGGACAGGCGCGTGGCGGGTGCCCGCCCGGCCAGGATGTCCGTGACGGGGCGGACGGCATCGGCCGGCCCCGTCGCCGCGGCCCGCCGATCGGCGGTGACCGTCCGGCGTGGAGCCGACGACAAGGGGAGAGATCATGGCATCGGGCCAGCAGGTGGCGGTGTACGGCGCGTACGGTCACACCGGGCGGTTCGTCGTGGCGGAACTGCTGGAGCGGGGGTTCTCCCCGGTGCTCTCCGGGCGGGACGCCGCCGAACTGGAGGCGCTGGCGCGGGAGACCGGCGCGCAGGCCCGCCCGGCCTCGGCCGACGACGCGGCGGCGCTGGACCGCGCGCTGGCCGGGGCTTCGGCCGTCGTCAACTGCGCCGGGCCCTTCGCGGTCACGGCGGCCCCCGTGATCGAGGCTGCGCTGCGCGCCGGGATCCCGTACCTGGACGTGGCGGCCGAGATCGAGGCCAACGCCGACACGTTCGAGCGCTTCGCCGAGCGGGCGCTGGAGGCGGAGACGGTCGTGGTTCCGGCGATGGCGTTCTTCGGCGGTCTGGGGGATCTGCTGGTCACCGCCGCGATGGGCGGCCGGACGGCGGCCGACGAGGTGCACGTCGCGTACGGGCTGAGCAGTTGGCACCCCACCGCCGGTACGCGGACGGCGGGCGCGGTGTCCCGGCAGCGGCGGGACGGGCGGCGCGTCGTCCGCACCGGGGGGCGGCTGGAGTACCGCGCCGACGCGCCTCCGACCCTGGAGTGGCGGTTCCCCGTGCCGCTGGGGCCCCGGACGGTGATCGGGGAGTTCACCATGGCCGACGTCGTGACCGTGCCCAGCCATCTGTCCGTTCCCGAGGTGCGGACGTACATGACGGCGGACGCGGCCCGCGACATCGCGTCCCCACGGACGCCGCCGCCTGCCGCCGCGGATCCGAGCGGGCGGTCCGACCAGACGTTCCTGGTGGACGTCGTCGTGCGCTCGGGCTCAGAGGAGTGGCGGGCGGTGGCCCGGGGCCGGGACATCTACGCGGTGACCGCGCCCCTCGTCGTGGAGGCGCTGGAGCGGGTCCTCACGGGACGGGCGGAGGCGTACGGCGTCGTCTCGGCGGGCGAGGCGTTCGACGCACCCGACTTCCTGCGCGCGCTGTCGGCGCACATCACCGTGGAGTTCCCGTCCTGAGGCGGCGCCGTCAGAGCGGGGATGCGCCGCTCTCCGCCCGGCGCAGCGGCATCATCGTCTCGACCGCCTCCTGGGCGAGGTGGTCGAGGATCATCCGGTTGACGAGGCCGGGTTTCTCCAGCGGGACCAGGTGGGAGGCGCCGGGGAGGATCGCGAGTTCGGCGTCGGGGATCGCCCGGTAGAGCGCTGTCGTGTGCTCCAGCGTCATCAGGTCGTCGTCGCCCGCCATCACGAGGGTGGACGCCCGGACGCGGGCCAGGTCCCCGGAGGTCAGCGCGGGCTGGGTGCGCCACATGTCGATCACCTTGGCGGCCACGACGGGCCAGTGGCCGGCTCCGTCCGGTGCGACCGGCTCGTACATCTCGCGGAAGAACGCGAGGTCGGGCCCGTCGGGCGTCATCGTGTCGAGCATCGCCGGTTCGGCGAAGCACTCGGGCCCGGGGCGGAAGTTGGCGCCGATCGCGACGACCTTGCGGACGAGGTCGGGCCGGTCGCGGGCGACGAGCAGTGCGACCACTCCCCCGTCGCTCCAGCCGACGAGGTGCGCCGGCCCGCCGACGACCCGTTCCAGGAAGGCCACGGTGTCGTCGGCCATGTCCTGGTACGTGAGCGGGCCCGGGACGTCGGCGGTGTGGCCGTGCGCGCGCCGCTCCGGCAGGAAGAGGCGGTGGGCGGCGGCGAGGTCGGCGCGCTGGGCTCCCCAGGTGTCGTTGGTGCAGAAGCCGCCGTGCAACAGGACCAGCGGGTCGCCGGCGCCCTCGGTCTCGTACCAGGTCCGGACCCCGGGCAGATCCGCGTACTCACCCATCGTCTACCGCCTCCCAAGGGCTGCCGCGTGTCCGTGCCGGGCCCGTCCGCGGCCGGTCCGCGCGTCTGCGGCCAGTCTGTGCGGTGGCCTCGGGGGTCGCCAGGCGTACGGGTCCGGTGGGGTGCGGGCGGGGCGGCGGTGGGGCTCGCGCGGGGGTGACGGGGCGGTGGCGGCCGGCCGGAAAGAAATCCGGGAATTCTCGCGCGCCGATGTCGAGATCCCGTGTCCGGCTCCGTCCCCGGGGTGGAAGCGGCCAGAATGGGCCGCCCGCACCGAGGAGTGACACCATGGCCAAGTACCTGCTGCTCAAGCACTACCGCGGCGCCCCCGCCCCGGTCAACGACGTTCCCATGGACCGGTGGACGCCCGAGGAAATCTCGGCCCACATGCGGTACATGCAGGACTTCGCGGACCGGCTGGAGAAGTCCGGGGAGTTCGTCGACGGCCAGGCCCTGGCCCCGGAGGGCGCATGGGTCCGGTACGACGGCGAGGGCCGGCCGCCGGTCACCGACGGGCCGTTCCCCGAGACCAAGGACCTCATCGCCGGCTGGATGATCATCGACGTGGACGGGTACGACCGGGCGGTCGAGCTGGCCGGGGAGCTGTCGGCCGCTCCGGGGGCGGGCGGGAAGCCGATCCACGAGTGGCTGGAGGTGCGGCCGTTCCTGACCGCGCCGCCCGCCGTCACGGAGTGACGCCCCGGTGGACGCACTCCTGTTGCGGAGTCTCACACCGGGGGTGATCGGGGTCCTCGTCCGCCGCGGAGCCGATTTCGCGGCGGCCGAGGACGCCGTGCAGGACGCCCTGGTCGAGGCGGTCCGCGTCTGGCCCGACGACCCGCCGCGCGACCCGAAGGGCTGGCTGATCACCGTGGCGTGGCGGCGGTTCGTGGACGCGGCCCGGGCGGAGACGGCCCGGCGGCGGCGCGAGGACCGGGCGGAGACGGAGCCCGCCCCCGGCCCAGCGCCGTCGGTCGACGACACCCTCCAGCTGTACTTCCTGTGCGCCCATCCGTCGCTGACGCCCTCGTCCGCCGTCGCGCTCACCCTCCGGGCCGTCGGGGGGCTCACCACACGCCAGATCGCCCGGGCCTACCTGGTGCCCGAGGCGACGGTGGCGCAGCGCATCAGCCGGGCGAAGCGCACGGTCTCGGCTGTGCGGTTGGACCGGCCCGGGGATGTCGCGACCGTGCTGCGGGTGCTCTACCTCGTCTTCAACGAGGGCTATTCGGGGGACGTCGACCTCTCCGCGGAGGCGATCCGGCTCACCCGTCAGCTGGCGGCGGCGATCGACCATCCGGAGGTGGCGGGGCTGCTCGCGCTGATGCTGCTCCACCATGCCCGGCGCGCGTCGCGGACCGCCGCGGACGGGAGCCTGGTGCCGCTCGCCGAACAGGACCGGGGCCGGTGGGAGACCGGAATGATCGCCGAGGGCGTCGGGATCCTGCAGGCGGCCCTCGCCCGGGACCGGTTGGGCGAGTTCCAGGCACAGGCGGCGATCGCCGCGCTCCACTGCGACGCCCCTTCGGCGGAGGAGACCGACTGGGCGCAGATCGTCGAGTGGTACGACGAGCTGGCGGGGCTGACGGACAGCCCGGTCGTCCGCCTCAACCGGGCGGTGGCGGTGGGCGAGGCGGACGGCCCCAGGGCCGGCCTCAACGAACTCGCTTCGCTGAGCGAGGAGTTGCCCCGGCACGCGGCGGTTTCGGCGTATCTCCACGAGCGCGACGGCGATCGCGCGACGGCGGCCCGGCTGTACGCGGAGGCCGCCCACAGGGCGCCGACGCTCGCCGAGCGCGACCATTTGACGCGGCAGGCCGCCCGATTGAACGCCGTCGATGCGGATCGGGCGGAAGACCCCCGTGGTGACATTTAGGTAAGCCTCACCTAATATGCGGTTGTCGACTTCGGGTCCCCCACATTCCAGGAAGCCGGTATCCCCCCTTTCTTTCGTTCACCCCCGGGCGCGGCTCCGTCCTGACGAGCGCCGTACCCCTCCCCCGAAGGAGACATGCAGCGCATGTCCATGCCCCGTCGCGGCCGCCTGGCCGCACTCGCCGCCCTGACCGTCGTCTCCGTGGGCGCCGGCGTCCTCGCCGTCCCCGCCTCCGCCGCCACGGGCGTCCACGCATCGGCTCGGGCCGAGACGTCGGGCACCGCCCGCGCGGCCTCCCCGATCCTGGTGAGCGGCGCGTCCTCCTGGGGCTTCAAGGACACCTGGACCCAGTACGTCACCCGCTTCGGCGGCACGGTGACCACGGGCGGCGGCGCGAGCGCGGACACCGCCGGCAAGGTGACCTATCCCGTCAAGCACGGCACGGTCGACGCCGCCGGGCGCTCCGCCGACGTACGGTTCGGCGGATCGGTCACCTACGCGGTGCCCGCCCACGACATCACCGGCATCACCCTCGCCAACCCTCGGGTGGTCCTCAAGGACGGCCGGGGCGCGCTCCACATGGACGTGACGACCGATCTGGTCGCCGGTGAGGCCCCGGTCACCACGACGGCCGTGCCGCTGGCGGACCTCACCGCGTCGGCCGGCGCCCTCGACGGCGACGTCCTCGACTGGTCGGGCATCACGGCCGCGCTCACCGAGAAGGGTTCGTCGATCTTCTCGTTCCAGGGGCGGCCCATGTACCCGGCCGGCACGGCGCTGGACCCGCTCACCGTCGGCGGCCGCGTCAGCGTCCCGACCCTGACGGTCAGCCAGGCGACCGGACTGGGCGCGGAGAACGAGGTCACGGTCAGCGGGAAGGGCTACCAGCCGGGGCGCGGGGTGTACCTGGCCCAGTCCATAGCGATGCCCGGCACCACGTACCCGAGCGTCTTCGGCAACCCGGTGTACATCCGCCAGGTCGGCGCGGACGGCACCTTCACCGTCACGGCCAAGCTCACCGAGACGTTCACCCCCTCCGGGGGCGACGCCGTCGACTGCCGCACGACCGCCTGCTTCCTCACGAGCTTCAACTCGCACGACGGTTCCGACCCCACGTGGATGCCGTCCCGTGCCCAGGACGTGGCCCAGCCGCTCTCGTTCGGTACGAAGGTGCCCGCCGCCACCGTGACCCGGCAGCCCGTGTCGCGTACCGCGCGTTCGGGTGCGACCGCCGTCTTCACCGCCGCCGCGGACGGCGCCGACTCGGTCCGCTGGGAGCGGAGCACCGACAAGGGCGCGACCTGGAACACCGTCTCCGGCGCCACCTCCACCACGCTGTCGGTGAAGGCGGCCGCGTCGCTGAACGCCTCCCGCTACCGCGCCGTCTTCGTCAACGCCTCCGGCGAGACGGCCACCTCGGCCGCGACGCTCACGGTGTCCGCCGTCCCGTCCCGGATCATCTCCTTCAACGCCTCCCCCGAACCGGTCGCCAAGGGCGGCAAGCTGAAGGTGGTCGGAACGCTCCAGACCGTCGGCGCCACGGACAACACCTGGCGTCCGCAGGCCAAGACGGCCCTGGTGGTCGAGTTCCAGGCGAAGGGCGCCAAGACCTGGAGCCGGGCCGCCACGGTCACCACCGACGCGAAGGGCGTGGCGACCGCGTCGGTCACCGCCGTCAAGGACGGCACCTGGCGCGCTCGTTACGCGGGCACCGCGGACCGGGCGGCGGCCGTCAGCTCCTCGGACTACGTGGACGTCAAGCTGCGCACCTCGGTGTCGGGCTTCAACGCGTCCCCGGAGCCGGTCCGCAAGGGCCGCACCATCACCGTCAAGGGCACCCTGCGCACCCTGGACGGCACCTGGAAGAACACCTCGGGCCAGTCCGTGGCCATCCTGTTCAAGGCCGACGGCTCCAGCAAGTGGAGCAAGCAGGCCACCGTGCGCACCAACAGCCGCGGCGTCTTCTCCAAGGGCTTCACCGCCAAGAAGGACGGCACGTGGAAGGCCGAGTTCAAGGCCACCTCGTCCCGGCTGGGCACGATCAGCTCCGGCGACCGCGTCGACGTGCGCTGAACCCCGTACGTGTGCCGCGGCCGGCGGGTGCTCCCGTCGGCCGCGGCCCGTACGCGTCGCGGCGCGCGGGTCAGCCCGCGTTCCCGCCGCCGAGGGGCGGGTTGGCGTTGCGGAGCAGCTCCCGGAACTGCGCGGAGAACCAGTGCCCGGCCACCGGGGAGTCGGGCAGGGCGCCGGTGAGGTTGTAGCCGTTGCGCCCGTTCCCGGTGTACGTCGGGTCGCACATCCGGTCGAAGCCCTTGCCCTCGTCGTTGTCGACGGGCCGGCTGCTGCCGTCCGACTCGCCCGGGGGCTTGGCCCAGACGTAGGCGTCGATTCCCGGCTCGGGCGCGGTCGTGGGGCGCTCCCCGATGCCCGCTCCGCTCTGGTTGCACCAGTTGCCGGCGTGGATGCGCCGGTCGGTCCGCCCGCCGTCCACGTAGGCGTCGGCGCTGGTCAGGAGGCCGGGCCCGGTGGGGCGCGAGGCGCCGCCCCAGCCGTTGCGGGCGGTGTCGACGAGCATCCCGAGGTCGGCGGCGAAGCCCTGGCGAACGAGTTCGGTGCGCAGGGCCTGGGCGAAGGACAGCTCGTCCACGTAGTAGTTCCAGTCCACCCAGCGGGACTGGCGCACCGTGGTCCCGTTGACGGAGTCGGTCACCTTGAAGTGCGGTTCCCTCAGGGCCGAGTAGTTGGCCGTGTTCACGATGAAGCCGTGGACGTCCGAGACGGTGGCGCCCTCCGTCGTCGCCGCCTTCTTGAACTGTGCGGCGGCCGGGACGAAGTTGGAGTCCCAGCCGAGCCAGCCGTGGTGGGCGGCGTCCACGTAGTTGTAGACGTTGGGTATGGCACCGAGGGTGTGCAGGGCGTACCCGACGCCCTTCTCGTAGTTGCCGTTGGCCTTCATCGTGGCGCACTCGGGCGTCGAGCCGGCCGTGCCTCCGGCGTTGGTGACGAGGTTGGGCAGTGAGTCCGGTTCGATGAGGGTGACGATGCGCAGGCTCGCGTAGGCGGGGTCGGCGAGGATGTCGGCGATGGGGTCGATGTAGTCGCTCTTGTAGCGGCCCAGTTCGGTGGGGCCGAGTTCGCCGTTGGAGGCCAGTGCGGCGCAGTCCCGCCCTGGCAGGTTGTAGACGACGACCTGGAAGAGGTCGGCTCCCTGGCTCACGGCCGTGTCGAGGTGCGCGCGCAGGCCGCGTGCGCCGGGTGTGCCGCCGATCGCGGCGATGCGGTCCATCCAGACGAACGAGGGCTCGTTCGCGACGGCCGCGCCACCGGGCTCGGCGGCGGCCTTCGCGGACCAGTCGGGGTTCACGTAGGGGGTGGCCCCCGCGTAGGGGTTGTCCACGCGGGCGGCGGCCGACGCCTGTCCGGGAACGGCCACGGCGAGCGATGCGCCCATGATCAGGGCGGACAGTGCGGCGGCGGTCCTGCCGCGCGGTGCGGGTCGGGTGGTGCCTCTGCTGGTCATTGCGGCTCCGTGCTCCTCTCGTGCGCCCGTCGAGGTGTCGACGGACGAATCGGGGGTCCGTGACGCTCAGGAGGTAGGTGCTCGGTGGGGGAAAACGTTGCGTGGGAGCGCTCCCAAAGTGGCGCGACATCCGAGGGCTGTCAAGCACTGCAACCCAATGAGCTTGATAGGTAAGGGAATTGATGGTGAGTGGAGCGCTCCCACCGCCAGGGTGAGAACCAGCGATCAGGCGCTACGGGTCGGTTCGGCGTCGAGGTTGGCCGACTTCCGGCTTGCGGACGGACGGGAACGGACCGCGGGCCGAAGATGCCGTGACGCTGGTCTGGGCCAAGTGGCTTCCGTCCCCCTATCCTCACCCGTAGCCGGTGACACACCTTCCCCCCACCCTGGTTGCCTGCCGGCCCGCACACCCCACCGAACCCCGTTCGGGCAGCAGGGTGACTCCCCCCATGCGCCGCCTCCAGGAGGCCACGGTGAACGTTCGCACCAGAAGCTCGGCGATCATCGCAACGCTCTGTCTCGTCACTTCTCTCGCTCTGACGTCGGCATCGGCCGACGAATCCGCCACCGGACCGCGGGCGGCCGCCGCCCTGACCCAGGTGGCGAAGGCCACGTCGCCGACCGCCGGGGCGGCGGGTCCCGGCGACACCCTGTGGATCGCCGAACGCGCGGGAACCGTGCGCGTCCTGGACGGATCGGGGCTCGGCACACCGGTGCTCGACATCTCCGACGAGACCACCACCGACGGCGAACGCGGGCTGCTCGGCATCGCGTTCGACCCGACGTTCGCGCACTTCTACGTCTCGTTCACCGATCTCCAAGGCACCACCACCATCGACGAGTTCGCGGTGGAGGGCGGACGGTTGCAGCCGGACACCCGGCGGACCGTCCTCACCCAGGAGCAGCCGTACGCCAACCACAACGGCGGGGACATCGCCTTCGGCCCGGACGGCTACCTGTACATCGCCCTCGGTGACGGCGGCTCGGGCGGCGACCCGCACGGCAACGGGCAGAACCTCGACACCTTGCTCGGCAAGCTGCTGCGGATCGACCCGGTCGGCGGCGAGCCGTACGCGATCCCGGCGGACAACCCGTTCGTGGACGACGCGAACGCGAAGGGCGAGATCTGGGCGTACGGGCTGCGCAATCCGTGGCGGTTCTCCTTCGACGCGGGCACCGGCGACCTGCTGATCGGTGACGTCGGCCAGAGCGACTGGGAGGAGATCGACTGGGCGCCGGCGGACAGCGCGGGCGGCGAGAACTACGGCTGGTCCTCCATGGAGGGCACCCATCCCTTCCGGGGCGGCACGGAACCGGCCGACCACGTCCCGCCGGTCCACGAGTACGACCGCACGGGCCTCGGCTGCTCGGTGACGGGCGGATTCGTCTACCGGGGCGACGCCCTGCCGGAGTTGCGGGGCAGCTACGTGTTCAGCGACTACTGCGACGGCACGCTGCGCACGCTCCGGATCGAGGACGGCCGGGTGACCGAGGAGGGCGACCTCGGCGTCAACGGCGGCGAGGTCATCTCGTTCGCGGAGGGCGGCGACGGCGAGCTGTACGTACTCAACATCGCGGGCAGCGTCTTCCGGGTGGACCCCGCGTGATCCGCTGACTCCCGCGCGGGCCGCCTCGGCACGGGCCCGCGCGGGCGCCTCGCCGTCCGTGGTGGCCGGCGGGGCGCCGACCGGCGACGCGACACCGGTGAAACACGGTTGAACACCGGTCCGTACCGCGGGAACAGTGTCCGCATGAACGTGAACGCACGCGGGCTGAACCCGGACGGAACGATCGCACGGGAAGGCGCACCGGACCGAGTGCCCGAGTCGTTCGCCCCGGTCGTCGACGCGGCCCGCGCGGAGATCGGCGCCCGGTTCGACGCGACGCGGCTGCACAGTGCCTACATGTACGGCAGCATCCCTCGCGGCACCGCCGTCCCCGGCCTCTCCGACCTCGACCTGCTGCTCGCCCTCCACGCGGAGCCCGCGGAGGCGGACCGGACCGACGCCCGCACGATCGAGAGGGTCCTCGACCGTTCCCATGAACGGATCGACGGTGTCGGCATCCTGCTCCACGGCGTGGCGACGCTGATGAGCGAGGCGGAACGGTACGACGGCGGTTTCTTCATCGCCTGCCTGTGCACGCCGCTGCTGGGACCCGATCTCGCGGAACGGCTCCCCCGCTACCGCCCCACGTCGCTGCTGGCCCGGGAGACCAACGGCGACCTGGCGCTCGCCCTGCCCCGCTGGCGCTCCCGGGCCGCCGGAGCCGCTACGGACGCCGAACGCGAGACGCTCTCCCGGACGGTCGGCCGCCGTCTCGTGCGCACCGGATTCACGCTGGTCATGCCGCGTTGGGAAGGTTGGACGAGCGATCTGGGCGAATCGGCCGAGGTGTTCGGGCGCTACTACCCCGAGTGTGCGGAGCAGATGCGGATCGCCGCTGCTGCCGGCCGCACTCCCACGGCGGACCCGGCGGTGCTCGGCATGTTCCTCGACCGGCTGGGGCCCTGGCTCGCGGCCGAGTACACCGCGGTGCACGGCACGAAGGCACCGCGTCCCTGAATCGCGGACTCCCGCCTCGGTGGAGGACGGGCCCGCGCGGGCGGGACGGCGAAGGCGTCTACGAGGGCGGGCCCGTCCGGGGTGCGCTCTCCGCGTCCTCACCGCCGTCACCGCGCTGGTGGCCGCGGCGGGCATCCCGGTCGAAGATGCCCAGGAGCTCGCACGGCCCGCCCTCGGCGCCGATCGCGTGCGGGAGCATCGTGGGGAACTCCGCGGCCTGGTTCGTCTCGATCCGCAGGCGCCGGTTGCCCAGGAGCAGGATCGCGGTGCCGGAGAGGACGACGAGCCATTCCCGGCCCGGATGGGCGCGCAGCCGCGACGGGTTGTCGGGCGGCGGCTCGGTCAGCCGCTGCCGGATGACGGTCATGCCCGGTTCGGCTTTGATGGGCCACCGCAGCCGGTCATGGGTCCCGTCGGTCACCGGGTGGGAGACGATGTCGTCGGCGGCGGTCTCAACCAGCTGGTCGAGGGTCGTGTCGAGGGCACGGGCCAGCGTGACGAGCTGGTCCAGAGCCAGCCGACGACGGCCGTTCTCGATCCGGCTCAGCGTGGACTGGCTGATCGCGGCACGCCCGGCCAGCTCCTCCAGCGACCACCCCTGGGCCACGCGCAGGGCCCGGATGCGTCTGCGTACCAGGCTGTCCAGCTCACCGCCCTCTTGCGTCATGGGCGTGACTGTATGCGACAGGAGCAAAACGGCGGGCTCCCCCCTCTGATCGCGGCGCCGGCTCCGGGGCGTCGCATCCTCACCTTCGCGCATACGCACATGACTGACGCCTCTCGATCGCGACCACACGCATGGAATGCACAAGTGCCTCTCCAACCGTCAGCAGCCGCCATTCAGGAGAGTGACACCTCGACACCAGTTGTCGTACCTTCCGTCGTGTGACCACACCTCGCGAACCGCATGAAGATCGACACGGCGTTGAGAACAAGATCTCTGGTGGAACCTTCCACGGGCCCGTCTTCCAGGCCGGTTCATTTCACGGCGAGGTGAGGTCCGACGGAGCATCCGGAACGGTGGACCCGGAGGAATTGATATTCCGCGCGGAGTTCATGAAACGCCAGCGCGCAGCATGGAAGGAAGAGGAGGCGGCCCGCAGGAAGAAAGCGGAGGAGAAGCGCGCCAAGACCGAGAAGGAACAGGCAGAGGTACGAATAGGGTGCACGTTCCTCGTGTTCTCCCTCGTGTTCGCGGCAGCCGCGTTCACTCTGATCTATTTCTCCCACAACTGGCCGGGGCTGGCCTGTGCTGCGCTTGCGTATGTGTGCTTCAAGAAAGTCATGTCGGACTGACTCCCGAAGCTCACCCACCCACGGCCCCGGGGATCGAGCAGGACCGCCCCCGGCCAGGCGAACCGGCACCGGCGGCACCGGCCTCGTCCGACAGGGGAGGAGGGCCGGTCTTCCCGCGCGCTTCCCTCGTACCCCATTCACCTCGCACCCTCTGACGGTCGGCAGGGCGGGCGGTCAGCTCACCGCGGCCCGTGCGGTCAGGCGTTCTTGCGGGCCGCTTCCCGGCGTTGGCGTTTGCCCAGCGGGGCCTGGGAGAGGTCTTCGGCGGTGCTCCTGAGGTTCTTGTGGCCGTAACCGCGTTCGGCCAGCCACGCCTTCGCCGCCTCCTCGGCCCGTTCGGTCGCCGCGAGGATGTCCTCCTCCGCCTCCCCCGCGTCGAGGAAGCGGAAGGCGAAGGCCGGCCGCGCGGCCAGGTCGTAGGTGAGGTTCCCCTCGGGGGTGAAGGCGGCCCGCAGGACGTCGTGCTCCTCGGCGCGGGCCAGGAGCTCGGCACGCTGGTCGGCGTCGAGTCCGTCGAAAACACCGCGGACGATGACGCGGAAGGTACGAGTGCTCATAGGGGGACCCTAACCAGCACGCCCGACATCGCTCCAACGACTTTTCCACCGGATACCGGACACCGGAACGCGGCTCCGTCGTGCGGCGCCCGCGCGGATCCCGGCCGCTCCCGGGCCCGCGCGTGTGCGGCCGTGGCCGGATTCGGCGTCGGACCCGCGTTGTGGCCCCGGCCCGGCGGACACGTACGGTACGGCAGGTGAACGAATCGCTCGAACCCGTGTCAGGCTCCTTCGCGACCGAGCCGGTCCGGGCCGCGACGACCCGCGTGTTCCTCGCGCTCGCCCCGCCCGACGACGCGAAGGACGAGCTGGCCCGGGCGTTGGGTCCGGCCTACGCCGCCTACCCCCGGATGCGCTGGAACCGGATCGAGGACTGGCACATCACCCTCGCGTTCCTCGGCGAACTGCCGGTCACCGCCGTCCCGCCCCTGACGCCTCCGCTCACCGGACTCGCGGCGCGGCGAGCACCGCTGCGGCTGGCGTTGCACGGGGGCGGCCACTTCGACGAGCGCGTGCTGTGGAGCGGGATCACGGGGGACCTGGAGGAGTTGCACAGCCTCGCCGCCGAGGTGCGCGCCGTCGTCCGGGAGTGCGGTGTCCACTTCCCGGAGCGAGTGTTCCGCCCCCATCTGACCCTGGCCCGCTCCCGCCGGGGCGATCAGGCCGCCACGGTGGAGGCCGCGGCGGGCCTCGCGGGGTTCGCCGGCCGGGCCTGGGTGGCCGGGCGGCTGTATCTGGTCGGCAGCAATGTCGGGCGGGGGCCGGGCCCGATCCGCTACCGCACCATCGAGGCATGGGATCTCGGCCGCGGCCCGGAGCCGGCCTGACCGGGGTGGCACGGCCCCGTACCGCGATCGCGGCGACGTACTCCTAGCCGAGGTGGAACGGGAGCGCCGGGGCCAGCTCGCCGAGGGCGCGCGTCTCGGCCTCGGTCGGGTCGCGCCTCCCGGTGCCGACCAGCAGCACGTCCTCGTCGGAGAACGCGGCGGGGAACACGACGGGCGACGCGGCCCCGGCATCGGAGAAGCCGCCGGGGAGGGCGGCGCCGGCGATCCGCTCGACCATCTCGCGCGAGCGGGCGAGCCCTTCCGGAGGCGGGCCCGCCACGCCGGGCAGGTGAGCGGTCAGGTCGAGGTGGTGCAGCGTCCACTCCAGGACGTACGCGGCGAGATAGTCGCCGACGGTGAGGACCTCGCCGCGGGTGGAGACCCGGAGGCCGGGATCGGCGAGCCGGGCGGCGCGGCCGGCGGCGGAGCCCACGTCGTCGAGGTGGAACATGAGCAGCGCCGGATCCCCGTAGGCGGCGGCCAGCCGCACGGTCAGCGCGTCGAGCGGGTCGTCACCGGTGGGCGGGGTGCCGGAGACGGTCCAGTAGGTCAGCGCGTCACGGGTCGGCTCCCCCTCGGCGGGCGTGGCCAGCGTGATCAGGACGTCCTGGGCGTCGATGACCAGATGGCACACCAGGTCCCGTACGAGCCAGCCCGCACAGCCCGAGGGCCGCTCGAAGTCCTCGGCCCGGAGGCCGGCGGCCGCCGTGCGCAGCGCTGCCCATGTCCGCGAGAAGAGATCCACGGCGGCCACGGTAGTACCGGTCGGCGGCATCCGTGAGCGGTCTTCCGCGGCGTCCTTCCCGGGCGTCGCGCTCAGACGGCGCCGGGAGCCGCGGGCCGGGTGTGCGTCAGCAAGAACTCGGTCGCCCGTGCGATGGCCTCGGCCGAGGTGGCGTACACGGCCTCCGACTCGTCCTCCCTCTGGTCCGCGCCGGTGGCGGTGTACCACCAGGCGTCGGCGCCCGGGTCGTGGTGGATCACGGCGTCACCCCCCGCGTAATGCAGCGGGATGGATTCGCTGGCGGACTTCTTGGGCACCGCGTGGGGCCACTTGAGACGGGCGGACTGACGCTTGATGCCGCCCCAGGCCACACCGAGCTGGGCATAGCTGGCGCCGCCTCGCCCGGCGACGGTGGCCGCGCTCTCGGCCAGACGCTCGACGGACAGCTTGGCCTCGTGCAGCGACCGCAGGAGCGCCAACTGCACATCGGGAGCGGCCATGAGCGCGGTGTCGAACGGCTTGCCCGCGGCGCGGTAGGCGTGGGCGCGTGTCGAGATCCGTTCGGCAAGAGATCGTGCCGCGTCGAGCACCTGCTCGTCCATGTCGAACGTGTCGCCGGTGCCGGGGTCGCGCCAGGCCGGGTCCACCGGCGTCAGGACCGTGGTCCAGAAGTCGTCGTCGCTCGGTTCGGGAGTCGGAATCGTCCTCGCATCGCTCATGCGACAAACATAGCTGTCGCAGCTATTTCTGACAAATTTTCCTGTCATCGAGTTCGGGCGACAGGTCACCCTACCGACAGTCCGTAACTGTACCTTCCATAAGGTACAGTTACGGTGATCGACAGCGGCTCTCGCAGCGAGGTTCAGGATGATGACCACAGGCACGTCTCGGCGCTGGCTGCTCCTGGCGGTGGTGAGCGCGGGCCTTCTGCTGATCACCCTGGACAACTCCATCCTGTACGCGGCGCTGCCGACGCTGGTGGAGGATCTCGGGGCGACCAGCTCCGAGGGGCTCTGGATCATCAACGCCTACCCGGTCGTCATGGCCGGCCTGCTGCTCGGCAGCGGCACGCTCGGAGACCGGGTCGGGCACCGGCGCATGTTCCTGATCGGGCTCGTGGTCTTCGGCGCGGCCTCCCTCGTCGCGGCCTTCTCCCCGACCCAGGAGGCCCTGATCGGGTCACGTGCCTTCCTCGCGGTCGGAGCGGCCGCGATGATGCCCGCCACGCTGGCGCTGATCCGGGTCACCTTCGAGGACGAGCGCGAGCGCAACGTGGCCATCGCGGTCTGGGGCACCATGGCGGTCGTGGGCAGTGCGCTGGGGCCCATCATCAGCGGCATCCTGCTCCAGCACTTCTGGTGGGGATCGGTCTTCATCATCAATGTGCCGGTCGTCGTCATCGCACTCGTCGCCACCCTGGCCCTCGCTCCCCCGAACGACCCGGACCCCTCCAAGCACTGGGACCTCGTCTCGTCCCTCCTGGCGCTCGTCGCCCTGGTCGGCCTCGTCATGGCGATCAAGGAGACGGCGAAGACCGGCCCCGCTTTGGCCGTCATCGCCGCCGCCGTCCTCGCGGCGACGGTCGGAGGATGGGCCTTCGCCAGGCGTCAACGTCAGCTGCCTCACCCCTTGCTGGAATTCGCGATCTTCCACAACCGGGCGTTCCTCTCGGGGGTGCTGGCCGCCGGGTTCGCCCTGTTCGCCATCTCCGGCGTCCAGCTCGTCACCACTCAGCGCTTTCAGTTGGTGGAGGGGTTCACGCCGCTGCGCGCCGGGTTCCTCGTGGCGGCCGTCGCCCTCGGGGCGTTCCCCACGGCGATGCTCGGGGGCGCCGTCCTGCACCGGGTCGGACTGCTTCCGCTCATCACCGGGGGCCTCGCCCTGGGGGCGGGCGGCACCGTGCTGGTCCTGCTGAACTTCGCCACCAGCATGCCGCTCCTGGTCACCGGGCTGATCGTCACCGGTGCCGGTCTCGGCGCGGCCATGTCCGTGGCCTCCAGCGCGATCATGGGCAACGTCCCCGCCCGCAGGGCCGGTATGGCCTCGTCCGTGGAGGAGGTCTCGTACGAGTTCGGCGGCCTGATCGCGGTCGCGCTGCTCGGCAGCCTGCTGACCGCCGTCTACTCCGCGACCGTCGACCTTCCGGCCGGGGTGCCGGAGCGGGCGCGGGACAGTCTCGACAGCGCGCTCGCACTGGCCGGCGAGGGGGCCGGGGCCGACACGGCGCTGATCACCGCGGCGTCCGAGGCGTTCGACGGCGCCTACTTCGCCGTGATGACCGTGGTCGCGGCCGCGCTCGCCGTGGGCACTCTGGTGACCGGCCTGCTGCTGCGCCGCCACGGCCCCGGATCAGCACTGTCCGGCCCCGCACACCACTGACACGACGGCA
Source organism: Streptomyces californicus (assembly GCF_000717645.1). Lineage (GTDB taxonomy): Bacteria > Actinomycetota > Actinomycetes > Streptomycetales > Streptomycetaceae > Streptomyces > Streptomyces californicus. The sequence continues at coordinate 58,688 of NZ_JNZZ01000016.1, forward strand.
CGGGAGCGACCATGCGAACCAGCAAGCGGACCCAGATCCTCGACGCCGCCACCCGGGTCGTGCAGCGGGAGGGCGTCAAGAGCGTCACCTTCGACTCCGTCGCGGCGGAGGCCGGGGTGACGAAGGGCGGGCTCCTCTACCACTTCGCCTCCCGGGAGGACCTCGTCCAGGCGATCCACCAGCACCTGGCCGACCGGTGGGAGGCCGATCTCGTGGCGGCGGCCGGCAAATCCGCCGCCGAGGCCACCCCGGGCGAACGGCTCGCCGCCTACACCCGGGTCTCCGTCCAGAGCTCCACGCGCGCCGAACTGCTGCTGATGCTCGAAGGGTCGACGAACCCCGCGCACGCGGCGGTCTGGGACGCCGTGACCGAACGGTGGGCGCCGTCCGCCGCCGGGGCGGAGGGCGAGCGGGAGGCGCTGGACCGGTTCATCGTCCGGCTCGCGGCGGACGGCTTGTGGTTGTACGAGTCGCTGACGCCGGAGCGGTTGGACCCCGAGCTGCGACGGGCCGTCGCGGACCGCATCGCCGAGGCCCTGGCGCGCGACGAGCGCTGACCATCCGTTTCCAGGGCGGCTCGGACCCGTCGCCCGGAGCCGGTGGACTCGGTCCGCGGCGGCCCGGCACACGGGCGGCGGGCCCGGCGCGCCCTGCCCCGGCGCGCGGCCTGACCGGGTGCCCGAACCGCCCTGGTGCGCGGCCGGAACCGCTTGGGGCCGCCACCGCTCAGGCGGCGTCGGCGGTCTCTCCCAGGGCTGTGGTGAGGCGGCGCAGGACGTCCTGCAGCCCGAGGACCTCCTCGACCGACAGGCCGGTGGCGGCCAGTACGCTCCGTGGAACGGCCAGCGCCCTGTCGCGCAGGTCGGCGCCCTCGCCGGTCGGCTCGATCAGGACGGAGCGTTCGTCCTCGCGGCTGCGCTCGCGCCGGACCAGACCGGCCGCCTCCAGGCGCTTCAGCAGGGGCGAGAGGGTGCCGGAGTCCAGATACAGCCGTTCCCCGATGGCCTTGACGGGCTGAGGGCCGTGCTCCCACAGGACCAGCATGACGAGGTACTGCGAGTAGGTGAGTCCGAGATCCTTGAGGGCCTGCCGGTAGAAGCCGCCGAACGCCCGTGACGCGGCATGCAGCGAGAAGCAGACCTGATGGTCCAGTCGCAGCAGCTCCGCGTCGGGGACGGTGGGCAGGTCGGGCCGGTCACCCGGAGTCGTGGTCATGCCACCAGCGTACCGCCGCCCACCCAATCAAGTTGTACACAACTTAGTTGTGTGCAATCTTTATGGCAGTGGCCGCGACCACCCCGGTCGAGGCTCCGTAGGAGGGTCACCCATGGACGCGTTGTACACCGCCGCCGCCACCGCCAACGGCCGCGAGGGCCGTGCCGTGAGCTCGGACGGTCAGCTCGATCTCCCCCTGGCCATGCCCCCGGCGCTCGGCGGCAGCGGCAAGGGCACCAACCCCGAACAGCTCTTCGCGGCCGGGTACGCGGCCTGCTTCGCCAGCGCGATGGCGTCGGTCGGGCGCGAGATGAGGATCGACACCAAGGACGCCTCCGTGACCGCCGAGGTCTCCATCGGCAAGGACGGCGGCGGCTTCGGGCTCGCGGTCGTCATGCGGGTGGAGCTGCCGGACTCCCTCGCGGGCGAGACGGGACGGAAGCTGGTCGAGGCCACCCACGCCTACTGCCCGTACTCCAAGGCCACGCGCGGCAACATCGACGTCGAGCTGGTCATCGAGTAGCCGCACCGCGACCGTCCGGGAGCCGCACGACCGGTTCGGGCGGGGCCGGCCGGGGAGCACCCGCGGCCGGCCCCGCTCGTCATGACACCGCGTCCGGCCCGCGCAACCGGTCCAGGACCGCGTCGACCGCTCGCAGCACCGCCGCGCGCACCGCGTCGGTCGGGTCGAGCGTCTCGAAACCGTGGCGCCCTTCCGGCACGTCGACGATCTCGACGTTCGCCGCACACCGGGCGGCCTCCGCCACGAACTCCTCGACGGTCGCGGCGATCTCGGCGCTCTCGCGCCCCGCCCGGACCAGCACGACGGGCAGATCCCCGGCCTCGGACACCGTACGGACCGGGTGGAAGCGCGACCCCGCCAGTCCCCAGCTCGGCAGCGGCGCGAGGATCGGATAGTTGGCGGCCACGCACCGCAGCCACCGCGGAGGCTCCGCCAGCCAGTCCGCCATGATCGGGCCGCCGCCCGAGAAGAACCACAGGGCGATCCGGTCCGCGTCCACCCGGGGGTCCGCCCGCACCCGTTCCACCGCCTCGGCCACGTCGGCGGCGGCCCGCCCGTAGTCGGTCACCGCGTGCAGGCGGTGGTCGAGGGTCACGCCCGCCGCACCGTGTCCCGCCACGAGGCGCGCGTACCCCGTCAGGGTCGGCCAGTCCCGCGGGGTGGGCCTCGCCCCGGCCGGTACGGGTCCGCCGTGCACGAAGACCACGGCGGGGTGCGGCCCCGGGCCGTCCGGCAGATACAGGTCGGTGTTCCCTGTCCGCTCGCGGGGCCGTTCGGCTACGTCGAGGAGGAACGGCCGCAGATGGGCGGGCGGGTGGGCGGCGTCGGGCGTGGTCAGCCGCTGTCCTTCGCCGGACGCCGCCTCGGCCAGCACGTCCGCCAGTACGGCGGGGCAGGACAGCATCGGCCAGTGGCCCGTGGCCAGTTCGAGGAGGGCCACCCCGGCATCGGCAAGCGCCCGCAGTGCGGGGTCGCCGACGTCGGCCATCATCTGGAGCATCTCGACGCCCGGTCCGTTGCCGGTGCAGAGCACCCCGGTCACGGGTACGGCGGCCACCGCGCCGGTGAGCCGCAGCGGCTGGAGCAGGGTGCCCAGCGGCTGCGGCGCCGCGAGGGCGGTCAGCCCGTCGAGCGCCGCCGCGCTCAGGCCCGCGGTGCTCCCCCAGCGGGACCACGCGTCCCCGGCCGGGGGCGGCAGCTCCCCGCCGCTCCCCCGCTCACCGCGCGCGGTGGCCAGGTTCGCGACCTCTTCGCGCAGGAGCGGGTCGGGCACGGCGGCCAGCGCGGGAACGCCGTCCCGCACCATTCCGGCGTCCAGGTGGATGATCCGGGTGACCACCCCCGCCCGCCGGTCCGCGGCTCCGTACACCGGGTGGATTCCGTAGTCGTGGCCGACGAGCACGATCTCCCGGCCCGACTCGGCCGCCACCGCGTCGATCACCGCGAGAACGTCCGCGATGTGCGTCTCCAGGTCGACGGGCCCGTCGGACGCTCCGGGGCCGCCGCCGAGACCGGTGAGCGCCACCGCTCGCGCCTCGGCCCCGCCCGCGGCCAGCCGGGCCGCGGTGTCCCGCCACACGTGCGGTCCGGTGAACGCCCCTGCCACCAGGATGAATACGGTCATGGTCCCTCCTCGTCACGCTCTCGTCGGCGCACCGGCCCGGTCCTCCGGCAGCGCCCGCCGGTACGGTAGGAACTCCCCTTGGTGGAGGTTCAAGTGTTGTCGTCGCACGACGGGCTGTGCGCCATCGGCGAACTGGCCGAACGCGCCGGTGTCAGCGTCAGGACGGTCCGCTTCTACTCGGACCGGGGGCTGCTGCCGGAGGCATCGCGCAGCGCGGGCGGGCACCGCAGGTACGGTCCCGAAGCCGTCGAGCGGCTGGGCATGATCCGCTCGCTGCGCGGCCTCGATCTCCCGCTTCCCGAAGTGCGCCGTGTCCTCGACGAGTTGGACGGTGCCGGTGACGGTCCGGCCGCCGGTGGGGCCCTGGAGGGCGCGGTGGCGGGCCGGTTGCGGGCTCTGGGGTACGAACTGGCCGCGCTGCGTTGGCGGGAGGCGGCGCTCCGGCTGGTGCAGGAGTGCCCGCCCGCCGAGCGGGCCGCCCGGCTCCGCCTGGTCGGTGCGGTCGCCGCCCCGCCGAGCACCGACTCGCTCGCCCGCTTCTGGCGGGCGTGGCTGCCGCCGCGCATGCCGGCCCGGTCGGTCGCCGCGTTTCTGGAGGCGGCCGTGGTGCGCCCGCCCGACGACCCCGGGCCCGAGCAGGTGCTCGCCTTCGCCCGACTGCACGCGTTCGTGTCCCGGCCGTGCGGTGAAGGGGAGCGCGGTGCCACCCAGCCCCGGGCGCACGCGGTCGGCGGGGCCCGCGCCCCTGCGGTGCTGTACGCGGGGCTCGCGGAGGCGTACGGCCTGGCGGGCGGGGAGTTGCGCCGGGAGACCGCGCCCGCCCCCGGGGAGGCGCTGGACGGATTCGTGGACGCGTACGCGCGTGCGTACGGCGCCGAGGACACACCCGCCTTCCGCCGCGTACTGGCCGGACGGCTGGCGGCCGATCCCCGCATCGACCGGTACTGGGAGCTGACGGCCCAGGTGATCAGCGCTCCCGGCGGCCGCCCCGAGCCGACACCGGGGACCGCGCACGACTGGCTCCTGACGGCCCTGTCCGCTGACGTGGAGGCGTGATCGCCGGAGCACGGGCCGGCCGAGCCTCCGGGGCCGCCCCGGCTGTGGGGTCCGGGGCGGCCCGGCACACGGTTCTAGAAGGCGGTCCAGGTGAAGGCGACCTTGTCGCCCGCGTTCAGCTTGAACTGGCATCCGCCGACCGGGATCGACGTGCCGTTGACGGAGATGTTCCAGTAGGCGACGCCGCCGCCGTCGACGTTCTTTATGGTGTCGACCGTGTAGTCGTCGAACGAGGCGTACCACGTCCGTCCCAGGTGAAGTGTCTCTTGCGGGCGGCGTCGTCGAGGGCCGCGGTCGGGGTCGGTACGGCGCTCGGGTGGGCGCCGCCGTTGGTGCCGTCGCAGGCGTGCGTGCCGCCGGTGGCGGTGGTCACCTCGTGGCCCTTCGTCTTGATCCGGCCCTTGAAGAGGCGGCCGTCCGGGCCCTGTACGGTCAGGACCACCTTGACCGGGGCGTTCGTGGAGACCGCTGTGCGCGGCTGGGCGACGGCGGGGGCGGAGGCGAGCGCGAGGCCGAGGGCGGTCGTGGTGATGAGAGTGCGGCGAACGGATCGCAGGTGCACGGGGTGCCTTCCGGGTTCGGGGCGGCCCGCCGCTCGAACCGGGGACGGCCGTCCGCGAGGTGTACGCGCGACTCGGGGCGCACACACTGCGGTCCGGGACCACGGGCTTCGCGCTGCAGACCATGACAGGGGAAGCGGTACACGCGGCGCACCGGGTGGTCCGACTCGCGGCTCCGGGCCGCTCACGGTTGCAGGTCAGCGCCGGATTTCCACCGGCTTCCCCCAGTCGCGCACGCATTCTGTTGTCGCCCCGGCGGACCGGAGCCCTCGCATGCTACGGCCGACGGGGGCGGCTCCGCCGGGAAACGGGCCCATTGCCGGCCGAGACGCACCCCGGGCGACACCGTCCGGCTCCCCGCTCAGCCACCGACGTGCCGGCCGGGCCGGACCGGGCAAGGGTCGCCGGTACCCCTCCCGGAGGTCGTGATGAACCGCCCCGGCTTCCCGGAGAGATGCCCCGTTCCGGTTTCCCGGTTCCCGGAAAGCGGGCCGGCCGGCCTTTCCCGGCGCAGCCGCCGGCCCGCACTCCCGGCGCACGGACAATCCCCGGGCCGTCATTGCGGTCCGGGGATTGCCGGGCGTATATTGGAATCTTCTGCGCACACGCAGAAAGGCCCCGCTCGGGGGCCTTATGGATACGAATATATCTGGCGGGGAGCCGTTTTGTCAAACCGGGAAAGCCACGAATTGCGGGACGAGCAGGAATTCATCGACCGGCTCCACGCCCGGGTCGACGCCCTGCGCGGCGTGGCCGCCGAGGGCGTGGAGCGGGCGCTGACGCCGGTGGGCACCGGCCAGCAGGCGCGGCTGGAGCGCGACATCCTGGTCGCGGAGCGCTCGGGTCTGCTGGCAGCGCTCAACGCGGTGGACGGGTCCCTGTGTTTCGGCCGTATCGACCGCTGCGACGGAATCGCGCACCATATCGGACGTATCGGAATCCGGGAGGACGACACCGGGCACACTCCCGTTCTGATCGACTGGCGTGCTCCGGTGGCCCGTCCTTTCTATCTCGCCACGGGGCATACGCCGATGGGCCTGCGCCGACGTCGCCACATCACCACCGAGGGCCGCACGGTCACCGAACTCCACGACGAGATCCTCGATCTCGGGGACGAGGACCGCACCGGTTTCGAGGACCCGAACGGCGACGCCGTGCTGCTCGCGGCACTGAACTCCGCGCGCACCGGCCGCATGGGCGACATCGTGCGGACCATCCAGGCCGAGCAGGACGGCATCATCCGGGCCCCGCACCGCGGCGTCCTCGTCGTGGAGGGCGGGCCCGGGACCGGAAAGACGGCCGTCGCTCTGCACCGGGCCGCCTTCCTGCTGTACGAGCACCGGGAGCTGCTGGCCAAGCGCGCCGTCCTCATCGTGGGCCCGAACCCTGCGTTCCTGCGCTACATCGCGGAGGTGCTGCCGTCGCTCGGTGAGACGGGGGTGCTCCTGGCGACGCAGGCGGAGCTGTACCCGGGGGTGCGCGCCACCGGAACGGACTCCCCGCGTGCCGCCGCCGTGAAGGGCGGCGAGCCGATGGCCGAGGCCCTCGCGCTGGCCGTGCGCGACCGGCAGACACTGCCGGAGCCCGGGGCCCCCACGGTGATCCCGCACGAGGACGGCGGGGACCTGATCCTGGACTGGGAGATCGCCTACGAGGCACGTCAGGCGGCACGTGACACGCGGCTGCCGCACAACCTCGCCCGGCCGCACTTCGTCTTCCGGGTCATCGACGCGCTCACCGCACAACTCGTCGAACGCATCGGCGCGGACCCCTACGGAGGACCCAACTTCCTCGGCCCCGACGACGTGGCCCAGCTCGGTCGGGACGTGGCGCTCAGCCGGGAGGTGCACGCGGCCGTCGACGAACTGTGGCCGCCGCTGACGCCCGAGGGCTTCCTCACGGACTACCTGGCCGATCCGGTCCGCGTACCGGAGGCGGACGCCGACGCGATCCGGCGCGCGCCGGGCACAAAGACGTGGACCCCGGCCGATGTGCCGCTGCTCGACGAGGTGGCCGAACTCCTCGGCGTGGACGACAGCGCGGAGCGGGCCGCCGCCGAGGCCGCCCGGCAGGAGCGGGTCGGCTACGCGCAGGGCGTGCTGGAGCTGTCGCGCGGTTCGGAGAGCTACGAGTTCGAGGACGAGGAGTCCGAGGTGCTCGCCGCGCACGACATCATCGACGCCGAGCGGATGGCTGAGCGGCACGAGGAGGCCGATCACCGCACCGCCGCCGAGCGGGCCGCCGCCGACCGCACGTGGGCGTTCGGGCACATCATCGTGGACGAGGCGCAGGAGCTGTCACCGATGGCGTGGCGGCTGCTGATGCGGCGGTCCCCGACCCGTTCGATGACGCTGGTGGGCGACCCGGCCCAGACGTCCGAGGAGGCGGGTGTCGGGTCCTGGGAGAAGATTCTCTCCCCGTACGTGGGCGACCGCTTCGAGCACGTCACGCTGGAGGTCAACTACCGTACGCCCGCGGAGATCATGGAGCTGGCCGTCGGGGTCATGCGGGAGAACGACCCCTCGTTCGCCGCCCCGGTCTCGGTGCGGTCGACCGGCGAGAAGCCGTGGACGCGGGAGTCCGGGGCGGATCTGGCGGGTGCGGTGGCCGATGCGGTGGCGGAGCTGACACCCCGGGAGGGACGGCTCGCGGTGATCGCCCCGCGGCCCCTGCACGAGGAGATCGCCGCCGCGACGGCCGGGATCGCGGCCGGCGGGGAACCCGATCTCACGCGCACGGTGGTGCTGCTCGATCCGCGTCAGGCCAAGGGGCTCGAGTTCGACCATGTGCTGGTGGTGGAGCCGGGCCGGTTCGGTACGAGCGATCTGTACGTGGCGCTCACCCGGGCCACCCAGCGGCTGGGGATCGTCCACCGGGAGGAGCTGCCGACGGCGCTGCGCTGAACGGCCCCGCCACCCGCCCAAGCGCTTCCCGCACACCGTCGGCGTCAACGAGCCGCAGGGGTGAGCGGAAGACGGTTGCCGACCCCATAGGGTGACGCCATGTCTTCGCCATTGAGTTCGACAAAGACCGCGGCTGCCCTCCGCACATCGGCACGGGCCTCCGCCGAGGTGCTGCTGGTCCTGGTGGCGGCATGGGTCGCGCTGTGGGTGCTGGGCCGGATGTGGTCGGTCGTGTGGCCGCTGATAGTCGCTCTGTTCCTCACCACGCTGACCTGGCCGCTCGCCCGCTTCCTGCGCACGCACGGCTGGCGTCCCGCCCTCGCGGCGTCGGCGGTGACGGTGTTCGCCCTGCTCGTGGGGGCGGGCATCGTGGCCCTGATCGCGGTGCCGGTGGCGGATCAGTCCGGGGAACTGGCCGAGCGAGTGGTCGCGGGGATCGACAAGCTCCGCGAGTGGGCGGCGGGTCCACCGCTGAACATCGGCGACGACCAGATCACCGGGGCTCTCGACACCGCGACCGCCAAGCTCCAGGACAGCGTCGGCAGTGTGGTCACCACCGCCGTCACCGGGGTGAGCACCGTGGTCAACGGTCTGGTCACCGCGGTCCTCGCGGTCTTCCTGATGTTCTTCTTCCTCAAGGACGGCCCCCGCTTCCTCCCGTGGCTGACCCGTCAGCTGCCCGGCCGGCTCGCCGTGGACATCCCCGAGGTGGCGGCCCGCAGTTGGGACACCCTGGGCGCGTTCGTCCGGTCGCAGGCGGCGGTCGGTCTGCTGGACGCGGTCTTCATCGGGCTCGGCCTGTGGATCCTCGGTGTGCCGCTGGTGCTTCCGCTGGCGGTGCTGACCTTCGTGTCGGCGTTCGTTCCGATCATCGGGGCGCTGTTCGCCGGGTTCGTGGCGGTGGTGATCGCCCTCGTCTCAAACGGGCTGATGGACGCCTTGCTCGTACTCGTGATCATCGTCGTGGTGCAGCAGCTGGAGGGCAACGTCTTCCAGCCGATGATCCAGAGCCGTGGTCTGGGACTGCACGCGGCGGTCGTCCTCCTCGCGGTGACGCTGGGCGGCAGCCTGGCCGGTGTGGTGGGCAGTCTGCTCGCGGTGCCGTTGGCGGCGTTGATCGGGGTGTTCTGGAAGTACCTCCGCGAGCAGCTCGCCGAGGACACCCCGGAACCCGAGGTGGTGGACCTGTCCGACGGAACGGGCAGTTCACCCGCCCCGTCGTAGGCCGGGGCCTCCGTCGGCCCGTGACCCCGGCCTCCCCCGGTCCGGCAGCCGTGTCCTCCGGGAGGACGCGGCTGCCGGACCGGGGCGACGGTTCAGGGCGTCCGACCGCCTCGCGTGCTCAGCGGGCGGGCGGCGGGAGACCGGAGCCTGCGCTGCCCGCTCCGACTCCGTCTCGCTTCACGCCTCCGTCTCACTTCACGCCACCGTCTCACTTCACGCAGGTCTCGTCCTCCTTCGGCAGGCGGCCGCTCGCCAGATAGCGGTTGACCTTGGAGTCCACGCACGCGTTCCCGTACTCCCCGTACAGGCCGTGGCGGTTGGCGTTCTTCAGGGTGAGGAGCTTGGAACCCAGCAGTTGGCCGCGGAGCGTGGTGCTGCTCCGGTAGGTGGTGCGGGGGTCGCCGGTGGCGGCGACGAGCAGGGCCGGGGCGCGGTGGGTGATGCGGGTGGGCGCTTCGCGCGGGGTGTTCCAGAAGGCGCAGGGTCCTATGTTCTCCACGAGGGGACCGAACAGGGGGTGGGCGGCGCGACTGCGCTGGATGTCCCGCCAGTAGAGCTCGGGATCGCGCGGGGCCGGGACGTCACCGCAGATGATCGCCGTCTGGGCGCTGCCGTAGGACGACTGCGCGCCGGTGAGCGTGAAGTGCAGCGTCTCCGCGAACTCCGGTGACAACGGGGCGGGTCGCCCCTCCGCAGCCTTGGCGAGGGTCGCTGTCTGCTCGGCCAGGACCGCCCGTGACTCGCCGGTGTCGTCGGCGATGCCCATGAACAGCAGCATCGGTATGTGGGTGTCGTCGACCCGGTGGAGGTCCGGTGCGGTGCCGAGCGTCAGCGGATCGCGTGCCGCCTTGGCCATGACGCGGTCGATGGTGGCGAGGACCGCCGTACGGGAGCGGCCCAGGCCGTACGTTGTGTGCCGCTCGGCCGCCCAGGCGGCCCAGTCGGAGAGCGCCTGTTCGTTCTCCCGGACCGTGCCCTTCAGCAGGCGCGGGCTGTAGGCGTCCGGCCCCACCGCTCCGTCCAGGACCATCCTGTCGTAGCGGCCGGGGAACATCTGGGTGTAGACCGTGCCGAGGTAGGTGCCGTACGAGTAGCCCAGGTAGGAGATCTTCCGTTCGCCCAGCGCGCCCCGGATGACGTCCATGTCCCTGGCGGTGTTGCGGGTGGAGATGTGCGGGAGCACCGATGCGCCGGCGGCACGGCACTTGGCGGCGAGGCTCTTGCTCAGGGCCACCTGTCTGTCGAAGCCCGCGCGGCTCGCCCCGGCCGAGAACCAGGTGGCGCTGACGGGCCAGCCGCAGTCCAACGGGGTGCTGCGGCCGACGAAGCGCGGGTCGAATCCGACGATGTCGTACCGGGCGCCGACCTCTTTCATCGCCTTGCGGATGACCGGCGGGGAGTCCACGGCCGGGCCGCCGGGGCCGCCGTTGTTGAGAAGGATCGCGCCGATGCGGTGACGCGTGTCGGTGGCCTTCAGGCGCGAGACGGCGACCGTGATCGTCCGGCCCCGGGGATCCTCGTAGTCCAGCGGGACCGTGACGTCCGCGCACCGCACGCCCGCCCGGTCGAGGTCTCTGCCCTCCGTGTCCTGCGGGGTCCGCATGCACGTCCCCCAGGCGAGGTGCTGGTGGTAGTAGCGGTCGAGTCCCTCGGGCGCCGCCACCGGCGCGGCGGTGCGAGGCCCTTGACCGAGCGGCGTCGAGGCGAAGGACGGTGCCGCGGTGATGCCCACGGCCAGGGCGAGGGAGAGGCCGACGGCAGCGGTCCGGGCGGCGGTTCTCGCCGGAGCCGGGGCGGTCGGAGGGAGATGGACGGCAGCCGGGCGCTGGATGATCTTCTCTGCGTCAAGTGCGTAGGTCACCCGACAGACGCTAGAAGGGCGGACGTTCGGGATCACTGGTGCTGGCCCCCCAATGCGTACGGGGGCGGTCTCCCCCTTCCATCGGGGGGTGTTTCCCCTTCTCCCGGGCCATGGACCGCTGGGACGATGGTGCGGGGCGCGGTGGTCCGACCATCGAGGTCGGCAAGGCGCGGGCGGGTTGCCGGCCGCCCCGGCGATCGGCGGTGGGGTCCGATCGGCCGGGGCGGGCCGGGCCGCTCAGGCCTTGGCGGTGCGACGGGCCAGCGCGTAGCCGTACTGCTCGGGCCAGCGCGGTCCGGTGGCGAGGGCGTCGGCGGCGTGGTGGGCCCAGTGCGGGTCGCGCAGCATCTCGCGGCCGATCATCACCGCGTCGGCCCGGCCCGAGGCGACGATCTCCTCGGCCTGTCCGGCGTCCAGGATGAGGCCCACGGCGGAGGTGGGCAGGCCCGTCGTCCGGCGGACCCGGTCGGCGAAGGGCACCTGGTAGCCGGGGTGCGCGGAGATCGCCGCGTCACGGACGAGGCCGCCGGAGGAGACGTCCAGCAGGTCGACGCCGTGGGCGGCCAGCTCCGCGGCCAGGCGTACGGTGTCGTCGCCGGTCCACCCCTCGCGCGGGTCCTCGGGGTTCTCGGTCAGCCAGTCGGTCGCCGAGGTCCGGAAGAGGACCGGCAGTTCGTCGGGCCACACCGCCCGGACGGCGTCCACCACCTGGAGCGGGAAGCGCAGCCGGTTCTCCCAGCTGCCGCCGTAGGAGTCGGTGCGGTGGTTGGCGGCCGGGGAGAGGAAGGAGTTGATCAGGTAGCCGTGCGCCCCGTGGATCTCGACGACCCGGAAGCCTGCGGCGAGGGCGCGTTCGGCGGTCGCGGCGAAGTCGCGGACCAGCTGCCGGATCTCGTCCTCGGTCAGCTCGTGCGGCACGGGCAGACCGTCGAACGCGGCGGCGCTGGGGGCGACGGCGGTCCAGCCGCCCTCGCTCTCCGGCACGTAGCGGTCGGCGAGCCAGGGCCGGTCGGTGGACGCCTTCCGCCCGGCATGGGCGATCTGGATCGCCGGAACCGATCCGTGGGAGGCGATCGCCGCCGCGATGCGGGTGAACGCCTCCTGCTGGCGGTCGTTCCACAGGCCCAGGTCCCACGGGCTGATCCGGCCGTCCGGGCGCACCCCGGTCGCCTCCGCCATCACGAGCCCCGCGCCGCCGGCGGCGCGGCCCGCGAGATGGGTGAGGTGGAAGTCGGTCGGAACGCCTGCCTCCGGCCCCTCGTGGGCAGCGGAGTACATGCACATCGGAGACATCCACACGCGGTTGGGGATCTCCAGGGACCGCAGGGTCAGGGGGGTGAACAGGGCACTCACCGGTGGAACTCCTCGGGTCGGGGGGTCGCCGCAGGCGAGCGGCGCCGAGGAAACAACGATAAACATCGTAGTACGGCGGTTGTCAAACTACGTCGATATTCGTACTTTGGAGGCCGGACCCGAGGAGGCCCCATGTCCACCCCTGAGCTGTCCACCCCCGAGCGCGCCGCAGCGTCCGGACGTCGGATCGCCCATCCGCGCCCGGAGGAGATCCGTCTGGAGGCGGTCCTGCACGCGCTGGCCGACCCGGTACGGCTGCGCATCGCGCGGGAGTTGGCGAACGGACACGAGGACATGGCCTGTATCGCGTTCGACCTGCCGGTGAGCAAGTCCACCAGCACGCACCACTTCAAGGTGCTGCGCGAGGCGGGCGTCATCCGCCAGCACTACGACGGGACCTCCCGGATGAGCCGGCTGCGCGAGGACGATCTGGAGGCGCTCTTCCCGGGGCTGCTGGCGGCCGTGCTGGAAGGGGCGCGCCGCTCGGCCGCCCCGCCGGATCCCGCCTGACGACGCGCCCCTCTACGAGCCGGACCGCGCCCGAGCCCTCAACCCGTACGCCCCGAGCCGGTCGACGGCTCGGGGCGTACGGGTGTGGCACTCCGCGGCCACCGCCTCAGATGGTCGCGGCGTCGATCACGAAGCGGTAGCGGACATCGCTCGCGAGCACGCGCTCGTACGCCTCGTTCACCCGGCTCGCCTCGATCACCTCGATCTCCGCGCCGAGCCCGTGCGCGGCGCAGAAGTCCAGCATCTCCTGGGTCTCCCCGATCCCGCCGATCATGGAGCCGGCGATCGCCTTGTCACCGCCGATGAGCGAGAAGAGGTTGAGCGAGATCGGCTCCTCCGGGGCGCCGACGTTCACCAGGGTCCCGTCGGTCCGCAGCAGGCCGAGGTAGGCGCCGAAGTCCAGCGGGGCCGAGACCGTGGAGAGGATGACGTCGAAGGTCCCGGCCAGTTCCTCGAAGGTCGCCGGGTCGCCGGTCGCGTAGTAGTGGTCGGCGCCGAGCTTGAGCCCGTCCTCCTTCTTCCGCAGCGTCTGGGAGAGGACGGTGACCTCGGCGCCGAGCGTGTGCGCGATCTTGACGGCCATGTGGCCGAGGCCGCCCAGACCGACGACAGCCACCTTCTTGCCGGGGCCGACGCCCCAGCGCTTGAGCGGGGAGTACGTGGTGATGCCCGCGCACAGCAGGGGCGCGGCCTCGTCGAGGGCGATGCCCTCGGGGATCGAGACGACGAACGCGTCGCGCACGACGATGTGCGTCGAGTAGCCGCCGTACGTGGGCTCGCCGCTGCGGTCGAGCGCGTTGTACGTCTGGGTGTTCCCCTCGGCGCAGTGCTGCTCCCGGCCCGCGCGGCAGGCGTCGCACTGTCCGCAGGAGTCGACCATGCATCCGACGCCGACGCGGTCGCCGACCTTGAACGCGGTCACTCCGGGCCCGGTCTCGGCGACGATCCCGGCGATCTCGTGTCCGGGCACCATCGGGAAGATGCCCTCGCCCCAGCCGTCGCGGGCCTGGTGGATGTCGGAATGGCAGATACCGGCGAACTTGATGTCGATCAGGACGTCGAACTCGCCCACCGGGCGGCGCTCGATCGTGGTGCGCTCCAGCGGGGCCTTGGCACGGGGAGCGGCGTAGGCGGCAACGGTGGTCATGCCGGAGGTTCTCCTCTGGGTGGTGCGGTGGGTACGTCTTCGAGCGTCACACCCTGAGCGCCGTTCACCCAGGCCACCGCTCTGCCTACGTCCGGCGGTCCTACCACTGACGGGGACAGGCTCACCGGTCCGCGGCCGGGAATCGGCGGAATAATGGAGGGTATGGACGATCAGCCGGAGGCCGCCTCCCCCGAGCCGCTGGACCGGCGCGCCGAGCTCAGCGAGTTCCTGCGCACCCGGAGGGCCAAGCTCCAGCCGCAGGACGTGGGACTGCCGGAGTTCGGGCGGCATCGCCGGGTACCGGGTCTGCGCCGGGAGGAGCTGGCGCAGCTGGCCGGGGTGTCCGTGGCGTACTACACGCGTCTGGAGCAGGGCAACGGACGCAACGTGTCGGCGGAGGTGCTGGACGCGATCGCCCGCGCGCTGCGGCTCACCGACGCCGAGCACGCGCATCTGACACATCTGGCGAGGCCGGCGCGGCACAAGAAGAAGCGCCGCCCGGCGAGGGCGCAGCGGGTGCGGACCGGGCTGCTGTACCTCCTGGAGAGCATGGAGGGCGTTCCCGCGTACGTGACCGGGGCGCGCTCCGACATCCTCGCCTGGAATCCGATGGCGGCCGCGGTGTTCGGCGACTGGGGAGCGCTGCCGCCCGGCGAACGCAACTGGGCGCGTCTGGTGTTCCTCTCGCCCGCCTACCGGGACCTGTTCGTGAACTGGGACTCCAAGGCGTCGGACATGGTCAGCTACCTGCGGCTGTACGCGGGCTGCCACCCCGACGACCCGGAGCTGTCGGCGCTCGTGGGCGAGCTCTCGGTCAAGAGCGAGGAGTTCCGACGGCTGTGGGCGACGCACAACGTCAAGGAGAAGGGCCACGGCACGAAGCTCGTCCGGCATCCCCTGGCCGGGGACCTGACGCTGTCGTACGAGACGCTGAACCTCCCCGACGACGAGGAGCAGCATCTGGTGACGTACCACGCGGAGCCCGGCTCGGCGTCGGCCGAGGGTCTGCGTCTGCTGGCGAGCTGGGGTGCCGACGCGGGCCGGAGGGATCTGTTCGACGATGCGGGCCGGGGCCCGGCGGGCGGGCGCTGAGGGGCGGGCTCCCTGTCGGAGCCGCCGGTCAGTTCACCCTCGCGGCCGGCTCCACCGCGCCCCTGGCGGGCCTCGCGAGGGCGGGGCCGGGCACGCGGAGCGCCGGTTCCGCCGCGCGGGCGCCCGACGGGTCCACGTGGGCCACGGTCTCGGCGGCGGCGATCCGGGGCAGCAGTAAGCTCCAGAATCCGGTCAGCATGGGCGGGGCCAGCCACGCGGAGTCGTTCCGGCCGAGCGCCTCGAACCCTGCCGTCACCGCGACGGTGGCGGCGGCCGTGTCCTCACGGGAGACGCCCTCGGCGAGCGCGCCCGTGGCGGCGGCCTCGTCCAGCAGCTCCCGTACCCTCTGGTGCCACTCCAGCCTCAGGTCGGGGACGGCGGCCTCGTCGCCGTCGCAGCTCAGCCGGAACCCGGCCCGGCTCACCGGGTCGTCCCGCAGCCTTTCCAGCAGGGCGTGCGAGGTGTCGACCAGGGCTTGCAGCGCGTTGTCCGTCCCTCGGCGGACCGCGGCAGACAACTCGCGCAGCCTCCGGGACGCCTCCGCCACCACCGCCTGCGCCACGGCGGCCTTGTTGTCGAAGTGGAAGTGCAACGCGCCCGTGCTGACGCCCGCGCCGGAGCTGATCTGCGCCAACCGGGCCTGCGCGTAACCGTGCTGCTCGAAGACGGCGGCGGCGGAGCGGATCAGCGCCTGGCGGGTGCGGGCGGCGCGCTCCTGCTTGGTCACCGGAACCCTCCCCGGAGAGGGGCGGGGCCGGGCCCGGCGGAGGGCTCCACGCCGGAGCGGTGGGAGGGCGACATGGAGTCATCCAACCAACGGACCGGTCGGTTTTCCAGGGAACAGGAGAATTCGACGTGCACACCCGGACACTTTCCGGCCACATCCGCCCCGCTCGCCAGAAGCGGAACGTGAGCGGAGCTCAGACGAAGCGGAAAAGGTAAATGCGCATCATCAGACTTTTCCGCTCGGTCTGTGATGCCACGTCAGCGGGCGTCCGGATGATGCGTCATTGGGCGCCCGCGTCCCACTCCCCCGGCTATCGGTCGTCTCGCCCGGTGAACGCGTCCGCGTGGTCGGCCGACCAGACGCTGTAGGGCCGGGCCGAGCGACCCGTCAGCTGCCGCACCGTGGAGACGACCCCCGCCTTGGCCCCTGCCCGCTGCCGCTCCGCGCTCTCCAGGAACGCCTCGGCGACGGGACGCGGGTACTTCGCGAGCAGCGCGGTACGCGCGGCGGCCACGCCCAACTCCTCGAAGCGCAGAGGCCGCCCCAGCACCCGGGAGAGCTGGGCGGTCTGCTCCCGCGCCGTGATCGCCTCCGGCCCTGACACGGCGTACGCCCTGCCCTCGTGGCCCGTGCCGGTGAGGGCGGCCACGGCGACCGCGGCGACATCGCGCGGGTCCACGCAGGCGACCGGCGCGTCGCCGTGGAGCGCGCGCACCACCCCATCGGAGCGTATGCCGGCCGCCCAGGACAGCGTGTTGGACATGAACGTTCGGGGGCGGACGAACGTCCAGGGGACCCCCGATTCCCGGATCGTCCGCTCGTTCTCCCGCTGGAGCCGGGTGATGAGGTCGGCCGCGTCCGGCTCCTCCACCGCCATCATGGACAGCTTGACCAGGTGGCGCACGCCCGCCTCGGCCGCCGCCGCGGCGACCCGCTCGTCGTCGGGCTCGGTGGGGCTGTTGGTGACCAGGAAGACCGAGGTGACACCCCGCAGCGCCCAGTCGAGGGCCTGCCGGTCCGCGTACGCCCCCGCCACGACCTCGGCCCTGTTCCCGACCGCCCCGAGGCGCTCGGGACGGCGCGCGAGAATCCGGACGGGGCCCGCCGCGGCGAGCTGCGCGGCGACCTCTCGGCCCACCGCTCCGGTCGCGCCTGTCACGAGAATCACCTGCGTGCCGCCCTCTCAGCCGTGGACCCGCGGGCCGGTGAGAACCGCGGTGAAGACGAGTTCGCCGTTCTGGCGCCCGGACACCCGGGCCGTCACCGTACCCTCGGCAGGCCCCGGCCGGACCACCGCGCCGATCAGGCACGGGCTGTCGAACTCGGCGTAGCGGTGGAACCGGCTGGCCACCTCCGCGGGAACGATTCCTCCGGGCCCCGCCGCCAGGCAGGCGGCCTGCCGCGCCGCCTCCAGGAGGAACATGCCCGGGACGTGGTCGTTGGGGCGCTGGAACAGCGTCGGGTGCCGGGTGTCCACCCTCAGCTCCCACCACCCGTCCCGGTCCGTCTCCGACAGCACCACGTCCTCGGTCCTGGCTCGGCCCGCCAGGTCGGCGCGGACCGGGGCCGCGCGCGGTATCGATATGCCTTCGGCGGGGGCGTCTCCGCGCATCCGCCGGTAGACCTCGGGGCTGATGAAGCGTGTCACTCCTATGCCCGTCGCCGCCAGCCCGCCGTCGCGGTGCACCGCCCAGGTCACGCGCCCCGCCACCGGCAGCCCGGCACGCCACCTGAGGTCGGAGCAGTACACCTCGACACCGATTTCGGCGGGGCCGCCACCGACGCCCAGATGCTCCAGGTGGCACACGAAGTCCAGGCCCGACAGCAGGAAGTGATGTCCCATCGGTACGCCGTACCCGGCGTGGAAGGCGAGCATGGCCGCCTGCCGCATCGCTTCCGCGACCAGGAGCGGGTCGTGGCGATCGCCGGCCAGGGGGGCGAAGAACGCGTGATCGTGCGGAAGGACCGCGGTCACCGAGAAACGGTCGTGCTCCAGGCGCATCCAGTCACGCGGAAAGGCATCCTGCGACCTGGTTCGATGCACCATGTCGATCCCCACGGGATGCGTCACGTCGGCCTCGGTATCCATCGCCCGCACCGGATCGATCAAAACTGCTGCTTCTGGCACAACTCCCCCCAGGGGTCATGTGAATGGCAAGCCGTTCCTGCGATGCACGTGCGTTGATAAGATACAGACGACGCGGTTTTTTTTCTATCCTCGACAGGCTCGCCCCCCGGGTCCGGAGACCCCCTTCCAGGCCCCTGCCCTGCGACGGAGACGAGATGACCGGCCTGGAGCGGGGGCCCGACGGCCGGCAAAGAAACGCGACCACAGCCGCCGAGCAAGAAAAGCGAATGGCGGCGCCCGGCATTCACCGGGAATATCGAAAAAAGCGAGCGCGGAGAAAAGAAACACCCTTCACTTTTCCCTTTCCGAGGAATACCCCGCGCTACGCGGTGCCCCGGTCCGGGAAAAGGGGACCGGACCCGGCGGGCCCGCCGGGTCCGGCATGCCGTCCGAAACCCGACGCCGGGTCGGCTTTCTCCCGCGTACGGGCCATCACGTGAGCGATGGCCCTCGGTCCCCGGCCGGGTCCGTTCGCGCCGGACGGACCGCCTAGGATGGCCGGTCTCCCCCGCCCGCCCCGGCGCGGGGTTTGTCCCGGACCACGAATCGGAGGCGTCCTCCCCGTGCGAGTGCTGCTGGTGGAGGACGACGAGGATCTGCGGGAGATGACCGCGGCCGGGCTGCGGGACGGCGGCTTCGCCGTGGACTGCGCGGCGGACTGGCCGGAGGCGGACGTGCTGCTGCACGTCAACGCCTACGACTGCGTGGTGCTGGACCGGATGGTGCCCTCCGGCGACACCCTCGCCCCGTTGGAGGCGGGCCGGCGGGCCGGGTGGTCGGTGCCGGTGCTCTGCCTCACCGCTCTGGACTCCCTGGACGAGCGGGTGCGGGGGCTGGAGAGCGGGGCGGACGACTACCTGGCCAAGCCGTTCGCGATGCGCGAGCTGGTACTGCGCGTACGCGGCCTGAGCCGCCGGGCTCCCGTCCGGCTCCCGTCGTTCCTGCGCTGCGCGGACGTGGTCATGGACGTGGCTCGCCACGAGGTGCGGCGCGGTGGGGTGCTGCTGTCGCTGAGCCCGAAGGAGTACGCCGTCCTCCAGCAGCTCCTCGTCCACCGGGACGCCGTCGTCACCCGTACCGTCCTGCTGGAGCACTGCTGGGACGAGATGGCGGACCCGGTCTCCAATGTGGTGGACGCCGTCATCGCGGGCCTGCGGCGCAAACTCGGGTCGCCCGCTCTGGTCCACACGGTGCGCGGGCAGGGCTTCCTGCTGTCG
This sequence comes from Streptomyces californicus, assembly GCF_000717645.1. GTDB lineage: Bacteria > Actinomycetota > Actinomycetes > Streptomycetales > Streptomycetaceae > Streptomyces > Streptomyces californicus. The sequence goes on from NZ_JNZZ01000016.1 coordinate 77,828, forward strand.
GCGCGCACGGAACCCTCCTGATGGCAGGGCCCGTCACGCGCCGCTCCCCGGCCAGGCGGCGGCTGCGCCGGCTCCAGCTGCGGCTGACCGCCGCCTACACCCTGATCACCGTCGTCGGGCTCGCCTGCCTGTCCTGGCTGGTGATCCGTACCGACGACCGCGCGCGCCAGGACGCCGAATACGACGAGATGCGCCGCCGGGCCTCCGTCGCCGCCTCGCTCGTCTACTACGAGGACGGCCGGATCCGGCTGGACGGCCTCCACGACGACGAGGCGACCGCGGGCACTCCGCAGATCCTGGTGCTGGAGGGGCGGCCCGGCGCCGACCCGGTCACCGTCTTCCGGGGGCGGGCCGCCCCGTTCGCCGTACCGGCCGGGCCGGTGGCGGCGGTCGCCCGCGCGGCGATGGCCGACGAGGGCCCGGCGCGGGCCGATGCGCGCGACCGCTCGGGACGGCCGGTGCGCCTCCTGGGCGTGCCCTTCCACCACGACGCCACCGACGAGGTGGCGGGCGCGGCCGTCGCCGTCGGCGACCCGGAACGCGGCGCGGACGAGCACCGGAGTCTGGTCCTCTCCCTGGCCGTCGGGGCCGGTGCGCTGACGGCGCTGGCGGCGCTGACCGGCCACGTCCTGTCGGGACGCAGCATGCGGCCGGCCTGGGAGGCGTTGGAGCAGCAGGAGAGGCTGCTGGCGGACGCGGCGCACGAGTTGCGGACCCCGGTCGCGGTGATGCGCGGTTCGGTGGAGCTGGCGGCCGGCGCTCCGGGCGGTCCCGACGCCCATCTGCCACGGATCCGGAGGGCGGCCGAGCGGATGTCCGACGTCGTGGAGAACCTGCTGACCCGGGGGCGGCTGGAGGCAGCGGTGGACGCGGTGCGGGCTGAGCCGCTGCGGCTGGACCAGCTCGTCGAGGAGGTCTGCGCGGAGCTGCCGGAGAGCGCGCCCCGCCCTCGGCTGCGGCTGGCGGAGTCCGTGGTGGAGGCCGACGCGGCCCTGGTGCGGGTCGCCGTGCGGAACCTGCTGGACAACGCCGTGCGGCACGGCCGCGCGGCGGAGGCACCGGAGGGGGACGGGCTGCTGGTGACCGTGCGGGGGCCCGAGGTCGCGGTGGCCGACCGAGGGCCCGGGGTGGATCCGGCCCGGCTGCCGGAACTGACGGAACGGTTCCGTTCGCCGGGCGGAGGAACGGGGATCGGCCTCTCGCTGGTACGCCGCGTGGCGGAGGCGCACCGGGGGATGCTCGCCGTCCGGCCCCGCCCCGGCGGCGGCGCGGAGTTCGTGCTGCGCCTCGCGCCCGCCCGCCCGCGGCGCGGAAGCAGGGGCGGCCCTCACGATTCGCTCATGATCGGCCGGTCATGATGCGGGGGAAGGTCCGACGTCCACGCCCGGGAGTACGCATGCCCCACCACGCCGCCCGCCCCCTGCTCCGCCGCAGGCGCACCCTCGCCGCCCTCGCCTGCGGAATCGCGGTCGCGACGGGAGCGGGTGTGCTCCTGTCCCACGCGTCCGCCACGGGGACCACGGCCGGGGCGGTGCCCGAGGTCGTGCCGCCCACGGCGCATGTGCGCTTCGACTACCAGCTCGGTGGCGCCTATCCCCCGCCCGCCGGGGTCGGGGCCGTCTCCCGCGACCGCGGCGCCAGGCCGGCCGACGGCCACTACAACGTCTGCTACGTCAACGCGTTCCAGACCCAGCCCGACGCCCTGGACTGGTGGGAGACGAACGAGCCCGACCTGCTGCTGCGCGACGGCGACGGCGAGCCGGTCGAGGACGACGCGTGGGGGGAGGCGCTCCTCGACACCTCCACCGCGACCAAGCGCTCCCGGCTCGCGAAGATCGTCGGCGGCTGGATCGACGGCTGCGCCACGTCCGGCTTCCAGGCGGTGGAGCCGGACAACCTGGACTCCCACGAGCGGTCCGACGGCCTGCTGACCCCGGAGCACAACGCGGCGTTCGCGAAGCTGCTGGCCGACCGCGCACACGCGGCCGGGCTGGCGATCGGCCAGAAGAACACCACCGATCTGCTGGAGCGGCGGAAGGAGATCGGGTTCGACTTCGCCGTCGTGGAGGAGTGCGGCCGGTACGACGAGTGCGGCGACTTCGCCGACGCGTACGACGACCGGGTGTTCGTCGTCGAGTACGCCGACCGCGATTTCGCACGGGCGTGCGCGTCCGTGGGGACGCAGGCGTCCGTGGTCCGCCGGGACCTCGACGTGGTTCCGGCCGGGCGTCCCGGGTACGTCCACCGCACCTGCTGAGCCCCGTCGCGGGGCGTGGCGCTATCCCGGATGGGCGCAGACCGTGAAGATGCCGCCTTCGGGGTCCCTGATCACCGCTTCGGTCCCGTCGGCGGGCGAGTCCACCGACGGGCCGGCGGAGCCGCCGGCCGCTCGGGCCGCCTCGCCGGCCGCTTCCGCGTCCGCGACCCGGAAACGGACGTGCCAGCGCGGCCGCAGCCGGGGGTCGGCGGACGAGGCGTCACCACCGCCTCGCAGGGTGGCCACCGTGCGGCCGCCCTGGCGGACCACGACCGCGTCCTGGAGGCAGGCATAGCCGACGTCGCACCCACCTGGCTCCCGGGAGGCCCAGCCGAACACCTCGGCGTAGAAGATCGCGGAGTCGAAGGCGTGGCTCGTCCGCAGTTCGAGGGAGGCCGGGGCGTCGTCGCGGCCGAGCGACCAGGGTGGCGTGCGTCCCTCCCAGAAGCCGAATCCGGCTCCTTCCCGGTCGGCGGCCACCGCTCCCCGTCCGGGGCCAAGCCGGATCGGGCCGACGGCGATCGTGCCGCCCCGTTCGCGGACCCGGGCGGCGGCGGTGTCGACGTCCGCGACCGCGAAGTAGGGGGTCCAGGAGACGGTGGTGGGCAGGCCGGGGGCGATCTGCCCGAGCCCGGCGACGGGCAGGGCGCCGAGGTGGGCCACGGAGAACCCCTCGCCGAGCGAGCCGGAGCGGAAGGTCCACCCGAGAACGGCCCCGTAGAAGTCCTGGGCCGCCCGCAGATCCCGGGTCATGAGGCTGACCCAGCACGGAGTGCCGTGCACCGGGGTGGTCCGCTCTGACGCGGTCATCGGGAATCCGTCTCCTCGTTCCCACAGGTCGGCCGCCGGGGGGCCCGGCCACGGCCCGGCGGGTGGGTCTGGTGGTCACCGGCCGTCACCGGATCGGGGCGCTCCAAGGCGTCGCACGCCGTCGGGAACGGCACGCCTCCATACCTACGCCGCCCGGGTCGCCGCCGCCACCCGGGCGGCGCGCCCGAACGGCCGGGTACGCGGTCGGCCGTACCCGCGCGGCCCCGGCGGCCACGCTCCGTGACGCCGCGGCCGGTGTCAGTGGCCGCTGACAGACTTCCCCGTATGAACCCCGCGCAGCCGAAGGCTGATCTCCAGCGCTATCTGCGGTCCGCCCGCGACACTCTGCTGTGGAAGCTCGAAGGGCTTTCCGAGTACGACGTCCGCCGCCCTCTGACGCCGACCGGGACCAACCTCCTCGGGCTGGTCAAGCACGCGGCGGGGGTGGAGCTCGGGTATTTCGGCGAGACGTTCGACCGGCCGTTCACCGGGACGCCGCACGCGTTCTCGGACGACGCCGAGGCCAACGAGGACATGTGGGCGAGGGCCGACGAGTCGCGCGAGGACGTCATCGACCTCTACCGCCGGATCGCGCGGCACGCGGACGCCACCATCGCCGACCTGCCCCTCGACGCGGTGGGCCGGGTGCGGTGGTGGCCCGAGGAGCGGGCGCGGGTGACCCTGCACCAGATCCTGGTGCACGTGATCACGGACCTCCAGCGCCACGCGGGGCACGCCGATGTCGTACGGGAGCTCATCGACGGGTCGGTCGGGCTGCAGGCGGGCAACGGCAACATGCCGCCGGAGGACGCCGCCTGGTGGGAGGCGTACCGGCAGCGTCTGGAGCGGGCGGCGCGGGAGGCGGAGACCCGCTGAGCGCTGTCGCCCCGATCAGGCCGATGCCGCCGGCTCGCCGATCCGGTGCGCGGCCGTGCGCCAGGCGGCGGTGACGGCCGCCCTGGCCGCGGCGGTCGCCTCGCCGATCTCCGGGGGCAGGTGCAGCGGGGCCCCGATGTGGACGTGGAGCCGGGGGCGGCGGGCCGGAGCGGTGAGGAAGCCGGAGATCTGCTTGACGCACGAGCCCGAGCTGACCCGGCGGGCCCCTGCCTGGCCGAGTGGGACGACGGGCGCTCCGGAGACGTGCGCGAGCCGGGCGAGCCCGCTGCGGAAGCTCTCCGGCGGCGCCTCCGCCGCGTCGGTGCGGCAGGGCAGTCGGCCCTCGCCGTAGATCAGCAGGTGGCGGCCGGCGCCGAGCGCGAGCGCCGCCGCGTCGAGCGCGCCCGCCGCCCGGTCGGTGTTGCGGTGCACGGGCACATGGCCGCCGCGTTCCAGGAGACGGCCGAGGACCGGGATGCGCCAGAGTCCGGCGGTGGCCATGACGACGGGCTCGACACCGAGGCGTCGCAGGGCGGCGAGGACGACGCCCGGGTCGACCAGGGAGGTGTGGTTGGCGACGATGATGCTGCCGGCGGCCGGGGCCGTGGCGTGGTCGGTCGTGACCGTGAGGTGTCCGAGCGAGGGGACGACGGTGGCTGCGATGCGGCTGAGCACGGTTCTCCCGAGGTTTGGCGGGCAGGGCCGCCGGGCGGCGGCGGTGGGGGCGGGCCCGTCGCCTGTTGCTCGGCGCGCCCTGCCCTCATCGTCGCGGCGGCCCCGCCACGGGGCCTGAGTTCGGCTACTCAGACGCCGTGGGGGCGATCCCCCGGGCGCTCGCCGGGCGCTCCGGTCATCGCACGGCGGGCCCGGGCAGCCGGTTCGGTCCGGGGCAGCCGCGGGCGCCTCCCCCGGACCACCAGGGGCCCCGGGCGCTCGGGGCGGGTGAGCAGCCGGGAGGGCGGGCGGTCCGGACCACTCACCCGGGGCCGCGAGGGCTTACCGCCCGGACGGCGGCCGGCTGGGAGCGCTCTCCACGCAGGTGCGCGGACCGCTCGCCGAGGCACGGCCGCCGGATCGGTCGCGGCGGGCCGGCCGGGCGCGGGGCCGCGGCGGCGGGCGTCGTCGGACGCCCTGCCTCCCGCGGCCTCACTCGCCACCGCCGGCACCGGTCGCTCAGCAGACCGGTACGCCACGCAAGAATTCGGCAGTGATTGCAGGGTGCTCATCATCCGGTGACGAGCGGGTTCGCCGTCGGACACGCTGCGAACCGGTGTTCGGGACTTTTCCAGGAGTCGTCCCGTCGGGCCCGGCCGGGGTCGAGCCGGTCGGCCACGATACGCAGGACGCTCCGGTCCGTGGGGCGCTCAGCGCTCCTAGCGGGACGCGGCGGTCGTTCTGGCGGTGCCGAAGTCGATGGCGCGGCCTGCTTCACGCAGGACCTCCTCGGCCACCCTGCGCACTTCGGCGGGCACGTCGCCCTGTTCCTCCACGAGGCCGGCGTAGATCGGTGCTTCGGTGCTGTCAGCGGAGCTCATGCGGTTCGTTTCCCCGTCAGTCGGGTGCGGAAAGCCTCTGCCGGTCGGCGGAGGCGGGGGCGAGTGTACGTGGTGGGCGGTGGCCGTCGCGATTCGGTTCCGGTGCTCGGGCCCCCGCCGCACCTGCTGGAACGGCGGCCGGCCCCGCCTCGCCGGGTCGGTGCGACGGAGGCGCGTCATGTTCCGGGATCGGCGGCTCCCAGGTGCTCCACGGGGAAGCCGGCACGGTCGGCGAGCAGGGTCAGCTCGTCGGCGCGTGCGGCCGGCAGGCCCACCACGGGGTAGCAGTCGGAGTCGATGTCGAGTACGGCCAGGGCCTCGCCGACCTCGCGGTAGCGGCGGCCGCAGGCATGCAGGAAATCGTGGGTCGGCAGGGCCGTCTCCGCTGCCGCGAGGAGCGCCCACGGGTCGGCGGAGGGCCGCGATTCGAGCGCCTCCAGCCGGGCCCGGATCTGCGCCGCGTCCTCCTTCCAGTCGAACTCCGCGAGCAGCCCGCGGTCGCTGAGCGCGTCGATCAGGGCGATCCAGGGGAGGTCGTCCACGGGCTCGTCGACGCCCCGGTCGTCCAGCCGGTCCGCGAAGGCGCTCACATAGCCCTCCGGATCGTCGTGGGCGCGGAGCACCTCCTCGGCGACCTCGGGGTGCGCCGGCGCGAGCAGGGCGGCGATCTCGGCCAGCGACGCGCGGGCGGTCCCGGCGTCGTGCGGGTCGGACATGGTGTGCTCTTCTCCGCGGCCGGGCGGCCGCCGGGTGGTCGGACGTGGTTCGGTGCCGTTCACCGCGCCCCGGGGCGCGGTCGAGCGGTGAGGGGCGGAGCGCACACCGGTCTCGGAAGCCGACGAGCCGGGCGTGCGGAAGAGATGCCGGGATCAGGCGCCGCGTCCGCGGTCCCCGGGCAGCGGCCGGTAGCCCTCGGTCCATTCGTTGACCCAGCCGCAGCCCGAACAGGCGTAGCGCCCGTCGAGGCCGGCGATGAGGGTCCCGCACCGTGCGCATCCGATGTAGGTGATCTCCGGGTGCTCCGTCGCCGCTTCGTCCGCGGCGCACCGCTCCCGACCGGGTGAGGTCGACATGCCGTCACACGTCCTTTTCCGCGACGTCCAGCAGGATCCGGGCCAGCTCACGCGGACGCGAGAACATCGGCCAGTGACCGGTGTCGAGGGTGACCAGCTCCCACCGGTCGCTCGTCAGCAGTCCGGCCACGGCGGGGCTCGGCTCCGGCCAGTCGAGCAGGCACTTGACGTACGTCGCCGGCAGCAGGTTCAACGGGCGCTTCAGCGCGGCCGGTTCGGTGAGTGTGGCGCCGGGGTGCGGTGTCGCGCCGGCGAGCATCCGCGCGATCTGTTCGTCGTCGAGGCCCTGGTCCGCGCAGTCGGCGGCGGCAGGCGGCGGCCAGAACCCGCCGTGGTCGGCGACGGCCGCCTCCACGGCCGCCCTGCCGTCCGGCCACCCGGAGACGAAGGATTCGCCGTCGGCCGGGACATTGGAGTCGACGAACACCACGCGGGCCAGCCGGTCGCCGATGCGCTCGGCCGCCTGCCCGACCGGGATGCCGGCGTAGCTGTGTCCGACCAGGACCACGTCGCGCAGATCCAGGCGTTCGACCACGTCGACGACGTCCTGGACGTGCGTACGCTGTCCCGCCGCCACGCCCTGCTTCTCCGCGAGGCCGGACAGCGTCAGCGGGTGGACCCCGTGCCCGGCCGCGCGCAGCCCGGGCTCCACGTCGCGCCAGGCCCACGCGCCGAGCCAGGCCCCCGCCACGAGTACGTATTGCGTCATGCCAGCAACGTAGCGCAGGGGTACGACAACGCCCGCCCGAACGCCGCACACCCGATCCCGGGACGGGGGCCGGATGTCCGGCGGTGTCCGGCGTCCGGCCTACCCCCGCGGCCTCGGCTCCTTCGCCGCACAGGCGCCGAGCGGCGGGTGCCATCATGTCCGTCACCCGCCCCGCCCGCCGAAGGAGAGCACCTGTGCGTTCCCCCGCCGCCGACACCGCCGAGGCTCCCGCTCCGGCCGTGGGCGTCCTGCTGCCGCGCGATCTGCCCGCAGGCCGGATCCTCCCGTACGCGCGCCGGGCCGAAGCTCTGGGATTCGACGCCGTGTGGGTGGTCGAGGATCTCGGTTTCCGCGGCGGCGTAGCGCAGGCGGCCGCCGTCCTGGCATCCACCGACCGGATCCGGGTCGGAATCGGGCTGCTGCCCGCAGGGGCACGCAACGTGGCGTTCGCGGCTCTGGAGATCGCGTCGCTGGCCCAGCTCTTCCCCGGTCGGGTCGACGTCGCGATCGGTCACGGCATGCCCCACTGGATGCGCAGCGTCGGCCAGTGGCCCGGCAGCCCGCTCACCCTCCTCCGCGAGTACGTCGACGCCCTGCGGGCCCTGCTGCACGGCGAACTCACTCGGCGGCACGGCCGGTACGTCCGCCTCGACGACGTGCGGCTCGACCCGAGCGCGCTGCCCGGCGTCGTTCCCGACATCCTGGCCGGTGTCCGCGGCCCCAGGTCTCTCGCCGTCTCCGGCGAGGTGGCCGACGGGACGGTCCTCGCGGAGCCGGTCACCCCCGAATACGCGCGGGTGGCGCTCGGGCACATCGCCCCCGGCCGCCGTCACCGCCTGGTCGCGTACAACGTCGCCTCCGTGGCACCCGACCGGGCGACCGCCCTCGCCGCCGTCCGTCCGGGGCTGGAGTGGATCGGTGAGCCCGACTGGCACCCGCACATCGCCCCGCTCCCGTTCGCCGACGAGCTGGTCGCCCTGCGGGCCGCGAGCGCGAGCCGGGAGGAGTTCGTCCGGCGCATGCCCGACACCTGGGTGGCCCGGCTCGCGGTGGCCGGGACCACCGGGGATGCCCGCGCCCGGCTCGCGGAGCTGCGGGCGGCAGGCGTCACCGACGCCGTCCTCGCCCCGGTCGGCCCCGATCCGGTGGGGGCCCTGGAGTCGCTGGCCACGCTGCTCGGAGCCGGGCCCGTCGGGGGCATCGGGGGCGTCCATGGGCCGGAGGGCGCCGGCACGCCGTAGGCGCCGGAGACACCATGAGCATCGTGAGCGACACCGGCACCTCATGTACGTCACACACCTGCCGCATCACCGGCGCCATCACCCCCACCCGCCCCGGAGAGAAAGCGACCGCTCCACCACCAACTGTCCGCTTGACGCAACTTCACGACCGACCGGGATGCATTGTCGGCCGTTTCTGACTGCTTTTCGCTATGAACGGAGGCGCGGGGCCACCGCGAGGCAGGATGTCCCCCGTGATGGGCAACCTCCCCGTCGTGACGACCAGTTTCGTCGGCCGCGACAGCGAACTGGTCCGCGTCGAACGGGCACTTCGAGATCATCGGCTGGTCACGCTGACCGGCAGCGGCGGGGTCGGCAAGAGCCGGCTGGCCCTGCGTACCGCCGAGCGCGCCCGGGAGCGCTACGCGCACGGCGTCTGGTGGGCCGACCTCTCCCATCTGCACGACGAGGAACTGCTGGCCACCACGGTCTGCGACGGCGTCGGGCTCCTGGACCACAGCCACCGCCGCCCGGTGGCCGCGCTGGCCGACTGGCTGTCCGACCGGACCCTGCTCCTCGTTCTCGACTGCTGCGAGCGGATCGTCGGCCCCTGCGCACAGCTCGTGGCCGAACTGCTCGCCGCGGCACCGGGGCTGACGGTGCTGGCCACCAGCCGGGAGCCGCTGGGGGCGGTCGGCGAGCTGTGCGTCGAGGTGCCCCCGCTCTCCGCGGGGGACGACGGCGACGACGCCGTACGGCTCTTCCGCGAACGCGCCGCCGCCGTCGCCCCGGACCTCGCTCTCGACGATCCCCTGAACGCGGCCGCCGCCGCCGAGATCTGCCGGCGGCTCGACGGCATACCGCTCGCGGTCGAGCTGGCCTGCGTCCAACTGCGCGGAAGCAGCCCCCAGGAGATCACCGCGCGGCTCACCTCCCGGATGGAGAACCTCACCGACGACACCGTGTGGCCGCGCCGCCACCGCGCGCTGCGCACCACGATCGGCTGGAGCCACGAACTGTGCGCCCCGCTGGAGCGGTTGCTGTGGGCGCGCCTCTCGGTCTTCCGCGGCGTCGTCATGGTCCCGGACGCGGAGGCGGTCTGCGCGGGCGGTCCGCTGGAGCCCGCGGCCGTCGCCCCGGCACTGGAGCGCCTGGCCGACCAGTCGGTGCTCCGGCGGACGGGGGACGGCTACCGGATGCTGGACACACTGCGCGAGTACGGCGCGATGTGGCTGACCGAGCTGGGCGAGGACGTGCTCATCTCGGACCGGCACGCCCGGCACTTCGCCCACGTCGCCGTCCAGGCGTACGCGGGCTGGCTCGGGCCGTCGCAGGTCCTCTGGTACCACCGCATCGCCGACACCCACGCGGACCTGTGCGCGGCCCTGGACCATCTGCTGTCCGAGGACCCGGAGATGGCGATGGAGATGGCCGGATGCGCCGGGCTCTTCTGGAGCTGCTGCGGCCATCTGCACCAGGCCCGTTCGTATCTGGAGCGGGTGCTCGCCCTGCCGCTGTCCACCGGACCCCACCGCACCCGGGCGCTCTGGGCGCTGGGCATCACCCTGACCCTCCAGGGCGACCACGAATCGGCGAGCCGCGTCGGTGAGGAGTGCCGTGTCTCGGCCGAAGGCGACGGCGACCCCGAAACGGTGCTCCTGGCGACCCACTCCGTGAGCTTCACCTACCTGATGATGGGCCGGCCGCTCGCCGCCTACTCCGTCAGCGACCGCGCCCTGCTCGACCACCCGGGCGACCCCGCCGACGCGCCCTCGCAGCTGCGCTGCCGGGTGATACGCCTCTTCGCGCTGTCCGCGCTGGGCCGGCTCGACGAGGCGTACGAGGAGGCCATGCGGCTCCAGCGGATCAGCCTGCGCTTCGGCGAGCACTGGGCACGTGCCTACGCCGACCATCAACTCGCCCTCATCCACCTGCTCCAGGGCCGCCCCCGCCACGCGGAGAGCCACGCGCGCGCGATGCTGGCCGGCAAGCACGAGCTGCACGACAGCCTCGGCATAGCGCTCGGCCTCGACCTGCTGGCGGGGGCCATCGCCGCCCAGGGGAACGGGGTCGCCGCGGCCCGGGCCTCCGGAACGGGGCACACGTTCTGGCGCATGGTCGGCCACCCCCACCGGGGCACTCCGGAGCTGGGGGCGATCCGCGAGCAGTGGGAGCTGAGGGCTCGGCAGGCGGCGGGTGACTCGGCGTACGAACTGGCCTACCGGCGGGCCTCGGCGGGTGACGCCGAACGCGGTCTGGCCCACGCGCTGGAGCGCGGGCTGCCCGGCTGAGGTCCGGCCGTCGGACCGGGAGCGGGCCCCACGGCAGCCCGCCGTCGGATTCGTCCCGCGCTCCCCGGCGGCACCCTAGGATCCCGGCATGACGTCCATCAGCCGGCTCCGTGCCGATCACGCCGAGGCCGTGCTCGCCTTCGAGCGCGAGAACCGCGCCTACTTCGCCGCGTCCGTTCCCGACCGGGGCGACGACTACTTCGCCGAGTTCGCCGTACGCCATCGCGCCCTGCTCGACGAGCAGGAGGCGGGGCTGCACCACTTCCACCTCGTCGAGGGCGACGACGGCCGCGTCATCGGCCGGATCAACCTCGTCGGGGTACGGGACGGTTCGGCCGAACTGGGCTACCGGATGGCGGAGAAGGCCGCGGGGCGGGGGCTGGCCACCTGGGCGGTCCAGCGGATCCGCGTCCTGGCGGCCCGGGACTACGGGCTCACGGCGTTGCGCGCCGAGACGACGCTCGACAACACGGGCTCCCGCGCGGTGCTGGCGCGCACCGGGTTCGAGCCGGTGGAGGACGTCATGTTCGGCGACCGTCCGGGCCGGCGGTACGTCCTGGACCTGAGCGGGGGCGTTCCCCCGGCCCTCTGAACGGAGCCGGGCCCGCGAGCCCGGAGAACGAGCGGGTCTCGCGAACGAGGGGCACGCCGGGTGTCCGGCGTGCCCCTGCGCAGGTCGGGCGGGACCGAGGTCAGTCCTCGTCGGTCTCCTCGCGGACGATGGTGTCGTTCTTGGCGTCGACGTCGAACGTCGTCTTCTTCCAGTCGGAGCCGACCACGTCGACCTTCCAGACGACGCCCTTGCCGTCGTTGTCGTCGAGGCTGACGGAGGTGACCGTCCCCTTCTTCTTCTCGGTGGCGACCTTGGCCGCCTGCTGCGGGGTCTGGGTCGCCTGCGCGAGCCGGTCGGCCGTCTTCTTCTTGTCGTCGGCGTCCTGGTCGGCGTCGACGCGGGCTTCGATCACCTTGCCGTCGACCGCGTTGATCCGGACGGTGTGGATCGTGCCGTCCTTCTCCGCGACGTCCGCGACCCAGACCGGTCCTTCGGCCTCGGCGCTCGCGCTGGGCGAACCGGTTCCGCTCGGGCTCGCGGAGCCGGACGGGCTGGCCGATCCGGAGGGACTCGCCGAGCCGGTGGGGCTGCCGGAACCGGACGGGCTGGGGCTCTGACCGTTGTCGTCGTCGTCCACCCCCTCCAGGTCCAGCTCGACCAGCTTTCCGCCGGCGACCTCTCCAGTGGCCGTGTTGGCGGCGTCCTCGAAGCCGACCTTCGTTTCGTCGAGGACCTTCTTGCGCTCCCGCTGGTCCTCGGTCATCTTCGCGCTGGCCGAGGGCGAGGTCGTCTGCTTCTGCGGAACGATCTTCGCGGCCTCGGAGGTGGCCGCGCTGGTGGCGCTGTCCGAGCTCTGGCCGCATCCGGTCATCAGGACAGCCGTGGCGGCGGCCAGGGAGAGGGCGCCGACCGCCTTCAGAGTGCGGGAACGGGAGGAGGCACTGTTCGTTCGTCGAGGCTCAAGTCTCATGCACGCATGACTACCGCCCGGGCCACTGGTCATATTGTCCTCCCGGCCGGAGTCACCCGATCGACCGGGCGGCTCCGCCCGTTGGCCGTCGCTCCCCGGGCGGCGAGCACCGGGGTGCGAAACAATGGCGGCAGGGCCGTATTCTCTCGCGCCCGGCCGGGAGGCCGTCATGAACAGCATGGTGCACACCGAACGCTATGAGCTGATCTTCCAGATGTCCGGCGCCGCGGACGACGTGGTCTCCGTCCGGCTCACCGACCGGCTGGGGGCGGGCGGCTTCCCGGTGTACGAGGACGAGTCGGGGATCGTCCGCGCCGAGATCAGCGACCGGGGCGAGGTCCGCATGCTCGCCAGCGGCGGCCACCAGGCTCCCGGGGCTCCCCTGCTCGCCCGCCCGCTCGGCGAGGACACCCCCGGGACGCCGTGACCTCGCCGGGCCCGGTGGGCCGCACCCTCCGCGGCTGACCCGCCCGCCCTACCCGCACCCCTACCTCCGGCGCGCTCCGCACCTGCCCCGCCCATGCCCGCTCTCTGCCCGATTCTGTTTACATTTCCGCGTGCCCGACGTAACGTGACCGCAAAACCAAGTATTCGGGCATCGAACGGAAGCAAACCCACATGTACGCACCGGAGCGACAGCAGGAGATCCTGCGTCTCGCCCAGGAGAGCGGCCGGGTCGACGTGCTGTCGCTGGCCGAGGAGTTCCAGGTGACGGCCGAGACCGTCCGGCGCGACCTCAAGGCTCTGGACCGGGCCGGCCTGCTGCGCCGCGTGCACGGCGGAGCGATCCCGGCCGGGCGGCTCGGCTTCGAGCCGGACCTCGCCGAGCGCGACGCCGTCGCCGCCGACGAGAAGGACCGCATCGCGCGGGCCGCCCTCGCCGAACTGCCCGCCGACGGCAACGTGATCGTCGACGCCGGGACCACCACCGCACGGCTCGCCGCCGCCCTCCCCGTGGAGACGGCGCTGACCGTGGTGACCCACGCGCTGCCGGTGGCCGCCCGGCTGGCCGACCATCCCGGGGTGGCGCTGCACCTGGTGGGCGGCCGGGTCCGTCCGCGTACCCGTGCGGCGGTCGACGCCTGGGCCCTGGGCGCGTACGCCGAGGTCAACGCGGACGTGGTCTTCCTCGCCACCAACGGCTTCTCCCCCGGCTCCGGGCTGACCACCCCCGACCTGGCCGAGGCAGCGGTGAAGCGGGCCGTGATCAAGGCGGCCCGCCGGGTCGTGCTGCTCGCCGACTCCGGGAAGTTCGGGCAGGAGCATTTCGCCCGCTTCGGGGATCTCACCGATGTGGACCTGCTCATCACCGACACGGGCCTCGGCCCCGACGACGCCCGCTCCATCGAGAGCCGGGGCACGGAAGTGGTACGCGCATGATCCTCACCGTCACTCCCAACCCCAGCCTGGACCGCACCTACGAGCTGCCCGGCCTGACCCGCGGCGCCGTTCTGCGCGCCGCCGCCGACCGCGTCGATCCGGGCGGCAAGGGCGTCAACGTCTCCCGTGCGGTCGCCGCCGCCGGCCACCGCACGGTGGCCGTCGCCCCGACCGGTGGTCCGGAGGGGGCCCTGCTCACCCGGCTGCTCGGTGATCTGGGCATCGAGGTCGCCGGTGTTCCGGTCGCCGGGAACACCCGGGTCAACGTCACGCTCGTCGAGCCCGACGGGACGCTCACCAAGGTCAACGCGGCGGGCCCCGAACTGAGTCCGACCGAGGCGGAGGACGTCCTGGAAGCGGTCCGGGCCCACGCCCCGGCAGCCGACTGGATCGCCTGCTGCGGGAGCCTGCCGCGCGGGCTGCCGCCCCGGTGGTACGCGGAGCTGGTCGAGCGGAGCCACCGGGCCGGTGCGCGGATCGCGCTGGACACCTCCGGCGCGGCCCTCATCGCCGCGCTGGAGCAGGGGCCGGACGTGGTCAAGCCCAACGTCCAGGAGCTGGCCGAGGCGGTCGGCCGGCCGCTCTCCACGGTCGGCGACGCGCTCAAGGCGGCCGAGGAGCTGCGGGGGCGCGGCGCCCAATCCGTGCTGGCGAGTCTCGGCGCGGACGGGCAGTTGCTGGTGGAGGCGTCGGGCGCGTACTTCGCCACCGCGCCGGTCGCCGTCGTACGCAGCAACGTGGGCGCCGGGGACGCCTCTCTCGCCGGGTTCCTCGCGGCGGGCGGCCGTGGGCCGAAGGCGCTGGCCTCGGCCGTCGCCCACGGGGCCGCCGCCGTCCAGCTCGCCGGAAGCCTGATGCCGGCCCCGGCCGACCTGGATCCCGCCTCGGTCGTGCTCTCCGGCGACGTACCGCTGGACCGGGCGCTGACCGAGCCCGCCTTGTGACCCCTCTCTCGCACCGAAACCCGTGCGGGCCCCACCCGTACGCGTCGTCCGCCACCCCGTCCCCCCGCTACCGCCGCACGGCGGTCCCCGAGCAAGGAGCACCGCGATGAGTGAGCTGATCACCGCGGACCTGGTCGACCTCGATCTGTCCGCCACGACGAAGGACGCCGCCGCGCGGTCGCTGGCCGAGCGGATGGTGGCCGCGCACCGCGTCACCGACCTCGACGGCTTCCTGGCCGACGTCGCCGCCCGCGAGGCCCAGATGCCGACCGGCCTCGACGGCGGCATCGGCATCCCGCACTGCCGCAGCGAGCACGTGAGCGCCCCGACGCTGGCCTTCGGACGCAGTGCGGCGGGGATCGACTTCGGTGCGGCCGACGGCCCGGCCGATCTGATCTTCCTGATCGCCGCCCCGGCGGGGGCGGACGACGACCACCTCACCATCCTGTCGGGGCTGGCCCGCAGGCTGATGGATCCGGAGTTCACCGCCGCCCTGCGCGCCGGAACGGAACCGGCGGCCGCGGCCGCCCTGATCCGCGGCGAGGAGCCGGCAGAGCCCGCGGCCGAACAGGAGCCCGAGCACGCGGAGCCCGGGCGGGACGCGGGGGCGGCCGCCGCCGAGCCGGCCGCCGACGCCCCCTTCCGTGTCGTCGCCGTCACCTCCTGTCCCACCGGCATCGCGCACACCTACATGGCGGCCGAGTCCCTGGCAGCGGCCGGACGTGACCAGGGCGTCGAGATCACGGTGGAGACCCAGGGGTCGGCCGGTTTCACGAAGCTGGACCCCGCGGTGATCGCCGCCGCCGACGCGGTCATCTGGGCGCACGACGTGGAGGTCCGCGAGAAGGGCCGCTTCCGGGGCAAGCCGCTGGTGGACGTCGGGGTGAAGGCGGGCATCAACCGTCCCGCCGAGCTGATCGCCGAGGCACGCCGCAAGGCGGAGCGCGGAGAGGTCGCCGCCATGGCCGAGGGCGACGGCGGGACGGACTCCGGGGACGGCGACGGCCTGGGCACGGACCGTGCCCACTTCGGCGTCCGGCTCCGCACGTACCTGATGTCCGGCGTGAGCTACATGGTGCCGTTCGTCGCGGCGGGCGGTCTGCTGATCGCCCTGTCGTTCGCCATCGGCGGCTACGAGATAGCCGACGCCAAATCGGTGGCCGACCACTTCGTGTGGGGCGAGGCGGACAGCTGGGCCGCGCTGCTCAACCTGATCGGCTCCGCCGCCTTCGGCTTCCTGGTTCCGGTGCTGGCCGGGTACATCGCGTACGGGATGGCGGACCGTCCGGCGCTGGTGCCCGGGTTCGTGGGCGGGGCCATCGCGCTCACGGTGAACGCCGGGTTCCTCGGGGGCCTGGTCGCCGGTCTGCTGGCCGGTGCGGTGGTGATGGCGATCCAGCGGGTCCCGGTCCATGCGACGCTGCGGGGCATCATGCCGGTGCTGGTGATCCCGCTGATCGCGTCGGCGGTCGTGGGCTTCCTGATGTTCATCGTGGTGGGCAAGCCGATCGCCTCGCTGCAGAACGCCCTGACGGACTGGCTGAACGGGCTCTCGGGCTCCAACGCGGTGATCCTGGGCGTCGTGCTCGGGCTGATGATGTGCTTCGACATGGGCGGCCCGCTCAACAAGGTGGCGTACGCCTTCGCGGTCGGCGGTCTCGCCGACCCGACGCCGGGAAGCCTGAAGGTGATGGCGGCGGTCATGGCGGCCGGGATGGTGCCGCCGCTGGCGATGGCCCTCGCCACCACCGTACGCAAGAAGCTGTTCACGAAGACCGAGCGGGAGAACGGCCGGGCGGCCTGGGTGCTGGGCGCCTCCTTCATCACCGAGGGCGCGATCCCGTTCGCGGCCGCCGATCCGCTGCGGGTCATCCCGTCGGTCATGGCGGGCGGCGCGGTCACCGGGGCGCTGTCGATGGCGTTCGGCGCGACCCTCCGGGCTCCGCACGGAGGCGTCTTCGTCGTCCCGCTCATCGGCGAGCCGTTCCTCTACCTCCTCGCCGTCGCCGCCGGGACGCTGGTCGCGGCCGCCCTCGTCGTGCTGCTCAAGGGGGCGCGCCGGACGACGTCCGCCCCGGCCGGTGACCCCGCCGCATCCGGCGAGACCCGGGTCGCCGTCACCGCCTGACACCGCGCCACTTCCCCGGGCAACGGCTCCCCGGCCGCTGCCCGGGTCCCTTAGGTTGGAGCCGTGACCGAACACTGGAACGTTTCCGGGCCCGGCGTCCTGGCCCTCCCCTCCGGGCGGCTGGTGCGGGGCAGGGGCCTGCGCAAGCCCCTCCCGCCCGGCCCCGCCCCGGACTTCGCCGTCCATCTGCTGGGCCGTACCCCGCCCCCGGTCGACTGGGAGTCCCGGTGGCTGCGGTGGCCGGACTTCCGGCTCCCCGCGGACCGGGCCGAGGCGCGGGAGGTGTTCCGCGAGGTGTGGGAACGGGCCGCCGGTGAACGGGTCGAGGTGGCCTGCGGAGGCGGGATGGGCCGTACCGGGACGGCGCTCGCCTGCCTGGCGGTCCTCGACGGGGTCCCGGCCGACGAGGCGGTGGCGTTCGTCCGCGCCGGCTATCACCCCCGGGCGGTGGAGACACCGTGGCAGCGACGCTACGTACGGAACTTCGCGCCCCGCTGAGCGCCCCGCCCGCACGGAAGCGCCGAGCGGCGTCCTACGGCTTGTCCGGGACGTTCTTGAAGGTGTCGGGGACCGGCAGGGTGCTCCAGCGGCCGACCGGCCAGGCGACGACGACGGCACGGCCCACGACCTCGTCGACCGGAACCATGCCCCGGGTCGCGTCGTCCTGGTGGTAGCGGGAGTCGGAGGACGCCTGGCGGTGGTCGCCCATCACCCAGATCTTGCCCTTGGGCACGGTGACCTTGAACCGGCCGCCGTCCTCGTCGTCGCTGCACGGGGTGTTGCCGGGGAAGACGTACGGCTCGTTCAGCGCGGCGCCGTTGACCTTGACCGGCCCCTCACCCGCGCATTCGACGGTGTCGCCCGCGACGCCGATGACCCGCTTGATGAGGTCCTTCTCCTCGGCGGAGGGCATCACGCCGATGAAACTCAGCACCTTCTGCACGGTGTTCGGCTCGTCCACGGGCACATCGCCGAGCCAGTCGGCCGGATCGTGGAAGACGACCACCTCGCCGCGCTCCGGCTCCGACCCGAACCAGGGGGTCAGCTTGTCGACGAGGACGCGGTCGCCCTTCTGCAGGGTGTTCTGCATGGAGTCCGAGGGGATGGAGAACGCCTGCAGGAGGAAGGTCTTGATGAGCAGGGCCAGCACCAGCGCGATCCCGACCAGGAGCGGAAGCTCCACCCAGAACGGCCGGTTCTTCCGCGCCTTCGACCGCCGTGTACTCGCACGCCCCATCGCACCGCTCCTCGCCCCGCGTACCACTCGCCCGTTCCTGGGGGAACGGATCCGGTGATCCACTCTATGGGGCGGCCGATGTCCGGACGGACGCTATGCCGGTTCCGCGCCGACCGGCGGGACCGTCGCTCCCTCGCCGGCGCGGACGGCTTCGACCACGCTCTGGTGGAAGGAGCGGCTCTCCTCCTCGGAGGGGCACGGCACGGGGCTGCCGGTGAGGGTGAACCAGTCCGACGAGCCGCTGTACTGGACGGCCACCGACGCCTGTCCGTCGGACCAGGTCGTATGGACCGTGAGGTCGCCGCTGAGGATGCCCGCTTCTTCGGTGCGTACGCCGCCCGTTCCCGCGTAGACGCCGCTGGTCGTCCACGATGCCCAGTTCATGACGGTCACCTCTCGGACGATGACAAGCCTGTCCAGCCCGCTGACTTCTTCCGAGTATGGCACCGCCGATCGGACTACGCACGGGTGTGCGAAACGGGGGCCGTGCCCCCCCGAGCCTCAGGCGCGTTCCAGCATTCCGCGCACGTAGGCGGCCTGGCCCGCGTGCTGCAGGTCCTCGGCGACGACGCTGATCAGCCGGACACCCAGCGTCACCGGAGGTGACCAGTTCTCGTCGACGATCCGGTCCAGAGCGTGGCCCTCCAGACCGGCGACGAAGTCGAGCGTCCGCTCCTGCACGGCGTCGAAGTAGCCGAGGAGCAGTTCGGCGGATTCCACGCGTACGGCGGCGACCTCCTCGGCGCTCTGTCCGTAGCCGGTCGCCGAGGCGTCGAACGGGAGCGCGAAGCGGTCGGCCCAGCCGTCGGTGAGCCAGATCTGGTCGGTTCCGGCGGCGTCGGCGATGTGGTCGTCCTGGACGCGGGTGAGGTGCCAGACGAGCCAGGAGATCGAGTTGGCCCCGGGGTCGACGCGTGCGTCGAGGTCCTCGGGCCCGAGCCCTTCGACGGCGGCGTGAACCGCTTCCCCGACCCGGTCGAACGCTTCGGCGAGCATGCCTGCGGTATTCATCCGCCCACCTTCGCCCCGGACGCCGGGGCCGCCCGGTTGCGACACACCCGCTCAGCCGCGAAGGCCCCGCAGCCAGTCGGTCAGGAGGCGGTTGACCTCCGCGGGGCGTTCCTGCTGGATCCAGTGGCCGCAGCCGTCGAGGACATGGGCCGCGGTGAGGCCGGGGAGCGTCTTCGGGTAGGCCTCGACGGCATCGGACATCCAGGTGGTGGAGGCGTCCCGGGAGCCGCCGATGAAGATCGAGGGCTGGGTGACGGGCGCGCCGTCCCAGGCGGCGAGGTCCTCCCAGTCCCGGTCGACGTTGCGGTAGCGGTTGAGCGCACCGGTCAGGCCGGTCCGTTCGAACTCCTCCGCGTAGACGTCGAGGTCCCGCTCGTCCAGCCAGTCGGGGAGCTCTCCGGCGGGGAACCGGTCGGCCATGCGCGCGCCCGGCGGTACGAAGAAGAGGCCGGGGTGGCCGTCGGGAACGGGGGCGTCGCCCGACAGTCCGGCGTAGAAGCCGGCGAGCCAGCCCCGTACGTCCGGTTCGATCTCCGCCTCGGCGCGGTCGGGGGTCTGGAAGTAGCTGACGTAGAACTCCTCGTCGCCGCCGACGGCCGCGAAGCCGTCGGTGGGCCGGGGGCCGCCCCGGGGCGCGTAGGGGACGCTGAGGAGGCCGACGGCGGTGAAGACGTCGGGGCGGAGCAGTGCGCTGTTGGCGGCGATGGGCGAGCCCCAGTCGTGGCCGACGACGGTGGCGGTCTCCTCGCCGAGGGCGTGCACGACGGCGGTGTTGTCGGCGACGTGGGCGAGCATGCGGTAGGCGTCGGTGGCGGCGGGCGCGGAGGAGCGCCCGTAGCCGCGTACGTCGATGGCGACGGCCCGGTTTCCGGCGGCGGCCAGGGCGGGGAGCTGGTGGCGCCAGGAGTACCAGGACTCGGGGAAGCCGTGGACGAGCAGGACGAGGGGGCCCTCGCCCTGCTCGACGCAGTGGATCCGGCCGCCGGGGACGCCGACCGTACGGTGGGTGGCGCCGGGCAGCAGGGCGGAGGGGCGTCCGGCGGACGGTGCGGGTACGGGGGCGGGCATGGGTCCTCCTCGGGCACGGGCGTCATCGTTCGGCGGGCGGCCGGTCCAGGTGGCCGGGCCGCCCGATGCCGATCATTCGGCCGGGGCGGCCCGGTGGACAAGCTTCTTTGCCGGTCCGGCAAAAGGCGGGGGAAGGCCGTTCACACGAGGAGTTCCAGCAGGTGGCCGCAGGCGGCGGCCTCGTCGGGGTGGCGGGTGAGGACGTCGTACGCGCCGCGTTCGAACGCCCCGGTCTCCCAGCCGCCGTCCGGACCCCGCCGGACGAAGAGGAAGTCCGTCGGGGTCGGACTGGGCTCGTGGACGCCCTCGATCCAGTAGTAGCCGCCGGGGATGTGCGCCTCGACGAGTGCGGTGTGCAGGGCCCGGCGGTCCATCGGCTACGCCCCCGCGGGCGTCAGGTAGGCGTGGTCCAGCAGCCATTTCACGTTGAGCCGCTGCCCCGCGCCCGGGTCCAGGAAGACGGCGTCCAGCTTGATCTGCTGACCGCCGCCCGGCTGCTCGAACCACGGGGCGATGGACCCCTGCCAGACCCAGAAGGGCTTGGCGACCTTGTAGACGCGGTAGTCGCACGGGGTGTCCGCGTCCCGGGTGTTGAGGTTCTGCGGCGGCAGGGCGCGTTCGGCGTAGGCGTCGCCCGCCGGAGCCAGGTAGCCGCCGTACTCGGAGCCGAAGCGGTCGAGTCGCTGGCCGGTGCGGAGCTTCACGGGCTCCTTGTCGATCTCGCCGTTCACCTCGCCGAAGCCGTCGTTGGGCGGGTACTTCCAGCTGCCGGTGTCCGCGGGGCCCTCCCAGTACTTCTTGAGGAAGTCCTTCGGCGTGAGCCCGCCGGTGCGCTGGTAGCCCTTCAGCAGCGGGCCGACCGGCGCGAGCCGCTTGCCGGGCAGCCACTTGGGGCCGAGGCGGGCGTCGCCGCGGAACTCGCCGGTGCAGGGGTCGTGGCGTTCGGCGGCGGGCGCGGGCCGGGCGGACGCGGGTGCGGCGCTCGCCGCCGGGGCGGAGAGCAGTCCGGCGGTGATGCCGAGCGTGGCGAGCACGGTGCTGACGCGGTTCATGCGGGGGCCTCCCGAGGCGCTGACGATCGATCGGAATCGCTGGCGTAGGGTAACCGCTCGATCACGCACTGGGGTTGCGCCGTGCCGCTTTCCGGCCACCGGGGGCAGCGGTACGCCCCGGTCGCGAGGTGCGACCGGGGCGTGGGGGCGGCCGGCGGGCGCGGAGCCGGGTCCGCCCGTGTCCGCTAGCCGACGTTGACGTCGATGCAGGCGTAGAAGGCGTTCGGGGTGTCCGCGACGTTCCAGACGGCCAGCACCTTCTGCTTGCCGGTCTTGTCGCCGAAGTCGACCTGGTGGGTCACGGTCGCCCCGGGCTGTGCGCCGCCGTCGTCGAACTCGGCGATCTTCTCGCCGCCCACGAAGTACTGCCAGGTGCTCGTGGCGTGACGCGCGGTCAGCTTCCACTCGAACTGCTGGGAGCGGTTCACCGGGGTGACCGCCCAGCCCTTGGAGTCGTCGTCCAGTTCGGCGAAGCCGCTGTTGCCGCCACTGCAGCTGGTGAGCCCCTTGGGCCCCTCGACGCTCTGGGGCTCGTAGGTGATGGAACCGCAGCTCACGGTCCCGGCGGCGCACTGCGCCTGGCGGCTGGGCGGGTTGGAGATATAGCCGTGGGCGCTTGCGGAGCTCGCCGGGAGGCTCAGCGCGAGGACCGGGGCGAGCATGGCGCCGACGGCGAGGGCGGTCTTCCTTTTCGCGTGCATGTTTCTCCTTCACAGGAGACCGCACCGCGCGGTGGCGGGCCGTGGGGGCCCGGCTTCGACGGCGTGGCCTCGCGAGTGTGGGGCCAAGTGGCGCGAAGGCCGCAAGTCCTTTGCCGGACAAGGGTGATGACGGATGTCCGGAAAGGCCCTGCACTTGGACTAGACCATACCTAGCGACGCGTCCACGTCAAGGGTGGTGGGTGCGGGGCCGCCTCCCCCCGGAACGTGGACGGGCGGCCGCGCGGGGTTCGCGCGGCCGCCCGTGCGGAGCGATCATCCCTGGTCGTCGGCGTACCGGACCGTGACCCGTTCGAAGCCGAGGGAGGTGAGCAATCCCTTGAGCATGTCGGCGGTGTTCTTCTCGGCGCGGGTGGTCAGACCGCTCTCCTTCGCCGCCTCCGCTATGTGCCGGGAGGCGAGCTTGTTGACCGCCTGCTCGCTGCCGGGGTTGTCGGAGAAGAAGTCGCCCAGCCGGTCCAGGAGACCGCGCTGCTTGGACACCGCGTACGAGCGGTCGGGGTCGAGGGCCGGCTTGCCCAGTACGGCGCGGGGCAGGCGGATCTCGGCCTCGGTGCGCTCCTCGTTCACCACGACGCCGTCCTCGGTGAGCCTGCCGAGGTCCACCGAGGCGTCGACCGTGCCGGCCCCGACGAAGAGCGTGCGGGTGCCGCGCAGGACGTCGGGGACGAACTTCGTGTCCTTCTCCAGGTCGACGACGACCTGGAAGTTGCCCGAGGCCGCCTCGTAGGCGCTCATGTCCTGGATCGACTTCAGTACGGCGGGGCCCGACCGGTCGTGGGTCTCCTCGCCGAAGAAGTCGTCGAGCCCCGGCAGCAGGCTGAGTCGGCTCCCGGCGAACAGCAGGGCCAGGACGGCCGCGCCGACGCCGAGGACCTTCAGCCACCCCCGGGAGGAGCGGGCGTCGCGCTTTCCGCCGTCGTGCGGCGCGGGCTCTGTGGTTACGTCGTTGGACGTCATGGAGTGCGTTTGACCCGAACCCGGTGCTTTCAGTCCGCCTCCCACGGCATGTCGGCCAAACTCCCGTACCAAATGGGCCCGTTCCGGTACGGACCGGCAGACGCCGGGGGTTGCGGAGGCCGAACGACCCTAGGGCCTGTCTGACAATTCCCGTCTGCCTCACGACGCCATGCACGCACTCTCGCCGCACTGGCCCCAGGCCCAAGTACGTCCAGTACGAGGGCCTGGAGCCGGCACGCCGAGAGCCACGGCGGCGCGGTCGGCCCCGGAGAGGGGACGCAACGGCTCCACCGTGACCGCGCCCTCGACCACCCGCCAGGTGGCGGAGACCCGGCCGTCGACCAGGACCACGCGCTCGCCGGCGACCGAGAGGCCGCGGTGTCCGTCGTCGATGATCCGCCCGCGCTCCTGGTAGCCGAGGATCGCGTTGTCGAAGGCCGGCAGGAAGCGCACCGGCGCGGGGGTGTCCGGATCCGGGCGCGGCGCGTCCGGGAGGTCGAGCAGCTCCCGGCCCCGCTCGTCGCGGAAGCGGACCAGTTCGTCGCGGACCGCGGCCACCGCTGCGGGCAGCCCGGCCAGTCCGGACCAGGCGCGCAGGTCCGCCGTGGCGGCCGGTCCGTGGGCGGCCAGATAGCGGCGGACCAGCTCCCGGCCCACGGGGTCGGCCCCGTCGGGCGCGGGCGGGTCGACCGGCCGGCCGAGCCAGGAGGAGAGGGCGACGTTGCGCACGCCCCCCTTGGTCCGCCACAGCCCCCGGGGCGGGGCCTGGGCCATCGGGACGAGGGCGGCGACCACCATCTCGCCCAGGGCGCGGGGGCCGGGGCCGGGCCACCGTCCGGCGAGCTCCCGGACGATCTCTGCCGCCGTACGAGGCTCCCCGTCCGCCATCAGCTCTTCCGCGTCGGCGGCGAGTCCGTCCAGATCGACGTCTCTCAGCTCGTCCCGGTAGACCCCGAGCACACGCTGGCGCAGCATCGCGTCGTGGCGGGACCGCCAGGCGAGGGCGTCCTCGGCGGCGACGAGGTGGACCGTGCGGCGCATCAGATGGGTGCGCACCACGTTCCGCGAGGTCAGCGAGCCGGACAGGGCGGCCGGGTCGAAGGCGGCGAGCCGGGACCACATCCCGACGAAGGGCTCCTGCGGTTCCTGCGCCTGGAGGCCGCAGAGGTGGGCCACCGCGTCGACGACGGGCAGTTTTGCCCGGTCGAGCAGCAGTTGCCGGGCGAGCGTGGCGCGGTTGAGCGCCCGGTCGTCGAGAACGGTCACCCTGTCGTCTCCCTCTTCCCGTCCGTCCGGTGTCCTGTTCTCAGGTCGCCTGCCGTCCGTCGAGCGTCTCGCGCAGGATATCGGCGTGCCCGGCGTGCTGGGCGGTCTCGGCGAGGACGTGGGCCAGCACCCGCCGTACGCTCCATTCGCCGCCGGGCTCGTGCCAGGGCGCCTCGGGGAGCGGGTGGGCCGCCGAGAGGTCGGGAACGGCGAGGACGATCTTCTCGGTGCGGGCGGCCACCTCTTCGTAGGCCCGGAGGATCGCGGCCAGCGTCTCGCCCGGCTGCATCCGGAACTCCTTCTCGCGGTCGATCGCCCACTGCGGGTACGCGCGTGCCGTGCCGGCCATGAGGTCGTCCCAGGTGA
The DNA here is from genome assembly GCF_000717645.1 of Streptomyces californicus. Classification (GTDB taxonomy): domain Bacteria; phylum Actinomycetota; class Actinomycetes; order Streptomycetales; family Streptomycetaceae; genus Streptomyces; species Streptomyces californicus. Next base: position 102,253 of record NZ_JNZZ01000016.1, read on the forward strand.
CGCCGTCGGGCAGGGCGAAGCTCATCGCGGAGGGCCCATCGGTGACGAAGTTCAGCCAGTTCTCCTCCACCGCCGTGACGTGCTTGACGAGGCCGCCCAGGCACAGGGAACTGGCCGTCGGGGTCCGGCCCGCGCTCTCGTCGTCGAGGCCCTCGACCGAGCCGACGAGGGCGGCCCGCGCGGCGGCCAGGGCGGCGAGCAGGTCGGTGCGCTCGGCGTCGGTGAAGGAGGCGGTCGTGGTCATGGTCGTCAGAGCCCTTCGGAGGTCCTCGTCGTGCGGTACGGCTCCACCTTCGCAAGAGAAGCGGCCAGGATGTGTCCTCTTCTCCGCTCATACTGACCGCATGCCGAAGACCTCCGCGCGACTGCTGGCCCTGCTCTCCCTGCTCCAGGCACGCCGGGACTGGCCGGGGGCCCTGCTGGCCGAGCGGCTGGAGGTCAGTCCGCGCACGGTGCGGCGGGACGTGGACCGGCTGCGGGAGTTGGGCTACCCCGTCGTGGCGTTCAAGGGGCCCGAGGGCGGCTACCGGCTCGACGCGGGCGCCAGCCTGCCGCCGCTGCTGTTCGACGACGACCAGGCCGTGGCCCTCACGGTCGCCCTGCGGACCGCCGCCGCCACCGGGGCGGGGATCGGGGAGTCGGCGGCCCGCGCGCTCACCACCGTCCGGCAGGTGATGCCCGCCCGGTTGCGCCACCGGGTGGACGCGTTGCGGATCACCGCCGTCGAGCGCACCGGAGTTCCGCCTCGGCCGCAGGCCGACCCGCGCGTGCTGCTGGCCCTCAGCTCGGCCGTGCACGCGGGCGAGGTGCTGCGTTTCGGCTACTCCCCCGCGTACGCCCCGGCGGCCGGGGACGGCGGGGACGCGCCCCCGGTGCGACGGGTGGAGCCGCACCGCCTGGTGACCTGGGGCGGGCGCTGGTATCTCGTCGCCTGGGACCTGGACCGGGAGGACTGGCGCATCTTCCGCGCGGACCGGATCGAGCCGCGTACTCCCACGGGTCCCCGCTTCCCGCCGCGTGAGGTGCCGGGCGGCGATGTGGCCGCCTTCGTCGCCGCCCGCTTCCAGGGCTCCGAGGGGCCCGGCGCGTGGCCGTGCCGGGGCGAGGTGATCCTCGACGCCCCGGCCGGCGAGGTGGCGGTGCACGTTCGCGACGGGATCGTCGAGGAGGACGGACCGGGGCGCTGCCGGGTGGTTCTGGGGGCCTGGTCCTGGGCGGGGCTGGCCGCGGATCTCGGCCGGTTCGACGTGGACATCGAGGTCGTCGGACCCGCCGAGCTCCGGGACGCCTTCGCCCGGCTCGCCCGGCGCTACGCGGCCGCGGCGTCGGAGGCGCCGTGAGGAGTCGCCACGTGCTCAGGGCCCGAGGAGACGGGTGGCGGGGGTGTCGTCGGTCGTCGAGGCGGTCACGGACGACGTGACGTGTCCCGCGAGGCCGAGCACCAGGAAGAGCACCACGAGCCACTTGGCGGCGCTGCTCAGGACCAGCGGCCGGGCGCCCGGGTGCGGGGCCCGCGTGGCTCCGGCGAACGCGTCGTCGCCGAACAGGCCCTTGGGGTAGGCGGGAGTGAGCATCATGACGTACGCGGTGAACCGCATCCGGTAGCGCAGGGTGGCGGTCGTCGCCTCGAACAGCGGCCGGGGCATGCGGCCGAGGACCAGTGTGATCAGCCACCAGACGAAGGCGAGCGCCCACCAGCCGTACACGGCGAGGCTCTGCACGATCGCCGCCGGGATCATCAGGAAGACGCGGAAGAGCACCGCGAGCCGGTTGAGCGGCGTGGGGCGCACCTCGATCCGCGCCGGGTAGTCGGCGGGCGGGGTCAGCGCGAAGGGCGGGTAGCGGTCGATGAGCAGCATGTCGCTGGCCGAGACGCGCATGTCGTAGCCGAGGACGCCGCTCAGGAAGCGGAAGACGGGGTCCGGCAGCCTGCCCAGGGCCAGGGCCGCGAACCAGCCGACGATCACGGTGAAGAACGCGGCGATGTGCAGGACGAACAGCACGATGAAGTGCGGGATCAGCAGCAGGAGTCGCAGGAGCACGGTCAGCCGCCGCTGCCGTGCCGGTTGGACGATCTCCAGGACGGGCCGGAACTCGTCGGCGTCCGTCTCCGTGCGGCCCGGGCTCCATCGGCCTTCGGGTTCGGCCATGGCGCTCCTCCTCGGCAGGGGCTCCGTACGCCCGTCCGGGCGCACGGCGTGTCCCCACCGTGCGGCCGGGCCCCGCCGCCCGCAAACGGCCCGGCCCGAACGGGTGCCGGGCCGCCTGCGGGCCGGTGCGGTGGGGCCGACGCCCCGGGGAGTCCGCTCAGTGGCGGCGGAAGCGGTCGAGCAGAGCACGGGGGCTCTTGCTCGGCGCGGGGGCGGTGCCGCCCTGCGGGCCGCCGGTCCCGCGGACCCGGGAGGGGCGCTGCCCGGCTGGTGCCGGTCCCTGATCCTTGGGCGCGGGCCTCAGCCGGGCCAGCGGTCCGGTCCGGGTGCGGGCGGTCGCCGGCGTGTGCTCCGGCCCGGCGCTCGGCTTCGGAGGAATCCGGCGCCCGGCCGGCCCGTCGGTTTCCCGCTCCGTCCCGGCGTCACGCTCGGCCTCCGGCTTCGCGGACGTGTCGGGGACGGCGGTGTCGTCGGTGTAGACGTAGTAGCGGTGGCTGATGCGGCGGCCGAGCAGGAAGTACCCGAGCACCGCGCCCGTCGTGTTGAGGATGACGTCGTCGATGTCGAAGGCGCGGCCCGTGACGAGGGCACCCTGGATCAGTTCGACGACGGTCATGACGACCGCCGCGAGCAGCGTCGTACGGATCATCCGCAGCCGGCGCGGTACGAAGAACGGCAGCAGGAGCCCGAACGGGACGCCCAGGAGCAGATTTCCGCCCGCCTGCTTGCACGCGGCGAGGAAGGTGTAGTCCTCGGCGTACTGGCGCAGCGACCTCCCGGGCCGGAGGTTCGAGGTGACCAGGTCCTCGGAGGCCGGCGACGGGGTGAGCGTCACCTTGGCCAGCAGGACGGAGAACGCCACCAGACCCAGCAGTGCCACCACCAGGACCGCCCCGCGCACCAGTACTCGTACCCATGTCCCCTGGCGTACAGGGGGATTCACCTCTGCTGTCATGGGCGACGGATGCCCCCGCCCGGCCGGAACACACCCCGGCCGGCCCGTGGAGCGGAAACTCGTCCGCCCCTCTGTCCTCGCCTGCGACGATGTGCGCATGAGTACCGATGGGCAGATGAGTGACAAAAAGAAGAGGGACCTGCTGGCGGAGGCCGACCGATTGCGCGAGGACGGCCGGCCCGAGGAGGCGCGCGAGCGGCTGCTCGCCCTCACCGCGGCGCTTCCGGACGACGCCGAGGTGGCCTACCGAACGGCGTGGGTCCACGACATCCTCGGCCTGGAGTCGGAGGCGGTGCCGTACTACGAGCGCGCTCTGGGCAACCCGGGGCTCGGGGCGGAGGACCGGCGCGGGGCGCTTCTGGGGCTGGGCAGCACGTACCGGGTCCTGGGCAGGTACGGGCAGGCGGTCGAGACGTTGCGCCGGGGCGTCGAGGAGTTCCCGGACGACGGCGCGCTGCGGACGTTCCTGGCGATGGCCCTGTTCAACACGGACGAGCACCATGAGGCGATGCGGCTGCTGCTGGAGGTGACGGCGGCGACCAGTCAGGACCCGTACGTCCAGCGCTACCGGCGGGCGATCGAGCACTACGCGAAGGATCTCGACGAGACCGTGTGAGGCCTCCGGCCGTGGGGCGCTTCGCGCGGGTCGGGACAGCCTCAGGGCGTGTCCGGCCTGTCCGATCCTGATCCGCCGGGCACGCCCCGGGGCGCGGAACAGGGGGAAGCCCCGGCCGGATCGGGGGAATCCGGCCGGGGCGGCTCTGGTGCGGGCGCAAGGGGCGGTCGCCTCTCGGCGGGGTGCTCCACGGGGTTCCGGCGGTGCGGTCTTCCCGACGGGCCGGAGGTGAGGCCCGGGGACACCGTCCTCCTCACTCCCACATATAGATGAACGATAAACCACTCGGGAGTGTTCCCGGAAACGCGGTCGCTGTGATCCACAGCACGCGCGCCCCGGGGCCGCTCCCCGGCCGGAACCCGTCCGGTCAACCGGCGGACGGACCGCCGTCGCCGTAGCGGCGGTGGAACCGCTCCACGCGGCCCGCCACGTCGAGCACCTGGCGGCCGCCGGTGTAGAACGGGTGGCTCGCCGAGGAGGTCTCCACGTCGATGACGGGGTAGCTGTCGCCGTCCTCCCACACCACGTGCTCGCCGGAATCGGCGGTCGAACGGGTCAGGAAAGCGGTGCCGGCGGCGCGGTCGCGGAAGACCACGGGGCGGGACACGGGGTGGATACGAGGCTTCATGGATGGGTTCCTTCCTCGCCGCGGGCCGGTCGGCCGACGGTGGCGCGTCGATCGGAGGGGTGGGACTTCTCCGTGTGATCAGCGGACCTCACGGAACAGCACGTGCCGGCCGGTGGCGGAGTCGAACTTGCGGAGCTCCAGCCGGTCGGGGTCGTTGCGGCGGTTCTTGCGTGTCACATAGCTGCGGCCCGTCCCCGCGGTGGACCGGAGGGTGACGACGGGCCTGGTCTCGCTGCGCGCCATGGGCGCCTCCCGATGTCTCGCACGACCCCGCCCCCATGATGGGGATGGGATTCGTTTTCGTTCTGGTGGGGTAACACGGCCTCCACGCTCGGCATTCCCGATCCCGCCCACCCTCCGGACGCCGGTCAACTCGCCGCATACGTAAGCCTGTTCGGAAAACAATGCCGATCGAGGGCCGCTGGCATATGCCAGAAGCAACATCGCCCCGAGTGTCGCCGAATCCCTTACGGTCCGTCGCGCGCTGTGCCAAAGTCGGTACCGGCCCACCTGTCGGAACCGGCTAGGCCGCGCCTGTATCGGAGTACGAGATGCCGTCCCCCCTCTTCGCGGACCGCCCCGCACCACGACCTCCCGCGCGTGACGCCGTCAACGCCCTGATCCAGCGCACACGGCGGCTGCGCGGCGATGTCGACGCCGTACGGCGCGACGCCCTCCTGTTCGACGAGGACGACGCCGGTCGGCGCCGGCAGCGCGCCCTGTACGAGCTGGCCGTGCAGTACCTGGACGGTCTGGACGAGAACCTGGGCCGGCTGAGATCGGGGCTGACCGGGCAGGACACCGAGGGGCGGGAGGCCGAGGACGGCCCGGCTCCGGAGGCCCCGGGCCGCGGCGCCCCGTCGTACGGCGTGGGCAGCGCCGAGTGGAACCTCCTCACCGACGAGTGCGCCTGGTCGGACGAGTTGTACGAGATCTTCGGCAGGCCGCCCGGGTCCGCGCCCCTGTCCCTCGACGATCTGCCGTCCGTCCTGCTGCCCGAGGACCAGCCGCTGCTGACCGCCATGGTCACCGGCTGCCTCGTCGACGGCCGGGCGATGGACGGGGAGTTCCGCATCGTGCGCGCCGACGGCCGCACCCGCACCCTGCACATGACGGGCGAGCCGGTCCTCGACGCCGACGGCTGCACCGCCTCGATGTGGGCGGTGCTGCGGGACGTCACCGAGCGGCGGCGCGACGAGCCCTCCGTACGGCGCACCGGTGCGGCGGTGCGCCGCGCGGACCACGGTGAGCGCACCGAACACCGCATGGCCGTGGAACTCCAGGAGAGCGTCCTGCCCCTCTGGCGCGGATCACCGCCCCTCCCCCGGCAGGGACCGGGCGCCCTCGACGTCGCCGCGCACTACCTCCGCTCCGGGCCGGGCGGGCTCATCGGCGGCGACTGGTACGACGCGATGGAACTCCCGGACGGACGCACCCTGCTCACCGTCGGCGACCTCACCGGGAGCGGCGTCCCCGCCACCTCGGCCATGGCGATGATGCTGGGGGCGCTGCGCGGCATGGCCGTCGCCGGCATCGAACCGGGCGCGCTGATGGGGCACCTGAACCAGGTGCTGGAGACGTCGGTGCAGCCGACGCTCGGCAGTGCCCTGTGCTGTCGCTTCGACCCCGCGACCTCCCTTCTCTCCTGGGCGCAGGCCGGTCACCCCGCTCCCCTGCTCTTCCGCCACGGTTCGGGACGGCCGCTGCCGCCGCCGGACGGCGTGCTGCTCGGCGCCGCGTCCCACGTCCCGTACGAGCAGGACGAGGTACGGCTCTTCCCCGGTGACGTGCTCGTCCTGCACACGGCCGGCCTGATGCGGCACGACGCCCGGGGTGCGGGCCCGGAGGCGCTGCTCGCCCTCGCCCCCCGGTTCGCACGGGCCCGTACGGCACAGGAGTGCGTCCGGAGCGTCGTCGAGGTCTTCGGCGGGGCCGAACGCCAGGACGACGCGTGTGTGCTGGTCGCCCGCGTCGGGGCGTGAGGGAGCGCGGAAGCGGCTCGATGTGAGGGAAGAAGTCCGGGGGCGCCGGGTCAGGTCTCGGCGCCCCCGGACTTCTTCCCGGCCGGCGGCATCACGTGTTCGATCTCCGCGCGCAGGTCCTGGACACCGGCGTGCCCGGCGAACTGGCCGGTGAGCCGGTACATCTCGCGGAGCCGGTCCCAGGTGCGGTGGGAGGAGGTCTCCCCCATCGACACCAGCGCGAGCCGGGCGTAGCGGTCGGCCTGTTCGGGGTCGTTGGCGATGAAGCAGGCCGAGGCGAGCGAGATGTAGTCGAAGATCTTCGACCGCCGACGGTCGCCGTCCCGCAGTTCCAGGGCCTGCTTGGCGTGGCGCTGGGCGATGACCGCGGCGCTGCGGTCGTGCTCGGCCAGCGTGCGGAAGGCGAGCGCCTGCATGCCGTGCAGGTCCGCCTCGTCGAACATCTGCATCCAACTGGGGGCGGGCACATCGCCCTTGTCCGAGGTGAAGAGTTCCTCGGCCTCTCCGAGGGTCCGCCGCATCGCCTGCCCCCGGCCCATGGACGCCTGCGCCCACGCCTCGATGGTGCGCAGCATCGCCTGGGTGCGGGGCAGGGTCTCGTCGCCCGAGCCGGACTTGGCGAGCTTCATCAGGTCCAGCGCGTCGTCCGGCCGGCCCAGGTGCACCATCTGGCGTGCCGCGCGGGAGAGCGCCTCTCCGGCGCGCGGCCGGTCGCCTCCCTCGCGCGCCGCGTGGGCGGCGATGACGAAGTACTTCTGGGCGGTGGGTTCGAGGCCGACGTCGTGGGACATCCAGCCCGCGAGGACGGCGAGGTTGGCGGCGACGCCCCACAGGCGGCGCTGGAGATGATCGGGGTGGCGGTAGGCCAGCATGCCGCCCACCTCGTTGAGCTGGCCCACGACGGCCTTGCGCTGCAGCCCGCCGCCCCGGGAGGCGTCCCAGCGACGGAACACCTCGACGGAGTACTCCAGGGCCTCGATCTCCTCGGAGCCGACCGGCGCCGCCTCGTACCGGTCGAAACCGGCGGGATCGGCGTGTGCGGGCGTGTTGGCGCGTGGTGCTTCGGCCGCCGGAGCGGGGGCGTTGCGAAGCCATTCGTACATGGGGCCGGCGATGGTTGATCCGGCGGTGAGCGCGGCGCCCGCACTCACCAAGCCGCGTCGGTTGAGCATGAGGTCCATTCCCGTGAATTCGGTGAGAACCGCTGCCGTCCGTTCGGGCGCCCACGGCAGTCGATCCGGATCGTCGTCCGTCCCGGAGTCACGCCGTTTCCCCACACGCCCGCGTCGGCCGAACCCGAGGTCCTCGATGGTCACGACACGGCCGAGCCGCTCGGTGAACAGAGCCGCCAGCACTTCGGGCACGGGATCACGGGGGGACTCCCCCATGTCGATCCAGCGCCTGACGCGCGAGGTGTCGGTGGCCAGCTGCGGGTGGCCCATGGCCGCCGCCTGCCGGTTCACCAGTCTCGCGAGTTCGCCCTTGGACCAGCCGGCCAGGCCGAACAGGTCAGAAAGGCGGGTGTTGGGTTCTCCGGTCACGTCAAGCCCCCAGGTTCTCGGCTGACTTGACACTAACCCCTGGTCAGATGCTCGGTGACTATTCGCCAGGGTTCGCCAGGGTCCGCCAGATGGTCTGCCACCCGTCATCCGTTGTCAGGTAGGAGTGCGCCACCCCGCCCGGCAGCCCTCGGTACTCCCCAGGGTGCCGACCGGCCGTCGGCCGGGTTGGCGCACGTACCTTGTCGGCGCACGAAGGGATCTGTCTCGCCCATGTACACAGCATCGTCCTCCGTGTCCGCCCCGCCCCGACCGCTCCGCCCGATGGGCGCGAGCGCCGGGCCCTATCTGGCTCCTCACGCCGGCGCACCGGCGCAGGGTCCGGGCCGGGCCCGACGGGCCCCGGGACCGGACGCCGGACCGCTCAGCGGAAGGATCGACCTGTCCGGGCCGCAGGGCGCGCAGGTGCGGATGGCGATCGCCTCCGTGCAGCGCGTCTGCCCCGAGTTCAACCCGGTCCAGGTGCTGCGGCGCAGCGGCCGCTCCGTCCTGATCGTCGGCACGACCGGGCGGGCCACCGCCGTGGCGAAGTGTTTACTGGACCACTCGCCGGCGTGGACCGAGCGGTTCCGGCACGAGATAGCGGCGTACCGCGCGTTCGTCCGGCACCGCCCCCCCGTGCGGGCGCCCCGGCTGATCGCGGCGGACCCGGAGAACTGCACGCTGGTGATCGAGCGGATGCCCGGCCGGGTCGCCGCCCTCACCCGGCATCCGGCGGAGGCGCCGCCGCGGGCCGACATCCGTGCCGCGCTGGGCGCGATCAGCCGGGTGAACGCCTGGCGGCCGCCGCCCGGGCTGTTCGAGGCGCCGCTCGACTACGCCTCGCGGATCACGCGCTACCACGAGCTGGGGCTGTTCACCGACCGCGACTTCGACGATCTGCAGAAGCTGCTGCACGGCCTGGCCCAGGCGAGTGGCCGACAGGGGATGGGGCAGTTCTGCCACGGGGACGCGCTGCTCTCCAACATCCTGCTGTCGCCGACCGGTCCCGTCCTCGTGGACTGGGAGCACGCGGGCTGGTATCTCCCCGGCTACGACCTGGCGACGCTGTGGGCGGTGCTGGGTGACGCCCCAGTGGCGCGGCGCCAGATCAGTCAGCTGGCCCAGGCCAGGGGGCCGGCCGCGCGGGACGCGTTCCTGGTGAACCTGATGCTGGTGCTGACCCGCGAGATCCGCAACTACGAGACGGCGGTCCAGCGCACCATGCGTGAGGCCCCCCCGGTGGCCGCCGGGTCCGAGCGCCCCGGCCTGATCTCCTCGGGCGAGGAGCAGCGGCTGCTGCTGCGCAGGCTCCACGACGACTGCGCGATGGCGCGGCGGGCAGTGCGGGCGGCGGTCGGCACCCGCTGAGGCGGGGTGTACGAGCGGATGGGCGAGGCCGCCGAGGGCCGAGGCGGGAGAAGGGTGCGGGCCGCGGGCCCGCACCCCTCGACGAGGACCACAGTGACCTGACCACTGTGAGGACGCAGCGCGCTGCGGGGACCGGTGCCGACACACCGGACACCGCGGCGCGCTGCCGTGCGTACGGTGACCGCGTGCTGACCCTGTGCCGTTCCGGGGTCCCCCACGGGTGAGGCCCGCCACGAGACCCACGTCACCTACGACTGCGGATAGTAGCCGCCTGTGCCCCCGCCCGGCGTAATGAACCATCCTTTCGGCCCATGAATTGGACATATCACGATGAAAGATAGTAATGACGGTCATTGCTTCCTATGCCGGTGCCCGCTAACCATGGATTCCGGCAAGCACCGAGTACGAGCCCTCAGCGATCGCCCATCGGCGGACGCGGCCCGTACGGACCGGTTGCGGCCGACGCGGCGCGAAGGCCGCCAAGCCCGTCCCCCATAGGAAGAGCTCACGCATGCCCCGCATCTCCACCCTGCGCATCACCCGCTCGCACCAGATCGCCGCCGCCGTACTCGTCGCGGCCGGCTCGGTCACCGCCATAGCCGCCACCGGCGGCACGAGCGAAGCGCAGACCTCCGCCGCCCGGTCCTCCGTATCCGTGGAGCCGGTCGCCGCGGCGGGCATCCCCACCGCGAAGGACGCCGCCGAGAAGGCCGCGGAGCAGAAGGCCGCCGAGAGCGCCGCCGCGAAGAAGGCCGCCGAGGCGCGCTCCGACAAGCAGGCCGCCAACCGCTCCACCGAGCGCAAGGCCGTCACGCCGAAGAAGTTCTCGAACAACCTCGACGGCTGGATCCGCGAGTCGCTCGACATCATGAAGAAGAAGAACATCCCCGGTTCCTACGAGGGACTGCACCGCAACATCATGCGCGAGTCCAGCGGCAACCCGAACGCCGTCAACGACTGGGACATCAACGCGCGCAACGGCATCCCCTCCAAGGGACTCCTCCAGGTCATCCAGCCCACCTTCGACGCCTACCACGTCAAGGGCACCCCGAAGAAGCTGACCGACCCGGTCGCCAACATCACGGCCGCCGCGAACTACGCCGCCGACCGGTACGGCTCGATCGACAACGTCGACTCGGCCTACTGAGCCACCGCGGGCCGCTCCCGGCGGCCCCCGCCGACCGCCTTCCGAGCACGCGCCGCCGCAGAGCGATCATGTGACTAATCGCCGCCGTGCGTGCTCCGTATGGCCGAAGGGTAGTGCTGCGCGGACACCACCGTTCCGCGCGTTCCCCCGCGCGGAGGCTTCTGGAAAGGCCCGACGCACATGGCACAGCCCTTCTCACTGCCGGACTTCTACGTCCCGTATCCGGCCCGGCTCAACCCGCACCTGGAGACGGCACGCACGCACACCCGGGAGTGGGCCCGCTCCATGGGAATGCTGGAGGGGTCCGGTATCTGGGAGGAGAAGGACCTGGAGGCGCACGACTACGCCCTCCTGTGCGCGTACACCCATCCCGACTGCTCGGCCGAGGCGCTGAGCCTGGTCACCGACTGGTACGTGTGGGTCTTCTTCTTCGACGACCACTTCCTGGAACTGTTCAAGCGCACGCCCGACCGCGAGGGCGCCAAGCGGTACCTGGACCGGCTGCCGGCCTTCATGCCGATGGAGCGCGGGGCGGCGCTCCCGGAGCCGGAGAACCCCGTGGAGGCGGGGCTCGCCGATCTGTGGACCCGGACGATCCCCGCGATGACGGACGGCTGGCGGGCCCGGTTCGCGGAGTCCACGGAGAACCTCCTCAACGAGTCCCTCTGGGAGCTGTCCAACATCCACGAGGGCCGCATCGCCAACCCGGTCGAGTACATCGAGATGCGCCGGAAGGTGGGCGGCGCGCCCTGGTCGGCGGGTCTGGTGGAGTACGCGGCCGGGGCCGAGGTGCCGGACCGGGTCGCCGCGTCCCGGCCGCTGCGGGTCCTGCGGGACGCCTTCTCCGACGCGGTGCACCTGCGCAACGACCTCTTCTCCTACCAGCGGGAGGTGGAGGACGAGGGGGAGAACAGCAACGGCGTGCTGGTGCTGGAGACCTTCCTCGGCTGCTCCACGCAGGAGGCCGCCGAAGCCGTCAACGATCTGCTGACCTCACGGCTGCAGCAGTTCGAGAACACCGTTCTCACCGAGCTCGGCCCGCTCTGCGCCGAGAAGGGGCTGGGCCCGGAGGAGACCGCGGCCGTGCTGGCGTACGCCAAGGGGCTCCAGGACTGGCAGTCCGGCGGGCATGAGTGGCACATGCGCTCCAGCCGCTACATGAACGGCGGCGGCGCGGGCGAGGCCGTGCCCGGCTTCGGCATGTCCGCCGCCTCGCTGCGGTTCACCCTCCGCTCGGAGACCGCGCGGGCCCGCAGCCACAGCCATGTGCCGTACCGGCATGTGGGTCCCTCGATCCTCCCGGACTTCGACCTGCCCTACACCACCACGCTCAGCCCCCACCTGGAGGGGGCCCGCGTCCGGGTCGTCGGCTGGGCGCGGCGGATGGGCATCCTCCAGGCGCAGCCGGGCGTCCCGGGTTCGCACATCTGGGACGAGGACCGGATCCGCGCGATCGACCTGCCGCTGTGCGCGGCGGGCATCCATCCGGACGCGACGCCGGACGGGCTGGACCTGTCCTCGGCGTGGCTGGCCTGGGGGACGTACGGGGACGACTGGTTCCCGGTGGTGCACGGACGCACCAGGGACCTGGCGGGGGCGCGGCTCGCGAACGAGCGGTTGTCGCTGTTCATGCCGCTGGACGGCGAAGGGACCCCGGAGCCGGTGAACGCCCTGGAGCGGAGCCTCGGCGATCTCTGGGACAGGACGGCGGGCCCGATGGACGCGGGTGCGCGGCGCGCCTTCCGTACCGCGATCGAGACCATGACCGCGAGCTGGCTGTGGGAGCTGTCCAACCAGGCTCAGAACCGCGTCCCCGACCCGGTCGACTACGTGGAGATGCGGCGGGCGACGTTCGGCTCGGACCTGACGATGAGCCTGTGCCGGCTCGGACACGGCAAGCGGGTTCCCGAGGAGGTCTACCGCAGCGGCCCCCTGCGGTCCCTGGAGAACGCGGCCGCGGACTACGCGTGCCTGCTCAACGACCTGTTCTCGTACCAGAAGGAGATCGAGTACGAGGGCGAGGTGCACAACGGAGCCCTGGTCGTGCAGAACTTCTTCGGCGTCGACTATCCGACGGGCGTGGCGATCGTGCACGACCTGATGAACTCGCGGCTGCGCCAGTTCCGTCATGTCGCCGACGTCGAACTGCCCGCGCTGTACGACGACTTCGACCTGGATGCCGAGGCGCGGGAGGTGCTGGCGGGCTATGTGCGGGAGCTGGAGCACTGGCTCGCGGGCATCCTGATCTGGCACCGGGGATGCCGCCGCTACCGCGAGGAGGACCTGCGCCGGGTCCACGGTGCGCCGTGGCACCTCGGCGGGCCGGTGGGGCTCGGTACGTCGGCGGCGCAGGTGGCCCGGCTGATGGTCCGGGAGACGGTCGGCACGGCCTCGGGCGCGTCCGGCGGATCCTGACCGGGTCCGCCACGCCTGCCGCGGCCACGGTGTGCGTGAGGCCGCCCGGAGGGGTCCGGGCGGCCTCGGGCGCGGAGGTGTCAGCCCTGCTGGAAGAGCTCCGCGGGCAGCGGCTTGAGCAGGGTGTACAGGTCGTCGGTGATCGGCCGGTCCCAGCTGGCGATGGTCACGAGGACGCCGTCGCTGCGGTCGAACTGGACGCAGGAGATACGGCTCTCGGAGAGCTTGACGCGGCGGACGATCAGCAGGTTGTCGCCCTGCATGACGGGGACGTCCTCGGTGCTGACGACCTCGATCGGCTCGTCGTTCTCCAGGGCGAGCAGCAGCTGGGCCACCTCGAAGGGGACCTGGCCCTCCTCGGTCTCGCGGGCGGGCGAGCCCTCCGGGAGGTTGCCGATGATCATCGCCGGGCCCCGGCCGCCGTACAGGTCGTACCGGAGGAAGACGCCCTGGCAGCTGCCGTCGGGGGCGGGGAGCAGACCGGCGCCGAGGTTGCCGGGCCAGTCCCCGGGGTCCATGGCCAGGACGTCGAAGTCCGGGCCCGCGGGTGTTGCGGCGCTACGGCGGCGGAGGAAGGACATGCCGCCCATGGTACGTGTCCCGGCTCACGTCGTGGAGCCGGGCCCGGCCCTCCGGAGCCGGGCCCGCCGCCTCTCCTCAGCCGGGCGGGGGCTGGGATCCCACCAGCCACATGGCGAAGAACTGCGCGCCCCCGCCGTAGGCGTGGCCGAGCGCTCGGGCCGTCCCGTCGACCTGGTGCTCCCCCGCCCGGCCCCGTACCTGGAGGGCCGCCTCGGCGAAGCGGATCATGCCGGAGGCGCCGATGGGGTTGGTGGACAGGACGCCGCCCGACGGGTTGACGGGGAGGTCGCCGTCGAGTTCGGTGACGCCCGCCTCGGTGAGCTTCCAGCCCTCGCCCTCGTCCGCGAAGCCGAGGTTCTCCAGCCACATCGGCTCGTACCAGGAGAACGGCACGTACATCTCGACGGCGTCGATCTCCCTGCGCGGGTCGGTGATGCCCGCCTGGCGGTAGACGTCGGCGGCGCAGTCCCGGCCGGCCCTCGGTGAGACGAAGTCCTTGCCGGCGAACAGGGTCGGTTCGCTGCGCATCGCCCCGCCGTGCACCCAGGCGGGCGGGTGGGGCGAGCGTGTGGCGCCGTCGCGGTCGGTGAGGACCATGGCGCAGGCGCCGTCGGAGGACGGGCAGGTCTCGGAGTAGCGGACCGGGTCCCAGAGCATGGGCGAGCTCTGGACCTGTTCCAGGGTGATGCCGTGGTCGTGGAGGTGTGCGTACGGGTTCTTCAGCGCGTTGCGGCGGTCCTTGTACGCCACGAGCGAGCCGACCGTGTCGGGGGCCCCGCTCCGCCGCATGTACGCGCGCACGTGCGGGGCGAAGAAGCCGCCCGCGCCGGCCAGCAGCGGCTGCTGGAAGGGGACGGGCAGCGAGAGACCCCACATGGCGTTGGACTCGGACTGCTTCTCGAAGGCGAGGGTGAGCACGGTGCGGTGCACGCGGGCGGCGACGAGGTTGGCGGCGACCAGCGCGGTCGATCCGCCGACCGAGCCCGCCGTGTGGACGCGGAGCATGGGTTTGCCGACGGCTCCGAGGGCGTCGGCGAGGTAGAGCTCCGGCATCATGACGCCCTCGAAGAAGTCGGGGGCCTTGCCGATCACGACGGCGTCGATGTCGCTCCAGGCCAGCCCCGCGTCCTCCAGCGCGCGGACGGCGGCCTCGCGGACCAGTCCGGCGATGGACACGTCGTGCCGGGCGGCGACGTGCTTGGTCTGGCCGACGCCGACGACCGCGACGGGCTCCTTACGCATGAGCGCTCTCCCCTTCCAGGACGGCGACCAGGTTCTGTTGCAGGCAGGGTCCCGAGGTGGCGTGGGCGAGCGCCCGGTCGGACTCGCCGCGGTGGACGCGGGCGGCGGCCTCCCCGAGCCTGATGAGCCCGGCGGCCATGACCGGGTTGGCGGCGAGCGCGCCGCCGGAGGGGTTTACGCGGACCTCGTCGCCCAGCCGCAGCGCCTTGCGCAGCACGACTTCCTGCGAGGTGAAGGGGGCGTGCACCTCGGCGGTGTCGACCGGCCGTTCGAAGGCTCCGGCACGTTCGGCGGCCAGCCGGGTGGACGGGGAGTCGGTCAGGTCGCGTACGCCGAGGGCGTGGGCCTCGATGCGGTGGTCGATGCCGCGGATCCAGGCGGGCCGCGCGCACAGGGCGCGGGCGGTGTCGCCGGCGGCGAGGATCACGGCGGCGGCCCCGTCCCCGACGGGCGGGCAGTCGCCGGTGCGCAGCGGCCGCACCAGGTGGTCGCCGGCGGGGACGTCGCCGGTGAGCTGGGCGTACGGGTTGTCGACGGCGGCGGCGCGGTTGCGGGCGGCGATCCGGGCGAGGGCGGGCTCGTCGGTGTCGCCCGCGTCGATGAGCGCCTGGGCCTGGAGGGCGGCGAGCGCGACGGAGTCCGGCCAGAGGGGGGCGAGGTAGTAGGGGTCGAGCTGCCGGGTGAGGACGTCGCGGACCCGGCCGGGCGAGGACTTGCCGTAGGAGTAGACGAGCGCGGTGTCCGCCTCGCCGGTCATGATCTTCACCCACGCCTCGTACAGCGCCCACGCCCCGTCCATCTCGACGTGCGACTCGGAGATGGGCGGGTGGGCGCCGACGCCGTCGAGCGCCATGGTGAAGGAGAAGGCACGCCCGGCGAGGTAGTCGGCCGAGCCGGAGCAGGTGAACCCGATCTCGTTGGCCCTGAGGCCGGTGGCGCCCAGGACCTCGTGGAGGACGGGCATCAGCAGGTCCACCTCGGAGAGTTCGTCGGTGCGCCGCCGGTGGGCGCTCTGGGCGAAGGCGACGATGGCGACGTCCCGCATCTACACCAGCTCCTTGTACGTGTCGTAGTCGGCGTCGGGCTCGCCGGTGGGCCGGTAGTGGTCGGGGTGGCGGACGCCGTCCACCCAGACGGGTTCGACGCGCAGGCCCATGCGCACCTGGTCGTACGGGATGCCGGCGATGCGTCCGTGCAGGGCGAGGTCGGCGCCGTCGAGGGCGATGTGGGCGTAGACGTACGGGACTTCGATGTCGAGGTTCTTCGCCTTGATGTTGACGATGCAGAACGTGGTGACCGTGCCGCGCGGCCCGACCTCGACCTGTTCGGCGGTGGCGACTCCGCAGGTGGGGCAGGCTCCGCGCGGCGGTACGTAGACCTTGCGGCAGGCGGGGCAGCGTTCGCCGACGGTGCGGCGGCCTTCGAGGGCGGCCAGGTAGGCGCTCTGGGCGCGGCCCGGTGTGTGGGTGTAGTCGAGGCGGGCCGGGGCGACGATGCCGGTGACGGGGTCGGCGAACTCCCCTGTGTGCGGTGCCGGTTCGCCGCCGGCCGCTGCGCCCTCGTACGGTTCGAAGCAGGCGATGTCGGTGATCGCCCCGGTGCGCGCGGCGGCCCAGCGGACGCGGACGCGCATGCCGGTGCGGACGCTCTCGGGCCCGGGGGCGTCGAGGGCGTGCAGGAGTGCGGTGGAGGCGCCGTCCAGGCGGACCAGCACCCAGGCGAACGGGGTGTCCAGCGGCTGATCACGGCGCGGGGAAGGGTTCCAGGCCCAGGTGGTGACGGTGCCGGTGGGGGCCACCTCGACCAGGTCGCGCAGCTCGTTCGCGGTGACGGGGTCGTACTCCACGGGCGGCACCAGCACCGTGCCGTCGTCCGTGCGGACACCGAGGACGGTGCGCTCGCGGAGCCCGGTGAGGAAGGCGCTCTGGACGGGGCCGAGGGAGCGGGTGAAGGGGAACTCGACCACCAACGGGGCGCTGAGGACGTCGGACATGGCTCTCTCCTGGTATCGGGCGCGCCGGGTCCTGGGATCAGGCGCGCCGGTAGACGGGCGAACGCTTCTCGGCGAAGGCGCGGGCGCCCTCCTTGGCGTCCTCGGTGGCGAACACCGGCCAGCCGCGCCTCAGTTCGGCGGCCAGGGCCTCGCTCTCGGTCAGGTCGGCGCCCTCGTAGACCGAGGCTTTGACGGCCTCGACGGCGAGCGGGCCGCAGGCGTTGACGCGGTCGGCGACGGCGAGGGCCTCCTCCAGTGCGGCTCCGTCGGGCACGACTCTGCCGACGAGTCCGATGGCGGCGGCCTCGTCGGCGGTGTACGAGCGGCCGGTGAGGAGCATTTCGAGGGCGTGGGTGCGGGGGATCTGGCGGGGCAGGCGGACGGTGGAGCCGCCGATCGGGAAGAGGCCCCGGCGCACCTCGAAGAGCCCGAACACGGCTCCGGCTCCGGCGATGCGGATGTCGGTGCCCTGGAGGATCTCGGTGCCGCCCGCGACACAGGGGCCCTCCACCGCGGCGATGACCGGCTTGCGGGGGCGGTGGTGGCGCAGCATCGCCTTCCAGTGGAGGTCGGGGTCGGCGGTCATCCGCTCGCGGTACTCCTCCCCCTCCATGCCGTCGCCCGCCAGCGCCTTGAGGTCCATGCCCGCGCAGAACGCCCCGCCCGCGCCGGTGAGGACGACGGAGCGGACCGTGTCGTCCGCGTCGGCCGCGAGCCATCCGTCGTACAGGCCCACGAGCATCGGCAGCGACAGCGCGTTCTTCGCCTGCGGCCTGTTCAACATGAGGACCAGCGTGGCGCCTTCGCGCCGCACGGTGAGGTGTTCCGTACCGCCCATGACCGACTCCTGTCTGCGGAGGGGAACAGGTTGCAGGAGGAGAGGACACAGTTCAATAGTTTTCTGACAGCTCGTCAGATTCTTTCGCCGCCACCCCTTCCCACTTGTGCCGCCCGGCGCTCTAATGACGCCCGTGCCGCCAGTCGCCCCGGGACCAGGAGGAACGGTGGAGTACAACCTTGCCGACCTGTTCGAGTCGGTCGTGGACGTGGTGCCGGACCGTGAGGCGCTCCTCTACGTCGACCACCCCGGTACGGGAGCGGAGCGACGGCTCACCTACGCGGAGCTGGACGCCTCGGCCAACCGGATCGCCCACCATCTCATCGACGCGGGCATCCGGCCGGGCGAGCATCTGGGGCTGCACCTCTACAACGGGGTGGAGTACCTCCAGACGGTGCTGGGCGCCCTCAAGGCCCGCATCGTCCCGGTGAACGTCAACTACCGCTACGTGGAAGAGGAACTGGTCTACCTCTACCGGGACGCGGACCTGGCGGCGCTGGTCTTCGACGGGGAGTTCGACGAGCGGGTCGCGGCGGCGGCGCCGCAGGCCACGGGGCTGCGGCATCTGATCCGGGTGGGGCCCGCGCCGACGGCCCGTACGGGACCTTCACCGGCCGCTCCCCCGGGCCCGCCGGTCGTGCCGTTCGGTGAGGCGGAGAGGTCGGGTTCGGCCGGCCGGGGATTCGCGTCCCGGTCCGGCGACGACCAGTTCATCATCTACACCGGGGGCACCACCGGCATGCCCAAGGGGGTGATGTGGCGCCAGGAGGACCTGTTCTTCTCCGGTCTGGGCGGCGGGGCGCCGACCGGTGATCCGGTGAAGTCGCCCGGCGAGCTGGCCCGGCGGGTCGCGGCGGGCGGCGAGGGGATCACCTTCTTCCCCACTCCGCCGCTGATGCACGGGACCTCCACGCTGACCGCGTTCATCGGCTTCAACTTCGGTCAACGCGTGGTCGTGCACCGCAAGTTCGTCCCCGAGGAAGTACTGCGGACGATCGAGAGGGAGAAGGTCACCAGTGTGTCGCTGGTGGGCGACGCGATGCTGCGTCCGCTGATCGACTGCCTGAAGGGGCCCTGCCGCGGCACGGACTGCTCGTCGCTGTTCTCGGTCTCCAGCTCCGGGGCCGTCATGTCGGACTCGGTGCGGGCGGAGTTCCAGGCGCTCGTGCCGACGGTGATGCTGCTGAACAACTTCGGCTCGTCCGAGTCCGGGTTCAACGGAACGGCGACCGCCGACTCGGGGCCCGAGAACGGTTTCCGGGTGCGGGTCAACGCCCGTACGGCGGTGGTCGATCCGGCGACGCACGAGCCGGTGGCTCCCGGCGAGCCGGGCCGCATCGCCCAGCGCGGGCACGTGCCGCTCGGCTACTACAACGACCCGGCCAAGACCGCCGACACCTTCTTCCACCGGGGCGGTGAACGGTGGGTGCTGCTGGGCGACATGGCGACGGTGGACGCGGACGGCATCGTCACCGTCCTCGGCCGGGGCTCCCAGTGCATCAACACCGGGGGCGAGAAGGTCTATCCGGAGGAGGTCGAGCAGGCGCTCAAGTCCCATCCGGACGTGTACGACGCCCTGGTCGCGGGCGTCCCCGACGAGCGGTGGGGCAACCGGGTCGCCGCCGTGATCCAACTGCGCGACAGCACCGGGACGTTGAGCCTGGCGGCAGTGCAGGAGCACTGCCGGAGCAGGCTCGCCGGATACAAGATCCCGCGGGCCCTGGTGCTGGCCGACCGCATCCGGCGTTCGCCGAGCGGCAAGGCAGACTACCGGTGGGCGAAGGCGGTGGCGGCGGAGGACGGACCGGCCTGAGGACCCGCGCCGTCATACGTCCGGCCCGCGATCGATGTGATCGTCGGACCCCGTGGCGCGCCGGGAACGGGACGCGGAGCGTCGAGAACGGCCCGCCGGGCGGTCCGGGGCCGACGCCCACCCGGTCAGCGCACGCCCCCGGGCCGGTCCGTGAGGCCGAACTCCCTGATCGCCGCGAGGAATTCCTCCGGCCGGTCGGTGTGGACCAGGTGTCCGGCGTCGATGGTGACCGACGTGGCGCCCGGGATGGCGCGGGTCATCCGCGCGAGCTGTTCCTGGTCGATGTGGCTGGTGGGGCCGCCGCCGATGACGAGGGTCGGCGCGGTGATCTCCGGGAGGCGCAGCGGGACGTCCGGGTCGGGGTCGTTGATCTGGGCGTCGGTGTCGGGGACGACGGGCCAGTCGAAGTCGAGGGCGCCCTCGGGGCGGACGGCGGGCGGCCTGGGCGGGTCGAGCGGGAGGAGGGGCGGGGCGTCCTCGATGACGAGCCGCCCGATCAGGTCGGGTTCGCGCTGGGCCAGGAGGTAGGCGGCGACCCCGCCCATGGAGTGCCCGACGACGGTCGCGCCGGCCAGGTTGCGGGCCTCCAGGAAGGCGTGCAGATCGTCGCGGAACGTCTCGAAGGAGTAGCGGCCGGGCCAGTCGCTCAGCCCGTGGCCGCGGAAGTCGGGGGCGTACACGTGGTGGTCGACGGCGAGGTCCCGGGCGATCCGGGCCCATCCGGCGGACGAGCCGGACCTGCCGTGCAGCAGGACGACGGGCGGGGCTCCCTCCTCGCCCCACTCGCGGTACGCCAGCCGGATTCCGCCCGCCTGGACCGTGCGGATCTCCGGGTCCAGGAACGCCGCCACCGTGCGGGCGAAGGCCCCGGGGTCGTCCAGCCAGGGGAAGTGCCCGGCGCCGCGCTGGACGGCGAACTCGGCGTACGGGAAGAGCGCGGCCAGCTCCGTGGCCCGGTCGGGGCGCGGATGGCCGTCGTACTCCCCGGCGAGGACCAGGACGGGGACGGCCGTCCCGCGCAGGGCGGCGGCCGTCGCCGCGGGGTCGAAGGCCCCTTCCTCGGAGTAGCGTGCGCGGGCCTCGGCGTTGGTCTGCCCGGCGGACGCCCCGGCGTGGGCGCGGGCCGCCTCGTCCCAGCGGCCGTAGGTGAGGGGGCGGACGGCGGGCCACAGTTCGGCGAAGGGACCGCCGGCGAGCAGGGCGTCCTGGGCGGCCCGGGCCTCGGGGTACCAGGGTTCGTCGCGGCGCAGTTCGGCGGCCTCGCGCAGGTCCTGGCCGGTCACCTCGATGCCCACGGCCCTGGTGCTCGGCGTCACGAGGGTCAGGGTCCGCAGCCGCTCGGGGTGCCGGGCGGCGTACAGCAGGGCCAGGTCCGTCCCGGCGGAGTGCGCCAGTACGTCGATCCGGTCGAGGCCGAGATGCTCGCGCAGGGCCTCCACGTCGTCGACGAGGCGGTCGCAGCGGTAGGTCGCGGGGTCCTCGGGCACGGCGGAGTCCCCGGTGCCGCGCAGGTCCAGCAGGACGAGCCGCCGACGGGCCGCGAGCCCGCCGAGGTCGCCCAGATACGCGCTCGCCCGCATGGGCCCGCCGGGAAGGCAGATGAGCGGCTCCCCCTCCCCCACCAGGCGGTAGGCGAGCGGGGTCGTGTCGTACGCGGCGAAGATCGGCATGCCCGCCATCCAAACAGGAACCCGCGGGCGCGCGCAGCGGGGTTCGCGGCGGGCTGATCGTCCGCGACCGCCGCGCGCCTCTTGCCAGCCCCCCGGGCCGCCTGAATTACTGCTTCCGGGCGGTCGACCGAATGATCGGTCGCCCCGGGCGGCCTGCGGGCCGTCCCGTCTGTCTCCCGCGCTGGAAGGAAGGGTCTCGATGACGGACATGCTGGACGCGGCGGAAAGGCTGGGCCGGGGCGAGCTGGAAGCCCTGCAACGGGAGCGGCTGCTGTCCACGCTGCACCACGCGTACACCCGTGTCCCCTTCTACCGGGCGGCCTTCGACCGGGCCGGGGTGCGACCCGAGGACTGCGCCTCGCTCGCGGATCTGGCCCGGTTCCCGTTCACCGTGAAGGCGGATCTGCGGGACAACTACCCCTTCGGGATGTTCGCCGTGCCGGAGCGGGAGGTGCGCAGGATCCACGCCTCCAGCGGCACGACCGGGCGCCCGACGGTCGTCGGGTACACCGAACGGGACCTGGACACCTGGGCGGACCTGGTGGCCCGGTCGATCCGGGCGGCGGGCGGGCGTCCCGGACACAAGGTCCACGTGGCGTACGGCTACGGGCTGTTCACCGGCGGGCTCGGCGCGCACTACGGGGCGGAGCGGCTCGGCTGCACGGTGATCCCGGCCTCCGGGGGCATGACCGCGCGCCAGGTCCGCCTGATCCAGGACTTCCGGCCCGAGATCATCATGATCACGCCGTCGTACATGCTGACGCTCCTGGACGAGTTCGAGCGGGAGGGGGTCGATCCGCGTTCGACGTCCCTGAAGGTCGGGATCTTCGGCGCTGAGCCGTGGACCGAGGGGATGCGCCGGGAGATCGAGGACCGGTTCGCCATCGACGCGGTGGACATCTACGGGCTCTCGGAGGTGATGGGCCCGGGGGTGGCACAGGAGTGCGTGGAGACGAAGGACGGACCGCACATCTGGGAGGACCACTTCTACCCGGAGGTGGTGGACCCCTTCACCGGTGAGGTGCTGCCGGACGGCGAGGAGGGGGAGCTGGTCCTCACGTCGCTGACCAAGGAGGCGATGCCGGTGATCCGCTACCGCACCCGGGATCTGACGCGGTTGCTGCCGGGGACGGCGCGGACGTTCCGCCGGATGGAGAAGGTCACCGGCCGCAGCGACGACATGGTGATCCTGCGCGGGGTCAACCTCTTCCCCACCCAGATCGAGGAGATCGTGCTCCGTACGCCCGCCGTCGCCCCGCACTTCCAGCTGCGGCTGACCCGGCACGGACGGCTCGACGCGCTGACGGTGTTCGCGGAGGCGCGGGCGGACGCGACGACCGACGAACGGGAGCGGGCCGCCCGGTCCATCGTGGCGGCGGTGAAGGACGGCATCGGGGTGTCGGTGAGCGTCGAGATCGTGGACCCGGAGTCGCTGGAGCGCTCGGTGGGCAAGATCCGGCGGATCGTGGACCTGCGGGACTCCGGCACGGAGTAGAGGCCCGGCGGCACGCGCGGCCGGCCGTGACCCGCGGGGGCAGGCCGGCCGCGCGGTCCCGCCCCGGTTCCTCCCACAGCGCCCTGCCGGGGTTCCGAACACCGCCGACCACTCGAACGTGTGGATTGAAGGACGCCCGGCCAAGCGGCCCTTGCCCCACCCGCCCCAACCGCATCGATGTTCGAGATATTCACCCGTACTGAGCCGTTACGGCCCCGGATCCGGCGCGTTCTTGGAGCACCAGTACCAACCGGCCGCCCAGACGGAGGACATCATGAACAGGGAGTCGGCCCCCGCGCGTCGCCCCGGATTCGAACAGCGGCGGCGGTCTTCGCCCGCCACCCCGACCTGCGGGGATCGGCGGTTCGACCTCCGCACGCGCCGCCCCGCACGACGGGACGCGGGGTGGAGTTCATGAGCGGCCTCGGCGATGCGGACGGTCTCCCGCCGGCTTCGCTGCCGGGGCCGCGCGGTGCGCGACTTCCGCTGCCGTCCGCCGTCGTGCCGGGCGGGCCGCAGCACGACGGCGACATCACCGACGGCCTGGAGGAAGCGTACTGGTCCGTCTACGACGGCGCCGCCGCCAAGGCGACGGTGCGGCAGCTCCTCGCACGCCTGCCCCGCATCGTGCGCCGGATCGGCCGGCTGGCCTGGAACACCGACCGGCCCGCGACGCTCGCGGTCGTGCTCCTGCAGCTCGCGTCGGCCGCGATGACGGCGTTCGGGCTGATGGCCTCGGTGGCGGTCCTGCGGGAACTCTTCGCCGAGGGGCCCACGCCGGACCGGGTGCGCGCGGCCGTCCCCCAACTCCTGGTCGTCGTCGGCTTCCTGGCCGCCCGGGCGCTCCTGGAGGCGGGCGTCGCCGTCGCGCAGGCCCGCGTGACACCGAAGATCCGTGCCGCGCTGGAGACGGAGTTCCTCACGCTGACCGCCCACGTGCGGCTGGAGATCGTCGACGACGCGGACTGGCACGACGAGGCGTACCGCGCCAACGACCGCGGACTGTTCTACGCGAGGCAGATCGTCAGCCAGGTCGTCTCCCTGGCCGCGGCCCTCCTCGGACTGGTGGGCACCGCGGGTGTCCTGGGCGTCCTCCACCCCGCGCTGCTGCCGCTGCTCCTGCTGTCCGTGCTGCCGGTCGGCGCGGCGGCCGTCCGCAGCGCCCGGGCGCGCTTCCACTCCTTCAAGCGGTGGAACGCGCTGCAGCGCAGGGTGCGGGTCTTCTCCTGGCTGCTGCTGGAGAGGGACGCCGCCGCCGAACTCCGCTCGGACACCGCCCAGGGCGCGCTGCTGGAGGAGCACCACCGGCTGACGACACGGATCGCCGAGGAGGACACCCGGCTCGGCGTGAGCTCGGCGAAGCTGTCGCTGGCGGGCCGGGCGGTCGGCGGGATCGGCACCGGCACCACCTACACGGCGCTCGGCGCCATGCTGATCGCGGGCTGGCTGCCGCTGGCCGCCGGCGCGGGCGCGGTGCTGGCCATTCAGGCCGCCCAGACCTCGCTGACCCGGCTGGTCGACGTCTCCCACCTGGTCTACGAGCACGCCATGTGGGTGGACGACCTCCTGGCCTTCCAGGAACGCTGCCGTGCGCTCCAGCCGCGCCGCAGCGGCCTGCCCGCCCCCGGGACGGTGCGGACCATCACGTTGGACGACGTGACCTTCACCTACCCGGGCAAGGACACCCCGGCGCTCAACGGCATCTCCATGACGCTGCACGCCGGACAGACGGTCGCGTTCGTCGGGGTCAACGGCAGCGGCAAGTCCACCTGCGCCCGGCTCCTGGCCGGGCTGTACGAGCCCCAGGAAGGCGGCACGGTCACCTGGGACGGTGTGAACGTCCTGGACCTGGACGCCGAGTCGCTGCAGGCCCGGGTGGGTTGCGTGCTCCAGGACCCGGTGCGCTTCCCGTTCAGCGCGCTGGCCAACCTGACGGTCTCCCGGGGCACCCTCACCGAGGCGGACCCGCGACGGGCGCTGGAGGCCGCACGGGCCTCCGGCGCCGAACAGGTCATCGCCGCCCTGCCCGGCGGCTGGGAGGCGCTGTTGTCCAAGCGGTTCCGCGGCGGCCACGAGCTGTCCGCCGGCCAGTGGGCGAAGATCGCCGTCGCCCGCGGCCTGTACAAGAACGCCCCCGTCCTGCTGCTGGACGAGCCGACCGCCAGCATGGACCCCCGCGCCGAGCACGCCGTGTACGAGGCGGTCCTGCGGGACAACCCCCGCTCGGATCAGATCACCGTGCTGATCTCGCACCGCCTGGCGAGCGTCGTCTCCTGCGACCGCGTCTTCGTCTTCGACGGCGGCCGCGTCATCGAGAGCGGCACCCACCAGGAGCTGATGAACCTCGGTGGCGAGTACGCCGCCATGTTCACGCTCCAGGCCGACGGCTACCGTGCCGAGGCCGGGGAGACGGCATGAGGCCCGGCCCCGTGGACCAGGCCGCTCCCCCGTCCCCAGCCCTCGCACCACCGACACACCGGTCATCGGCGCCGGGCCGGGAGCCGCACGGCAGTCCCGCCCGTCCGGATCTCCGCCCACCCCTGGAAAGGGCACAGCCCCTGCCGCCGCCCCGAGCGCACATCCATGGACTCGTCACCGTCCGCCTCGGCCGTCACCCCGGCGAGCGCCCCGCGTCCTGAAACCGCTGCTGGAGACACTCGCCGCCCCCTCACGGACAACGTCCCCGGCGGCGCTTCCCGGCCGCGTCACGTGTAGCGCCACCGTGCTCGACCATGAAGGACACGTGCCGCACGCACGGCACGAGGCCCCACTCCTGGACAAGGTCAACTGCCGGCTGGTGTCCCCCGACCGGGGCGCGACGTGGCGCTCCCCCGCCCCGTTGAGCCTCCTGTGGCCGATGTCCTGGTGGAGGAGCGGGTCCGATGGCGGAACAGACCGCAGGGCAGGCGGTGTTCGTCTCTCCGGCGGAACGCGGCGCACTCGATTCTCCATGGGGAACGATCGCCCTGCCGGGGAAGCGGCTGCCGGTGCGGCCCTCCGTGCCCGGAGCGGCGTCGACGTGCGGGTGGTGGCGGTCGGGCACCGGTCGCGGTCCCGCGACGGTCCCGGCCGGTGCGGTCACCGTGTGCCGCCCCGAGAACATCGGCGGCCGCGACGCGCACCGCCGACCCGGGACGGCCTCTGCCCTCCGCGTCCCGTCAGCCCAGCCTGAGGAGCCCCGTTCACCATGAGCCAACCGTCGTTGCCCTCGTTGATGGGGGTGTTCGCCCATCCCGACGACGAAAGCCTGCTGGCCGGTGGCGTGCTCGCCCGGCACCACGCCGCCGGCGCCCGCACCTGCGTCGTCACCGCCACCTGGACCCGAGCGAGCCACCGAGCCCCCGAACTCGCCGACGCCCTGGCCGTCCTGGGCGCCGGCGCCCCGCGCCTGCTCGGCTACGCCGATGCCCGCAACCCCGCCTCGGCCCCCGAGGGCGCCGTACGTCTCGTCGACGCGCCCCTGGACGAAGCCGTCGGCCGCCTGGTCGCACACATCCGCGCCCTCCTGCCGGACATCGTCATCGGTCACGACGCCTTGGGCCAGCTCACCGGGCACCCCGACCACCGGCGCGCCCACCAGGTCACCCTCCTCGCCGTCGAGGCCGCCGCCCTGCCGCACCTGTATCCCGAAGCCGGTGAGCCCTGGCAGCCGGCGGCCCTGTACGCGGCCACGCACTCGCCGTCCGGTGTGGGCCGGCTCGGCCCGCTCCTGCGGAGCGTCGGCAAGACCCTCCTCACGGTGCCGGACACGTACGTGACCACCACCGTCGACGTCTCCCCGTGGGCCGCGACGAAAATGGAGGCGATCCTCGCCCACCGCAGCGAAGCCGCCCGCGAGCGGCCCCTGCCCGGTCTGCTCGCACGCCTGCCGGAACCGGAACGCGCCGAGATCATCCGCACCGAGCAGTTCACCCGGCTCACCCCCGGGCCCGCCCCGGGCGACCCTGACCGGCTCAGTTGGCCTCTGGAGCACCTCAGCCGGCACCGGGCGGTTCCTGCACGGCCTTGACCGGGTGCTTCCGCACCTTGAATGGAGCCGCCCAGGCCGCTCGCGCGCCATCCGCCCGCCCTGGGGATCGGCGACTCGGGCACAATCAGGGACCATGCCCGCCCCTCCCGATCCCTCCGTCCTGTACCCCGACGTCGCGGCCTGCGGCAGCCTCGCCACAGCGCTCCGGGCCGAGGCGGACGGCTGCCTCGGCGCCGTCCCCGTTACGTCCCCGGACTTCGCTCCGCTGCGCCACGCGGCCGTCGCGAGCACCCTGCCGCACCGCGAGCCGCTGGCGATCAACGCCTGGTCGCACGAACGGGGGTGGTCGATCCGCGGCGAGGAGCCGTTCCAGAGCCTGGCCCTCATCGACGGCAGGACGGACGACCTGGCGGAGGTCGCGAGGGCCGCCCGAGCGTGGCACGACGGGGCGCCCCTGGACGCCATCCGACAGGCGGCGCCCTTCGTTCACCTGACCGGCCGGTTCGAGGTGCCCGACAACGATCCCGCGCGCTTGACGGAATCCGAATGGCAGGGCAAGCGCCAGGAGGCAGCCGAACTGGAGTACGCCTGGCGGGAGACGTACCAGGAGCTGGTCGAGGCCGCGCACGCCGAGCCGACGCTGCGCGTCCTCTACCCGTTCACAAGTCACTGGGCACTGCGCTTCTCGACCACCACCCGCCCGATCCTGACCGTCGTCGGACCATGCCTGAGCGCCAACGGCGACGGCACGTACGGAGTGGGCAGGGGCTTCATCAGCCAGGACCTCGGCCGATTCGCCACGGCGCAGGAGGCCGTGGCGGTCGCGGTGCGCCAACTGCCGTCCGGCCTCGGCCCGACCACGCTCGGCGGATGATCCCGACCGGCGAACGGCTCGGACCGGCGGCCCGTGCTACCGCCACCGCGAACAACCCGCTCGCTACCAGCAGTTCAACCGCGAGCACGCCCACTTCAGAGCACCCGGCGAACGTGCAGTCGCGCAGCTGAGGTCCTGGCGACGCTCCGCCGGGCCAGACGCACCACCCGACGCGTCAGCGCCATCGTCCACACTCTGTCGACCTGCGGCTGTTCAGGATGAAAGGGGCTCACCGGACGGTCCCGCCCCCTCCACCGACCGACGCTCGCTCCCCTCTCGCGTCCTGCCCACGACCGCCCCCTCGGCGCGCCGAGGCCGTGCCGCCGCACCGCGGGCCCGGCGGCACCACGCGTCACCGAGGGGTGGCTGCCGCCGGGTCGGCCGACCGGGCGAGGGCACGGAGCGTGCCGGGGGCCAGGCCGAGTCGGGTCTCGGCCGTCTCTATCGCCGCGTCGCGGATGTCCAGGCCCTCCTGCGACACATCGGCGTTCGCGTACGATCCCAGCCCGTCGACGGTGATGAGGATGTGCAGGGCCGTCCTGAGCGCGTCGTCGGTCGTGAACTCTCCGGCCCGGACGCCGTCGGCGACGAGGGTGACGAACGCGGTGCGCGTCACCGACTCCTGCGTGCTCACGGCCTGGCGCAGCGTGTCCTTGAATCTGCTGAGGTGCCGTGCGTTGAGCCACAGCCGGCTGAGGTCGAGGTAGTCCTCGTCCGCCAGGCGCACGAGGAAGCGCGCGAGCCGGTCGAGGGAGGAGAGCCCCTCCTCGTCCGACGGCAGGAGCGACTCGCGTTCCTTCGTCGTGGCGAAGGTGAACGCCTCGCTCACGAGAGCGTCCGCGACCGGGAAGTAGTGGCTGATGAGACCGGGTCGCACGCCCAGTGTGTCGGCGACACGGCGCAGCGTGACCAGCTCCAGTCCCTCCTCCAACGCGATGCGGGCGGCCGTCTGCACGATCTCCGCGCGGCGCTCCTCGGGCAGCATCCGCACTCGCTTCGACTGAGCTCTTGACGTCATGGGCCAAAGGATATTGGATCGGTGACCAATAACCTGTTGGTCGTTCGCCCAATAGCGGCAGCGTCGCCGGTATACCGAGAGGTCTCGATGACGACACACCCCACCACCTCCGCGGGAGATCTCGACGGGCACGTTTCCGAGCGTGCGGGGCATCCGGAGACCCGAGGGATCGACCTGGTCCCCGACAGCGACCGCACAGGCCACCCTCGCCAGCTCTTCGCCGTGTGGGCGGCGCCGAACGTCAGCTACCTGAGCTTCGCGGTCGGGGCCACGCTGGTCCTCACGGGGCTCTCGCTCCCGCAGGCGGTCGGGGTGATCCTCGCCGGGAACCTGCTGTGGATCTTCACCGGGACCATCGCGGCGAGCGGTCCGGTCGCCGGCACGAGCGGGTCGGTCATCTCACGTGCGTTCCACGGGGTCCTGGGCAACAAGGCGGTACTCGTCCTGACCGGCTGGCTGATCGCCGCCGCCTACCTCGCCCTGAACTGGTCGGCCGCCTCGGTCGCCGGCATCGGTCTGGCGGTCCGGATGGGTCTGCCGGACACCCCTGCCGTCGATGCGACCGTCATCTGCCTCATCGCGGGGGCGACCCTGCTGATCGCGATCTACGGGTACGCCACGATCGTCCGTCTGTACGCCGCGCTCAGCATCCTGCTGGCCCTGGTGTTCCTGGTCGTGACGGGATACGTGCTCGCCGAGGCCGACTGGTCCTACACCCCGGCGGAGCCGCTCAAGGGCACCGGGCTCGCCGTCGCGCTCGGCATCGGCTTCACGATCGTCGCCTCCACACCGCTCTCGTACAGCAACAGCCCCGATCTGGCCCGCTACCTGCCCCGCGGCAGCAGTCCGGTCGCCATCGCCGGCTGGACGGCCCTGGGCGCGTACCTGCCGAGCGTCGTCTTCACCAGCGTCGGCGCGCTCGCGGCCACCAGCCTCGACATGACCGACCCGCAAGCCGCGCTGGAGAGCATCCTGCCGGGGTGGTTCGTCCCCGTCTTCGTCATCGCGGTCGTCGTCAACACCATGGCCAACAACGGCATGACGGCCTACAGCGCCAGCCTGTCCATCCAATCGGTCGGGGTCCGCCTCGCGCGCATCCCGGCGGTGTTGACCATCGGCGTCCTCGGCACGGCCATGACGCTGTACGCGATCCTCGTCTGGGACTTCCTGACGAGCGTCAACACCATGCTTCAGCTCGTGGTCGTCGTGACCGGCCCGGCCATGGCGGTGGCCGTCACCGACCTCGTCATGCGGCGCAACCGCTACAACGGGGCGGACCTGCTCGAGCAGGAGCGCGGCGGGCCGTTCTGGTACCACCGCGGTGTCCACTGGTCCGGCATCCTCGCGCTGGTCACGGGCGGTCTCACGTCCCTGATGTGGGTGAACACCAGCTTCTGGATCGGCCCGATCGCGAAGGTCATGGGCGACTTCGACCTGGCGATCCCGTCCGGCATGGGCGTCGCCGCCGCCGTCTACTGGGCGTCGTCCCGGATCCTGCGGACCGTCCCCCGCCGCGGTGGAGCCTTCTCCGGCACCGACGTACGCCCCTCGGGTGTGTCCGGCGGCTCCTGACCCGGCCCGCCGGACACACCCCGGCCCCCGGGCCCGCCGGCCCGGGGGCGCCCCGCCACCCCCACGCAGCACGACCAGAAGGGAAGCCCCGTGTACGCCGACACCATCGTGCTGGCCGGTCACATAGAGACGCTGTCCGAGGACGCCGCCGGGACTGCGGCGAACGCGGTCGCCGTCACCGACGGCCGCATCACCGCGGTCGGCACCGCCTCGGACCTCGAACCACTGCGCGGTCCCGGAACGATCGTCCACACCTTCGAGGGCGCCACGGTCCTGCCCGGCCTCATCGACGTCCACGCCCACCCCGTATGGGGATCGATCGAGATCGGCAGGGGCGTGGACCTCTCCGGCACCGCCACGCTCGACCAGGTGTTCACGCTCCTGGCCGACGCCGCGGACCGGCAGCCGGACGACGTGTGGATCACCGGCTTCGACCTCGACGTCAACGTCTTCGACGGCGAGCCGGCCGGTGCCGTGTTCGCGGAGCGGTTCCCCGGGCGGCCGATCTCGCTGATGACGCGTGACGCGCATGCGCTCGTCGTGAGTCCCCGTGTGATCGAGCTCATCGGGCTGACCGGCCGCGAGACGTTCACCGACGCCTCGTCGGTCGCGGTCGGACCGGACGGGCGCCCGACCGGATTCGTGGTCGAGCTCCAAGCGATGGACCTGGTGTTCGACCACTACCCCGACGTGCCCGTGGCCACCGCCGCCGGATACGTACTCCATGAGCTCGACGGGCTCGCGAGCAGCGGGCTGACCGGTCTGCACGCGCTCGACTTCACCGACCCGTCCGAGGCCGTGTACCGGCACATCGAGGAGCACGGCGAACTGCCCCTGCGCATCCGCTGCTCGCCCCTGGTGCCGGCCGACTCGGCTCCCGAGGTGTGGCAGGAGATCGCCGACCTCCAGGACCGCCGCGGGCGGCTCTGGCACGTCGAAGGCGCGAAGTTCATGCTCGACGGCACGGCCGACAACGGCACCGCGTGGTTCGACCGGCCGGACATTCACGGCGAGAACCGCGAGCCCCTGTGGCGCGACCTCGACGCCTACCGGGCCGCCGTGCGGTTCTTCACCGACCGCGGCATACCGACCGCGACCCACGCCATCGGCGATCAGGCCGTCCGGTTCGCGCTCGACGTCATCGAGGAGGTCGGCCCGGCCGGCGGCGCCCCGCACCGCATCGAGCACATCGAGTCCATCCCCGACGACCTGCTGGGGCGGTTCGCCGAACTCGACGTCGTGGCGAGTCTCCAGCCCGTGCACGGAACCCGGCACACGCGCGCCGACGCCACGGACAACTGGTCGCGGCGCATCGGGCCCGACCGCGTCGCCCACGGCTGGCGCACCCGCGACCTGCTGGACCACGGCGCCGTCGTGGCACTCGGCTCCGACTGGCCCATCGGCCCCGGCGACCCGCGCACCGGCCTCGCCGACTGCCAGCTGCGGCGTCCGGTCGAGGAACCGGAGACGGCCCCCGTACAGCCGGGGCAGGCGATCTCCGCCCGCGAGGCGTACCTCGGCATGACAGCGGCGGCCGCCTACGCCGCCGGCGCGTCGGACGAACTCGGGAAGATCGCACCGGGCCGTCTCGCCGATCTCACCGTGTTCGCCACGAACCCTCTCGGCCTCGCCCCCGACGCACAGCCCGACAACGCCGTCCTCGCGACGGTGGTCGGCGGCGCGGTACGGCTCCACACGAACTGCGCGGAAGGAAACCTGTGACCCCGACGCTCATCCCCCGCCCCGAACACCGCCCGCACGTCGAGGCCGCCGCCACCGACCCGCACGACCGCGGTGTCACCCGGGGCGAGCGACTCCGTGACGGCATCCCCGCCGCGATCGAGGTGTACGACCGGCTCTTCGCGCTCGGCGGCATCAGCACCGCCCAGGTTCGACAGGACGCCGAGCGCGCCCTCGACACGATCGGGGCCTTCCGCCCCGCGGCCCACGCCGAGATCGAGGGCATCGCCCGCGGAGCCGGCGTCGAGCAGTGGCGGGTCGCCGCCCTGAACGCCCGTACGGAGATCCTGGCTCGCAGCGCCGCCGTGCCCCCGGGCGAATGCACCACGATCGTGCGCCACGGCCCCGGCTGCGAGGGTGCGCCGCGCACGTTCGGCGTCCAGACGTGGGACTGGCACGTCGAACTGAGCGCTCTGTGGCACACGCTGGAGTCGCGCGGTGGCGCCCATGACTTCGTCGGCCTGACCGAGAACGGCATCCTCGGCAAGATGGGCGTCAACAGCGCCGGTCTCGCCCTGCACTTCAACATCCTCGGACACGTCCGCGACGGCATCGGGGGCATCCCCATGCACGTGCTCGCCGCCATCGTCCTCGAAGAAGCGGGGTGCGTCGCCGAGGCCGTCGAGATCGTCCGCGGCGCGCCCCTCGCCTCGTCCGGCTCGTTCGCGCTGTTCGACGAGACCGACGCCGTTCTCCTCGACATGAGCCCCGTCGGCGTCTTCGAGACGCGCCCGGAGCACGGCACGCTCCTGCGTACCAACCACTTCCTGACTCCGGTGCCCGGCGAAGGCGAGAAGACCTGGCTCTACCAGCCGGATTCGGGTCAGCGCTACGACTTCGTGCGTGCGCGGCTGGCGTCCCGGCAGCCGCCGGCCACGGTCGACGACCTCGCGGCCTGTCTCGTGACCGGGGAGGACGAGCCGCCGGTGACCTGCCTGCCCGACCCGGACAAGCCGCTCGGCCAGCGGTGGGCCAGCCTCGCGACCATCGCCCTCGAACCCGCGACACGCACCGCCAGGATCCTCGACGGCACACCCGCCGACATCGGCTCACGCGACTGGCGGGTCCTCACGGCCGGCTGATCCACTCGCCCGGCCCGGGGACGTCGCCGCCGGAGGCCCGCGAGGTGAGGGGCCTCCCGACCTCACGAACCGGATCGGGCGCGGAGGCCAGGGGGGATGATGGTCGCGTGAGCATGATCGTGAAGTTCTTCGTGGCGCCGGACGCCACGGCAGCGGGCCTGGCCCTCGCGACCGGGCCGGGGCGGGCCTTCGAGTCGCTGTCCCTCGGCAACTTCGATCCCGAGGAAGCCGTGGTCGAGTGGGAGTGCCTCCTGGCCGGCGGCAGCTTCGAGGAGCTCGTAAAAACCGGTGAGCCCCGCATCGTCGCCGGTCAGGACAGCGACGGGTGCGTCGTCTTCGCGCTCTCGCCTCGCCTGACCACCGCACTCGCGGACGCGGGGCCCACCAGGTTGCGTGACGTCGCCGCCTCGTGGGCCCGGCTGCGTGCGGAGGACGGCGAGGCCGTCGAAACCGGGATCGCCGAGGGGATCGTGGGCGATGTGGCCGCTCTCGCCGGTAGCGCCCGGCGCCAGGACCAGAGCGTCTACTGCTGGGTCGCGTAGGAGTTCGGGTTCGGAGCCCCGCAGGAACGCCTCGGGCCGGACGCAGACCCCCGACCGGCGCCATCGGGCTGGAGCGCGGGCTGCCTGCCCGCGCTCCGCAGCCGATGAGCAGGGGCATAGCATCGCGGGCATGGGCATGCGAGAGGCCGTCGAAGGACTGGCGGAGGAAGCCGAATGGCAGATCCGCGAGCACAAATGGGTCCCGTCAGCCAACGACCGGACCGTCGCGGCGAGTGTCGCCGCAGATCTGTGCGCCGCCGCGGGCACCCCTCAGTCCCAGCGGGAACTGCCCGCGGTCACTCGGCTGGGCCACCTGCGGGAAGCACTTGCCGCCGTGGCCATCGCCCTCGCCCGCGTACACGGCCCCATGGCCTGGTTCCTCGGTGCGGCTGCCACCGCCCTCACGCCCGTCCTGCGCTGGCGTGCCGTTCCCGCCCCGCACGGTCACACCTTCGGCGCCGTCCCGCCGTCCCTCCGGCACTACGCGGAAGCCGAAGAAGCGGTCCGCCGGCTCCAGGACACCCTCACCCGCCTCGCCACCGCCTGAACCCGTCGGAGAGCACCCTGCACTCCCGGACACGCTCCGCGAACGCCGCACGGTGCCACGGAACCACGGCTCGTGCTCCCGCGCGCACGTCCCCGGAACTTCATGACGCCCGCCTGACGAGGTCGGCCCCACGCCCAGCCGCGCCCGGTCGCCCGTCCTTGGTCGCCCCCGCCTCACAGCGGTCGTTCGCGGCCCTCCCAGTACGGTGCGCGCAGCCGCCGTTTGTAGAGCTTGCCGTTGGGGTCGCGGGGCATGGCGGCGATGAAGTCGAGGGACCGGGGCCGTTTGTAACCGGCTAGCCGCTCCTCGCAGTGGGCGAGGATCGCGGCGGCGAGAGCGTCCGACGGCTCGTGGCCCTCGGCCGGTTCGACGACGGCTTTGACCTCCTCGCCCCGGTCGGGGTGCGGGATGCCGAAGGCGGCGGCGTCCGCGACGGCGGGATGGGTGAGCAGGGCGGACTCGATCTCGGCGGGGTAGATGTTGACGCCGCCCGCGATGATCAGGTCGATCTTGCGGTCCCGGAGGAAGAGGTAGCCGTCCTCGTCCAGCACGCCGAGGTCGCCGACGGTGAAGAAGTCGCCGATCCGGTGCGTACGGGTCTTGGTCTCGTCCTTGTGGTAGGTGAAGCCGCCCGTGCTCATCTTCATGTAGACGGTGCCCTGTTCACCGGGCGGGAGCCGGTTGCCGTCGTCGTCGAAGACGGCCAGTTCGCTGATGGGCCACGCCTTGCCGACCGTGCCGGGCTTCTTGAGCCAGTCCTCGGCGGTGGCGAACGCGCCGCCGCCCTCGCTGGCCGCGTAGTACTCCTCGACGCAGCTCCCCCACCAGTCGATCATGGCGCGTTTCACGTGGTCGGGGCAGGGGGCCGCACCATGGATGGCGTGCCGCAGGGAGGAGACGTCGTACCGGGCTTTCACCTGCTCGGGCAGGGCGAGCAGCCGGTGGAACTGGGTGGGCACCATGTGGGTGTGGGTACAGCGGTGCGCGTCGACGAGGCGCAGCATCTCCGTCGGGTCCCAGCCGTCCATCAGGACGAGCGGGTGGCCGATGTGCAGGGCCGCGGCCGCGAACTGGAGCACCGCGGTGTGGTAGAGCGGCGAGCAGACCAGGTGCACGTTGTCGTCGAAGGGGCGGATGCCGAAGATGCCGAGGAACCCGCCGAGGTGGGTCTCCTCGGGCTTCTTCCCGGGCAGGGGCCGGCGGATGCCGCGGGGACGGCCGGTGGTGCCCGAGGTGTAGTTCATGACCCAGCCCAGGGTGCGGTCCTCGGGCGGGGAGGCGGGGTGGCCGGCGAGCAGGTCGGCGTACGGGCGGGCGCCGGAGACGTCTCCGACGCCGAAGCGGTGGGTGGCCGGCAGCCCCGCCTCGTCGGCGGCGGCCGTCGCGGTGGCCGCGAAACGTTCGTGGGCGATGAGGACGCGGGCGCCCGAGTCGGCGACGATCCAGGCGATCTCGGGTCCGACCAGATGGTGGTTGACCGGGACGAGGTAGAGGCCGGCCTGGGCCGCGGCCAGGTAGGCGGTGAGCAGTTCGACGCCGTTGGGCAGGACGACGGCGAACGCGTCGCCCTCGCGCAGCCCGGCCGCGCGCAGGCCGTGGACCATGCGGTTGGCCTCGGCGTGCAGGCGGCCCGCGCGCCACGCCTCGCCGCCGGGGGTGACGAGGACGGTGCGGTCGGGGTCGACCGCGGCCTGGGCCCAGAAGCCGTTCGGCGGCTGGTTCATGTGTCGCTCCTTCCGGCGATGCGGTTCATGCGGGTGACGGCCCGTTCGAAGCCGCGGGTGAGGTCGTCGACGACGGCCCGGACGCTGCGTCGGCCGGTCATCCGGCCGACGATCTGCCCCACGGGTGTGCCGAGCAGCGCGCCGACCTCGTACGTCTGGATCCGGGAGACGGCCTCGGCGACCAGCAGCCCCTGCAGCGGCATGGGCAGGGCGCCCGGTCCCGCCGGGTCGTCCCAGGCGTCGGTCCATTCGGTACGGAGCTGGCGCGCGGGCTTGCCCGTGAGGGCCCGGGAGCGGACGGTGTCCCCGGAGCCGGCGGCGAGCAGTTTGGCGGTGAGCGCCTCGGAGTGCAGGTCGGCCTCCTCGGTGGTGAGCCAGAGGGAGCCGAGCCAGACGCCCTGCGCGCCGAGGGCGAGCCCGGCGGCGGCCTGTTCGCCGCTGCCGATGCCGCCGGCGGCGAGGACGGGCAGCGGGGCGACGGCCTCGACGACTTCGGGGACCAGCACCATCGTGCCGATCTCACCGGTGTGGCCGCCCGCCTCGTACCCCTGGGCGACGACGACGTCGATGCCCGCCTCCGCGTGGTGCCGGGCGTGCCGGGCGCTCCCGGCCAGGGCGGCGACGAGAACGCCGTGGTCGTGGGCGCGGGCGATGACGTCGGCGGGCGGGGAGCCGAGCGCGTTGGCGAGGAGCTTGACCGGGTAGTCGAAGGCCACGTCGAGCTGGCCGCGTGCCACCTCCTCCATCCAGCCGGTGATCCGCCAGCCGGACGTCTCCCCCTCGGCCAGCTCGGGCACCCCGTGGCGGGCCAGCAGGTCTCGGACGAACCCTCGGTGCCCTTCCGGGATCATCGCCTCGACGTCCGCCTCGGTGACGCCCTCGACCTTCTTGGCGGGCATGACGACATCGAGGCCGTAGGGCTTGCCGTCGGCGTGCCGGTGCAGGAGGTCGAGGTCGCGTTCGAGGTCGTCGGGGTCGGTGTAGCGGACGGCCCCGAGCACGCCGAAACCGCCGGCTCTGGTGATCGCCGCGGCGACCTCGGGGAACGGCGTGAAGCCGAAGATGGCGTGCTCGATTCCCAGTTGGCGGCTCAGTTCCGTCTCCATGGGCGGCAGGATGCCGCAGCGGTGCGGACGAGGGAAGAGATTTTCTGATGCTGTGTCAGATTCTTTGTGCCGCCGAACCGGCCCGGAAGGGCGGAGGCGAAAGTAGCCTCTGCGTCGGCAGGAACTTTCACTGCCCGACGAGATTTCGGAAGTTACTTTCGCGCGGCTCCGGACGTACGGGCGCGGCCCGGCGACCGGACGCCGGGCACGGGAAGGGGTTGCGGATGACCGGGGACGCGCAGGGCCGTGGACGTACGGCGGACGAGCGGGGAGGCGGAGCGGTCGCCGGGAGCGGCATCCCGCGGCGACGGCTGGGCGGCGGGATACTGGCGCTGAGCGGCGCACTCGCGCTGACGCCGATCCCGTTGGCGGGCGCGGCCCCGCGCGGCGGGCCGGACGCGGGGGCGGCGCAGGAAGCGGCCGGCACGGGAGCGGGCATGGGAACAGGGGCGCACCGGCCCACGCTGCGGCACGGGAGCGCGGCGCGCGCCGGGCTGCTCCAGGGGCCGCTGGACCAGCTCGTCCGGGACGCCGAGGCGTATCTCGCGGACTCCCCCGCGCACCCCTGGTACGCGGGCGCGGTGCTGCTCGCCGGGCGGGGCGGCACCGTGGCGCTGCACCGGCCGATCGGCAAGGCGGTGCGCTACGCGGCGTACGACGAGAAGACCGACACCGGGGTGGAGTTCCCCGCGGACCAGCAGATCCCCATGGCCGAGGACACCGTCTTCGACCTGGCGTCGATCTCCAAACTGTTCACCTCGCTGCTGGCGGTCCAGCAGATCGAGCGCGGCCGCCTGGAGCTGGAGGCGACGGTGGCCTCGTACCTCCCGGAGTTCGCCGGGGGCGGCAAGCAGGACATCACCGTCCGCCAACTCCTCACCCACACCTCGGGGTTCAGGTCCTGGATCCCGCTGTACGAGGAGCCGACCCGGGAGGGCAAGCTCCGAAGGCTCTGGGACGAGGTCCCGGCGAGCACCCCCGGCAGCGCCTACCTCTACTCCGACCTCAACCTGATCTCGCTGCAGCTGATCCTGGAGAAGATCACCGGCCGCCCGCTGGACGCCCTGCTCCGCGACGAGATCACCGTCCCGCTCGGGATGCGCCGCACCCGCTACAACCCGCCCGCCTCCTGGAAGCCGAAGATCGCGGCGACCGAGGACGCCCGGCCGCCGTGGTCCGGGATCGACCGCGGGCTGGTCTGGGGCGAGGTGCACGACGAGAACGCCTACAGCCTGGACGGGGTCGCGGGCCACGCCGGGGTGTTCTCCTGCGCCTGGGACCTCGCGGTCCTCGCCCGTACGCTCCTCAACGGCGGGGTCTACGGGCGCTCCCGCGTGCTGTCCGAGGAGTCGGTCGAGCTGCTGTTCACCGACTTCAACACCGCTTTCCCCGGCGACGAGCACGGTCTCGGCTTCGAGCTCTACCAGCACTGGTACATGGGGGCCATGGCCACACCGCGCAGTGCGGGGCACACCGGGTTCACGGGCACCAGCATGGTGCTCGACCCGACGACCGACACGTTCCTCATCGTGCTGGGCAACTCCGTTCATCCGGTGCGGAGTTGGCGCTCGGGAAGCGCACCCCGGGTGGCGACCGCCAACCAGTTGGCGCGGGCCGTCGCGGTCCGGCCGGAACGCGGGCGTACGGCCTGGTTCTCCGGGATGGCGAGCGCCACCACGGCCACGCTCACCCTGCCGGTCCTGCGGCCGCGCTCCTCCCGGGCCCGGCTGGAGTGCGCGCTGTGGTGGGACACCGAGCCCGGCTCCGACGCCCTGGTGCTGGAGGCGTCGACGGGGCAGGAGTGGCAGCCGGTGCCGTTCACCACCGTGGGCTCCGGGTCCGGCCACCACCGCCCGGCCCCGGTGCCGCACCCGACGGGCGCGGTCTCCGGCTGGTCGGGGCGGGTGTGGCACCGGCTGGACGCGGACCTGTCGGCCTGGCGCGGCGAGGACCTCCGCCTGCGGTGGCGGTACACCACGGACCGGCTGTACGTGGGGCGCGGCGCCTATGTGGACTCCGTCCGGGTGCGGGACGGGAGGGCGACGGTCTTCGACTCCGGACGGGCCCGGGACGCCGGGCGGATCGCCGCGACCGGCTGGGTGCTGTCGGCCGACTGAGCCGCGGGCGGGGCGGGGTGCCGGTGCGTTATGGGCCGGCGCCCCGTCCGCCGCCGGACGCACCCCCGGTGCCTCTCACCCTTCCAGGACCGCCATCGCCGCGTTGTGGCCGGGAACCCCGCTGACGCCCCCGCCGCGCACCGCGCCCGCCCCGCAGAGCAGCACGGTGGGGTGGGCGGTTTCCACGCCCCAGCACCCGGCGCCCTCCTCCGCGTACGGGAAGTCCTCGGCGTACGGGAAGGCGAGGTCGCGGTGGAAGATGTGGCCGCCGGGCAGCCTCAGGTCACGTTCCAGATCCAGCGGGGTCTTCGCCTCGATGCAGGGTTCGCCCCGCTCGTCGAGGGCCAGGCAGTCGGTGATCGGCTCCTCCAGATGCGCGTCCAGTTCGGCGAGGGTCGCCGTCAGCAGGGCCGCGCGGGCGGCGTCGTTGTCGGCGGCGAACAGCCGGGCGGGGGTGTGCAGGCCGAAGAGGGTGAGGGTCTGGTAGCCGCGTGCGGCGAGGTCGGGGCCGAGGATCGAGGGGTCGGTCAGCGAGTGGCAGTAGATCTCCGAGGGCGGTGCGGCGGGCATCCGCCCGGCCGACGCCTCCCGGTAGGCGTCGGCCAACTGCCCGTACCCCTCGGAGATGTGGAAGGTTCCGGCGAACGCCCGGCGGGGGTCGACGGTACGGTCGCGGAGCCTGGGCAGCCGGGTGAGCAGCATGTTCACCTTGAGCTGGGCGCCCTCGGCGGCCGGGGGCGGAGGGTCGCCGAGCAGGGCGGCGAGGGCCTGCGGTGAGGCGTTGACCAGTACGCGGCGGGCGGCGACGGTGTGTTCGGCGTCCACGGTGCGGACGGTGACCTCGGCGGTGGTCCCGTCGGTCTCGATCCGGGTCGCCTCGTGGTGGACGCGGATCTCGGCTCCGGCCGCGCGGGCGGCGGCGGCCAGCGCGTCGGTGAGCGCGCCCATGCCGCCGACGGGGACGTCCCAGTCGCCGGTGCCGCCGCCGATCACGTGGTAAAGGAAGCACCGGTTCTGTAGGAGAGAGGTGTCGTGGGCGTCGGCGAACGTGCCGATCAGGGCGTCGGTGAGGACGACCCCGCGCACGAGGTCGTCGGTGAAGGTCTCCTCGACGGCCACCCCGAGCGGTTCCTCGAACAGCATCCGCCAGGCGTCGGCGTCGCCGATCCGCTCGCGCAGCGCGCTCCGGGTGGGCAGCGGTTCGGTGAGCGTGGGGAAGACCCGGGCCGCGACCCGCCCCGTCATGGCGTAGAACCGCTGCCACGCCGCGTACTCGCGTCCGCTCCCGGTCAGCGCGGCGAAGGACTCCCGGGTGCCCTCGCCCGCGACGAGCAGCCCGGTGGGGCGGCCGTCGCGCACGGCGGGGGTGTAGGAGGAGACGGTCCGCTTGCGTACGGCAAAGTCGAGGCCGAGGTCCCGGACGATCGTGCCGGGCAGCAGGGACACCAGGTACGAGTACCGGGAGAGCCGGGCGTCCACCCCGGCGAAGGGGCGGGTCGAGACCGCCGCTCCCCCGATGGCGCCGAGCCGCTCCAGGACGAGGACGGACCGCCCGGCGCGGGCGAGGTAGGCGGCGGCGACCAGGCCGTTGTGGCCGCCGCCGACGATCACGGCGTCGTAGCGGTCCCGGGAGGGCGCCCCGGGCCCGGAGCCCGCCCGGACGGCGGGCCGGCCTGCGGGGTCGTGGGGTGCGGGGCTCTGGGGTGCGGGCATGCACCTTCGTAGCACGCCGGCCTCGGCCCCGGCCAGAGGCGACGGGCCGGGGCCCGCGCCGCCTGCTGACCGGGGCGCCTCCGGACCGTCCGGGCCCGCCTGACCCGCCGCACCTTCCCGCCCCGTCCTACGCCTGTCCGAGCCGTTCCAGGCAGTGCGCCTCGTCGTCGCGGGCGGCGAGCGTCTGGGGGTGGTCCGGGCCCAGGGTGCGGGTACGGGCCGCCGCGACCTGCCGGTACGCCCCCAGGGCCTCGCTCCACCGGCCGAGCCAGCCGAGCCCGGCCGCAACCTCCCGGCGGCTGATCACCGTGTCCGGGTGGTCGGGCCCCAGGGTGCTCTCCCGCAGCGCGCACACCGCGCGGGCCTCGGCCAGGGCCTCCTCCCAGCGGCCCAGCCGCCCGAGGTTGACGCCGAGGCCGTGGCGGGCGCGCAGCGTCTCGGGGTCGGCCTCGCCCACGGCGCGGGTGCGGTCCGCGACCAGGGAGCGGTACACCTCCAGGGCCTCCGCGTCCCGGCCGAGCCGGCCGAGGCTGATGCCCGCCTCGTAGCGGGCGGCGAACGTGTCGGGGTGGTCGGCGCCGAGGGTGGTCGCGCGGGCGCGGGCGACGTCCTGGTAGATCTCCAGCGCCTCCGCCCAGCGGCCCAGCCTGCCCAGGGTGTACGCCACCTCGTAGCGCGTGACGAGGGTGTCGGGGTGGTCCGGCCCGAGGAGGCGGGCGCGGGCGTCCGCGACCTCACGGGCGATCCGGCAGGACTCCTCCGGCCGCCCCAGCCGGCTGAGGTTGAACGCCAGGTTGTGGCGGCAGCGCAGGGTGTCGGGGTGGTCGGGGCCCATGACGCGTTCACGGACGGCGAGCACCGCTTCGTACACCTCGTGGGCCTCGGCGTGCCGGCCCAGCCGGCCCAGGGCGTGGGCCGTCGCCTGGCGGGCGGCGAGGGTCTGCGGGTGGTCGGCGCCCAGGGCGCCCTCCCGGCCGGCGGCGACCCGGGTGAACTCGCGCAGCGCCTCGTCGGCCCGGCCCGTACGGGAGAGGGTGAAGCCGATCTCGTACCGGCTGGCGAGGGTGTCGGGGTGGTCCGGACCCAGGAGGCGCAGGCGCTCGGCGGCGACCTCGCGGTGCACCTGGGCCGCCTCCGTCCAGCGGCCGAGCCGTCCGAGGTCGATCCCGGCGCTGTGCCGTTCCTCCAGCGTGGCGAGGAGGTCGGGGGCGGGCGGCCCGGCGGAGATGGAGACGAAGGTGCCGGTGTGCGGGGCGGTGGAGGCCGCGGTGGTCCACTGCCCCGTCAGACCGGCGGCCGGGTCGGGGCGTTCGGCGGGCGGGGGCGCCGAGCCGGAGGCCCGGTGGCCGGCGGTCATGGCGCGGGTCCAGGCGGGCATGGCCGTCCCGTGCGCGGCGGCCGTCTGCCCGCTCTCCGGACGGGCGACGGGCGACGGGCCGAGCGCGGGCTGTTCGCCGGTCCGGCCGAGGACGATGCGGCGGCGCAGGTCGCCCGCGTCCGCGGGCCGTTCCTCGGGCACCTTGGCGAGCAGGTCGAGGACGACGCGGTCGAAGAAGCCGGGCAGTTCGGCGCGGTGGGTGCGCAGGGGCTCCGGCGGGGTGTCGCGGTGGCCGACGAGGACGGCCCAGGCGTCCTCCTGGTCGAACGGCGGCGACCCGGTGGCGATCTCGTACAGGACGCAGCCCAGCGAGTAGAGGTCGCTCCGGTGGTCGACCTCCTGACCGCTGATCTGCTCGGGCGACATGTAGTGCGGGGTGCCCATGGCGAGGCCGGTGGTGGTGAGCCGGGAGCTCATGCCGATGTCGTGGCCGAGCCGCGCT
Source organism: Streptomyces californicus (assembly GCF_000717645.1). Classification (GTDB taxonomy): domain Bacteria; phylum Actinomycetota; class Actinomycetes; order Streptomycetales; family Streptomycetaceae; genus Streptomyces; species Streptomyces californicus. The sequence goes on from NZ_JNZZ01000016.1 coordinate 144,513, forward strand.
ATGCCGAAGTCGCAGATCTTCACGGTGCCGTCGGTCAGCCGCATGATGTTGGCGGGTTTGAGGTCGCGGTGGACGATGCCCCGCCGGTGGGTGTAGCCGAGGGCGTCCGCGACCTGTTCGGCGATGTCGACGACGTGCTCGACGGGGAGCGGGTGCTGCTCGTTCTCCTCCAGGAGCTGGCTCAGGTTCTGCCCGTCGAGCAGCTCCATGACGAGGTACGGGACGTCCTCGTACTCGCCGAAGTCGTGGACGACGGTGACGCCCCGGTGCTGGAGCGAGGCGGCCACCCGGGCCTCGCGCCGGAAGCGTTCGCGCAGCACGCGGGTGAACGCCTGATCGTGCTGCGGGCCCACGGGTTTGAGGCATTTGACGGCGACCTGACGGCCCAGCGACTCGTCGAGCGCGCGCCACACCTCGCCCATGCCGCCCCGCCCGATCAGCTCGATCAGCCGGTAGCGGCTCTGGATCCGCCTGGTCTCCGTCATCTCCCGCTTCCCGCCCCCGTCGTTCCCCGTCGCCCCGCCGCCCCCGCCGCGGGCACTGCGCCCTCCCCGGTCCCGTCCAGTATGGCTGCCGGTCGGCCGGGACGGTACGCGGCGGGGCGGCCGCCGGGGGGACGGAGTGGCTGGTGGGCCGCGTACCGCCCGCTCACACCGCGCCGTTGGCGGTCGGGGTCGCCGGACCTCCGGCGGCCGGGATCCGCGCGGCCCCCGCGGTCGTCACCTCCGCGCCCTGGGCCCCCGGGCCTCGCGGCTCTCGCGGCCGGGAGCGGCGCCGGACCGGGCCCCGTGCTCGCGTACGGTCAGTGCTCGGCGGCGAGTTCGCCGGTGAGACGTCCGTGGAGGCGTGCGCTCGGGTCGTTGAGACCGGTGATCTCGACGGTCTTGCCGCGCCGGGCGTACTTCGCGCCGATGGCGTCGAGGGCGGCGACGGACGAGGCGTCCCAGATGTGGGCGGCGCTGAGGTCGATGACGACGTGGTCGGGGTCGTTCGCGTAGTCGAACCGGCCGACGAGGTCGTTGGACGAGGCGAAGAAGAGCTCTCCGGTGACCCGGTGGACGACGGTGGCGCCGTCGGGTCCGGTGACGCTGGTGACGTCGGCGAAGCGCGCGACGCGCCGGGCGAAGACGACCATGGCGGTGACCGATCCGACGACGACGCCGATGGCGAGGTTGTGGGTGGCCACGACGCAGACGACGGTGATCACCATGACCGCGATCTCCCCGGCCGGCATCCGCCGGAGCGTCCCGGGCGCGACGGAGTGCCAGTCGAAGGTCGCGAAGGAGACCATGACCATCACGGCGACCAGCGCGGCCATCGGGATGTCGGAGACGATCGGGCCGAAGGCGACGCACAGCACCATGAGGAACGCGCCCGCCAGGAACGTGGAGAGGCGGGTGCGGGCGCCGGAGACCTTCACGTTGATCATGGTCTGGCCGATCATGGCGCAGCCGCCCATCCCGCCGAAGAGGCCGGTGACGATGTTGGCGATCCCCTGCCCCACGGACTCGCGGGTCTTGTTCGAGGGGGTGTCGGTGATGTCGTCGACCAGCTTGGCGGTCATCAGCGACTCCATCAGTCCGACCAGGGCCATGGCGAACGCGTACGGGGCGATCGTCGTCAACGTGTCGAGGGTGAAGGGCACATCGGGGAGTCCCGGCGCCGGAAGCGAGGACGGCAGCGCGCCCTTGTCGCCGACGGTCGGCACGGCGATGGCGGCGCCGACGGTGATCGCGGTGAGGATGACGATGGAGACGAGGGGGGCCGGCACGACGGTGGTGATCCGGGGGAAGAGCACCATGAGCGCCAGGCCGCCGGCGATCAGCGGGTAGACCGCCCAGGGGACGTCCCGCATCTCGGGGACCTGCGCCATGAAGATGAGGACGGCGAGCGAGTTGACGAAGCCGACCATCACCGATCGCGGGATGAACCGCATCAGCTTCGCCACACCGAGCACCCCCAGCACCACCTGGAAGAGGCCCGCGAGGATGACGGCGGCGACGAGGTGTCCGAGGCCGTGCTCCCGGTTGAGCGGGGCGATCACGAGCGCGACCGCCCCGGTGGCGGCGGAGATCATCGCCCGTCGGCCGCCGACGACAGCGATCGTCACGGCCATGGTGAAGGACGCGAACAGCCCGAGCGCCGGATCGACGCCCGCGATGACCGAGAACGAGATCGCCTCGGGGATCAGCGCCAGCGCGACGACCAGACCGGCCAGCACCTCGGTGCGCCAGACCTTCGGATCGGCGAGCCAGTCGGGCTTCAGTCCGCGCAGCCGCGCGGCCGGGGAGAGCGAGGGGGTGGTGAGGGACGACAAAGGAGGAGGACCTCATCCTGGGTGGGGCGCGCCCGGCCCTCGGGCGGACACGCGGAGACGGCGGGGTGCCGGACAGCCCCCGTGGGAGGGACCCCGCACTCGGAACGGAGAGCCCGGAGCGGGCGGTGGGGCCCGTACCGTCCCGGCCGCGGTCACGCGCGCGACCGGGGCGTCACGTAGCTGCGGCGGGCACGGCGGCTGCGGGGGTCACGGCGGGCAGGGGGCGGCGACGGGCGTCATGGGCTCGCGCACGCTCGTCTCCTGCGACAATCGGAAGGTCGCCGGGGGCGACACCGCGCTCCGGCACGACGGGCAGCGGTACGCCGCCTCGCCACCGGCAACTCTACCCTGACGTAAGGGTAGAGATGGACGCCGGTGCCGCGATGGGGCTCCCGTCCCGCGGCGGCGTCCCGAGGCGGCCCGAGTACGGCCCGGGGACGTTCCGGGGAGACGAAGAGAGACCAGGGGCACGGGCGTGGACGGCAAGCACATGCAGATCGGCGAGGTCGCCGCACGGACCGAGCTCTCGCTGCGCACCATCCGCCACTACGAGGAGACCGGCCTCGTGACGCCCTCCGCCCGGTCCCAGGGCGGGTTCCGCCTCTACACGGAGACCGACGTCGCCCGGCTCATGGTCATCCGGCGGATGAAGCCGCTCGGTTTCACCCTGGACCAGATGCGCGACCTGCTCGACGCCACCGACCGGCTGGACGGGCCGGGCCCGCTCCCCACGGAACAGCGCGAGGCGCTGCTGGCGCGGGTGCGCTCCTATCAGCGGGACGCCGCCGAGCAGGTCGGCAGGTTGCGCGTCCAGCTCGCCCGGGCCGAGGAGTTCGAGGCCGCCCTCCGCGCCCGCGCGGAGGGGGAGGCCCCGGCGGACCGACCCTAGACCCCGCCCCGCTCCGGGCGTGCGCGCGCCCGGAGGCTCCTGGGACAATGTCGGCAGAGGCCGCCGGGCGCGCTCACGACGGCCGGGCACGCGCGTCCGGGACCCTGCGTCGGCCCACCGCACGACGACCGGCAGGAGGCGGGAAGACGATGTCCACGACCGAAGACCGCGTCACCGCGATCGTCCCCTCGCTCGTCGAGGAGGCGGTGACCGCGCCGTCCATGCACAACGCGCAGCCGTGGCGGTTCCGCCACCGCGCCGGCACCCGCCTCCTCTCCCTGTACGGCGATCCGGAGCGCACGCTGCCGGTGGGCGACCCGGACCACCGGGCCCTGCACATCGGGTGCGGGGCGGCGTTGCTGAATCTGCGGGTGGCCGCCGCGTACCACGGGTGGCGGGCCGTCCCCGAGCTGATGCCCGATCCGCTCGACCCGTGGCGCCTCGTCGACGTCGTGCTGGAGGAGGACAGCGGGACCACCGACCCCGGGTTGGCGGATCTCCGGCCCGCCGTCGCGCGGCGGCACACCAGCCGGTTCCCCTTCTCCCCGGAACCGATCGCCCCCGAGATCCTGGACGGGCTCGGCGCCGCGGCTCTGCTGGAGGGGGGCCGGCTGATCGTGCCGGGGAGCTGGCACGCCGACGCCGTCATGGACCTCGTGCACGACGCGGAACTCTTCGAGTCGGCCAGTGACGCGATGCGGGCCGAGATCGTCACCTGGACCCGCACCGGCCGGGCCGGCGAGGGCCCCGCCACCGAGGGCGTCCCGTCCTCCGCGTTCGGCCCCCGCCAGCACGGGACGTCCGCCCCGGCGCGGGACTTCGACGTCACGCACAGCGCCCCGGACCGGGCGGCGGCCGCGTTCGAGGAGCGGCCGCAGACGGCGCTGCTGTGCACCGAGGCGGACCTGCCGGAGGACTGGCTGCGGGCCGGCCAGAGCGTGGAGCGGGTGCTGCTGCAGGCCACGCTCGACGGTCTCGCGACCTCGATGATCTCCCAGCCCCTCGAATGGCCCGAGCTCAGGGACCTGGCGCGCGATCCGCGCTCCCGGACGGGCTTCGTGCAGATGGTGTTCCGGTTCGGCTACGGCCCCGCGGGGACGGCCACGCCCCGGCGGCCGGTCGCGGAAGTCCTCGACATCGTCTGAGCCGGGCGTCGCACGGCGGGGGCCCGACGTGAAGCCGACCGGGCCCTCGGCGACACCGCCCCGGCCCGGTGTGGCGCCGTCCGGGCCCGCCGCGTGCTCAAGGCCCGTCGGTGTCGCCCGGGGCGTCGGGAACGACGATCCTGCGCCCGGTGATCCGCCGGGGCACGAGGACCATGACATGCCGGCGTTCCGGTCCCGCCCACGGGGTCGCGTACGCGGCCTCCCGCAGCCGGCGCGCGGCCTCCTCGTCGGTCACGGCGTGCACGGTTCCGACGAGCAGCACGCTCCAGCCCTTGCTGAAGGCGTCGTCGATGTGGTCGGCCTCGAAGGCGATCTCCGTGTCGGCGGCGTCCGCCAGCGGGGAGCCCTCCGCCGTGCCGAACACCACCTCGCCCTCGCTCACCTGGTAGTTCATCGGCAGGAGGACCGGCCCGTCCGCCGTGGAGAGGGCGATCCGGCCCACCCCGTGGTCGCCCAGCAGCGTCCAGCACATCGCCTCGTCGAGTTCGACCATACGGGCGCGTCGGGCGCCCCGGCCCGCGCCGGACGGCAGGTCGACCTCCCCGCCCGACAGCTCCCGCACGGTGGTCTCCAGCGCGTCGGCCAGCCGGAGCATGAACCCGACGCCCGGCGTGGCGGACTGCTCCTCGACGTACTCGATGTAGCCGGGCGCGGCGCCTGCCCGCAGGGCTACGTCCTGCCGGGAGAGTCCGAGCTGGAGGCGGCGCGCCGCGATGCGCCGGCCCAGGTCGCCGCCGGCCGGATGCGGTGCTGAGGCCATCGCGGGGCTCCTTACTGATCGAGGTGCGTGTCCCCCAGCGCTCACGCTAGCCAGGACCGGGAGCGCACGCAGCACGGACGTCCCGGGCGGCCCCGATCCGGCCGGCCCCGCGGAACGGCCCGCACCGGCTCACCGCCGCACGCGGGGCATCCCGAGCCCGATCCAGGCGATGATCTCGCGCTGGATCTCGTTGTTCCCGCCGCCGAAGGTGAAGATCACGGCGGAGCGGTAGCCGCGTTCCAGTTCGCCGTGGAGCACCGCGCCGGCCGAACCCTCCTTGAGGGCGCCCGCCGAGCCCACGACCTCCATCAGCCAGGCATAGGCGTCCCGGCGGGCCTCGGAGCCGTAGACCTTGACCGCCGAGGCGTCCTGGGGGGTGAGGGTGCCGTCCTGGACCGCGGTGACCATCTGCCAGTTGAGGAGCTTCATCGCGTCGAGGCGGGTGTGGGTGCGGGCGAGCAGGGCGCGGACCCAGCCGAGGTCGATGACCCGGCGTCCGTCGGCGAGCTCGGTGCCGGCCGCCCAGCGCTGGACGTCGCGCAGGGCGCGGATCGCCATCGTGCCGTGGGCGGCGAGGGTGACGCGTTCGTGGTTGAGCTGGTTGGTGATGAGGCGCCAGCCCTGGTTCTCCTCGCCCACGCGGTGGGAGACCGGGACGCGGATGTTCTCGTAGTGGCTGGCGGCCGTGTCGTGCGAGGCGAGGGTGTTGATCAGGGTGCAGGAGTAGCCGGGGTCGCCGGTGGGGACCAGGAGCATGGTGATGCCCTTGTGCGGCGGGGCGTCGGGGTCGGTGCGGACGGCGAGCCAGACCCAGTCGGCGGTGTCGCCGTTGGTCGTCCAGATCTTCTGGCCGTTGACGACGTACGTGTCGCCCTCGCGCACCGCCCGGGTCCTGAGAGCGGCCAGGTCGGTGCCCGCCTCCGGTTCGCTGTACCCGATGGCGAAGTCGATCTCCCCGGAGAGGATGCCGGGCAGGAAGCGGGCCTTCTGCTCCTCGGTGCCGAATCGCATGATCGTCGGGCCGACGGTGTTGAGCGCCATCAGCGGCAGCGGTACGCCGGCCTGGGCGGCCTCGTCGAAGAAGATGAACTGTTCCATCGGGGTCAGCCCCCGGCCGCCGTACTCCTCCGGCCAGCCCACCCCCAGCCAGCCGTCGGCGCCGAGCCTGCGGACCGTGTCGCGGTAGAAGCGCTTCTGGGCGGCGGGCTCGGCGTACCGGGCGTAGGCGTTGTCCGGCACCAGGGTCGCGAAGTAGGCGCGCAGTTCGGCTCGTAACCGTTGCTGCTCGGGTGTGTATGCGAGGTGCACGACCCCTCCAGAGTCTCGCTTCGGCGCCGTCCGTGTGCGGCGGCGCACAGAGTAGAACCTGTTGCAAGAATCTGGAAGGGCCGGGGCGCGCGGCGCCGTCTCAGCGCTTGACGGCCCGCAGGACCACGAACTTCGGATCGCCCGCGACCGTGGTGCAGTTGCCGAAGATCCGGCGGAGATGGGTGTGGTAGGAGAGGTGCCGGTTGCCCACGACCCACAGCTCGCCGCCCTGGCGCAGCGCCGTCCGCGCGCCCGTGAACATCGCGCGGGCGGTCGCGTCGGTGGTGGCCAGGTGCGAGTGGAAGGGCGGGTTGTTCAGCACCAGGTCCACGCTGCCGGGGGCCAGGTCCGTGAGCCCGTCGCCGACCAGGAAGTCCGCCTCCGCCCCGTCGGGGGCGCCGGCCCGGAAGGTCTCCTCGGCGGAGGCGACCGCCCCGTAGGACTCGTCGACGAACGTGATGTGCGCGTCGGGGTCGGCGAGGGCGGCGGAGAGCCCGAGGACGCCGTTGCCGCAGCCGAGGTCGACGATCCGGGCGGCCCCGCCCCGGGTGGGCAGGTGCTTCAGGAAGAAGCGGGTGCCGATGTCGAGGCGGTCCGCGCAGAAGATCCCGGCGTGGTTGACGACGGTGCGTCCGGAGGCGGGGCCCACGTCGGCGGGCAGCTCGTACCGGTACGGCCAGGGGCTCGGCGTACGCGGCAGGGCGGGGTCCGGGGTGGCGAAGATCAGGCGGGCCTTGCGGACCGCGAGGGAGGTGCGGGTCGGCCCGATGATCCGTTCGAAGAGCTTGAGCGTGGAGGTGTGGACCTCCTTGACCATGCCCGTGCCGATGACCACGGTGTCCGCGTGGACGGCGGGGGCGACGCGGTGGAGCTGGTCCTCCAGGAACGCCAGGGACTTGGGCACCCGGACGAGGAGGACGTCGATCCGGTCGGGCGGGGTGTCACGGGAGGACAGCAGACCCACCGCGTCGCGGTCGAGCCCGTTGCGGGCGAGGTTGGCGAGCGTGGCGCGCCGGCCCAGGTAGGAGTCGCCGATCTGCACCGGGCGGTGCGCGGCCAGGGCGGTGGCGAGCGCTCCCCACCGGTCCCCCACCACGGCGACGGTCCCCGAGAGGTCGACCGGGCCCGTTTCGGGGTCCGCCAGCTCCTGGAGCAGATAGGTGTCGGCGGCGTCCCACGCCTGGAAGGGGTCGCGCGGGTGCTCGGGGAAGCGGGCGAGTTCGAACGTGCCCTGCGGGGTCGTCAAGCGGTTCATAGGCCACTCAGGCTAGCCGAGGCGGCCGGAGGCGCCCCACACGCTCTCCGGCCGCCCGGCCGCCGTCACCTCGGCGTACGGCTCCGCCCGCCCGTCCGCCGGGTGGCTCCGGGCTTCGCGGGCCGTCAGGGCAGTTGCTTGTCGATGGCCGAGCGTCCTTCGTCGGCCAGCTTGCGGCGGGCCCATTCCAGGTTCTCCGGGGTCAGATCGCGTCCGGAGGCGAGTACCAGGTCCTCCGGGCTCGGCCGGTCGCTCGCGCCCGTGTGCAGGAGCCGGTCGGGCGTGACGCCGTCCGGTCCGGCCAGGGCCTCGGATACGGTTTCGGGCTCTTCGCTCATGCCGCCTCCTCGTCCTTGCGGCAATTCTCGCTCCCCCGGGACCCTGCCGCATCCGAGGAGGACACGGCCGCTACCCGGAAGAGTGAATCAGCCCTTGCGGGGCCCGGGGTGTGGGCAGGAGAGGGACGTTATCGCTCCCTTCCTCCCGAGGCGGTGCCCATGCTCCACGGTGTCGACGTCAGCGCCTATCAGCCCTCCTACGACACGGACGGTGTCGATTTCGTCCTGATCAAGTCCACCGAAGGCCGCACCTACGTCAATCCCCACCTGGACGCCCAGGTCAAGCGGGCCCGGGACGCCGACTGCGTCGTCGGCTTCTACCACTTCCTCTGGCCGGGGAACGTGTCGGAGCAGGTCGACCACTTCCTGGACAGGACGCCCGAGAAGGCGGGCGACCTGCTGGCGCTGGACTGGGAGCAGACCGGTGGCGGGACGCGCGCGAGCAACGCCGAGAAGGACCGTTTCATCAAGGCGGTGAAGAAGGAGCGCCCCGGCCACCGGGTCCTGCTCTACTGCAACCGCGCCTTCTGGCTGGGCCACGACACCACCGGTTACGCGGGCGACGGGCTGTGGATCGCCGACTACGTCGCCGCGGGCAAGCCCCGGATCGAGGCGGACTGGCGCATCCACCAGTACACCGACGACCCGCTCGACAGGAACGTCGCCGACTTCGGCTCCGTCCGGGCGCTGCGCGAGTGGGCCGCCGGATAGCCGTCGCCGAACGCCCGCCGGACGTCCCGCTCCGGCCGCCGGGACCGGCGGGACCGCCGGGGAGCCAGGGCTCCCCGGCCCCGGTTCCGGGGGCTCCGCCACCCCCAATCTTGACCTGCACATGATAGGTACACCGTGTTCACACGTGCGGCACGGTGCCTGTGGAAGGCTCCCGGCTGACCACCTACCGCACGGCCGCCGCGCGAGCACCCCGCACCGAGGGGGCCCGCTCGCGGCGTCCGCGTTACGGAGAGGACACCCCACATGTCCCGTCGTCTCTCGTTCTACGCGCGTCCACTCCTGGCCGCCGCAGCCGCCGTCACCGTCCTGTCGGGCACGGCCGCCGCAGCGCCGGTGGACACCCCGCCCGGCCGTCACACCGCCCTCGCCGCCGCCCTCGACGACACGTACTACCAGGACGCCGTCGGCAAGACCGGCGCCGAACTCAAGGCGGCCCTGCACACGATCATCAGCGACCAGACGAAGCTCTCCTACAGCCAGGTGTGGGACGCCCTCAAGGCCACCGACGAGGACCCCGCCGACTCCTCCAACGTCATCCTGCTGTACACCGGGCGCTCCCAGTCCAAGAACGACAACGGCGGGGGCTCGGGGCAGTGGAACCGGGAGCACGTCTGGGCCAAGTCGCACGGCGACTTCGGTACGGCGACCGGCCCGGGCACCGACATCCACCACCTGCGCCCCGAGGACGTGCAGGTCAACTCCACGCGCGGCAACAAGGACTTCGACAACGGCGGGAGCGAACTGGGCGACGCGCCCGGCAACTTCACCGACGGCGACTCCTTCGAGCCGCGCGACGAGGTCAAGGGCGACGTCGCCCGCATGATCCTCTACATGGCGGTCCGGTACGAGGGGAACGACTCCTTCGCCGACCTCGAACCCAACGACCAGGTGGACAACGGGTCCGCGCCGAGGATGGGCAAGCTCTCCGTCCTCAAGCAGTGGAGCCAGGAAGACCCGCCGGACTCCTTCGAGAAGCGCCGCAACGACGTCATATTCGAGCGGTTCCAGCACAACCGTAACCCCTTCGTCGACCACCCCGAGTGGGTCGGCTCCATCTGGCAGTAGAGGTCAGTCCTCACCGGCCAGGGCCCGCGCACGCCCCGCCACGGCATCCTCGCGGGTGGCGTGGCGGGGCAGGTCCCGGCCGGTCCGCTCCCGTACGGCGTCGACCGGCCCGAGCAGGTCCTTCGGGTCGACCACGGCCGCGCGCCGCCCGTCGGCGGTGAACCGGGCGAGTCCGTTGTGCAGCATCCCCCGGGCCACGGAGTCGATCGCGGTGACGTCGTGCAGGTCGAGCACGACCGGGCCGCCGTCAGGGCCGGACTCGTCCAGGGCGTACAGCACGCGTTCGGCGGCGGTGAAGTCGATGGCCCCCTGTGCGGCGACCACGCCGACCCTGCCGCGCAGCCCTCGCTCCCCCGAGGGCGCCGAGGGCAGGTCGTCGGCGGTGGTGACGAGGGTGACGGTGGAGCCGGGGAGCGCGGGGTTGAGCATGAGGTGGAGCCCGTACCGCCGCGACATCGCCTCCAGCGCCGCGTGGCCGCGCACCGAGCCGCCGGTCGCGTCCAGCGGCGGGCTGTACGTCGCCACCCCGAAGCGGGCCGGGCCCACCGCGATGAGCCCGCCCGAGACGCCGCTCTTGGCGGGCAGCCCCACGCGCAGGAGCCAGTCGCCGGAGCCGTCGTACATGCCGCAGGTCGCCATGACGGCGAGGACCCCGGCGGCGACCTCGGCGGAGACCACCCGCTCACGGGTCACCGGATTGACCCCGCCGTAGGCGAGGGTCGCGGCCATGGTGGCGAGGTCGACGGCGGTGACGCGGATCGCGCACTGGCGGAAGTAGCGGTCGACCGCCCGGACCGGGTCGACGGGCAGGGTGCCGGTGGAGCGGATCAGGTAGGCCAGGGCGCGGTTGCGGTCGCCGGTCGCCGATTCGGAGGCGAACACCTCCTCGTCCACGTCCAGTCCACGTCCGGCGAAGCGGCCCAGGCAGTGCAGGATCCGGTCGAAGGCGGGTTCGTCGGGGGTGTCGGGGACCAGGGCGGTGGTGACGATCGCGCCCGCGTTGACCATGGCGTTGGCGGGCCGGCCCGTACCGGGTTCCAGGCTGATGGCGTTGAACGCCTCGCCGCTCGGCTCGGCGCCCACCCAGCGGCTGACCTCGTCGAGGCCGAGCGCGGAGAGCGCGAGGGCGTAGACGAAGGGTTTGGAGACGGACTGGAGGGTGAAGGGGACCTCCGCCTCGCCCGCGCTGTAGCGGTGTCCGTCCATGCTCACCAGGGCCAGCCCGAAGGCGTCGGGGTCGGCGAGGGCGAGCTGGGGGATGTAGTCGGCCGGCCTCCCCTCCCGTACGGCCGCGAACCGTTCGCGCAGCCCGGCCAGCGAGTCGGTCACGGCGTCGGCGGCGCTCACCGGGCGGACCCCGTCGGACGGGGCGGCACGGCGCTCACGCCGCCTCGTCGCCGAAGACGTCGCGGAGCCTGGCCTCGCGCTCGGTGTCCAGGTTGCTGTGGAGGAGTTCGGCGCCGTCGCCGGGCAGCCGGGCGGCGATCCGCTCGGGCACCTCGTCCATGCTGAGGAGGAACAGCGCCGAGGTCCCCGGGGTCACCTTCTCCTTGACCTCGGCGATGAAGTCGTCGTCGATGCCGACGTCCGCGAGCTTCCCGCCGAGCGCTCCGGCGGCCGCCCCGACGGCCGCGCCCAGCAGCGGCATGAGGAAGATCAGTCCGAAGAGCATGCCCCAGAAGGTGCCGCTGAGGGCCCCGGCGCCGACGAGGTCGAGGAGCTGCTTCGTACGGGGCTTGGCCCGGTCGGCGGGCCAGCTGACCACCGCCGCGTCGAGGATCCTGATCAGCCCCTCCTTCTGGAGGGCCTTCAGCGTCTCCTCGGCGCTCTCCGCGCCCTCGGCCGTCGTGAACTTCCACACCGTGAGCGTGGACATCGCGCACCCTCCCGCACACCAGAGAGACAATTCGCTCATATTAGGACGAAAAGCCGAGCGGTGGCGTGTCGGCCGGGTGGAGTCCCGCGGTTCGCGGGCCGGGAAGGAGGCGTCGCGGCGGAGGCCGGGGCGGGACCGGGCCGCCCGTCAGCCGAGGCGGCGGACCGGCTGTCCGTCGAGGAACGCCCGGATGTCCTCCACCGCCTGCCCGTAGTACGTCTCGTAGTTGGCGCGGGACACATAGCCCAGGTGCGGGGTGGCCAGCAGCCCCGGGGCCGTACGCACCGGGTCGTCGGCGGGGAGCGGCTCGGTGTCGAACACGTCGGTCGCGGCGCCGGCGATCACCCCGTCGCGCAGGGCGGCGAGCAGGGCGTCCGTGTCGACGACGGCGGCCCTGGAGGTGTTGACCAGGTACGCGGTCGGGCGCATCCGGGCGAGTTCGGCGGCGCCGATCAGCCCCCGGGTCCGGTCGCCGAGGGCCAGGTGGACGGAGACGAAGTCGCTCGCGGCCAGCAGTTCGTCCCGGGACGCGGCGAGCCGCACCCCGACCTCGTCGGTCCGCTCCTTCGTGAGGTTCTGGCTCCAGGCCAGGACGTCCATGCCGAAGGCGAGGCCGATCCGCGCCACCCGGCCGCCGATCTTCCCGAGCCCCAGGAGTCCGAGCGTCCGTCCGTGCAGATCGGCCCCGAGCGTGGACTGCCAGCGCCCGCCCGTGCGCAGGGCCTCGTTCTCGGGGACGATCCCCCGGGCGAGGCCGAGCAGCAGGGCCCAGGTCAGCTCGACGGGCGGGGTGACGGAGCTGGCGGTGCCGCAGACGACGACGCCGTGCCGCCGGGCGGCGTCGAAGTCGATGGCGGAGTTACGCATGCCGGAGGCGACGAGCAGCCGCAACCGGGGCAGCCGGGCGAGCAGTTCGGCCGGGAACGGGACCCGCTCGCGCAGGGTCACCACGATGTCGTAGCCGGCCAGGGCGGCGGCCGCCTCGTCCACCGAGGCCAGGTGCTCGGTGAACGTCACGATCTCGACGTCGTCGGTCACGGGCGACCAGTCGGTCACGGTGGCGGACACCGACTGGAAGTCCTCGATGACGGCACAGCGCAGCTTCATGGCAGCCTCTCTCCGGCCCGGCAGGATCACCGTCCATGATCGCGCACCGCTCCCCCGCGTCCGCCAGGCCCGCGGCCGGTCAGCCGCCCCACGTCCACTCCGCGACCTCCGGCAGGTCCGTGCCGTGTTCGCGGATCCAGGCGTGGTGGCGGGTGCGGGCGTCCGCCATCTCCTGGCGCAGCGCGACGGCGCGGACGCCGAGGCCGGGCACCCGGTCGATGACGTCCATGACCAGCCGGTAGCGGTCGAGGTCGTTGCGGACGACCATGTCGAACGGGGTCGTCGTGGTGCCCTCCTCCTTGTAGCCGCGCACATGGAGGTGGGCGTGGCCGGCCCGGCGGTAGGCGAGCCGGTGGATCAGCCACGGGTAGCCGTGGTAGGCGAAGACGACCGGCCGCTCGCGGGTGAACAGGGCGTCGTACTCGGAGTCCGGCATGCCGTGCGGATGCTCCGTGTCGGGCATCAAGCGCGCGATGTCCACGATGTTCACCACTCGGACGGCGAGCTCCGGCAGGTGACGGCGGAGCAGATCGGCCGCGGCCAGGGTCTCCTGGGTGGGTACGTCCCCGGCGCAGGCGAGGACCACGTCCGGTTCCCGGGTGCCGTCCTCGGTGCCGGCCCACGGCCAGACCCCGGCGCCCCGTGCGCAGTGGGCGCGGGCCTCGTCGAGGGTGAGCCAGTCGAAGGTGGGCTGCTTGCCGGCGACGATCACGTTGACGTAGTCCCGGCTGCGCAGGGCGTGGTCGGCCGCCGAGAGCAGGGTGTTGGCGTCCGGCGGGAGGTAGACGCGGACGACCTCGGGGCTCTTGTTGAGGATGTGGTCGACGAAGCCGGGGTCCTGGTGCGAGAAGCCGTTGTGGTCCTGGCGCCACACGTGCGAGGTCAGCAGGTAGTTGAGTGAGGCGATGGGGCGCCGCCAGGGCAGCCGGCGTGAGGTGCGCAGCCATTTGATGTGCTGGTTGACCATGGAGTCGACGATGTGGGCGAACGCCTCGTAGCTGGAGAAGAGTCCGTGCCGCCCGGTGAGGAGGTAGCCCTCCAGCCAGCCCTGGCAGAGGTGTTCGGAGAGCACCTCCATCACGCGACCGTCGTGGGCGAGGTGTTCGTCGGTGGGCAGGGTTCCGGCCTGCCACGCCTTGCCGGTGGCGTGGTAGAGGGCGTCGAGCCGGTTGGAGGCGGTCTCGTCGGGGCCGACCACGCGGAAGTCCCTGCGCCCGGCGGTCGCGGCCATGACGCTCTCCAGGAGGCCGCCGAGCACCTTGGTCGGTTCGTGGAGGGCGGTGCCGGGCCGGTCGACGGGCACGGCGTGGTTCGCGAGATCGGGCAGCGGGAGGTCGCGCAGGAGCCGCCCGCCGTTGGCGTACGGGGTGGAGCCGAGGCGGGCCTCGCCCTCGGGCACACAGGCGAGGACCTGCGGGGTGGGGCGGCCTTCGCCGTCGAACAGTTCCTCCGGCCGGTAGGAGCGCAGCCAGGCTTCCAGTTGCCGCAGGTGCTCCGGGTTGTCGCGGACGCCGGAGAGCGGGACCTGGTGGGAGCGCCAGGTGTTCTCGACGGGGAGGCCGTCGACCTCCTCGGGTCCGGTCCAGCCCTTGGGGGTGCGCAGGACGATCATGGGCCAGGGGGGCCGTTCGGTGACGCCGTCCTCGCGTGCCGCCCGCTGGTGGGCGTCGACGCGGTCCAGGGCGGTGTCCATGGCGGCGGCGAGGGCGCGGTGGACGGCGGCCGGGTCGTCGCCGGTGACGAACAGCGGGTCGTGCCCGTAGCCGCGCAGCAGCCGGTCCAGTTCCTCCTCGGGGATCCGGGCCAGGACCGTCGGGTTGGCGATCTTGTAGCCGTTGAGGTGGAGGATCGGCAGGACGGCCCCGTCGTGGACCGGGTCGAGGAACTTGTTCGCGTGCCAGGACGCGGCGAGCGGCCCCGTCTCCGCCTCGCCGTCGCCGACCACGCAGGCGACGAGGAGGTCCGGGTGGTCGAAGGCGGCGCCGTAGGCGTGGGCGAGGGAGTAGCCGAGTTCGCCGCCCTCGTGGATGGAGCCGGGGGTCTCGGGTGCGACGTGGCTGGGCACGCCGCCGGGGAAGGAGAACTGCTGGAACAGCCGCCCCATGCCCGCCGCGTCGCGGCCGACGTCCGGATACGTGTCGGAGTAGCTGCCCTCCAGCCAGGAGTTGGCGAGGACGGCGGGGCCGCCGTGGCCGGGTCCCCAGACGCAGAGGGCGGACCGGCTGCGCCGCTTGATCACCCGGTTGAGGTGGGTGTGGACGAGATTGAGCCCCGGCGAGGTGCCCCAGTGGCCGAGCAGCCGCGGCTTGATGTCCTCGGGGACGAGCGGCCGGGTCAGCAGGGGGTTGTCCATCAGGTAGATCTGGCCGACGGCGAGGTAGTTGGACGCGCGCCAGTGCGCGTCGAGCGCGGCGACTTCGTCGTCGGTCAGGGAGGTGGGGGCGGAGGCGGTCGGGGTGTCGCTCACGGAGGAGGTCTCCTCGTCGGCCGACGGTGGGCGGGCCGGGTTCTCAGGACTCCTCGGGCCCGTACCAGAGGGTGGTGACGTTGCAGAACTCGCGGATGCCGTGGTCGGCCAGCTCGCGGCCGTAGCCCGAGCGCTTGACGCCGCCGAAGGGCAGGGCGGGGTGGGAGGCGGTCATCCCGTTGAAGAAGACTCCGCCGGCCTCCAGGTCGCGGGCGCAGCGCTCCTGTTCGCCGGCGTCGCGGGTCCAGACGTTGGAGCTGAGGCCGAAGGGGGTGTCGTTGGCCAGGTGGACCGCCTCGTCCAGGTCGGCGACCCGGTGGAGGGTGGCGACGGGGCCGAAGGTCTCCTCCTGGTGGATGCGCATGGCGGTGGTGATGCCGGCGAGCACGGTGGGCTCGTAGAACCAGCCGTTCTCCAGGCCGCCGCCGAGCTTGTCGGGCCGCCGTGCGCCGCACAGCACCTCCGCGCCGCGTTCGACGGCGTCGTCGACGAGTTCCTCCAGGTCGGTGCGGCCCTGCTCGGTGGAGAGCGGGCCGACGTCGGTGCCCTCCTCCAGCGGATCGCCGACGGTCAGGGCCCGCATGCCCTCGGTGAACCGTTCGGCGAACTCGTCGTACACGTCGGCGTGGACGATGAACCGCTTGGCGGCGATGCAGGACTGCCCGTTGTTCTGGACGCGTGCGGTGACGGCGGTGGCGGCGGCCTTCGCGACGTCGGCGGAGGGCAGGACGATGTAGGGGTCGCTGCCGCCGAGTTCCAGCACGGTCTTCTTGACCTCGTCGGCGGCGGTGGCGGCGACGGAGCGGCCCGCCGGCTCGCTGCCGGTGAGCGTGGCGGCGGCGACGCGCGGGTCGCGCAGGACGGCCTCGACGTCGCCCGAGCCGATCAGCAGCGTACGGAAGCAGCCGGCGGGGAAGCCCGCCCGGTGGAAGAGGTCCTCCAGGTACAGCGCGGTCTGCGGGACGTTGGAGGCGTGCTTGAGCAGTCCGACGTTGCCCGCCATGAGCGCGGGGGCGGCGAAGCGCACGACCTGCCAGAGCGGGAAGTTCCACGGCATCACGGCGAGGACGACGCCGAGCGGCCGGTAGCGGACCAGCGCGCGGGAGGCGCCCGAGTCGTGGACGTCGTCGGCATCCGGGTGCTCGTCCGCGAGCAGCCCCTCGGCGCGGGCGGCGTACCAGCGCATCGCCTTGGCGCACTTGGCCGCCTCCGCGCGGGCCGCCGCGATGGGCTTGCCCATCTCGACGGTCATGGTGCGGGCGATGGTGTCGCGGTCCTCGTCGAGGAGGTCGGCGGCCCGGTTCAGCCAGGCCGCGCGCTGTTCGAAGGGGGTGGTGCGGTACTGGCGGAAGGTCTCCGCGGCGGCGGTGATCCTGCGTTCGGTCTCATCGTCGCCGAAGGCGTCGAACGTCCTGATCAGTTCGCCGTTCGCGGGGTTGACCGTCGCGATGGGCATGGCAGTGGCCTCCTTGCATCGGTACTCCGACCGTGCCGCGCCGCACCGGTGTGCGCAACGCGGCCCGTTCCTCCTCCGCACGTACCCGGCCGGCGCGGATCATGCCTGCCGGGGGCGCCCCGCCTGTGCGGCGGGGGCTTCCGGGGCACGTTCCGCGCCGGCCGGTGGTGCCGGACCGCCCCTCCGGGCGGTCAGACGAGCGCCGGGAGCGGAAGCTCGCGCGCGGTGCGGACGCCGGGGAGCGGCGCGTACGGGAGCAGTCCCGCCGTCCGGGGCGCCTCGGCGTAGCGGGTGAACCAGACCACCTTGCCGTCCGCGGTCCGGCAGGTGCCCCAGCTGTCGCTGAGGGCCATCACCCGGCTGAGTCCGCCGCCGGACGGCAGCAGCCGGGGCATGCGGGTGCTGTCGTCCGCCACGGACACGGTCACGCGCCGCCCGGTCCAGCGGAGTTCGACGACGCAGGCGTTGTCGTCGCCGACGTGCCGGTGGACGTTGGCCAGGAGTTCGTCCAGGGCCCGGCCGACGGGCCGGACGTGCAGGTCGAGGCTCCAGTGGCGCAGGTGTGCGGCGACGATCCGCCGCACACGCGGAACGCGTTCGGCCCACACCTGCAGTTCGACCGAGCGGTGCCGGTCGAGTGGAACGGTCATCGTCGAGGCTCCTCATCACAAGGCCCACGTGCTCCCCGCCGTACGTCACCCCGTCGCACGAACGACCCCCGAACACGAAGCGTGAGCACTGGTCGCTTCTGGGTCACTCATCAGGGTGAGCGCGGTACGCCGGACGCGCAACAGCTGGGCCGTCCGTGCTGGTGGGAGGGGTGCCCGGTCACAGGAGGTAGGGCAGCAGGGCGTCCGGGGTGAGGGGCAGTTCGCGCAGCCGGGCGCCGGTGGCGTGACGGACCGCGTTCCCGATGGCGGCGGCGGTGCCGACGATCCCGATCTCCCCGATGCCCTTGCTCCCCATCGGGTTGAGGTGGCGGTCGTCCTCCTCGATCCAGTGCGCCTGGATGTCGGCCGTGTCGGCGCAGACGGGCACGTGGTAGGCGGCGAGGTCCTTGGCGGTGAAGTCGCCGAAGACCGGGTCGGTGCCGCAGCCCTCGGTGAGGGCCATGCCGATGCCCATGACCATGCCGCCGGTGAACTGGGAGCGGGCGGTGCGCTCGTTCAGGATGCGTCCTGCGGCGTAGACCCCGAGGAGGCGGCGTACGCGCACCTCGCCGGTGACGGCGTCGACGGCGGTCTCGGCGAAGTGGGCTCCGAAGGCGTGGCGGGCGTAAGGGGACTCCTCGCCTGCCTCCCGCTCGGTGTCGGCGGTGGTGGTGATGCCCTCGGGCGGCAGGGGCCCGGTGTGCTCCGCGAGCCGGGCGGCGAGATCGGTGGCGGCCCGGTGCACGGCCCAGCCCCAGGAGGCGGTGCCGGAGGAGCCCCCGGCCAGCGGGGCGGCGGGCAGCTCGGTGGAGCCGATGTCGATCCGGACGGTCTCGGGGGCGACGCCGAGCGCGTCGGCGGCGATCTGGGCGAGCACGGTGCGCGCCCCGGTGCCGATGTCGGTGGCGTTGACCCGGATGTGCGGGGAGCCGTCCGGTGCGGCGTGGGCGCTCGCGGTGGACGGGGAGACGAGGACGGGGTAGGTGGCGGAGGCCACCCCCGTGCCGATGAGCCACCGGCCCTCCTGGCGCGCGGCGGGGCGCGGGTCGCGGTCGTGCCAGCCGAACCGTGCCGCGCCCTCGCGCAGACAGGCGGCGAGGCCCCGGCTGCTGAAGGGGCGGCCGCTGTCCGGTTCGGTCTGCGGGTCGTTGCGCAGCCGCAGCTCCACGGGGTCCAGGCCGAGCGCGGAGGCGAGTTCGTCCATGGCGGACTCCAGCGCGTACATCCCCGACGCCTCCCCGGGGGCGCGCATCCAGGAGGGGCTGGGGACGTCGAGGGCGACCACCCGGTGGCCGGTGCGGCTGTTCGGCGAGGCGTACATGACGCGGGCGGGCACGGCGGCCTGCTCGACGAACTCCTTGACCGTGGAGGTCCGGGTGACCACCTCGTGGCTGACGGCGGTGAGCGTGCCGTCCTCGTCGGCGCCGAGCCGGACCCGCTGGATGGTGGGGGCCCGGTGTCCGACGACCTCCGCGAGCTGGGCGCGGGGGAAGCCGAGCTTGACGGGTCGGCCGGTGTGCCGGGCGGCCATCGCGGCCAGCACCGCTTGCGGGCGGGTGGTGCCCTTGGAGCCGAAGCCGCCGCCGACGTGCTCGGAGACCACGGTGATCCGGTCCGGGTCGAGCCCGAACGCCTGGGCCAGGCTCTCGCGGACCTTGGTGGCGCCCTGGCTGGAGTCGTGGACGGTGAGGTGGCCGTCCTCCCAGACGGCGGTGGCGGCGTGCGGTTCCATGGGGTGGTTGTGCAGTGCGCTCATCCGGTACGTGGCGTCCACCTGGACGTGCGAGGCGGCCAGGGCCCTCTCCACGTCGCCCCGCACCCGGAGGGCGGGTTCGCCGCCGTTGGCCTCGTCGGGCGTGTAGAGGCCGGGGTGGTCCTCGGTGAGGGTGACGTCGTGGGGGTCGCGCTCGTACTCGATGTGCAGGGCCCCGGCCCCGGTACGGGCCGCTTCGAGGCTGTCGGCGAGCACGAGGGCGATCGGCCAGCCGTGGTGCGGGACCCTGTCGTCCTGGAGCACCGCGAGGATCGGGTCGTCGGGCTCCCGCAGCGCGGGCGCGTTGTCGTGGGTGAGGACGGAGTGGACGCCCGGTACGGCGAGGGCGTCCACGGCCCGTACGGCGGTGACGCGTCCGGCCGCGATGGTGGCCGGAACGGTCCAGGCGTACAGGCATCCGGCGGGGGTGCGGTCGAGCGCGTAGCGGGCGGTTCCGGTGACCTTGTCCCGGGCCTCTCTGCGGACGACGGGCGCACCGGGGAACTGCGGGGCTTGCGTGGTCATGGCGTTGGGTCCTCGGGGTCGGCGGGGCCTGCGGCGCGTACGACGGCGCGTCGCGCGGGCTGGGTGCGGGGGTGGCGGTGGGCGCGTTCAGGCGGTGGGCGCGGGGCGGCGTTCGGCGAGTTCGCCGAGCACGTCGAGGGCGAGGCGGAGCGCCAGGTCCACCTTGAAGGCGTTGTCGCTCAGCGGCCGCGCCTCGGCCAGTTCCGCGATCACCGCGTGCTGGAAGGCGGCGGGGGTCGCCGGGGCGTCACGCAGCTCCGCCTCGGCGCGGCGCGCCCGCCACGGCCGGGGGGCGACGCCGCCGAACGCCAGGGTGGCGTGTTCCACCCGGCCGTCCGCCACGCGGAGGGTGGCGGCGACGGAGACGAGCGCGAAGGCGTAGCTGGCCCGGTCGCGGGCCTTGCGGTAGCGGGAGGCAGCGCCGGGCGCCGGCGGCGGGAGCACCACCTCGGTGATCAGCTCGCCGGGCCGGATCACGGTGTCCTGGTCGGGGTTCTCCCCCGGCAGGCGGTGGAACTCGGCGACGGGGACGGTCCGTTCGCCCTCGGGTCCGACGAGCACCACGGTCGCGTCGAGCGCGGCGAGGGCCACGGCCATGTCGGACGGGTTGGTCGCCACGCACTCGGGTGAGTACCCGAGGATCGCGAGGTCCCGGTTGGATCCCTCGTACGCGGGGCAGCCGGAGCCGGGCACGCGTTTGTTGCAGGGCTTGGAGACGTCCTGGAAGTAGCGGCACCGGGTGCGCTGGAGCAGGTTGCCGCCGGTGGTGGCGGCGTTGCGGAGCTGGCCCGACGCCCCGGCGAGCAGCGCCTGGGAGAGTGCGGGGTAGCCGCCCGTCACGTCGGGGTGGGCGGCGAGGTCGCTGTTGCGGACGGTGGCGCCGATGCTCAGACCGCCCTCGGCCGTCCGGGCCACCCGGTCCAGCGGCAGTCCGGCGATGTCGATGAGGGCGCCGGGCGTCTCCACGCCGAGCTTCATCAGGTCGACCAGGTTGGTGCCGCCGCCCAGGAAGCGGGCGGCGGGGTCGGCGGCGCGGAGCCGGACGGCCTCGTCGGTGGAGGCGGGGCGCACATAGCCGAACGGTTTCACGCGATCACGTCCTCGATGGCTTCGACGATCCGGGGGTAGGCCCCGCACCGGCAGAGGTTGCCGCTCATCCGCTCCCGGATCTCCTCGGCGTCCAGCGCGACCGCTCCGGCCGCCGCGGTGTCCGGCTCCGTGGCGTGGGAGGGCGCGCCGTCGGCGGCTTCGCGGAGCATGCCCACGGCCGAGCAGATCTGGCCCGGGGTGCAGAAGCCGCACTGGAGGGCGTCCCGCTCGATGAAGGCGCGCTGCAGCGGATGCAGTTCCTCGCCGTCGGCGAGCCCTTCCACGGTGGTGATCGCCGAGCCGTTCCGGGCGACGGTGAGCTGCAGGCAGCTGTTGACCCGTCGGCCGTCGACCAGGACCGTGCAGGCTCCGCACTGGCCGTGGTCGCAGCCCTTCTTGGCTCCGGTGAGCCCGAAGTCCTCACGCAGGGTCTCCAGGAGCGTGCTGCGGTGGTCGACGGTCAGCGACGTTTCCTCGCCGTTGACGCGCAGCGTCACGGCGGAGCGCCGGTCGAGGACCGGTTCGGGTTCGAGTTCCGCTCCGAGAGCGAGGGAGTCCATGGGCGCGCCTTTCGCTTCGCCGCCGGGCGGGGTCCCGCCCGGCGGCCGTGGTGCCGGTCGTGTCCTCGTACGGGGCGTCAGCGGTTCTCCAGCCGCAGCCGGACCTCCTGCTCCTGGTCCCCGGCGGCCGTGCCGACGACGCTCACCGCGAAGGCGCCGCCCAGGTGGGTGCGCAGCCGGTCCACGGCCCGGTAGCCGCCCTGGGCCTCCACCGTGACCGGTGCGGTGAGCCGGGCCGGGCCGGCCCCGGTGCTCGGCTCGGTCACGTCGACGGTGGTGACCCAGACGTCCGGCCGGGGCCCGGCGGAGGCTTCGGGGGTCTCGCCCATCGGGTGGTCGGAGGCGAACGCGGCGGTGAGCACGTCGAACACGGTCCGCGCGTCCTGTGCGTCGCAGCGGCTGAGCGAGACCACCACCTCCCGGTCCGCCGGGTGGTCGTCGCCGTGCTGGTCGGGGGTGCTGTTCACCGTGGTTCCTTCCGCTGGGTCGCCGGCTTTCGGGGCCCCTCCAGGCTCACCCCGTGCCCCGCCGACGGCGACACGAAAGGCGTCCGAAAGGGGCCTTGATCTCCCGGAGGGCGGGCAGGAGGGCTGTTCCGGCCTCCGGCTCTGAAACGCGTTTCCCCTGAGATACCCATAAAACATGAATTGCTGTGAACAGCCGACTGATGACCATCCGGCGGGGTATGCGCTAGACATGGATGTTCTCAACGCAGTCAATGCGGCCGAATTTCCGGTCGCGGCCCCGCTCGCGGACGGCACGGGGGCCCTCGGGGTCGTCCTGCCCGTCGTGGCGCTGGCCGTCGTCGCCCTGCTGATCGGCGGTTTCATCCTCAGCAAGCGCAAGCACGACGCCGAGCCGCCCCCGCCGAAGCCGCACGAGCAGCCGGAGAGGCCGGAGCAGCGCACGCACATCGAGCAGCACGAGCCGCACTCCTCCGACCGGTTCCCCGAGGACGGCCACGCCCTGTCCCCGTACGAGCTGAAGGACCACGGCAACGGTCCGCTCCCGCCCGACGAGGAGCGGCCGCGCGGCTGATCGGACCGGCTCGCGACGGCCGCCCACGCGGTCGCCGGCCCGTCTCGACGAGCCTTCCTCGACATCGCGAAGTCCCTCCCCGGAGCGCACCGGGGAGGGACTTCGCGTTTGCGGGACCGGGCGGGGCGGTCGACGCTGGTTGCTGGACCGCAGCGGCCGGGCAGGACGCCGCTGCCCGGAGAAGGCAGTGGACGATGACCGGAAGCGATCCCCGTACGGCCTCCTCGGCGGCTCCGCTGACCGGACCGGCCGCGCCGTGCTGGGTCACCCTGATGACCCGGAACCTGGAGAGGGCCCAGCGGTTCTACGGGCAGGTGCTGGGCTGGTCGTTCCGGCCGGGGCGGCTCGGTGCGGACTTCTCGGTCGCCTTCCGGGGCCAGATCCCGGTGGCGGGGCTGTTCGCCGTCTCCTCCGCCTACCAGGTCGCGGTGGCGTGGACGCCGTACTTCGCGGTGGAGGACGCGAACGTCGCCGCGTCCCGGGTGCGGGAGCGCAGCGGCACCGTGGCCGTGGGGCCGCTGACGCTCGGGAAGGGGCGCGGGGTGCTGGCGTCGGACCGCGACGGGGCGTCCTTCGGCCTCTGGCAGCGCACCGAGCCCTCCACGTCGCCGCCGGCCCCGGCCGACCACGCGCACGCCTGGCTGCGGCTGCGGACCCGCGACGCCTTCGACGCGGCGATCTTCTACGGCGAGGTGCTCGACTGGGCGAGCGGGCGCCCCGGGGCCTGCGACGTGGCCTACGAGGGCGACGAGGTGATCGTGCGGTGCTCGGGGCATCCGCTGGCCCGGATCAGCTCGGGGGCCGTGGAGGCCGCGGCCGATCCGCTGGTGCGCCCGCACTGGCAGGTGCAGTTCCCGGTGGCGGATCTGGCGGCGACGGTGGCCGCGGCCGAGGAGCACGGTGGCGCGCTCGTCGAGGACCGTACCGGCTTCGGGGGTACGGAGGTCGCGCTGCGGGACCCGGACGGCGCGCTGTTCGCCGTCACCGACGTGCCCAGTCCGGCCTGACCGGCGCGCGGCCGGTCAGGTCCGGCCGGAGGCGCCGGTCGCGCCCGCCTCGTCGTCCGCCTCGTCCTCGCGCGGGCCGGAGCGCCCCTTGGCGATGGCCCAGAGCGGGAAGAGGAACCAGCAGGCCAGGAACCACAGGGCCATCACGCCGACCAGCCACAGGGCCACCTGGTTGTGCAGGGCGACGCGCATGATCAGCAGCAGCGTCGAGCACATCGTGCAGAAGAGCAGCACCAGGCCGAGGACGGTCATCCGGGAGGCCCAGATGACCGTCTGCGGCTTCATCCGGCGGCCGGTCAGGAGCCGGTGGTAGGAGACGGGGCCGATGAGCGTCGCGGCGGTCGCCGCTCCGAGCATCACGGTCACCACGTAGATGTCCCGGTCGACATGGGCCAGGTCCTCGAACCGGGACTGGAAGACCACAGCGAGGAGGAAGCCGAAGAGGATCTGCACCCCGGTCTGCGCGACGCGCAGTTCCTGGAGGAGTTCGGTCCACTGCCGGTCCGCCCGCTCCTCCTGGGTCTCTTCCCGGCCTCTGCCATGGGTCTCCGACATCGACGCTCTCCTTCTTCTCCGCACGACCGGGCACACTGGCACACCCGTTCGACCTGGGGCTACTGGTGCCCAGGAGGAGCACGGCCAACCCCACCGCGTGCGGGCCGCCGCATCACACGCGCACCCGTCGGTTCCGCGTGTGCCCAGACGTCCGGTGAAATCGCGCGCGGGAACGTCGACGGCCCTTTAGGATCACCGCAGGGCATCGCGCGTCGGTCACCGTCCGGGTGAGGCGTGGAGGTGGCCCGTGAGATGCCCTTGGAGGCATTCCACCGTGTCGGTCGAGTTGAATCACACCATCGTCCATTGCCGGGACAACCGCGAGTCCGCCGCCTTCTTCGCGGACCTGCTGGATCTGACGGTCGGGGAGGAATGGGGCCCGTTCGTCCCGGTCGTCCTCGCCAACGACGTCACTCTGGACTTCGCGACCGTCCCCGCCGCGTCGATCGCGTCGCAGCACTACGCGTTCCTGGTCTCGGAGGCGGAGTTCGACGCCGCGTTCGCGAGGATCCAGGCGCTGGGAATCGAGTTCTACGCCGATCCGCAGCGCACGCTGCCCGGCGAGATCAACCGCAACGACGGCGGCAAGGGAGTGTACTTCCCCGATCCCAGCGGCCACTGGCTGGAACTGATCACCCGTCCGTACGGCGGCTGAACGGCCTTCGGGACAGACCGACGGTACGGAGAGAGGGCCCGGTCGCCACACGCGGCCGGGCCCGCGCCGTGCGGGTTCAGCCGACCCGGAGCAGGAGTTCGGGCCGGTCCCACCGCACCGCGGGCGGATCGGCCCGGACCGTGCCGACGGGTTCGGCGCCGATGCTCCGGTAGAAGCCCTCGGCGGGCGGGTGGGAGACGATCCGGACGCCCGCGAGCCCGGCGGCACGGGCCTCCTCGCGCAGATGGGCGGCGAGGAGACGGCCGATGCCGCGCCCCTGGGCCTCGTCGGCGACGAACATCAGGTCCAGCTCGGGCGGGTCGAGGACCAGCGCGTAGAACCCGAGGACCCGGTCCGTCGTGTCGTCCGCGGCGACGAAGACCCGGTGCGCCTCGATGTAGTCGGGCCCGACCCGGTAGCCCTCGACCATCGACGCGTACGGTCCCTCGTACGCGCGCGAGGTGCGGACCACCCGCGTCAGCCGCCCGGCGTCGCCCGCCGCGGCACGGCGGACCGTCACGCCCGGGCTCCGCCGGGCGCGTCCGCCCCACCGTCCTGACCTGTGCGTTCCCATACGGCGAGTATGCGCCACGGTGCCGCGGTGCGGCCGGGCGGGCCGTCCTTCCCCGCTCCGGCGGCGCCCGGTCGCGTCCGGACCGAAGCGGGCTGCCTCGAACAGCGATCCGGGGGTACACGAACTCCTGCACGCAGCCCGGCGACTGTCGCCGGGCCCGGACCGAGAGGGGCTGACCACTGTGCGACAGCAGAGCTACGTACCGGCCGACGAACGTTGGGGGCGGTAGCCGTGACGACAGCGATCATCATCGTCGCCGTGGTCGTCGTGGCGGCCATCGCCGCGTTCCTGCTGCTGCGCGGGCGCACGGCCGGCGGCCGGGGACTGCGCAGCCGTTTCGGACCGGAGTACGACCGGGTCGTCGCCCGGCACGGCGGTGACACCAAGGCGGCCGAGCTGGAGCTCGACGACCGGGTGAAGCGGCACGGTCACCTCGAACAGCGCCCGCTGACCGAGGAGGCCCGCGCCCGCTACGCCGCCCGCTGGGCGAGCGCCCAGGAGCTGTTCGTCGAGTCGCCGGAGCGTTCGCTGGCGGAGGCCGACACGCTGCTGGCCGATCTGTCGCGGGAGCGCGGCTTCCCGGCGGGCGACGACTTCGACGAGCGTACGGACGCGCTGTCGGTGCACCACGCCGCACACGTCCAGGGCTACCGGCGGGTGCACTCCGCGGGGAGCGGGCACGCGAACACCGAGGAGATGCGGGAGGCACTGATGGATGCCCGCGGTCTCTTCGAAGCGCTCCTCGCGGACGGCGGGTCGCAGCGTGAACACGGCAACGGGCATCTCGTGAAGGGACACGGCGCATGACGCAGGCACCGAACGACAGGACGAACCCCGCCGGCGGCCCCGGCCTTCCGGAGGGCGCCGGGCCGATCGACACGGGTACGCCCGTCCGGCGGCCGGCCGCGTCCGAAACGGCTCCGAGGACCGTCACGGGCAGGGAGAAGGCGGCGGAGCCCGCGGCACCGCCCGCCGCTCCGGCTCCGGGCACCGGGTCCGGGCCCCACTCCCCCGCCCCGCACGCACCCGGTCCCGCGACCGACACCCAGCCCCCGCACGCACCGGGGTCCGCGGCCGACGGCGCCGCACCGCCCCCGCACGCCCCGGAGCCCGGGACCGGCCCCATGACGCCGGACGCGGGCGCCCCGGTCCCCCTCGACCACACCGGGGCGACGGACCCGAGGACCGCGACCGGCCCGGCAGCCCCGGGCAGCGGTCCGGGCGCCGCGCACGGCCGCGCCGAGGGGGGCGCACGCGGCGGACACTCCCTGTTCGCCCCGGAACAGCGGGAGGCGTTCGCCGCCCGGATCCAGCAGGCCGTCACCGGTTTCGTGGAGGACCCGCACCAGGCCGTCCGGGACGCCGACGCCACGTTCGAGGAGGTCGTCGCGGACCTCGGCGCCGCCCTCCAGGAGCGCGGCCGGAAACTGCGTGCCGGGAAGGGCGAGGACGCCACGGGCACGGGGGCGGAGACCGAGGACCTGCGGATCGCGCTCCAGCACTACCGGGACCTGACCGAGCGGCTCGTCCACCTGTAGGGCGCGTCCGCCGCTGTCCGGAGCGGACGAAGGGGCCGGTGCGGCCAGGGGATTCCTGGCCGCACCGGCCCCTTCGCGCGGTCGGGGGCGGCCGGCGTCCGGCTCAGCCGCTGATCACCAGGCCCTCGCGCAGCCGCTCCAGTACGGCGCCCGGCACGCGCAGTCCGTCGCGTACGTAGCCCTCCAGGCCGCCCCACCGCTCGTCCATGGCGTCGAGGGCCGCGTCCAGGTAGCGGGGGCGGACCTCGATGACGGCCGCGGCGACGGCGGGGTCTCCGCCGCCGTCGAGGAACCGCGCCACCTGCGGGGCGAACGCCGCCCGTACGGCGGGGTTGACGCCGAGGAAGTCCGCGCGGACGGTGGCGCGAGGCGCCCCGAGGATCATCAGCAGCACGGCGGCCGCCCAGCCCGTGCGGTCCTTGCCCGCCGTGCAGTGGAAGAGCAGCGGGCGGGCGCGGGGGTCGGCGGCGGTCTCCAGGAAGGCCCGGTAGGCGGCTGCCGCTCCGGGCGAGAGGACCATCTTGCGGTAGGTGTCGGCGAACAGTTCCTCGGCGCGGCCTCCGCCGAGCGCCCGCCGCGCCCCGTCCGGGTCGGCGAGCAGGGATCGCAGACGGGAGGGCGCGACGCCCGGGTGGTCGCCGAGCACGTCGGCGACGAAGAGCCGGGAACGGTGCGGCAGCCGGTCCGGGGCCCAGCGGCGCTCGTCCGCGGTGCGCAGGTCGACGACGGTGCGGATGCCGAGCGCGGCGATCGCCCGGTCGTTCTCCGGGTCCAGTTCGCTGAGCTGGCCCGAGCGGAACAGGGCGCTCTGGCGCACCCGGCGGTCACGGCTCAGGGCGATGCCGCCCAGGTCGCGCAGATTGACAACGGTGGAGGCCACAACGGTCCGGGCGGTCTGCACGATGAACTGCCTCTTTCCCCGGGGGAATCCGGGAATCGCACGGGTCGGGATCGGCGTCGAGCGTCGGATGACGGCGTCGCGCCCGGGAGCGGCGCTCTGGCGTCCCGGCGGCGTCGGACCGGGTCAGTCGGACAGGAGTCTGGTCTTCTGCTCCACGAACTCCTCGTCGCTGAGGATCTCGCGCTTCCACAGGTCGGCGAGGCGCTCCAGCCGGTCGATGATGTCGTCACCGGCCGTCTCCTCGGCCCCGTCCCCGGAGCCGAGGCGTTCGTGGGCGACGAAGGAGCCGCCCGCCTCGCGGACCGCGCGGGCGGCCTCCGTGGTCCACAGGTCCTCCCGCACCACGATCGCGGCGGTGTCGCCGGGCGGCACACTGCCGTCGATCCGGTCGAGGTCGCGCGGGGTCAGTGCCACGGCCTCGCCGCCGTCCGGGTCGGTGGGGACGACTCCCCCGGCGTCCAGGTCCCGCAGCGGCACCTGGGCCGGCGCACCGCCCCCGGTCCGCCGGACGAAGGCCAGATCGGCGGGGCGTACGGCTCCGGACGCGACGGCTCCGGCGAGCGCGGGGGCGATCGTCCCGGTGAAGCCGCTGCCGGGAAAGGCGATGACGAGGTACTCCACAGGTCCGACAGCCACGGTCGCGTCCTCTCCGTGTCCCGGCGGCCGCGGGCGCGCCGGGGTGGATACGGGCATTCCAGTAATCACATAACAAGTCGGGAAACTCAGCACATAATATGCATCACCGGTCTGATTCATTCCGATGTCGCGGCCCGTCGTGTTGCCCGTCACCCGGCGGCCGAACCGGTTACGCGACCGTGTGTAAAGGATCAAGTGCATCTCCGCGAGGGCAAGGTCACAGCCCGTGCCCCTGCTGCTCGTTCCGCGCCCTGCCCTAGCATCTGACCATGACGGTCCAGCCTGCTGACGGGCTCTCTCCGGCCGCCGCGTTCCCCGACCCCTCCCATGACCAGTGGCAGAGCCTCGTCGAAGGCGTACTGCGCAAGTCGGGTAAGGAAGTCTCGGGCTCGGCCGCCGAGGACGCCCTGTCCACCACACTGGAGGACGGGCTCACCACCCGCCCTCTCTACACCGCGAACGACGAGTCTCCCGACACCGGCTTCCCCGGCTTCGCCCCCTTCGTACGGGGCAGCAGGGCCGAGGGGAACGCGGCGGGCGGCTGGGACGTGCGCCAGCGCCACGCCCTCACCGACCCCGCCCGGCTCAACGAGGCGCTGCTCGGCGACCTGGAGAACGGGGTCACCTCGCTCTGGCTCGGCGTGGACGGCCCGGCAGGCGTCCCCGTCGAGGGACTGGCCCGGGCGCTGGACGGGGTGTACCTGGATCTCGCGCCGATCGCCCTCGACGCCCCGGCCGACCTGGACGGCGCGGCGAGCGAACTGCTGCGGCTGTACGAGGAACGGGGTGTCGCCCGGCACGAGGCGCGCGGCACGCTGGGCGCCGACCCGCTCGGCCACGAGGCGCGGACGGGCGTCGAGGCGGACCTCGCCCCGGCCGTGCGCTGGGCCCAGCGGTGCGACGCGGAGTACCCGGAGCTGCGGGCCGTCGCCGTGGACGCGCTGCCCTATCACGAGGCGGGCGGCTCGGCCGGGGAGGAGCTGGGGCTCTCGCTGGCGACGGGCACCGCCTACCTGCGGGCGCTGACCGGTGCCGGGATGAGCGTGGAGGCGGCCTGCGGGCAGCTGGAGTTCCGTTACGCGGCCACCGCCGACCAGTTCCTGACGATCGCCAAGCTGCGCGCGGCCCGCCGGCTGTGGGCGCGGGTCGCCGAGGCGTCCGGGGCCCCCGCCGCCGGAGCGCAGCGGCAGCACGCGGTGACCTCGCCGGTGATGATGACGCGCCGCGACCCGTGGGTGAACATGCTGCGCACCACGCTGGCCACGCTGGGCGCGGGGGTGGGCGGCGCGGAGTCCGTGACCGTGCTGCCGTTCGACCACGCACTGGGCCTGCCCGACGCGTTCGCGCGCCGCATCGCCCGCAACACCTCCACGATCCTCATCGAGGAGTCGCACCTGGCCCGGGTCGTCGACCCGGCGGGCGGCTCCTGGTACGTGGAGCGGCTGACCGACGAACTGGCCGCCGCCGCTTGGGCGTTCTTCCAGGAGACCGAGCGGGCGGGCGGCTTGCCCGCCGCCCTGCGCTCGGGGATGGTCGCGGAGCGGCTGGCCGCCACCTGGGCGGCGCGCAGCGCGAAGCTGGCCCGCCGCAAGGAGCCGATCACCGGGGTGAGCGAGTTCCCGATGCCCGGCGAGCGCGCGGTGGAGCGGGAGCCCGCGGCCGACCCGTACGCCGGGGCGCCCGGCGGTCTGCCCAGGGTCCGTCGCGACGAGGCGTTCGAGGCGCTGCGTGCCCGGTCGGACGCGCACCTCGCGGCGACCGGGAGCCGTCCGAAGGTGTTCGTGGCCGCGCTCGGTCCGGCCGCCGCGCACACCGCGCGCGTCTCGTTCGCCGTCAACCTCTTCGGGGCGGGCGGGATCGAGGCGGTGCACGAGCCGGTGTCGGTGGACGCGCACACGGCCGGCGACGCGCTGAAGTCCTCCGGGGCGTCGGTCGCCGTGCTGTGCTCGTCGGACGCGCTCTACGCCGAGCAGGCGGCGCCGGTGGCCGGTGCGCTGAAGGCGGCGGGCGCCACGCGGGTCTTCCTCGCCGGCCGGCCCGGCGAGTACGCCGACGTCGACGCACACGTCTTCGCGGGCTGCGACGCGGTCGCCGTTCTCACCTCCGTACTCGACCGTTTGGGAGTGGCGTGATGCCGACCTCGCCCACGGACCGGACATCCTCCGTTCCCGATTTCTCCGACGTTCCGCTCGTCTCCGAGGCGCCCGCGGCCGGTTCGGCCGAGGAGTGGCTGGCGGCCGTGACGAAGGCCGCCGACGGCGCCGAGGCCCCGCTCTGGGAGACGCCCGAGGGCATCACGGTCAAGCCGCTCTACACCGGTGAGGACCTGGAGGGCCTGGACGCGCTGCACAGCTATCCGGGCATCGCCCCGTACCTGCGCGGGCCCTACCCGACGATGTACGTCAACC
The DNA here is from genome assembly GCF_000717645.1 of Streptomyces californicus. GTDB lineage: Bacteria > Actinomycetota > Actinomycetes > Streptomycetales > Streptomycetaceae > Streptomyces > Streptomyces californicus. Next base: position 175,138 of record NZ_JNZZ01000016.1, read on the forward strand.
AGCCCTGGACGATCCGCCAGTACGCCGGATTCTCGACGGCCGAGGAGTCCAACGCTTTCTACCGGCGCAACCTCGCGGCCGGGCAGAAGGGCCTGTCGGTCGCCTTCGACCTGCCCACCCACCGGGGGTACGACAGCGACCACCCCCGGGTGACCGGTGACGTCGGCATGGCCGGGGTGGCGATCGACTCCATCTACGACATGCGTCAGCTCTTCGACGGCATTCCGCTGGACCGGATGTCGGTGTCGATGACGATGAACGGCGCGGTGCTCCCCGTGCTGGCGCTGTACATCGTGGCCGCCGAGGAACAGGGCGTGCCGCCCGAGAAGCTGGCCGGGACCATTCAGAACGACATCCTCAAGGAGTTCATGGTCCGCAACACCTACATCTACCCGCCAACGCCCTCGATGCGGATCATCTCCGACATCTTCGCGTTCACCTCGCGGAAGATGCCGCGCTACAACTCCATCTCGATCTCCGGCTACCACATCCAGGAGGCCGGGGCGACGGCCGATCTGGAGCTGGCGTACACGCTGGCCGACGGGGTGGAGTACCTGCGCGCCGGGCGTGAAGCGGGCCTGGACGTCGACGCGTTCGCGCCCCGCCTGTCGTTCTTCTGGGCGATCGGGATGAACTTCTTCATGGAGGTCGCCAAACTGCGGGCGGCCCGGCTGCTGTGGGCGCGCCTGGTCAAGCAGTTCGACCCGAAGAACCCCAAGTCCCTCTCACTGCGCACCCATTCGCAGACGTCGGGCTGGTCGCTCACCGCGCAGGACGTGTTCAACAACGTGACGCGCACGTGTGTGGAGGCGATGGCGGCGACGCAGGGGCACACCCAGTCGCTGCACACCAACGCGTTGGACGAGGCGCTGGCGCTGCCCACCGACTTCTCGGCGCGGATCGCCCGCAACACCCAGCTCCTGCTCCAGCAGGAGTCGGGCACCTGCCGGGTCATCGACCCGTGGGGCGGCAGCGCGTACGTGGAGAAGCTGACGCGGGACCTGGCGGAACGGGCCTGGCAGCACATCGAGGAGGTCGAGGCGGCCGGCGGGATGGCGAAGGCCATCGACGCGGGCATCCCCAAGCTCCGGGTGGAGGAGGCGGCGGCGCGGACGCAGGCGCGGATCGACTCCGGCCGGCAGCCGGTGATCGGCGTGAACAAGTACCGGGTGGAGAGCGACGAGCAGATCGACGTGCTCAAGGTCGACAACTCCTCGGTGCGCACCCAGCAGATCGAGAAGCTGCGCCGGCTGCGCGAGGAGCGCGACGAGACGCGGTGCCAGGAGGCGCTGCGGGCGCTGACGGCCGCCGCCGAGCGCGACCCGGGCCCGGACCTGGAGGGCAATCTGCTGGCGCTGGCGGTCGACGCGGCGCGGGCGATGGCCACGGTCGGCGAGATCTCGGACGCGCTGGAGAAGGTGTACGGGCGGCACGCGGGCCAGATCCGTACGATCTCCGGTGTGTACCGCAAAGAGGCAGGAGAGTCCCCTTCCGTGGACCGGACCCGCGCGCTGGTCGACGCGTTCGAGGAGGCGGAGGGCCGCCGGCCGCGCATCCTGGTCGCCAAGATGGGCCAGGACGGCCACGACCGGGGGCAGAAGGTGATCGCCACGGCCTTCGCCGACCTGGGATTCGACGTGGACGTCGGTCCGCTGTTCCAGACGCCGGGCGAGGTGGCGCGGCAGGCGGTCGAGGCCGACGTGCACATCGTGGGCGTCTCCTCGCTGGCTGCGGGGCACCTCACGCTCGTACCGGCGCTGCGCGAGGAGCTGGCCGCCGAGGGCCGGGAGGACATCATGATCGTGGTGGGCGGGGTGATTCCGCCGCAGGACGTCGAGGCCCTGCACGAGGCGGGCGCCGCGTCGGTCTTCCCGCCGGGGACGGTGATCCCGGACGCGGCCCACGACCTGGTGACGCGGCTCGGCGCCGCGCTCGGCCACGAGCTGTGAGCCGCTGACCGGATGGCTGCCAAGATCGACATCGACAGTTATGTGCAGGGAGTGCTCGACGGGAAGCGGGCGTTCATCGCCCGCGCGATCACGCTCGTCGAGTCGACGCGGGCCGAACACCGGGTGCTGGCGCAGGAGTTGCTGAGCCGGCTGCTGCCGCACGCGGGGGCGGCCCGGCGGATCGGGATCAGCGGGGTGCCGGGCGTGGGCAAGTCCACGTTCATCGACGCGCTCGGCACCATGCTCACGGGGCTCGGCCACCGGGTGGCGGTGCTGGCGGTCGACCCGTCCTCCAGCCGTACGGGCGGCTCCATCCTGGGTGACAAGACCCGGATGGAGCGCCTGGCGGTGGATCCGGCCGCCTTCGTCCGCCCCTCCCCCACGGCGGGCACGCTGGGCGGGGTGGCGAAGGCGACCCGGGAGTCCATCGTGGTGATGGAGGCGGCGGGGTACGACGTGGTGCTGGTGGAGACGGTGGGCGTCGGGCAGTCGGAGACGGCGGTGGCCAACATGGTCGACACGTTCCTGCTGCTGACGCTGGCCCGTACCGGAGACCAGTTGCAGGGCATCAAGAAGGGCGTCCTGGAGCTGGCGGACGCCATCGCGGTGAACAAGGCGGACGGCCCGCACGAGCGCGACGCGCGTTCGGCGGCGCGCGAACTGGCGGGCGCGCTGCGGCTGATGCATCCGGCGGACGCCGCGTGGACGCCTCCGGTGCTCACGTGCAGCGCGCGCGAGTCGCTGGGGCTCGACACCCTGTGGGACCGGCTGGAGCAGCACCGTACGGTGCTGGAGTCGACCGGCCGGCTGGCGGCCAAGCGGCGCGACCAGCAGGTGGACTGGACCTGGTCCATGGTCCGGGACGAGCTGCTGGACCGGCTGCACAGCCATCCGGCGGTGCGGAAGCTGGCGCCGGAGCTCGAACAGCGGGTCCGGGAGGGCACGTTGACGGCGACGCTGGCGGCCGAGGAGATCCTGGGCGCGTTCCGCGACGGTACGTCCCACGCGGGCGGGGCCGGCTGAGCGCGTCGGCGCGACGCGTGCCGTGCGTACCGAGGGGCCCGTGGCGTACCACGGGCCCCCTCGGCTCGTTCCGATGCCCCGCGCCGGGCGGTGGGGGCGTCGCGTGGGGCGGGCCGCCCGGTCGGCCGCGGCCGGTCACGTGCGCGGCGCCGGAAGGTTTCGCCCGCGCGTTCAGAAGGGTTCGGCCGCCTGCAGAAGCCCCTTCGGGAGGTACGCGGAGTCGACGCGGATCTCCCAGCCGCGACGGCGGGCGTGACAGGCCAGGGCGAGGGCGTCGAGGTCGACGGCGGCGTCCGGGTCGTCGGCCCGGTCGGCGACCTGGTAGTGGGCGCGGTGGGCTTCGAGCGCGTCGGCCAGGGCCAGGTTGAAGCTCTCCTCGTCGCCTTCCACGAGCTGCGACAGCAGGACGGCCGGCGGCATCGCCCAGCCCCAGTCCCTGGCCTTCTCGGCCTGGCGCAGGGCCTGTTCGGCCGCGGCTTCGCAGTCCGTACCGGTGAGGTAGGCGTGCAGGGCCTCGCGGTAGGCGCTGAAGGCGGAGCCGTCCGGGGCGGTGTACGTCGGGCCGGTGAGGACGAGGGGCGCGAGGTCCTCGCGCGAGCCGGTGATGAGGGCGAAGGCGGTGGCGGTGTGCCAGGGGCCCGGTCCGGTCTTCTCGCCGCGCTGGGCCCGGTAGCGCAGGGGACGGCCGTCGATGACGACCTCGACCTCGGCGCCCGGCTCGGCCCGCGCGACGCGGAACAGCGCCGCTCCCATCTGCGAGGCGAGGCGGACGTTGCGGAGCTGCTCGTCCGTCACCGTGCCGGAGACGCCCGAACGCCACTTGAAGAGGCGCTCCTGGTCGCCCATGGCGCGCCCGAGCCGCCAGAGGGCGTGGGGCTCCTCGCCGCCGGCGGCGAGAAGCTCCGTGACGTGCTCCTCGTACAGGGCCTCGGCCTTCAGGTGCACCGTCCAGGAGAAGGCCGGCCGTTCCACGGTCAGCGGGCCCGCCGCGAGCGCGGCCACCGCGTCCGGCCGCCGGTCCCGGCCGAGTCCGGCGACCCGCGGGCCCCGGGTCTCGAAGCCGGTGACCAGGGCGTGCGGGAGGTAGTCGGTGCGGACAGCGGGCGACCAGCCCAGCGTCCGGTACGCGAGGGCGGCGAGGGCCAGGGGGACGAGCGGGAGGAGGCTGCCGGGCGTGGCGGAGGCGCTGTGCAGCGCGGCGTGCCGGGTCAGGAGGTCGGCCAGTGCGGTGTCGAAGGCGTCCCGGTCCTCCGCGGCCAGGGCGCGCAGCGCGTGCAGCGCCGCACCGCCCGGCCGGGCGGGCAGCGGCTCGCCGGTCTGCTCGGCGCGGGCGCGGACCCGGTCCAGGGCGGCGTCCACGGCGGCGAGCTTGGCCGCGGCGCTCGGCGGGTAGTCCTCCTCGTCGCCCGTGTCGTCCAGGACGACGGCCATCAGCCCGGTGGCGAGTTCGCCGACGGGGGTGCCCCGGGTCTGTTCGACGAACTTGTCCCGGGCGAAGCGGAACGCCTCCCCGTGCCAGGAGGCCCGGTCCCTGAGCACCGCGAGGCAGAGCGCGTCGGTCCACTCCCCGGCCGTGACGCTCTCCTCGGGGGCGTCCTCGCCCCGGTCGTAGCTCATGCCGAAGTTCACGTAGTCCAGGAAGACCTGGAAGCCGCAGTGGGGGTGGTAGGCCGCGTAGGCGACGGCGCCGGCCGCCGCCTCGGAGGCGTCCTTGAGGACGGCCCTGGCCTCCGCCGTGTCCAGGTCGGGCGTCTCGACGGACAGGGCGCCCAGATAGTCCAGGAACTCGTCGGCGATCGCCTGCCACGCGTAGGTGCTCATGCGCCCGCCCTTGGACATGGACCGCACCTGACCGCCGATGCGGTGGGCGAAGTCCTCCCTGGCCGCCGACACGGCGGCCCCGGACACCTGATGACGTTCTACGCGCATGACGACTGCCCCGCTCCTTGATCGAACCTGGGGGACAGCCTAGGGAATCTCCCCCGCGTTCCGGCCACGGGCACTTCGGGTGCTGGACCTTCGGGCCGCCGAGCTTCGGCCGCCGGAGCCGCCCGGCGGCCGGACCGCCTTACTCGTAGCGGTACTTCAGCGATTCCGCCTCCGTCCGCTCGATGTCGGCGATCGTCAGCTCCGGCATCCTCAGCTGGGCCAGCGTCACTTCGGCGGAGGTCGGCTGGGCGTCCGCCGGCAGCCACTGCTCCGGCTTCCACGCCCCGCCCCGCATGAGGGACTTGGGGCAGTGCGGGTAGACCTCCTCGATCCCCACGACCAGGGCGGCGGCCGGAGGCTTGCCCACGGCGGTCAGCCGGTCGAGCAGCTCGGGGCGGGTGGAGACGCAGGCGCGGCCGTTCACCCGGAGCGTCGTGGTGCGGCCGGGGACGAGGAAGAGGAGTCCGGCCCGGCCGGTGGCGATGACGTTCTGGAAGGTGTCCAGGCGCTTGTTGCCGGTCGCGTCGGGAATCGCCACCGTGCGGGAGTCCAGGACGCTGACGAATCCGGCGGGGCCGCCGCGCGGTGAGACGTCGCAGTTCCCCTCGGCGTCGGCGCTGGAGATCAGGACCAGCGAGGAGCAGGCGATCAACCGCCGGGTCTGGTCGGTGAGTTCGGTCATCTGCTTGCGTACGGCGGCGGCACTGGGCAGTTCGTAGGCCCGGCGCAGCGCCTCCTGGTCCGAGAGGGCGTCGGTTCGGAGCGAGTCGAAGGCACTGCCGGCCAGGGATGTCGTCATGCGCCAGACCCTAACGACCCGGCCGACGCGCTCCCCCGCCCGGGTCAGACGCCGACGGCGGGCACGCTCACCTTCGGCACGACGACCGGTGCGCCGTCGGAGGCCGCGGTGAGGATCTCCGCCTCGATGCCGTACAGCTCCTGGACCAGCGCGGCGTCCACGGTCTCCCGGGGCGGGCCCGAGGCGACGATCCGTCCGGCGCGCATGGCGACCAGGGTGTCGGCGTACCGCGCGGCCGCGGCGAGGTCGTGGACGACCATGACGATGGTGCGGCCCTGCGCGGCGACCTCGCGCACGAGGTCCAGGACCTCGACGGCGTGGCCGATGTCGAGGGCGCTGGTGGGCTCGTCGAGCAGCACGACGGGGGTCTCCTGGGCGAGGGACATGGCGAGCCAGCAGCGCTGGCGCTGGCCGCCGGAGAGCTGGTCGAGGCGGCGTCCGGCCAGAGCGGCGGTGCCGGTGGCCTCCAGGGCGCGGGTGACGGCCTCCTCGTCCTCGTGGGACCACTGGCGGAACAGGCCCTGGTGCGGGTGGCGTCCGTACCGCACGAGGCCGGCGACGGTGACCGCCTCGGGGGCCTGCGGGGCCTGCGGCAGGAGGGCGATGCGGTGGGCCGCGTCGCGCTGGCGCATCTTCCAGACGTCGGCGTCCCCGACGAAAACGGTGCCGGAGCGCGGCTGGTGGAGGCGGGCCATGGAGCGCAGGAGGGTCGACTTGCCGCAGCCGTTGGGGCCGACGATCGCCACGACCCGGCCGGAGGGGACCGTCAGATCGACCTGGTCCACGGCGGTATGACCGGCGTATCCAGCGGTGAGCTGTTCGACACGGATTTCCACGGGGACCGGCCTTTCCGAAGGATTTGGACACCACTTTGCCCGATGTGGCTAAAGTAAGGCTAACCTTAGCTCGCTTGCGAGCCGACGGGCGCATCCACGCGACCGTACGGCCGTCGCCGCTTCATGTCCCGTTGAATCCGGAGCCCTTGATGAACCTGCACCGCCGCCCCGCCCGCACCGCCGCCCGAAGAGCCGCTCAGGCCGTCGCCGCCCTCGGGGCGGCCACCCTGCTCCTGACGGCCTGCGGCTCGGACTCCGACTCGGGCAAGCCCTCCGGGGACAAGGCGGGCAAGGCGGACTCCGCCTCCTCCGCGACCCGTACGGTCAAGGACGCCACCGGCAAGGCCGTGGAAATACCCGCGCAGCCGAAGCGCATCGTCACACTGACCCAGGAGGACCTGGACGCGGTGCTGGCGCTGGACATCGAGCCGGTCGGCATCACCAACGGGCAGGGCCTGGACAAGCCCCCGGCCTACCTCGCCGACAAGGTCGAGGGCGTCAACATCGTCGGCAACCTGCTCCAGCCGGTGATGGACAAGGTCGTCGCCGCCAAGCCCGACCTGATCCTCGCCGGCGACATGCAGGACGAGCAGGTGCTCAAGCAGCTGCGGGAGATCACTCCGGCCACGCTGGTGACGATGGCGCCGACCGACGACTGGAAGCTGTTCTTCCGGGGCGTCGGCAACGCCGTCAACAAGCTCGACGCGGCCAACAAGTTCATCACCGACCACGAGGCCGCCGCCAAGGCGGCCGGGGAGAAGCTCGGCGCGAACAAGGGCGCCGAGGTCTCCATCGTCCGCTGGAACCCGGACGGCCCGAGCTGGATGGAGAACAAGCAGTTCGCCAGTGGCGTCGCCCTGGAGATGGGCCTGAAGCGGCCCGCGTCGCAGAACAAGGACGGCAACGCGCACACCCCGTCGCTGAGCCTGGAGAAGATCAACGAGATCGACGGCGACTGGCTGTTCCTGTCGACGCTGACCTCGGACGGCGAGAAGGCGCTCAATGACGTCCAGTCCAAGCCCGCCTACAAGGAGCTGGGCGCCGTCAAGAAGGGCCACGCGGTGACCGTCGACGGTTCGGTGTGGTCGACGCGCGGCGGCCCGCTCGCGGCGGACGTCGTCCTGAACGACTACGTCAAGGCGCTCTCGGCCAAGTGACCTCCGGGTGACGGCGACGCCGTGCGGCCCGGACCGGATGCCCCCGGTCCGGGCCGCACGGCTTCGGTCCCGCTGTCAGATCCTGGCTGCCGCGAAGTCGGCCGCCGTCCACGCCATGCCCACCGCCCCGTCCAGCAGCGCCTGTTCGGCCGCCGGGGAGAGCGCCGCCTCGGCGAACGCGGCCTCGTGCGGCCCGCAGGCACCGCCGCTGATGTCGAGCACCGGGTGGATGGAGGGCACCGCGTGCGAGACGTTGCCCATGTCGGTGCAGGCGAACGGCGGGCGCTCGACCGGTTCGGCGCGGCCGAGCTCCCGGGCGTTGGCACTCCAGAGGCCGATCAGCTCCGGATCGCCCCGGAAGTCGAGGTAGTCGGGTTCGGGGCGCTCCAGCTCCACTTCGCAGCCGGTGGCGAGCGCCCCGGCACGGAAGCAGTCCTCGACCCGCTGCCGCAGCTCCCGCAGGTCCTCGGCGGCCAGGGCCCGGATCTCGTAGGTGGCGGTGGCCCGGTCGGGTATCGCGTTGGGCGCGGTCCCGGCAGCCGTGGTGATGCCGTGCACCCGCCACTGCGCGGGGAGTTGCTGGCGCAGCAGGCCCAGGGCGACCTGGGCGACGGTCAGCGCGTCGGCGGCGTTGCGGCCCTCGTGCGGGTTGAGGCTGGGGTGCGCGGCGCGGCCGGTGTACGTGACGTCGAGGGTGCCGAGCGCGAAGGAACGGAAGTCGGCCATCTCGAACGGGCAGGGGTGCACCATCATCGCGGCGTCCACCCCGTCGAACGCACCGGCGTCCAGCAACAGCGCCTTGCCCGCGCCCCGTTCCTCGGCCGGGGTGCCGATCACGCGTACGGTCAGGCCGAGTTCGTCCGCGTACGGGGCGAGGCCGAGGGCGGCGCCGACTCCGGCGGCGGCGATGAGGTTGTGTCCGCAGGCGTGGCCGAGGCCGGGCAGGGCGTCGTACTCGCAGGCGATGGCCACGGTCACGGGCCCGGAGCCGATGGTGGCGCGGAACGCGGTGTCCAGGCCGTGGGCGGGGGCGGTGACGTCGAAGCCGTGTGCGGCCAGGAGTCCGGCGCACCGCGCGGCCGACCTGTGCTCCTCGAAGGCGGTTTCGGGCTCGGCGTGCAGGCTCCGGCTCAGCTCCAGCAGAGCCGGGGCGTGACCCTCGACCGCCTCCCGCACGGCGGCCCTGAGCGTGCGCGACCGCTCGTCGGCCGCCGTCTCCGGGTGAGGGACTGCGGGGACGGTCATGGGTGCTCCTTGCGTTCTGGACCGGCTCGGGGCGGTCGCCTGCACTGCCGGAAATAGGTTAACTTAGCCTTACCTAAGTGTGCGCCGTGGGCTCAACAGCCCGGTGTCCGTTGTCCTTCAGGGGAGTCGTCACCCACATGCATGAGCGTTTGAACCACCCGGCCAGCTCCTCGGCGGCGGACCCCGAGCGCGCGCCCTCCCCGGATATCCCCCTGCTCAGCGCCCAGTCGGGCATCTACTACGCGCACCAGCTCGCCCCGCGATCCACAGTGCTCAACACGGCGGACCTCGTCGAGATCGACGGGCCGCTCGACGCGGACCTGTTCACGGCGGCGCTGCGGCGGGCGGTGGCCGAGGCGGAGACGCTCGCCGTGCGGGTGTCCGAGAGGAACGGTGTTCCCGTACAGCGGGTCGTCCCCGCCGAACCCGTGGTGCACCGGCTGGAGTCGACCGAGGCGGAGGCCGAGGCGTGGATGCGCCAGGACCTGGCCCGCCCGGTGGACCTCGCCGCCGACGGGGCGCTGATGACGCAGGCCCTGTTCCGGATCGGCGAGGAGCGCCACTTCTGGTACCAGCGCGTGCACCACATAGCCGTCGACGCCTACGCGCTGTCCCTCATCGGGCAGCGCGTCGCCGAGCTGTACCGGGCGCTGGCCGCCGGGGAGCCGCTGCCCGAGGGCCGGTTCGCCCCGCTGAGCGAGCTGACCGGGCAGGAGGCGACGTATCTCGCCGGCGAGGAGTACACGGCCGACCGGGCGTTCTGGACCGCGCGCATGGCGGGCGCGTCCGTCTCCGTGCCGCACCGCTCCCCCGCCCCCGGGGACGCGCCGCAGGGCGGACCGCTCCACCTGGTCGCCGACCTTCCCGCCGCGGCGCTCGACCGGCTGTCCTCGGCGGCACGGGCCGCGAAGGCGACCTGGGCCGAGCTGGTGGTGGCCGCGACCGCCGGTCATCTGCACCGGATCACCGGCGCCGACGACGTGGTACTGGGCCTGCCGCTGACCAACCGGCGGGGCCCGGCGGCCCTGCGGACCCCGGCCATGACGGTGAACGTGCTGCCGCTGCGGATCGCCGTGCGCCCGGCGGACACCGCCGCCGAACTGCTGCGACGGGTGGTTCTGGAGATCCGGGAGGTCCGCCGCCACCAGCGCTATCCGCAGGCGGACCTGCGCCGCGATCTGGCCCTGGAGTCGGCCGCGACCCCGCTGACCGGGCCGCTGGTCAACGTCAAGCCGTTCGACGGCGCGCTGGACTTCGCCCGGGCCACCGGCACCGTGCGCAATCTCGCGGCCGGCCCCGTGGAGGGTCTCGCCGTCGGCGCGGCCCCGGGCCCGGACGGGGGCCTGCGGCTCACGGTGGACGCCGACCCCGCCGCGTACGGTCCGGCGGATCTCGCGGCCCACCAGGACACCTGGCTGCGCTACCTGGACGGTCTCGCCGAACTGCTGCTGACCGACCCGCGGCGGCCGATCGGCACGCTGGACCTGCTCACCGACGACGCGGTGCACGAGGCCACGTCCGGCCGGACCGAACCCGCCGCCGCGCTCCCCCTCCCCCGGTCGTTCACCGCTCAGGCGGCCCGGACCCCGGACGCCGTGGCCGTGCGGTCCACCGCGGCCGGCACGTTCCGCGGCGCCGGCCCGGGGGCGGAGCCCGCGCCCGGCCCGCGTGCGGACCGGTCGGCGGGCGCGGCCGATGGCGCCGTCGCCGCCGGGGCCCGGCTCACCTTCGCCGAACTGGACGCGGCCTCCGACCGGCTGGCCCGGCTGCTGGCCGGACGCGCCGCGCAGGAGAGACCGGGCCTCGCCGGGGGCAGCGGCGGCACCGTGGCGCTCGCACTGCCCCGGACCGCCGACATGGTCGTGGCGCTGCTCGCCGTGCTCAAGGCGGGTCTGGTCTGCCAGCCGCTCGACCTCGGCCACCCCGCCGCCCGGACCCTCGCCGTGCTGGAGGACGCGCGGCCGCTGTGCGTGATCGGCACGGAGGCGACGCTCGGCGCGCTGCCCGACCACGGGCTCCCGGTCGTCGCCCTGGACTCCCCCGCCACGGCCGACGCCCTGGCCGCCTGCCCCGAAGGACCGCTGCCGGGCGGTCCCGCACCGGCGGACCCCGCCTATCTCATCCACACCTCCGGTTCCACCGGCCGCCCCAAGGGCGTGCTCGTCAGCCACGCCTCACTCGCCAACCTCTGCGCCGGGCACGGCACGGACCACATCGCCCCGGCCGTCGAGCGGACCGGCCGGCAGCGCCTCCGGGTCGCGCACAGCGCCTCGTTCGCCTTCGACGCGTCCTGGGACCCGCTGCTGTGGATGGTCCACGGGCACGAGCTGCACCTGCTGGACGACGCCGCTTACCGGGACCCGGCGGCTCTCACCGCGTACGTCGACGCGCACCGGATCGACTATCTCGACGTCACTCCCTCCTATGCCGAGGCTCTGCTCGCCGAGGGCCTGCTGGACGAGGGCCGCCACCACCCGGCCCATCTGGTGGTCGGCGGGGAGACCGTTCCCCCGGCCCTGTGGGAGCGGCTGACCGAGGCCGCGGCCGTGCACCCGGTCAACCTGTACGGGCCGACCGAGACGACGGTCGACGCCTACTACTGGGTGCCCGGCGCCACGGCCGCCGAGCCGGACGGCCGGCCCGTGCGCGGCTCGCGCGTCTACGTCCTGGACTCCTCCCTGCGTCCCGTGCCCGCCGGCGCGACGGGTGAGCTGTACGTGGCCGGGGCCTGTCTGGCCCTCGGCTACCTGGGCCGCCCCGACCTGACGGCGGAGCGGTTCGTCGCGGACCCCTTCGGCGCGCGGCACGGGGACGCCGGGGGGCGGATGTACCGCACCGGCGACCTGGTGCGCCGCCGTGCGGACCACACGCTGGAGTTCCTCGGGCGCGGCGACGACCAGGTCAAGATCCGCGGCTTCCGCATCGAGCTCGGGGAGATCCAGGCCCGCCTGGCCGCCCACCCCCGGGTCGCCGCGGCGGCCGTCATCGCCCGCGACACCGGCCACGGCAAGCGGCTGCTCGCCTACGCCGTCCCCGTGCGGGCCAAGCGGGACGCGCCGACGGGAGCGGAACGGGCGGCCGGGGGCGACACGGCCCCGCCCACCCCCACCGACCTGCGCGAGCACCTGGCCGCGGCCCTGCCCGAGCACATGGTCCCCGCGACCGTCACGCTCCTGGACGCGCTGCCCCGTACCGCCAACGACAAGCTCGACCACCGCGCCCTGCCCGACCCCGACCCGCTCGCCCTCACCGGAGCCGGTCAGGGCGGGACGGACGACGGGCCGCACACCGAGATCGTGCGCGGGATCTTCGCCGACGTGCTCGGCATCGCCGAACCCCCGGCCGCCGAAGCGGGCTTCCTCGACCTCGGCGGGCATTCGCTGCTCGCCGCGCGGCTGGCCGCCCGCCTCCGCGAGCACTTCGGCGTGCCGATGGGCATCGCCGACGTCTTCCGGCACACCACCCCCGGCGCCCTGGCCGCGCTGGTCCGTACCCGCGCCGGAGCGGCCCTCGCCTCCGTACCGCTCTCCCCCGTGCCCCGCACCGGCCCCCTCCCCCTCTCCCCGGCCCAGCAGCGGCTGTGGTTCCTCCACCGCCTCGAAGGCCCCAGCCCGACCTACAACATCCCGCTCGTCCTGAGCGTCAACGGCCCGCTCGACCGCGAAGCGCTCCAACTGGCCCTGCACGATCTGGCGGAGCGTCACGAGACACTGCGCACCGTATATCCGCCCACTGACAACGCCTCGGGTGCGGCGGCCGACGGCGGCGCGGACGACAGCCCCCGTCAGCACATCCTCCCCGCCGACGACCCGGCGGCCCGCCCGGTGCTGCGCCTGGCCGAGCCCGGCAGCGACCTCACCGAGGCCGTGCGGTACTGCTTCGACCTCGCCACCGAGCCCCCGCTGCGCACCGTGCTGTTCAGCGAGTCGCCGGACCATCACACCCTCCTCCTGCTGCTGCACCACATAGCGGGCGACGGCGCCTCCACCACCCCCCTGGCCCGGGACCTGGCCACCGCCTACACCGCCCGCGCACAGGGGCGCGCACCGGAATTCGCACCGCTGGCCGGCCAGTACGTGGACCACGCCGCCCGGCTCCAGTCGCTCCTGGGCTCCCCGGCCGAGCCCACCGCGCTCGCCGAGGCCCAGCTCGCCCACTGGCGGCAGGCGCTCGCGGGGCTGCCGGACCAGTTGGAGCTGCCCACCGACCGGCCCCGGCCGCCCGTCGCCACCTCGGCCGGCGACACCGTGCCCTTCGCCCTGGACGCCACGGCGCACGAGGCGCTGCGCCGGCTCGCGCGGGCGCACGGGGCGACCGTGTTCATGACCGTGCAGGCCGGGCTCGCCGCCCTGCTGACCCGGCACGGCTGCGGCACCGACATCCCTCTCGGCACCCCCGTGGCGGGCCGCGACGACGACGCCACCGCCGGGCTCGTCGGCTTCTTCACCAACACCGTGGTCCTGCGCACCGACACCTCCGGCGACCCGGCCTTCGGCGATCTGCTGGACCGGGTGCGGGCGACCACGCTCGCCGCCTACGAGCACGACGCGCTCCCCTTCGACCACCTGGTGGAGGCGCTCAACCCGCCGCGCTCGCTCTCCCGGCACCCGCTGTTCCAGGTGATGCTGGCCTGGCAGTCGATCGCGGACGAGCCCGTCCCCCTCGACCCGGAGACCGTCGCGCGGCTGACCGCCGTGCCGTCCGGCACCGCGAAGTTCGACCTGACCCTCAACGCGGGCGAGCTGCCCGGCGGCGGGATCGGCGGCTTCCTGGAGTTCCGCACCGACCTCTTCGACCGGTCGACCGCCCAGGCCCTGGCCGACCGGCTCGCCCGGCTGCTCACGGCCGCGGCCGGACACCCCGGGACGCCCGTCGGCCTGCTCCCGGTACTCGGCGACGACGAGGTCCACCGCGCCCTGGTCGAGGCGAACGGCGTCCCCGAGGACCGCCCGGTGCCGCTCACCCTGGCCGAGGTGTACGGGGTCGCCGCGCGCCGGCACCCGGAGCGGACGGCGGTGAGCTGCGGCGACGAGACCCTGACCTACGCCGAACTTTCCTCCCGGGCGCAGTCGTTGGCGCGGCTGCTGGCGGCCCGGGGCATCGGTCCCGGTTCGATCGTGGCGCTCGCGCTGCCGCGCTCGCCGGACCTGGTGGCCGGACTGCTCGCGGTGTCGCTGGCGGGGGCCGCGTATCTCCCGATGGACCCGGACTACCCGGCGGACCGGCTCGCCTACATGCTGGAGGACGCCCGGCCGGCCGCGCTGATCACGGACGCGGCGACGGCGGGGACGCTGCCGGCGCACGAGCTGCCGCTGATCACCGTGGACGAGGCGAGGGGCTTCCCGGACGGGCCGCTCGGCCAGGCGGACCGCACCCGGCCGCTGACCCCGCAGGACCCGGCGTACGTCATCTACACCTCCGGGTCGACCGGCCGGCCCAAGGGCGTCGTGGTCACCCAGCACAATGTGACGCGCCTGCTGACGGCGACCGAGCACTGGTTCTCGTTCGGTCCCGAGGACGTGTGGACGCTCTTCCACTCCTACGCGTTCGACTTCTCCGTGTGGGAGCTGTGGGGCGCGCTGCTGTACGGCGGCCGGGTCGTCGTCGTCCCGTACACGACCAGCCGTGACCCGCACGCCTTCCTCCGGCTGCTGGCCGACGAGCGGGTGACCGTCCTCAACCAGACGCCGTCCGCCTTCTACCAGCTGGCCGCCGCCGACCGGGAGGCGCCGGGACACGAACTGGCGCTGCGCTACGTGGTGTTCGGCGGTGAGGCGCTGGAGCTGGGGCGGCTGGCGGACTGGTACACGCGGCATCACGAGAACGCGCCGACCCTGGTCAACATGTACGGCATCACCGAGACCACGGTCCATGTCTCCTACCTGGCGCTCGACCGGGCGACGGCGGCCTCCGCGGTCTCCAGCACCATCGGGGTCAACATCCCCGACCTGCGGGTCTACGTCCTGGACGACCGGCTGCAGCCGGTGCCGCCCGGGGTGACCGGTGAGATGTACGTGGCCGGCGAGGGGGTGGCGCTCGGCTATCTGGGCCGCCCGGACCTGACGGCGGGGCGCTTCGTGGCCGACCCGTTCGCGCACCTCTTCGGGGAGAGCGGCAGCCGGATGTACCGCTCCGGCGACCTCGCCCGGCGGCGCGCGGACGGCACGCTGGAGTACTTCGGCCGGGGCGACCAGCAGGTCAAGATCCGCGGCTTCCGGATCGAACTCGGCGAGATCGAGGCCGTGTTGGCCGATCACCCCGAGGTCTCCGATGTGGCCGTCGTGGTCCGCGAGGACATGCCCGGCGACAAGCGGCTGGTCGGCTACGTCGTTCCCGCGCCGGACACGGAGCCGGTCCCGGCGGCTCTGCGCGAGCACGCCGCCGCCGCGCTGCCGGTGCACATGGTGCCCTCGGCCGTGGTGGTGCTGGAGCGGCTGCCGCTGACCGGCAACGGCAAGCTGGACCGCAAGGCGCTGCCCGCGCCGGGCGTTTCGGTGACCGCCGGGGGCCGCGCGCCGCGCACGGTCCGCGAGGAGCAGCTCTGCTCGGTCTTCGCGGAGGTGCTGGGGCTGCCGTCCGCCGGGGTGGAGGACAACTTCTTCGACCTGGGCGGCCATTCGCTGCTCGCGGTGCGCCTGGCCGGGCGGATCAGGTCGGCGTTCGGCGTCGAGGTGTCGATCGGCACGGTCTTCCAGGCGCCCACGCCCGCCGCACTGGACGCGGCGCTGGACGTCTCGCGCGAGGAGGACCCCCTCGACGTGCTGCTGCCGCTGCGGCCCGCCAGGCCCGGTGACCGTTCCCCGCTCCACTGCGTGCACCCGGCGGGCGGTCTGAGCTGGTGCTACGCGGGTCTGATCCGCCATCTGCCCGCCGATGTGCCGATCTACGGACTCCAGGCCCAGGGCGTCGGCGGGGCGACGGCGGACGAGCCGCTGCCCACCACGCTGGAGGAGCTGGCCGCCCACTACGCGTCCCGGATCCGCGAGGTCCAGCCGGAGGGCCCCTACCGGCTGCTCGGCTGGTCGACCGGCGGGATCATCGCGCACGCGATCGCGGCGGTGCTGCAGGAGGCGGGCCAGGAGGTCGAGTTGCTCGCCGTCCTGGACGCGTACCCCGCCGAGGGGTTCCGCGACCTGCCGGTGCCCGACCGGGCCGAGGCCCTCGAATCGCTGCTCACCATGGGCGGTTACGGTCCCGACAGCCTCGGGGACAAGGAGCTGAACACGACGAACGTGGTGGAGGTGCTGCGCCGCGAGGGCTCCCCGCTGGCCGCGCTCTCCGCCGCGAAGATCGAGGCGCTCGGCGAGGTCTACCTCAACACCAACGACCTCGTACGCGCCTACGACCACCGGGTGTTCCAGGGCGACGTGCTGTTCTTCCGGGCCACGGTGGACACCATCGACGACACGCTGACGCCGGAGACCTGGACCCCTTACGTGAGCGGGCGCATCGACAACACGAACGTCGCCTGCTCGCACAAGGACATGACCCTGCCCGAGCCGATCGCGCACATCGCGCGCGTGGTCGCCGACCGACTGACCGAGCTGGAGAAGTGACACCGATGAGCGACGCACCCGCCAACCCCTTCGACGCGGACGGGGAGTTCCTCGTCCTGACCAACGCGGAGGGCGGGCACTCGCTGTGGCCGCTGTTCGCCGCGGTGCCCGAGGGCTGGTCGACGGCTCACGGTCCGTGCGACCGGCAGGACGCGCTGGACTGGATCTCCGCGCACTGGGCCGGTCCCGTCGCCGCCCCCGCGCGGTGAGCGGGCTGCTGATCCGGCCGCGGATACGCCCCCGGGTCGCGGTCGTCCTCGTCTACACGGCCGCGATGTGCATGAACGGCCTGGACTCGACGATCGTGAACCCGGCGCTCTACACGATCGCCGGTGATTTCGACCGTCCGCTGTCGGCGGCGAACACCGTGGAGACCGCCTTCCTGGTGGCGCTCGCGGTGGGGCTGCCGGTGGCGGGCTGGCTGGGCGACCGGTTCGGGACGAAGCGGGTGTTCCTCGGCGCGCTGGCCGCGTTCACGCTCGCCTCGGCGGTCTGCGGCCTGGCTCCGGACCTCGCCACGCTGGTGGTCGCCCGGGCCGTACAGGGCCTGGCGGGCGGGTTGTTGACACCGGTCGGGATGACGTTGCTGTTCCGGGCGTTCCCGCCGCACGAGCGGATGAAGCTGGCGAAGGTGCTGATCGTGCCGACGGCGCTGATGCCGGCGCTCGGTCCGCCGCTGGGGGGCCTGCTCACCGAACACCTCTCCTGGCACTGGCTGTTCTTCGTGAACGTGCCGATCGGCGCGGCGGCCGTCCTGCTCGGCGTCCTCGGTCTGCGCGAGCATGTCGAGGGCCCGGAGGGGAAGTTCGACACGGTCGGCTTCTGGCTGGCCACCCCGGCGCTGGGGCTGCTGACGTACGCGCTGGGCTTCGGCCCCTCGCAGGGCTGGACGAGGCCCGCCGTCGCCGTGAGCGCGGTGCTGGGGTCCGTCCTGCTGGTGGCGGCGGTCGTGCATCAGACGCGCGCGAGGACGCCGCTGCTGAAGCTGCGGCTGCTCGCCGACCGGGTGTACGGGTCGGCCTCCGCGCTCGCCGGGGTGACCGCGGCCGGGCTGATGGGCGTGCTGTTCGTCTTCCCGCTGCTCTACCAGGCGAGCCTGGGCGCCTCGGCGCTGGACGCCGGGCTGAGCGTGTTCCCGGAGGCGGTGGGGCTGATGCTGGCCTCGCAGGTGGTGGACCGGCTGCTGCCCCGGCTCGGCCCCCGGCTGCTGACCGTGCCGGCGCTGCTGGTGGCCGCCGCGGTCTTCGGGGCGCTCGCCGTGCCCGGGGTGGCGGAGAACGCGTGGAGCGTGCGCGGGCTGATGTTCCTGATCGGGCTGGTGCTGGGGACCGCGGTGCTGACCGTGCAGATCTCCGGGTTCGAATCGATCGGACCGGCGGACATGGGGCAGGCGATGGGCCTGTTCCAGATCGTCCGCACCCTGGGCGGCGCGCTCGGGATAGCCGCCTGCGCGGCGGTGATCGGGGGCGGTCATGTGACGGAGACCGTCGACCCGGGCCCGTACCGTACGGCGGTCTGGGTGACGGCGGGGCTGGTGGCGGCCGGGGCGCTGATCGCGCTGCGGCTGCCGCGCGAGGCCCCGCAGCCGCCGCCGTTCGACGACGAGGACGCCCCGCCGCCCGGCGAGGGGTCCGCGGCGGACGAGGCTCCGGCGGTCAAGGGCTGAGGACGCGCGGAAGGGGCGGGGCGGCATCCGGAGAGGGTGCCGCCCCGCCCCTGTTCCGTGCGGGACGTGCGGGACGTGCAGGACGTGCGGGACCTGCGGGACGTGCGGGACCTGCGGGCGCCGGTCAGCGGCCGCCGAGCAGGTCCACGAGCCCGTCCGCCAGGCCGCCGCGCCAGCAGGCGTAGTCGTGCCCGCCGTTGAACTCGCCGTAGCGGACGTCGTAACCGCGGGCGCGCAGCACATTGCGGAGCCTGCGGTTCTCCCCGAGGAGCATCCACTCCTGGAGACCGACCTCCAAGCGCAGTGTCACCGGCCTCCGTTCGGCCCACGCGTACTGCCCGGTGAGCCATTCGCCGCCGCGTTCGTCGTCGGGCCACCAGAAGGAACCCGACTGGGAGAGCGCGAGGCCGAAGCGGTCGGGGCGCCGGAAGGCGGCGAACGCGGCGGTGAGGCCGCCCGCGCTCTGTCCGGCGATCGCCGTGCGGGCGGCGTCCGCCCCGGCCCCGTACTCCCGCTCGGCCCAGGGCAGGAGGGTGTCGGCGAGCCAGTCGACGAACGGGCCGCTGCACGCGAGGTCGTCCATGCGCCGCCCCATGGTGTCGACCAGGATCGCCACGGTGGGCGGCAGCTCTCCGTCGGCGTGCAGGTTGTCGAGGATGTCGCCGACACCGAGGACCGGCCCCCACATCTCGCCGTCGAGGAGCACGGCGAGCGCGTACGGTCGGCCGTCCCGGTGGTGGCCGGGCGGCAGGTGGACGGTGATCCGGCGGCCGTCGACCTCGGCGTCGAGCGTGCGCCCCCGCTCGGCTCCGTCGCGCCGTGCGATGCGTGACTGCGGCGGGGAGTCGGGGAGTTCGAGTACGGAGGCCGGGTTGCGGCCGTCCCGGGAGGGCAGCGGCACACGGGTGTTGAGCGGGTCGGGTTCGGCGCGGTCGAGGACCTGGAGCCAGGCGGCCCGGTCGGCGCGCAGGGCGTCCTCGCGGCTGCCGTCGGTCGCGTGGAACTGGTACGAGGCGCGGTGGTCGGCCCGCAGCCGGTGGCTGATCGCCCAGACGCCGGTGCCCTCGATCCGTTCCATCAGGTGCGGGGCGAGGTCGCCGGCGTGCCGGTCCTTGTCGGTGACCGTGTGGACGAGCGCCAGGACGTGGGTGGCCGGGCGGGAGGGCTCCTCACGGCGGACGAAGGTGACGAGCCGGTGGTCGGGGTCGCCCTCGGGGTCGGGTTCGACGAGCGGGGTGCCGGTGGCCGCCGCGTACCGCCAGAACGCCTCCTCGGCGCCGGGATCGCCGCCGCGGACGTCCGCGAGCAGCGTACGCAACAGGGGGCTTCGCACGGCGGGTTCCTCCGGTGCGGCAGATCCGGCGGACAGCGCTTCCGCGGATACGGGTGGCGGCGGCGGGTTCCTGCGCGGCGGGTACGTCATGGGTGTCTCGGTCTTCCTGTACGTGGGGTCCGGTACGGGGGTGGCGGTCCGCTACACGCGGGTGGCGGCCGAGCGGCCGAGCAGCACCCAGAGCAGGAAGGGGCCGCCGAGGACGGTGGTGACGATGCCGACGGGGAGTTCGGCGCCGTCGAGGACGATGCGGCCGAGGGTGTCGGCGGCGACGACGAGGACGGCTCCGGTGAGCATGGAGCCGACGAGCGGGACGCGCAGGGGCCCGGCGAGCCGGGAGGCGATGACCGGGGAGGCGAGCGCGACGAATCCGACGGGGCCGCAGATGCCGACGGCGAGGCCCGCGAGGGCGACGGCGAGGAGCAGGGAGAGGGTGCGGACACGGCCGGGGGCGGAGCCGAGCGAGGAGGCGGTGGCGTCGTCGAAGCGCAGGACGCCCAGGTGCCGGGCGACGACCAGGCTGACCGGCACCAGGACGACGAGCCCGATGAGGACGGGGACGGCGACGGAGTAGCTGCGCCCGTTGAGGCTGCCCGAGGTCCAGACGTACAGCGAACTCGCGGAGGAGAGCGACCGGCGGGAGAGGACGACCTGGGTGATCGCGGAGGCCAGGGCGGACATGGCGAGGCCGACGACGAGGACGCGGTAGCCGCGTTGGCCGAGGCCGCCGGAGACGGTGGTGACCACGACGACGGCGACCAGGGCGCCGATCGGCCCGGCCCACCAGGCGCCGAAGGACCCGGTGGCGCTGAGGGTGACGGAGAGCAGGACGGCGGCGGTGGCGCCGTCGTTGACGCCGAGGAGTTCGGGGGTGGCGAGGCGGTTGCGGGCCAGGGTCTGGGTGAGGCAGCCGGCCAGGCCGAGGGCGGCTCCGGCGGTGAGCCCGGCGACGATCCGGCCGAGGCGGAACTTCTGGACGAGCAGCACGTCGAAGCGGTCGCCCTGGCCGAACACGGCGCGGAAGGTGCGGCCGACGCCCATGTCGCTCTGGCCGGCGTGGGCGGAGAGGACCACGGCGACCAGGAGGGCCCCGGCGAGGGCGAGGGCGGCGAGGGCGGCGCGCCGGGTGACGAGGAGGGAGAGGGGGCCTCGGCGCAGGACCAGGGTGTCGGCCGGGGCGACCCGCGGTTCGCCGGTCTTCGGCGTACGGCGGGCGGGGCGCGGCAGGGCGAGCCGCAGGCGGCGCGGGCGGTCCGGGGCGCGCTCCTCGGTGGCCGGTTCCGTCATACCCATCGAGGCCAGCTGCTTGGAGCGGACGATGGCGATGAGGACGGGTGCGCCGATGAGGGCGACGATGACGGAGACGGGCGCCTCGAAGGGGCGGGAGACCACGCGGGCGGCGATGTCCGAGACGGTGAGGACGCAGGCTCCGATGAGCCCGGCGAGCAGGATGCGGGCGGCCAGCCGGGTGCCGGCGAGGGCGCGGGCGAGGAACCCCGCGAGCAGCCCGAGGAAGGAGATGGGCCCGGCGAGGGCGACGGCCGCGGCGGTCAGGAGGGTGACGCCGACGGCGACGACGGTGCGGATCACGGGGGGCCGGTGGCCCAGGCCCCGGGCCAGGTCGTCCCCGAGCGCCAGGGCGGAGAGCGGGCGGGCCACCAGGAGGGCGATGAGGAATCCCAGGGCGAGGACGGGGGCGAGGCGGCCGAGTTCGCCGAAGCCCTCGACCCCCGCGAGGGAGCCGAGGACCCAGAAGCGGAATCTGTCGTAGGTCTCCGCGGAGTTGACGATGATGACGCTGGTGAGCCCGCCGAAGGTGGCGCCGAGCGCCGCACCGGCGAGGACCAGGCGCATGGGTGAGCCGCCGCCGCGTCTGCCGGATATGAGGAGGACCAGACCGCTGGCGACCACCGCGCCCACGAAAGCGCAGACGAGATAGGCGTAACCGGAATCGAAGCCGAGAAGCGCGATGCCCGCCACGACACCGAGCGACGCGCCCGCGTTGACGCCGAGGAGTCCGGTTTCCGCCAGCGGGTTGCGCGTGACCGCCTGGAGGAGGCAGCCGGCGACGCCGAGGGCGGCGCCGACGAGCAGCGCGGTGAAGGTGCGCGGCAGGCGGAGATCGCCGACGACGAGGGAAAGCCGGGCGTTGTCGCGCGCGCCGTCGCGGCCGAGCAGGTAGTCCAGGACGCCGCCGGGGCCGACCTCGCCCGCGCCGATGGAGAGGGAGAGGGCCGTCAACAGCAGGACCGCGAGGGCCAGTCCGGCGACGGCCACCACCACGGTCCGCCCGCGCGGGTCGGCCGGGGTACCGCGCCCGCCGGCCGGGGAGAGGGAGCCGCCGGGACCCTCGGCCGGAACACGGGAGCCGTCGGGGAGAGCGGCCGCGCCGTCGCGGACGGGCGGGCGCCCCGGGGACCCGCCGGCTTGCGGTGTCGTCCCGCTTTCGGCTCCCGGGGACGCCTCCTCCCGTCCGGCGGTGGCGGCCGCCGCGGTCCGGTCGGCTTCGCCTCCGTCCAACTGAACGGTCGAGGGGTCATGTTCGGGAGCCGAGGCCGTGGCCCCCGTGCGCGGCGTTTGCATAAGGTGAGGCTAGCCTAAGTAGAAATCGACGGCTCGACACCTTCTGGGCGGTCGATGCAATTTAGGCTACCCTTACCTAACACCCGGAGGAGGTTGCTCATGCCTGAGCACATACCGGGCAGAAGCGGCGAGTTCACCGGCCGCACTGCTCTGGTCACCGGTGCCGCACAGGGCATCGGCGCCGCGGTCGCCGACCTGCTCGCCACCCTCGGCGCGCGCGTGGCCGCCACCGACCGGGCCCCGGCCGGCATCGAGGCGCTGGCCGCCGAGTGGGCCCTGAACCAGGAGAAGACGCCCGAGGGCGAGCGCTCGTCCGGCAGCCTGGACCCGTATGTGATGGACGTCACCGACCGGAGTTCGGTGGAGAGCACCGTGGCCCGGGTCGAACGCCAACTGGGCCCGGTCGACGTTCTGGTGAACGTGGCGGGCATCCTGCGCACCGGGCCGGCGGCCGTGCTCTCCACCCAGGACTGGGCGGACACGTTCGCGGTCAACACCACCGGCGTCTACCACGTCTCCCAGGCCGTGGCCCCGCTCATGGCGGCCCGCGGATCGGGAGCGGTCGTCACCGTCGGCTCAAACGCCGCCGGGATCCCCCGCACCGGCATGGCCGCCTACGCCGCCTCCAAGGCCGCCGCCGCCATGTTCACCAAATGCCTGGGGCTCGAACTCGCCCGCAGCGGCGTCCGCTGCAACGTCGTCGCGCCCGGCTCCACCGACACGCCGATGCAGCGCGCGCTGTGGAACGATCCGGGCGCCGCCCGGCGCGTCGTCGACGGGGATCCCGCGACGTACCGCACCGGCATTCCGCTCGGCCGGATCGCCGACCCCGGGGACATCGCGGAGACCGTGGCGTTCCTCGCCTCGGACCGCGCCCGCCACATCACCATGCAGGAGCTGTACGTCGACGGCGGCGCGACCCTGCGCTGACCGCACGTCCGCCCCTCTCCCCTTCCTTTTCACCGGCCTTCACCTCCCATCCAGCCCCCCGCACCCGCTGACGGGACCATCGAGAATGGAGTTCCCGTGTCGACGGCACCCCAGGTCGCCACGCACACCGACCCGGCCGATCAGGCCCACCCGGCCGTAGGAGCGGCCACGTCACTGCTGGACGCCTACGCGCCCGGCGACCACTTTCTCGCCACCCCCGGACGCACCCTCCTCGCCAGGGGCCCCGGCCTCGAAGTCCCGCACGACGAGAGACCGTTGACCGCCCGGGTGGACGCCGCGCTCGCCTCGGCGGTCGCCGCCGGCCAGAAGGCCCCGGTCGTCATGGGCGCCATCCCCTTCGACCACACCGCCCCGGCCGCCCTCAGCGTCCCGGGATCGGTGCGCGGCGCTCCGCCGCTCGCCTCCGACCCCCTCGTCGCACTGCCCGCGAGCGCCCCCTCGGCCGGCGACTGGCGCATACGGCAGGTGCCCGAGCCGGAGATCTACGGCAAGGGCGTGGCCGCCGCCGTGGAGCGCATGTGGCGCGGCGAGTTCAGCAAGGTCGTCCTGGCCCGCACGCTGGAACTCACCTCGGACGCGCCGCTCGACCTGCCCGCGATGCTCCAGCGCCTCGCCCGCCGCGACCCCTCGGGCTACACCTTCGCCCTGCCGACCGGCCCCGGGCGCACCCTCATCGGCGCCAGCCCCGAACTGCTCGTCTCCCGCCAGGGGTCGCGCGTCGTCGCCAACCCGCTCGCCGGCTCGACCCCGCGCAGCCCCGACCTCGCCGAGGACGTGCGGCGGGCTGCCACGCTCCTGGAGTCCGTCAAGGACCTCCACGAGCACGCCGTCGTCGTGGACGCGGTGCACCAGGCCCTCGCCCCGTACTGCGCGGAGCTGACCGTCCCGGCGCGCCCGACCCTCATCCGCACCGCCACCATGTGGCACCTGTCCACCACGGTCACCGGCACCCTCGCCTCGCCCGACGCCTCGGCGCTGGAGCTGGCCTGCGCGCTGCACCCGACGCCCGCCGTCTGCGGGACGCCCACGCAGACGGCCCGTCAGGTCATCGCCGAGACCGAGCCGTTCGACCGCGGTTTCTTCACCGGTATGGTCGGCTGGGGCGACGCCGACGGTGACGGCGAGTGGGTCGTCACCATCCGCTGCGCCGACGCCGAGGAGCGCACGCTGCGGCTCTACGCCGGAGCGGGCGTGGTCGCCGCGTCCGAACCCGAGGCGGAGACCGCCGAGACGGCGGCCAAGTTCCGCACCTTCCTGAGCGCCGTGGGAGCCGAGCTGTGAGTGAGCGAGCGGCGCCCGTCTGGCCCGCCGAGTTCGCCGAGAGGTACCGGGCGGCCGGCTGGTGGCGCGGGGAGACCTTCGGGGAGATGCTGCGGCAGCGCGCCGAGGCCCACCCGGACCGGATCGCGATCGTCGACCCTGTGGCGGGGAGCCGGTGGACGTACGCCGATCTCGACCGGCGCGCCGACCGGCTGGCGGCGGGACTCCTCTCCCGGGGCATCGCCAAGGGCGACAAGGTGGTGGTGCAACTCCCCAACATCGCCGAGTTCTTCGAGGTGATCTTCGCCCTGTTCCGGATCGGCGCCCTGCCGGTCTTCGCGCTGCCGGCGCACCGCGAGAGCGAGATCACCTACTTCTGCGAGTTCACCGGGGCGGTGGCCTACGTCGTCGCGGCCGAGCACGGCGGGTACGACTACCGCGCGCTGGCCGCCAAGACCCGTGCGAACGTCACGACGCTGCGCCATGTGTTCGTCGCCCAGGGCGACCCCGGGGAGTTCGAGGCGCTGTCCGAGGTCGCCGAGGAGCCGGTCGGCTACGGCGGGCCGCGCCCGGACGATCTGGCCTTCCTCCAGCTCTCCGGCGGCAGCACCGGCGTGCCGAAGCTGATCCCGCGCACGCACGACGACTACATCTACTCGCTGTGGGGGTCCAACGAGATCTGCGCGGTCGACGAGAACAGCGTCTACCTGTGCGTGCTGCCGGCGGCTCACAACTTCCCGCTCTCCTCCCCCGGTTCGCTCGGCACGCTGTACGCCGGAGGCCGCGTCGTGCTGTGCCCGGCGCCCGCGCCCGAGGTGGCGTTCCCGCTGATCGAGCGCGAGGGCGTCACCATCACCGGGCTGGTGCCGCCGCTGGCCCTGCTCTGGACCGAGGCCGCGCCCGGCACCGCGCACGACCTCAGCAGTCTGGACGTCCTGCTCGTGGGCGGCGCCAAGTTCAGCGAGGAGGCGGCGCGGCGGGTCCGTCCCGCTCTCGGCTGTACGCTCCAGCAGGTGTTCGGCATGGCCGAGGGGCTGGTCAACTACACCCGTCTGGACGATCCGGTGGAGACGATCGTCACCACCCAGGGGCGGCCCATCTCGCCCGACGACGAGATCCTGGTCGTCGACGACCAGGACCGGGAAGTCGCCCCGGGCGAGACGGGCCATCTGCTGACGCGGGGCCCGTACACCATCCGGGGCTACTGGAACGCCCCGGAGCACAACGCCCGTTCGTTCACCGAGGACGGCTTCTACCGCACCGGCGACATCGTGCGGATCACCGAGAGCGGCCACATCGTCGTCGAGGGCCGCGCCAAGGACCAGATCAACCGGGGCGGCGAGAAGATCGCGGCCGAGGAGGTCGAGAACCACATCCTCGCCCACCCGGCCGTGCACGACGCCAACGTGGTGGCCGAGCCCGACCCGTATCTGGGCGAACGCGTCTGCGCCTATGTGATCCTGCGCTCGGGCGCGGGTCCGCTGAAGGCCGTGGCGATCAAGCGGTTCGTACGCGAACGGGGTCTGGCCGCCTACAAGGTGCCCGACCGGGTCGAGTTCGTGGACGTCTTCCCGCAGACCGGCGTGGGCAAGGTCTCCAAGAAGGACCTTCGCAACGCCGCCGCCCGTACGGGCGCGTCCTCCGCTCCCCCTGCCCCGTCGCCCGTACCGGCGCCCGCCCCCGCCGCCCCGTCCCACTGAACGACTCCCCGAACGGAACCCTCTCCACCATGGCTCTGCCCGCCATCGTCCCCTACCCCATGCCGGCCGCCGACGAGCTGCCCGCCAACCGGGTCGACTGGACCGTCGATCCCGCGCGTGCGGTGCTCCTCGTCCACGACCTGCAGAACCACTTCCTGTCGGCGTACGACCGCGACGCCTCTCCGGTGCCCGAAATGCTCGCTCATGTGGCCGAGTTGAAGAAGGACGCCGCGAGGCTGGGCGTGCCGGTGCTCTACACCGCGCAGCCCGGCGGCCAGAGCCCCGAGGAGCGCGGGCTCCAGCAGGACTTCTGGGGCCCCGGCCTCCCGGCCGACGAGCACCTGGCCGCGATCGCGGACGAGGTCGCCCCCGACGCGGACGACACGGTCCTCACCAAGTGGAAGTACAGCGGATTCGTCCGCACCGACCTGCTGGAGCGGCTGCGCGAGCAGGGCCGCGACCAGATCGTCATCACGGGCGTCTACGCCCACATCGGCGTGCTGATGACGGCGTGCGACGCCTGGATGCAGGATATCCAGGCGTTCGTGGTGGCCGACGCGGTGGCCGACTTCTCCGCCGAGGACCACGCGATGGCGCTGCGGTGGGCGGCGGGCAAGTGCGCCGTCGTCACCACCACCCGGACCGTCTTCGAAGGGAAGTGACCGCTGTGGCGCTCACGCTCGAACAGCTGCGTGCCGATGTCGCCGACATCCTCGGGGAGGACCCCGAGGAGATACCGGTCGACGAGAACCTGGTCGACTACGGCCTCGACTCCGTCCGGCTGATGTCCCTGGCCGCCGCCTGGCGCCGCGACCACGGCGTCACCGTGGAGTTCGCCGACCTCGCCGAGCGGCCCGCCCTGGAGTCCTGGGCCCCGCTGCTGGGCGTCACCGGCTGACGCTCCGGCCCCGCGGAC
Organism: Streptomyces californicus; assembly: GCF_000717645.1. GTDB lineage: Bacteria > Actinomycetota > Actinomycetes > Streptomycetales > Streptomycetaceae > Streptomyces > Streptomyces californicus. The sequence goes on from NZ_JNZZ01000016.1 coordinate 202,041, forward strand.
CGTCCGCGGGGCCGGTCCGCCGCCACCGAGGGCGGTGGGAACCCGGACACCGGGTTCCCACCGCCCTCGCCGCGTGTCCGGCGCGTCCCGAGACGTACGTCCGACGCGCACAGCCGCGCACAGCCGCGCGAGTGGTACAGTGCGATGAGCACATGTGCATGCCCGCTCTTTCCGGGCACCGGTGCTTTTCCTCTCCACCGCTGTCGCGCCCGTCCTTTCCGACCGGCGATCCAGCGTCTCTCCAGCGTTGCCGCTGTCTCTCCGGCCCGGGCTCCCATGCCCCGGTGCGTGGCGTGATGTCCCGCCGCCCTCCGCGTCGCCGGCCCCTCGTGCGCCTGTCCGCGAAAGGACCCCCTCCCATGACCACCACACTCGAACACCCCGCGACCCGGGAGCAGCGCTCCGTCCGGGTCGCCGGCCTCCTCGACACCACCGACTACGGGCCCGGCACGCTCCGCGTCCGCGGCGGTCTCCCCTCCCCCGACGACGTCCGGGTGCCGCTTTCCCTGATCCGCCGCCACGGGCTGCGCAGGGGCGACGCCGTCGAGGGGGACTGCGACCGGCCGCGCGTCCTCACCGCGGTCCACCGCGTCGGCGGGGCCGCTCCGGAGGCCCTGCGCGGCCGCCCCCGCTTCGGCGACCTGACGCCGGTCCACCCGCACGAACGGCTGCGGCTCGAAACGCCCCGCGGCGGGCCCGCCCCGCGCCTCCTCGACCTGGTCGCGCCCGTCGGCAAGGGGCAGCGCGGGCTCATCGTCGCGCCGCCCCGGACCGGGAAGACCGTGCTGCTGCAACAGGTGGCCGCATCGGTCGCCGCGAACCATCCCGAGGCGCACCTGATGGTGGTGCTGCTCGACGAACGGCCGGAGGAGGTCACGGACATGCGCCGCTCGGTACGCGGCGAGGTGTACGCGTCGACCTTCGACCGGCCCGCGAAGGAGCACATCGCCCTGGCCGAGCTCGCGGTCGAGCGCGCCCGGCGCCTCGTCGAGCAGGGCCGGGACGTGGTGGTCCTGCTGGACTCCCTCACCCGGCTGTGCCGGGCCCACAACAACGCGGCCCGCGCGGGCGGCCGGACGCTGAGCGGCGGTGTGGACGCCGCCGCTCTGGCCGGCCCCAAGAAGCTGTTCGGCGCGGCCCGTTGTGCCGAGGAGGACGGTTCGCTGACCATCCTGGCGACCGCGCTGGTGGAGACCGGCTCGCGGGCCGACGACTTCTTCTTCGAGGAGTTGAAGAGCACCGGGAACATGGAGCTGCGGCTGGACCGTTCCGCGGCCGACGCCCGGATCTTCCCGGCTCTCGACATCGCCAGGTCCGGCACTCGCCGGGAGGAGCTGCTGTTCGGCCGGGCCGAGTTGGCCGCCGTACGGGCTCTGCACCGGGCCCTGGCGACGCAGGACGGCCCGGCCGCCCTCCAGGTGCTGCTCGACAAGGTGCGGCGGACCCCGGACAACGCGGCGTTCCTGCGGAAGGTGCTGCCGACGGTGCCGGACGCCTGAGCCGCCTCCGGACGAGCCGGGTGGCCTTCCTCCCGCGTGGCGCGGGAGGAAGGCCACCCGTGTGTCAGGCGCCGCCCAGTGCCTCGGAGACGAGGGCCTGGGCCTCCTCCTGGACCCGGGCGAGGTGGCCGGGGCCCTGGAAGCTCTCCGCGTACACCTTGTAGACGTCCTCGGTGCCCGAGGGGCGGGCGGCGAACCACGCGCTGTCGGTGCAGACCTTGAGGCCGCCGATCGGGGCCCCGTTGCCGGGCGCCTCGGTGAGGACGGCGGTGACGGGTTCCCCGGCCAGGGTGTCGGCCTTGACCTGCTGGGGGGAGAGCCTGGCCAGGACCGCCTTCTCCTCGCGGCCGGCGGGGGCGTCGATACGGGCGTAGGCCGGGTCGCCGAAGCGGTCGGTGAGCCGCCCGTAGTGCTCGGAGGGGGTGGCGTCGGTGACGGCGGTGATCTCGGAGGCGAGGAGGGCCAGCAGGATGCCGTCCTTGTCCGTGGTCCAGACCCGCCCGTCGCGGCGGAGGAAGGAGGCCCCGGCGGACTCCTCGCCGCCGAAGCCGAGGGTGCCGTCGTACAGCCCGTCCACGAACCACTTGAAGCCGACCGGGACTTCGACCAGCGTGCGGCCGAGGTCGTGGGCGACCCGGTCGATCATGGACGAGGAGACCAGGGTCTTGCCGATGCCGGTCCCGGCAGCCCATCCGTCGCGGTGGGTGTAGAGGTAGTCGATGGCGACGGCCAGGTAGTGGTTGGGGTTCATCAGGCCGCCGTCGGGGGTGACGATGCCGTGCCGGTCGGCGTCGGCGTCGTTGCCGGTGGCGATGGCGTACGCGTCGCGCTGCTCGATGAGCGAGGCCATGGCGTGCGGGGATGAGCAGTCCATGCGGATCCTGCCGTCCCAGTCCAGCGTCATGAACCGCCAGGTGGGGTCGGCCAGCGGGTTGACGACGGTGAGGTCGATCCGGTGGCGCTCCGCGATCCGTCCCCAGTAGGCGACGGACGCGCCGCCGAGCGGGTCGGCGCCGATCCGGATGCCCGCGTCCCGTACGGCGTCGAGGTCGAGCACGGAGGGCAGGTCGTCGACGTACGCGGTGAGGAAGTCGTGGCGGCGGGTGGTGTCGGCCGCCAGGGCGCGGGCGTAGGGGATCCGGCGGACCTCGCCGAGTCCGGCCTCGATCAGGGCGTTGGCCCGGTCCTGGATCCAGGAGGTGGCGTCGGAGGCGGCCGGTCCCCCGTTCGGCGGGTTGTACTTGAAGCCGCCGTCGGCGGGCGGGTTGTGCGACGGGGTGACGACGATGCCGTCGGCCAGGTGCTCGGTGCGCCCCTGGTTGTACGTGAGGATGGCGTGCGAGACGGCGGGGGTCGGGGTGTAGCCGTCCTCACTGTCGATGAGGGCGGTGACTCCGTTGGCGGCGAGCACTTCCAGCGCGGTGACCCGGGCCGGTTCGGAGAGCGCGTGGGTGTCCGCTCCGAGGAACAGCGGCCCGTCGGTGCCCTGACGGGCGCGGTAGTCGCAGATCGCCTGGGTGGTGGCGGCGATGTGGTCCTCGTTGAACGCGGCGGCGAAGGCGGAGCCGCGGTGGCCGGAGGTGCCGAAGGCGACCCGCTGGGCGGGCTCGGCCGGGTCGGGGTGGAGGGCGTAGTAGGCCGTCACCAGGCGTGCCACGTCGACCAGGTCTGCGGGCTGTGCCGGGTGACCGGCCCGTTCGTGCACCATCGAGGTCTCCTCGTACGTCTTCGTCGTCGGCCGGCCCGCGGGGGACGGGGCCGGCGCACCGGGGAGACGATCACCCGGTCCGTAGCCGATTCTGCTCTCTCGGCCGCTCCGGTGCGCGACCGGTTCACGCCGTCCTCGTGTCGCCCCGGCCGGGAACGGCGCCGCGCCCCCGGTCATCGGCGGACCGGGGGCGCGGGGTGGGGGGTGGAGGATGGCTCAACGGCCCTGGAGGGCCTTGACGTTGTCGCCGAAGGTCCAGTTCCGGGAGCCGTCCCAGTTGAGGGACCACGTCATCAGCCCCTTGAGGGAGCCGTTGTAGCGGTTCCACGCCTGGGAGACGAGGGAGGGGGACATGTGGCCGCCGCCGGCGCCGGGCTGGGCGGGCAGGCCCGGGACCTGCTTGTCGTAGGGGACCTTGATGGTGGTGCCCTGGATGACGAGCCCCTTGTTCAGGCAGTCGGTCTGGGCGGTGAAGCCCGCGACGGTGCCGGCGGAGTAGGAGTCGCCGGAACAGCCGTACATGCTGCCGTTGTAGTACTGCATGTTCAGCCACCACAGGCGGCCGTTGTCGGCGTACTTCTTGATGACCGGGAGGTACGCGCCCCAGATCGAGCCGTAGACGACGCTGCCGCCGGTGACGTACGCGGTCTCGGGGGCCATGGTGAGGCCGAAGTTCGGCGGCATGGCGGCGAGGACGCCGTCGATGATGCGGATGAGGTTGGTCTGCGACGGCGAGAGCTGGTTGATGGAGCCGGAGCCGACGAGGCCGGTCTCGATGTCGATGTCGATGCCGTCGAAGTTGTACTTCTTCAGGATCGGGACGATCGTCGCGACGAACCGGTCGGCCACGGCGCTGGAGCTGAGGTCGATCCCGGCGGTGGCGCCGCCGATGGACATGAGCGTGGTCAGACCGGACGCCTTGGCCTGGCACATCTCGGCGGGGGTGGCGACCTTGACGGTGCTGTCCATGCCGTCCTCCCAGAGGACGGTGCCGTCGGAGCGGATGACGGGGAAGGCCGCGTTGATGACGTTGTAGCCGTGCTGGGTGATCCGGGGGTCGGTGATCGGGATCCAGCCGAGCGGCGGGTGGACGCCGTTGGCCGCGCCGTCCCAGTTCTCCCAGTACCCCTGGAGCACCTTGCCGGTGGGCTTCGACTTGACCGCGCAGGTCTCGGCGGCGGCGGCGCTCGGCTCCGCGGCGCGGGGCGGCGCGGCTCCGACCAGCATCGGTACGGCGAGCGCCGCGGCCAGAGCGAGGCCCAGCAGTCGTGGTGCACGTCCCATGGTCCGTATGTCCTTCCTGCCCGGGTCCGCCGCGACGGCGCGAAAGGTTCGCCCCGACCCGCCCTGTGTCGTGACCCTGCCAAACCGTAGAATGGTCCAGACCTTCGGTCAAGAGGTCTGGACCAAACCGGTGGTGGCGTGCGCCGGACACCGCGTCGGGGCGGTCAGCGGCACAGTCAACCGCTTCCCGCCCCGTCCGCCGCCGGTCGCGGCCCCTCAGCCGCGACCGGAACCCGGGCCCCTCAGCCCCGGTCGTAGGTGTGGAACCCGCGCCCGGCCTTCCGGCCGAGCAGCCCGGCCTCCACCATCCGCAGGAGCAGCGGCGGCGGGGCGTACAGCGGTTCCTTGAACTCGTCGTACAACGAGGCGGCGATGGAGGCCACCGTGTCGAGGCCGATCAGGTCGGCGAGCTTGAGCGGCCCCATCGGGTGGGCGCAGCCCAGCTCCATCCCGGCGTCCACGTCGGCCGCGGTGGCGAACCCGGACTCGGCCATCCGGATCGCGGAGAGCAGGTACGGGATCAGGAGCGCGTTGACGACGAATCCGGCCCGGTCCCGGGAGCGGACCACCGTCTTCCCGAGGACGGTGGTGGCGAACTCCTCGGCGGCGGTCAGCGTCTCGGCCGATGTGTGCAGCGAGGTGACCACCTCGACCAGCGGGAGGACCGGCACGGGGTTGAAGAAGTGCAGTCCGAGGACGCGGTCGGCGCGCTGGGTGGCCATGCCGAGGCGCATGACGGGGATGGCGGAGGTGTTGGTCGCCAGGATCGCTTCCGGGTCCTCGACGATCTTGTCGAGGGCGGTGAAGACCTCCGTCTTGGCGGCGGCGTCCTCGACGACCGCCTCGACCACGAGCCGGCGGTCGGCCAGGTCGTCGAGGCTGCCGGTGAAGGTCAGCCGGCCGAGGGCATCCTCCGCGGAGAGCCGGTCGAGCTTTCCCCGTTGGACGGCCCGCTCCAGGGAGACCGCCACGCGTTCGCGGGCCCGGTCGGCGGCGGCGCGGTCGGCCTCGCAGACGATGGTGTCCAGCCCGGCGCGGGCGCAGACCTCGGCGATCCCGGCCCCCATCCGGCCGCCGCCGACGACGCCCACCCGGGTGATGGCGGCGCTCATCCCCGCACCGCCGGACGGCCGACGAGGCGGCGGGCGTACGCCTCGGTGGTGAAGAAGGCGGGCAGCTCCCTGCCGAGCGCGGTGCGTTCGAAGAGGTCGCGGACCTGGTCGAGCTGGGCCCAGGGGCACGTCGCGCCGAGCGCGGCCAGTTCCTCGTCGAGCAGCCCGAGGACCGTCTCGCGGTCGACCGCCCGGTGCTTGAGCCACTGCCAGATCTGGACCCGGGCGATCTCGGCGGTGGCCGCGTCCTCCATCAGCCCGTTGAGGGCGACGGCTCCCTGTCCGCGCAGCCAGGCGTCGTAGTAGCGCAGAGCGACGGCTATGTTGTAGCGGACGCCTTCCGGGGTCGGGCGACCCGCCGTGCGGCGGACGGCGACGAGGTGCTCGGCGGTGATGTGGACGTCGTCGCGCGTGCGCTCCAGCTGATGCGGCCGTTCGCCGAGCACCTCGTCGAAGACCGTCCGGCAGACCGGGACGAGCCCGGGGTGGGCCACCCAGGATCCGTCGAAGCCGTCCTCCGCCTCCCGCTCCTTGTCCAGCCGGACCGTCGCCAGGGCGGCTTCCCGGGCCGCCGGTTCGCCGCCGGGGAGCTGGGCGGCCATCCCGCCGATGGCGTGCGCGCCGCGCTTGTGGCAGGTGCGGACCAGGAGTTCGGTGTACGCCCGCATGAACGGGGCGGTCATGGTGACGGTCGCCCGGTCGGGGAGGACGAAGTCGGGGCGGTGCGCGAAGTTCTTGATCAGGCTGAAGAGGTAGTCCCAGCGGCCCGCGTTCAGTCCGGCGCTGTGCTCGCGCAGTTCGTAGAGGATCTCCTCCATCTCGAACGCGGCGGTGATCGTCTCGATGAGAACGGTGGCGCGGATCGTCCCCCGGGGGATGTCCAGGAGGTCTTGGGCCAGGAGGAAGACGTCGTTCCAGAGCCGGGCCTCGTACCGGTTCTCCAGCTTGGGGAGGTAGAAGTACGGTCCGCTGCCCGCGTCGATCTGACGCCGGGCGCAGTGGAAGAAGTAGAGGCCGAAGTCGACGAGCGCGGCGGGCACGGGACGGTCGTCGACGACGAGGTGCTTCTCGGTGAGGTGCCAGCCGCGCGGCCGGACCATGATGGTGGCGGGCCGGTCGGTGAGCCGGTACTCCTTGCCGCTCGTGGTGGTGAAGTCGATGCGGCGGTCGATGGCGTCGATCAGGGTCAGCTGCCCCCGGACGATGTTCTCCCAGGTGGGCGAGGTGGCGTCCTCGAAGTCGGCCATCCACACCTGGGCGCCGGAGTTGAGCGCGTTGACCGCCATGGAGCGCTCGGGCGGGCCGGTGATCTCCACCCGGCGGTCGGTCAGACCGGGGGCGGGGCGGGCGACTCGCCAGTCGGGGTCGTCGCGGATCGGCCTGGTGGCCCGGGAGAAGTCGAGCGGGGTCCCGCCGCGCAACAGGGCGGAGCGGCGGCGGCGCTCGGTCAGCAGGTCGAAGCGGCGGGCGGTGAAGGCCGCGTCGAGGCGGCCGATGAAGTCGAGGGCCTCGGGGGTGAGGACCTCCTCGTGCCGGTCCCCCGGTGCGCCGAGGACCTGGACGCGGCCGGTCGTGGCAAGGGTGGTCATGCGGTTCTCCTCAGCGGGGTGCGAGCGGGGGCGGCGGCCCCGGTCGCGGGGGTTCGGCGCCCCCGCGACCGGACGGGACCTCTAGTGGAACTGCTCTTCCTCCGTGGAGCCGGTCAGCGCCGTGGTGGAGGAGGCCGGGTTGATGGCGGTGGAGACCTGGTCGAAGTAGCCGGTGCCGACCTCGCGCTGGTGCTTGACGGCGGTGAAGCCCTGCGCCTGGGCGGCGAACTCCCGCTCCTGGAGGTCGACGTAGGCGGTCATGCCCTGCTCGGCGTAGCCGCGCGCCAGGTCGAACATGGCGTGGTTCAGGGAGTGGAAGCCGGCCAGGGTGATGAACTGGAAGCGGTAGCCCATCGCGCCCAGCTCCCGCTGGAACTTGGCGATCTGGTCGTCGTCCAGCGCGGCCCGCCAGTTGAAGGAGGGCGAGCAGTTGTACGCGAGCATCTGGTCGGGGTGCTCGGCGTGGATCGCCTCGGCGAACTCGCGGGCCTGGGCGAGGTCCGGGGTGCCGGTCTCGACCCAGATGAGGTCGGCGTACGGGGCGTAGGCGAGGCCGCGCGAGATGACCGGGGCCATGCCGTTCTGGACCCGGTAGAAGCCTTCGGCGGTCCGGTCGCCCGTGATGAACCGCGCGTCGCGCTCGTCCACGTCGCTGGTGATGAGGGTGGCGGCGAGGGCGTCGGTGCGGGCCACGACCAGGGTCGGGACGTCCGCGATGTCGGCGGCGAGGCGGGCCGCGTTGAGGGTGCGCACGTGCTGGGCGGTGGGGACGAGGACCTTGCCGCCGAGGTGGCCGCACTTCTTCTCGGAGGCGAGCTGGTCCTCGTAGTGGATGCCCGCCGCACCGGCCTCGATCATCGCCTTGGTCAGCTCGAAGGCGTTGAGGGGTCCGCCGAAGCCCGCCTCGGCGTCGGCGACGATCGGGGCCAGGTAGTCGGTGGTGTCGCCCGCGTCCTCGGCGGTGGCGATCTGGTCGGCGCGCAGCAGGGCGTTGTTGATCCTGCGGACCACGCTGGGCACCGAGTTGGCCGGGTAGAGGCTCTGGTCGGGGTAGGTGTGGCCGGCCAGGTTGGCGTCGGCGGCGACCTGCCAGCCGGAGAGGTAGATGGCCTGGAGGCCGGCCTTGACCTGCTGGACGGCCTGGCCGCCGGTCAGCGCGCCCAGCGCGTGGATGTAGTCCTGCTCGTGGAGCTGACGCCACAGCCGCTCGGCGCCGCGCCGGGCGAGGGTGTGCTCCTCGCGGACGCTGCCGGAGAGCCGGACCACGTCCTCGGCACTGTAGGTGCGCTCGATGCCCTTCCAGCGGGGGTCGCTCTCCCACCGCCGGGCCAGCTCTTCCGCCGTCGTCCTTGCCTGCGCCATGGCGTGTCTCCCGAAGTCGTGGTCGATCGAACGGGTCGATCGAGCGGGTCGTGCGTGTGAAGGATGCGAAGCCACGTCATCGGGTGACGCGACCTCGGGCCGCGGCCCACCGGACCTCCGAGGCGGAACGGTAAGCAATGCGCCCGGCGAACCGGCCGAGAACCCGAGGAGAACGACGTCAGGGCATGAAATCGCGCTCGGGGCCTCGGACCGGAGCCGGTGTCCGGTGGGCCGCTGCACCAACTCTGACAGTGGCACTGAGTGCCATCAACGGGGTACGGATGCCAAGTTCTGCGAATCTTCCCGTGCGTTTTGCCAAGGTTGCGAAGGGTCCTCCCGGTGCATGCGCCGTTAAGGTCATCGATAGGTCGACGATGCCGGGGAGGGCGACGGGGTGAGCAGGACCTACGCGGGAGCGCGGTTGCGCAGGCTGCGCGAGGAGCGCGGCCTGAGCCAGGCGGAGCTGGCCCGGATGCTGGCGATCTCGCCGAGCTATCTGAACCAGATGGAGCACGACTCGCGCCCGCTGACGGTGCCCGTGCTGCTGCGGCTGACCGAGGTCTTCGGAGTGGACCCCGGCTTCTTCTCCGAACGGGACACCACCCGGGTGCTGGCCGATCTGCGGGAGGCGCTGGCCGACGAGGTGGGCGCGGCACGGGTCTCGGCCGCCGAACTCTCCGAGCTGGCCTCGCGGCTGCCGGGGGTGGCGAAGGTGCTGCTCGACCTCGGTCGGCGCAACCAGGCGCTGACGGGCCGGCTCGCGGAGGCCGCCGAGCTGCGGGGCGGCGGCAGCGACCTGCCGCGCTCCCCGCACGAGGAGATCCGCGAGTTCTTCTACCGCCGTCAGAACTACCTCCACGAGGCGGACCTGGCGGCGGAGGAACTGGCCGGGGAGATCGGGGTGCGGCCCGGCGAGGTGGTGCGCGCGCTGGCCGCGCGGCTCACCGAGCGGCACGGCGTCCGGCTGGCGACCGCCGCCGAACAGCCGGGGGCGCCCGGTCCGGAGCGGCGCCGCGCCCGTCCCGCCGGCGACACCCGCCGGACCACGCCCCGGCGGGCGGGCGCCGGGCGGCTGCACCACTACGATCCGGACGCCCGGGTGCTGTATCTGTCGGGCCGGCTCCGGCCGGGCCAGCAGGCGTTCCGGATGGCGACGCAGCTCGCGCTGCTGGAGTACGGCGACGAGATCGACCGGCTGGCCTCGGAGGACTACGCCGAGGGCTCCGCGCCCCGGCCGCTGGCCCGGATCGGGGTGGCCAACTACTTCGCCGGTGCGCTGGTCCTCCCGTACCGGGCCTTCCACGCGGCGGCCGAGGAGGTGCGCTACGACATCGAGCGCCTCACCGACCGGTTCGGCCTCGGGTACGAGACGGTCTGCCACCGGCTGTCGACGCTCCAGCGGCCCCGGCTGCGCGGGGTGCCGTTCTCGTTCGTCCGGGTCGACCGGGCGGGGAACATGTCGAAGCGGCAGTCCGCGACGGGGTTCCACTTCTCCCGCGCGGGCGGCACCTGCCCCCTGTGGAACGTGTACGAGGCGTTCGCCGCGCCGGGGCGGATCCACGTCCAGATCGCGGCGATGCCGGACGGGCAGCGCTATCTGTGGACGGCGCGGGCGGTGACCCGGCACCGGGGCGGCTGGGGCGAGCCGGGCAAGACGTTCGCGATCGGGCTGGGGTGCGAGATCCGGCACGCCGGGCGGCTGGTCTACTCCGACGGGCTCGACCTGGACAACGCCTCGGCCGCGACGCCGATCGGGATGGGCTGCCGGATCTGCGAGCGCCTCGACTGCCCGCAGCGGGCGGTGCCGCCGCTGGGGCAGCCGCTGGCCATCGACGAGAACAGCAGCACGTTCGTGCCGTACCCGGTGGAGGGGACGCCCTCGTAGGCGTACGGACCCGGTGGGAGCCGACGGCCGCGCGGGCGCCCGGACCGGTGAGGGGCGCCCGCGCGGGCGCGGCCCCTCACCGGGCGGCGCGGGTCAGGAGTAGCGCAGGGCGATCGTGTCGCCGACGCCGATCACCTTGCCGCGGGCGGCCCCGGCGAAGGCGGAGCCGTCGACGGACACCTTCCAGGTCGCCGATCCGGCGTTGGCCTTCCCGTTGACGGACGTGATCGTTCCGGTGCCGGAGGCGGGGACGACGGAGGTCACGCAGCCCGCCGGGGTGGACCCGCCCGTCGCGGCGGCCAGCACGTCGCCGAGGGTGGTGGTCGTTCCGGTCGGGGTGAAGGCGACCGAGCAGACCTTCAGGGCCCCGGTCCCGTCGTCCACGGTGAGCGCCAGCTTCGTCGCCGTACCGGACGTGAAGCCGCCCGCCGCGACCCACGTGGGCGCGCCGGAGGTGACCGGGGTGGGCGGGGCCGCGGTGAACCCGCCGCCCGCGACGGCGCGCAGGGCGTCGAGCGAGGAGTAGGCGGACGGGGCGGTGTCGGAGGGCTGGTACTTGAAGCCGCCGCCCGGGTTGTACTGCTGGGCGATCAGGAAGTCGACGGGGGTGCGGCCCGCCGGGGTGAGGAAGTCGCCGGTCTGCGGGTTGATGCCGCACGCGTTGAGCCCGGAGACCGCCCAGCCGTTGGAGCTGGTGTTGATGCCGTACAGGGCGTTGAACGCACCGGAGGTGTTGACCAGCTTGCTCTTGAGGAACGCCTTGGCCTGGAGGATGTCGGGGTCGGTGTTCGGGACCCCGGAGACGCAGAGCGCGGCCATGGAGGCCCCGGTCATGTCGACGTCGCCCGGCTTGGCGAGTTCGGTGGCGTTGCCCTCGGCCTTGGCGTAGGTCCAGCCGCCGTCGTCGTGCTGGTTGGCCCGGACCCGGGTGACGATCTTGTCGACGAGGGCCTGCGGGACGCGCTGGCCGCCCGCCTGCGTTCTCGCGCCGCCCAGGGCGAGGGCGGCGAAGACGGTGCCGTTGTAGTTGGCGGACGAACCGAAGTAGCCGGCTTCCGCGTTCTGCCAGTAGCCGTAGATGTCGGCGATCAGGTTGCGGGAGGCGGAGACCCGGGCCGGGTCGATCCCGGCGGCGTACGCGTTGAGCGTGCCGCGCTGGTAGTCGGTGACGACGGGGGTGGCCGAGGGCCAGCCGGGGGTGGCGAGCAGGTTGCGGTAGACGGTGCGGGCGTTCTTGGTGGCGTCGCCGCCCGGGGTGACGTCGACGGCGGCCGTTCCGGCGGCGGCGAGCGCGCTGAACGCCCACTCGTTGGAGAGCCCGGATCCGGCGTACGAACCGTCCGCCGCCTGGAGGGTCTTGACGTACGCCACCCCGTTGGTCTTCGAGGTGGCGATCTGGGCCGGGGTGGAGGTCGCGGCGGCGGGCAGCGCCGTGAGGGCGAACGCGCCGAGGACGGCGGGCGCGACGAGGGCGACGCGGCGCGGCGTACGGAAGGCGGGGCGGGAGGGGACAGAACGGGGCATGTGCCTGCTCCTGAGGTGAGAGGCGCACGGCACCGCGCCGCCTCCCGTCCGCACGGGGCGGGGCAGGCTGGATGGGGTGGCCGGCGCCCGGACGCGTGGGTACGGCTTCTGCTGGAACCATCGCCGTCTGGGCATTCGGGCTCGGGAACGGCCCCCTGCCGTCCCACACCGCTGCGCGTCAGCCCCGGATTCGCACCGGGTTCCCCCCCTACGGCAGGCCAGGACGCTACCCGAGGCGGCACGGGCGCGCCAGAGAAGCCCGGGGCGTACGCCGGAGCGTCCCCGAACGAGACACGGACCGCCTTGACGGCCTCTTCGAAGGCGTGTTCCAATCCGCCTGATACGCACTCATCCCCAGGGGAAGCCGGTCGAAGTCCGGCGCTGACCCGCAACCGTGGGCCCGCATCACGCGGGCGAGCCGGAATGCCTGGGGCCAGGATTTTCAGCGAGAAACGCCGTCGCGGACTACGGCGTGGTTCGAACAGCTCCCCGTGGGCGGTCCCTTGCGCGGCCGTGCCCCGCGCCGGGGGCCTTCTGCCACGCGGGGCCCGCCCGGAGGACACGAGGGGCCGTGGTGGGGACCGCACAGCAACAGGACCGGCACGTCGGGAAGAAGAGACTTCTGTCGCTGATCTCGGCGGCCGCCGTGACGTTCGCCGCGAGCGTGGCGTTCGTCACCGGCACGGGCCCGGCGGCGGCCGATCCGGTCGACCGGTGCACGTCCACCAGGGGCGCGATCGTCGCGGTGGACTTCGGGCCGTTCGGCGGCGGGGTGGTACGCGGCTGCGACACGACGCCGACCACCGGCTACGACCTGCTCCACGAGGGCGGCTTCACCACCGAGGGCACCCAGCACGACGGCGACGGCTTCATCTGCCGGATCGGTACGAGCGCCTTCAACTCCGGTAAGCGGTACCCGACCCCGGCGACCGAGGACTGCGTCCTCACCCCGCAGGCCAGCTCCTACTGGTCGTACTGGATCGCCTCGCCCGACGAGGAGACCTGGTCCTACAGCCCGTTGGGCGCGATGAGCCGCAAGCCCAAGGCGGGGGACGTGGACGCCTGGGTGTTCGGCGCGACCGACATCGGCGGCTCCACCGGCCGCCCCTCCTTCACCCCCGACGAGGTCCGCGCGAGCGGTGGGGCGACGCCCACGCCGACCGACGGGTCGACCGGCCCCGGAGTGCCCGCCGGGAAGATCGACGTGCCCGCCGCCGGCCGCTGGGTGAGCGACCAACTGCGCGACGGCACGGCCGTGGTGGACGAGGGGGCCGAGTCGCCCAACGACCTCCTCACCACCGAGGCCCTGTACGCGCTCGCGGCGGCGAACGGCAAGGGCGCGGCCCTGGACAAGGTGGCCGCCCATCTCACCACCCGCGTCGTCCCGTACGCCTACCCGAACGGGACCGACGCGGCCCCGGACGCCACGGCGGCGGCCCGGCTCGCACTGGCCGCGGTGATCACCGGACGCGACCCGCACGACGTCGGCGGGCGGGATCTGCTCGGCGACCTGGTGAAGCACGTGTGCCCGGCGGGCCCCGACGCGGGGAGCCCCACTCCCGGCTGCACGGGCAAGGGCGACTTCCACGGCGCGACCAACACGGACGGGCAGGCGCTCTCCGTGCTGGCGCTGCTGCGCGGCGCGGTGGAGCCGCCGGCCGCGACCGTGACCCGCCTGGCCCAACAGGCGTGCCCCAACGGGTCGGTGAGCAGCACCTTCATCCGCCCCGGGGAGAACTGCACGGGCGACCCGATGAGCACCGCCCTGGTCGCGCCGGTGCTCAAGGCGGTGGGCGGGCACGACGCCGCCGTCACGAAGGCGCGTACGTACCTCAGGAAGGCGCAGTCGGAGACCGGCGCGTTCCTGGCGTACGAAGGCGCACCCGCCGCCTCGGTCACCACCACCGCCTACGCGGCGCAGGCGTTGCGCGCGCTCGGTGAGACCAAGGCGGCGGACGCGGCGGTCGCCTGGCTCTCGCGGGAGCAACTGGACGGCGGCGGCTTCGGGTTCGACGCGGGGGACACCGAGCCCGCGCTGTACGCGACGGTCCCCGCCGTGCTCGCGGGAGCGGGCGTCGACCTGGTCTCGCTGGTCGCGAAGGACCCCGAGCCCAGCCGCCCGCCGACCACTCCCGCTCCCCCGGCGACCGGCTCCGCCACCCCTCGGCCGACGCCCCGCCCGCCGGGTGCGGGTCCGGACCTGAAGAAGGGCGTCGCCTTCCTGACGCGCCCCTCGAACCTTCTGCAGGGCCGCTACTACGACGACGGCACCAGGAAGGGGCGGGCGGAGTTCGGCATGACGATCGACGGGGCGTACGCCCTGGCAGCGACCGGACACGACGACAACGCGCTGCGCACGATCGTGGACTTCCTCGCGGACGGCGGCAAGGACGGCACGGGCCGGACGGTGCACGACTGGTCCGGCATCGGGACGAAGTACGCCCAGGGCGGCAGGATCGGCAAGGCGGCCCTGCTCGCCCAGGCCGTCGAGCGCGACCCGCGCGACTTCGGCGGCCGTGATCTGATCGCCGCGGTCACCGACGCCGTGTGCGAGAAGCCGAGCACCGCCCCCGACAAGAGCTGCCCGGCCGAGGGCGCCTACACCTACTCCCCGTCCGTCTTCGCCCAGTCCCTGGGGATCCTCGCGCAGGTACGCGCCGGCGAGGAGAAGGCCGCCGAGGCTCCGATCGCGTATCTGGCGAGCCTCCAGCACGACTCGGGCGCCTGGCCCAGCCTGATCCCCTCCACCGGCGACTCGGACGTGGACTCGACCGCCATGGCCGCGATGACCCTGGACCTCGTCCCGGGCGACGCGCACGCGCCCGCCGTGGACAAGGCGCTGGCCTGGATCGCCGGCCGGCAGCTTGCGGACGGCGGCTTCCCCGGGGCTTCCGGAAACTCGGTCAACTCCGCGGGTCTCGCCGTGCAGGGGCTGTCCCTGGACGCGGAGAAGTACGACGCGCAGATCACGAAGGCGCTGAAGTTCCTCACCTCGCAGCAGAACAAGGACGGCGGGTTCAACGTCGCGAAGAACGGCCAGCGGGGGTCCGACATCCGTGCCTCGGCGCAGGCGGTCGGCGGGGCCACCGGCATCTCCTTCGGCGTCCTGTCCCGCAGTCTGGAGGGCACCACCCCCAACCCGGTGCCGTCCTCCTCGGCCCCGGTGATCGTCACCCCCGGTGAGAACGGCGGGAGCGGCATCGTGAACGCCGACGGACCCGGCGGCGGGGGTGGGGACGGGGGCAGCCTCGCCTCGACCGGCGTGCAGGCCCTCGCCCTCGCCGCCGCGGCAGCGGTGCTGGTCCTGGCGGGCCGGCTGGCGGTCGTGGCCGCCCGCGACCGGCGTACGGCGGCGGGTGGTCAGCGGTGAGCACGCTCCCTGCCCGCGCCCTCGCACGGGCGCTGGCCGTCCTCGGGCTGACCGGTGCGGCGCTGCTGGCCCCGGCGGCGCAGGCGTCGGCGGCCCCGCAGCCGATCGGCCGCTGCACCACCTCGTCCGGCGTGGTGCTGGCCGTCGACTTCAGCCACTGGGGCGGCCCCGTCTACCGCTCCTGCGGGACGACGCCGACGACCGGCTACGAGCTGCTCAACCAGGGCGGCTGGCGGACCACCGGCACCGGGCACGACGGTCCCGCGTTCATCTGCCGGATCGGCTACAGCGGGCACCAGGGCGGCAAGCAGTATCCGACGCCGAAGCAGGAGGACTGCGTCCTCACCCCGCCCGCCTCTGCCTACTGGTCGTACTGGCACGCCGATCCCGGCGAGAACACCTGGGAGTACAGCCAGCTCGGCGCGATGAGCTACCGGCCGCGGCCGGGCAGCGTGGACCTGTGGATCTTCGGCGGCACCGACATCGGCGGCACGAAGGGCCGCCCCACGGTCACCCCGGACCAGCTCCGTGCGCACAACGCCCGCCCCACGGGCGTCGATCCGGCGCCGAAACCGAAGCCGAAGCCCGATCCCGCCCGCACGGAGTGGCGGCCGGGCGCGGGCGGCGGTGGCGAGACCCCGCCTCCGGCCGCCCCCTCCGAGAAGCCCTCGGCGTCCGCGTCGCCCTCCGCCTCCGCGAGCGCGTCGCCGTCCGCCTCCCCCACCCCCTCGCCCAGCCCGTCCGGTTCGGCGAGCGGGACGGCGGTGGCCGCGCCCGGGAAACGAGTGACGGTGGTGGACGACGCTCCCCCGGCGGCCGACGCGGAGCACGACTCCGGGTCCGTCCTGCCGGTGGCGGCGACGGCCGGGCTCGTGGTGGTCATCGGCGGCGCGGCCGTGTTCGCCGCGAAGCGCCGCCGCCGTGAGCAGTAGCCCCCGCGTGGCCCGTACGCGGCCGTCGGCCACAGGGCCGGCGGCCGCCCCGGCGCCGGACACGGGCGGCCGTCGGCTGCCGCGCACCCTGCACCCGGTGGCCTGGTGGATCTGGGCGCTGGCGCTGGCCACGGCGGTCAGCCGGACCAACAACCCGCTGCTGCTCTTCCTGGTCCTCGCGGTGCTGGGCTACGTCGTCACGGTGCGCCGCACCGAAGCCCCGTGGGCGCGCGGCTTCGTGTACTACCTCTACCTGGCGCTGACGGTGGTGACGATCCGGGTGGCCTTCCGCGCGGTCTTCGCCACCGGGATGCGGCCGAGCGACCACTATCTGTTCTCCCTGCCGCACATCCCGACGCCCGACTGGTACGCGGGCATCCAGCTCGGCGGCCCGGTCTCGCTGGAGGCGCTGCTGTCGGCCGCCACGGACGGGCTGCGGCTCGCCTGCATGCTCTGCTGCATCGGCGCGGCGAACACCCTCGCCAACCCGAAGCGGGCGCTGCGGGTGCTGCCGGGCGCGCTGTACGAACTGGGCGTCGCCGTCACCGTGTCGATCAGCGTCGCCCCCCAACTGGTGCAGAGCGTGCAGCGGGTGGCCCGCGCCCGGCGGCTGCGGGCCGGAAGCCGCAAGGGGCTCCGGGCGCTGCGGGGGATCGTGGTCCCGGTGCTGGAGGACGCGTTGGAGCGGTCGCTGCGGCTCGCGGCGGCGATGGACTCGCGGGGCTACGGCCGGGCCGGTTCGGCGACACCGCGTTCGCGCCGGCTGACCGGAGCGCTGATGCTGCTGGGCATGTGCGGGCTGTGCGCGGGGGCGTACGGCCTGCTCGACCCCTCCGCCCCCACCCTGCTGGGGCTGCCCGCGCTGGCGGCGGGTTCGCTGCTCTGCCTGGGCGGGCTGCGCCTCGGCGGGCGGCGGGTGACGCGGACGACGTACCGGCCCGACCCCTGGCGGTTCGCCGATTGGGCGGTCGCCTCCTGCGGGGTGCTCTCCGCCGTTCTGCTGTTCGTCAACGTGGGTTACGACCCGGCCGAGCTCAACCCGTTCATCGAGCGGCTGAGCTGGCCGACGCTGCCGATCGTCCCGGCCGCCGCGATCCTGCTCGCGGGCGCGGCCGGATTCCTGGCCCCGCCGCCGGGCCCGACCACCCCGCACGCCGTGCGACGCACCGAGGAAGCCGCATGATCACCTTCGACCAGGTGTCCGTCGTGTACGACGGCGCCGACCGGCCGGTCCTGCGGGACGTGAACCTGAGCGTCGACGAGGGCGAACTGTGCCTCGTGGTGGGCCATACGGGGGTCGGCAAGTCGACGTTGCTGGGCGCGGTCAACGGCCTCGTCCCGCACTTCACCGGCGGCACCCTGTACGGCTCGGTCACGGTGGACGGCCGGGACACCGCCGACCACCCGCCGCGTGAACTCGCCGATGTGGTGGGCGTGGTGGGCCAGGATCCGCTGGACGGCTTCGTGACGGACACGGTCGAGGAGGAACTGGCCTACTCGATGGAGCAGTTGGCGATCACGCCGGCCGTGATGCGCAAGCGGGTCGAGGAGACGCTCGACCTGCTGGGGCTGGCGGACCTGCGCCACCGGGCGCTGCACGAACTGTCCGGCGGGCAGCAGCAGCGCGTGGCGATCGGCTCCGTGCTCACCGCCCATCCGCGGGTCCTGGTGCTGGACGAGCCGACGTCCGCGCTCGATCCGACGGCGGCCGAGGAGGTGCTGGCCGCGGTGACGCGGCTGGTCCACGACCTGGGGGTGACGGTGCTGCTGGCGGAGCACCGGCTGGAGCGGGTGGTGCAGTACGCCGACCGGGTCATCCATCTGCCGGGGGACGGCCTGGTGGTCGCGGGTGAGCCGTCGGAGGTCTTCGAGGCGTCGTCGATCGCCCCGCCCATCGTCGAGCTGGGCCGGGCGGCGGGCTGGTCGCCGCTGCCCCTGTCGGTGCGCGACGCCCGCCGGGCCGCCCGCCCGCTGCGGACCGCGCTGGCCGGCGTCACGCCCGCGCCGGTGCGGCCGGCGCCGGCCGCGCCGGGCGCGGACCTGCTCACGGCCCGGGGGGTCACGGTGGCGTACCGGGGCGTTCCGGCGGTGCGCGAGGTGGACCTCGGACTGCGGGCCGGCGAGGTCACGGCGCTGATGGGCCGCAACGGCTCGGGCAAGTCCTCGCTGCTGTGGACGCTGCAGGGGTCGGGCCCCCGGACGTCCGGGACGGTACGGGTGGCCCCGGGCGGGCCCGGCGCCGCCGGCCCCTCGAAGGACGGCGACCCGAAGAAGCTGCCCGCCGCCGAGGCCCGGCGCCTGGTGGGGCTGGTGCCGCAGACCCCGACCGATCTGCTCTACCTGGAGAGCGTCGAGCAGGAGCTCGACCAGGCCGACGCCGAGTCCTGGGGCGGCTCCAGCAGCGGAGCGGAGGGGGCCGACGGGGCGGGCGCGCCGTCCGCCCGCGCCCTGCTCGACCGGCTGGCGCCGGGTATCGACGGCGCCACGCACCCGCGCGACCTCTCCGAGGGCCAGAAGCTCGCGCTGGTCCTCGCGATCCAGCTGACGGCCGCCCCCCGGGTCCTGCTGCTGGACGAGCCGACGCGCGGACTCGACTACCGGGCCAAGACCCAGCTGATCGCCATCGTCGACGAACTGGCGGGCGAGGGGCGGTCGGTGGTGGTGTCCACCCATGACGTCGAGTTCGCCGCACGGGCCGCCGACCGGGTGGTGGTGCTGGCCGAGGGCGACATCGTCGCGGACGGCCCCACCGCCGAAGTGATCGTCGCCTCCCCCGTCTTCGCCCCACAGGTGGCGAAGATCCTCTCTCCGCTGCCGTACTTGACGGTCAGTCAGGTGACCTCCGCACTTCCGGGCAACGGGGAGGAGGACGCGTGAAGGCCCTCCCCGACCTCACCGAGCGCTCCGCCGGGGCCGTCCGCATCGCCCCCCGCGCGGGGGTGGTGATCACGATGGCGGCGTTCCTCGGACTGGTCGCGTTCTTCTGGCCGTTCGTCGTCGCCCCGGGCAAGCTCGGCGCGAACTACGCGCCACCGCTGATCTTCGGTGTGCTGCTGGTCCTCGTCCTGTGCGTCGTCATCTCCGAGATCGCGGAGGGCGGGATCAACTCCAAGGCGCTGGCGATGCTCGGGGTGCTCTCCGCCGTGAACGCGGCGCTGCGTCCGCTCGGGGCGGGGACGGCGGGCATCGAGACGGTCTTCTTCGTCCTCGTCCTGGCGGGCCGGGTCTACGGTCCCGGCTTCGGCTTCACCCTGGGCTGCACCTCGCTCTTCGCCTCCGCGCTGATCACCGGCGGAGTCGGGCCGTGGATGCCGTACCAGATGTTCGGTTGCGCCTTCGTCGGCATGCTCGCCGGACTGCTGCCCCGGGCGACCGGCCGCCGCGAGGTGCTGATGCTCGCCGTGTACGGCTCGCTCTCGGGCTACCTCTTCGGGTTCCTGCTGAACCTGTCCTTCTGGCCGTTCTCGCTGGATCCGGGCAGCTCCATCGCCTACCTCCCGGGGCTGCCGTTCACCGAACAGTGGCAGCGCTACCTGGCGTTCGACGTCGCCACCTCGTTGGGCTGGGACACCGGACGGGCCGTCACCAACTTCGTCTGCATCACGCTCGCGGGCCCCGCCGTGCTGACCACGTTCCGCCGCGCCGCCCGCAAGGCACGCTTCCGGGCCCCGGTCCGCTTCGCCGCCCGGAGCGGACCGGCGGCCGCCGACCGGGCGCCGGGTCCGGCCAGGGGTGATTCCCGTGCGCTGTGACCGCCCCGTGTTCCCTTCCGGCCCTGAAGAGGTCACGGCGCGGCTCGAAACGTCGACGGGGCGGTGGCTCGTACCGGAGGAGTCGTTCCGCGCGGCGGTGCGTCGTGGTGGTCCGCCGGGGCCCGGACCGGTCAGGCGTCGCCCGGTCCGCGCCGGGGCGTGGACCGCACGCCGTCGTCGACCCACTGGGCCATGATCACCGGGGCGTTGTAGTGGCCGCCGCTGATCGTGTTGTGGTTGATCGCCACGGCGGGGCCGGAGTACTGCTGGGGAGCCAGCTCCTCAAGGACCGCCCGCAGCTCTTCCGCGGCCGCCGGATCGGCGCGCAGCGTGCGGCGGAGCCGGTTGCGCCACGCGGCCTCGATGTCCGCGGCCGCCTGCTGGTCGCCCTCGGCACGGGCGGCCGTCAGCTCGGCGCGGGACTCCTCCAGCTCGGCGTCGATCACCTCGTCGCCCTCGCCCCGGCCGAGCACCCTGGCCAGGCGCCCCCGCACCTGCGACCACGCCTCGGTGGCCATCAGCCCCACGAAGGTCGTCGCCCCCGACGCCGCCAGTGCCGTCAACTCGGCTTCCACCGGACCCCCTCCGCCTCGCCTGTCGCGCTGTACGGGTCGCATCACCCGACGCTGGTGCAACCGTAGAGAGGGAAGAGCCCCGGTGGAAGCGGAATCGGGGCGCGGCGGGGAGCAGTTCCGGCCAAGTCGGCCGAACCGCAGGGGTGGGAGTGTCCATCGCCCGCGCCGCCCGTCCGTCCGCGCCCGGTACGGCTCGGCGCGCGCCGGTGCGCTGGTGCGCGTGATCGTGGATGATGGTCGGGGGCCGCGGCCCGGCGGCGATGCGCTGCCACCACCGGCCGATGTTCCCGGAAGGGCGTTCGCCATGTCCGCAGTCGGAATGAAGAGGTCGGCCGGGGCCCTGTGCGCCGCCCTGCTGCTGGCCGTCACCGCGGGGTGCACGGACGGGGGCGGCTCTCCCCGCGACAGCTCGCCCTCCGACCGGTCCGGCCGGGTGCTGGCCGTGAAGATCGACAACGTCGCGCCCGCCCGGCCCCACACCGGTCTGGAAAAGGCCGACGTCGTCTACGTCGAGCAGGTGGAGGCCGGGCTGAGCCGGATCCTCGCCGTCTACTCCTCCGCCCTGCCGCCGGCCGTCGGACCGGTGCGCAGCGCGCGGGAGACCGATCTGGAGCTGCTGCGGCAGTTCGACCGGCCGACGCTGGCCTTCTCGGGCGCCCAGGGCAGGCTGCTGCCGGTCATCGACCGTGCGCCGTTGGACGCCGTGCCCCCCTCGAAGGCGCCGGGGGCGTACGTCCGCGGTCCGGACCGCCCCGCTCCGCACAACCTCTACCTGCGACCGGAGAAGATCCCGTTCGAGGCCACGGGGGTGGACGCCGTGGAGGCCCTGGGACTGGAGAGGGGCGCGGCGCCCTCCGGCGGGGAGCGCGAGGACAGCCGTACGGTGCGCTATCCGTCGGCGTCCGTGACGTTCACCTGGTCCTCCGGGCGCGACCGCTGGCTGGTCTCGCTGGACGGGTCCCCGGCCCGGACGAGCGAGGGCGGGCGGCTCGGGGCCGGCACGGTCGTCGTCCAGGACGTGACGGTGCGGCCCTCCGACTTCCGCGACCGCTCGGGGAACATCAGCCCGTTCACGGAGACCGTGGGGTCGGGGGACGCGGTCGTCCTGCGGGACGGCCGGGCCTACGACGTGCGCTGGTCGCGGCCCTCGGCGGACGCGGACACGGCGTACACCGCCCCCGACGGGCGGCGCGTCGATCTCGCGGACGGGCCGCTGTGGATCCTGTACGCGCCGCGCGAAGGCTCCGCGACGGCCCGCTGAGGCGGGCGCAACCCCCCGCCGGGGGCACCCCCGTTCCCCGTCCCCGGGGCGGGCGCGCCCGGCGGCGCGCCCGCCCGGCGGTCAGGAGCGGGACAGCAGTGCTCCGCCGGCGTACCGCGCCGATTCGCCCAACTCCTCCTCGATGCGGATGAGCTGGTTGTACTTGGCGGTGCGGTCGGAACGGGAGAGCGAACCGGTCTTGATCTGACCGCAGCCCGTCGCGACCGCCAGGTCCGCGATCGTGGTGTCCTCCGTCTCGCCGGAGCGGTGGGACATCACCGCGCTCCAGCCCGCACGCCGGGCGGTGGCGACCGTGGCGAGGGCTTCGGTCAGAGTCCCGATCTGGTTGACCTTCACGAGGACCGAGTTGCCGACACCGGTGCGGATGCCCTCGCGCACCTGCGCCTCGTCCGTGCAGAACACGTCGTCGCCGGTGAGCTGGCAGCGGTGGCCGACGCGCGAGGTCAGCTCGCGCCAGCCGTCCAGGTCGTCCTCCGCCATCGGGTCCTCGACGGAGACGACCGGGTACGCGTCGATCAGCTCGACGAGGTAGTCGACCTGCTCGGAGGGGGTGCGGCGGACGCCCTCGCCGGTGTACACGTACGCGCCGTCGCGGAAGAACTCCGACGAGGCCGGGTCCATGACGATGCCGATGTCCTCGCCGGGCCGGTAGCCGGTGCGCTCGACGGCGCTCAGGACGAAGTCGAGCGCCTCCTCGGCGGTACGGAGCGCGGGCGCGAAGCCGCCTTCGTCGCCGACGCCGGTGGCGTGCCCGGCGGCCAGCAGGTCGCGGCGCAGGGTGTGGAAGATCTCGGAGCCCATGCGGACGGCTTCCGCGAAGGTCTCCGCGCCCACCGGCGCGATCATGAACTCCTGGAAGTCCAGCGGATTGTCCGCGTGGGCGCCCCCGTTGAGGATGTTCATCATCGGCAGCGGGAGCAGGCGGGCGTCGGCGCCGCCGAGGTGGCGGTAGAGCGGCTGCCGGTGGGAGGCCGCGGCGGCCTTCGCGGCGGCGAGCGAGACGCCGAGGAGCGCGTTGGCGCCGAGCCGGGACTTGCCGGGCGTCCCGTCGAGCGCGACGAGCGCCGCGTCCAGCCCCGCCTGGTCGTCGGCGTCGCGGCCCACGACGGCGTCCGCGATCTCCCCGGCGACGTGGGAGACCGCGCGGTCCACGCCCTTGCCGTGCCACCGACCGGCGTCCCCGTCGCGCAGTTCCACCGCCTCCCGTGCGCCGGTGGAGGCGCCGGAGGGGACTGCGGCGCGGCCGAGGGAACCGTCGGCCAGCCGGACATCGGCCTCGACGGTGGGGTTGCCCCGGCTGTCGATGACGCGGCGGGCGGTCACGGACCGGATGGTGGTGGACTCAACTGCTGCGGGAGCCATGGAAGGTCCTTTTCGTCGTCCCATGCCGCGGCACTCTTGCGACAGCGCCGGCGCGAACCGCGACAGGGAAAACTCTACAGCATTGCTGTTCAGATTGACTGTGCAGTTTAGCTGCGCAGCCCTGCTGTGCAGTCCGGCAGGGCGGTCCCGTAGCCGCGGCCACCTGCGCGGACGCGTCGGCACGCACGGGTTAAAGTGCCCTATGCCGACCCCGGAACCCGCCACCGTCGCCGCCGACCTGCGTATCGCCATGGGCAAACTCGCGCGGCGCGTGAAGCAGGAGGACCGGATCCCGCACGGACAGGTCGCCGTGCTGGGCGTCCTCGACCGGGACGGGGCCATGACCACCAGCGACCTCGCGGCGGACCAGCGCGTACGCCCCCAGTCGATGGCCCGCGCGGTGGGGCTCCTGATGGACCAGGGCCTCGTCGTCCGCCGGGCCCACCCGACGGACGGCCGCAAGTCCCTCGTGGGCCTCTCCGAGGCGGGGCGGGCCGCACTGGAAGCGGAGCGCGACCGCCGGGCCGACTGGCTCGCACGGGCCATCGACCTCGAACTCAGCCCGGAAGAGCAGGAGTTGCTCGCCCGCACCGCCACCTTGATGGAACGCCTCGCCGCGCACCAAGGGCTGCCCCGCGCCGGAAATAGCGCCTCCATGGACGCGAAACGCTTTGCGTTGAGGCCCGTTGACGGCTCCTGAGTGATCCGGCGGGAGAGGCGCGGACCTGGACGCCGGACGCGCGGGAGACCGTGCGATCGTCGGCGGGAGGAACCCCGTGGGTACTCAGCCAGCCCGTCGGCGAAGTCCGCCGCATTTCTCGAGCCGGACACGCCTGCACCACCCGTCTTGGCGTCGACCGCACCCCAGGCGACCTTCCCCGACATCCGGGGTGCAGGAGATACGCCACCGGTTCCATCCGGTTCGGGCCCGCAAACCGTGCCCCCGCAGCCGTGCCGTAGCACCTGCGGCGCACGAGGTCGTGGGGCGCGGAGGGAAATCAACCAGCTGAAGTCAACTGACGACACGGATCAGGAAAGGGTCCATATCGTCGTCGAGGTCAACGGCTTGGAATCCGGCGGACCCAAGAACGGAGATAAGGGTTGCGCGCATGTGGTCATTCACGAAGCCATGGTTCTGGAGAGTGCACCCATGGTCCCCTTCTTGGTGGACGCTCTCCATCACGGCACTGGCGAAGTCATGTGCGACGCTCCACCAGACGAAAACCCCGCCCTCCAGGCCTTCACTCGGGTCGACCGAAAGCAGGACGCCCCGCAGGTCTCCCTGGTTCCGGCCCTCCTGATGCACCGTAAATCCGGCCGCCTCCAAGGCGTCGCAGACTTTGCGGGCCAACTGCTCCCGGGTACGCAACTCAGTCTCAGCTCAGGCGGAACCCGGAAGAGATGATCAGGGATCACATCCCCTGACGTGGACCGCTTTCCCGTAGGAGTGCGCGTCCGCTCTTTCCACGTCGAACCCTGCTGACGCGAGGATCTTCAGAATCGTTTCACGCATACAGGTCTGAACATTCTCGTAGTGGCGGACCTCCTGGGGGAGGTCCGAGGGATCCACGCCGCTCGCGAGAATCTCAACGATTTCGGATGTGAATTCCTCGCGAGTATTCCATTCCACGAGAACACCACCATCAGCCAGATGATCGACTCTGACGTTCACTCCGGACTCACCCTCCGAGGAATCTTCCCGACACACGGGAAGTCCTGTCTGCTTCAGTGCGTCACGGGCTTTTCCAGCCAGTTCCGTGCGTCGACGCATGACATCAGGTGCGGCTTTCGGTGGCAGATCGAAATCGTGCTGGCTCATGTGCCCTTCCTTACGTGCTGCTGGTCTGTCGATGACCGCATCAGGCGACCCACGCCCGCCTTCGATGAAACCCGCAGGTCCCTGGCTGGTGGGGGTCAGTGATCGTCCGGGAGAGCGTTGGGACCGCACCATGGCCGAAGTCGAGTGGGCGCTGCTGCGGCTCAGTAGCACCGCCGGCCGGCCAGGAAACGGCCGTACCCTACAGTGTCTCGCCCCCACCTCCACGACCGACCGGAGGCATGTCCGACAGCTCCGGGCCCCGCCATCGGAGCGCCGCGGCTCAGGTGTCGGCGGCGCCGAACGCGCGGGCGGAGTCGTCGCGCCTCACCGCCCGCTTCGGGCTGTCCAGCACGGTCCCGACCTGGACGCGCGGGATGTCGAAGCCGATCGGCTCTCGCGCGTCGTCGACTGCGTACGGGAGGCCGGGGAGCGGCCCCGGGCGACCGGCCGGGTCGCCGAGGTCTTCATCGGTCGGCCGGGCCCACGCTCCGCGCGCCCGTTCCCGGCCGGTAGCCGCCGCCCACGGGTTAGGCTCCCCTTACACGGAGGGATGCCGGCTTTCCTCCCCTCATGAGGAGTCGCCCATGCGTCCGGTGACCGAGCGGGCCGGCGGAGAGAGTCCCTTCACCGCGTTCGGACTGGCGGAGCGGCCCGGCTCCGACGCGTTCTGGGCGGCCGTGCGGGCCCCCGCGACGGTGGCGGCGGACGGTGGCTGGCGGGCCCTCTTCCTGTGGCGCGGCTCCGAAGGCGTGCTCGACTTCGAGAGCTGGTCGCCGCCCGTGCCGCTGCGGCGCTGGGCGGACACGGACTGCTGGTACGCCGAGGTGCGCATGCCCGCGCGGCTGCGGGTGACGTACCGCTTCCTCGTGGAGGGCGCGGCCCACGCCGATCCGTTCAACCCGGTCGGGGCCGGCGCCGACCGGTCCATCGCCGCGACGCCGGACGCCCCGGCTCAGCCGCACTGGCCCGCCCTCGGGCCGGACGACGTGCCGCCCCTCCCCCGGACCCGGATCCGCTGGAGCAGCGACCGGCTGGGCGGGAGGCGTACCGTACGCGTCCATCCGGCGGGCGGCGGCGGTCCGTTGGTGCTGCTGCTGGACGGGGACGACTGGCTGTATCTGCATCCGGCCGTGACCGCCTTCGACGCGGCCGTGGCCGCCGGGGAACTGCCGCCGGTGACCCTGGTGTTCCTGCCCGCCAAGGACCGGGAGGCCGAGTTCGGCTGCCGTCCGGAGCTGTGGGAGGCCGTCCGGGACGAGCTGCTGCCCCTGGTGGCCGACGCGGGGGTGGCGGCGGACCCGGAGAGGCTGGTGGTCGCCGGGCAGAGTCTGGGCGGGCTGAGCGCGCTGTACGCGGCGCTGGAGTTCCCGGGCCTGGTGTCCGGGATCGCCTGCCAGTCGGGGTCGTTCTGGTGGTCGCCCGGCGCGGGAGGGCTGCCCGATCCGCTGGCCGGGCCGGTCGGGGGCGTCCTCGCGGAGCGGCTGCGCGCGGGAGCCGGGCTGTCGGGGCTGCGGTGTGCGTTCGACGTGGGTGAGCACGAGGCGGCGATGTTGCCGCACTGCGAGGTGGTCGAGGCGCTGACGGAGCGGGCCGGCGCCACCGTGCGGGTCTCGCGTTCGGCGTCGGGCCACGACCGGGCGGGCTGGCGGCACGCCCTGCTCAGGGATGTCGCCTGGGCGCTCGGCTGAGGAGAGCCCGGCCCGGCGGCGGGACGGAGCGCGGGGGCGTGCGCGCCCCGGCCGGCTCCGGCGGTGCGCCGGGGCGCCCGGGTGGACGCGCCCGGACGCCGTCCGGCCCGGTCATCTCGCCACGGCCCGGCAGTACGCCTCGTCGGCGGCGAGGAGGTTGCGGTGGGTGTCGTCGGCGGTGATGACGCCTCCGTCGAGGACGAGCACCCGGTCGGCGGCGTCCAGGAGCGCCGGGCTGCTGGTGATCACGAGCGTGGTCCTGCCCCGGCGCAGTTTCGCCACGTTGCGGGCGATGAGCTGCTCCGTGACGGCGTCGACGGCCGTCGTCGGATCGTGCAGGACCAGCATCTCCGTGTCGGCGGCCAGTGCGCGGGCCAGGGAGAGCCGTTGCCGCTGCCCTCCGGAGAGGTTCGCTCCCCGGTCGCGGACCGGGTGGTCGAGCCCGTCGCGGTGCAGGGCGACCACGTCGGTGAGCAGGGACGCCTCCACGGCCTCCGCGATCTCCCGCCCGCTGCCCGACGGGTCGATGTTCGTCCGGAGGGTCCCGGCGAAGATCTCCCCGTCGTACGGGTTCACCAGCAGGTGTTCACGGACCGCCTCGATCGACAGGTCACCGATCTCCCGGCCGCCGACCCGGACCGCTCCCCCGTACGCCTGGGGGGCGACGTTCACCGCGAGGACGGCGGCGAGGTCGGCCGCCGCGCGCGGCTGGTAAGCGGTGATCGCCACGAACTCGCCCGCCGCGACGGTGAACTCGACCCCCTGGAGCGTGCCGTGGCGGACCCCGTCGACCTCCAGGGCCCCGCCGGGCTCCGGGCGCTCGGGGCCCGGTGTCGTCAGCGGGGGCGCGTTCAGGACGAGGGCCATGCGCTCGGCCGAGGCGCGGGCGATCATCACGTACTTGGGCATCTCGGAGAACAGCTTGAGCGGTTCCATGATGAACTGCGCGAGCCCCACGGCCATGACGAGTTCGCCGATGGTGATCCGCCCCTCGAACGCCAGCCAGCCGGCGGTCAGCGACACGGCCGTGGCGAGGGCGGCGTTGAGGGCCAGCGCGGTGCCCGCGTAGACGCCGTTGACCCGGGCGACGGTGATCGCCTGGCGTTTCGCGTCCGTGCTGACCCTGCGGTACGAGCCGAACGCGGCGTGGTTGCCGCCGAACCCGTGGAGCGGGCGGAGGCCGATGATGAGGTCGGCGACCTTGGCCCCGGCGCGCGCCACCCTGGCCTGCTGTTCCCGCGTACTGGCCCCGATCCGCCGGGACATCACGGCGAGGACCGACAGGATCGCGACGGTCCCCACGATCACCAGCAGGCCGAGCCTGAGGTCGGCGAGGCCCAGGGCGACCGCCGCGACCACGACGGCGACCAGGGAGCTGACCAGCAGCGGCACCACCTCGATGATGTCGGCGGTCTGGTCGGCGTCCTCGGTGGCGACGGTGAGGATCTCGCCGGACTTGAGGTCCACGTCGCGGGCCACCGGCTGGAGTCCGCAGGCGGCCACCCGCACCCGCCAGCGGTGTGCCTCGGTCGTGTTGGCCTTCTGCAGCACGCGCATGCCGAACCGCCACGACAGGGAGACCGTCGTGATGATCACGGCGAGCGAGCCGATCGAGACGCCGAGGGAGCCGAGGCCGCGGTCCTGCATCGTGTGCTCGACGATGAGTCCGAGCGCGATGGGGAACGCGGTCTCGGCCGCCTGGTACAGCCCCATGAGGACGGTGCCCGCGATCATGGCGCCGGTGTTGCGGCGCAGGGCCGTCCGCAGGATGGCGGCGCCGGGGCGGGGTCGCCGGGTGTCGGGCTTCTTCATCACTTCAGCAGTTCTCATCGAGGTGGCGGGCCAGTGCTTCCGGGGTTCGCAGGGTGAACAGGTCACGGACGGTGACGACAGGACCGTACTCGCGGCGGAGCAGTCCGATCAGCCGCACCGCCAGCATGGAGTGCCCGCCGAGCGACACGAAGTCGCTGACCGCGCTGACCTCGTCGTCGTCCAGGTCGAGCGCCTCGGCGAAGAACTCGCAGACGACGCTCTCCGTCTCGGTCTCCGGGCCCCGCTCCCCCGCGGTCGTCAGCGCGCCGAGCGGCCTGGCCTCCGGCAGCGCCTTGGTGTCGGCCTTCCCGTTGACGGTGAGCGGGATGCTGTCGACCCGGGCGTAGTGGGTGGGCCGCAGGAAGTCCGGCAGCCCCGCCCCGGCCTCGGCCGCGACCTGTGCGAGGTCGGCCGGGTCCGCGAGGACGAGGTAGGCGGCCAGGCGGTGGGCGCCGTCGACGCCCGGGTCGGGCTGGGCGATCGCGGCGGCGTGGCGGACCGCCGGGTGTGCGGCGAACACGGCCTCGACCTCGCCGAGTTCGACCCGGTGGCCGCGGATCTTGACCTGCTGGTCGGTACGGCCGAGGTAGGCGATGTTCCCGTCGGGGCGGCGGGTCACCAGGTCGCCGGTGCGATACATGCGCTCCCCGGGCGCGCCGAAGGGGCAGGCGACGAAGCGGTGGGCGGTCTGGGCGCTGCGGCCGAGGTAGCCGCGGGCGATGCCGACGCCGGACACGTACAGCTCGCCGGGGACGCCGTCGGGCAGCGGCCGCAGCCAGGGGTCCAGGACGTACACCTCGGTGTTGTCGATGGCGACGCCGACGACCGGGTCCTGGCACTCGAAGGTGCCGACGCCCAGGGTGTTGATGGTGTATTCGGTGGGCCCGTAGAGGTTGTAGCCGACGGTCCCCTCCGTCGCCGCGAGCCGCTGCCACAGCGTCGGGGTGACGGCCTCACCGCCGAGCAGGACGAGCGCGGGACGCCTCTCCGGGTCGTCCAGGAGCCCCTCGGCGACCAACTGCTGGGCGTAGGTGGGCGTCACATTGACCACGTCGATGCCGTGCCGGAGGCAGTAGTCGACGAGCCGGGGCGCGTCCCGGCGCAACTCCTCGTCGCAGATGTGCACTTCATGGCCGTCGGCGAGCCACAGCAGCTCCTCCCACGACATGTCGAACGCGAACGACACGGTGTGCGCGATGCGGAAGGTCCGGTGCCCGTGCTCGGCGAGGACGGGCTCGAAGACGCGTCGCTGATGGTTGATCAGCATGTTGGTGAGACCGGCGTACTCGGTCACCACGCCCTTGGGCTTCCCGGTGGAGCCGGAGGTGTAGATGGTGTACGCGGGGTGGCGCAGCCGGTCGGGGTCGTCCGGCGCGAACGTGGTGTACGGCTCCACCGGCGGCAACGGCCGGTCCAGCTCGATGAGTTCGCCGCTCAGCCGGGGGGCGACGGCGCTGACGGTGAGGATCGCCTCGGGGCGGGCGTCCGCCGTGATCGAGGCGATCCGCTCGTCGGGGTGGTCCAGCTCCAGCGGCACGTAGGCGGCTCCGACGCGCAGGACCGCGAACAGGGCGGCGATCCAGTCGGCGGAGCGCGGGATCGCGAGGCCCACCGTGCTCTCCGGGCCGATGCCGCGCGCGGCGAGGACGCCGGCCACGGACCTGCTGCGGTCGCGGAGTTCGCCGAAGGTCATGGTCGTGCCGGCGGCGACGAGGGCGGTCCGGCCGGGGTGCCGGTCGGCCGCGAGGTCGAACCGGTCGACGACGGTGTCGGTGCCGATCGGGGTGCGCGCGGCGGGCGCGGGGTCCGGGCCCAGTCCGGGCAGTGCGCCCAGCGGGCCGGTGGCCGTCGCCAGGTCGGACAGGACGCGCACGTAGTCGTCCAGGAGGCGGCGGGCGTGGGCGGCGTCGCCGTGGCGGTGCTCCAGCTTGACGGTGAGCCGGTCGCCGGGCGTGACGACCCAGGTGTACGGGTAGTGCGTCGAGTCGTCCGCCAGGACGGAGGTGATGCCGTGGCGGGCGTTCATCTCGGCGAAGGCGTCCAGGTCCAGGAAGTTCTGGAGCACGAACAGGTTGTCGAACAGGGTGTCGTGGCCGCCCGCGCGCTGGATCTCGCCGAGCCCGAGGTGTTCGTGCTCCATGGCGGCCACCCGGGCTGCCTGCACGGACGACAGGTAGGCGTCGACGGTGTCGTCGGGCCGGGCCCGGGTCCACAACGGGACCGTGTTGAGCAGGACGCCGACGATGTCGCCGTGCCCGTCGCCCTCGCGCCCGGAGACGGTGACGCCGAAGACGGCGTCGCCGCGCCCCGTACGGGCTCCGAGGAGCAGGCCGAAGGCGCCGGTCAGCACCGAGTTCAGGGTGACGCCCCGGGTCCGGGCCGTCTCGCGCAGCAGGTGGGACAGCTCGGCCGGGAGGGTGTGCGTGAGCGGTCGCGGCAGCTCGTCGCCGAGGGCGGGTGCGGGTCCGGCGAGCAGCGTCGGCCCCGGCAGCCCCGCCAGGTGCTCGGCCCAGAACCGCGTCGAGACCGCCGGGTCCTTGGCGGCGAGCGTCCGGGCGTACTCCTCGAAGCCGGGTACGGCCGGTGAGGCGTCCCACGCCCGGCCCGCCGCGACCGCCTCGTAGGCGTCGAACAGGTCGCGCAGCAGGATCTCGCGGGACCAGCCGTCCCAGAGCAGCAGGTGGTAGCTGAGCAGCAGCCGGTCGCCGCCTTCGAGGCCGCGCACCACGGTCATCCGGACCAGCGGGGGCTCCCCCGGGTCGAAGCCGCGCTCGCGGTCCTCGGTGCGCAGGGCCTCCGCCTCGGCCTGTGTGCTCAGGTGGACGATGCGGACGGCGACACGGCGGCCGGCCTTGAGGAGCTGGACCGGGTCGCCGTCGTCGTCGGTGGTGAAGCCCGCGCCTACGACGGGGTGGCGGGAGATCACCCGGGCCATCGCCTCGGACAGCGCGTCGGTGTCCAGGGTCCGGTCGAAGGTGAAGAAGCTCTGGGCGACGTAGTGCCCTGCGGTGGCCGCCAGTTGGGACTGGAAGTACAGGCCGCGCTGGAGCGGGGTGACCGGTGCGGTGCGCTCGGCGGTCGCGGACGCGTCCGCGATCTGCTCCAGGGCGGTGAGCCAGTGGCCGGTGATGGCGTCGGGGACGCCGTCGGCGAGGGTGAAGGCGGCGTGGAGGCGGCCGGTGGCCTCGTCGGTCCAGGCGTTGACCTCGACGGCGTACGGGCTGGTCGCCGGGGTGTGGCCGGTGATCCGCAGGGCCTCGGACTCGTTGCCCCGGCCGAGGTAGTTGAACAGGACCTGGGGCCGGGCGGTGAGCAGCGGGGCCGTCTGCGGGTTGAGGTAGCGCAGCCGTCCGTAGGCGGTGTGACCGTCCTCGTCGGGACGGCGTGCGGCCGTCTCGCGCGCGGCGGCGACGGGGTCGGTGTGCGCGGTGAGGCGTACGGGGGCGATGGAGGTGAACCAGCCGACGGTCCGGGAGTAGTCGTGGCGCTCGGCCGCCGGGACCCGGCCGTGGCGCTCCAGCTCGACGGCGAGGTCGGTGGGCGTGGTCTGGACGCGGGTCAGAGCGGCGCGCAGGGCTCCGCACAGCAGCTCGGTGAGGCCGATGCCCAGCGCCCCGGGTGCGGTCCGGGTCACCAGGTCGCTCGTCTCCGGCGGCAGGACGACGGTGGCCTCCCGGTGGCCCGCGACTGCGGGCAGGAGGTCGGGGGCCCGGAGCTCGGTGATCCAGTGGCCGATGTCGTCGGAGCCCTCGGCGGCCCGTACGGCGAGCGCTTCGGCGTGGGCGGCGTAGGAGGTGGTGGGCGGCGGGAGCGGGGCGCCGCCCAGGGCGGTGGCCAGGTCGTCGAGGAGGATGAGCCAGGACACCGCGTCCACGGCGAGGTGGTGGACGGTGACGACCAGGGTGCGACTCGCCGTGAGCCAGGAGAACGCGACGACCTCGCCGGCCTCGGGGTCGAGGCGGCGGGCCGCCTCAGCAGCGGCAGCCGTCGCGTCGGCCGTGTGCTCCGGCACGGCGACCTCGGCGGCGCGGGGCGGTTCGGTGCGCAGGGACCAGACGCCGTGCTCGACGGTGAGGCGCAGCCGCAGGGCCGGGTGGGCGGCCACGACGGCGTCGGCCGCGCGCCGGATGTCGGCGAGGCCGACGCCTTCGGCGACCGGGACCGCCCTGGCCTGGGCGAAGCCGGCGAGGGGTGCGCCCAGTTCGCGCTGGCGCAGGATGATCGGGGTGGGCGGCAGCGGGCCGTCCTCGCGGCGGCCGGGCCGCGCGGACGCGGGCTGTACGGCGTCCGCGGCCAGGTGGGCGGCGAGCGCGCGGGGCGTCCGGTGGAGGAACACGTCGCGGGGCGCGATCGGCAGGCCGAGCGCGCGTGCGCGGTTGATCACAGTGATGGCGACGATGCTGTCGCCGCCCGCGCCGAAGAAGTCCGTGTCGGCGTCGACGCTCGCGCGGGGCAGCGCTTCGGCGAAGACTCCGGTCAGGGCGGTGACCGCGGAGTCGGCGGCGGCGCCCGGCACGATCGGCCGGGGCGGTGCCTCCTGCCGGGCCGCGCGGGCGGCCCGTTCGGTGAGGGCCTTGCGGTCGAGCTTGCCGTTCACGGTCAGCGGCAGCGCGTCGGCGGGCAGTACCAAGGCCGGCACCATGTGGGCGGGCAGCCGGGCGGCGAGCCGCTCGGTGAGGTCGGCGGGCGGTTCGCCGACGACGTGGAGGACGAGGTGGTCGCCGCTGCCGGCCACGGTGACGGCCGCGTCGACGACGCCGTCGACCTCCCGCACCGCGTTCTCCACCTCGCCCGGTTCGATCCGGAACCCGTTGAGCTGCACCTGGTCGTCGGCCCGGCCGACGAACTCCAGCTCGCCGTCCACCGTCCGGCGGGCCAGGTCGCCGGTGTGGTACATGCGGGATCCGTCGGCGGCGAACGGGTCGGCGACGAAGCGTCCGGCGGTGAGTCCGGGGCGGCCCAGGTAGCCGAGGGCCAGCTGGCCGCCCGCCACGTGGACGGCGCCGACCCGGCCCGGCGGCACCGGCCGCAGCCGGTCGTCGAGCACATGGACGCTCAGACCGGGGATCGGCCCGCCGATGGGGCTGGCGTCGCCGCCCCGGGCGAAGTCCTCGTCCGTCAGGACCCGGTGGGTGACGTGGACGGTGGTCTCGGTGATGCCGTACATGTTGACCAGCTCGGGTGCGGTCGTCCCGTGCCGTTCCACCCAGCCGCGCAGCCGCACGGGGTCGAGCGCCTCGCCGCCGAAGACGATGCGGCGCAGCGTCGTGACGGGCCGCTCGGCGTGCAGGTCGGCCTCCATGAACCGGTGGAAGGCGGACGGGGTCTGGTTGAGGACGGTCACCCCGCGCTCCCGGACCAGCCGGTGGAAGTCGACCGGTGAGCGGGTCAACCCGTAGCCCGGCACGAGCAGTTCGCCGCCGTGCGCGAGCGCGCCCCACAGCTCCCACACAGCGAAGTCGAAGGAGAAGGAGTGGAACTGGACCCAGACGTCGTCCGGGCCGAACTCCATGTCCGCGCGGGTGTTGGCGAGCAGCGTCGTCACGGCGGAGTGCGGGACGAGGACGCCCTTGGGCCGGCCGGTGGAGCCGGAGGTGTAGATGACGTACGCGGGATCCCCCGGGCGTACGGCGGGGACGTCCGTGGCCGGCCTCCCGCCCTCCGGCCCTTCGGCGAGCGGCGGTTCGTCGCCCTGGACAAGGATCCGCGCCGTCACGCCGGCGCGGTCCAGGAGCCGGGCGAAGCGGTCCCGGTGCTCCCGGTCCACGAGGACGACCTGCGGGGCGGCGTCGGCGAGGACGTACTCCAGCCGTTCGTCCGGATAGGCGAGGTCCAGGGGTACGTACGCGCCCCCGGCGGTGACGGCGGCGACCAGGGCGACGACCTGTTCCACGGAGCGCGGGACGGCGACGGCGACCCGCCGCCCGGGGCGGACCCCGGCCGCGCGCAGCGCTCTGGCCAACGCGGTCTTGGCCCCGGCCAGTTCGCCGTAGGTGAGGGAGCGGGCCGCACCGTCCGGTCCGCACTGGGTGACGGCGGTGGCGGCGGGGTCCCGGCGCGCCGCGGCGTCGAACAGCTCGCCGAGGGTGGTCGGCCGGTCCGCGGCGGGGGCCCTGCCGGGTGCCCGGACCAGCGCGCCGACCCGGTCGTCCGGGCGGCCGAGCAGGTCGGCGAGGGCCCGGGTGAAGGAGTGCAGGATCACCTCGGCGCGTTCGTGGCGCAGGAGTTCGGCATCGTAGATCAGGTTGAAGCGTGAGCGGCCCTCCGGCGCGCGTTCGACGACCAGGGTCAACGGGTAGTGCGGAGCGCCCTCGTTGACGAGGTCGGTGATGACGAGGGTGTCGTCGGGCCCGCGCAGCGCGGACACGTCGGCCGCGATGTCGAAGACGACCAGGGTGTCGAACAGGGCGCCCGCCCCGCTCAGCCGGCCGATCCGCGCCAGGGAGACGTGCTGGTGGGCCCGGACCGCGCCCTGGTGGAGCCGCACGGCGTCGAGGAGGTCCGCCGCCGTGTCGGTGGCGGACCACCGGACGCGTACCGGGACGGTGTTGATGAAGAGACCCACCATGTCGCGGATGCCGGGGACTTCGGCGTCCCGTCCGGAGACGGTGGAGCCGAGGACGACGTCGCTGCTGCCCAGGACGGCGCCCAGGGTCACCGCCCACGCGCTGTGCACGGCGACGCTCAGGGAGGTCCCGGCCGCGCGTGCGGCCGCCTCGACGTCGTCGGTGAAGTCGGCCGCGACGTCCGCGAACCGTCCGGAGGGCGTGTGGCCCTCGGCCACCAGGGAGGGGCCGGGCAGGCCGGCCAGCTCCTCGCCCCAGACCCGGTCGCTCTCGTCCTGGTCGCGTCCGGCGAGCCAGGCCACGTAGTCGCGGTAGCCGCCGAGCGGGTGGGCGGATCCCGGCGCGTGGTACTCGGCCAGCAGGGTACGGAGCATCGGCTCCACCGACCAGCCGTCCGCGATAATGTGGTGCACGGTCTGCACCAGGGTCGCGCGGCCGTCGCCCGTGCGGACGAGCGTGAAGCGCATCAGCGGCCCGGCGGCGAGGTCGAAGCCCGCCCTGCGGTCCTGTTCGGCGAGGTCGCGGAGGTCTTCACCGGTGATGCCGGGCCGGTCCAGGACGGTGAAGCGCGGGCGCCGGCCGCTCTCGACGACGGAGACGACCCGGCCGTCGTCGAGGGCGGTGAAGCGGGCGGCGAGGGCGGGGTGGAGCGCGAGGAGCCGGTTGGCGGCGGCCTCCAGCCGTTCCGCGTCCACCTCGCCCTCCAGGCCGATCAGTTGCTGCTCGACGTAGGCGCCGGTGGCCTCGTCGTCGAAGACGGAGTGGAAGTAGAGGCCCTCCTGGAGCGGGGTGAGCGGCAGGATGTCGAGGAGCGCCGGGCCGTCGAGGGCGTCCACGTCCGCCTGGACCACCTCGACCAGCGGGAAGTCGCTGGGTGTGTGGCCGCCTCCGTCGAGGGCGGCCAGGGCGGTGAGGGTGGTGCGGAAGTGGTCGCAGAGGACGGTGATGTCGTCCTCGGTGAACACGCCGTCGGGCCAGGAGACGGTGGTGACCAGTTCGTGGGAGCCGTTCGCGCCGGGATCGGCGACCGCGTTGAACTCCAGGGGGCGCGGCAGCCTCATGCGCGGATCGCGCCTCTCGCCCAACTGTCCGACCGATGAGGCGTGTTGCCAGTCACCGGTGGCTGCGGCGGCGAACCGGCCGAGGTAGTTGAAGAGCACCTGCGGTGCGGGGCCGGCCGGCAGGCCGCCGCCTAGGTGGCGCAGGGCGCCGTAGGAGAGGCCGTTGGCCGGGACCCGGGCAAGGTCCTCCTTGACGGCCTTGAGCGCGGCGGCGAGGTAGCCGGGGCCGGTGAGGTCCGGGGCGCCGCCGGGGTCCACGGTGACCGGGAAGAGGGTGGTGAACCAGCCGACGGTGCGCGAGAGGTCGGGTTCGAACCCGGCCGCGTCGGCGACGAAGCGCCCTTCCCTTCCGTGGCCTTCCAGCTCGATGTGGGCGAACGTCTGGTCCTGTCCCCGGTCGCGGCGCCACCGGGCGAGGGCGACGGCGAGGGCGGTCAGCAGGACGTCGTTGACGCCCGCGTGGAACTTCGCCGGGATCTCGCCGAGCAGGGCGGCCGTGGTCTCCGGTCCGACCGTGACGGTCCGGGTCCGCTCCCGTTCCACGGTGTCGGCCTCGGTGAGCGCGCGCCGGCCGAGCGGCTCGTCGGCGGCGGGCAGGGGCGCTGTCCAGTACGCGCGGTCCGCGTCGAACGGGGTGCGGGCGAGGAGCTGTGTCCAGCGGCGGAACGAGGTGCCCGCCGGGGGCGGTTCGACGCTCTCCCCCGCGCTGTACCGGTGCCAGGCGGTGGCCAGGTCGTCCATCAGGACGCGCCAGGACACGCCGTCGATCACCAGGTGGTGGGCGACCAGGACGAGGCGGCGCGCGGCCCGGCCCCAGACGGCGCGCAGCATGACGCCGTTGTCGGGGTCGAGCGTCTCGGTGGCGCGGGCGACGCACTGGGCGAGGGGGGCGTCGCTCTCCTCCCAGCAGCGCGGCGCCGTCGCGGCCCCGGGGATGTCGAAGCTCCAGTGTTCGCCGCGTACGAGCTTGGCGCGGAGCATGTCGTGGCGGGTGAGCACGGAGTCGAGGAGGGCGTCGAGCGCCTCGGCGGTCAGCTCGGCCGGGGTGGTGAGGACGACCGACTGGACGAATCCGTCGATGGCGTCGGTCGTCCCGCCGAGCCACCGCACGATGGGGGACCCCTCGACGTCGCCGGTGGGGACGTCCTCGTGGTCCACGGCGGCGGATTCCCGGCTCGCCACGGCCGCGAGCGCCCCGACGACGGTGTGGGTGAAGATCTGGCGGGCCGTGACGTGCAGGCCGGCGTCGCGCAGGGCGCCGAGCAGGGAGATCGCGAGGATGCTGTCGCCGCCGAGGCGGAAGAAGTCCTGGTCCGCGCCGACGGCGTCGAGCCGCAGCACCGAGGCGACGGCCTCGCAGACCAGGCGCTCGTTCTCCGTGGCGGGCGCGACGACGGCCCCCGCGCCGACGGAGGGTTCCGGCAGCGCGTTCCGGTCGACCTTGCCGTTGGCGGTGAGCGGGAACTCCGTCAGGACGACGACGTGCGCGGGCACCATGTACTCCACGAGGTGGTCGGCGGCCCAGGCCGTCACCTCGTCCGCGCTCAGGTCCCGGTGGTCGCCCGAGGGGATGACGTAGCCGACCAGATTGGTGCCGCCCGCGGCGTTCTTCTTCGCGACGACGCAGGTGCGCCGGACGCCGGGGTGCTCGGCGAGGCCGGCCTCGACGTCCTCGATCTCCAGCCGCATCCCCCGGATCTTGACCTGGTTGTCGGCGCGGCCGAGGAAGTCCAGCGATCCGTCCGGGGCGTACCGCGCCAGGTCGCCGGTGCGGTAGAGCCGGGACCCGTCCGAGGCGAAGGGGTTGGCGACGAAGCGGGAGGCGGTCAGGCCGGGCGCGTTCGCGTAGCCGCGCCCCAACAGGAGCCCGCCGACGTACAGTTCGCCGCCGACGCCGACCGGGACCGGGCGCAGTTCGTCGTCGAGGACGTGGAGCTGGGTGTTGGGGTTGGCCCTGCCGATCGACGTCGTCAGGCGTTCGGCGGCGCCCCGGTAGATGACGTGGGAGACGCCGATGGTCGTCTCGGCGGGGCCGTAGCCGTGGTAGAGCGGGATGCCGAGGCGGTCGCGGAAGCGCTCGTACAGCTCCGGGGTCAGGACCTCGCCCCCGCACCAGACGTGCCGCAGGCTGTCCAGGCGGCCGGTGTCGCCCACGATCTCCAGGAGGACGTCCAGCATGGAGGAGACCAGGTAGGTGAAGGTGACGCGGTGCTCCGCGATGACGGCGAGCAGGTGGTGCGGGTCGCGTTCGCCGCCGGGGCGCAGGACCACGAGCCGCCCGCCGCTGACCAGGGGCAGGAGGATCTCGTTGACGGAGATGTCGAAGGAGAGCGGGGCCTTGAAGAGGGAGGCGTCGTCGGGGCCGAAGCCGAGGATCTCGCGGGACTGCCAGAGCAGTCGCTCGCTGATCGCCTCGTGCCGGATCATGGCCCCCTTGGGCCGGCCGGTGGAGCCGGAGGTGAAGATCACGTAGGCCAGGGCGTCGCCGGAGGGGGTCGCCTCGGGGGCGTCGGCCGGGTGGGCGCCGTACTTCCAGTCGCCGAGGTCGACGGCGACGGCGTCCGGTTCCCCGCGGTCCGCCTTGCCGGTGGCGTTGAGCTGGAGCGCGATCCGGGCGTCCTCGGCGACGGAGGCCCGGCGGGCGGCGGGCCACTGGGGGTCGAGGGGGACGAACGCGCCGCCGGCCTGGAGCACGGCGAGGAGGCCGACGACCATCTCGGCGGACCGGCCGAGCGAGATGCCGACGACCTGTTCGGGGGCGAGGCCGCGTTCGACGAGGTGGTGGGCCAACTGGGCGGAGCTCTCGGCGGTTTCGCGGTACGTCAGGGAGCGGCGCCCGTCGACGACGGCGATGGCGTCCGGCCGCAGGCGCGCCTGTTCCCGGAAGAGCTCCATGACGGTCGGGCGGGCGCGGTCGGCCCGGGTGTCGTTCCAGCGGGCCAGTTCGGCGGCCCTCTCCCGGGGGCCGGACGGGCCGATGGTGCCGAGGGGCCGGTGCGGGAAGTCGGCCAGGTCGTCCAGGGCCCGTTGCGCCGCGGCGGGGTCGATGCCGGGTGGCACGGTGATGCCGAGGGTCGGTTCGTCGATCCGCCATGCCCCGGCGGTCGCGGCGCCTTCGCTGATCCGGTCGAGGAGTTCCGGGAAGGGGGTGGCGGGGGTGAGGCCGAGGTCCTCCCGGCCCGTGCCGCTCGCCCAGTACGCGAGCCCGGCGGCGCACGCCTGGACCAGGGTCCGGTCGCCGTGGTCTCCGGTGCGCCGCCTCAGTGCGGCCAGCCGGGTGGGGGACAGCTGTATGCCAGAAGGACTCGGTTCCGCCATCGACGTCTCAGCATCCTTTCGCGGTATGCACGGTGCCCGAGCCTCCTGGGCGGGGCGTCGTCGCCTCTAACTTCCCTCGCGCCACGCACGCCACAGCCGGGCATACTGCCCGCCCAGCGCGACCAGTTCGCTGTGTGTCCCCTCCTCCACCACGCGGCCCTCGTCCAGTACGGCGATGCGGTCGGCGGCCATCGCCTGGGTCAGGCGGTGCGCCACGAACAGCGTGGTCCGGCCGTCGCAGGCGGCCAGCACGGCGCGTTCCAGTTCGGCCGCGCCCTCGCTGCCCGCCTCGGCCGTCGACTCGTCGAGGACGACCACGGGCGTCCGGCCGAGCACCAGGCGGGCCAGGGCGAGCTGGGCGACCTTGGTGACGTCGAGGCGTTCGCCGCCCTCGCCGACCGGGGTGTCCAGGCCGTCGGGGAGCTGCTCGGCCCACTCCCCCGCGCCGACCGTGCGCAGCGCCTCCCACAGCTCGTCGTCGCTCGCGAGCGGGGCGGCGAGCCGCAGGTCGTCGGCGAGCGGACCGGAGAACACGTGGGTCTCCTGGGTCAGGATGCTGACCAGGGCGCGCGCCCCGGCCTCGTCCGTCCCGGCGAGGTCGTGCGACCCGATCCGCACCGACCCGGCCTGTGGTCTGCCGATGCCCGCGATGAGGGCGGCCAGGGTGGACTTTCCCGCACCCGTCGCGCCGACCAGGGCGAGCGAGCCCCCGGCCTCGATGGCCAGGGAGACCTCGCGCAGCACCGGTTCCTCGGCCCCGGGGTAGGTGAAGGTGAGGTCCCGTACGGTGACGGGGTACGGCTCGGCGGCCGGGGCCGCGACGGAGCCGTCGCCCACCAGCCGCTCCTCGGAGGGTTCCGAGAAGACGCCGACGAGGCGGGTGAGGCTCGCGCCGGACTTCTGCGCCTCGTCGAAGGTGAACATGATGGCGCCCAGCGGGGTGAACAGCCGGTGGAACATCAGTGGGGCGGCCGACACCTCGCCGAGGGTGGCGGCGTCGGCCTCCAGCAGGGCGTATCCGACGACGAGGATCAGGACGAGGCCGATGAACTCGGCCCGGTTCTCCCGGCCGACGAAGCGGCCGAAGAAGCGGAAGACCTCGACGCCGAGGTCGCGCACCCGCCAGGACTCGGCGGTGACCTTCTCGCGGACCGCCTCCTCCAGGCGGTAGGCCCGGACCGTGTCGATGCCGTTGAGCCCGCTGATCAGCGCCTGGGAGCGGTCGGCCTGGGCGACGCGCTGCCGCCGGTACAGGGGCGCGGAGCGGGGCAGGTACCAGCGCAGCGCGAGCGCGTACGCGGGCAGGGCGCCGGCGCCGGCCAGGCCGAGCCGCCAGTCGAGGCCGAACATGCCGACGGTCGCGATGACGACCAGGACGCCCGCCGAGAACACGGTGGGGATGGCCGATCTGATGCCCTTGGAGATGACGGCAACGTCGTCGCCGACGCGGGAGAGCACGTCGCCGCGGCCGACCTCCTCGACGCGGGCGCTGGGCATGCCGAGCACGGCGCGCACGGCTTCCTCCCGGAGCCGGGCGAGGAGTTCGGCGCCGAGCTTGCCGATGAGGAAGGTGGAGGCGGCGGTGGCCGCCGCGCCGAGCAGCGCGGCGGCCACCATCAGTACGCCGACGGTGAGCAGTATCGAGCGCGGTTCGCCCCCGGCCACTCCGTCGACGACCCGGCTGAGCAGCAGCACGGGGAGCACCTGGAGCGCGGCCCCGGCGACCGTGGTCAGGACGGTGGAGGCCGACAGCCACGGGGCCCGGCGGCAGTGCGCGGCCACCCACCGGGCGGCCTCGCCGCCGGTGGCCGTGCGCAGGGCCGCCGGTGCGGCGGGGCTGGTGTCGGTGACAGTCACGCGAAGACCGCTTCTCCTCGGGGGCCTGGCCGGGCCGTCGGGCGGCTGTCCTTACTTGGCGGATTCGACGAGTTCGTCGATCGCGTACGGCAGGGAGAGCAGGGTCCCCTGGGACATGGCGGCGCCGATCGCGGGGCCCTCGCTGTCCAGGAGGTAGGAGACCTTGTCGTTCTTGACGGCCGGGAGGTTGTTGAACAGTTCGGACTTCTTGAGCGCGTCCGTGTCGGCCTTGTCGTTGATGACGAAGATGCGGTCGACGTCGATCAGGTCGATGCGCTCGGGCGAGAGCTCGGTGGAAAAGTCGCCGCCGGCGACCTTGTCGATCTCGTTCTGGTAGGTGAAGCCGGTGCCCGTGATGAGGCGTCCGCGGACGTCGGTGGAGGTGAACGCGGAGATCGCGTCCTTGTACCAGGACGCCGCGACGGCCTTCTGCCCGCCGAAGCCGGGGTTGGCCTTCTTGGCGGCGTCGAGCCTGGTCTGGATGCCCTTGACCAGGTCGGCGCCCTCCTTCTCCTTGCCGAGCGCCTTGGCGATGTGCACGGCGTTGTCCTGCCACGGGGCGCTGAAGAGTTCCTTCTCGCCCTTGGTGCGGCCGACGGTGGGGGCGATCCTGGAGAGCTTCTCGTAGGCGGCCTTGTCGACCTCGGAGTAGACCGCGATGATCAGGTCGGGGCGCAGGGAGGCGATCTTCTCGAAGTTGGGGCCGGCGTCGCCGTTCTTCATGACGACCTCGGGACGGGCGTCGCCCCACTGCTCCTTCACCCAGGGCCACTGGGTGTTGACGTCAGGAGTCTGCCCGGCGGGGTTGGGGTACTGGTCGACCATGCCGACCGGCTTGATGCCGAAGGCCAGGACGGCCTGGTCGTCGGTGTAGCCGACGGTGACGACCCGCTTCGGGGCCTGCTTGACCTCGGTCTTTCCGAAGGCGTGCTCCACCGTGACCGGGAACGCTCCGCCGCCGGCGGCCGGGGCGTCGTCGTTCTTCTTCTCGTCCGCCGGGTCGGTACCGCACCCCGCGAGAAGACCGACGCCGAGGGTCGCGGCGGACACGGCCGCGGCCAGCCGCTGCCACGGCTTCACAGACGTCGTTCGATGGAGAAGCATCTGTCGGAATCCCTTGCTCTAGCACTGCCCACTGCGCCTCTGTGTGAGGCAGCCAGACTCTACCCCGATCAACTGAGGGCAGCCTAGCCTTACTGAACAACTTTCCGCCGGTCAGAACCAGTTGGCGCCGGCGGGAGAGCCGCCCTCCCGCCCCCGCGAGAAGTCGCTCCGCCCACGCGCTACGCGTCCGGCCTGACGTGGGCGCGGCCTATCGGCACGATGAGCGGCCGGTCACCGACCGGGTCCTCGACCACCCGGGCCCGCAGCCCGAACGCCTCGTGCAGCAGCTCGGCGGTGATGACGTCGCGGGGGTGCCCCTGCGCCAGGACCGCGCCCGCCCGCATGACGACGAGGTGGTCGCTGTAGCGGGTCGCCAGGTTGAGGTCGTGCAGGACCATGACCACGGTGCGGCCCGACTCGTGCAGGTCGTCGACCAGGTCGAGCACGTCGATCGCGTGGGCCAGGTCCAGATAGGTGGTCGGCTCGTCGAGCAGCAGCAGGTCGGTGCCCTGGGCCAGCGTCATCGAGATCCACACGCGCTGGCGCTGACCGCCGGACAGGGAGTCCACGGGACGCTCGGCGAGATCCGCCACCCCGGTCATGGCCAGCGCGCGCCGCACCACGTCGGCGTCGTCCGACGACCACTGCCGCAGCCAGCTCTGGTGCGGATGGCGTCCGCGCGCGACGAGGTCGGCGACGGTCAGCCCGTCCGGGGCGACCGGCGCCTGCGGCAGCAGCCCGAGCTTCTTGGCCACGTCCCTGGTCCGGAGCCGGCCGATGTCCTCGCCGTCCAGGACGACGGTGCCGCCGGTCGGTCTGAGCAGCCGGCTCAGGGTGCGCAACAGGGTCGACTTCCCGCAGCCGTTGGGGCCGATGATCGTGGTGATCACGCCCGGCGGGATCGTCACGTCGAGTCCGTCGATGACCGTGCGGTCGCCGTACCCGACGGTGACGCCCCGGGCGGCCAGCCGCGCGACGTCCTTGACATCAGCGGTACCGGCGGTGAACTGAGCGGCCACGAGCCCCCCTTGTTGAGGTATGCCTTACTTCTACCATCTACCGGAGGTTCGCCCGCACCAGCAGGTGGACGAGGAACGGCCCGCCGATCACCGCGGTGACCACGCCGACCGGAAGTCCGAGCGGCAGCACCGTGCGGGCGAGAAGATCGGAGCCGATCAGCAGCAGCGCGCCCACCAGGCCGGAGGCGATCAACGGCGGCGTCGGCCACCGCCCCAGGCGCATCGCCACCTGCGGGGCCACCAGCGCGACGAACGGGACCGGCCCGGCCGCGCTCACCCCCACCGCGGCCAGCAGGACGGCACAGAGCAGCAGGACGCCCCGCACCCGCCCGAACCGTACGCCCAGCCCGGCCGCGACGTCGTCGCCGAGGTGCATCGGCTTGAACGGGAAGGCCACCAGGGCGACGGCGACCAGCAGG
Organism: Streptomyces californicus; assembly: GCF_000717645.1. Lineage (GTDB taxonomy): Bacteria > Actinomycetota > Actinomycetes > Streptomycetales > Streptomycetaceae > Streptomyces > Streptomyces californicus. Next base: position 245,940 of record NZ_JNZZ01000016.1, read on the forward strand.
ACGAGCGTGCCCCAGAAGGCCACCTCGACCTCGCCCCAGGACCGGTTGTCCAGCGAGCCGACCAGCCACACCTGGGCGCGTGCCACGTCGCGGATGTCGGCCGAGGTCAGCAGCCAGGTCGTGATCGCCTGCATCATCGCGGTGACCGAGATGCCGATCAGGATGAGGCGGAAGCCGTCGATCCCCCGCCGCCAGGCGAGGAAGTAGACCAGCAGCCCGGTGCCGAGCCCGCCCAGCAGGGCCGCCGCCGACAGCCCGACCGAGCCGGTGACCGCCGCGGCGGTCCCGCCCGTCGTGGTCACCAGGAACACCGCGACCGCGCCGGCCCCGGAGGTGATCCCCAGGATGTCGGGGCTGGCGAGGGGGTTGCGCGCCACGGACTGGGTGATGGCCCCGGACACACCCAGGGCGAGGCCGACGATCAGACCGGCCAGCGCCCGGGGCAGGCGGAGGTCCATGATCACGAACTCGTCGACCTGCTCCCCCTGCCCGAAGAGGGTGGCGACGACCCGGGTGAGGGCGATGGGGAAGTCGCCGACGCCGATCGAGAGGCAGAAGACCAGGAAGGCCGCCGCCGCGAGGACCAGGGTGACCAGCACGAGCCAGGGCCGCCAGACGAACGACACCGTTCCGAGCCGTACGCCGGGCGGCATCGACGCCTGCTCCGGCTCGGTGCCGCTCGCGGGTGGCGGGGCCTGCTCCCCGGGTACGTGGATCTGCTTCATGCCCCGCTCCTGAACCTTCCGCGCCACACCAGGAGCGCGAAGAAGGGCGCTCCCAGGAGGGCGACCACGACGCCCGATTCCAGCTCTCCCGGCCGCACCACCAGGCGGCCCGCGATGTCGCAGACCAGCAGGACCACCGCGCCGAGCAGACCGGCGTACGGCACCAGCCAGCGGTAGTCGGGCCCGGTGAGGTGGCGGGCCACGTGGGTCACCATGAGCCCGAGGAAGGCGATGGGACCGCAGGCCGCGGTGGCGGCGCCCGCCAGCAGGGTCACGGCGGCGATGCCGATCGTCCGGCTGACCGCGATGTTCACGCCCAGCGCCCGCGCCACGTCGTCGCCCAGGTTGAGCAGGTTGAGGGCGGGCAGGGTGATCAGCGCCAGGGCCAGACCGACGGCGACGAAGCCGGTCACCGGTCCGATCACGTGGAACCCGACGCCGGCCACCGAGCCCGCGTTCCAGAACCGCAGGGCGTTCAGCGACTCCTTGTCGGTGAGCGCGACCGCCGTGGTCATCGCCGCGAGGAACACCGTGACGCCCTGTCCGGCCAGCGCGAGCGTCAGCGGATTGCCCGCGCCCCTGCCGATACTGGCCAGGCCGAAGACCAGAGCACCGGCGAGACCCGCGCCGACGAAGGCGAACCAGACGTACTGGAACGGGTCGGTGAACCCGAACACGGCGATCACCGACACCACGGCGAAGGAGGCGCCGGCGTTCACGCCCAGCAGCCCCGTGTCGGCGACCGGATTGCGGGTGTACCCCTGGATCAGCGCGCCGCTGACGCCGAGCGCCAGTCCGGCCACGATCGCGAGGACCGTCCGGGGCACGCGCACGGTCTGCACGATGAGGCGGATCTCGGTGAGCTTCTGGTCGGGCTGGGGGTCCGCGAACAGCCCGTGCCAGACCTCGCCGGGGCTCAACGCGCGCGCCCCGACGGCCAGCGAGGCGCCCGCCGCGACCACCAGGACGAGCGCGAGGACGCCCAGCCCCGCCACCCGTCGCCCGCGCGTGTCCGTCGCGCCCCCGGGCGTGGGGGGCCGCACCTCAGTCGTCACCATGTCGAGGAACGATATCCCTTTGATCAGAACAATCATCCCGCCCGCCCGGCAGGCCACCGGGCGGGCGGGACGTGAGGCGTACGGGCCGGTCAGGACCCCGCCGCCACGCCGCGGTCGGCCGGCTCGGCCACCGGACCGGACTCGTCGGAGGTGGACTTGACCCGGCGGCCGAGGAGGGAGTCGAGGATCTCCCCGACCCGTACGGCGGTGTTGGAGAGCAGCGACGTGGTGATGCCGTGCGTGTGCTCCGTACCGCCCTGGAGATAGATGCCGCAGCGGAGCGCCGGGTCGGTCGCGACCCGGTAGTCGCGCTCGACGCGGACGCGGTCCGCCGCGTCGCGCAGGCAGTACCCGCCGGCCTCGCCGAGCACGCCGAGCGGATCGGCGGGGCTGTATCCGGTGGCGAACACCACGACGTCGGCGTCGAGTTCGGACTCCTCGCCGGTCACCAGGGACGTCACCGTGGCGCGGACGCCGTCGTCCCCCTCCGCCACGCGGGTGACCCGGGACACGTTGAGGAACCGCAGCCGTTCGGTGCCCAGGACCTTCTCCCGGTACATCTGGCGGTAGAGGTCGTCGATGAGGTCGATGTCCACCACGGAGTAGTTGGTGTTGGCGTGGTAGGCCATCAGGCTGCTCTTGACCGCCTCGGGGGCCGCGAAGTAGTCGTCGACGGCCTCCGGGTCGAAGATGCGGTTGGCGAAACCGCTGTCGTCGGCGGGGCTGTAGCCGTACCGGGAGAAGACGGCGCAGATCTCGGCGTCCGGGAAGCGGCGGTGCAGATAGGCGACGTTCTCGGCGGCGCTCTGGCCGGCGCCGACGACGACGAACCGCGAGGGCGCCGCGCCGTCGAGGGTGTCGACCTTGCGCAGCAGGTCGGAGTTGTGCCAGACGCGGGCGCCCCGCTCCACCCCCTCGGGCACGAGGGGGCGCAGCCCGGTTCCGATGACGAGGTTGCGGGCGCGGTGGACCGTGACCTCGTCGCCGCAGCGAACGGTCACGTCCAGGTGCTCGATCGCGCCGTCGTGGACGAACGGGGTGACGCCGACGACCTCGTGGCCGTAGGAGACCTGGTCGTCGACCTTCGCCGCGGCCCATTCGAGGTAGTCGTGGAACTCCACCCGCAGCGGAAAGAGGTTCTTGTGGTTGATGAAGTCGATCAGCCGGCCCTTGCTCTGCAGATAGCACAGGAAGCTGAACTCGCTGGCCGGGTTCCGGAGCGTCACCAGGTCCTTGAGGAAGGAGACCTGCATGGTGGCGTCGTCGATGAGCATGCCGCGGTGCCAGCCGAAGCCCGTCTGCTGCTCGAAGAAGTGGGCGGTGACCGAATCCTGCCTGCCGACTTTGCTGTTGTGCTCGCTGAGCGCGATCGCCATGGCCACATTGGACGGGCCGAAGCCTATGCCGATGAGGTCGTGGACCGGTGGTGTGTCGCCAGGAAGAACCTGAGACATGTCACTCCCATCGTCCGGGAAGTCCGCCTGTCAGGCGTGAGGGGAAGGCACGGAAGGCGGGCATGCCGACGAAGCGGCCCGCCCGAACTTAGGCGAGCCTAAGCTCACCAATCAGCCTTGTCGATAGGGCACATGGGGTGGTGTTCCGCTGGCTCGCAGTCAAGTGTGGCTGAAAAACGGTGCTTTGGTATCCGTGGTGCCGCAACGGCCGTCGGGGGCGGGAACAGGGCCGCGCCCCGCGTCCGCCCGCCCTCCGCGCTCCTCTCTCCCCGCCTCCCGCTCGCCCGCCCGCCCTCCGCCCCGGCCCTTCCGCCGCCCGTCCGATCCCGTGTGCAAACCTTGCGGTAGCGAAGAATCGACGGGGTAGCCGGTGTGGTGACCGGTCCCGTCCGCACCCCGAGGAGGTCTTGCGATGACGTCACACCAGCATGCCGGGGTCGACCGGCCGCCTCGATCCGGCGGCCGGCGGCGACGGCTCGCCCGTCTGCCGCCCGCCCTCTACCGCATGGGCCTCGGCCCGGTCTTCGGGCGGCGCCTGCTCCTTCTGCGCCACGCCGGCCGCGACAGCGGCCCGGACCGGCGGGTGGCCCTGGAGGTCGTCGCCCACGACCGCGGGGAGGGGACCTGGATCCTGGCGTCGTGCCACGGCCCGGAGGCCGCCTGGTACCGCGCCCTGCGGACCAGGCCGAAGACCACGATCCAGTTCGGCAACCGCCACTACGCGGTCACCGCCCACTTCCCGAGCGCGGAGGAGGGCGGCGAGATCCTGGCCCGCTGCGCCCCCGCCCGCCCGCGGGCCGCCAGGCGGTTGTGCGCCTCGGCGGGCGTCGACATCGCCGACGGCGGACCGGACCCCTACCGGCGGGCCGGCCGCCGCATCCCCTTCGTCCGCCTGGACGCCGCCCCGGGCCAGTGCGTGCGCTGACCGGCCGGCCGGCCGCGTTCTTACGGACCGGTGACGTGCGCGCGCCGCACCCCGGGGCGGCGCCGGTCCGGGCCTAGCGTGGCGTTCCATGCGCGTACTGGTCACCGGCGGAGCCGGGTTCATCGGGTCACACGTCGTCGCCGCACTCACCGCGGCCGGGCACGAGAGCGTGGTGCTGGACGCCCTGCTGCCGTCGGCCCACCCCGGCCCCACGCCCACCGCGCCGCCGGGCGACCGGACGGTCGTCGGGGACGTACGGGACCGGGAGGCGGTGGCGGACGCGCTGGCCGGGGTGGACGCCGTCTGCCACCAGGCGGCCATGGTCGGCCTCGGCAAGGACTTCGCGGACGCCCCGCTCTACGTCGGGTGCAACGACCTCGGCACCGCCGTGCTGCTGGCGGAGATGGCGGCGGCCGGGGTCCGGGACCTGGTGCTCGCCGGATCGATGGTGGTCTACGGGGAGGGCCGCTACACCTGCCCACGGCACGGCGCCGTCCGGCCGGGACCGCGCGCGGAGGCCGATCTGCGGGCGGGCAGGTTCGAGCCGCGCTGCCCGGACTGCGGAGCGGAACTGACCCCCGGTCTGGTGGCCGAGGACGCGCCGGTCGACCCGCGCAACGTCTACGCGTCGACCAAACTGGCCCAGGAGCACCTGGCCGCCGCGTGGGCGCGGGCGGCGGGCGGCCGGGCTGTGTCCCTCCGCTACCACAACGTGTACGGGCCGGGCATGCCGCGCGACACCCCCTACGCCGGCGTCGCCTCGTTCTTCCGCTCGGCCCTGGCGCGCGGCGAGGCGCCCCGGGTCTACGAGGACGGGGGCCAGCGGCGCGACTTCGTCCACGTACGTGATGTGGCCGCCGCGAACGTCCTGGCCCTGGAGGCGCTGCGGGAGCGGCGGGACAGCTCGTTCGCCGCGTACAACACCGGCAGCGGCGAGCCGCACACCATCGGCGAGATGGCCGGCGCCCTGGCCGCCGCCCACGGCGGCCCGGACCCGGTGGTGACCGGGGAGTACCGCCTCGGCGACGTACGCCATGTCACCGCGGACTCGCGGGCGCTGCGCGAGGAGTTGGGCTGGCGGCCCCGCGTGCCGTTCGCCGAGGGGATGAGGGACTTCGCGGCGGCCGCGCTGCGCTCTCCCGGCGGGCCGCGCCGGGAGGACACCGTCACGCTGTCGGGAGCGTGACCGAGAAGCGGCAGCCGCCCCGGACGTTGCGGACCTCGGCCCGGCCGGCGTGCGCCTCGACGATGCCGCGCACGATGGCGAGGCCGAGGCCCGCTCCGGCGGGCGGGGTGCGGGCGTGGCTGCCGCGCCATCCGGTCTCGAAGACCCGGGGCAGGTCCTCCTCCGGGATGCCTCCGCATCCGTCGGTCACCGACAGCACCACCCAGCCGTCCGAGCGGTGCGCGGCCACGGCCACCGCGCCGTCGGGCGGGGTCCGGCGGATGGCGTTGACCAGGAGGTTGCCCAGAACCCGGCTCATCTCCTTGCCGTCGACCTCCACCGGAACCTCCTCGATCCGGTCGCCGACCAGCCGCACACCGTGTTCCCGGGCGAGCGGGTCGGCCCCGGCCAGCGCGTCGCCCACCAGGTCCTGGAGGGAGATCCGGGCGGGCGACAGGGTGAGCGAACCGGCCTGGATCCGGGAGAGCTCGAAGAGGTCACCGACCATCACGTTCATCCTCTCGACCTCCGTCCGTATCTGCCGCAGATAGCGGCCGGAGTCGACGGCCATACCGTCCTCCAGCGCTTCGGCCATGGCCCGCAGGCCGGCGAGGGGCGTACGCAGGTCGTGCGAGATCCACGCGACCAGTTCGCGTCGCGAGGTCTCCAACGCGCGCTCCCGCTCCCGGGAACTGTCCAGCCGGGCGCTGGTGGCGGCCAGTTCACGGGCGAGTTCGGCCAGTTCGGCGGTGGGTTGCCCGGCAGGGGCGGCGAAGGTGCCGCCGTCACCGAACGAGCGCGCGGCGAGGGTGAGTTCATGGCTCCGGGCCGCGACCCAGCGCCCCAGCAGGACGGCGGTGGCCAGGGAGACCAGGGCGGCCATGGCGACGACGGTCGTGATGACGTAGAGGTCGTGGGAGGAGAGGAGCATCGCCCAGGCGACCGTCAGCGTCCCGGCCAGCATCGCCGTGACGGCCACTCCGGCGACGACGCTGAAGGAGACCACCAGCGAGCGGTGGCGCAGAAGCCGCAGAACGACCGCGCCGAGGAGCCCGGCGGCCGTCGCGCCGAGGAAGGCGAAGAGCGCGATGAGCAGGACGTCGTTCATCGCGACCGGCCTTGGGACGACGGCGCGGGAAGACCGCCGGGGTCCTGGTCCGCCTCCGCTCCCTTTGAGGCCGGCCGCACGTCCAGCCGGTACCCCACGCCCCACACGGTGCGGATCAGGCGGGGACGGGCCGGGTCGGTCTCGACCTTGCCGCGCAGCCTGCGGATGTGGACCGTGACCGTCGACGGGTCGCCGAAGTCCCATCCCCACACTTCCCGCATCAGCTCCTCCCGCCCGAACGCCTTTCCGGGGTGTCGCAGCAGAAAGGCGAGCAGGTCGAACTCCCGCAGGGTCAGGGCGAGTCCGCGCCCGTCCCGGTGGGCCTGCCGGGAGGCGGGATCGAGCACCAGGCCGCCGCCGCAGAGCGGAGCGGCGTCGGCCGGCGGCGGAGCGACCCGGGCCCGGCGCAGTACGGAGTCGACCCGCAGGACCAGTTCGCGCGGGCTGAAGGGCTTCGTGACGTAGTCGTCGGCGCCGGTCTCCAGACCGAGGACGCGGTCCTCCTCGTCGCCGCGGGCGGTGAGCATGATGACGGGGACCGGCCCGTGGGCACGCATCCGGCGGCAGACCTCGAACCCGTCCATGGCGGGGAGCATCAGGTCCAGGACGACCAGATCGGGCCGGTGCGCCGCGAACCGCCGCAGCGCGGCGGGACCGTCGTCGGCCTGGTCGACCGCGTAGCCGGCGCGACGCAGGTACCCGACGACGACCTCGGCGACGGTCGGGTCGTCGTCCACGACGAGGACCAGGCCGCGCACGCCCCTGGGGGCGGGCTCCGCGTGCCGGGTCGGCGGGAGGTTCTCCATGCCCCAACTCTGGCACTCCGCTCCCGGCGTTCCGGTGGTAGAGCACCCCCATCCGGCCGATGTCCCTGTTTCGTAAGAACCTGATGCCCGTAATGCCGGAGTTGTCTTCGTAGGGTGAGGCAGGTGACCGAATCTTCTGCGTCCCTCCCGCTTCCCCCCGTCCCGGACGGCGGCTCCCCGAGGGCGGACATCGTCCTGCCCTGCCTCGACGAGGCGGCCGCCCTGCCCCGGGTACTCGATCGCGTCCCCGCGGGCTGGCGCGCGATCGTGGTCGACAACGGCTCCACCGACGGTTCGGCCGACCTCGCCCGCTCCCTCGGCGCGACCGTGGTCACGGAGGAGCGGCGGGGGTTCGGCGCCGCCTGCCACGCGGGACTCCTCGCCGCCGATGCCGAGTTCGTCTGCTTCTGCGACTGCGACGGTTCGCTCGACCCGGCCCTGCTCGCCGGCTTCGTCCGGCGGGTCGCGGACGGCGAATGCGATCTGCTGCTCGGCCGCCGTCGCCCCGAGGGCCGCGGCGCCTGGCCGGCGCACGCCCGAGCGGGCAACGCCGCGCTGGCCCGGATGCTGCGCCGCCGCACCGGGCTGCGGCTGCACGACCTCGGCCCGCTGCGGGCCGCCCGCCGCACCGACCTGCTCGCCCTGGACCTCACCGACCGGCGCAGCGGCTACCCCCTCCAGATGGTGGTCCGGGCCTCGGACGCCGGGCTGCGGGTCACCGAGAGCGACGTCCCCTACCGCCCGCGCACGGGGAAGTCGAAGGTGACCGGAACCTGGCGCGGCACCTGGCAGGCGGTCCGCGACATGCGGGAGGTCCTGCGGGAACCGCCCGTGGACCGCACGGCGGGCCGGGGCACGCGTGCACGGTCGGGGGCGCTGCGATGAGCGCCCGCGGATGCACGGAACTGCTGGTCATCGCCAAGGAGCCGGTGGCCGGACGGGTGAAGACCCGGCTCTGTCCGCCCTTCTCCCCCGCCGAGGCCGCCGAACTGGCCGCCGCCTCCCTCGCGGACACCCTGGAGACCCTGCTCGCCCTCCCCGCCCGGCGGCGCGTCCTGGTCCTCGACGGGCGGCCCGGTGACTGGGTCCCCCCGGGTTTCGAGGTGGTGCCGCAGAGCGGCGGCGGCCTGGACGAGCGCCTCGCGGCGGCCTTCGGCGGGTGTACGGGGCCGGCCCTGCTGGTCGGCATGGACACCCCGCAGATCGGCGCCGCGCATCTCGCGCCCGCTCTCGCTCCGGACGCCTGGGACGGCTGCGGGGCCTGGTTCGGTCCGGCCGAGGACGGCGGGTTCTGGGCCCTGGGCCTGGCGGAGCCCGATCCCGCGCTGCTGCTCGGGGTGCCGATGTCCGTCCCGGAGACCGGGGCGGTGCAGCGGCGCCGGCTGGTGGAGGCGGGACTCGCCGTACGGGAACTGCCGGTCCTGGTGGACGTGGACACCGCGGCCGACGCCCGTCGCGTCGCCTCGGCGGCGCCGGGCGGCCGGTTCGCGGCGGCGCTCGGCCGGCTGACCGGGGCGGGGGTGCGATGAGCACGACCGTGCCCTCGTCCGGGCCGCCCGCACCGGCTCCGGCCTCCCCGGCCGAGGCCCGGGATCCCCTCGGTACGTCCGCCGACCGCGCGGGTACCACCTGGGGCGCCGACCCGTACGCCAACGCCCTGCGCACCGGCCGCGGTCCGCTGTTCCTGCGTCGCAGCGACGGCTGGCTGCTGCCCCTGGACGTGGAGCGCTGGTGTTCCGGCGCGGGCTCCGCCGACCTGTCCGCGCTGCACCGGTGCGAGGGGCCGGTGCTGGACGTCGGCTGCGGGCCGGGGCGGCTGGTGGCGGAACTCGCCTCGCTCGGCCACCGGGCGCTGGGCATCGACGTCAGCGAGGCCGCGGTGGCCCGTACGCGGAGGCTGGGCGGCGCGGCCCTGGTCCGCAGCGTCTTCGACCCGCTGCCGGGCGAGGGCCGCTGGGGCACGCTGCTCCTGCTCGACGGAAACATCGGCATCGGGGGCGATCCGGCCGCCCTGCTGGAGCGGGCGGCCGCCCTGCTGGGCTCCGGTGGGCTCCTGATCGCCGAGAGCGCCCCCGTCGACGTGGACGAGCGGGTCCGGGTACGGCTCGACGACGGCCGCGGCGGGCTGTCCGGAGAGCCCGGCCCCTCCCCCGTGGGCGACGCCGGCGAGTCGTTCCCCTGGGCGCGGATCGGCACGGCGGCCCTGCTCCGGTACGCGCACGCCGCCGGATGGCGTACGGCCGATCAGTGGGGTGCGGAGGAGCGGACCTTCGTGTCGCTGCGGCGTCCCGCACGGGAGCGGAGTGCCCGGACCAGCAGCCAGAGCGCGGAGAGGGCGAACAGCACGCCGGTGATCAGCAGCCAGTTGCCGAGGTAGACGTCCGGGGTGGTGCCGGCGGCGGCCTCGTACCGCCGTTCGGTCCGCCGGGCGATCAGCGGGAACCAGATCAGCAGGAGCAGGACGGAGAGGAAGGCGGGCACCCGGACGAAGTTCACCAGCGCGGTCCGGGGGCCGAGGGCGGCGCGCAGCGCCCGGTCGGCGCCGGCGTACACCGGCAGCAGCACCATGTCGTGCAGGACCGCCGATCCGGCGAACCAGAGCAGGACGCCCGCGGTGTCCCCGTCCAGCAGCCGTACGCCCGCGTAGCCGGCCAGACAGAACGTGGCGGCGAGCAGGACCGAATGGAGCGGGCCCTCGCCGTACAGCCTGCGCGGCGAGAGGCGCGAGCGGCGGGACGGCGGCGGTGGCGGAACGGCTCGGGTGGACATCACAGCTCTCCGAACGTCAGCGTCTCGACCCACTTGGTGTTCAGCACCCCGGGCGCGGCGGGAACGATGATCCGGGCCGGGTAGCCGTGGTCGGGCGACAGCGGCGCGCCGTTCACCCGCAGGGCGAGCAGCGAACGGCCGTCGCGCACCTGGTTGTCGCGCAGCGCGGCCTTGCGGAAGGAGCCCCGGCGCTGGAGCGACTCGACGAACACGCCCGGCGGGCGGTCCGGGTATCCGGCGAGCGCGGCCAGATCGGCGAGCCGGACTCCGCGCCACTGCTGGTCGGAGGTGGACCAGCCCTCCACGCACGCGATCGGCAGGTGTGCGGTGTGCTGCTCCATGGCCAGGAGTTCGGCGCGGGAGAGACGGAACTCCCCGGCCGGTCCCCGTACCGTCAGCCGCCAGTTCTCGCCGGTGTCGGCAGGCCGGATACGGACGGCGGTGGCCGTCTTGTTGACCTGGAAGGCGTTGGGGCCCGGCCCGGGATCGGTGCCACCGCGCGGGGTGAGGAGCGCGATGCGGCGCGGCGTCCCGTCGAAACTGCGCCCTGCGGAAGTGATCAGGAGCAGCAGCGACCCGGCCCCGACGAGTGCCAGCGCCCCGCGCCGCGAAAGGGTCGCGGGCAGCGGGTCGGGAGCGGCGAGGACGTCCGGTCCGCCGCGCGGGAGGCCGTCGCGCAGCGCTCGTACGGCTTGCGGGGTCTTGAGGACCGTATGGGTGAGGAATCCGGCGAGGAAGACCCACGCCCCGTAGAAGTGCAGGGTGTAGAAGGACCCGGGGAAGAGGTAGTCCAGCTGGATGTTGAGCAGTCCGGTGACGAACTGGAACAGCGCCCCGCCGACGAGCAGCAGCAGCGAGAGCCGCTCCAGGGCGTGTCCCACCGAGCGGACGGGGGGCAGCGCGAAGAACCGGGGGATCACCGACCAGAGCTTGGCGAGCAGCACGGGGACGAGCACGATGCCGGCCGTGACGTGCAGCCCCTGCGTCAGCCGGTAGAGCCAGTGGGGCCCGGTCGGCCAGGAGAACAGGTAGAAGCCGAGCAGGCCCTTGCCCGGGGTCTTGTCGTTGACCCGGTTCAGGTCCGGGTTGTAGGCGGCGTACGAGAGCAGACCGGTGACGAACAGCAGCGTGAGGCCGACGAGCAGGACGAGCCCGAGGACGGCGGTGAAACGCGCGCCCCGCACGGGGCTGCGCCAGAAGCCGGGGTCGGCGGGGGTGCGCGGAATGGGGAGGGAACGGATCCGGGGACGTTCGGGCATGGGGCCGACGCTATGCGCGGAACGCCGTCCACGGGTGGACGCGACTCCTGACGGAATTCTGACGTCGTGGCGGGACGGGGCGGCCGGATGACGGGGCGACGCGTCCGGGCGGGGTGGGCGCCGGGCCGGCGGGAGACGGCCCGGGCCGAATCTGACGGTTCGGTGACACGGCCCCGCCGGACCGCCCGATCGGCGCCCGGTGTGCATAGCGTGCCAGCGTGATGACCGAGGACGTCCTTCCCGCCGACACCGCCGACGGCACGGGCCACGGCCCGCCCGTACCACCGGGCCGCACCGACGACCGGGCCCGGCGCGCGGGGCGCGCGGACCTGATCGCCGCGGCGTGCGGCGTGCTGTTGGTCACGGCGGCGGTGCTGGTGGGCCACGCCGTGCAGAGCCGGGACGGGAGCCTGCGCGCGCAGTGGCCGCCCCTGCTGGCCTCCTGGGACCCGCACGCGGGCCCCGGAACGCTCGCCGCCCTGATCACGGCGGCCGGGGTGGTCGCGTACGGCCCGCGCCTGGCGGCCCGGCTGCCCTGGCGCGGGCTGCCGGCCGCCGCCTGGGCAGCCTCCACGGCCTGGGTCTTCTCTCTGGCCTCGATCGACGGCTGGCACCGGGGAGTCGAGAAGCGGCTCACGACGAAACACGAGTACCTGCGGGTCATCGACCGCTTCGAGGACATCCCCGCCACCCTGCGCGACTTCACGAACCACATCGTGATCGGCGAGCCCGGCAACTGGCCCGCCCATGTCGCCGGGCACCCGCCGGGGGCGACGCTGACGTTCGTGTGGCTGGACCGTGTCGGGCTGGGCGGCGGGGCCTGGGCGGCCGTCTTCTGCGTCGTCGTGGGAAGCTCGGCGGCCGCGGCCGCCCTGGTCACCGTGCGGGCCCTGGCCGGTGAGCGGTTGGCCCGGCGTGCCGCGCCCTTCCTCGTCCTCGCCCCGGCCGCCGTGTGGGCGGGGGTGTCCGCCGACGGCTACTTCACGGCCGTGGCCGCCTGGTCGGTCGCGCTGTTCGCCCTGGCCGCCACCCGCCGGGTCGGCCGTCCGGCCGTGGCGGCGCTCGGCGGTGGTCTGCTGTTCGGGTGGACCTGCTACCTCAGTTACGGGCTGGGGCTGATGGCGGCGGTCCTGCTCGCGGTGTCGTTGCTCGCCCGCACCGCCCGGCCCGTGCCGGTGTTCCTGCTCGGCGCGCTGGTCGTGCCCGTCGCCTTCACGCTCGCCGGATTCAACTGGTGGACGGCCTACCACCTCTTGGTCGAGCGCTACTACCAGGGGGCGGGCGGCATCCGCCCGTACGGCTACTGGGTCTGGGCGAACCTGGCCTGCGCGGTCCTCGCGGCCGGGCTCGCCGCCGTCGCCGGGCTGCGCCGGAGCCTGGTCGCCGCGCCCGGCGCCGTACGGGATCTGCGGGGCGGCCGCGCGGCCGCCCCGCGGGCCGGGGAGGAGCGGCGCACGCCGGCCGCCGTCCGGGAGGGGAGGCTGGCGCTGCTCGTCCTGGCGGCGCTGGCCGCGCTGCTCGCCGCGGACCTGTCCGGCATGAGCAAGGCGGAGACCGAGCGGATCTGGCAGCCGTTCCTGCTGTGGCTGCTGCCCGCGGCGGCGCTGCTGCCCCGCCGGGGTGTGCGGTGGTGGCTGGCCGCCTCGGCGATTCCGGCTCTGCTCGTCAACCACCTGCTGTGGACGGGCTGGTGAGCGGCGCCCCTCCCCTTCCTCTCACTTGGTGTCGAGGTCCCGGCGGCGAAAGCCCGCCAGCCCCAGCGCGATCAGCCCGGCGGCGACGGCGGTCAGGACCAGGAGCGGAGTCCAGACCGGCTCGGCGGCGGGCAACCGCGGCACGTGGCCGAAGGGCGACAGGTTCCGCAGCCCTTCGGGGAGCCGGAGGACGGGCCCCAGGTATCCGACGAGGAATCCGTACACGGGAACGGTCCAGGCCGCCGCCGCGGCACGCGGGAACCAGCCGTGGAGCAGGACCACGACGCCGGCGGTCGCCCACAGCGCCGGGGCGTACGCGGCGGCCGCTCCGGTCAGTTCGAGGACCAGGCCCGCGTCCCCGGTCGACGCCGCGCCGGAGAGCCCGAACCCGAGCCCGGCGAGGACCAGCAGCGCCGTGCCGCCGGCCAGGGCGATCGCGAGGTGGCTGCCGAGCCAGCGGTTCCGGGAGAGGCCGGTGGCCAGGAGCGGTTCGGCGCGGCCCGCGTTCTCCTCGGTGCGCGGGCGCAGCGCCGCCATCACGACGTACCCGGCGGCGACGACCGCGACGACGGTCATCACCATGGCCGCGAACGACTCGGTCACCGTGGCGCCGCCGATCTCCGCCAGCGCCTGCTGGACCTGTTCGACGTCCTTCACCATGCCGGCGGCCTCGCCGAGGATCGAGCCGTACATGACGCCCATCAGGCCCAGCGCGGCGGCGAAGCCCAGCAGGGTCGCCCGGTGCAGACGCAGGGCGAGGCCGAGGGGGTGGGTGAGCGCCGTGGAGGCCGTACGGCGGCCGAGCCGCGCGGGACGCAGACCGGCGCCGACGTCGCGCCGGGTGCTCAGCGCGAAGCCGTACGCGGCGGTCGCGGCGGCGAGGAGGAGGCACAGGGCGAGCGGCCACCAGCGGTCGTCGACGAAGACGTGGGTCCGCTGGACCCAGCCGATCGGGCTCAGCCAGGACAGGGCGTCATCGCCCACGTCACCGGCGGCCCGCAGCACGTAGGCGACGCCGATCACCGCGAGCGCCGCGCCGGAGGCGCCCCGGGTGTGTGCCGTGATCTGGACGGTGATCGCGGCGACCCCGGCGAAGACGAGACCGGCCGCGGTGTGCGCGAGGCCGTACAGCAGCGCGCCGCCGGCGTCGACGCCCTCGATGCCCGCGGTGGTGAGGCCGAGGGCGAGCGGCACGGCGAGTACGAGGTTCGCGACGGCCGCGACGCCCAGGGCGGCGGCGAGGTGGGCGTGGCGTCCGACGACGGCGGAGCGGACCAGTTCGGCGCGGCCGGTCTCCTCCTCGTCGCGGGTGTGCCGGGTGACGGTCAGGACGCTCATCAGCCCCACCAGGACGGCGGTGAAGCCGAGCAGTTGGTGGCCGAGCATCGCCCCGGCGGTGTAGTCGGAGAGGTAGCGGCCGGGACCGGTCATGGCGAGCGCGGCCGGGCTGCCCATGGAGCTGACGGCCGCGGCGCGCTCCTCGGGCGAGGAGTACAGCGTCCGGTACTCCGACGCCGTGGCCAGCGTGCCCAGGGTGAGGGCGAGCACCCATACGGTCAGGCGGACGCGGTCGCGGCGCAGACCGAACCGGAGCAGGGTCCCGGCGCCGGCGAAGGCCCCGGGGCCGGTCTCCATGGACGGGGTGTGCCGGGAGGCGCCGAGCGGGGCCGCGGTGCTGGTCATCGGGTACCGCCCCCGTTCCCGCCGGAGGGGGCGGTCTCGGTGGAGGGGGCGGCCTCGGTGGAGGGGTCGGTCCGCGAGGCCGTATCGCCGCTGCCCGTAAGGCCGTTGGAGGCCAGCTCGTCGCCGTAGTGGCGCAGCATCAGCTCTTCGAGCGTCGGCGGGTGGCTGGTCAGGCCGCGGATGCCGAACGCTCCGAGGGCGCGGATCGCGCCGTCGAGGTGGGCGCCGTCCACCGCGAAGTGGACCCTTCGGCCGGTGGTCGTCAGCCCGTGGACGCCGGGCAGGGCGTCGAGCCCGGTGGCCGGGCGCTCGGTCTCGGCCTCGACGGTGGTGCGCGTGAGATGGCGCATCTCGCCGAGCGTGCCCGACTGCACGGTACGGCCCCGGCGCACGATGCTGACCCGGTCGCAGAGCTTCTCGACCTGGGCCAGGATGTGGCTGGAGAGCAGCACGGTCTTCCCCGCGGCCTTCGCCTGGAGGATGACGTCCTGGAAGACGACCTCCATCAGCGGGTCGAGGCCGGCCGTCGGCTCGTCCAGGAGGAGCAGTTCGGCGTCGGAGGCGAGCGCGGCGACGATGGCGACCTTCTGCCGGTTGCCCTTGGAGTAGGCGCGGCCCTTCTTGACCGGGTCGAGGTCGAACCGTTCGATGAGTTCGTCGCGGCGCCTGTGGTCGATGCCGCCGCGCAGCTTCGCCAGCAGGTCGATGGCCTCTCCCCCGGTGAGGTTCGGCCACAGCTCGACGTCTCCGGGGACGTAGGCGAGCCGCCGGTGCAGCTCGACCGCGTCCTTCCACGGGTCCCGGCCGAGCAGTCGTACGGTGCCGGAGTCGCCGCGCAGCAGCCCCAGCAGGACCCGGATCGTCGTGGACTTTCCCGCCCCGTTGGGTCCGAGGAAGCCGTGTACCTCGCCGGCCTCGACGTCGAGGTCGAGGCCGGTGAGCGCGTGTGTGCGGCCGAACGACTTGTGCAGTCCGGCGACGGTGATGGCCTTCTTCATGGTTTCGAAGCTACGCTTACTTCATAAATTTATGAAGTTAAGAAAGTGTATGAATCACTGGATAGACTGGCCGGAGGCACGGCGCACGACAGCGGCGCCGGAAACCACAGGAACCGGAGTCGGAACATGGGTGAGCGGCGGGACGGGAGCCGCGTGGACGGCGGCGACGAGGCGGAGGCCGTCTCCCGGTTCGTGGAGCGCTTCGCCGCCCAGCTGGTCCAGGCCGGCATGGCCCGGATGCCCGCCCGGGTCTTCGCCGCCCTGCTCTCCTCCGAGCGCGGAGCGCTCACCTCGGCCGAGCTGGGCGAGCAGTTGCGCGTGAGCCCGGCCGCCGTGTCGGGGGCCGTGCGCTATCTCTCCCAGGTCGACATGGTCAGCCGCGAGCGGGAGCCGGGCTCCCGGCGCGAGCGCTATCGCGTGCAGGGCGACCAGTGGTACGACGTGCTGCTCAAGCGGGACAGCATCCTGCGGAACTGGCAGGAGACGATGCGGGAGGGCGTGGAGCACTTCGGCCCGGACAGCCCGCAGGGCCGCCGGATCAACGACAGCCTGGAGTTCTTCCGCTTCCTGGAGAAGGAGCTGGGCTCGCTGATGCAGCGCTGGGCCGCCCACCGGGCCGAACACCTCGAAGATCAGGGCCTGTCTGACAGTTCCCGTCGTCGCCCGTAGGGCGGCCGCGCGGCGTCAGGTGCGTGCTCTCGGCGTGCCGGCTCCAGGCCCTCGTACTGGACGTACTCGGGTCTGGGGCCCCTGGCGGCGGGGCACGGGGGCGGCCACCGGAATCGGTTCCACCTGGGCGACGGCGATGTTGAGCGTGCCGTCGGAGCGTTCGACCCGGCCGGTGACGAGGACGGCGGGGGCGTCGATGAGGGTGCGGTGGCAGCGGTCCCAGACATGCGGGGCGAAGACGAGGTTGACCATCCCGGTCTCGTCCTCGATCGCGCCGAAGGCCACACCGTGCGCGGTCGGGGGGCGCTGGAGGTACTTCGGCAGCCCGCCGATCCGGACCGGCGCCCGGTCGTGGAGCGTGCGGGCGGCGGCCGCGGTGAGCACGCCCAGGCGGTCCAGGTGGGCGCGGATGTGGTGGACGGGGTGGGCGGTGGCGCTGGCGCCGGTGACGGTGAGGTCGGCGGTGGTCTCCTCGGCGGCGGTCATGACGGCGAGTTCGGGTGCGGTCGCGGGCGTGGCGAGGCCGGGGAGCGGGGGCTGACGCGTACGGCCGGGTGCGGTGCCGGCGGTCCACAGGGCGGTACGGCGGTGCCCGCCCAGGCCGTCGAGCGCGCCGGCGGTGGCCAGTTGCTCCAGGACCCGGGCGGGCAGGCGGGTGCGGGCCGCGAAGTCGTCCAAGTCCGTGAACGGCCGCTCCGCGCGGAGGGCGACGATCTCCTCGGCGGCCTGCTCCCCGAGGCCGGTGACGCTGGTCAGGCCGCGGCGGATCGCGGGCGGGACGGCGCCGGGCGCGGGTCCCGGCCCCCCGGTCCGCGGGCCGGAGCCGTCGCGGGACGAGCGGGACGCGGGGTCGGGCTCCCGGCCGGGCGCGAAGCCTGACGCGAGACCGGGCGCGGTGCCCGGCGCCGGGCCGGGTTCGAGGGTGGCGTGGACGGCGGAGTGCCGGATGCTGGGGCCCCGGACGGTGACGCCGTGGCGTTCCGCGTCGCCGATGAGGGTCTGGGTGTCGTAGAAGCCCATCGGCTGGTGCGCCATGATCCCCGCGAGGAGCGCGGCGGGGTGGTGGCGCTTGATCCAGGCGCTGGCGTAGATCAGGCCGGCCATCGACTGGGCGTGGGACTGCGGGAACCCGTAGTCGGAGAACGCCTCGATCATCGAGGTGATCCGCTCGGCGGCGGCCGGGGGGATGCCGCGCCCCGCCATGCCGGTCAGCAGCCGCTCCCGCATCGCGGCCACCTTCTCCGGGGCGTGCTTGGCCGCCATCGCCTTCCTGAGCCGGTCGGCCTCGCCGGGGGTGAACCCCGCGCAGTCGATGGCGAGTTGCATGGCCTGCTCCTGCCAGAGCGCGACGCCGAGGGTCGGCTCCAGCGCGGCTTTCGCGAGCGGGTGGGGGTATGTCACCGGCTCCTCGCCGCGCCGGCGGCGCAGCAGCGGGTGCTTGCTGCCGGCCTGGATGGGGCCGGGGCGGATGATGGAGGCGGCGACGGCCAGGTCCTCGAACTTCGTCGGCCGCAGCAGGGGAAGCGTGGAGATCTGGGCGCGGGACTCGACCTGGAAGACGCCGATCGTGTCCCCCCGGGCGATCATCCCGTAGACCTCGGGGTCGTCCTGCGGGATGGACGTGAGGTCGTGGCGGACGCCGTGGTACGCGTGGATGAGGTCGCAGGCGGTGTGCAGGGCGGACAGCATGCCGAGGCCCAGCAGGTCGATCTTGACGAGTCCGGCGGCGGCCACGTCGTCCTTGTCGCCCTGGAGGACGCTGCGGCCCTCGGCGGTCGCCCACTCCACGGGCATGATCTCGCCGATGGGCTGCCGGGTGAGGACCATGCCGCCCGAGTGCACCCCGAGGTGCCTGGGGAGCGTGTGGAGCTGGGCGGCGAGCGCGCGGACGTCGTCGGGGAGCGCCGTTTCGGGGCCCGGCGGGGCGTGGTGGATGTGCCGGGTCATCTCGCGGGTCTGCGCCTCGGGGTAGCCCAGGGCCCGGGCGGCGTCGCGGATCGCGAGCCGGGGCTTGTACGTGATCATGTTGGCGACCTGGGCGGCGTGCCGGCGGCCGTAGCGGGTGTAGACGTACTGGATGACCTCCTCGCGCCGCCCGGACTCCAGGTCGAGGTCGATGTCCGGCGGGCCGGCCTTCTCCAGGGACAGGAACCGCTCGAAAAGCAGGCCGTGCCGGAGCGGGTCGACGGCGGTGATGCCGAGGACGTAGCAGATGACGCTGCTGGCGGCCGAGCCCCGGCCCTGGCACCAGATCCCCTGTCCGGCGGCGTGCCGGACGATGTCGTGGACGATCAGGAAGTAGCCCGCGAGCCCGAGGTCGGCGACGAGGCCGAGTTCGTGGTCGAGCTGCCGCCATGCGGCGGCCGCCCGCGGGTCGGCGCGCGGGCCGTAGCGGTCGGCGCAGGCGGCCTCGGCGCGGGCGCGCAGCCACGAGTCCTGCGTGTACCCCTCGGGTACGGCGAACTCGGGCAGTTCGGGGCGCAGTTCGCCGAGGTCGAGCACACAGGAGCGGCCCAGCTCGACGGTGGCGTCCGCGACGCCGGGGTAGCGCGAGAGGAACGCCGCCCGCTCGGCCCGGGGGCGCAGGTGGGCGGTCGGGGCGGCCATCAGGTGTCCGGCGGCCCGGTCCAGGTTCTCGCGGCGGCGCAGTGCGGTGAGCGCCTGGGCCACGCGGGCCTGGCGGGGCGCCGCGTAGTGCACGGCGCCGGTCGCGATCACGGGCACGCCGACGCGGCGGGCGGCCACCCAGGCCGCGTCGGCGGCGACGGAGTCCTCCGGGAGCCGGTGGTCGACCAGTTCGGCGTACGTACCGCTCGTGCCGAACACGTCGGTGAGCCGGGCGAGGCGGTGGGCGACAGCGGCGACGTCGCACCGGTCCGTGTCCGGCGGCGGGCAGCCGGGCAGCACGGCCCACTGTCCGGCGGCGGCCGCCCGAGCCACCTCGTCCAGGTCGTAGACCGGGGCGTTCTTCGACCCGGCGAGCTGCGCGGCGCTGATCATCGCCGACAGCAGCCGGAACCCCTCCACCGTGCGGGCGAGGACCACCGGCGTGCCCAGGACCGGGTCGCCGAGGGTGAGTTCGGCGCCGTGGACGGCGCCGATCCCGTGTTCGCGCGCGGCGGCGTGCAGCCGGCGCGCGGCGTGGAGGCCGTCCACGTCCGTCACCGCCAGGACGCCGATGCCGAGCCGGGCGGCCTCGGCGGCCAGGTCCTCCGGCGGGCTCGCGCCCCGGAGGAAGGAGAACGCGCTGTGCGCGTGGAGTTCGGCCCAGCCCTCCTTCGGGGGCGTACGGCGGACCGGCTCCGGGTTCCCCCGGGGCCGCCCGGCGGTGGGCAGGCGCAGGAGCTCACCCATAGTGGGCCTCCACCCACCACTCACCGCGGTCGACGAGCAGCAGCCAGGCGTGCCCGTCGTCGGTGGTGACCTGCATCCGGGCGATCCGCCGTCCGCCGTCCCGCGCCCACCACCGTTCCAGCACCGGCCACGGCCCGGCCCATCCGCTCACCCCGGCCGGACGGCGGCCCCGGACCGAGAGGAGCGCGGGGTCGGCCGACAGCTCCAGCCGGCCGGCCACACCGACCGGCGCGCCGTCCGCCCCGGTCAGCCGGGCCGGACGCCGTACCGGGTAGACGGCTGCGGGGTGCGGGGCGGGCAGCCGGCCCGGCCACGGTCCGCTCGCGGCGGCGTCGTCCTCGGGCACGTCGCCGACCGGGACCAGGCGGATGCGGTCGCCCGGCCCCCGGCCGCCGGCCTCGACGATCCGGGTGACCGCCCGGTGTCCGAGCACCGCCTGCACCCGGGCGGCGGCCCGCTCCACCTCCACCGGGGTGTCCCGCTCCCCGTCGAAGGCACCCTGCGATCCGGTGTCCGGAGTGACCCCGTCGGGGCGCAGGACGAGCCGGCGGATCCCCGGCTCCCCCCCGCCGGCGTCCAGCAGGCCCGCCTCGGTCCAGGCGCTCAGGACACCGCGTACGCGCTCGGCCACCGCCCGGGAGGAGAGCCGTCCCTCGTGGCGGAAGATCCGCGTCAGCGTCCGGCCGCCGGCGGTTTCCACCTCGGCCTCCACCCGCCCGCACACCACGCCGGCCGCCGCCAGACGCGCGTGCAGTTCGTCCGCGAGCGCGACCGCCGTGAACACGACCGCGTCCAGGTGCTCCTCGGCCGTCTCGAACAGCCGCCGCACCGTGTGGTCGCGGGCGGCGGTCCGTACGGACACGGGCCGGGCCGGTTCCCCGCGGGCGACGCGGTGCGCGGCGACCCCCTCCGGGCCGAGCCGTTCCGCGACCCGGCCCGCGGGCAGCCGGGCGAACTCCCCGACGGTGCGGATGCCGAGCCGCTTCAGCAGTTCGGTCAGGCGGGGCACGCCCAGGACGCCCACGGGGTACGGGGCGAGGAACGCGGTGTCCCCGCCGGCCGGGACGATCACCCCGTCGTCGCGGCGGGCCGCGAGCGCCGCCGTGAAGGTGCTGTCGGCGATGCCGACCCGGGCGGGGAGTCCCCGTTCGGCGACGGCTTCGACGAGGCGTGCGGACAGCTGCCGCTCGCCGCCCCAGTAGCGTGCGGCCCCGCGCGCCGGGGCCGCGATCAGCCCGGGGCGGACGACCTCCAGCCGGGGCGTCACCTCCGTCTCCACGTGGTGCACCACCTGTTCGAACATCCTCATCTCGACGGCGAGGTCCCGTTCGACGATCCGCAGCCCGGGGCAGCGGGCCTGCGCGGTCCGCAGCCGCATGCGCCGCCGGACCCCGGCCGCCCGCGCGGACGGGGAGCACGCCACGACCGCGCCCCGGTGCACCACGGCCACCGGTGCGCCGTCCCCCTCCCCGCACGCCAGCACGGGGAAGTCGGGCACCCACACCACGACCACCCGTGCGGAACCGGAGGCCCCGGTCGGCCTCACGGCTTCGGGAGCCCCGGCCGCCCGTACAAAGCCGGAAGCCCCGGCCGCCCGTACGGAACCGGGAGGCCCGCCCATCGGCACGGCCTCGAAGGCTCCGCCCATCGGTACAGCCCCGGAGTCCCCGGTCATCCGACGACGCGGAGGTCCGCCCGCGCCCCGCTCGGCACGGTCTCCGCGGCCCCCCGCTCCACCACGCCCACCAGGCCGTCCGGACCGGGCAGCCACAGCTCGGCGCTCCGCGGAGCCGCCGCCGCGCCGCGCCCGCCCGCCGTCACCGTCACCCGGCGGCCGCGCAGCAGCCCGTGTCCCCGGCCCACCCCGGTCCAGCCGGCCGGCGCCACCCGGAGCTGCACGTCCGCGCCCGGCCAGCGGCCCGCGGCCAGGAGCACCGCTCCGCTGCGCCGCATCACCGCGCGCAGCCGCCGCACCGCCCGCTCGGGCACCCGTACCGAGGCTCCGACGAGCACCACCGGCACCGACTCCAGCAGGACGGCCAGAACCTGGGCGGCGCGCGGCCCGGGGTCGCTCACCACCAGGCCGGTGGCCAGATCCAGCCCCGCCTGCGCCGCTGCCAGTCCACCCAGCTCCGGTACTCCCACAGCCGCCCAGGCCACCGCGTCCGCTGCCGCCAGCGCCGCCAGCGCCAGCAGCAGGGGCAGGTCGCCGCCCGCACCCACTGCGGTACCAGGGCGTATCCCTCCTCCCGGAAGCAGGCCGGAGAGCGGTGACGCCACCGCACCGGTTTCCGCGCCCCGCTCCTCGACGACCTGCTGACCTGTCCACACTTTTCGATATTCGCTCGAACGTTCGAATAATTCAAGCCAGCATGTTCGAACAGCACACGGGTCGCGTGCCGACTACCGACTGCCGGCAGGGCGAACAGCGCACGGGCCCGGATGTGGGGCGGGGCCGGAGAATTTCTTCTCCGGCCCCGCCCCACATCCGGGCCCGTCGTGCCCCGGCGTCTTCGCCCCTCCTCCGCCGCGCTCAGATCCGTCCGCGCGCCAGCCGGGTCAGCGGACCCGTCGGGGGCTTGGCGGTCGAACGCCCGATGGCGAACGCCGCTCCGGCCACCCCGGCCACGCCGGCCGCCGCACCGGCGGCGATCGCCTTGCGGTGCTTGACCACGGTCCAGGCCGTACCGGCCATGCTCGCGGCCTTGGCCGCGTTGGCGGCCACGGCCTGCTGGCCGCTCTGGATGCCGGCGGCGGCCGCACGGCCGACGCGCCGGGTGGTCTCCCCGGCCGCCCGCACACCCTCCGTGGCCGAGTCCTTGGCGCTCTCGGCTGCGGAGACCGCCTCGTCGCTCTTGGCCTGGGCCTGCTTGCCCGCCTTCTCCGCGGTGCCGCCGGCCGCCTTGCCGGCCGAGGCCGTCGTCTTGCGGGCCGACGAGGCCGTCTTGCGAGCGGCGGTGGTGGTCCGACCCTTGCTCTGGGTGGAGTTCTTGGCGTCCTTGTCGTCAGTCATGGGCTCCTCCTTGCCGTGCGTGATGTGATGAAACCTGGGTTTCGGCGCGTTCAGGCGCCGTTGTGCGGCAGCAGCGAACCGAGCGGCCCGAGGTCGAGGTTGAGGTCGTCCATCGTCAGGCCGTAGCGGTCGCACAGCTCCGTCATGCGTTCGTTCAAGATCATCAGGGTCATCCCGATCCGCTCCTCCTGGAGCTCGCTCAGGTCACCCTGCTCGACGCGGTGGATCGCGGTGCGCTCCATGAGCTGACGGAGCAACTCGACGATGGTGAGCACCAGTTTGATCAGGTCGCGCTCCACGGTGTCCGGGTCGGTGTGCAGCCGCTGGGCCGCCGCCGAGGGGCCCCCGGCGTCGTCCGGCCGCGCGGGGGTGAGCCCGAACGCGTGGGCCGCGGCGCGCGCCACCTCCTCCGCCGCAGCGGCGGGGCTCGCCCCCTGCGCGCCTCGCGCGCGGTCGTCCTCGGTCATCGGGTCCGTCTCCTCCCCGCTCTCGGGGGTCTCTCGCTCGTACGCCACCGGGGGCGGGCTCACCACGGCCCCGGCTCCTCACCGGTGATCGAGCGGATCACCGCTCGCAGATTGATGTGGACGAGGTCCACGTCGGCGATGGAGAGGACGAGGTCGCCGGTGAGCACGGCCCCGCCGTTCAGCAGCCGGTCCAGCAGGTCGATGAGGGCGACGGGCGGTCCGCTCCGGGGCTCGCTCTCGCCGAGAACCCCGCCGACGAGGTCCGTGCTCATCGCGGTCCACCGCCGTCCGCGCCCTCGGCCACCACGGCCGTGGCGAACGAGTAGGGCGCCCACGGTCCGGTCACCTCGATCGCCACCCCGGGGGCCCCGTCGGCCAGCGCGGCCAGTTCGCGGTGGAGCCGCGCCGCGTGGTCCCGGGGCACGAGGTAGGCCTCGTTGGTCACGTTCACCCCGGCCCGGGCGGCGAGTTGCCCCTGCTGCGGGCGGTGCACCGCACGCGAGGACGCCACCCCCTCGGCCAGGTGCGCCGCCCGGGCGGCCAGATCGGACGCCGCCTGGTAGACGTCCTGGCTGTCGCGCTGCTGCGCCTGGCGCCGCCGGAGGTAGGCCCGGCCCGCTCCGGCGCCCGAGGACGTCGCGGCAGCGGGTTCGGCGGGCGCCGTCGCGGCGGCGCGGGGATCGGCGTACACCTTGACGCCCAGCTCGACGTGGCCTTCCAGACGCCCCAACAGCTCCTGGAACTGGTCGCGTTGCCCGACCAGCATGGCGGCCACCCGCGCGTCGTCCAGGTAGACCGTGGCCAGCCGCATCGGCAGGACGGAGGTCTCCGCGAACGCGGCGTCCACCACCGCGTGGTGGGCGCGGGCCACGGCTTCGAGCCGGTCCAGGTCCTCCATCTGCGCGGCGAGCCCCCGCTCGCTGAACGCGTCCGCCGGTACGGGGGAGACGAGCGCGCACAGCCCTCCCCCGGCGACGGGGCGCAGGGGCCGGCCGTCCACGCCGGCCAGCCGCGCGGCGAGCCCGTCCAGGGCGGGGCCCTCGCGGCCGACCGCGTAGACGTAGCTCATCTCCCCGGCGTCCGCGCCCGGTGCGCCGGCGGGTGTCTCGGGTGCGGTGCTCATCGTTCCTCCTCCGGTGCGGCCGGAGCCGCCTCGGCCGCGGCGGAGCCCGGAAGCGCGGCCGCCGACCGCAGACGGGCCAGTTCGGCGCGCAGCCGCTCGTTCTCCTCGGCCAGCGCCTCGTCGCCGGATCCCGCCCCGGCGCCCTGCGCCGAGCCGATCGCGGCATCGGGCGGGGCGCCCGCCCCGGCCTGCTGCGCGGGGCGGGCCCGCGAGGAGAGCGAGGGGTCGTGCTCCCACCAGTCGATGCCCATCTCCTTGGCCTTGTCGACGGAGGCGACCAGCAGGCGGAGCTTGATGGTGAGCAGTTCGATGTCGAGCAGGTTGATCTGGATGTCACCGGCGATGACGATGCCCTTGTCCAGCACCCTCTCCAGAATGTCGGCCAGGTTGGCCGACCCGCCCTGCTGCCCGTAGCCCGGGGCGGCCCCTCGGGGCGAGGCCGGCAGCCGGCCGGCAAGTGAATCGGACACGGTCTCTCACGCCTTTCCGTGGGATGGGGGTGGGGTGTCGGCAGGGCTCTGTGCACGAGCCGGGTGACCGGCCCCGGGGTTTGCGCCCGGGGACCGGTCACCGATGGGTCTGCGAACGGGCACGGTCACCGGTCGGCGGCCGCGCGACGGCGGGAGCGGCGGGCGGGCCGCTCCTCCTCCGTCTCGTCCTCGGGCTCGGCGTCCTCGTCGGCCGGGACGTCGGCGTCCTCGGCCTCGTCCTCGACGTCCTCGTCCGCGTACTCCTCCGCCGGCTCCTCGTCCTCGTCCGCCTCGTCCGCCGGCTCGATGTCCTCGTCCTCGGCGTCCTCGGCGTCCTCGGCGTCCTCGACGGGCTCGCCGTCCTCGTCGGCGTACTCGTCGGCGAACTCCTCGTCCTGCGGCTCCTCGTCGTCGTACGCGGAGTCCTCCGGCTCGCCGTCCTCGTCGAGTTCCCCGTCCTCGTGGTCGTCGCGGGGCTCGTCGTCCTCGCCGTCCTCGTCGCGGGGCTCGTCGTCCTCGTACGCGTCCTCGGGGGCGTCGTCCTCGGACTCGGAGCGCTCGTCCTCCCGCTCCTCCTCCTCGATCGCCTCGTCGTGGCTGACGACGACCTCGCCGTCGCGGATCTCGCCCCGCCAGCTGTCGGTCGCCTCGCCGCGCATCATGATGAACTTGCGGTAGAGCTTGAGGTCGAGCCGGGCGCGGCGGCCCTGGGCGCGCCAGATGTTGCCGGTCTTCTCGAACAGTCCCTTGGGGAAGTATTCGAGGACCAGCAGGACGCGGGTGAGGTCGTCGGTGACGGCGTGGAAGGTGACGACGCCCTTGACGGTGCCCTTGGCGCCCTCGGTGGTCCAGGTGATCCGCTCGTCGGGCACCTGCTCGGTGACGTTCGCCTTCCAGCTGCGGGTGGACTTGGCGACCTTCACCTTCCAGTTGCTGGTGGTGTCGTCCGCCTTCTCCACGCTCACGACGCCCTTGGCGAACGAGCTGAACTCCTGGAACTGGGTCCACTGGTCGTACGCCTCGCGGACCGGCACGCCGACGTCGATGTCCTCGACGATGGTGACGCTCTTGGACTTGCCCCCGCCGGACTTGCGCCCCTTGCCGAACAGGCCCTTGACCTTGTCCTTGACGGTGTCCTTGAGGTGGGAGGCGCCCGCGCTCAGCGCAGCCTGGCCGGGTGACTTGCCCTCGCCGAGCGCCTGGCCGCCCTTGGCCAGGCTCTTGAGGGCGCCGCCGGCGCCGCCCGGCTCCGCGAGCTTGGAGACCGAGTCGCCGAGGCGGTGGCCGAGCTGGGTCACCGCGTGTTCGGCACGGGCCCGGAGGTAGTTCTGCAGCTCGTCCTTGAGACGGTCGGTGGCCGGGCTCTTGACCACGTCGTTCTTGATGCCGCTGAGGGTGGATTCAGGCATCGTCGCCTCCCCGCGCCTTGCGGGCGCCGGAGGACGTGGACTTGCGTGCGGTGCCGCTGCCGCTGCCGCGCTTGCGCGCGGGGGCGGCCGACTTGCCGCCGCTCGAACGGCCGCTGCCTGAGGACGACCGGCTCCTGGAGGCGGTCGCGGACTTCGCGGCGGAGGAGGCGGTCTTGCGCGGGGCGCGCTTGGGCTTCTCGTCCCCGTCGGCCTCCTCGTCCCGGTCCGACGACCTGGCGGCCTTCTTCGGCTCGTCGTCCTCCTCCGGCTCCTCGTCGTCGGCCGCGGGAGCGGACCCCAGCGCCTGGGTGCGCTGCTGCAGGGAGTCGGCCAGGCTGCCGGCCCGCTGGGTGAGGGCCTTGGTGGCGGCCGTCTTGGTGGCGTCCACCAGTTCCTTGCGCACCTGGTCGTTGAGCGACCCCAGGACCGGCGAGTCGGCCAGCATCCTGCCGATCTGCCGCGGGTCCAGGTCCATCTTCTTGCCGAGGAGGAACATCCCGAACCCCAGGGCGAGTTTGGCCTTCTTGGTCCGCCCCAGCAGGTATCCCCCCACCAGAGCCGCGCCTATCTTGGCGTTCTTCGTCATCTGCGATGCACCTCTATCTCCCCCCGGTCACGTGTGGTTGTGTCTGACGTTCACGGCCCCTGCCGTGTGCTGTTCCGGTACGCCTCGATCTCGTCGAGCCGGTCGAGGAGTTCGTCCTCCAACCGGTCGAACTCCTCGTCGTCGATGAGGCCGTTGTTCAGGTCCCGCTCCAACTGCGCGAGTCGGGCGCGTACCGGCTCGGGGTCGTAGTACTCCTGCTCGGCCGCCTGGACGACCTGGTCGAGAACCCAGACCGTCCCCCGTACGGGGGCCAGCGGCAGAGTGAGGATGTTGCTGATGAGGCCCATGGCGGACAGTTCACCTCCGCTCCCGGTAGCCGGACGGACGGGCCCGTAGGTCAGACGAAGCTGTACGGCGGCAGCGGCCCCGTCAACGTGAACGAGTAGGCGTCTCCGCGCTGGTCGGCCTCCCGCTGGACCGCGGCCACGAAGGCCTCGGTCTCCGCCCGGGGCACCAGGAAGGACAGGTTGAGGAACTGCTGCGGGGCCGGCTCGGCGTGCGAGCTGCGGGAGGCGGCGTCCGCCAGCCGCTGGGCGACGTCCTCGGCCTCCTGCTGTCCGCGCACGGTCACCTCGCGTGCCACCAGCTCGCCGAGGGCGACCCGGTCGTCGTGGCTGCCCTGGGCCCGGGTCCGCTCGTTGAGCTGCCGGATCTCGTCGGACTGGGTCATGATCTCCCGCAGGAGGTCGTCCTCGTCCCGGCCGGCCTTGAGGTTGTACTCCACCCGGCCGTCCAGCTCCGCCAGCCGCTCCTCGTACGCGTCGGCCTCGCGCTCCAGCGCGGCCATGACCTCGTCGTCACCGGGGCCCACCAGGCCGAACCGCATCGGCAGGGTCGCACCGCCGGCCATCAGCGCTTCCAGCACGTTCTGATGGGCCATCACATCGCGTCGCTTGGCGCGGAGTCCGGGGGGCGCGTCGCTCACCACGGCGGTCAGCCGGTCGGTGCTCACGGTACGCAGCTCCGAGGGCGGGTCGCCCACGCCGTGCAGGCCCTCCAGCGGGAGCGGGTGGCCGGCTCCGGTGATGGCGTAGATGTAAGTGGACACCGCTACTCCTCGCGACTCTGGGACTGACGGCTGGACGTGGTCTTGCGGGCCGTGCGCTTGCGCGGCTGCTCCTTCTCCTCGGACTCGTCGTTCTTGCTCTGCAACGAGTCGGTGAAGGCCTCCACCGCACCGGAGAGCGCGCCCTTGGACTTGCCCTTGGCGCCGCTCTCGGTCATGTCGCCGACCAGGTCGGTGAGCTGGCTCGGCGCCTTCCGGCCGGACTCCAGGTCGAGCCGGTTGCACGCCTCGGCGAACCTCAGATAGGTGTCGACACTCGCGACCACCACACGGACGTCGATTTTGAGAATTTCAATACCGACCAGGGAGACGCGGACGAATGCGTCGATGACGAGTCCGCGGTCGAGTATGAGTTCAAGGACGTCGTAGAGATTTCCCGAGCCGCTCCCACCACCGGACGTCGCATTGCTCTGCTGAACGAGGGACATGGGGAACTCCTTTCGGTGATCTTCGATCTATTTCGGGACCGCCGTCCGGCGGTCTCCGTCTCGTCTGACGACGGAAATGTCAGCGGCGGTCGATCTGGCCCCGGGCATACCGGCGCAGCCGCTCGTAGGACATGAGCGTTCCCTGGGGGTCGAGTTCGACCCGGTACGAGGCCATCACACTCATGGTGTCCGGCACCCGCTCCAGTTCGACGACCTCCACGTCCGCCGACCAGCCGCTCTCGGTGGCCTTCACCGAGGAAACAGAACCCGGCTCGCACTGGAGCAATTCCGTGAGCTGCGCGGACGCCTGCCGCATGGCCGTGGGAACGCTGACGCGCTTTCCGTCGTGCTCTTCATCGTTCTTCTTCTCGGTGCTCATCCTTCACCCGTCGCCGGGGATGACCGCTCACTGACCGGTCTCCGTCGTCCTTGGCTGACATCCGCCTGCCCCTGCGATCCGGACGTATGCGCGAACAGAGCCATGGATGACGGCGATTTCCGAATCCGGATCAAGATTTCCTCGCGGTGGCGGTTCGGGGAGTTCGGGATCCCCGCGCGGTGGGGGTTCGGAGGGTTCGCGAGCCGTGCACGGTGCGGGTTCTCGGCGCCACGCGGGGTACGTGAGGCGGAACACGCCGTCCCCGAAGGAGTGCAGCCATGGAAATCTCCGGACTCGTCAGCGCCCTGCTCATCGGGGCCGCGGTCGGCCTGCTGGGACGCCTCGTCCTGCCCGGACGCCAGCACATCGGCGTGCTGTGGACGCTCGTGGTCGGCATCGGCGCCGCGTTGCTGGGCTCCCTGCTGGCGTCCCTGCTGGGGGTGGGGTCGACGCGGGGCGTCGACTGGATCGAGTGGCTCTTCCAGATCGTCCTGGCCGGTCTCGGTGTGGCGGCCCTCGACCGCGCCCTGGCCGGAACCGAACGGAAGCCGCGCATCAGCGAGTGACGCCCGGCGGCCGGGACGGCCCGGCCGCCGGTACGGGCGGCACCGCCGTTCAGTCGGCCCGCAGGTCGTCGGTGGGGCCCGTCTCACCCATGGCGCGGCGGTCCTCCTCGGTCCAGGAGCGGGTGTCGCGGGGCTCGACGTAGGGCTCCTCGTACGGAGGGTGGCCGCCCAGGATGGCGCGCTCGCGGGCCAGCTCCGCGTCGAACTCCAGCCCCAGCAGGATGGCCAGGTTGGTGATCCACAGCCAGACCAGGAAGATGATGACGCCGGCCAGCGCCCCGTACGTCTTGTTGTACGAGCCGAAGTTGGCGACGTAGAACGCGAACCCGGCGGAGGCCGCCATCCAGATCAGCAGCGCCAGCACGCTGCCCAGGGAGCCGAAGGCGAAGCCGCGGCCCTTGGCGTTCGGGGCCGCCCAGTACAGGATCGCCAGCATGACGGCCACGAAGACGACCAGAACGGGCCACTTGGCGATCGACCAGACGAGCAGAGCGGTGTCGCCGACGCCCAGGAGCGAGCCGATCTCGCGGGCGATGCCGCCGCTCAGCACCACCATGAGGGCGCAGACGGCGGCCAGCACCATGAGCACCAGGGTGAGCCCGACGCGTACCGGGAGCACCTTCCACAGCGGACGGCCCTCCGGCAGGTCGTAGACCGAGTTCGCCGTGCGCATGAAGGCCGCCACATAGCCGGAGGCCACCCACAGCGCTCCGAGCAGACCGACGACGGCCAGCACCGAGCCGGTGCCGCCGCTCCCCTCCAGTTGGGTGATCGCGCTCTTGATGACGTCCTTGGCGGCGCCGGGCGCCAGCTTCTCGACGTTCTTCAGCGCCTTCTGCGTGGTCGACTCGCCCGCGATCCCGAGGAGGGAGACCAGTACGAGGAGGGCCGGGAAGAGCGACAGGATCCCGTAGTACGTAAGTCCCGCCGCCCGGTCGGTCAGCTCGTCCTGCTGGGCCTCCTTCGCCGTCCGCTTGAGCACCGCCCACCAGGACGCCCGGCCCAGGTCGGTCGGCTTGTCCGGCGCGTCGCGCTCCACCCCGTCGTCGGGCCCGGCCGGCTCGCCCCGGCCGCCCTCCCCCACCTGTCCCGTTCCGTCGCGGCTCCCCGGGACCGTTCCGTACGGGGAGCCCTGCTCGGTGCGCTGTTCGTCTGCCATGAACGGCGGCTACCCCGACCAGCGCCGTTATGCAGTCCCGGGACCTTTCCCCGGGGGGTACGGGCGCACTCCGCGCGCCCCGCCCCGGCCACGGCCGCCGATCGCTGTGCTCCTTTCGGGGCAAATGCGGGCGCGTGTCGGCTCGGTGACGTCTCGTCACCGGATGCGTGTGGCATTTCTGTAACCGCACCCCGATTAGTACGACAATCTCACCAATCAGGAGCCGTCATGTCGTCGTCCCCCCTCGCGCGCACCTCCGTCCGACGCCTCGGCGCCGCGGCGCTCACCGCCGTCGCGGTCACCGGCCTCTCCCTCGCCGGCGCCTCCACCGCTTCCGCCGCCCCCGGCGACAGCGGGGAGATCAACATCCACAAGCCGGGCACGCCGAACAGCGACCCCCGCGACGAGGTCAAGATCTGCCGGTTCAACCTGGCGGCCGTCAACTTCGAGACCGTGCCGCTGGTCAACATCACCGTCACCCCGCAGCCGGTCACCCCGACCCGCCCGACGCTCACCGCGGCCGTCGCCCTGACGGCGGGCCTGGGCAACACGCAGGACTACTCGCTGCCGAACGGCCAGTACAAGGTGGTCTGGACGTTCCCGGGCGGCACGCCCAAGGAGAAGCTCTTCACCGTGGACTGCCGTCCCACCGGGGGCGTGCCCGCGGGCGGCGGCGGTGTCCCGACCGTCGAGAGCAGCACCGCCGGGGACAGCGGCATGTCGCTCGGCACCACCTCGGCGCTGGCCGCCGGCGGCGTAGGCGTCCTCGGTCTCTTCCTCGCCCGCCGCGCCGCCCGCCGCCGCACGCATGGCGCCGCGTAACAGGGTCCACCGCCGTCGGCGCCGACGGCGGCGCGGACCGAGCCGCGCCGCCCGTCTCACCATGACGCTGAGCGTCACCTTCTCGATCGTGGCCACCGTGGTCCAGGGGTGCGGGGCCTCCCCCGACCACGGAGCCGCGACCGCGTCGGCCCCCGGCGACGGCAAGGTGTCCCAGCAGGCGCCGCCGGGGCAGGGGGCGCACGCGTCCCCCTCCCCGGCGGCGCGCCCCGGATCCCCGGACGGGGGGACGGCGACGGGGAAGCCGGTGGCGAAGCCGACAAGGTCCGCCCCGCCGCCGGCTCCCCTCCCCCGGTCGCCGGCGACGAAGCTGTCGATCCCCGCCCTGTCGCTGGAGGCGCCGGTGACGGCGCTCCCCCTCGACCCGGCCGGCCACCCCGGCACCCCGCCCATCGACAAGCCGAAGCTGGTCGGCTGGCACGGCGACGGGCCCGCGCCGGGCGAGAAGGGGACCGCGCTGGCGATCGGCCACCGGGACACCCTGACCGGGCCGGCCGTGTTCCTCAACATCAGCATGCTCCGCCCGGGCAACACCGTCCGCGTCACCCGGGCGGACCGGCGCACCGCGGTGTTCACCGTCGACGCGGTCCGCACGTACCAGAAGAAGTCCTTCCCCGACAAGGAGGTGTACGGAGAGCGGGGGCGGCCGGAGCTGCGGCTGATCACCTGCGGCGGACGCTTCGACAAGAAGGTCGGCTACGCGGCCAACGTCGTCGTGTTCGCCCACCTCACCGGCGTCGCGAAGGCATGAGAAGGGCACCCGCGGGTGCCCTTCTCGCATGCCGCGGCCGCACCGGACGGAAGGTGCCCCCGCTCCTCCCCACGGCGCTTCCCGCAGACCGCACCCGGCGGCAGGGCGCCGCGCACCAGCGGCCCGCCCAAGATGCGGCGCGCCCGAATGTGACGAGACTGGGCGCTATGGCAGACCAACGTTCGGCGCGGGCCACCGGCCCGGCGAGGGCACGGAAGAAGACCGCGTCCGCCCAGGGGCCCGAGCACGCCGCTCGCGCCGCCTGCAGGAGCCTGGAGGGGCTGATCGACCACCCCGCCGAAGGCGTCTCCGCGGTCCGGCGCTCGGACGACGACGGCTGGTGCGTGGTCGTGGACGTCCTCGAAGTGCCCCGGATCCCCGACACGACGAGCCTGCTCGCCTCCTACGAGGTGCGGCTGGACGGAGCCGGGGAGCTCCAGGAGTACCGCCGGGTCCGTCGCTACCGGCGCGGCGCCGCAGACGAGTGATCCGAGACCGTCCGACAGTTGGAAGGACCACCTCATGACGACCACGACCTACGCCGACGGGATAGTCCCCTGCCCGCCCCGCGCCGGCACCTTGTACGACGTGCTGGAGCTGATCCTGGACCGGGGCATGGTGATCGACGTGTTCGTCCGGGTCTCCCTGGTCGGCATCGAGATCATCAAGATCGACGCCCGCATCGTCGTGGCCAGCGTGGACACCTACCTCCGGTTCGCCGAGGCGTGCAACCGCCTCGACCTGGAGCGGGACTCCGGCAGCACGACCGTCCCCGAACTGCTCAGCGGCGGCGTGGCCAAGTCGGTCGGCAAGCGCAAGGTGCGCAAGGCGGCCGAGTCGGTGGGCGACACCGTGCGCAGGGCGGTGGGCGGGGACGACGAGGCGGAGGAAGAGGAGGCGCGTCCGAGGAAGCGGCGCGCTCCGGCCCGCCCCAAGAGCGGCGCGAGCCGACGCCGCCGAGCGGAGGCGTGAGCGGTGGCCGGCGACGGACTGTACGTCTACGCGGTGGTACGCGGCGGGACCCCGCCGCCCGAGGGTGCGGGCGGTGTGGGCGACCCGCCCGGCGTCCCGCGGACCGTCACCGCGGGCGCGGTCGCCGCGATCGTCAGCGACGCCCCCGCGCGGCTGCGCGCCCGTCGTCGGGACCTGCTCGCCCATCAGGAGCTGCTGATGCGGCTGGCGGAAGGCGGCCCCGTACTGCCGATGCGTTTCGGGACGGTCGCCCCGGACGAGGGTGCCCTGCTCGCCCGGCTGGCCGGGGCGCGGAAGAATTACCTCGCCGTCCTGGACCGGCTCGACGGACACGTCGAGGTGAACGTCAAGGCCCTGCCCGCGGCGGACTCCCTCGCCGACGTGGTGGCCGAGGAGGCCGCCGTACGGCGGCTGCGTGACGAGGCGCGCCGGCGGCCCGGGTACGAGACCAGTGTCCGGCTGGGCGAAGCGGTGGCATCCGCCCTGTCCCGGCGGGCGGCCGAAGCGGGACGGGAGGTGCTGCGCGAACTCGCTCCGCTGGCGCGCGCGGTCGCCCACGGCCCCGAGGTCCAGGGATGCGCGCTGAATACGTCGTTCCTGGTCCCGCACGACCGCGGCGAGCACTTCCGTACGACGGCCGAGCGGCTCGCCGAAGCGCGCCGGAGCCACGTCGAGATCCGCTTCGCCGGCCCTCTGCCCTGTTACAGCTTCGTCGGTGACGCCGACGCCCCGGGCCGGCCGGCCGCCGTGACCGGAGGATGACGATGGGGCTGATCTCCGGACTCCTGCTGCTGCCGCTCGCTCCGGCGCGCGGGGTCGTCTGGGTCGCGGAGAAGCTCCAGGAGACCGCCGAGCGCGAGCTGTACGACCCCGGTGTGCTCCGAGCGCAACTCGCCGGGCTCAACCGCGACCTCGACGAAGGGCTTCTCGACCTCGAAGCGTTCGAGGCCGAGGAGGAGAAGCTGCTCGACCGGCTTCACGCTGCTCAGATGCGCTGCGACGTCGACTACAGAAGGTGACAGACATGGACGACCAGGCCAAGGTGGCGCTGGCAGCCGCCGTAGTGGGTGGGTATGTGCTCGGCCGGACGAAGAAGGGTCGGCTCGCCCTGAGCGTCGCGACCTATCTGGCCGGGCGGCGCTTCGGACTCGAACCCCGCCAGCTGGCGGCCGAGGGGATGCGTCGGCTCGGGCAGGTGCCCCAGGTGGCCGAGTTGCAGGAGCAGCTCAGGGGCGAAGTCCTCGACGCCGGGCGCCAGGCCGTGACCGCTGCGGCCAACCGCGGCATGACCTCGTTGGCGGACGCCATCGGTGAGCGCACGCTGCGTCTCGGCGCGGCGGGCGAGGAGGAGCCGGAGGGCGAGGAGTACGAGGACGACGAGGAGTACGAGGAGGAAGAGCCGGAGGAGGGCGAGGACGAGCCCGAGGACGGCGAGGAGGAGGACGAGGAACCGGAGGAGGGCGACGAGGAGGACGGGGAACCGGAGGCGGAGCCTCCCGCCCCGCGGCCCCGGCGCGGGAAGAAGCCGGCCGCCCCCGCCGGGAAGGCCCGGCCGCGCACCTCGGCCCCGTCCGAGAAGTCCGCGGAGCGGGCGAAGAAGTCCTCCGCCGCCAAGGCCCCCGCGAAGAAGACGAACCCGGCGAAGAAGGCAGCGGCCAAGAAGACCGCACCGGCCAAGAAGGCGGCCCCGGCGAAAAAGGCCGCCGCCAAGAAGGCGAAGAAGTCCGCTCCCGCGAAGAAGACCACCAGGACGACGGCGAAGCAGCGGTCCACGAAGGCGTCCTCGTCGAAGCGGACAGCATCCAAGCGCTCCGGTAGCGGGAGGTAGACGTCATGGCCAAGTCGGACAAGGACCAACCGGAAGAGGCACAGGAGTCGGGCATCGACCGGCTCAAGGACGAGGTGTCGAAGTACGCCGGCGCCCAGATGAAGAAGATCGCCGAGATGGCCGGTGACAAGCTCACCGACCTCACCGGTCAGTTGAACGACGTCACCGAGAACGGCGGTTCCCTGCCCGCCATCGGCTCCCGCGTGCTCCAGGGGGAGTCTCCGGTGAAGGCATTCGTGTCGGAGAAGGCCAAGGGAGCGAAGGACGCGGTGGTGGACAAGGCCAAGGACGCCTTCGGCGGCGGTGGCAGGAGCAAGCGCAAGTCCAGCGGCAGCAAGGTCATGAACATCATCGAGGTCCTCGACGTGGGCGTGCCACTGCGCACGGCCTACGACGCGTGGACGCAGTACGAGGAGTTCAGCGGCTTCGCGAAGGGCGTCCGCGACGTCTCCAAGAGCGACGACGTCGAAAGCGACTGGAAGGTGAAGATCGGCCCCTCGTCCCGCAGCTTCAAGGCCACGGTCCTGGAACAGGTCCCGGACGACAGGATCGTGTGGTCCTCGGAGGGCGCCAAGGGAACGGTCAACGGAGCGGTCAGTTTCCACGAGCTCGGGCCCACGCTGACCCGGATCATCCTGGTCGTGGAGTACTACCCCTCCGGGTTCTTCGAGAAGACGGGCAACCTCTGGCGCGTCCAGGGGCGCCGGATGCGGCTGGACTTCAAACACTTCCAGCGCTACGTG
Organism: Streptomyces californicus; assembly: GCF_000717645.1. GTDB lineage: Bacteria > Actinomycetota > Actinomycetes > Streptomycetales > Streptomycetaceae > Streptomyces > Streptomyces californicus. Next base: position 281,428 of record NZ_JNZZ01000016.1, read on the forward strand.
ACCCTCACCGAGGAGGAGCCGGAGGGCTGGCGTGGTGAGATCCGCGACGGTGAGGTGGTCGTCTCCCACGAGGACGCGGTCGAGCGCGAAGAGGCGGAGCAGCAGGAGGACGAGGAAGGCCCCGACGGGGAGTACGGGGACGAGGAGGAAGACGAGGACGAGGACGAGGACGGGGACGAGGAGGAGCCGGAGGACGACGCGTACGAGGACGACGAGGAGTACGAGGAAGAGGACCCGGAGGAGGACGACGGGGACGACGCGTACGAGGACGAGGACGAGGACGAGGAAGAGCCTCCCCCGAGCCGCCGAGGCCGTCGCCGTCGCGCGGAGGGCGCGTGATGACGGACCTCGACTTCCGCCGGGGCGAACAGCCGGTTCCCGGACCTCAGACCTCCAACCTCGCCGACATCCTCGAACGCGTCCTGGACAAGGGCATCGTCATCGCCGGCGACATCAAGATCGACCTTCTCGACATCGAGCTGCTCACCATCCGTCTCCGTCTGTTCGTCGCCTCGGTCGACACCGCGAAGAAGGCCGGTATCGACTGGTGGGAGACCGACCCGGCGCTGAGTTCCCGGGCCTCGCGCAACGCGCTGGAGGAGGAGAACCGCGAGCTGAGGGAGCGTCTGCGGGAGCTGGACGCGTCCGCCGACGGCGGCGAGGCGCCGGCCGGAGGACCGGGATCCCGGTGGGCGGACGGGGAGGACCGGGGGGACGGGGAAGAACGAGCCGGCCGGGAGAAGGAGAGCCGACGGAGATGACACAGCCCCCGGACTCCCGCGTCCCGCGTCCGCCTGCGGATGACGGAGTCACCTATGTGTTCGCCGTCTGCCGCGCCACGCGTGCGGTGGGGGCGCTGGACCTCGCCGACGAGGCCGGCATGCCGGGTGGCCGGGCGGTACGGCTGCTGCCCGCGGGTCTGCTGACCGCTGTGGTGCAGACCGTGCCCGCCGCCGACTTCACGGACGAGGTCTGGCAGCGCCGGCTGTCCGACCGGACGCAGATCGAGCGGTACGCGCGGGCACACCACGCGGTGGTCTCGAACGTGGCCGCGCACGCGCCCGTCGTACCCCTCCCCCTCGCCACGCTCTACCACGACGACGACCGGGCCCGGACCCGCCTGGCCACGGATGCGAACCGCTTCCACACCGCGCTCAAGCGGGTCGCGCACCACGCCGAATGGGGGGTCAAGGTGTACCGGGCCCCGACCCCGGAGCCGGACCCCACGCCGGACGAGCCGCTGACGGCGGCGGGCGGCCGTGTCCCCGGGGCGGGCCTCGCCTATCTGAACCGGAAGCGAGGCGTCCAGGCGCTGCGGGAGAGACGCCGGGAGCAGGCGCTGGACGTCGCCGAGTCGGTCGACGCCGAACTGCGCGGGCTCGCCGCGGCGTCGCGGCGGCTGCGCACGCACGGTGCGGCGCTCTCGGGCGACGACCGTACGCACGTGCTCAACGCCACGTACCTCGTCGCCGACGAAAGGGCGGGCGAACTACGGCGGCTGGTAAGGGCTTTGGGCGATCGCACGGGATCACAGATCGAGCTGTCGGGGCCCTGGGTGCCGTATTCCTTCGTCGGAGAGGTGTGACCGTGGCGACGCACGACGTGGTGCCCTGGGACGGCCAGGAGCCCTTGAGCGGTCCGCTCGGGGTGCCGCTCGTCGATCTGCTGGACCGCGTCCTGGCGACGGGGGTGGTGGTCAGCGGCGACCTGGTGATCGCCATCGCCGACGTACCCCTCGTCCGGCTGTCGCTGCACGCGCTGCTGTCGTCGGTCAACGAACGGGTTCCCGCACCGTGGAACGACGGGGGGCCGCTGTGACGGGACCGCGTGTCGATCTGGACTCCGAGCAGATGGGACGGGACCTGGTGGCCCTGGTCCTGACCGTGGTCGAGCTGCTGCGGCAGCTCGTGGAGCGGCAGGCCATCCGCCGGGTGGAGCAGGGGGACCTGAGCGACGAACAGGTCGAGGAGATCGGGACCACGCTCATGCTGCTCGACCTGCGGATGAAGGAGTTGTGCGAGCAGCACGGCGTACGCCCGGAGGACCTCAACCTCGATCTGGGACCGCTCGGGACCCTGTTGCCTCGCGACTGAGGGGTGGTACGCCACGGGTCCAGCACTCGAATGGCGTACCCGGTCGAGCAGGCGCAGAGTGAGGAGAGGGGCCCGAACGGGCCGATGACCGGCCCGTGGCAACGACTCTCTGTGAGGCGGACATGGCCGACATCCAGACCCAGGACGACAGCAGCAGGACCGGTGGACGGTCCGGAGGATCCGGTGGCCGCGGGAAGACGACCATCAGCGACAACGTCGTCTCCACCATCGCCGGCATCGCGATCCGCGAAACCGACGGCGTCCACTCCGTGGGGCGGGCGGCGTCCAAGGCGCTCGGCACCGTCACCGGCCGGCGGTCCGGCGCCTCCGGCGCACGCCGCGCCGTCAAGGTGGAGGTGGGCGAGAAGCAGGCCGCGATCGACGTCGACATCGAGGTGGAGTACGGCATCCCGATCCACGAACTGGCCGAACGGATCCGGACCCACGTCGTCGACGCTGTGGAGACGATGACGGGGCTGGAGGTCGTCGAGATCAACATCGTGGTCTTCGACGTCCACATCCCGGGCGACGACGATTCCGACGATGACGACGAAGGCGGCTCGGGCGGGGGCACCTCGCGCGTCCAGTGACAGGGGTGCTTCCCCGACAGCGTGACCGGACGGACCGGGCCCGGAGCGGGCTGCCGGAGCGAACCGTACGCGCGCGAACGCCGTCCGGCCCCGTCGGAGCCGTGCTCCGCGGGGCCGGACGGCGCTGCCGGGACGGCCTCAGTTCTTGAAGGCGTCCTTGGTCTTCTCCTTGGCCTCGCGGGCGTCGCCCTTGGTCTGGTCGGCGCGGCCCTCGGCGACGAGACGCTCGTTGCCGACGGCGCGCCCCGCGGTCTCCTTGACCTTGCCCTTGGCCTGGTCGGTCTTGGCCTGAGCCTTCTGATCGGCACCCATGACACTCACGCCCCTTGCTGTGTTCGACATCGTGGTCACCCCCCGCCTGACCGTTCGCGGCGGGATCAAACCTCGCGGTCGGGCCGCCGGGCCGAAGCGCGGTGTCTCCGGTTGCCGCCGTCCGCGTACGGCCCGACGGTGGAGCGGGAGACCGCCGGCCCGACAGCACCACGGCCGAGCGACCGGTGCGCGAGCGAGGAGAGACGATGCGCGGGAACCACCAGGCAGCCCGTCCCCTGGAGGACCGGGTCGCGGTCGTTACCGGCGCCGCTCGCGGCGTCGGCGAGGCGCTCGCCCGGAGCCTCTCCGAGGCCGGGATGCGGGTCGCCCTGCTGGGGCGCGAGCGGGCGACCCTGCGGGAGGCCGCCGAGGCTCTTCCCGGTCCGAGCCTCTGCATCGAGTGCGACGTCACCGACCGGGCGGCGCTCGCGGACGCGGCACGCGGCGTGGCGGCCGGCCTCGGACCCGCGTCGGTGGTCGTGGCGAACGCGGGCATCGCGGTGAGCGGCCCCTTCGACCGTACGGCCGCTGACCTGTGGCAACGCGTCATCGACGTCAACCTCACCGGATCCGCCGACACCGCCCGCGCGTTCCTGCCCCAACTGACCTCCACTCGCGGCTACTTCCTGCAGATCGCCTCCACCGCGGCGTTCGGCGCGGCTCCCATGATGAGCGCCTACTGCGCGTCCAAGGCCGGAGCGGAATCGTTCGCGCTCGCCCTGCGCGGCGAGGTCGAACCGGACGGGGTCCAGGTCGGCATCGCCTATCTGCACTGGACCGGCACCGACATGCTCACCGGCATCGACGACCACCCGGTCCTCGAAGCCCTGCGCCGCAACCAGCCCCGCCCGGCCCGCCGCGTCCACTCCCCCGCCCAGGTCGCCCAGTGGCTCACCCGGGGCGTCACCCACCGCGCCCCGCAGATCTACGCCCCGCCGTGGCTCCGCTGGTGCCAGCCGCTGCGTCCGCTCTTCCCCGCCCTGGTCGCGCGGGCCGCCCGTCGCGAGCTGAGGTCCCTTCCCCGCGAGGAGCTGTCCTCCCCGGCGGAGGTGCTGGGCGCGGGAGGGCAGGCCGACTGGAACTCCTTCCGGACCTCCCGGGCCGCTTCCCCGCCCGGCGGATGAGCCGCCTCGGCAGGCGGTGACCGTACGACGGTACGGGCGCCGGGGGCGGCGTACGGTCACGGCCACCCGTCCCGTACGCAACCGGTCTCGCCGGGCCGGCCCCGCCGGTCCGACAGCCGCTGGGCGGCGGAGAGCACGGTGCTGGTGACCCGGGCCGAGCGCAGGGCGGCCCGGGCCGCGTTGGCCCCCGGCGCGCCGTGCACCCCGCCGCCGGGGTGGGCCGAAGCGGAGGCCAGGTACAGGCCCTTCACGGGGGTTTCGGGGCGGCCCGTGCCCGGTACCGGACGGAAGACCAGTTGTTGGTGCATCGCCGCCGTACCACCGTTGATGGCCCCGCCGAACAGATTGGCGTCCGCGCTCTGCAGGGTCGCCGGGGCGAGGAGCCGCCGGGCCCGGATCCGGCTGCGGAAGCCGGGGGCGTACCGCTCCACCTGCCGTTCGATCCGGTCGGCCATCCGCTCTCGTTCCGCCGCGTCCCAGCCGCCGGTCAGCCCCGCCGCGCCCGCGTCGCCCTTCACGGTGTGCGGCACGTGTGTGTAGGCCCAGGCCGACTCGGTGTCCCGGGGCGACCGGGACCCGTCGGCCGTGGTCATCTGCCCGAACAGGAGAAACGGCCGGTCGGGGATCAGGCCCCGTGCGATCTGGGAGGCGCAGCGAGTGAGTTCGTCGACCCCCTCCGCAAGGTGGACGGTACCCGCCGACGCGGCGGCGGCGCTGCTCCAGGGAACGGGCCCGTTCAGCGCCCAGTCCACCTTGAAGGTGGCGAAGTCCCACTGGAAGCGCCGTAGGTCGTCCACGAGCCGTCCGGGCAGGTGCTCGGCGGCCACCAGGGCCCCGTAGAGGCTGGGGGCGGAGACGTCGGCCAGGACGGCCCGGCGGGCGGGGAACCCGTCCCCGCCCGCCGTACGGACACCCACGGCGCGGCCCCGGCGGACCACGACCTCGGTGACCCGCTGTCCGCACCGGACGCTTCCGCCGCGCCGCCGCAACCGCCTCACCAGGGCGGCGGTCAGGGCACCCGCCCCTCCGACGGGAACGGGAAAGCCGTGGAACTGCCCCAGCATGGACATCAGCCAGCCGAAGCCGCCGCTGCCCGCCGCCTCGGGGGCCAGGTCGGCGTGCAGCGCGTTGCCCGCCAGCAGCAGCCGTCCGCCCTCCCCGGCGAACTCCTCCTCACCCAGCCTGCGGACCGGGAGGACGAGGCTGCGGGCCAACCGCAGCCCGCCCGCACCACGGAACCGCGCGGCCAGCACGGTTCCGGCCCTGACGGGCGGAAAGGGCGAGAAGAGGGCGTCGACGATCCCCGCGCCCAGCCGGTCCCAGATGTGGCAGAGGTCCAGCCACGCCTCGCCGTCGCCGGGCGCGAAGCGGTCGAGACCCGCGGCGGTCTCCGTCCGGTCGCGTGCCAGCACGGCGCATCCGCCGTCGAGCAGCGGATGGGCCAGTACCCGGGGGGCGTGGCTCCAGCGCAGCCCGTCCCGATGCAGCTTCAACCCGGCCAGCACCGGGGAGGCCGCGGCCAGCGGATAGAACGAGCTGAACAGGTCGTTGACGTACTCGGGGTGGACCCCGCGGTCACTGCGCACAGCGCCGCCCGGCTCGTCCTGGGCCTCCAGCACCAGGACGGACCAGCCGGCGTCGGCGAGCAGGTTGGCGGCGACCAGGCCGTTCGGCCCGCTGCCGATCACGATCACGTCGGCCATGGCGGTGTCTCCCTCCGTCGCGGCCGCCGGAGTGCACGCCCCGGAGCGGCGGGCGGCTCCCGGCGGTGGTCCACGGTCAGTCGGCCGTCGCGGCGCGCTGCCCGGGATGGTGCGCCTCCGCCGGGGTCAACTGTTCGGTCAGGCGGGCGAGGCGCGCCAGCATGGTGCGATGACGCATCTGGATCAGCGAGTCCAGCAGCACGTTGTGGAGGGTGCCGCCGATACCGCGCAGGGGGTGTTCGTCGACGGTCACGAGGGTCTTGTCGCCCCACGGCCTGATATCGAGGGCGATCCGCGCCGACCCGAGCGCTCCGGCCTCGGCCTCCAGCTCGAGCGTCCGGGGCCTCTCTATGCGCCGCACCAGCGTTCGGCCGGTGAACCGCCGAGGCCCCAGCCGTACGTCGTAGACGATCGAGGAGCCGAGTTCGGGCCAGTGGCCCTCTTCGCGCCGGGTCCCGGACGTGCCCACCACCCATCTGCCGTACTGGCGTTCGTCTTCGAGGACCGCCCATACGGCAGATGGGGCGCGGTCGATGAGATGGTGCCTGGCGGCCATGGTCCTCCTCGGTTCGTCGGTCGGTGCGGCGTCGTGACACCGGGGCGCGGGCTCTGCCACCGCGCGTTCACGCGAGCACAGTGGCTCAGCCGTGGTTCGGCTTCAGCTGCCGGATGCGGGTGTCGAGTTCGCGCCGGTAGAAGTCGATGAAGCCGTCCGGGTCGGGGCCGGCGTTCTGCATGACCAGCCGGTCGTAGCCCGCGTCCACGAACGGCTGGGCCACTTCCACGTACCGGTCCGGGTCCGTCCCGCAGGCGAACTTCCCCAGGATGTCCTCCTCGCGCACGGTGGCGGTCGCCGCGTCGAAGTTGACCGGATTGGGCAGCTCGCTCATGACCTTCCAGCCGGTCAGCGCCCAGCGCGTCGTCTCCAGAGCGGCGCGCGCGCCGGTGTGCGCGTCGGGCGCCCAGGCCATCGGCACCTCCGCGTAGCAGGGGCCGCTGCCGCCGGCGTCGCGGTAGTGCCGGACGATGCTCGGCTTGTCCTCGGTGGCGAACAGGCCGTCGCCCAGTTCGGCGGCGATCCGGGTCGACTTCGGACCGCTGGCGGCCACGGCGATCAGGGGAAGTTCGTCGGGCAGGTCGAAGACGCGGGCGTCGCTGAGGCGCAGGTGCTTGCCCTCGTAGGACCGGTAGCCCCCGCTCCACAGCAGCCGGATGATCTCCAGGGCCTCCGTGAGCAGTTCGTGCCGGGTGCTCACCGCTTCGGGGAAGCCGGGACCGACGACGTGTTCGTTGAGCCGCTCCCCCGAGCCGACGCCCAGGACGAAGCGGCCCTCCGAGAGGAGGGCCAGCGTCGCGGCCGCCTGGGCGATGATCGCGGGGTGGTAGCGCACGGTGGGGCAGGTGACCCCGGTCGCCAGGCCGATCCGTGACGTCTTCGCGGCGATGGCCCCCAGCACCGTCCAGGCGAACGGCGAGTGGCCCTGGTTGTCGAGCCAGGGGTGGTAGTGGTCGCTGATCTCCACGAAGTCGAAGCCCGCCTCCTCGGCGAGCACGGCCTGCCTGACCAGCTCCGCCGGGCCGAACGCCTCCGCCGAGAGCTTGTATCCCACCTGCATGTGATCCTCGTTCCGCGCGGGTCCAGGGTCGGTTTGTCCGCACAGGGGTACCCCTTGTCCCCGGCGCGTAACGCCATGCCTCCGGTACCGGGCCCCACCGCCGCCGAGACGGAACATGAGAGGGCGGCCGTCTGCAGTCCGGGGTCACGTCGTCGGTGCCGCCCTGCCCGTCGACGGCGGCTACACCGCCCAGTAAGCCGCGGCCCCCGCCGTCTCCCGTCCGGGACGTCAGGACAGGGCGACGGGTGCGGGCTCCGGTGTGCCGGGGGCCGGCCGGCGGCGCAGTCGCTCACGAGCGGCCGCGACCGCCGACGTGATGTCCCGGGTCCCGGTGGTGACGCACAGCGTGTAGCTCACGTCCTCCAGGCGCCGGGCCGCCTCCGCGGCGTCACCGCCCTTGCCGTGTTCGGCCGTCAGCGCGTCGTAGCGGCGTAGAAGCTCTTCGAGTACCGCAGGGTGGGCCAGCAGCATCGCACTCGGCCTTTCTCTCACGAAGGAACGCCGGTGGAGACCGGCGAGCAGCACACACAGCACACAGCGGGGAGGCCGGCGCCGGTGATCTCTTCGGGCACGGCCGGGTCGCTCCGGGGCATCGGGCTGCCGCGGGGCGGAGAAAAGAACAGGACTCGCACAGGAGCGGAGAAGTCGTTCACGGGTGGTGCGGGAACCTCACCGGCCACCTCGTGGAGGACGGCAGCGGGTTCGAACGGGCCGCTTCCTGACCTCCACTGTCACTTTTCCCATCCGGGCGCCGTTCATGCAAATCGCGCCGGCGCACCACCCGGTACGGCCCGCTCGCCGCTCCCCCGTTTTCACCTGTTTGGCGGCTATGGGCAGGGGCACTCGCCGTGTGTGCTTCGGACAAGAGGCGCGCCCTGCGGGAGCCGCGGGACGTGTCCGTCCGGCTCATCCCCTCCCGCGGCCGAAGAACACCGTCGACGTCGAGGAGTGAACCCGTATGCGGGCCGGAGCCTGCCGAAGCCGCGCGACCACCCCACCCCGGCGCCCGGATGGTGGGGCACGAGTGGGCCGAACGGTGACCGTGCCGCCCGCACCGCCCGCCGCCGCGTCATGAGGGCGGCCCTGGCACGGCTGACGCCCTTCCTGCACCGGCCCGACCGGTACCAGGTGGTGCAGTCCCTCAAGGCCGCGGCGGCGGCCATCATCGCCTGGGCCCTGACCGGATGGTGGCTGGACGCCCCCATGGCCCTGATGGCTCCGTGGGCGGCCGTGGCCCTGGTCCAGGGCACCGTGTACCGGTCGCTGCGCACCGCCGTGCAGCTCTTCGTGATGATCGCGGCCGGAACGCTGCTCGCCGCCGGCGCCGCCGCGCTCACCGGGGACACCATGATCGCCATGGTCGTGGCGCTCCCGCTGGCCACCCTGCTCGGCAATCTGGCCTCCGTGGGCGGTCAGGGCCTGTACGCGTCCACCACCGCCCTCTTCGTGCTCGCGTACGGCTCGTACTCGCTGCCGGCCGTCGGGCACCGGCTGCTGGAGACCCTGGTCGGGGCCGTCGTGGGCGTCGCCGTGAACGCCGTGGTGCTGCCGCCGGTCCACTCGCTCCACGCGGGGAAGCTGGCGGCGGCGCTGCCGCGCGACTGCGCCCGGCTGCTGCGGGAGATGGGCGACGGCCTGGAGGAGTACGACGCGCAGCGCGCGGAGAGCTGGAACCGGAGCGCCAACGACCTGCTGACCGCGTTGTCGGAGCTCTACGTCGGACGCAGGTGGGACTCCGAGAGCTTCCGGCTGAACCCCGTACGCCGCCTGCGCCGCAGTACGCCCGCCCCCTCCGCCGACTGGGACATCGTCTGGGCCCGGGTGGCGAACCGGCTGCTCGGACTGACCTTGACGCTCTGGGAGACCGCCTCGGAGAACCGGGAACTGCCCCGGCCCCCGGACCGGGCCCTGGACGAACTCGGCCGGCTCCTGTCGGCGGCGGCCGACGCCTGCACGGCCTACGGGACGATCATGGCGCACGGGGACGACGAGGAGGGGCGCGACCGCCGGGACACCGCCCTGGCCGATGCCCACCGGGCCCTCGCCTCCCTGAAGGGCCGGTTGGACGGCCAGGAACCCGACGTGGGCGCGGCGATCGGCAGCCTCGTGGCCGACTGCCAGGCCCTGCTCGACGACCTCACGCCGGAGGCGTGAGGCACGCGGTAGGCGGCCGCCCGGGGCCGTTGCCGCCCCGGATCCGCCCAAGGACGTGAGCCGGGGTCAGTACCGGCGGTACGGTCGGCGGGTGGAGTCGAAGAGCATGAGCGCATGCCCGTTGCACGGAGTCGGTGTGTTCCCCGGCTATCTGATCGGGCGTCGTCTCGAACGGGTGGTCGCGTCGTGGCATCGGTACGGCACGGAGCCGCCGTCCGGTCCACTGGACGTGTGGCTGATCGACAGTGAGGCGGTCGCCACGCGCGTCACCACCGGTTCGGACTGGTGCCTGGTGGTCGAGACGTCGGATCCCCGCACGGGGTACGACATGGCGGAGTCGGGGCGCGTGGAGGTGGCGGAGACCAGCGGCACGACCCCGTTCGCGGGCCACATCGGCGAGACCGTGCAGGCGGTCAGCGAGGAGGGCGCACCCGGCAGTGGGCGGACCGCGTTGGAGATCACCTTCGACTCGGGCACGGTCCGATGCGAGACCTGGTCCGGAGAGCTCCGCCTGTCCGGCGCGTGACCCGCCTCAGGAGCGGCGGCGTGCCGGGCCGCCGTCGCGGCGATCACCCGTTCCCTGGCCAGTCGCCGGGCCTGCCTGAGCCTCGATTCGGCCAGGAGGAGGGGGACGAACCAGATCCAGCCCCACACGCTGTAGGAGACAGCCCCGCTCAGCACCAACGCCTTGTTGGTGGCGATGGCCAGCAGGAGGGCGGTGGCGTACGCGGCCGCCCGGTGGCGGACGACGAGCCGCAGCGGGGCCCTTCCCGGGCCGTCCAGCAACTCCAGGGCGGCCGCGACCTCGACGGCCCGCAGGTCTTCCGGGTGGGCGGGCGCCCGGCCACCGCCCCGGGCCAGTGCTTCGGCGACATCATCGCCGTGGGACGTGGACGCCGCCCGGTCCGCCGTCGTGGCAGCCGTCCGCTGCCGTACGTCCTGCCAGTAGCCCCGCCCGGCCCAGCCGAGCGCGGCGTCCACCCGTGCCGCCTCGGGCGACCCGGCGGGCGCCAGGACCGCGATCCGCTCCTTGAGCCGCTCCACCCGGGCGGCGCGCCCGGGGTACGACCAGGTGTCGGCGCGCAGGCACAGTTCCAGGTAGGAGACGAGGAGTCCGAGGTCGTCGGGCCACTGCGCGAGCCCGGCCTCGTAGGCAGCTTCCGCGTCGGCGTCGTGGTCGTCGTCGTCCTCCGCCGCGTGCGCGAGGCCGAGCCACCGGTAGAGCACCGGATCGGGGCCGAGCTCCGCCAGCCCGGCCTCCGCGGCCTTGCGGGCCTCCCTGAAACCGCCCAGTGCGAAGAGGTCCTCGCACCGGTCGGCGTATGCGTCACGCGTCATCCGTCCCACCCCGGTCAGCCGAAAGCCCTACGGTCGGCTCCACGAACCTGCTGGTCAAGTACGTGCGCGCGCCCCGTCCGCCCTCTGCCGCCCCATCCGGGTCCGGGCCGCCCCGGGCCCGCCGGGCCGGTTCCGGCCCGCGTCGCCGGCCCGGCCCTTCCGGCGGACACCTCGCGAAGGCGGCACGCGCACTCGATACTGGTCCGGACGTTCACCTGCCGAGGAGAGTCCGTTGCGCATGCTGATCAACGTTCCCGAGACCGTGGTCGCCGACGCTCTGCGGGGCATCGCCGCCGCGCATCCCGACCTGACCGTCGATGTGGAGAACCGGGTCGTCGTCCGGCGGGACGCGCCCGTGGCGGGGAAGGTGGCCCTCGTCTCCGGGGGCGGTTCGGGGCACGAGCCGCTGCACGCCGGATTCGTCGGGCCCGGGATGCTGTCGGCCGCCTGTCCCGGCGAGGTGTTCACCTCGCCCGTACCGGATCAGATGGTGCGGGCCGCCGCGGCCGTCGACAGCGGGGCCGGGGTGCTGTTCGTCGTCAAGAACTACACCGGTGACGTGCTCAACTTCGAGATGGCCGCCGAACTCGCCGACGACGAGGGCATCCAGGTCGCCCAGGTCGTGGTGGACGACGACGTGGCCGTGAGCGACAGCACGTTCACCGCCGGGCGGCGGGGTACGGGAGCGACGCTGTTCGTCGAGAAGATCGCCGGAGCGGCGGCCGACGAGGGCGCGCCGCTGGAGCGGGTGGCGGCGGTGGCCCGGCAGGTGAACGGCTCCTCGCGCAGCTTCGGGGTGGCGCTGAGCTCCGTCACCACCCCGGCCAAGGGCAGCCCCACCTTCGATCTGCCCTCCGGTGAGCTGGAGTTGGGCATCGGCATCCACGGGGAGCCGGGGCGCGAGCGGCGGCCGATGATGACGTCCGGGGAGATCGCCGACTTCGCCGTCGACGCGGTCCTGGAGGACCTGCGCCCCACCGGCCCGGTGCTGGCGCTGGTGAACGGTATGGGGGCGACGCCGCTGCTGGAGCTGTACGGCTTCAACGCGGAGGTCCACCGCGTGCTGTCCGAGCGGGGCGTCACGGTGGCTCGTACCCTCGTGGGGAACTATGTGACGTCGCTCGACATGGCGGGCTGCTCGGTGACGCTGTGCCAGGTCGACGAGGAGCTGCTGCGACTGTGGGACGCGCCGGTGGAGACGGCCGCGCTCCGCTGGGGGCGCTGAGCCGCCGGCCGCACGGCGTCACCGCGCGCGGCCCCGGCGCGGGGCCGGCCGTACCAGCCTGTGTACGGCCGGGGCGAGGGGCCCCGGCCGTACCGAGGAACAGGAGACCTTGTGCTCGACACCGACTTCTTCCGCCGCTGGATGACCGCCGCAGCGGCTTCCGTGGACCGTGAGGCGGACCACCTGACCGATCTGGACTCGGCGATCGGAGACGCCGACCACGGCAGCAATCTGCAGCGCGGCTTCGCGGCGGTGAAGGCGGTGCTGGAGAAGGACGCCCCGGCCACGCCCGGTGCGCTGCTGGCGCTGGCCGGACGGCAGCTCATCTCCACGGTGGGCGGGGCGTCCGGCCCGCTGTACGGGACGCTGCTGCGCCGTACGGGCAAGGCGCTCGGGGACGAGGCCGAGGTGACGCAGGAGCAGTTCGCCCAGGCGTTCGCGGCGGGGGTGGCCGCGGTGGGGCAGCTGGGCGGCGCCCAGGCCGGGGACAAGACGATGCTCGACGCGCTGCTGCCCGCGGCGGAGGCGCTCGCCCTCTCGTTCGACGGGGCGGCGGACGCGGCCCGTGCGGGAGCGGAGGCCACGGTGCCGATGCGGGCGCGCAAGGGCCGGGCCAGCTATCTGGGTGAGCGCAGTATCGGGCACCAGGACCCCGGGGCGACGTCGGCGGCGCTGCTGGTGGACGCCCTGGCGGAGACGGCGGACGGGGAGGGCGCGTGAGCGGCGAGCGTCAGGTGGGCATCGTGCTGGTCTCGCACAGCGGGCCGGTGGCCGAGTCGGTCGCGGAGCTGGCCCGGGGCCTCGCCGCCGGAGGGGTGACCGCCCCGGTCGCCCCGGCGGGCGGACTGCCGAACGGCGGGCTGGGAACAAGCGCGGAACTGATCGGCCGGGCGGCCGCCTCGGTGGACCGGGGCGCGGGCGTCGCGGTGCTGGTGGATCTGGGGAGCGCGGTCCTGACCGTCAAGTCGATGCTGGCCGAGGGCGACGAACTGCCGGAGAACACCCGCCTCGTGGACGCCCCGTTCGTGGAGGGGGCGGTGGCCGCCGTGGTGACCGCGTCGGCGGGCGGCGATCTGGCGGCGGTGGAGGCCGCGGCCTCGGAGGCGTACGGCTACCGCAAGACGTGAGGCCCCCGCCCCGGGACGGTGTGGGGCGGCCGGGCGGTCCCGCGTCGCCGGGCGCCTCGGCGTGCCCGCCCGGGGAGGCCGTCCGCGTACGCCCTCCCGCCCGCCTGGCGTCTCCCGCGTCGCCGCAGCAGACTTGACGGCATGTCGAGAAGCAGACGGAGTGCGGGGCTTCTGCTCTTCCGGGTCACGGAGGAGGCGGCGGGCGAGCGGGACGTCGAGGTGCTGATCGGGCACATGGGCGGGCCGTTCTGGGCGGGGCGGGAGGAGGCCGCCTGGTCGGTTCCGAAGGGCGAGTACGGCCCGGACGAGAGCGCGGAGGCGGCCGCCCGCCGGGAGTTCACGGAGGAGCTGGGGGTGCCGGTGCCGCCCGGGGAGTGGATCGCGCTCGGCGAGTCCCGGCAGCGCAGCGGCAAGACGGTGACCGCCTGGGGTCTGGAGGCGGAGCTGGACGTGGCGTCCGTCGTGCCGGGGACGTTCACGATGGAGTGGCCGCGCGGGTCCGGCGTGCAGCGGGAGTTCCCGGAGATGGACCGGTTCGCCTGGTGCACGCCGGAGCAGGCCGCGGAGCGGCTGATCGCCGGTCAACGCGTCTTCGTCGACCGGCTGCGCACTCAGGTGCGTCGCGCGGCCGCCTCCCCCGACGCGTAGGACGGGACCGCGTCCGCCGGGCGGCCCGCCCGCAGCTCCAGGACGTCGCCGGTGAAGCGGGACCGGAAGCTGCGGTCGTGCGAGACGACGACCACCGCGCCCGGGTACGCGTCGAGCGCCTGCTCCAGCTCCTCGACGAGGCTCAGCGCGATGTGGTTCGTCGGCTCGTCCAGCACCAGCAGATCGGCCGGCCGGGTCACCAGCCGGGCCAGGGCCAGCCTGCGCTGCTGGCCGACCGAGAGGGATGCCACCGGCACCCCGAGGTCCTCCGGCCGGAACAGTCCGAGGGCCAGGAGTTCGTCGGCGTACTCGTCGGGGAAGCCGGGCCGGCCGGCCGCGAACGTGGCGAGCAGCGTGCGCCGGGTGGGGCGCGCGGGCAGTTCCTGCGGCAGGTAGCCGACGCGCGCGTGCCGGGTGACCGTGCCCGTGTCGGGGGCGAGGTCGCCGGCGAGGACCCGGAGCAGGGTGGTCTTCCCCGCGCCGTTATTGCCGGTCACCAGGAGGCGGGTACCGGCCGCGACGCGGAGGGCGGTCAGGTGCAGGCGGTCGCCCACGGAGACGTCCTCCAGCTCCACGAGCGTCCTCGGGCGGGCCGCCGCGTCGGGCCCCGTGGCGAGGGCGGGGCGGCCGGTGAAGGCCAGCGGGCGGGGCGGGGGCGGCACGGAAGAGCCGCGCAGCGCCTCCAGCCGGGTCCGGGCGGCCCTGACCCGGCCGGACAGCTTGGCCTCGTGCGAGCGGCGGTGCTTGCCGAAGCCCTGTTTCGGGTCGCCTCCGGTGGCCGTGAGCCGCGCCCCGGCCGCCGCGACCAGTTCCTCGGTCCGGGCCAGGTCCGCCAGGTACTCCTCGTGGTCCTGGGCCCAGCGGCGGCGGGCGGCGGCCTTGGCGGTGCGGTAGCCGTCCCAGCCGTCCCCGTACCGGGTGACCGTGCGCAGGTCCCGGTCGACCTCCAGGATGACCGAGGTGACGCGCTCCAGGAACGCCCGGTCGTGGGTGATCGTGACGACGGTCCCCCGGTGGGCGCGGAGGTGGTCCTCCAGCCAGCCGACGGCGCGGGCGTCGAGGTGGTTGGTCGGTTCGTCGAGGAGCAGCAGTTCGGGCGCGGCGGCCAGGACGCAGGCGAGGGCGAGCCGGGACCGCTCGCCGCCGGAGAGCGTGGCGAGCGCGCGGTCGCGGGTGAGGTGGGCCAGGCCGAGTCCGTGCAGGGCCGCTTCGGTGCGGGCGTTTGCCCGGTAGCCGTCGCGGTCCTCGTAGGCGGTGAGGAGGTCTCCGTACGCGGCGAGTTCCGCTTCGGTGGGACCCGGGTCGCCGGGATCGCGCTCCGAGAGCTCCCTCTCCGCCTCGCGGATGCGGTGTTCGAGATCGCGGAGGTCGGCGAGGGCCGCGTCGACCGCGTCCCGCACGGTGCGGGCGGGGCCGAGGTCGAGTGTCTGGGCGAGGTGGCCGGTGCCGCCGGGGAACCGGACGGTGACCTCACCGGTGTCCGGCGCCTCGGCCCCGGCCAGCAGGCGGAGCAGCGTGGACTTTCCGGAGCCGTTCTCTCCGATGACGGCGATCTTCTCGCCGGGGCGGACGGTGAGGGTCACCTGGTCGAGCACGGAGCGGTCTCCGTACGCCTTGGAGACGTCCTTCACGGCCAGTTGGGTGCGGTCGCGCTGAGGGTGCATGGGTGCCTTCTCGCTGGGTGACGGCCCGCCGCGGCGCACACGGGGTACGGCGCGGTGCGGCGGGGCGTGGCGTGGATGCCGGACGGCGGAAGGGACGGCGGCGGGTACGCGGATACGTCGACCGCCCCGGGACGTCACGTCACGGGGAGGTGGGCACCGGGGCGTCCCGACGGGACGCGGGGTGCGGCGCGCTGCGGCCGTCCGGGCCGGGGATCAGCGGAAGAAGTAGAAGCGGTACGAACCCATGCGGGCGAGTTTAGCGAGAGGCCGCCGCCGGGGCCCGGGAATATCGCCACCCGCCCCGGCAGCGGTGGGCTGCCGGGGCGGGCGGAAGGCACGGCGGGCGATGCGGGGAGGTCCGGGGAGGCCCGCGTCCGCGGCCGGCGCCGTCCCCCGCACCCGCTTCAGCCGGTGGTATCAGCCGTTGGGGAGGATGACGGCCCGGCCGTTGATCCTGCCGTCGTGCAGGCGTTCGTAGGCGAGGGGGGCCTCGTCGATGGAGTACGTCTCCACGTGGACGTCCACCGCTCCGGCGTGGGCCAGGTCGAGGACCTCGGCCAGTTCCTTGCGCGAGCCCCAGTAGGGGGCGCAGACCGTGGTGCCGTACGGGAGGCTCCCGAAGCCGACCGGGAGCGCGCCGCCGCCGATGCCGACGATGGTGACGTCGCCGTCCACCCGGGCGACGGCTCCGACGGTGCGGACCGTGGGCGGTGCGCCGACGAAGTCGAGGACCACCTGGGCGCCGAGTCCGCCGGTCAGCTCCATGACGCGCGCGGCCGCCTTCTCGTCCGAGAGGACGGCCTCGTGCGCGCCGACGGTCCGGGCGAGGTCGAGCTTCTCCTCGGTGACGTCGAGGGCGATGACCCGGGTGGACGTCATGGCGCGCAGGAGCTGGATCGCGACGTGGCCGAGGCCGCCGGTGCCGATGACCACGGCGGTGGAGCCGGGCACGAGCTTCGCCAGGGAACGCACGATGGCGTGGTACGGGGTGAGGCCGGCGTCGGTGAGCGGCACCGTCCGCACCGGGTCGAGGTCACCGATCGGGACCAGGTGGCGGGGGTCGTCGACGACCATGTACTCGGCCATCGCGCCGGGGGCGCCGAGGCCGGGCGGCATGATGCCGAGCTCCTTGGCGCGCAGGCAGTAGTTCTCCTTGCCCTCGGCGCAGTTGACGCAGGTGCCGCAGCCCCACGGCCCGTACACCGCGACGGAGTCGCCGATCCCGAAGGCGTCGACGCCGTCGCCGAGTGCCGCGACCGTGCCGACCCCTTCGTGGCCGAGGGTGAGGGGCAGCGGGAAGGGGACCTGGTCGGCGGGCCAGCTCATCACGGCGATGTCGGAGTGGCAGACGCCCGCCGCGGTGACCTTCAGCAGGACCTGGCCGGGGCCGGGCTCGGGGTCCGGGACGGTGACCACCTCGGGGGCGGCGCCGACTGCTCGGTACTGGACGGCTTTCATGGGGTCTCCTCGCTCATTCCGTCGCGTGCTTCCTTTGTCGCCCCCCGCTCCCCCGCGCGCCACTCGGGCGCGCCGGGACCCGCCCGGCGCGCCCGGCGGGTACCGGCCGGGGCCGCGACGCCCGGCACGGCCCGCCCGGTCCCGGTCCGCCGGACACGTCCTCGGTCACGGGGCGCTGTAGCCGCCGTCCACGAGGTGGTAGCTGCCGTGGATGAAGGAGGCCCGGTCGGAGAGCAGGAAGGCGGCCAGTTCGGCGACCTCCTCGGCGGTGCCGAGGCGTCCGGCCGGGTGCAGGGAGATCAGGTGGTCGCGGGCGGCGGGGTCGGCGTTCCGCAGGAGCGGGGTGTCGATGAAGCCGGGGCCGACCGCGTTGATCCGAACGTTCCGAGCGGCGTATTCGAGCGCCGCGGTCTTGGTGAGGCCGACGACGCCGTGCTTGGCCGCGACGTAGGCGGGCGATCCGGCGAAGCCGTTGGTGCCGAGGATGGAGGACATGTTGACGATCGCGCCGCCGCCCGCCGCGACGATGGCGGGCAGTTCGTGGCGCATCGAGTAGAAGACGCCGCTGAGGTTGGTGGCGATCACGCGGTCCCAGTCCTCGACCGGGTAGCCGCCGGTGGGGTTGCTGGGGCCCGCGATGCCGGCGTTGTTCACGGCCAGGTGGAGCGCGCCGAAGATCTCCACGGTGAAGCGCACGCCCGCCTCGACGGAGGCCGGGTCGGTGACGTCCATCGCGACGGCCGCGGCCCTGGCTCCGGCGCCCTCCAGTTCGGCGGCGGCCTTGCGCGCGTTCGCCTCGTCGTAGTCGGCGACGACGACCGCCGCACCGCCGGCGGCGAGCCGCCGGGTCAGGGCGAGGCCGATGCCGGACGCGCCACCGGTGACGAGGGCGGTGCGGCCGGCGAACTCGGCCGGGTCCTGGGTCAGTGCCGCGGTGGGTACGGGCGTGCTGTGCTCGGTGCTCATGAGGTTGCCTCGGTTCCTTCTGCTACTGCTTCTGTGGTGCTGGTGGTACTGGTGGTGCCGGCGATCGGGGTGGCGTCGGCGGTCGTGCCGGCGTCGGCGGTCGCGGGCCGTTCCGGAGCGGCGTACGGCCCTTCGAGCAGATCGGCGGTCAACGCGTCGAACGCCTCGGTGACCAGGTCGGGCAGTGCGTCCGGCCTGCCCCCGCGCACCCAGGCGGCCTGGGCGGCGAGCAGCGCGCCCGCGCCGGCGGCGACGGTGACGGCGGGCCGGATGTCCCGTCGCGGATCGGCGCCGAGCCGGGCCGCGACGATGGCGACCGAGTCCTCCTGGGCGTCCACCCGGATGTGGTGGAAGGCGGCGTAGAGCGTCGGCTCCTCCTCGGCGACGACCAGCAGGTCGAAGATCCGCGGGCGGAGGTGCCAGGGCTCGGCCGCGGGGTCGCCCAGCCAGTCGAGGACGGCCCGCCGGTAGGCGAGGAGCGGGGGCTCATCGGCCGGCCGGGCCCGCAGGGCCGCGTTGATGCGGTCGCCGTCGCCCCGCAGGGAGTCGAGTGCGGCGGCTTCCTTGCTCGCGAAGTACCGGCTGAACGTACGGCGGTCGACGTCCGCGGCCTCCGCGATCTCCTCGACCGTCACGTTCCGCAGCCCCCGGTCGAGCACCAGCTCGAACGCGGCCTGCGCCAGGGTGTCGCGGGTGCGGCGCGCCTTGCGGCCGCGCCGCTCCGGGATCTTCCGTTCCGGACTCATACATGCACCGTACACCCGAAAATGTCCCTACGCGACATTCGTCTCGTGGGGACATGAGGAGGTGTGACAGCCTCGGCGGCTCCGGACCCGAAAGGGGACTCGGAGGGGACCCGGAAGGGACCCGAAAGGGACACAGAGGGGGCTCGGAAGCGGATCAGAAGGGCAGGGCCATCGGAGGCGCCGCCCCGGAGGGTGCGGGAGCGGGCGCGGCGGGCCCGGTGACGGCGACGGCGCTTACCGGCCGGGAAGCGCCGGTCTCGACCGGGGCCCGGCACAGCGCGAGCGCGGCGACGTCGTCCCGGCGGACGCCTCCGGAGAACGCCTCCAGGTCGACGTGGAGCGCGTCGAGCAACTCCCGCGGCCCGTGCCCGGTCCACGCCGCGGCGCGCTCGTCCAGGGGGTAGAAGGCTCCGGCCGCGTCGCGGGCCTCGGTGACCCCGTCCGTGACGACGAGGAGCGTCGCGCCCGGCGGGAAGGCGAAGGACTCGGTCGTCCGGGTCTCCCGGCTGAGCCCGGCGAGGCCCAGGGGGACGTACGTCCGCCGGAGCGGGACGGCCGTGCTCCGGCCGTCGTCGAACAGGCGCGGCGGCAGATGGCCGCAGTTGACGGCCTCCACCCGGCCGCTTCCGTCGAACCCGAGCACGAGCGCCGTGACGAAGCGTTCGGCCTCGCCGGTCTGGGCGGAGAAGGCGTTGTGCCGGACGACGGCGTCCTCCAGCGCCTCCACCACTCCGGTGAGCGTGGCCTCGCGGATCGCCGCCTCACGGAACGCGGCGATCGCCGCGAACCCGGCGCCGATGGCGGCGAGCCCCTTGCCCTGGACGTCCCCGATGATCACCCGGGTCCCGTAGGGCGAATCGACGACCTCGTAGATGTCCCCGCCGACGAACCGGTCCTCCTCGAGGGGCTCGTAGAGGCCGTGCGCGAGCACGTGACCGGTCGTGACGGGCAGCGGGCGCAGGATCTGGCGCTGGAGGGTGACGACGGCGGACCGCAGCCGCGCCATCTCGGTGGCATGGCGGATACGGGCGGCGCAGGCGGCGACGCCGAGGGCACAGGCCAGCACGGCGAACCCGATGCCGAAGAGGAAGTCCCAGAACGTGCCGTCCGTACCGGCCCGGAAGCCGACGACGACCGTGGTGATCCACACCGCCACCCAGATCGTCTGCCGGAGACTGCAGTAGACGGAGGCCAGCGCCGGGACCACCACGAGCAGCGGCACAAGCCGCAGGTCGTTGCCGGTCGCGACGTCGATGAAGACGACCAGGGCGGTCAGCAGCGCGATGCCGCCGGCCAGGGGCCAGCTGCCGATCCGGCTGCGGGAGACCGAGGCGATGCCCGGGTCCGCCGCCGCTGCCGCGTCCTCGCTCCAGTGCCGGTCCCGCTTCCGCGCCATGTCCAGCAACCTCATGGGCACGGCCTGTCCTCCTGCTGGTCGGTCGGCGCCGCCCGCGGTCCGGGCAGTCCCTTCCAGTTGACCGGGGTACGGGCCCGCGCACAGGAGGGCGAAGGGCCCGAGCGGCCGCCGAAGGTCCCGCCCGGGACCTCGGACCCGGGGCCTTCGGCCCCTACCGGGGGTGCCGGAGGTCCCGGTCGTGCGCGTACCGGGGGCGCGTACCCGTACGGGGGGCGCGGCGGAGGGCGGTCAGCGCGGCGAGGGCCGACGGGTCCCGTCCGCCGCCGGGAGCGTCGCGGGGACGAGGGCGGAGAGGAATTCGGTACGCCGGCGGAGCCGGAACCCGAGCGACTCGTAGAGCCGGACGGCGTTGGTGTTCGAGGCGGACGCGTGCAGGAACGGCGTCTCGCCGCGCTCTCGGACACCGTACGCGACCGCCCGGACGAGGCGGCCCGCCAGGCCCCGGCCCCGTACGGACTCGTCGGTGCAGACCCCGCTGATCTCGGTCCAGCCCGGCGGGTGCAGCCGCTCCCCCGCCATCGCCACCAGGTCACCGCCGCGACGGATGCCGAGGTAGGTGCCCAGCTCGACCGTGCGCGGCAGGAAGGGGCCGGGGCGGGTGCGGGCCACCAGGTCCAGCATCTCCGGCACGTCCTGAGGGCCGAGCCGTACCGCTTCCGGGTCGGGCGCGGCGTCCACGGATTCGTCGACGAGCTGGACGCCCTCGGCGCGGAAGACGACCTCCCAGTCCGGGGGCGGCGCCTCCTGGAATGCGGCCAGCGCGACGGCGGCCCCCGGTCCGGCCAGCGCCGCCACCTCGGCCCAGTCCGGGGCCTCCGGGGTGTCCGGGAGCGCGATCCAGGGGGTGACGTCGGGCGGGTAGCGCAGGATCCGGCCGCGGCGCTCGGCGAAGTGGGCGTGCGGACCGGTGAGGGAGGAGCGGGCCGGGTTGTCCAGGGGGTGGAGCGGGGAAGCGCCCGCCGTGGAAGGGCGGGGGTCGGCAGGGGGCCGGGTGTCGGCGGGAGGCCGGGTGTCGTTCTGGGGCATGGTCGTCCTCGTTCCGTCCGTCGCACGAAGTCTCGGCGGCGGGTGCGCTGACGCCGGAGCGGCGCACCCGCCGGCAGCGGACAGCATCGTGGACGCCGCGGGTATTCCGCGCGGCACATCTGTTCACGACACCGTAACCATCGAGAACCGCAAGGACGCCGTGCCTCCGGGCGGCCGGGGCCGGCCTTCCCGCGCCCGGAGCCCCGGCTCCCGGCGCTCGGCCCACGGGCGGCCGGGGCCGGTCCGCTCAGCGGCGGGGCCGTCCGGTCCCGGCGCCGCCGGGCGTCGCGGACCCGGGCAGGATCCCCGGGACGCGCCCGGGGGACGAGCAACCAATTCGACTCATCCGTAGGCCGATACGCGCCGCTCCACCCCCAACCGCCGCCCGGCTGTGGCACTCTGGTGGCGACCGCCCCACCGGGCTCCCCCGTACCGGTGGGGCGGTTCTCCGCACCCTCCGGGCATACGAGCCGCGGCCGGGGCCGACCGGCGCCCCGCCGGGCTCCTTCCGGCGCGCCCCATGCGAATCCGTGGCCCCGCCGCTCACTCCCGTACCTCTCATGACGCCTTCTCAGCGGTGAACCCGCCCTGGTCCCGGCGGTCTCGCGCACGGGCGGCGAATCAACTCGTTCTCGCACGCATGAGAGTCATGACCCGGGGAAGGCGAACAACCCTGAGGGCCTTCGAACCAGGGAGCGTGAAGCGACATGACCGTGCAGACCTCGCAGACCGCACAGTCCGTGCAGACGGCGGGTACGGACGTGACGGGCACCGCCGAGGATCTTCCCTGGATCGAGGATGCCGGGAAGGTCGCCCCGATGGACGCGCGCCGCCTCTCGCGTCTCTTCTTCGACCGGCTCCAGGTCCTGGAGGAGGGGACGCACGAGTACCAGTACGCGCGCAACACCCTCATCGAGATGAACCTGTCCCTGGTCCGGTTCGCCGCCAACCGCTTCCGCAACCGGGGCAGCGGTGACATGGAGGACATCGTCCAGGTCGGCACCATCGGGCTGATCAAGGCGATCGACCGCTTCGACCTCTCGCGGGAGGTCGAGTTCACGTCGTTCGCCGTGCCGTACATCGTCGGGGAGATCAAGCGCTTCTTCCGTGACACGAGCTGGGCGGTGCACGTGCCGCGCCGCCTCCAGGAGCTGCGGGTCGACCTCGCCAAGGCGAAGGAGGCGCTGGCCGCCGACCTCGACCGGGACCCCACGGTCAAGGAGCTGGCGGAAGCCCTGGGCATCGAGGAGTCCGAGGTCACCGAGGGCATCGTCGCCTCCAACGGCTACACGGCGGGCTCCCTGGACATGCCGACCGACACGGCGGAGAGCGGGCCCGGTCAGAGCGGCGCGCGGACCTTCGCCGATGTGCTGGGCGGCCTCGACCCCGCGATGGAGAGCGTGGAGAACCTGCACGCCCTCGCTCCCCTGCTGAGCGAGCTCGACGAGCGGGAGCGCCGGATCATCGACATGCGCTTCGGCCAGGAGATGACCCAGGCCCAGATCGGCGCCGAACTGGGCATCTCGCAGATGCACGTGTCCCGGCTGCTGAGCCGGATGCTCGGCCGGCTGCGCGACGGGATGCTCGTCCAGGAGTGACCCCCTGACGTACCGCCCCTCGGAGGGCAGGGCGTTGGGGTGCTGACTGATGCGTCAGTCAGCACCCCAACGCCCTTTTTTCATGCGGTGAATCGTGACCGACCCCCGCACTGACGTTGAGGTTTTCTCAACACATGGCTACGGTGGCTGACCATGCAGCAGAACGAGGTGGCCGCACGGGTCCGGCAGGTGATCGACGCGACGGGGGTGAGCGACCGCGAGTTCGCCCGGCGGATCGTCATCGATCCGTCGAAGCTGTCCCGTTCACTGAACGGCGCCCGGCGCTTCACCGTCGCCGAACTGGCCCGGATCGCCGACATCGGCGGTGTGGACGTCGGCGGGCTGATCGGCCCGGCGGTAAAGTCGCCGAACGGCGCGCCGGCCGGTACGACGTCGGCCCCGGCGTCCGGACCCCCGCCGTCGCCGTCCCGCTCCCCCATGTCGGCGCCCGCCGCGCCGGAGGGCGGCAGACCGCTGCAGATCGTGCGGGAGACCGTCCGGCTCATCGCGGAACGCGGCTTCCACGCCGTGCGGGTCGCGGACATCGCCGCGGCCTGCCACACCAGCACGGCGACGATCCACTACCACTTCCCGGGCCGTGACGAACTGCTCGAAGCGGCGGTCCGCTGGTGCATGGACGAGGACACCCGCCGTCGCGCCGACGCCACGGCCGGGTCCCGTCACGCCGGGGACGAACTGCGCCGGCTGATCGAACTCCAGACGCCCCGCACCGAGCAGCAGCGGCGGCAGTGGTGCGTCTGGCTCGATCTGTGGGCGCAGGCCGCCCGGTCCACCGCGGTCGGACGGCTCCACGTCGAGTACTACCGCCAGTGGCGGGGCACGGTCGCGGACGTGATCCGGCGCGGCGCCGAGCAGGGCGCCTTCCGCGCGGTCGACGCGGACGCGGCCGCCCTGGCCCTGACCGCGCTGATCGACGGGCTCGCCACCCAGGTCCTGGCCACCGAGCCCGGCCGCCCGGGCACCGACGCCCGCGCCATGCACGACACCCTGACCGCCCATGTGGACGCCTGCCTCACCGCGCCCACCGACAGCTGAACCTCGCGCGTACCCCCGTCCGCCCCGAAAGCACGGTGCCGCGCCCGCGCCCGCGACACCCCACAGCACCCGCGACACCCCACAGCGCCCGTAGCTCCCTCCGCTCCCGTGACTCCCCGACAGGAGACGTCTCCGCATGTCCGTGAACCAGAACGTCATCATCACCTGCGCCCTCACCGGCGCCGGCGACACCGTGGGCCGCAGCCCGCATGTCCCGGTGACGCCCGAGCAGATCGCCGCCTCCGCCGTCGAGGCCGCCGGCGCGGGCGCCGCCGTGGTCCACATCCACGTCCGCGATCCGGAGACCGGAGCGCCCTCCCGGGAGCCGCGGCTCTACCGGGAGGTCGTCGAGCGGATCCGGGAGACCGGCACCGACGTGGTGATCAACCTGACCGCCGGCATGGGCGGCGACCTCGTCATCGACCCGGAGGCCCCGCTCCGCCACCTGCCGGGCACCGACCTGGTCGGCGGAATCGAACGGCTGCCGCACGTCGAGGACCTGCTGCCGGACATCTGCACCCTCGACTGCGGTTCGCTGAACTTCGGCGACGGCAGCAACCTCTACGTATCGACCCCCGACATGCTGCGCACCGGCGCCCGGCGCATCCAGGAACTCGGCGTGCGGCCGGAGTTGGAGATCTTCGACACCGGGCAGCTGTGGTTCGCCAAGCAGCTCCTCGCCGAAGGGCTGCTCGACGACCCCACCGTCTTCCAGCTCTGCATGGGCGTCCCGTGGGGCGCGCCCGCCGACCCGGGGGTCCTGATGTCGATGGTCAACATGCTTCCGGAGGGGGCTCGTTGGGCGAGCTTCGCGCTCGGCCGGATGCAGATGCCGTGGGTCGCCCAGTCGATCCTGCTCGGCGGGCACGTCCGGGTCGGCCTGGAGGACAACCTGTACCTGGCCAAGGGGGTCAAGGCCACCAACGGCCAACTGGTGGAGCGCGCCGTGCGGATCACGGAGTCCCTGGGCTCCCGGGTCGCCACGCCCGACGAGGCGCGCGAGCAGCTCGGCCTGCGCCCCCGCGCCTGATCCCGCCCCGCCGCCTCCGCCCGGCCTCCGCCATCCCCCCGCGACTCACCCCGGAGTGACCCCGTGACCCTGATCCCCTCCCCCACCACGCCGGACGGCCACGCCGCCCCCTGCGCCCCGGAGGACGTACGCCGAGTGGCGTGCGTCGGCGCCGGGGTGATCGGCGGCGGCTGGGCGGCCCACTTCCTCGCCCGCGGCTACGACGTCACCGCCTGGGACCCGGCTCCCGACGCGGCCGTCCGGCTGCGCCGGCTCATCGCCGCCGCCTGGCCCGCGCTGGAGCGGCTCGGTCTGGCCGAGGGGGCGTCGCAGGACCGGCTGACCGTGACGGCCACCCTCGAAGAGGCCGTGGCCGAGGCCCAGTTCGTCCAGGAGAGCGCCCCGGAGAAGCTGGAGCTCAAGCGCGGCCTGCTGGCCCGGCTGGACGCCGCCGCTCCCGCCGGTACGGTGATCGCCTCGTCGACCTCCGGCTACCCGATGACCGACATGCAGACGGAGGCGGCCGATCCCGGGCGGCTCGTCGTCGGGCACCCCTTCAACCCGCCCTACCTGATCCCCCTGGTGGAGGTCGTCGGCGGTGAGCGGACCTCGCCCGCCGCCGTCGACTGGGCCTCGCGCTTCTACACCGTGGCGGGCAAGTCCGTGATCACCATGGACCGCGAGGTGCCCGGCTTCATCGCCAACCGCCTCCAGGAGGCCCTGTGGCGCGAGGCGTTGCACATGGTCGCCAACGGCGAGGCGACGGTGGCGGAGATCGACGCGTCGATCACCGAGGGGCCGGGGCTCCGCTGGGCCGTGATGGGGCCGATGCTCACGTTCGCGCTCGCCGGCGGCGAGGGCGGGATGGCTCATATGCTCGACCACTTCGGCCCGTCGCTGAAGTCGCCCTGGACCAGGCTCGAAGCGCCCGAACTGGACCGGGCGCTGTACGAGGCGGTGGTGGCCGGCTGCGAGGAGGCGGCGGACGGCCGCGGCATCGCCGACCTGGTCGCCGAGCGGGACCGGGGCGTCATCGACGTCCTGCGGGCGACGGGCCGGCTGCCCCGTACCGCCGAGGAGGCGGCCCGATGAGCGCGCACCCGGCCCCCGAGGCCGCTCCCGCCACCGCCCCCGTACCCGGCGCCGAGGAGACGGCCGTGACCGACGGCGCGGCGCCGCTGCCCGTGCTCCACCGGACCGTACGGCCGGAGTGGATCGACTACAACGGCCATATGAGCGAGGCGTTCTACGTCCTGGTCTTCGGGTACGCCACCGACGCCATGATGATCGAGACCGGTCTCCACGCCGGGTACCGGGAGAGCACCGGCTGTTCCCTGTACACCGTCGAGTCCCACATCCGCTATCTCCGCGACGTCCCGGAGGGGGCCCATCTCACGGTCCGCACGCGGATGTTGGGCGCGGACGCCAAGAAGGCGCGCTTCTGCCACGAGATGTACGTCGTCGACGCCCCGGACGGAACGCCCGGACCGGATGCCTCCCCGGTGGCGACGAGCGAGCTGCTGGCGCTCCACGTGGACCGGCGCCTGGGCCGCACCGCCCCGTTCCCGGACCGCGTACGGGCGCGTCTGGAGGCGCTCGTCGAGCCAGCGCCCGAGTGGGCCGGCCGCTCGATCGCCGAGGTTTCGGCTCCCCGCTGAACCCTGACGCCGTATCCGCCGCCCGCACCGCGCGCGGCGGGTACGGTGCTCACGCGGGCGCCGCCGCCTCCTCCCCCTCGGCGCTCGGGCGGCGGCGGGGCGGCCCGCGTCACCGCCGTACGGCGTGTGCGGCGGTGACGTTGCCGCCGTGTTGCGGGGTGTGGCACGCCGTTGCGGGTTCATGGCCATGCGGACGAGGCGCTTTCGGGGTGCGGCCCGGTGGCCTACGGTCCGTATCCAGACCGTCACCGCCCCGTGCGAGGAACCACATGAGCCAGCCGCTCGACTCCGTCACCGCAGGCCACACCCCCGAGGACCAGGACCGCGACGTCCCGGGAGCCGCCTGGTCGTTCGAGACCAAGCAGATCCACGCGGGCGCCGTCCCGGACCCGGCGACCGGCGCCCGCGCGGTGCCGATCTACCAGTCGACGTCCTTCGTCTTCCGCGACACCCGGCACGCGGCCGACGTGTTCTCCCTGGCCGAGCCGGGCAACATCTACACCCGCATCCACAACCCCACCCAGGACGTCCTGGAGCAGCGTATCGCCGCGCTGGAGGGCGGCGTCGCGGCCGTCGCGCTGGCCTCGGGGCAGGCCGCCGAGACGCTGGCGATCCTGACGCTGGCCGGGGCCGGGGACCACATCGTGTCCTCCCCGTCGCTGTACGGGGGCACCTACAACCTCTTCCGGCACACGCTGCCGCGCTTCGGCGTCGAGGTGACGTTCGTCGAGGACCCCGAGGACGTGGAGGCGTGGCGGGCGGCGGTGCGGCCGAACACGAAGGCGTTCTTCGCCGAGACGCTCGGCAATCCGCGCGGTGACGTGCTGGACGTGCGGGCCGTCGCGGACGCCGCGCACGGGGCCGGGGTCCCGCTCATCGTCGACAACACGGTGCCGACCCCGTTCCTGCTGCGGCCGATCGAGCACGGCGCGGACATCGTGGTCCACTCGGCGACCAAGTTCCTCGGCGGCCACGGCACGACGATCGGCGGGGTGGTCGTGGACGCCGGGACGTTCGACTTCGGGGCGCACCCCGAGCGGTTCCCCGAGTTCCACGAGCCCGACCCGAGCTACCACGGGCTGCGCTACTGGCCCGACCTCGGCCCGAGCGCGTTCGCGGTGAAGCTCCGGGTGCAGCTGCTGCGCGACCTGGGTCCCGCGCTGTCGCCGCACTCGGCGTTCCTGCTGCTCCAGGGCATCGAGACGCTCAGCCTGCGACTGGAGCGGCACACCGCCAACGCGTCGGAGCTGGCCCGCTGGCTGGAGCGGCGCGACGAGGTGGCGGCCGTGCACTACGCGGGTCTGGAGTCGAACCGCTGGTACGAGGCCGGGCAGCGCTACCTGCCGCGCGGCGCCGGGGCCGTGCTGGCCTTCGAGCTGACGGGCGGGGCCGACGCGGGCCGGCGGTTCGTGGACGCCGTCGAGCTCTTCAGCCACCTCGCCAACATCGGTGACGTACGGAGCCTGATCATCCACCCGGCCTCCACCACGCACAGCCAGCTCACCGAGGAGCAGCTGATCGCCACCGGGGCCACGCCCGGCCTGGTGCGTCTCTCGGTGGGGCTGGAGAACGTGGACGATCTCAAGGCCGACCTGGAAGCGGGCTTCCGGGCGGCGAAGGCGGCGTCCTGAACCGTTCGGCCCCGCACCACGCGCTTCCCCTTCCGCCCGCCTCCGGCGGCCGGCGGGAGGGGGATCCGCCCGGTCGTCGCCGCTGGGCGGCGATCGGCGACCCGCTGCCCCTGGAGTCCGGCGTCCGGCTGCCGGGGGTGCGCCTGGCGTACGAGACCTGGGGGCAGCGGGCTGCGGACGGATCGAACGCCGTGCTGGTGCTGCACGCGCTGACGGGCGACAGCCATGTGGCGGGCCCCGCCGGTCCGGGCCACCCGACGCCCGGTTGGTGGGACGCGCTCGTCGGTCCGGGCCGTCCGCTCGACACCGAGCGCTGGTTCGTCGTGGCGCCCAACGTCCTGGGCGGCTGCGGGGGCAGCACCGGCCCCTCCTCCCCCGGCCCCGACGGCGCGCCGTGGGGGTCCCGCTTCCCGCGCCTGAGCGTGCGCGACCAGGTGGCGGCGGAGGCGGCGCTCGCCGACGCCCTGGGGATCGACCGGTGGGCGGCCGTCGTCGGCGGGTCGATGGGCGGCATGCGGGCCCTGGAGTGGGCGGTGGGCAGGCCGGAGCGCACCGGTGCGCTGCTCGTGCTCGCCGCCCCGGCCGCCGCCTCCGCCGAGCAGATCGCCTGGGGGACGGTGCAGACCGGCGCGATCCGTTCCGACCCGGGGTGGCGGGGCGGCGACTACCACGGGGCCGCCCCGGGCGACGGCCCGCACCGGGGCCTGGGGCAGGCGCGCCGCATCGCCCACATCACCTACCGGAGCGAACCGGAGCTGGCCGCCCGCTTCGGCCGGGAGCCGCAGCCCGGTGAGGATCCGGCACGCGGGGGCCGCTACCGGGTGGAGTCCTACCTCGACCACCACGCGGACAAGCTGGTGGCCCGGTTCGACGCCGGGAGCTATGTGACGCTCACCGAGGCGATGAACGGGCACGACGTCGGGCGGGGACGGGGCGGGATCGCCCGCGCCCTGCGCCGCGCGGAGCTGCCCGCCCTGGTCGCGGGCGTCGACTCGGACCGGCTGTACCCGCCGGCGCAGCAGGAGCTGCTGGCAGAGCTGCTGCCGGGGGCGGACGGTGCGCGTACCGTCGTCTCGCCCTGCGGGCACGACGGGTTCCTCGTCGAGACGGAGCAGGTGGGCGCGCTCGTACGGGAGTTGCTGGCGCGGGCGCCGCGGCCCCGGCGCCGTTCCGGCTCCCTCTTCTCCCTCCCCTCACATCACCTGACCCCCGAGGAGCGTTCATGAGCCCGGCACCGACCGAGGACGCCTACGACCGGATGCGGACGCGGCAGTGGTCCCGTGGCCGGGCCCGATCCGCCGGGATCGAGCGCCGCGAGCTGCTGAAGCTGGTCGCGGCGGCCTCGGCCGCCGTGCCGTTGGCCTCGCTCGCCGCTCCGGCGCGGGCTGCGGGCGGGCTGCCCGGGGTGGTGAAGCCGCTGCCGCCGGAGCTGTTCACCGTGCGCGGCACCAACGCGGAGACGAACTTCGCCGCGCTGCGGGGCACCGGCCCGCTCACCACGGCCGACCGGTTCTTCGTCCGCAACCACACGGCCACCCCGCGCATCGACCGGGACGCCTGGCGGCTGACGGTCTGGGGCGACGGACTGCGCGGCGGGCCGGTGGAGTTCGGCTTCGCGGATCTGCTGGGGCTGCCGGCGGTGACGCGTACGGCGTTCGTCGAGTGCGCGGGCAACGGGCGCGCCTTCTTCACCTCGCAGCAGGGCCAGGCGGTCACCGGCACCGCGTGGACGCTCGGCGCGATCGGGACGGCGCGCTGGCGCGGTGTGCGGCTGGCGGACGTGCTGCGCCGGGCGGGCATCGGGCGGCACGCGGTGGACGTGCTGCCGCGCGGTCTGGACGCCGAGGTCGTCACCGACGGGGTGAACCTGGGCCGGGTGCGCCGCCCCCTGCCGGTGGCGAAGGCGCTGGACGACGTGCTGCTCGCGTACGAGATGAACGGTGAGCCGCTCCCGCCCGACCACGGGCTCCCGGTGCGGCTGATCGTGCCGTCCTGGGTGGGCATCGCCAACATCAAGTGGGTCGGCGACATCGAGGTGAGCGCCGAGCCGCTGCTGACGCCGTGGAACACCGGTCTCTACCGGCTGTTCGGCCCCGGGCACCCGCCCGAGGGCAGCGCGCCGCTGACCCGGCAGACGTTGAAGAGCGCGTTCGAGCTGGCCCCGGGGGCCGTGTTCCCCGCTCACCGGCGGGCGCTGCTGACCGGTCGTTCCTGGTCGGGCGGGGCTCCCGTACGGACCGTGGAGGTCAGCACGGACGGGGGTTCGCACTGGCGCAGGGCCCGGTTGCGGGACGTGCCGCGGGCCGGGAGCTGGGTGCGCTGGACGGCGGACTGGGTGCCGAGGGAGCGGGGGCCCGCGGTGCTGCTGGCGCGGGCGACGGACCGTTCGGGGCGCACCCAGCCGGTGGCGACCGCGCACAACACCCAGGGCTATCTGTTCGACGCGGTGGTGCGGCATCCGGTGACGGTGGGCTGAGTCCGGTGCCGCATGGAGGCGGCCCGCCGTCACGCCCGCCCGGGGCGTTCAGCGCGCCGGGCGCGCTCCCGCGAGTGCGGCTCCGTGCACGGCGCGGGCGATGCGCGCGCCCCAGGTCGAGCGGGGTCCGGCGAAGGGTTCGCCGCCCTCGGGCCCGGGTTCGGGGGCGATCACGCACACCGCGTCCGTGGGGGTGCCCGAGCAGTCCAGTCCGGCGTCGAGGAGCGCCTGGACCTTGGCCTCGGTGGCGGTGGCGACGGCGTTGACGAGTGCGGCGTCCGAGAGCGGCACGGGCACCGCGACGACGATGTTGACGGTGCCGGGCCGGAACGGGGCCGCCGGGACGTCCACCGGCGCTTCCCCGGACCGACGGCCGGTCTCGGGGGCCGCCGCCCAGCCCCGTACGCCGAGGCCGGTGGTGACGGTCGCCGTGACGCCGCCGTCGTGCGCGCTCGTGTACGCGGCGACCTCGGCGGCCGTCATGAGTCCGGCGCCCTGGCCCGTGAGCCCTTCGGCGGCGGCGATCTCGGCGAGGTGGCGGTCCGGGTCCAGGCGCGGGTAGCCCCCGGGGACCTGGGCGTTGAGGACCCAGGCGCGGGGGCCGATGCCGCCGCCGAGGACCGCGCTGCTGCAGACCCGGAAGCCGGGCCCCAGCCGCCACAGGAGGTGGTGGAGGCGGTGGCCGTCCTCGTGCCGGTCGTGGAGGTCCGCGCGCGGTTCGCCGCGTTGCGCGGGCGGCCGGAGCCGTACGGAGGAGATGGCGCACCCCTGGTGATTCGGTGGGTCGTGGGAGGCACGCGTCCTCGCGGCCCTGGCCCGCAGATCCTACGCGGGACGCCCTCACTCACCCGTTCGGCCTAACCGGTTCCGGGGCGGCCCGGTGCCGCCGGGCAAGGGCCCACGGGCCGTACCGGGCTTCCGGGGCGGAGATCCGGGTGGGCGGGCGGTTGCACCGGCCCGGCGGGTGGGGCGCGATGGAATCCGGACGCGCCACCTCTGGTGGAGCCACCCACAGGGCGTGCCCGAGAGGAGGGACCGGTTATGGGAGCCGCTGACGGATTCACGGATTCCGGAGAGCTCGACGGTCTGACCGTGTACGACAACGACGGCGAGAAGGTCGGCAGCGTCGGCCGGGTGTATGTCGACGACGACACCGGCAAGCCCGACTGGGTCACGGTCAAGACCGGCCTGTTCGGCATGAAGGAGAGCTTCGTCCCGCTCGCCGGAGCCCGTCGAGTGGGCTCCGACCTCCACGTCGCCCATCCGAAGGAGAGCGTCAAGGACGCGCCCCGGGTGGACGCGGACGCGCACCTCTCCGTGGCCGAGGAGGAGGAGCTGTACCGCCACTACGGCCTGACCAGGAAGTCCGGCAACCTCGGTGGGAACCGGCCGCAGGGCTCGGACGCGCCGACCGCCGCCGGGACCGGGGCGATGGGTGCGGCGGGCGCCGCGGGCACGGCACGCGGGACCGGTACGGCCCCCGGCGCCAAGGCGACCGGCAAGGCGACCACGACGGGAGCCGCGGGCACGGCCGGCACGGGCGGGCACCGCGACACGGACGCCTCCGCACGCCCGCTGGCGGGCGCCGGGGCGGGCACGTCCCGCGCGGCCGACATGAGCGGCCGGGAGGAGATGGTCCGCTCCGAGGAGCAGCTGCACGTCGGCACGGAGGAGTACGAGAGCGGCCGGGCCCGGCTGCACAAGTACGTGGTGACCGAGGAGGTCACCCGAACCGTGCCGGTCTCCCACGAGGAGGTCCGGGTGGTCCGCGAACCGCTCCAGCCCGGTGACAAGACCGCCGGGACCACGGACTTCGGAGAGCAGGACGTCGAGGTCACGCTGCACGCGGAGCGCGCCACCGTGCGCAAGGAAGCCGTGCCGGTGGAGCGGGTCCGGCTGGAGACCAACCGGGTGACCGAGCAGAAGGAGGTCTCCGCCGAGGTCCGCAAGGAGAAGATCGACTACGCGGACGGGACGGAGATGGGCAAGGGCAAGGACGGCGGTGGCGAGTTCGGCCAGGGGCGACGCCGCTGACCTCGCTCTCCATCGGTGGCCGGCAGGCCGCTCCCACGTCCTCGGCCGCCGGGCGGGCCCGTTCCACGGGTCCGCCCGGCGGCTTGTCCGGGGGCGGACGGCCGTCAGCGGCGCGGCAGGAACCGCACCGAGGGGCGGCCGTCCGGTCCGTCGGGGGTGACGACCGCGCGGACGCCGTAGACGTCCTGGATCAGCTCCTCGGTGATGACCTCGGCCGGGGTGCCGCCGGCGACGACCCGGCCGGCCCTCATCACGGTGATCCGGTCGCAGAACATCGCTGCGAGGTTGAGGTCGTGCAGGGCGACGACGCTGGTCACGGGGAGTTCGGCGACCAGCGCGAGCAGGTCGAGCTGGTGCTGGATGTCGAGGTGGTTCGTCGGTTCGTCCAGGAGCAGTTCGCGGGGCTGCTGGGCGAGGGCGCGGGCGATCTGGACGCGTTGGCGTTCGCCGCCGGACAGGGTGTGCCAGGACTGTCCGGCGCGGTCCGTGAGCCCCGTGCGGCGCAGGGCGTCCGTGACGGCGTCGTCGTCCGTGCGGTCCGGGGCGGACCAGGCGCGGCGGTGCGGGATGCGGCCGAGGCGTACGACGTCGAGGACGCTGAGGTCGACCTGGGTGACCGCGTGCTGGTCGACGACGGCGATACGGCGGGCGACGGTGCGGCGGCCGAGGGCGGCGAGGGGGTCGCCGTCCAGGGTGACGACGCCGGTGTCCGGGGCGAGGAGGCCCGCGAGAACGCGGAGCAGGGTGGACTTGCCGGAGCCGTTGGGGCCGAGGAGCCCGACCGTGGCGCCGGGCGGCGGGGTGATGTCCACGCCGTCGAGGATCAGCCGGCCGCCCGCCGCACGGCCGACGCGGTCGGCGCGCAGGCCCGTGGTGACGCTCATGAGGTGCTCCGGGTGCGGTACAGGACGAGGACGAAGGCGGGGACGCCGATCAGCGCGGTGACGACGCCGACCGGTACCTCCTGCGGGTCGAGGACGGTCCGGGCCAGGGTGTCGACCCAGACCAGGAAGACCGCTCCGGCGAGCGCGGTGACGGGGAGCAGCCGGCGGTGTCCGGAGCCGGTGAGGGCGCGGGCGGCGTGCGGCAGGACCAGGCCGACGAAGCCGATCGCCCCGGCCGCGCTGACCAGGGCCGCGGTGAGCAGCGCCGTGGTGCACAGCAGCACGATCCGGGTGCGGGCGACGTTCACGCCGAGCGCGGCGGCGGCGTCCTGGCCGAAGGCGAAGGCGTCGAGCGTACGGGCGTGGGCCAGGCAGACCGTCAGGCAGCCGGCGAGGACGGCGGCGCAGACGGCGACCTCGCTCCAGCCGACCCCGCTGAGCGAGCCGAGCAGCCAGAACAGCACACCCCGGGTCTGTTCGGCGTCTGCTGAGGTCATCACGACGAACGAGGTGAGCGCCGAGAAGAGCTGCATCGCGGCGACGCCGGAGAGGACGACCCGGTCGGTGGAGCCGCCGAGGGTGTGGCTGAGCAGCAGCACCAGGCCGAACGAGCACAGCGCCCCCACGAACGCCCCGGCCGACAGGGAGACCGCTCCCCCGCCGACGCCGAGGACGACCACGACGACCGCTCCGGTCGAGGCCCCGGAGGAGACGCCGAGGACGAAGGGGTCGGCGAGCGGGTTGCGCAGCAGGGACTGCATCACCGTGCCGCACACCGCGAGCCCGGCCCCGCACACGGCGGCCAGGAGGGTGCGGGGCATCCGGAGGTTCCAGATGATGCCGTCCCGGATCGGGCTGAGGTCGCTGGATCCGAACCCGAGGTGCGCGGCGACGGCGGACCAGACGTCGGGCACGGAGATCCGGGCGGGGCCGATGGTGACGGCGACCGCGACGGAGAGCAGCAGGAGCAGGACGCCGCCGGCCCAGAGGAGCACGGCGAGCGGCGCGCCGCCACGCGGCGCTCCCGACCGGCTGCCCGCGCGGGCAGCCGGTCGGGGCGGGAGGGCCCGGTCGCCCGGCGCCGGGCGCGGGGCGCCGCCGCTCCCGGAGGCCGGTTCGCCGCCGGGCGGGGACTTCTCCACCGCGCGGTTCCCGGTGCTCACTCCGTGAACCCGAAGTCGCGCAGTCCGGCCGCGACGAGCTCCAGTCCCTCGACGGTCCGGATGGTGGGGTTCATGGCCTGTCCGCTGAGGAGCACGTAACGGCGCTTCTTGACCGCGTCCATCGTCCTGGTGACCGGGTTGGACTCCAGGAACTCGATCTTCTTGGCGGCGCTCTCGGCGGTCTGCGTGGTCCGGGTGAGGTCGCCGATGACCAGGACGTCGGGGTTGCGGTCGGCGACGGTCTCCCAGCTGATCTGCGGCCATTCCTCGTGGGTGTCGTCGAAGACGTTCTTCGCGCCCAGTTCGTTGGTGATGACGCCGGGGGCGCCGCAACAGCCCGCGAGGTAGGGGGCCTTGGAGTCGGAGAACCAGTAGAGGAGGGACGCGTCGGAGGCGTCGACGCCCTTCTTGGCCTTCTCCACCCGTGCCCGGAGGTCTCCCACCAGCTTCTCGCCGCGCTCGGGGACGCCGAACACGTGGGCCAGCTCGTTCACTTCGTCGTAGACGGTGTCCATCGTCAGCGGTGCGGTACGGGCTCCGTCGCCGCCGCCGCTGTTGTCCTTGGCGGTGCAGTCGGCGGGCGAGACGTAGGTGGGGACGCCGAGCTTCTCGAACTGCTCGCGGGGCGCGACGCCGCCCTTGGCGAGGGTGGAGGTGAAGGACGCGGAGAGGAAGTCGGGTTCCTTGTCGAGGACCTTCTCCGAGGAGGGGCGGTTGTCGGAGATCCGCTCGACGCCGGCGTTCGCCTTCTCCAGCCCCTTCATGACGGGGTCGGTCCAGGTGGCGGTGGCGGCGAGCCGGTCGGCGAGGCCGAGGGAGAGCAGGATCTCGGTCGAGCCCTGGTCCACGGAGACGGCCCGCTCGGGCGGGGCCTGGACGGTGACGGTGCGCCCGCAGTTCTCGAGGGTGAGCGGGAATCCGTCGGCGGTGCCGCCCCCGGCGGCCTTGCCGGTGTCCCCACCGCCGCAGGCGGTCAGTGCGAGGAGTCCCGCCGCGAGCAGGGCGGCGGTGCGTATCGGGGCGCGGGTGGCTGTGGGCAGCACGGAGGACCTCGGTGTCTCTGGGTCCTGTCGCGGAACCCGTCGTACGGTTCCCGTGCCCGGGTACGGGCGCGGGCGCCAGCAGGTCTTCGGACTCGGGTTCGTCCGGGCGGGACGCCTTCCCGGAGCGCGGGCGCGCTCCAGTGGCCGTGGCCCCGCCCGTCCCCCTCACCGCTGCGCGTCAGTTCCGGATTCGCACCGGATTCCCTGACCCCGTCGCTGGGGTTCGACTGGCCCCGGCAAGCTATCACGCGCGTTCGCGCAGATCGGAGGGGGTGCGTCGGCCTCCGTACGCGTGGGGCCGGTGCGGCGTGGGATCGGCCCGCCGCACCGGCCCGAGGGGTTCCGCCCGGGTGCCGGGGTCCGTGGTTCACCCGGCCCGGGGGTGGTGGAAGCCGGTGGTCAGGAGGTGGCCTGGAGGGCGATCACCGCGTTCTGGCCGCCGAAGCCGAAGGAGTGGCTGACGGCGCGCCGTACGGTGGCGGCGCGCGGGGCCTTGGTGACGCAGTCGATGTCGAACCCGGGCTCGGGGGCGTCCAGGTTCGCGATCGGCGGGATCTCCCCGTGCTGGAGCGTGAGGACGGTCAGCCCCGCTTCGACGGCGCCGGCCGCTCCCATGCAGTGCCCCAGGACGCCCTTGGGGGCGGTGACCGGGGGACGGTGCGGGTAGGCCCGGCTGATCAGCGCGGCCTCGGTGGCGTCGTTGAGGGGGGTCGACGTCCCGTGCGCGTTGACGTGGTCGACGTCCTCGGCGCGCCAGCCCGCGTCGCGCAGCGCCGCGTCGACGGCCGCCCGCGCCACCGACCCGGAGGGGTGGGGGCTGGTGGGATGGTGGGCGTCGGTGGTGGCGCCGGTTCCGGCGATCAGCGCCCGGGGGGCGGCTCCTCTGGACCGGGCGTCCTCGGCCCGCTCCAGGACCATGATGGCGGCGCCCTCGCCCATGACGAGCCCGGTCCGGTCGGCGGCGAAGGGGCGGCAGAGCCGGGCGGGGTCCCCGTCCCGCGGCGCCGCCGCGCCGGAGCGGCCGAAGCCGGTCATGGCGATCGGGAAGACGATCGACTCGGTGGCCCCGGCGATGGCGATGTCGCAGTGGCCCAGGGTCAGCATGTCCCGGGCGACCGAGAGCGCGGTCACCCCGGACGAGCAGGCCGTGCACGGGGCGAGGCTGGGGCCGGTGGCCTTCATGTCGATGGCGATCTCGGCCGCGGGCATGCTCGGGATGGTCAGCAGGATGCCCGAGGGCGAGGTGGCCTCGGGGCCGCGCCGCTCCAGCGCGACGGCCTGTTCGGTGAGTCCGGCGGATCCTCCGCTGCTGGTGCCGACGACGACGGCGACGCGGGCGCCGTCCCAGTGCGCGGGGTCGAGCCCGGCGTCGGCGACCGCCTCGCGGGCGGCCAGCAGGGCGAACTTGACGTAGCGGCCCATCCGGAAGGCGGTCCGGCCGCCGACCGCGTCGTCGAGGTCGATGCCGGTGACCGTACAGGCGAAGTCGACGGCACAGCCGTGCAGTTCGGGAACGGTCGCGGCGGGCGAGACGCCGGCGCGGACTCCGTCCCAGGTGGTGTCCGTGGTGTGGCCGACCGGGGTGATCATGCCCAGCCCGGTGACGGCGATGGCGGGTCGGTTCATCGGGTGTTGCTCACCGGAACCGTCGCTTCGGACTCCGCGCTGTCGACGGCCTCGTCGATGTACGCGGTGATGTCGGCCAGCGTGGCGTCCTTGTA
Organism: Streptomyces californicus; assembly: GCF_000717645.1. Taxonomy (GTDB): domain Bacteria; phylum Actinomycetota; class Actinomycetes; order Streptomycetales; family Streptomycetaceae; genus Streptomyces; species Streptomyces californicus. The sequence continues at coordinate 318,908 of NZ_JNZZ01000016.1, forward strand.
GAGCTTCTCGGAGTCGGCGCTGACGCCCAGCGTCTCCTTGATGATGACGGCGAACTCGGCGACCGCGAGGGAGTCCATCTCCAGGCTGTCCATGGTGGACTCCGGAAGGATCTCGGCGGCGGGCACCTTGAACGTCCCGGTCAGTACCTCGGTGATCTTGGGGTGGATGGTCGTCATGGCGTTTCCTCTCATCGGCGTTCCACGGGGGTGAGCGAGCGTACTGCGGGGGTGGGGGAACGCGGTGGCCCACCGCCCGAAACAACTGGATGAAGATATTCCGGTTACGCCTTCGGGTGAACCGATTCGTCTGCGTCCACCTGCGGCTTCTCGAACCACCGGGCGAGCACGGACGCGGTCCCCCAGTACGCCAGCAGAACTCCCTTGGTACCGAGCGCCGCCACCTTCTCCCGCAGCGGTCGCCTCCTGCTTCCGCAGGCGGGCCGCCGGAACTCCGCGGCGCGGCCCCGGAGCCCGGTCCGGCGGCCCCGGTGCCAGGGGCCTTCGGGGTCGTCGTAGACGTCCGCGTACCGGGGGCCGGCGATCGGCCAGTCCGACATCAGGCGCTCGGGGAGGGCGAAGGTCTCCACCAGGGAGGGAGTGTGCTCGGCGACGACGGCGACGGCTTCCTCCAGCGCGTCGGGCAGGGAGGCGGCCTGATCGGCGGTCAGCCGTCCGGCGGCGAGCAGGCTGCCGCTGTTGCGGTCGATCCACCGGAGCGCGAAGAGCCGGCGCAGTTCGGTGAGGCGGGCGTGCGCCCCGCCCTCGGGCAGCCGGGCCGCGGCCTCGGCGTACGCCTCGTCCGCCTGCCGGTAGGCGTGCGCCTCGACGCCGCGCAGCGCGGCCGGGGAGGCGGCGTTCCAGCGGCCGAGCGGGTCGCCGGGCGGGGCGGCGCTCATCCGCTCGCGGGCACGGGCGAACCAGAGCTCCTCGACGGCCGCGCACAGGCGGCCGAGGAAGGCGGGGTCCGCCAGGTCTCCGGGGCCCTCGCCGGGGGGCGTCTCCTGTTCGGTGGCGCTGAAGAGCATCTCCGCCGCCGCCTTGGCGTGCACGGCGAGGTTGTCGCCCTCGGCGGTGATGGCGCCCTCGATGCCGGTGAACAGCTCGGTCATCCCGTTGTTCTCCAACAGCCCCTGGGCTCCGCAGCGTTCGCGGCACTCGACGATGACGTCCCGGGCCTGCCAGGTGATCCACCCCTTGGCGACGGCCACCAGGCGCTCCGCCTCGTCCCGGTCGGAATCCGGGGCCGCCTCCCAGCGGTCCAGGGCCCTGCGGTGCAGCAGGCTCATCGCGTACACGGTGGCCATCGCTCCGGCGAGCGGCCCGTGATGGGTGCGGTGCGCGTACACCGGGACCTGCCGGGCGGCACGCGACGCGGAGATCATGCGGTGCCCGGCGTACCGGACGGCGATCGCCAGGGTGACCCGGGCGGAGCCGACCGCGCAGGCGCTCATGGAGAGCTTGCCGGGGGTGACCCGGCCGATGGAGGCGAGGAACCTCCTTCGGCGGTTGGGCACGTGGCTGTGGAAGCGGCCGTCGTCGCCGATCCGCCCCTGCTGCCCGGAGAGCAGCGCGTCACGCGGGACGAAGCAGCGGTCGAAGGAGGTGAGGCAGTGGTCGACCGGGGAGCCCATCCGGGCGGGCAGCCGCCGTACCCGCACCCCCGGCAGGGCACGGTGGGCGTCGGTGAGCGGGGCGAGGAAGAGGAAGACCCCGTGATCGGCGCCGTCGGCGAGCAGACGGGCCGCCACCACACCGGACTTGGGGCCGCCGGCGGGGCTGGTGTTGGGCATGAACTTCTGCGCCCCGGCGTGCGGGGTGTGGAGCACGAAGCCGTCACGCTCGCGGTCGTACGTCGCGGTGGTCTCGATCGCCGCCGCGTCGTTGCCGTGTGCCACCTCCGTACAGAGGAAGGTGCCGACGCGGCGCAGGGCGAGGAAGTCGGAGAGGTCGCGCGGGGTGTCGGCGTCGTGGTCGAGGAGGCTGCCGAGGAAGAGGTTGTAGTGGATGCCCGCCACGGTGGTCAGTGCGGGGTCGACGGGTCCGAGCCATTCGTGGAGTGCGGACAGGGCGCGGGGGTCGGCGGCCACCCTCGCGCCGCTGTCCAGCGCGTTGTTGAGGATGCGCAGCCGGTGGTAGGAGAGCGCCAGTCGCTCGTCGGGGGTGCCGCCACCGGGACGGCGAAACGGTTCTGTTGTCAGCAGGCGGCGCCAGAAGCCGTGCTCCTGGAGGAAGTTGGGCCCGAAGAGCACAGCGGTCAGCAGGTCGTTCACGGACGGGGAATCCGCGTTGTTTGCAGGTACGGTCACAACAAAGTAACGATCAAGGAACGGCGAGGACACCCCTCGCCGTCCTGAAATGCCCTCGTATATCAGGCGCGTTGGAAAGCGAGTACGACGTTGTGGCCTCCGAAGCCGAAGGAGTGGCTGAGCGCTGTCTCAACCCGCTGGTGGCGGGTCTCCTTCGTCACGCAGTCGAGCGGGAAGGCGTCGGGCAGCGCGTCCAGGTTGGCGATCGGCGGCACGGCGGAACGTTCCAGCGTCAGCACGGTGGCGACCGCCTCGATCGCCCCGGCCGCCGCCAGGGTGTGCCCGATGACGCCCTTGGGCGCGGTGACCGACGGCCGGTGCGGAAAGAGGCGGGAGACGAGCGTGGTTTCCATGGCGTCGTTGAGGGGGGTGGAGGTGCCGTGGGCGTTGATGTGGTCGACGTCGCCCGGCGCCCAGCCCGCCTGGCCCAGCGCCGCCTCGACGGCCCGCTGGGCGCCGTGTCCGTCGGGCGCCGGGGCGGTGGGGTGGTGGGCGTCCGTGCTGGAGCCGGCCCCGGTGAGCAGGGCGCGCGGCCGTCCACCCCGGGCGCGTACGCCCTCCTCCCGCTCCAGGACGAGCATGGCCGCGCCCTCGCCGATGACGAATCCGTCCCGGTCGGCGGCGAACGGCCGGGACGCCGCCGCCGGGTCGCCGGCGCGGGTCGACAGCGCTCCCATCCGGGCGAACGCGGTGACCACCAGCGGGGTCAGCACCGCTTCCGCGCCGCCCGCCACCACCACGTCGCAGCCGCCGCTCAGCAGGAGGTCGCGGGCGACGGCCAGGGCCGTGGCACCGGAGGCGCAGGCGGTGGCGGGGGCGAGGCTCGGGCCGCCCGCCTTCAGCGCGATGGCGACCTCGCCCGCCGCCGCGTTGGGGATCATCATCGGGACGAGCAGCGGGGAGACCGCTTCGGGACCCGAGGCCGCCAGTCTGGCGGCGTTGTCGACGAGTGCGGAGACGCCGCCGACGCCCACGCCGAGCACCACGCCCACCCGACTCCCGTCCCACCGGGCCGGGTCGAGGCCGGCGTCGGCGACGGCCTGTCGGGCCGCCACCAGCGCCAGCTTCACGAACCGGGCCATCCGCCACACCGACCGGCCGCCCACCGCCGCGTCCAGGTCGATGCCGTCGACCGGGCACGCGAAGTCGACCGGCAGCCCGGCCAGTTCGTCGCACCGCCGGGCGGTGGAGTGCCCGGAGCACAGCCCCTCCCAGAAGCTGTGCTCGTCCGCCCCTGCGGGTGTCACCAGGCCGATGCCCGTCACCGCGACGGCGGTGCGGGTACGGACCTCGGCGCCCTGATCAGCGGGGAGCGACATGCTGTGTTCCTTCCATCGAATCCGTGCACATGGTCTGCGGGGTCCCGGGCCAGCGAAGCGCCGCCGATCCCCAGGTCAGTCCGCCCCCGAAGGCGGTGAGCAGCACGCGGTCGCCGGACCGGAGCAGCCCCCCGGCCGACGCGTCGGCGAGCGCCAGCGGGATGGAGGCGGCGCCGGTGTTGCCGACCCGCTCCAGGTGCGTCACGCACCGCTTCGGTTCGATCCCGACGCGCTCCGCGACGGCGTGCAGGATGCGGGCGTTGGCCTGGTGCGGCACGAAGCGGTCGACCTCGGCCGGGCTCCAGCCGACGCGGTCCAGGAGCGTCCGGCAGGAGTCCGTCATCCGTTCCACGGCGTGCTGGTAGACGGTGCCGCCCCGCATCCGGAAGTACGCGTCGCCCAGGTCCGGCGGTTTGCCGCTCGCCCGGGCCCGCGCGCCGCCGCCGGGCACGGTGATCAGGCCGTAGCCCGTGCCGTCGCTGCCCAGGTCGAACGCGAGCAGTTCGCCGGGGTCGCCCCGCACCCCGGCCGCGACGAGGGCGGCGCCCGCCCCGTCGCCGAAGACGACGCCCGCCGACCGGTCGGCCGGGTCGAGCCAGGTGGAGTAGACGTCGGCGCCGACCAGGAGGACGCGTTCGTAGAGGCCGGAGGAGACCAGGCCGTGGCAGACGGCGAGTCCGTAGACGAAGCCGCTGCACACGGCGGAGATGTCCAGGGCCGGTACGGTGCCGAGCCCGAGCCGTGCCGCGAGCGCGGGCGCGGTGGCCGGGCAGAGGTGATCGGGGGTCGCGGTGGCGAGGACCACCGCGTCCGCCCCGTGCGCCTCCGGGTCGCGCGCTAGCAGCCGGACGGCCGCCTCGTAGGCGAGGTCGCCCGTCGCGACGTCGGGTCCGGCGCGGTGCCGGCTGCCGATGCCGGTCCGGCGGCGGACCCAGGCGTCGTCCACCTCCCAGTCGGCGGGAAGCTGTTCGTTGGGGACCGGCTCGCCCGGCACCCAGCCGGCCACGCTCCGCAGCACGGCGGTGCGGGGGGCGGCCGCTGAGACGCCCGCCCGCGCTCCCGGCTCCGTACCGCTGTCGGCCGTCCCTCTCCTCGCCACCCGTTGCCCCGATCCGTTGTCGTACTGCATCCGGTTGACGAACGGCGGAACGTCTCACGAGGGTGCGTTCGATTGAGCCGAACGGGTCATGATGGGGCGTCAGTTGTGCGCGAGGGCTGCGCGCAGCTCGTGCGCGCCGGGTGGACTGGCCCCCGCGCGGGAGACGGTGACGGCGGCGGAGGCGGCCGCGTGGCGCAGGACGTCGGCGACGGTGTCCCGGTCCAGGGCGCGCAGCCGCTCCCGCGCGCCCTCGCCGATCAGTCCGTGCGCGGCGAGGGCGTGGAGGGCTCCCGACATGAAGGCGTCGCCCGCGCCGACGGTGTCGACGACCTCGACCTCCGGGGCCGCGACCGCGATCCGGCCGCCGGGCAGGACGGCGAGCGCCCCGTCGCCGCCCCGGGTGACGAGCACGGCGGCGGGCCCGAGTCCCAGCCAGCGTTCCGCGACCTGTTCCGGCGCCTCCCCCGGGTGGAGCCACTCCAGGTCCTCGTCGCTCGCCTTGACGAGATCGCTCAGGCCCACGCACTCCTCGACCCGGCGCACGGCCGCCGCGCGCTCCCCCATGAGGGCGGGCCGCACGTTGGGGTCGTAGCTGACCGTGGCGGTGGGCCGGGCGGCACGGAGAAGGTCCAGGACGGTGGCCGATCCGGGCTCGGCCACGGCCCCGATCGACCCGGTGTGCACATGGGCCGGCGCGCGGTCGACGGGGACCGGGGCGAGGTCCCAGGTGATGTCGAAGGCGTACGTGGCCCGCCCGGCTCCGTCGAGGGTGACGGCGGCCGACGGGGTGGCGGTGGTGGAGCCGTCGGTACGGACCTCTACGCCGCCGGAGACCAGGTGCTCCCGGATGAGCCGCCCGTTGTCGTCCGGGCCGAGCTGGGTGAGCAGCACGGCACGGTGGCCGAGGCGGGCGAGGCCGTAGGCGACGTTGGCGGGACTGCCGCCGGGGTGGACCCGGGGGGCCTCGCCGGGAAGGTGGACGATGTCGGCGACGCATTCGCCGACGACCAGCAGGTCGTGGTGGTCGGGCATGGGGCGGTTCTCCTCAGCAGAGGGGGTTCGGAACGTTCACGGGCGTCTCCACGTCCGTACGGGGCGCGGCGCCCGGGACCGGCCTCGCGGGCACGACGTACGGGACCGGCCTCGCGGGCGCGACCCGGCGGACCCAGAGAAGGGCTCCGGCCAGCACGGCGGTGGCGGCGAGCAGCCAGGGCAGCGGGCCCGGGGGCAGGGCTCCCGCGCCCAGCCCCGCACCGGCGGCGACCAGTTGCATCGAGAGCGACTGGACGGAGAGGGCGGTGGCGCGACCTGAGGCGTCGACGCGGCGGTGCAGCAGGTCGTTCTCGTTGGGGCCCGCGGCACCGAGGCCCAGGTACACGAGCCCGTAGCCGGCGACGGCGACGGTCGTGGCGAGGGCGCTCATGGTGTGCGCGGTCATCCCGAGCAGGGCCAGCCCCAGCACCGTGAGCCCGAGGCTCGCCGGCACAGCGCGCTCGCTGCCGCCGGCGAACCGGGCGACGAGCGGGGCGAGTTGGCTGCCGAGCGCGGAGCAGAGGAATCCGGCGCAGGCCAGCCCGGCGAAGACGAGGGCCCCGGATTCGGCGGTCCCCATGAGGGCGGCGGCCCGGCCCGGGGTGAGCAGTTCGACGGCGGCGAGCGCGGCGCCGGCGGCGCTCGCGGTGAGCAGGACGCGCCGGATCAGGATGTCCCGGGCGCCGAGCCGGAGACCGGCGGCGATGGCGGCGGGCACACCTCCGACGACCTGGCGCACCGTGGTGCGGGGCCGGGGCGGCTCCGGCAGGGAGCTGACCACGTACAGCACGAAGACGATCTCGACCAGCGCGCCGAGCAGGGCGGGCACGGAGAGCGGGATCACGAGTCCGCCGGTCGCGTCGGCCAGCCACTCGCCGAGGCCGGGGGCGAGGCCAAGCACCCAGGGCAGCCCGCCGCCGAGCAGGGTGCCGAGGGCGAGGGCGGCCGAAGTGGCGGAGCTGCCGCGCGCCAGGCCCGTCCGCAGATCGGCGTCGGGTCCCGCGTGGGCCTGGACGGTGTCGACGTACCAGGCTTCGGCGGGGCCGCTCGACAGGGCGCGGGCTAGGCCCATCAGCCCCATGCCGAGCGCGATGGCCCAGCCGGCCGCGCCGAGGCCGATGAGGCTGAAGGCACCGAGGTTGAGCAGCCCGGCGACGGCGAGCACCGGGCGTCGGCCGAGGACGTCGGAGAGGCCGCCGGTGGGCAGCTCCGCCGCGGAGGCCGTGAGGGAGTGCACGGCGTAGAACGCGGCGACGGCGGCGAGGCCCATGCCGCGCTCGGTGAAGAGGAGCACCCCGGTCGCGACGGACATGCCGATGGGGAACCAGAAGAGGAACGAGACCGCGACGTACCGGCGGCGCGCGGTCGCGCCGTCCAGGCCGCGGTGGGCCGGGGAGACGGCGGCGGGGTCCGGCCGGCCGGTCATGAGTCCTCTCCGGCGGCCGTGTCCTCCTGGGCGAGCGGGAGTCCTGCCGTGAACAGCACGACCTGTTCGGCGCGGGGATCCTCGGCGTCACGGGCGGTCAGCTCGGCCGCCTTCGCGCGGAACACCTCCCACAGCTCGGCGAGGGACTCCGGGGTCAGCCGGGGCATCAGGTCGCTGAGCCCCGACGGCTCCTGCCATTCCTCACCCAGCCGGCCGCTGTCCAGGTCCGCCTCGTGGCGGTCCAGGGACTGCTGGAGGTGCTCGATCTGCCGGCGGTGCAGAACGCTGAGGATCACACTGCCGCCGGGGCTGGCGCGCATCGCTTCGTTGCTCCACGAGGTGACGTCGTGCACGGACCTCCAGCGGCGTTCCCGACTGTCGCGGTGATCGGCCTCGGCGACGAACGCGTACTTGGCGAGCACCCGCAGGTGGTAGCTGGTGGACGCCGAGGACTCCCCCGTCCTGACCGCGAGCTCGCTGGCGGTGGCCGGGCCGTGCCGGCGCAGCAGTCCGAGCAGGGTGAGGCGCAGGGGGTGGGTGAGGGCCTTGAGGGCGGCCCCGTCCTGTGCGGGATCGAGTACGCGACGGCTGTCTTCGCTGTCCATGGCACCAGCGTAGGCAGACGGAAGCACTTTCCCAAAGAGTTTTTGCAGAATATTTTTGGGAAAGTGGGGAGCAGACTCTCAGGTCTCATCCGCAGCCGCTTGCCGCGCCCGCAGCACCTCCATGACGTCCCGGCACCAGTCGCGGTTGGCGCGTTCGAAGTCCCGCCCCCGGCGGCAGGTGAGATACGGGCCGACGCGCGCCCCGTGGAGCAGGAACTCCGCCTCGTCCAGGCCGCCGCGCATCCTGCGCAGCCGCTCCTCGAAGAGCGCGGCCTTGGCCTCGGCGAACGCGTACCGCTCGGTGAGCCGTTCGATCAGCACGGCGGCGTCGAGACGGTCGGCCGCCTGGACCTGGACCAGCAGGTCCTCGCGGAGGAAGGCGGGCTTGGCCGCGGTGGAGGCGAAGCCCTCCAGCTCGCCCAGCCCCTTCCCGGTGACACGGAACAGCCGCTTGTCGGGACGCCCCTCCTGCACCACCTCGCGCCCCGCGACCAGCCCGTCCCGCTCCAGCCTCGCCAGCTCCGCGTAGACCTGCTGCGGTTTGGCGTGCCAGAAGTTCGCGACGCCCGCCGCGAACGCCTTGGTGAGCTGGTATCCGCTCAACTCCTCGTCGAGCAGCGCCGCCAGGACCGCGTGACGCAGCGCCATGGGACCACCTCTCCCTCCGTCGCGCCGACCGCGTCCGCCCAGCCGACCCCTGTCCGGAACACCGCTTCCCATGGTAGTCATGAAAATGACTAGTCAGATTGATGACTATGCAGCGCGCCCGCCGAGGGCGCACCTGCCCGAGGAGGACACATGACCACCGCAGTGGACCGCTTCCGCGCCGCCGTCGACGATCGCGACCTGGGCGCGCTGGACGGCCTGTTCACCGAGGACGTCCGGCTCTACAGCCCGGTGAAGTTCTCCCCGTTCGAGGGCCGTCCGGCGGTCATGGGCCTCTTCGGCGTCCTGTTGCGCACGTTCGAGGACTTCCGCTACGTCGGCGAGTTCACGGGCTCCTCGCAGACGAGCGCCGACGGGGCGGAGGCCCCGTCGGCGGTCCTGCTGTTCCGGGCGACGGTCGGCGGCAGGGAGATCCACGGCATCGACCTGCTGCACCTGGACGAGGAGGGCCGGATCAAGGAGTTCACCGTGATGGTCCGCCCGCAGTCCGCCGTCCAGGCGCTGGGCGAGGCGGTGCTCGCCGGGCTGGTCGCCGACGGCCTGGCCCCCGCCGCGCAGCCCGGGTAGCCCGGTCGCGGGCCTCAGCTCACCCGCGCCGCCTCCAGGGCGTCCGCGACCAGGCCCAGGAACCGGGCGTGGTCGCGGGGCCCGTAGAGAGGTTCGGGGTTCCACGGGACGACGGGCGTCGGCGCGGCCTGACTCCCCCGCAGCTCCTCCAACGGGGCGGCGTGGGCGCGGATGTCGGCCAGGACCACCTCCGGGCGCAGGGCGAAGGTGTCGGCGCGGTCGAGGGTGGCCCAGTTGACCCCCGGCCCCTCGGGCGGCTCGACGACCCGGACGCCCAGTTCGGTGAGGACCCGCAGCTCGGGCCACTTCCCGGGGCGGGCGACGTACGCCTCCTCCGGGCTCGCCGGGGAGAGGGCGAGAACCCGGGGGGCGTCGGCCGCCGTCGCGGTGACGACCGCGCGCAACCGCTGCCGGGCGGCGTCCAGTTCACGCTCCGCGCCGGGCCGGTCCACCGCTCCGAGCGAACGCGCCAGGGCGGCGAACCGGTCCCCGATCTGCGCGAACGTACGGGCCTGGCTCACGTCGAGGACGACCACCGGCACCCGTTCCTCCAGGCGCTTGGCGGTCTCGGGCGCCAGGCCGTAGACATGGCCGCCGCCGTAGCTGACGGCCACCACGAGATCCGGTCCGGCGGCCAGCAGCCGCTCGGCGTCCAGGGAGCTGCCCGCGCCGGCGTACGCGACCTCGTCGAGCGGCAGGGTGCCCGTCTTCGCCGTGTCGGGGTCCGACCCGTCGTGGTCCGAGCCGAAGATCCCCACCGGCCGGACGCCGAGGTCCCACAGGGTGGCGCCGGCCTGGACGTAGGCCAGGACCCGCTCCGGCGGCCGGGGCGCCGCCGACTGCTGCCCCCGGTCGTCGGAGAACCGCCATCCGCTCTGTTCCGTCACGTCACACACGCCCCTCTGCCGCCGACTGCCGTACCGCTTGTGCGAGTTCGTACACCTGTACCTGCCCACCTCCTCGCGGCCACACCCCTCCGGCCCGGAACGAACGACAACCGACCCGTTCTGTCCGTGACGCGCAGAAATCATCACAGAGTGTTAATAATGGGGCACGTTTCGTCACTCTCCGACGCCGCACGTCCCCCTCCCGAACGGAGTCGAGCTCCCATGCGCGCGATCTTGAAGGCGGCCCTGGCCCTCGGTCTCGGCGCGTCGCTCTGCGCGGCCCCGGCCGAGCCGTCGGCCTCGGCGCACTCCGTCCCGGCCGAGACCCGTCCGGCGGCCGGGGCGAGGGCGGCGCGATGTCCGGTCGTCGACGTGCTGGCGGTCTACACGCCGAAGGCCGCGAAACGGGTCGGCGGCGAGCGCCGGGTGCCCGCGTCGGCGCAGCGGATCGCGGCCCGGATGAACCGGTCGCTGGCGGGCGGCGGGCTCTGCGGCGTCATCCGTGTCGTCCACCCGCACACGGCGACCGACTACGCGGGGTCGGAGGAGTTCCGCGCCGCGCACGCCGTCCTCAAGGACCACGCCGCGGGGCTCGGGCGCCGGGTCCACGAGCAGCGGGCCCGGTACGGCGCCGACCTGGTCGTCCTCCTCGTGGACCGGCCGGGACGCGGCGGCGGTACGGCGGACTACACTCCCGCGCTCGGCGCCTCGACGGACGAGTACGCCTACGCGGTCGTCGACGTCGAGGGCATCGAGCTGGACTCGGCGAGTCACGAGATCGGCCACACGCTGGGCCTCGCGCACGACCGCAGGACGCTGGCGGAGGACCCGGTCGGCGCGATGGACGTGGGCCGGAACCACCCGTACAACACCGGCTGGATCACCGAGGACGGCACGCGCTACACGATCATGGCCTACCGCTCGTCGTGCGGCGGCCACTGCCGGCGGATCAGCCTGTTCTCCAGCGCCACGGGGAGCTGGAAGGGCCACGCGCTGGGCGACGCGGACAACGACGGCGTACGGGTGCTGCGCGAGACCATGCCGATCGTCGCGGGGTACCGCGACAGACGGTGACCGCGCGCATCACCCGCCGCGGCCGGCGCCGGAGGGTTCAGCCGGTACGGGGGCGCGCGCCGTCCAGCGTCAGGTCCACGATCCGGCGCGCGAGCCCCTCGTCGAGCGGCGCACCGGTCAGCAGGACCCGGGCGAACAGGGGGCCCGCCAGGGTCTCGGCCACCAGCCGGGGATCGGTGTCCCGGTCCAGCTCGCCGCGTTCGACGCCGCGCCGCACGATGTCCTCACCGCGCCGCAGCCGGGCGTCCCAGTACGGCAGGCGCTCCGCCTCGACGGCCTCCGCGTCCGGGGAGGCGCCGAGATGGAGCAGGGCCGCACCCTGCGGCGAGGCGAGGTAGTCCGCGACCGCCTCCATCAGCTGGACCAGGTCCTGGCGCACATCGCCGGTGTCGGGTGCGGGCAGCGCGTCGTCGGCGTGCGAGCCGAGGGCGTCCAGCAGCAGGTTCTCGCGGGTCTTCCAGCGCCGGTACACGGAGGTCTCGTGCACCCCCGCCGCCCTGGCGACCGCCGCGACCGTGGTGCCGCCCAGCCCTTCGGCGGCGAGGAGGTCCACGGTCGCCGCCAGCACGGCCCGCCGCATGGGCTCGCCCCGCCGGCGCAGGGGGGCGGGACTGTTCTCGATGGTCATCCGCGAACCGTATCGCAAGTTCACTTGCTTTAGCCCGATGGCGGATCTACGGTTCAACGCAAGACGACTTGCGATAGGTCGTCGATCCGAACCGTAAGGACCCGTCATGGAACGCATGCGCGCCGCGCGTCTCCACCTCCCCGACCGCTCCCTCGTCGTGGAGGAGGTGGACAGGCCCGTGCCCGGCCCCGGCGAAGTGCTGGTCAAGGTCGAGGCGGCCGGGGTCTGCCTCTCCGACGTGCACCTCATCGACGGCACGCTGAGCCCGATGTACCTGGAGGGGGACGCGGTCACCCTGGGCCACGAGGTGGCCGGGACCGTGGCCGCGACCGGGCCCGACGTGACCGGGTGGTCGCCCGGTGCGCGGGTGGTGCTCCAGGCGGGCGAGGAGCGCCGGGGCCGGACGTACACCCGGGGCGTCGACTACGACGGCGGCTGGGCCGAGTACGCCCTCGCCACCGCGTCCACCCTCGTCGCCCTGCCCGACACGCTCTCCTTCGAGCAGGCGGCGATCATCCCGGACGCGGTCTCCACGCCGTGGGCGGCGGTGACCGCCACCGGCGACGTGCGCCCGGCCGAGGCCGTGGGCGTCTGGGGCGCGGGCGGCCTCGGCGCGCACGCGGTGCAGTTGCTGCGGACGGTCGGCGCGTACCCGGTCGTCACGGTGGACCCCGCCCCGGCGGCCCGGGAGCGGGCGCTGGAGTTCGGGGCGGACCTGGCGCTGGACCCCGCCGACCCGCGCTTCGGCGAGAAGGTGCTCGGGGCGAGCGGCGGCGTGGGTCTGGCGGCGGCGTTCGACTTCGCCGGGGTCCCCCCGGTCCGCGAGCAGGCGCTGACCGTACTGGCCCCGAAGGGGCGGCTGGTGCTGGTGGGGCTGACCGACCAGCCGCTGACGGTCACCGACGGAACCCTGTTCAGCTACTTCCAGCAGCGGATCCTGGGCCACTACGGCTCGGAGAGCCACCATGTGCAGCAGCTCGTCCGGCTCGCCGAGGGCGGCAGGCTGGACTTCTCCCGGTCGATCACCGACGTCCTGCCGCTGGAGGAGGCGGCGTCGGCGGTACGGCGGATGGAGACGAAGGAGGGCGACCCGGTCCGGCTCATTCTGCGGCCGTGACGGGCTTGCCCCCACCGGACTCGGGCTCCTTCTCCGCGGGCGCTCCCTCCGTCTCGGCCTGCTCCCGCTCCCCCGGAACGGAATCGGGCTCCTTCGCCGCGTCCCCTGCCGCCTTCTGCCGTCGGAGCTCGACGTTGAACTGGGCGCCGGCCAGCAGAGAGAGGTTGGCGAACCAGATCCAGATGAGGAAGACGACGAGCCCGGCGAGCGATCCGTACAGCCGGCTGTAGCTGCCGACCTGGGTCGCGTACAGGGCGAACAGCGCCGAGGCGGTCAGCCAGCAGATCGCGGCGAGGATCCCGCCGGGCAGGCTCCGGCGGACGCCGCGCGCCGAGCGGGGGCCGGTGCTGAAGAGGACCATGATCAGGCAGGCGACGAGGAGCCCCAGCAGCGGCCACTTCATCGCCGCCCACAGCGTCTCCCCCTCGTGCGGGAGACCGACGCGGCGGCCGAGCCAGCGGGCCAGCGGGCCGGTCATCACGATGGCGAAGGCGCTGGTCATCAGCAGCAGGAGCAGGCCGATCGCGGAGACGACGATGATGTGCGCCTGTCGCAACGGCGGGCGGGTGTCGCGCACGCCGTGCATGGCGTGCATCGCCCGGCGGAAGACCGCGAGATAGCTGCACGCGGACCACACGGCGCTCACGGAACCGGTGGCGACGAGCAGCCAGACGGCGGAGCGCTGCTCGGTCGCCGCCTCCAGGGGCCTGCGCAGCGCCTCACCGGACTCGGCCGGGGCGAAGGCGGTGATGTCGGCGATCAGCGCGCTGGTCGCGTCGGGGTTGGCCAGTCCGATGACGGACACGGTGACCAGGAGCGCGGGGAGCAGCGCGAGGATCGCGTAGTAGGTCAGGGCCGCGGCCCAGTCGGTGATGTCGTCGTTCCACAACGAGACCGGGGTACGACGCAGGGCGGTGAGCCAGCGCCGGGGCGGTGCGGTGCGTCCGGCGGCGGGGGCGGTGCTGTCCGCGGCGGACGCGGTCTGGGTGGGCAAGCTGGTACTCCGGGTACGTGGACGGACGCTGCGGGCGGCGCGGCCCGTCCGTCTCGGGACGCGCCTGCTCCGCTCGATCCTCTCCTGCCACGCCGCGGGCGATGCACACCCCTCCCCGTCCGCTCCCCGCACTCCGGCGGCACGGCGCCGCTGCCGGAGAGCGGGGAGCGGTCAGTCGTTGACGGCGGTGAGCAGGACGGCCGCGTCCCGGAGCGCCAGCAGCCCGTGCCGTTCCCGCGGGATCGGGTGCAGGGTCCCGGCCGGCAGGTCGGCGTCGCCGGAGGCCGCGGTAAGGCGGACGCTGCCGCGCAGGATCAGCAGCGAGGCGGCGGGCGGCGCGTTGTGCTCGTCGAGCGCGGTCCCCTCGGTGAGGGCGATGACCGTCTGCCGCAAGGGCGGCTGCTGGAGCAGGAGGTGGGCGCTGCGCCCGTGCGCGGAGGCGCGGGCGGCGGCCAGGTGTTCCTCGGCGAGTGCGTTGAGGTCGTCCATGTGCCCACTGTGCCGCAGGCTCGCCCGCCCCGCGATCCTGGCGTACGCGCGACGCGTGCGGTACCGGAGGGCGGCCGCGGGGCCGAGTGGCGTACCGCCGGGAGGGGGCCGGAGCCCTGGCGCCGGGCCCGGGGAGCGGATCCCGCCGCGCGGTCCCCGCTCCCCGGGCCCGGGCCGGCCGCCCGGCCGGAGCCGTCAGAGGCCGCCGGTGAACAGCAGCCGGTCGGGCGAGCCCTGGCCGAGGCCGGAGAGCACGTTCGGGGTGGCCGTGTCCGTCAGCCACCGGGCGACGGCCGCGGGAGCGGCCGCGGGGTTCCCCTGCTTGTACAGCGCGGCGACGCCCGCGACGTGCGGGCTCGCCATGGAGGTGCCGTCCAGCGAGACGGTGCCGCCGCCGAGCCGCGCGGAGGCGATGTCGGCGCCGGGCGCGTAGAGCGCGACGCAGGAGCCCCAGTTGCTGAAGGAGGTCTCGCGGTCCTGCCGGTCGCTCGCCCCGACCGCGACCACGCCGTCCGCGGCGGCCGGGGAGACGTCGCAGGCGTCCCGGTCGTCGTTCCCCGCGGCCACGACGGGCAGCACGCCCGCGTCGGCGACGGCCTCGACCGCGGCGTCGACGGAGGACGAACGGGCCCCGCCGAGCGAGGCGTTGAGCACGGCGGGCGCCCCGGTGCGCTCGGCGTCCTTGGCGACCCAGTCGAACCCGGCGAGGATGCCGGCCCAGGTGCCCCGGCCCTCGCAGTCCAGGACCCGTACGCCGACCAGCGACGCCTCCCGGGCCACGCCGGACGTCGCGCCGCCGACCGTGCCGGCCACGTGCGTGCCGTGGCCGTTGCAGTCCATGCCGTCACGGCCGTCGCCGACCGCGTCGTACCCCTTCACGGCCCGGCCGCCGAACTCGGTGTGCGCGGTGTCGATCCCGGTGTCGACGACGTACGCCCTCACGCCCTTGCCGGTGGCCGTGGTGGTGAAGCTGTCGTCCAGCGGCAGCTCGCGCTGGTCGACGCGGTCGGTGCCCCATCCGGCGGCGGGGGCCCGGAAGAGTCCGCCAAACCGGGGCGCGTCCACGGTCACCTCGGCGTTCTCCTCGACGGCGAGGACGCCGGGGACGGTCCGTACCGCTTCGAGTTCGGCGGCGGAAAGCGAGGCGGCGAAGCCGTGCAGGGCGGCTCCGTACCGGAACAACGGGCTGAGCCCGAGCTCCCGCAGGACGGTGTCCGGCGAGAGTTCGGGCTCCAGGGTGACGATGTACTGCCCGGGAACGGCCCGGGCGGACTGTTCCACCTGGACTCCTTCCGGTCCGCTGTCGGCCGAGGCCGTGGCGGGGGCGCCGATCAGCGGGGCGATCAGCAGCAGGGCGGCCGTGGCCCATCGGGCGGGCAGGCGCATGCGGTCTCCTCGGGGTGGGGGCTTCTTCAGGGATCGAGCACGTCCGCGAAACACGAACACCCGTTCCTTCGTCTCCGCCCGTCGACCGCCTTAGCGGGTTCAGCCGGACAGCGCAACGCCGCCGGTCAGCTCCAGTGCGTCGAGGTCGCGCACGTCGTCGGCCGGGAGGCCGTGCTTCGCCCAGCTCCCCACGGCGACCTCGGCCGTGATGCCGGGGCCGAAGCCCGCGATGAGGCCTTGTGCGGCCTCGGCCGCTCCTCCGTCGTCGAAGAGCCGGGCCAGCGCGTCGAAGACGACGGAGCTGGCGATGTTGCCGCGTTCGGTGAGGGTGGCCCTGCTGTACCGGAACATCTCCGGCGGCAGGTTCAGGAAGTGGCAGAGGTCGTCCAGGATGCGCGGCCCGCCGGCGTGGACGATGAAGAAGTCCATGTCGGGAACGGACCAGCCGTGCAGGTCGACCAGGTCCTGGAGGACCGGGGCGAGCATCTCCATGGTCCCGGGGACCCGCTTGTCCAGCAGGAAGTGGAAGCCGGTGTCGCGGACCGCGTAGGAGATCCAGTCCTCGGTGTCGGGGACGAGGTGGGAGCCGTTGCGCTCCAGGCGCATGCCGGTGCCACCCTGTCCCCGGACGACGGCGGCGGACAGGGCGTCGCCGAACAGTCCGTTGGACAGCAGCGATCCGACGCCGATGTCGGTGGGCTGGTAGCACAGCGAGCAGAACTCGCAGGAGACGATGAGGACGTTGGACCCGGGGTAGGCCCGGCAGAAGTCGTGCGCGCGGTTGATGGCCGCGCCGCCCGCCGCACAGCCGAGCTGCGCGATGGGGAGCTGGCGGGTCTCGGGCCGGAACCCCATGGTGTTGATGATCCACGCGGTCAGCGAGGGCATCATGAAGCCGGTGCAGGAGACGTAGACGATCAGGTCGATCTCGGCCGCTTCGGTCTCGGCGTGGGCGAGGGCGCGCCGGACGACGTCGGGGACCCGGGCCTTGGCCTCGGCCTCGTACACCCGGTTGCGCACCTCGAATCCGGGGTGCCTCAGGGTCTCCTCGATGGGCTGGACGAGGTGCCGGGTCTGCACGCCGGTGTTCCGGATCAGGCGCAGGACGAGGTCGCGCTGCGGGTGGCCGGCGTGGGTCTCCCGCGCCAGGTCCAGGGTCTGCTGCATCGTGATGACGTGTTCGGGTACGGCGATGGCGGGTCTGCACAGGGTCGCCATGGGTTCTCCTCGGGTCTTCGGAGCGGGGGCTCCCGTCACCAGGTGACGGGCAGGGCCAGCGGATAGCGCCAGATGGACGTCGTGTTCCACGCGACGTCCTCGGGCGGCACGTCCAGACGCAGGGCCGGAAAGCGGGTCAGCAGCGTGGAGAAGGCCACTTCCAGCTCCATGGTGGCCAGCGGCGCGCCCAGGCAGTGGTGGGCGCCCCAGCCGAACGTCATGTGGGGGATGGACGGGCGGTCGGGATCCAGCTCGTCGGGGCGGTCGAACTTGGCGGCGTCCCGGTTCGCGGTCAGATAGGACACGTGCACCACGTCGCCGGCCTTGATGAGGACGCCGCCGAGTTCCACGTCCTCCATCGCGACGCGCGGGATGCCGACGCCCTTGCGGAAGGGGATGTGGCGCAGCAGCTCCTCCAGGGTGCGGGGCAGTCGCGCCGGTTCGGCCCGGAGGGAGTGCAGGAGGTCCGGGCGGGTGAGCAGGGTGTAGGCGATGTTGCCGAGCTGGTACGTGGTGGTGTCCTGGCCGGTGATGAGCAGGACCATCGCCATGACGGCCAGCTCGTCGTCGTCCAGCAGTTCGGCGCCGTCGCGGGCGGTGGCCAGGGTGCTGATGAGGTCCTCGCCCGGGGAGCGGCGCCGGTCGGCGGTCAGCTCCTGGAAGTAGCCGCGCAGCTCCGCCTTGGCGCGTACGGCGTCCTCCTTGCCGGCGGCCCCGACGTTCATCATGGTCATGGCGTGGGCGCGGAGCCAGGGGCGGTCGGCCTCGGGGATGTCGAGCGCCTCGCAGATGGTGATCAGCGGCAGCGGCGAGGAGACCCGGGCGACGAAGTCGGCCGGCGCGCCCTCCTCCGCCATCTCGTCCAGCAGGCGGTCGACGACGCGCTGGGTGCCCTCGCGCATCTGCTCGACGCGGCGCGGGGTGAAGCTCTTGGCGACCAGGCTGCGCAGACGGCTGCTGGCGGGCGGGTCCATGAGGTTGATGGACTCGGCCTGGACGATGGGCTCCGGGGTCATCCGGGGGAAGTCGAGGCCGAGGACGGCGCCGCGGCTGAACCGGCGGTCGGTGGTGACCGTGCGGACGTCCTCGTAGCGGGTGACCAGCCACGCCTCGCCCTCTCCGTACGCCATCCGGATGCGGGACACCGGTTCCTCGGTCAGCAATTGCCTGAGCTGGGGGTCGAACTCCAGCCGCTCCGCGTAGTCGAACGGGCAGCTCCGTACGGTTTCCTTGTTCTGCACCGAGGTGTTCTCCACCGAGGTTCTCCCAATGACCGCTTCGACGAAGGGGGGAGGCGCCGGGCGGGGCCCGGCACCGGACCTCCCCTGCATGCCCCGTCACTCTGCGAAACATGCCAGTGACGCAGTGCAGTCAGTCGATCAGGGGGGCGCACTCACCGGCGCTCGTCGGCGGGGAGGGCCGCCCGGCCCAAGCGACCGCGCACTCAAGGAGGAAGCCGTGTCGGCGAGCGAGCTCGCGCGGTAGGGGTGAAGTGTCGGAGCAGGCCGCACCTGATCCCGGAGAGAGAACATCATGACGGAACGTGACACTTGTGGGGACTACCGTCCCGGGCGACGCGCCTTTGTCCGCGGAGCGGCGGGTGTGCTGGGGACCGCGAGCCTCATCGGCGCCGCGCCCCCCTCCGCCGCGTCCACCGCGCCGGCAGCGGACGCGGCGGAGGAACGGCCGCCCTTCCACGGCCCGCACCAGGCGGGCATCCTGACCCGGCAGCAGCCCTTCGGAGGTTTCATCGCCTTCGACGTCCTCGCGCGGAACAGGTCGGAGCTGGCCGTGCTCCTGCGGAAGCTGACCGCGCGATGCCGCACCCTCACGGCGGGGGTCGTGCCGAAGGATCCGGACGTGGCGGGGGTGCGGGGCCCGGAGGACCGGTTGACGATCACCGTGGGGGTGGGGGCCTCCCTCTTCGACGGGCGGTACGGGCTGTCCGGTGCCCGGCCGCCGGGACTGATCCGGATGAGCGCGTTTCCCGGCGACCGGCTCGACGCGGGAAGGTGCCACGGCGATCTCTCGGTGCAGGTGTGCGCCCAGCACCCGGACGCCGTCCTCCACGTCGTACGGGACCTGGCCCGCGAGACCTCGGGGCTGCTGCGGGCGCGGTGGCGGATCGACGGCTTCGTGAACCCGCCGCGCCCCGAGGGCTCACCGCGGTCGTTCACCGGCTTCAAGGACGGCACCTCGCACCCGGACACCTCCTCGGCACGAGAGATGGACCGCCTGGTCTGGGTCGGCCGGGAAGGCCCGGAGTGGGCGCGCGGCGGCAGCTACCAGGTACTACGCGCCATCCGGTTGCGGGCCGAGGCCTGGGACCGGGTCCCCCTCGGCGAGCAGGAACGCGTCTTCGGACGGCGCAAGTCGACGGGGGCTCCGCTGGACGGGCGCGAGGAGAGCGATCTGCCCGACTACGGAAGGGATCAGGAGGGCCGCGTGACACCGTTGGACTCCCACATCCGCCGCGCCAACCCGCGGACACCCGGCAGCGAGGACTCGGTGCTGCTCCGCAGGAGCTACAACGTGGACCGGGGCCTGGCGCCGGACGGGACCCTCGATGTCGGGCTGATGTTCTGCTGTTACCAGCGCGACATCGCACGGCAGTTCGCGACCGTGCAGAAGCGGCTGGAGGGTGAGCGGTTCGCCGACTTCAGCACCACCACGGGCGGTGGCTACTTCCTCGCGCTGCCCGGAGTGGCCGACACGTCGGACTGGTACGGCTCCGCGCTGCTCCGCTCCTGAGGGCCACCGGTCGCCGCCGTGTTCCGCCTCGCCGGTTCCAGGATGTGGTGGCGGCCGATCGGGAGCATCAGGGGCCGCCCGGATACGGGGTCCTCGATGATGCGGCTGTCGAGGTCGAACACGGCCCGCACGGTCTCCTCCGTCAGCACCTCGGCCGGGGTTCCGGAGGCGTGGAGGCCGCCGCCCGCCAGGGCGATGAGGTGGTCCGCGTACCGGGCGGCGAGGTTGAGGTCGTGCAGGACCATCACGATGGTGGTGCCGCGCGACCGGTTCAGATCGGTGAGAAGGTCGAGGACCTCGATCTGGTGGCTGGCGTCGAGGAAGGTGGTGGGCTCGTCGAGCAGCAGCAGGTCGGTCTGCTGGGCGAGGGCCATCGCGATCCACACGCGCTGGCGCTGTCCGCCGGAGAGTTCGTCCACCGCGCGTTCGGCGAGCGGTTCGGTGTGGGTGGCCTCCAGGGCGGCGGCGACCGCGGCGTCGTCCTTCTCGTTCCAGCGGGAGAAGACCGACTGGTGGGGGTGGCGGCCGCGGCCGACGAGGTCCGAGACGGTGATGCCCTCGGGGGCGACGGGTGACTGCGGCAGCAGTCCGAGGGTGCGGGCCAGTTCCTTGGCGGGGAGCCGGTGCACCTCCTTGCCGTCCAGGACGACCCGGCCCTTCCTGGGGGCGAGCAGCCGGGACATGGAGCGCAGCAGCGTCGACTTCCCGCAGGCGTTGGCGCCGACGATCACCGTGATCCGGCCGGGCGGGACGGCCAGGTCGAGGGAGTCGACGACGGTGCGGTCTCCGTAGCCGAGGGTGAGTCCTTCGGCGGTCAGTCGGTGGTGCGTGGTCATAGCGAGCCTCCCGCCCGGTTGGTGCGGATGATCAGGTGGACGAGGTAGGGGGCTCCGAGGACGCCGGTGACGACGCCGACGGGGTAGCGCTCACCGAAGGCGAACTGGCCGGTGAAGTCGGCGACGAGGACGAGCAGCGAGCCGACGAGCCCGGCGGGCACGAGCAGCGAGCCGCCCGCTCCGACGATGCGGGCGGCGATGGGCCCGGAGAGGAACGCCACGAACGCGATGGGTCCGGCCGCCGCCGTGGCGAAGGCGATCAGCCCGACGGCGGCGACGATCACGGTGATCCGGGTGCGTTCCACGCGTACGCCGAGGGCAGAGGCGGTGTCGTCGCCGAGTTGGAGCGCGGTGAGGTTGCGGGCCTGCCCCAGGAGCAGCGGAGTGAGGACGGCGGCCGCGGCGAGGGCGGGGACCACCTGGTCCCAGGCGGCTCCGTTGAGGCTGCCGGTCAGCCAGCGCATCGCCTCCTGGAGGTCCCATTCGGCGGCCTGGGACAGGACGTAGGAGGTGATGCTGTCGAGCATCGCGGAGATCCCGATGCCGATGAGGATGAGCCGGGTGCCGACGACGCCGCCGCGGAACGCCAGGGAGTACACCAGGAGGGCGACGCCCAGTCCGGCGGCGATGGCGAGGACGGAGACCTGCACCTCGCCGAGGGAGAGGGTGACGATGGCGATGGCCGCCGCGGCGCTCGCCCCGGAGCTGATGCCGATGATGTCGGGGCTGGCGAGCGGGTTGCGGAGCATCGTCTGGAAGGTGACGCCGGCCAGACCGAAGCTGAATCCGGCGATGAGCGCGAGGACCGCGCGGGGCAGCCGCAGCCGGCCCACCGTGAACGACGCGCCGGGCACCTGCTCGCCGAGGATCACCCGGAGCACATCGCCGGGCGGGTAGTAGGTGCGGCCCGCCATCAGGGTCACGGCGAACGCGGCGGCCACGAGGAGGACCAGCACCAGGACGACGCGGCGGCGGCGCGAGGCGCCCCGGACGCGGCGGCGGGTGGCGGCCTCGACGGAGGCGGGCCGGGTGAGGACGGGCGCGCTCACAGGGCACGTACCTTCTGTCGGCGGACGATGTAGATGAAGAACGGGGCCCCGATCAGGGCCGTGACGATGCCGACGTCGATCTCGGAGGGTCGTGCCACGATCCGGCCGACGACGTCGGCGGCGGTGAGCAGGACCCCGCCGAGCACGGTGGAGAGCGGCAGGAGCCAGCGGTGGTCGACGCCGACGAGGAGCCGGCAGGCGTGCGGGACGACGAGACCGACGAAGCCGATCGGCCCGGCGACGGCGGTGGCCGCTCCGCAGAGCAGGACGGCACCGAGTGCGGCCACCGCCCGGGCCACGGCGACCCGTTCTCCGAGCCCGGCCGCCAACTCGTCTCCCAGGGCGAGCGAGTTGAGGGCGCGGGCGGAGAGCAGGCAGACGGCGAAGCCGACGGCGAGGAACGGCGCGACCTGGCCGATGCGTTCGAAGGACGCGCCGCCGACGCCGCCGATCTGCCAGAGCTTGAAGCTTCCGGCGATGTCGTTGCGCGGCAGGATGACCGCGCTGACGAGCGAGGCGAAGGCGGCCGATGTGGCGGCTCCGGCGAGCGCGAGCTTGAGCGGGGTGGCCCCTCCCCTGCCGAGCGTGCCGACGGTGTAGACGAAGAGGGCGGACAGCGCGGCGCCCACGATGGCGACCCAGATGTAGCTGGTCGGCGAGGTGAGCCCGAAGAACGCGACGGCCGTGACGACGGCGAGGGAGGCCCCCATGTTGACGCCGAGGATGCCCGGGTCGGCCAGCGGGTTACGGGTCACGCCCTGCATGACGCCGCCCGCGAGGCCGAGCGCCGCGCCGATGACGACGGCGAGGACCGTACGGGGAATGCGCTTGGTCGCGGCCGCCTGCCCCAGGGTGTCGTCCGAGCCGCCGAACGCCGCGACGACGTCGGACCACGGCACGTCGCGGGAGCCGAAGGCGACGGAGGCGACCATGACGGCGGCCAGGGCGAGCACGGAGAGCAGGAGCCACAGCAGGCGCGCGCCCACCGGACGCCTGGTGACGGCGTCCGGCGGGGTGCGGGTGTCGAGCGTGGTCACTTGACCTTGTCCGCGGCCTCGGCGAGGGCGGCGGCGTAGTCATCCAGCACGTAACCGATCGACAGCGGCGTCGGGTTGGCGGCGGTGGCCAGCGGGCTGCTGCCGGGCAGGAGGTAGGTGGAGCCGCGCTCGACGGCGGGGATCTTCGAGAGCAGCGGGTCCTTGGTGATGGTCTTCAGCAGCTCACCGGTGTCGTCGCCGTAGCCGGTGATGATGTCGACGTCGTCGAAGGCGTCGATCTGCTCGGCGCTCTTGGTGAGGGCGAACTTGTCCGTACCCTCGGACGCCTTCGCGATGGAGCCGGGGATCTTCATCCCGAGGTCCTGGAAGAACTGCGTGCGGGTGTCGTGGGCGGTGTAGAAGCCGACCTGGCTGACGTCGTTGGGGTCGACGTGCGTCATGAACATCGCCGACTTGCCCTTGAGCTGCGGGTACTTGGCGGCGGTCTCGGCGATGTCCCCGTCGAGCTTCTTGATCAGCTTCTCGCCCTCGTCCGCGAGCCCGATCGCCTTGCTGTTCGTCCGGATGATCTCGCGCCACGGCGTCGCCCAGGCGGCGTCCGGGTAGGCGACCACGGGGGCGATCTCGCTGAGGGTCTCGTAGTCCTTCTTGGTCAGACCCGAGTAGGCGGCCAGGATCACGTCCGGCTTCGTGTCGGCGACCGCCTCGAAGTCGATGCCGTCCGTCTCGTCGAAGAGCACCGGCGTCTTCGCCTTCAGCTCGTCGAGCTTTTCCTCGACCCAGGGCAGCACACCGTCGTCGTTGTCGTCGCCGAAGTTGGCCGCGGCCATGCCGACCGGTACGACGCCGAGTGCGAGCGGGACTTCGTGGTTGGCCCAGTTGACGGTCGCGACGCGCTTGGGCTTGGCAGGGATGGTGGTCTTGCCCAGGGCGTGCTCGACGGTCAGGGGGAACGCGCCGTCGGAGCGGCTCTCGTCCTTGCTCCCGGTGTCGGAGGGCCCGCCGCAGGCGGAGACGCCGACGAGGGCGGCCGCCACGACGAGCAGGCGGAAGCGATGTGAAGACATGGGTGTGTACCCGGCTTTCGGGAGGATCGGGGTGCCGCTTCCCGCACGTCCGGGCAGGGGCCGCCGTCGTGGAGGGGTGCACCGCGAAGGCAGAGCGGCTTAGGTAAGGCTTGCCTTCGTACTTTATGAGAGTAGGTCCGGCTGTCGCAATCAACCGTTTGAGACACATGCTGTAGCGATAAGGACATGCGTCGTCGGTGGTGCGGCGGTACATGAGGCTCTTGACCCTCACGTGGCGTCAGACCGCACAGTCGGTGCCGTGGAAGAGCACTGGACCGTGGGACGCGTGGCCGAGCTGGCCGGCGTGAGCGTCCGCACGCTGCATCACTACGACGCGATCGGGCTGGTCCGGCCGTCCGGGCGGACCGCGGCCGGGTACCGGGCCTATGCGGCTGGCGACATGGAACGGCTGCGTGAGGTGCTGGCCTATCGGCGGCTGGGCTTCGGACTGCGGGAGATCGCTGAGCTGGTCGACGACCCGTCGGCCGACGCGGTCGCGCACCTGCACCGGCTGCGCGGCCTGCTGCTGGAGCGGCGTGATCGCGCCGACGAGATGGTGACGGCCATCGACAGGGAACTCAGGACACGGGCGAAGGGACTTGAGGTGACACCGGAGGAGCAACTGAACCTGCTCGGTGCACGGCTGTACGACGCGATCGGAGACGCCTACACCGCGACCCGGCGCACCGATCCACGGATCGCCGCGCAGATCTGGGACGCGCTCGGGGACGCGCGGACGGTGCTGAACGTCGGGGCCGGAACCGGCTCCTACGAGCCCGCCGACCGACACGTGACGGCGGTGGAACCGTCGGCGGTCATGCGGGGGCAGCGGCCTCCCGGCTCGGCGCCGTGCGTCGACGCCCCCGCAGAGTGCCTGCCGTTCGCGGACCGTTCCTTCGATGTCGCGATGGCCGTCTCCACCGTTCACCACTGGGGGGACCCGATCGCGGGGCTGCGCGAAATGCGGCGTGTGGCCCGCCGCGTGGTGGTGCTCACCTTCGACACCGACGAGCCGGGGTGGCAGGACCGGTTCTGGCTCACCCGCGACTACCTGCCCGAGTTCACCGGTGTCCTCGCAAAATTCCCCTCGCTCGCCGGGATGGCCGACGCGATCGGCGCCCGCGCCGATCCGGTGCCCGTCCCGTGGGACTGCGCCGACGGCCTGTTCGAGGCGTACTGGCGTCGGCCGGGGGCGTATCTGGAGGAGCGTGTGCGCCGTGCGATGTCGGTGTGGACGAGGGTCGGGCCGGAAGCGGAGGGGCGTGCGGTACGCAGTCTCGGCGACGACCTCGCCTCCGGCCGGTGGGCCGAACGCAACGGCGATCTCGCCGGCCTCGACGCGGCGGATCTGGGGCCTGTCGGACCATTCCCGTCGTCGCCCGTAGGGCGGCCGCGCGGCGTCAGGTGCGTGCTCTCGGCGTGCCGGCTCCAGGCCCTCGTACTGGACGTACTTGGGCCTGGGGCGTCAGCCCGGTGGTCCGCCGGAAGGCCACGCCGAAGGCGCTCGCGGAGCGGTAGCCGACCTGTTCTGCGACCGACTCGACGTCCCAGCCCCGCGTGAGCAGGCCGATAGCGTGCTGCGCGCGGACCGTGGCGACCCAGCGTACGAAGCTCGTGCCCGTCTCGGCGCTGAAGGCGCGCGTGACCGTACGGGTGCTGACCCCCAGCTCGGATGCCCAGTCCGCCAGCGTCCGCCGGTCGCCCGGATCCTCGCGGACCGCGTCCGCGATGGGGCGCAGGAGGCCGGAGGTGGGGACCTGGACGAGCAGCTCGCGGGGCGACGGCGCGAGAACGTCGAGCACGAGCGCCTCGGTCGCGGCCCGGGAGGAGGCAGCGAGGCCGGGTTCGCCGAGCCGTTCCAGCAGGAGGCGCAGCAAGGGGGTGATCTCCACGGCGACCGGGGTGTCGGAGATCGACGATGTCGTGCGGAAGCCGAAGAAGCTCGCCCGGAACCAGGTCCCCGCCGCGGCCGACCCGGAGTGCAGGGTCCCGGCGGGCATCCACAGGCCGAGCGCGGGGGTGATGGTCCAGACGCGTTCGCCGACCACCGCCGAGGAGGCGCCCCGCTCGTTCCAGAGCAGTTCGTGGAAGGGGTGGGAGTGCGCGTCCCAGAGGGTGTCGTGGGTGACGACCTCGTCGTAGCCCTTGATGACGAAGGGAGTGTCGACCGCGCCGGGCGCGTGCGCGGGCAGCGACCGCGTCTCCCTGGTCATGGGAGGCGGCCCTGAACGGTACGGGTACGGCTCACGGCGGACGGGGGGCGCATCCGCACAGCGTAGGCCTTTCCGTTGGAATCGTGCCGACGGGGGGCGTGCGGGATCCGGTGCCCCCTTCGTCTGCCTCAACTCAAGGTTTATGCACGTCAGTTACGTCCTTCAGGTGAAAGACCCGGCGCTTTCGCCGCAGCGGCGCCTCCCCGGCGGACAGTGGGTGGGCCGCCCCGGTGGACCGCGGTCGGCGCGACGTGACGTACGGAGAAAGGTGACGGTTCATGGGCACTGAGGCCAGCAGGCGGGTCGCACTCGTCTTCTCCCTGTTCGACGCCAATGCCAACGGCGTCCTGGAACGGGACGACTTCGACCTCATGGCCGACCGCGTCGTCCGGGAGGCGCACGCGTCGGACCGGGCGGCGAAGGACGCGATGCGCGCGGCGTTCCGGAGGTACTGGACGACCCTGCTCACCGAGCTGGACGCCGACGGGGACGGGGAGATCAGCTTCGAGGAGTTCACGGCGTGCGTGCTCTCCCCCGAGCGGTTCGACGCCACCATCTCCGTGTTCGCCGAGGCGCTGGCCGCGCTGGGCGACCCGGACGGCGACGGGCTGATCGAGCGCCCGCTGTTCATGGCGCTGATGCGGGCGATCGGGTTCGAGCCGGAGAACATCGACGCGCTCTTCGACGCCTTCGAGCCGGCCGACGGGGACCGGATCCGGGTGGAGACGTGGGTCGAGGGGATCAAGGACTACTACGCCCCGGGCAAGGCCGGCATCCCCGGAGACCACCTGGTCGTCGGCACCGCGGTCTGACCGGCGCCGGGGGCGTGCAAGGCCCCCGACAGCGCCACGGGGCCGCCGCGCGACCGGCGACGGCCTCCGGGCGGACGTGCGCGACCCGGGCGGCGGCCTGCCGGTGGCCGCCCGGCCCTTCGGTGGCGGCTTCCGGTCTTCCCGGTGGCCGCCACCGGGTCGGCGCCGGTGGCGGATGCCCGGAGGCGTACGCCGTCCGTCACGGCTTCCCGGGGGGCCGGTTCCTTTCACCGGGGGCCTGCCGAGGGCCGTCCTCCGCGGCGTCGGCCGACGCCGTGTGACCGACCAGGAGAACGGCCGCGCCCGCCACGGCCAGCAGCACGGCCAGGGTGGCGAAGCCGGCGGCGAACGTGGCCACCTGCGCGGCGACGCCCAGCAGGAGGGAGCCCACGCCGGTGCCCGCGTCGTAGCCGATGTTCCACGCGACCGAGGTGGCGTGCCGGTTCTCCGCGCCCGCGTACGCGAACGCCTGGACGAGGGTGAGGCTCTGCAGCCCCCCGTACGCGACTCCGAGGAGGAGCAGCCCGCCCAGCAGGGCGCCGACCGGAGCCCCCTGCGAGCCGACGGCGAACGCGGTCAGCGCCAGCCCCGCGCCGGCGGTCAGGGCGAGCGCGCCGGTGAGGGGCCGGAGGGCGACCCGGTCCGCGAGTTCCCCGCACCCCCAGCGGGCCAGTGCGGCGGTGCCGGTGAGGGCGAGCAGCGCCGTGGCGGCGAGCGCGGGGGTGGCGGTGAACTGCGGGGCGAACGTAAGGACGGCTCCGCCCGCCGCGGTGACCAGGAGCAGTACGGCGAGGGGCCGCCGGATGCGCCGGAGCACCTCGGGCGCGCGGACGGCCCGCGGGCCGGGGCCGTCCGACGTCGCCTCGGCGTCGGTGCGAGTCTCGACCGCGCGTCCGAGGTGGCGCGCCCAGGGCAGGGCGAGGACGGGCAGCGCACCGCAGGCGATGACGGCGGGCAGGTCGAGGGCGTCGGTCAGCCACGGGGCCGCGGGGGTCAGGACGACCTGCGGCAGGGCGACAGCGAGACCGTAGAGGCCGATGACCGCCCCCTGGCGTCCGCGCGGGGCCAGGACGGCGGCGGCCGTCGCGCCGCAGACGGTGACGATGCCGAAGCCCGCGCCCCGCAGGGCGGTCGTCGCCAGGACGGGCACCAGATGGTCGCTGAGGGCTTGCAGGAGGGAGGGCAGTCCGAGCAGCAGTGCGCCGAGGACGAGGGTGCGGGTCCAACCGAGCCTGCGGAGCGCGACCCTGACGCACAACTGGGTCAGGACGGTGGCGGCCATCAGGACGGCGGTGACGAGACCGGCGCCGAACGCGTCCGCTCCCCCGTGGACGGCCCAGGCCGGGGAGACCGGAAGCAGGAGGGCGAAGCCGGAGAAGCAGAACAGCATCGTCGCCAGCAGGTGGGGGATGCCGGGGGCCCGGACGACGGATTCCTTCACGGGTGCGGACATGGGTGCGAGCTGGTCCTGTTCACGTACGGGGACGAGGGGCGGGGACGCGGTGGCGAGCCCCGCCCGGACAGGATAAGGACGGCTCGGCGGGGCGGGTGGGCGACCGCCCCGCACGGAGCAGGGGACCGGCGCCCGGCCCGCCGGTCGGACCGGGAGCCGGCCCCCAGCGGGCGTCAGCCCGTCAGCAGGTCCGGGTTGCCCGCCAGGGCGGCGAGGCGGCCCTGCGGGTTCGGCACGAGGCGGCGTTCGGTCAGGTCGAGGACGCCGGCGACTCCGGTGACCTCCGCGGCCACCGTGCCGTCCTCCTTGATGATCCGCTGCTCCATCGTGAACGTCTTGCCCGTGCCGTAGGCGAACCGGCAGGTGACCCGTACGCGCTCGCCGCCGCGCAGTTCGCGCCGGTACTTGACCGTCACCTCCAGCTGCACCGGGCCGATGCCGTCCGCCAGCAACTTGTCCTGCGGCAGCCCGGCGGCCCGCAGCAGCTCCCAGCGGGCGTGTTCGGCGTACTGGAGGTAGACGGCCTGGTTCAGGTGGCCCTGGGTGTCGAGTTCGTAGCCGCGCACGGTCACGTCAACGGAGAAGGTCATGACCGTGCGAACACCCGGGCTCCGCCGCCCATTCCGGGTGTGCCGGCCGGATCCCTTTACGCACCTGTCATGCACCGGTAACTTCCTCCCCGCAAGGAATTGCAGCAACATTCCGGCAAGGCTTGCCGCCGGATCGTGGTCACTCACCGAACCCCGAGGCGCGTCAGGGTTCTCCCCTCCCCTGGAGACACGTATGAGACGCACTCCTCACCGGCTGCTGTGCCGCCCGCTCTCGGCGGCCGTGGCAGCGGCCGGGCTGCTGGGACTCCTGACCGCCGTACCGCAAGCGCGTCCCGCCCCGGCGAGCGAACCCGTCGCCTCCTCGGCCGCCGCCGAGACCTCGGCGACCGTCTTCTACTCCACGAAGACCCGCGACTGGTCGGCGTACTACCTGCACTACTCCCCCGACGGGGGTTCCTGGACCACCGTCCCCGGCACCCGGATGGAGGCCGCCTGCACGGACTGGGTGAAGCTGACGGTCCCGCTCGGGGGTGCGGGCGGGCTGAAGGCGACCTTCACCGACGGCTCGGGCACCTGGGACAACAACGCCGGGAAGAACTACGGCCTCGGCACGGGCAGCATCACGGTCCAGGACGGTGTCGTGGCCCACAGCGACCCGTGCGCGGGGACGGACCCCGGGCAGCCGCAGGAGCCCGGCGGGCCGAACACCGCCTCCGTCTACTACGCGACGTCCACGGTCGGCTGGTCCACCGTCAACCTCCACTACCGCCCCCACGGCGGAGCGTGGACGACCGTCCCGGGGATCGGCATGGAGGCCGCCTGTACGGGCTGGGTGAGGCGCACGGTCGATCTCGGGACGGCCACCGGCCTCCAGGCCGCGTTCAACAACGGCAACGGCGTCTGGGACAACGACAACGGCGGCGACTACACCCTGACGGCCGGGCTCACCACGGTGCAGGACCGCACGGTGACCTCGGCGGCGAAGGACCCGTGCGCCGCCGAGGAACCGGACACCCGGGCGCCCTCCGCACCCACCGCGGTCAGGGCCACCGCCGACGGGATCTCGGCCGTCGTCACCTGGGAACCCGCCACGGACGACCGCGGTGTGACGAAGTACCAGGTGACCAGGGACGGCGGGACGAAGGGCACGGTGGTCACCGACACCACCTCGACCGTCCTCTCCGACACGGGGCTCGACGCGAAGACCGCCTACCGCTACACCGTCCGGGCCGTCGACGCCGCCGGGAACGTCTCGGCCGCGTCCGCCCCGGCCTCCGTCACCACCGGCGAGAAGCCCACCGTCCCGGCCACGGGCGCCCCTCTGGGCACCGACCCCCGCAAGGACCCGATCTACTTCGTGCTCACCGCCCGGTTCAACGACGGGGACTCCACGAACAACCGGGGCGGCAGCCAGCACGGGAAGTCCGGCAACGCCGCCAACGACGACCCCATGTTCCGCGGGGACTTCAAGGGCCTGGTGCAAAAGCTCGACTACATCAAGGGCCTCGGCTTCTCCGCGATCTGGATCACCCCGGTCGTGCTCAACCGCTCGGACTACGACTACCACGGCTACCACGGCTACGACTTCTACAAGGTCGATCCGAGACTGGAGTCCGCCGGGGCCTCCTACCAGGATCTCATCGACGCGGCCCACGCCAAGGGCATGAAGATCTACCAGGACGTCGTCCACAACCACTCCTCGCGGTGGGGGGTCAAGGGCCTGTTCACCCCGAAGACCTACGGCGTGCGCGACGCGCAGTGGAGCTGGTACTACGACGAGAGGAACGACGACTTCGCGTACGACGGTCTCACCGTCGAGCCGAAGTCGGGGAAGTCGTACTACAACGGCGACCTGTGGTCCACGGCCGAACCGACGGGCAACACCTGCGTGGGCTGGGGGACTCCCACCGGGCACACCTCGCCGGAGGGCTACCGGATCTACAACTGCCAGTGGCCGAGTCCCACTTCGGGCATGTTCCCGAAGGCGCTCTACCACAACTGCTGGATCGGCAACTGGGAGGGCGAGGACTCCCGCTCCTGCTGGCTGCACGACGACCTCGCCGACTTCAACACCGAGAACGCCCAGGTCCAGAACTATCTGATCGGCGCGTACGACAAGTACATCGACATGGGCGTCGACGGCTTCCGGCTCGACACGGCGGTGCACATCCCCCGCACCACCTGGAACCGCCGTTTCCTGCCCGCGATCCAGGAGCGCGTCACGCAGCGGTTCGGCGCCGAGGCGGCGAAGAACTTCTTCGTCTTCGGCGAGGTCGCGGCCTTCGTGAACGACAAGTGGAACCGCGGTTCGGTCAACCACTCCGCGCAGTTCTTCACCTGGAAGGAGCGGAAGGAGTACAGCGCGGACGACGGGAAGGCCGCCCTGGAGATGTACGACTACGAGCAGCGGCAGGGAACTTCGGCGCAGCCCGTCTCGGACAACGCCTTCCTCAAGGGCAACGCCTACCACGCGCCCGACCGGAGCCGGTTCTCCGGGATGAACATCATCGACATGCGGATGCACATGAACTTCGGTGACGCGGACGACGCGTTCCACAACGGCAAGGACTCCGACGACGCGACCAACGACGCCACGTACAACGTCGTCTACGTCGACAGCCACGACTACGGCCCCAACAAGAGCAGCGAGCGCTACGCCGGCGGCACCGACGCCTGGGCCGAGAACATGTCGCTGATGTGGACCTTCCGGGGCATCCCCACGCTCTACTACGGCTCCGAGATCGAATTCCAGAAGCGGAAGAAGATCGACTGCGGTCCGACCTGCCCGCTGGCCTCGACCGGGCGGGCCTACTTCGGGGACCATCTGGCCGGGGAGGTGACGGCTTCGGACTTCGGCAAGGTCGCCTCCGCCACCGGGAAGGTCGCCGACACCCTCTCCGCTCCCCTGGCCCGCCACCTCCAGCGCCTCAACGAGATCCGGCGTGCCGTGCCCGCGCTCCAGATGGGCCAGTACTCCACGGAGGGCATCAGCGGCTCCATGGCGTACAAGCGCCGCTACACCGACGCGGCGAACGGCACGGACA
The DNA here is from genome assembly GCF_000717645.1 of Streptomyces californicus. GTDB lineage: Bacteria > Actinomycetota > Actinomycetes > Streptomycetales > Streptomycetaceae > Streptomyces > Streptomyces californicus. The sequence continues at coordinate 350,495 of NZ_JNZZ01000016.1, forward strand.
GCTTCGCCCTGGTGACGGTCTCCGGGAACGCCACGTTCACCGGCGTCCCGAACGGCACCTACAAGGACGCCGTCACCGGTGACACCAAGGTGGTGAGCGGCGGCTCGCTCACGGTCCCGGCCCCCGGGAAGGGCAACCTGCGCGTGTACGTTCTGGACCTCGGAGGGAAGAACGCGGCGCCGGGGAAGATCGGCGCGGCGGGGCCGTATCTGAAGTAGCGGGACCGGCCGGCCCGGCCGCCCGGACGCGCGCCTGCTCCGACAGATGCGGGAAGCGCCGTTCGGTGCGGCTGCGCAGGACCTCGCCGGGGCGCGGCACCGTGCCCGGGTGGCCGGGGCGGTCGGGTGGGTCCGGGAGGTGCCGGCCGGGGCGGCCGGCGGTGTCCGGCACGGTGAGGTTGTGCAGCTCACCGCCGTAGGTGAGGATCCCGGCCCGGACGCCGGTGCCGGTTTCGAGGGTCCAAAGGACGGTCGCGCTCTGCCCGTGGGCGCGGCCGAACGGTTTGCGGTGCACGGTGGGCATGAGGAGTTCCTCAGGGATGCGGAAGGGGCGTCGCGAGGGCGCGTCAGCGCGGTGGGCCGGCGGCCTCGGAGGGCGTGGCGGGGGCGCGGGGGGCGGTGGATTCGCGGACGACGAGGCGGTGGCCGGGGCGGGGCCGGCGGGGTTCGGCGACCGGGGTGCCCGCGAGGCGTTCGACGAGGCTGTCGACGGCGAGCCGGGCGATGGCCGACTTGTCCGGGGCGATGGTGGTGAGGGTGGTGGCCCCGTACCGGCTCTCCTCGATGTCGTCGAACCCGACGACGGCGATGTCGCCGGGGATGGTGAGGCCGCGTTCGGTGATGGTGCGCATGGCCCCGGTCGCGATCATGTCGTTGTACGCGAACACGGCGTCGGGCCGCTCGCCCCGGTCGAGGAGGGAGGCCATGGCGGCGGCGCCGTCCTCGCGGCCGTAGCCGTCGGTGACGACGACCAGGGACTCGTCGGGGGCGATGCCGGAGGCGGCCAGCTCCTCGCGCCAGCCGCGCAGCCGGAGGTGGGCGGGCTGGCGTTCCCGGCCGGTGCGGGAGCCGAGGAAGGCGATCCTGCGGTGGCCCAGTGCGATGAGGTGGGCGACGGCCTCGCGGGCGGCGGCCACGTTGTCGATGGCGATGTGGTCGTAGGGGGCCTCGTACTCGCGCTCGCCGAGCAGCACCAGGGGCGCGGTCTCGGTGCGGGCCATCAGGTCCTCGGTCTCCAGGTGGATGGGGCTGAGGATGAGGCCGTCGATGACGTGGGAGCGGAATCCCTGGCAGACCAGCAGCTCCTTCTCGCGCTGGCCGGCGGTGTGGTCGACCAGGACGGTGTAGTCGTGCCGGGCCGCCGCGTCGACGACCTCTCCGGCCAGCTCCGCGAAGTACGGGTTGCCGAACTCGGGGACGGCCAGCGCGATGATGCCGGTGCGGCCCTTGCGCAGGTGGCGGGCGGTGAGGTTCGGCCGGTAGCCCAGTTCGTCGATGGCCTGCTGGACCCTGGCCCGCATCTTCGGGGTGACGTGCTGGTAGTTGTTGACCACGTTCGACACGGTCTTGATGGACACGCCCGCCCGTTGAGCTACGTCCTTGAGGCTGACGCCCACGGCACTCCTTGTTGCTCGTCACTTGTTCGACTCGGCCCGGCCCGGCCCGTGCGGTTCAGGTAGTTCTCCGGCTGCGCGCGAGGTAACGCTGCGCCACGACGACAACGATAAGGAAGCCGCCGCTGACCACCGACTGGTACGAGGAGTTGAGGGAGCCGATCTGGTTGATGAGGTTCTGGATCACGGCGAGCAGGAGGACGCCCCAGAGGGTGCCGCTGATGGAGCCGGCCCCGCCGATGAGCAGCGTGCCGCCGATGACGACGGCGGAGATCGCGTCCAGTTCCATGCCGACGCCGACGATGGTGACACCGGAGGAGAGGCGGGCGGCGTTCAGCGCTCCGGCGAGTCCGGCGAGCAGTCCGCTGAGGGTATAGACGAGGATCTTCGTCCGGGCGACGGGCAGACCCATCAGGGTGGCCGCGTCGCTGCTGCCGCCGACGGCGAACAGCGTCTGGCCGAACGAGGTCCGCTGGAGGAGGAGGCCGCCCGCCCCGAAGAGGGCGAGCGCGATGAAGATCGGGTGGCCGAAGCCCCAGACGCTGCCCTGGCCCAGCTCGGCGAAGGCGGAGTCCTTGGGCACCAGGTAGGTGGTGGCCCCCTCGTCGGTGAAGGCGAGCAGCATGCCGCGCGCCGCGAGGAGGGCGGCGAGCGTGACGATGAAGGGGGCCATGCCGGCGCGGGCGATGAGCAGCCCGTTGACCAGGCCGATCGCCCCGCAGACCACCAGGGGCACCAGCAGGGCGGTGAGGAAGCCCCACTGCGAGGCCCAGGCGGCGAGGACGCCGCCGAGGGCGAAGACGGAGCCGACCGAGAGGTCGATGCCGCCGGTGATGATGACGAGCGTCATGCCGAGCGCGACGATCGCGAGGAACGACGCCTGGACGGTGACGCCCCGGGCGTTGTCCAGGCCGGCGAACGACGGGTAGACGAACGAGGCGATGAGGATCACGGTCAGCAGGACCGCGAGGACGCCCTGACGCTGGACCAGTTCCCCGACGCGGGAGCCGGTGGAGCGCTCGGGGCGGGGTTCGGGGCGCGAGGGGGCGCTCTTGAGCGGTGCGGGGGCCTTCGCCGCGGGCACGGTGGCCGGTGTGGTCTTGTTCATCGGGACCTACGCTCCCGGGCGACGTAGACGGCGGCGATGATGATGGCTGCCTGGGCGATCTGTGCGGTGGAGTCGGGCAGGTCGTGCTTGACGAGGGTGGCGCGCAGCAGCTGCATGAGCAGGGCGCCGGCGACGGTCCCGAGGACCCGGACGGAGCCGCCGTTCAGCGGGGTGCCGCCGACCACGACCGCCGTGATGGCGGAGAGTTCCATGAGGGTGCCGAGGGAGGACGGGTCGCTGGCGGTGAGCCGGGCGGTGGCGAGGATGCCGGCGAGGGCGGCCATCACTCCGCAGAGGACGTAGACGCCGATCAGGACGCGCTTGACCGGCAGCCCGGACAGGGCGGAGGCCGAGCGGTTGCCGCCGATGGCGACGATCTGCCGGCCGAAGGTGGTGCGCTGCACCAGGAACGCGACGGCGAGCGCGAGGACGCCCGCGATGAGCACGACCGTCGGGACGCCGAGGAAGGAGCCGGTGCCGAGCGCGAGGAGGTCCGGGTTGACGATCTGCTTGAGCTGACCGTCCGCCATCACGAGGGCGAGGCCGCGGCCTCCGACGAACAGGGCGAGGGTGGCGACGATGGGTTGCAGCCCGACGAGGGAGACGAGCGTCCCGTTGACCGCGCCGACCACCGCCCCGGCGAGCAGCGCGATCAGGAGCGCGGGGGCGAGGCCGTAGCCGAGGTAGAGCGGCAGCAGGGCGGCGGCGAGCGCCATGGTGGAGCCGACGGAGAGGTCGATGCCCTCGGTGCCGATGACCAGGGCCATGCCGAGCGCGACGATCACGATGGGCGCGACCTGGACGAGCTGGGTGCGCAGGTTGTCGGCCGTCATGAAGTGTTCGGTGAACAGCGCGTTGAACAGCAGGACGACGGCGACGGCCGCGTACACCCCGTACTCCTGGTACCAGGCGGGGTCGCGGAGCCGGGCCAGGGGTTTCGCGGGGCGGGGCAGGGTGGCCTCGGTGGTCATCGGGGGTCCTCCTGGCCGGCCGGGGCCCTTCCGCCGGGTCGGGGCGGTTGGTCATCGGGCGCGGCGTCGGGCGTACGGTCGGCGGGCGCGGAGCCGGGTGTGGGGTCGGCGGGCGCCGTGCCGGGTGCGCGGCCGGCGGGAACGGAGCCCGGCGAGTGGTCGGCGAGCACTTCGAGGAGGCGGCTCTCGTCGACCTCGTCGCCGGAGAGTTCACCGGCGACCGCGCCGCCGCGCAGGACGACGATGCGGTCGGCGCCCTCGATCAGCTCCTCGATGTCGGAGGAGATCAGCAGGACGGCCAGCCCCTCACGGGCGAGTTCGTCGATGAGGGACTGCACCTCGGCCTTGGCGCCGACGTCGATGCCGCGGGTGGGCTCGTCGAGCAGCAGCACCTTGGGCTCCAGGCAGAGCCAGCGGGCGAGGAGCACCTTCTGCTGGTTGCCGCCGGAGAGTTCGCCGACCTTCTGCTCGGGACCGGACGCCTTGATCCGCAGCCGCTTCATGAAGATCTCGACGATGCGGTCCTGCTGGGCGCGGGAGACGATGCCGGCCCTGGAGAGCCGGGGCATGGCGGCGAGCACGATGTTCTCGCGGACGGAGAGCCCGGGGACGATGCCCTCGGCCTTGCGGTCCTCGGGGAGCATGCTGATGCCCGCGCGGATGGCGGCGGCCGGGGTGGGACGGCCGACGCGCTTGCCGTCGACGGTGATCTCCCCGCCGTCCAGGGGCAGCGCGCCGGTGAGCGCCTTCGCGGTCTCGCTGCGCCCCGAGCCCAGCAGCCCGCCGAGTCCCAGCACCTCACCCGCGTACAACTCCAGCGAAATGCCATGCAGTTGGTGGCGCCGGTCGAGACCGGTCGCGGTGAGGACGGGGGTGCGGGCGGCGTCGTGGCCCTCGGTGGCGAAGCCGGTGAGGCCGTCGCGGCGGACCTCGGCCATGTCGCGGCCGAGCATCATCGACACCAGCCGCATGCGCTCCAGCGGGGCGAGTTCGCCGGTGTGGATGTGACGGCCGTCGCGCAGGACGGTGACCCGGTCGCAGACGCGGTAGAGCTCGTCCATGCGGTGGCTGACGTAGAGGACGGCGATGCCCTGGCCGCGCAGGTTCTCGATGACCCGGAACAGGGTCTCGACCTCGCGCGGCTCCAGCGACGAGGTGGGCTCGTCCATGATGACGACCCGCGCCTGTACGGAGACGGCGCGGGCGAGGGCGACCATCTGCTGGGTGCCGATGCCGAGGGTGTGCAGCGGCCGCTTGGGGTCGACGCGGACGCCGAAGCCGTCCAGGAGTTCGGTGGTCTCCCGGTTCATCCGGGAGAAGTCGATGAGCCCGAGACGGTTCTTCGGCTCCCGGCCCAGGAAGATGTTGCGCGCCACGCTCATCAGCGGGACGAGGTTCACCTCCTGGTAGATGGTGGAGATCCCGGCCTGCTGCGCCTCGAACGGGCGGGCGAAGCGGACGGGTTCGCCGCTGACGCACACCTCCCCCTCGTCGCTCCGGTAGACGCCGGTGAGCACCTTGATGAGGGTGGACTTGCCGGCGCCGTTCTCGCCGACGAGCGCGTGGACCTCGCCCGCGCGCAGCGCGAAGGAGACGTCGTCCAGGGCGACGACGCCCGGGAACCGCTTGCTCACGGAGCGGGCTTCGAGGACGGGGTCGGCGACGGCGGTCCCGGGCCCGGCGGTCTCCGGGGGCGGGGGTGTCGGGTGGGTTGGTGCCATGGCTGCTGGCCTTCCGGTGTTACGGGAACGGTGCCGGGCCGCCGCGTCCCCCGGGAGGAGCCCGGAGGGGTACGCGGCGGCCGGGATGCCGGTGGGAGCGCGGGCCGGGGCCCTTCGGAGGAAGCGCCGGGCGGGGGCTCCGGTGGGAGCGCGCGCCGGGGCTCCGGAGGGGGCTCCGGGTGGGATTTCGGCACGGGCGCCGGTCGGGTCAGTACGCTCCGCCGAGCGACTTCTCGGCGTTGGACTCGTCGTACGCGCGGTCGGCGATGATGACGTTCTCGGGGATCGCCTCACCGGCGTAGAACTTCTGCGCGGTGGCGAAGGCGAGCGGGCCGAAGCGGGGGTTGGACTCGATGACCGCGTTGTACTCGCCGTTGACGAGGGCCTGGACGGCGTTGCGCGTACCGTCGACGGAGACGATCTTGACGTCCTTGCCGGGCTTCTTCCCGGCGGCCTTCAGCGCGGTGACGGCTCCGAGCCCCATCTCGTCGTTCTCCGCGTAGACGGCGGTGATGTCGGGCTTGGACTGGATGAGCTGCTCCATGACCTGCTGGCCCTTGTCGCGGGCGAACTCGCCGGTCTGCTGGGCGACGATCTCCAGGCCGGGGGCCTTGGCCTCGATCTGGTCGACGAAGCCCTTGGTGCGGTCGGTGGTGACGTTGTTGCCGGACGCGCCGAGCAGGATGGCCACCTTGCCCTTGCCGCCGGTGGTCTTGATCATCGCGTCGGCGGCACGCTTGCCCTGTTCGACGAAGTCCGAGCCGAGGAAGGCAACATAGTCCTTGCAGGCGGTGGAGTTGACCTTGCGGTCGATGGTGAGGACGGGGACCTTCTTGGCGGCCGCCGCCTTCAACGCGGGCTCCAGACCGTCGGAGTTGAGCGGCGCGACGATGAGGAACTGGGCTCCCTGGGACAGCATGTCCTGGATGTCGCTGATCTGCTTGGACAGTTGGGACTGGGCGTTGGTGGTGAGGAGCTTCTTGACGCCGACCTTCTTCGCCTCGTCCCTGATGGACCGGGTCTCGGCGATCCGGAAGGGGTTGGCCTCCTTCTCCGACTGGGAGAAGCCGACCACGGCATCCTTGAGGTCCAGCTCGGGCGCCCCGTACGTCTCCAGCTTGCACCCCGAACCGGAGGAGGAGTCGGGGGTCTTGGCCTCCTGGGCCGCCTGACCGCTGTCTCCGCCCGCGTTGTCGGAGGTCTCCGACTTGGCGCAGCCGGCGGCGGCCAGCGCGGTGGCGAGGACGCAGGCCACGGCGAGGGTACGGGATCGACGCTGGATCATCATGCGCGGAACGCTCCTTGGCGGTTGACGGCACGTCGAACGGCGTGTGGTGGTGCATGCGGGACGAGGCATCGGCCCTGCGGCGGCCGATAACCCTGTATTCCTCACACCCCTGCCCCGTACTGCGGGAACAGCGGTCGTGAGAGCTCGCACAGCCTGTCGGCGACTCGGTTTACAACGTTATATAGGCGGTGCGGCACGGGCTGCAAGAGCGTTGCCGCCGCGTTTCCAAAAAGTGCCGACCACACGTCGGCCCTGACTCGTGGCCGTCAACTCGCCGCAGGGCGACTGCGTTCGGCCGGCGGCCGAGCGCAGGAGCCGCGCCCGGAAAGGACCACCCGACTGAACGAGGCGAACGGGCCGCTGACCTACGACCGCCACATCGTGAAGGTGGCTACGGCGCGGGTGAAGGCCGCCGACCAGGTCCTCATCCAGGCGTTCCGCAACCCGGTTCCGCCCGCGAACCTCCCCAACGGGCAGCACACATCGCTGAGGCGTGGCGGACCGAGCCCGGCGGCGGAAAGGCGTTCGACAGCCCGGCGCTGTTCGCCGGGGACACGACGTGGGCGGTGGGCGCGCCGTGGGCGCCGTGACGCACGCCGCCCGCAGGCTCCGACGACCGGATGAACGGCACGGCCCGGCGGCGACGGAGAAGTCCTTCCGTCGCCGCCGGGCCTTCTGTGTGCGGAGTCGGGGCGCTGGGCCGGGGTCAGAAGCGGTCCGGGGCGCGCTCCGGGGCCGGCGAGCCGGGGAACGTGTCCTGCTCACGGTTCTGCCGCGCCTGCTCGTTCGACCCCTCGGTCGCCCGGCAGGTCATGTCCTTCGCCGGGAGCTTGCCGGTCAGCAGGTAGCGGTCGATCGCGCCGTCCGTGCACGGGTTGCCGCTGGGGTAGATGCCGTGTCCCTCACCACCGCGGACGGTGACCATCTTCGACCCCTTGAGCTGCCGGTGCAGGGCCTGGCCGCTGGGGAGCGGGGTCTGCGAGTCCCACTCGTTCTGGACGACCAGGGAGCCCACCTTGTTGTTCACCTTCGTCGCCCGCTCCACGGAGCGGTCCCAGAAGGCGCACGGCTTGATGCTGGACGCGAAGTCCCCGAAGATCGGGTAGCGGCCCTTGTCCTCGATGGCGTCCCGCCGGTAGCTCTCGGGGTTGCGGGGCCAGGCCGCCGAGTTGTCACCGCAGACCACGGCCCAGAAGCTCGCGGTCATGTTGTCCGCCGGTGCGGCGGCGGCCCTGTTCGCGGCGTGCGGCGCCACGGGGCGGAGGAACCGGTCGAGCTTCTTCGGGGCGACGGCCTTGCCGGCTGCGGCGTTCCTCAGTTCCACGAACGACTCGGTGGCGTATTCGGGGGTGAAGACCGCCGCCCTCATGCCGATGCGGATGTCGTCGCCGGTGACCGGCTGCCCGTCCAGGTCGATCGGCTCCTTCTCGGCCCGTGCGACCAGGTCCCAGAAGGCCGCCTCCACCTTCTTCGGGGTGTCGCCGAGGCCGTACGTCCCCGAACGCTCGGCGGCCCACGCCGTCCACCGGTCGAACGCGGGTTCGGCGCCCCAGGCCCACCACTGGATCATCCCGCGCCAGGCTTGTTCCGGGTCGACCGCGCTGTCCAGCACGAACCGGTCGGCGCGCCGGGGGAAGAGCTGGGTGTAGACGGCTCCCAGGTAGGTCCCGTATGAGTACCCCAGGTAGTTGAGCTTCTTCTCGCCGAGGACCGCCCGGATCAGGTCCATGTCGCGTGCGGTGTTGCGGGTCGTGATGTGCGGGAGGACGGCGCCCGCCTTCTGCTCGCACTTGCGGGCGACCGTCCGCGCCCAGGCGACGTCGTCGTCGAAGGTCTCCGGCTTGTAGGGCCGCAGCCAGTCCTCCTCCTCCGGCTTCAGACCGCAGGTGACCGGGGTGCTGCTTCCCACGCCTCGCGGGTCGAAGCCGATGAGGTCGTACTTCTCCCGTGCGGCGGCGGGCAGCCATTGGGCCATGCCCAGGGGCAGGTACAGCCCCGGTCCGCCCGGGCCTCCGGGGTTGGAGAGCAGGACTCCCCGGCGCTTTCCGGTTCCGGTGGCCTTGATCCGGGATATGGCCACCTCTATCCGCTTGCCGCCGGGCTTGCGGTAGTCCAGCGGGACCTGGATCGTGGCGCACAGGATCTCCGGCGGCGCCTCCGGTTCGGGGCACCGCTTCCACTGCGGCTTCTGCTTCACGTAGCGGTCCAGCGCGCTCTTGCCGGCCGCCGCTCCCGCGGCCGAGGGGGCGGCGGCCGCGGGAGCGGTCGCCGGAGCGGCCGAGGCGGTCGAGGTGGCGAGCGCGGGGGCCAGCGTCGCCGTGAGGCTCAGCGCCAGCAGGGGCACGAGACGTCGTCTGCGCACGAATTCGATCCTTCCGGTCTCACGTTCGGACAGGAGAGATCCTCCAGGAGCGTTCGCGCGCGCGTAACCTCCGCCGGGCTGCACCTCGTATCCGTCTTGGGGATGATGCAACTCCGCACAATGATGCGCGAGTTGTACAAGCGGACGGGTCCTCGCCCGCACCGTCGTCCCGGTGCGGGCGAGGACCCGAGGCCGTCCGGGCACGGCCCCCGACGGCCGTTTCCGCCCGACGGCTCTTGCCGGCCGTTCCTGCGCTACGGCCGCTGCCGCCCGTGCAGCGCGGACACCTCCTCCGCGCTCAGGGCCCGGTCGTACACGCCGACTTCGTCGACGGAGCCGTTCCAGAAGTCGGTGCTCGCCCCGTCGTACCGGGCCCGCCCGACGGCGAGCGGGCCGGTGCTCACGTCGGCCGGTCCCGCCTCGGTGGTGGCGGCGGGCTCGCCGTCGACGTACAGCGTGATCGCGTCGCCCTCGCGGACCCCGACCAGGTGGTACCAGCGGCCGGTCTCCGGGGTGATCTCCAGGCGGGCGCGTTTTCCGCCCGGGGTGGAGAAGGCGAACGCGCCCTGCCCGTACTGGAGGTAGAAGGGGTTCTCGGTGCGGCGGCCGTCCTGGCTGACGACGGTGGCATAGTTGCCCGGGAGGGCGTTCAGCGTGGCCCAGGCGGAGACGGTGTAGTCCTTCGTGGTGTCCACGACCGGACCGGCGCTCTGCGCGTACTGTCCGTCACCGTCGAACGCCAGCGCCGATCCCTTGACTCCCGGAGCCCAGGACGAGCCGCCCGCCAGCCCGAGGTGGGCCTTGTTGGGGCCGCCGTCCCGGGCGGTGGCGCCCCTGTTCTCGTCGAGCACCCAGGAGCCGCCGCCCTTCAACGCGTCGCGTTCGCCGGCCTTCGCTCCGGCCGCGATGACCTGCCGGTTGATCTCACGGACCTTCTTCGGATCGACCTTGATCTCCCGACGGTCGTACGTCCAGAGCCCGTTCAGCTCGTTCTCCAGATCGCTGACCTGGGTGTAGACGGAGCCGGACAGTTCGGCACCGGCTGCCGCGAGGTAGTACGTACGGGTGTTGTCGACGTACTTCGCGGTGAGGGCCGCCTTGTCCGCGACACCGGAGTAGATGTTGGCCGGGGCTCCGGGCCACATGTGACCGGGTGTCCGCAGCGTGAAGCCGCCGTGCTCACCGTCCATCGCGGCGCGGCGCTCGTCCGGGAACGCCGGGTCGTCGTTCACGTAGTCGTGGTGGTCGATGATCTCGCCCTTTCCGGAATCCCCCTTGGAGTTGCAGCAGTTGACGCCGCTGTGTGCGTTGACGACCCGGGACGGGTCGAGCGCCTTGACGTCCTCGGCGATGCGGCCGGTCTCGGTCCGGTCCCACTCGCCCCAGCCCTCGTTGAAGACGATCCAGCCGCTGACCGAGGGCGAGTTGTGGAGCTGCTTCATCATCTCCTTGCCCTGGGTGAGGAAGGCGTTCTTGCCGGCGTCGTCGTCGATGTCGGCGTTGACGAAGTCCTGCCACACCAGCAGCCCGAGCCGGTCGGCGTGGTAGTACCAGCGCGGCGACTCCACCTTGATGTGCTTGCGTACGGCGTTGAAGCCGAGGTCCTTCTGCGCCTTCAGGTCGAAGGTGAGGGCGGCGTCGCTGGGCTGGGTGTACAGCCCGTCGGGCCAGAACCCCTGGTCGAGCATGGCGAGCGAGAAGAACGGCTTGCCGTTGAGGACGAGCTTCGGGTAGCCGCCGACCCGGTCGACCTTCAACTGCCGCATGCCGAAGTAGCTTTCGACCCGGTCCTCGGACCGGCCGTCGGTGAGCGAGACGTCGAGGTCGTACAGGTAGGGGTCGTCCGGCGACCACAGGCGCTGGTTCTTGACCGGCAGGCTCAGCTCGCGGTTGGCGGGGCCGCTGACCGTTCCGACGACCTTGCCCCGGCGGTCGCGGGCGACGGCCGTGATCCGGGCGCCGGCGGACGCCTTCGCGCTGTTGACGGTGACGGCGAGACGGCCCGTGTCGATGTCCGGGGTGGTGGTGAGGGAGTCGATGGCGGCGGGCGCCACCGGTTCCATCCAGACGGTCTGCCAGATGCCGGAGGTCGGGGTGTAGACGATGCCGCCGGGGTTGGTGGACTGCTTGCCCTTGGGCTGGTTCGGCCCGGTCCTGTCGGTGACCGCGACGACGATCTCCTGAGGGCCGCCGTCCTTCAGCGCGTCGGTGATGTCGGCGCTGAACCCGGTGTAACCGCCGGTGTGTTCGGCGACTTCGGTGCCGTTGACCCAGACGGTGGACCGGTAGTCGACGGCGTCGAAGTTGAGCTTCAGCCGCTGGTTCCGGCCGTTCCCGCTCCCCTTGCCTCCCTTGCCGACGCCCCAGCTCTTCGGCACGGTGACGAGCTTGCGGTAGAACATGTGGTCCTCGTCGCGCTCCAGGCCGGAGAGCTGCGATTCGACCGGGAACGGCACGATGATCCGCTCGTCGAGCTTCTTGCCGAAGACCGGCTGCTCGCCCTCGGCGGCACCGGCGAACTCCCAGGGTCCGTTGAGGTTCTGCCACCGGTCGCGGACCTGCTGCGGGCGTGGGTACTCGGGCAGCGGGTGGTTCCTGTCCAGCTTGTCGCCCCAGGTGGTGGTGAGGCGGTGGGTGGAGAGGTTCTTGGCGGTGCGGGCGATCTCCGGGACGGTCTCGCTCCCCGACCTCAGCCCGCCCTCGCCGTCGTAGACGACCTTGACGCGCTGGCCCTCGAGGACGGGCGCGGCGAGGTCGACGATCAGCGCCCTCGGGTCGTCCGAGGCCCGCTTCACCGACGTGACCGGCATCGGAGAGGTGTCGACCTCGATCTTGAGGTGCTCCTTCACCTTCCGGTAGTCCGAGACGCGGTCCCGGAACGTGGCCTGGAGGCGCTTGCCGTTCTTCGCGACGCCGAGGGCGACCGGGTACACCTCGAAGTCGGCGGGCGGGGTGAACGCGGACTCGGGAACGATCTGCTTCGGGAGCGTGGCCGTCTCCCAGCGGAGGAACATGCTCGCGCCGCCGACGTCCTGGAACATCTCCAGCTTGAAGTCGTGCTTCTCCCCCGCCTTCAGGGTGAGGGGAGCGCTGCGCTGCTCCTTGTCCCAGTCCGGCTCCCAGTGGTCGATGACAACGTTGCCGTCGAGGAAGAGCCGGAAGCCGTTGTCCCCGACGGCGTAGAAGGTGTAGTCGCCGTCCCGGGGCGCTTCGAGCTGCCCGGTCCACCGGGCCGTCGTGTGCTCGGTCCGGCCGGTCGCGGACTCGAAGGTCCCGGTCAGCCCGGGGAAGTCGATCTCGGGCTCCAGCGCCGTGGAGCCGAGCTCGGCGAAGTCACGGGCGCCCGGGGCGGACATCCGGAAGTACTCGCCCCTCACCCCGTGGACATCGGTGACCGGGTCGTCGGCGGCGAAGGAGTGAGCGGCGGTTCCGGCGGGGGCGGCGGGAGCCGCGGCGGCCGTGGGGACCACGGCGGCGGCGACCGGTATGAGCAGCGCCGCAGCACAGGCCAGGGCCCTGAACAGGGCGCGGGAGAGCGGGGGTTGTCGTCTCAAGGCGTCGTCCTCGTCGAAGAGCCGGGGGTGCCTCGACCGGGCGAGGCACTGCACATAGTCGAACATTGAGCCACAGCGGCAAACGCTGCACAACGGTCGTGCGCGCGGAATTTTCAACGATAGAAACTTCTGGTCGCGCCCGGGCCTCACACCAGGAGCGATGCGGTGGCAACGGCGAAGAACCCGGGGTCGCCGGCCCAGGGGAAGTGCCCCGCCCCGGGCCGCTCCAGGAACGTGACGCGAGGGAGCAGTTCCGCACAGGCGCCCACCGCACGCGGCGGATCGCCGGCGTTCAGTTCTCCGGTGAGCCGCGGAGCGGACCCGCGGAAGCGGGCGAGCAGCGTCCGCGCGGCCGGTGGCATCCAGCGGTACCGGCGCCGTCCGCGTGGCCGGCGGATCAAGCGTTGCCGCCGCCGTCGGCGCGGCCGGCGGATCCAGCGGGACCGGCTCGACGGCGGGACTCGACGGCGGGAACTGAGCCGTTCGGGGGAACGTACGCGTTCGTTTCCGTCCTGCTCCATGAACCGCCGGTTCCGGGGTACCCGAACGTCAGCCAGAAAGCTCACGCGACGGGGTGAACGCCATGAACGACCGCATTCTCATGACTTTGTCACCGGACGGCGAGACGCGTACCGATTTCGTCTGCCGACCGGAGAAGGCCGCCGACGCCCGGGACGCGGTCAGCGCGTTCGTCTCACGCCTGCACCCGGCGCCGACCTCGCACATGGTGCAGAGTCTCCTGCTCCTCGTCTCGGAGCTGGTCACCAACGCCGTCCGGCACGCGGGGGCCGTCACCGCCCTGTGGCTGACCGCCGACCGCAGGGGCGTCCACGTCCGGGTCACCGACCCGAGCCCGGCGCATCCGCAGGACCGCACACCCGACCTGACCGGCCGCACCGGCGGCTTCGGCTGGCCGATGGTCCAGCGGCTGGCCCAGGAGGTGCGGGTCCGCGAGACGGTCGGCGGCGGAAAGGTCATCCTCGCCACCGTGGCCCGCTGAGGCCGCGCCGCCGGAGCCCGCCCGGCCTGAACGGTCCCGGGCACGCGCGCCCCCGGAACTCCGCCCCCGCCGCCCCGCCACCCCAGGGGCCGGGGCGGATCCGGGGGCGCGCGTGCGGGAGGGCTCGGCGTACGTGGTCCGCCGGGGGCACGCCGCCGTGAGGGACGGGGACGACGTGGGGAGGCCCCCGGCGCGTGCTCCGGGGGCCTCCCCACACCCCTGCCCTCGGATGCTGGTGCTGCTGGGCGGCGAAGGCGACCGGTGCGTCCGTCGCGGGCCGACCGGGAGCGGGACGGCAGAGGCCGCGCCGACCGGGAGCGGGCCCAACTTCCGGTGTGAAGGGGCCGGTTCCCGCGCGGGTCGTTGACGGGAGTCGGTCCTGGCAGGCCCGGACAGAGCGATGCGACGGCCGAGCGCGGCCGGGCCGAGTGAGGCCACGGCCGGGCAGTGCGGGCCAACGATCAGTGCGGGCCGTTCACAGCACGCTGTCCGGGTGGCTCTCCACCGGAGTCTTCGTCCGGTCGCCCCCCGCCCCCGTGCGCACTCCCGCCGCCGCGGCGGCGGCGTGCAGGGAGCGCAGGGCGACGAGCAGGAACCCGATGTCGTCCAGGTAGACCGGGTCGGGCAGCAGATCGATCGGGGACACGGTGTAGATGACGGCCGCCCAGACCAACGCCTTGTCGCGCAGCGGGATTCCGGCATCGACCAGCAGCTTCCTGGCTCGGAAGACCCGCACGAGAAGGACGACGGCCAGGGCCAGCATGATCAGCACGACCACAGCTGCGACAACGAGCCAAACGGTGGAGTCCATGGCTCATCGTCTACCCAGCGAGCCCGGGATGAAGAACCCGTTGCGGCGCTGTCACATCGCTCCGTGCTCCGGTGGGCCGAGCGCCGGCGGCGCCCACCCACCACACGGATCAGGCCGTGCCGCGTCCCTGGGCCTCGGCGCGACGGCGGTTGCGGCGCTTCAGCGCACGCCGTTCGTTCTCGGACAGACCGCCCCAGATACCGGAGTCCTGCCTGTTCTCCAGGGCCCATTCCAGACAGGCCGCCTGTACCGGGCAGGTCCGGCAGACAGCCTTGGCCTCCTCGGTCTGGACGACGGCCGGGCCCGTGGTCCCGATGGGGAAGAACAGGTCCGGGTCCTCCTCGCGGCATGCGGCGTGCAGGCGCCAGTTCTCCATGATGCTCAACTCCGCTCACTCCCGATGTCGATACGTCGTAAGTCAGTTGCCGTATGTGCCTTCCGTGCGGGTGACCGGCGATCGGCGCCTCAAACACCGACCGGCGTGCGGGACGTACGACGGCACAGGTTCTTCGCGGGTCCATCACCCGACGGGGTGGCGCGGTGCGGGGAGCGTCCGGCGGTTCGGGCCGTCACGCCGAGAGCGTGCGCGGGCTTCGGGTCCCGGGGGCACGGAGACGCGGGTCCCGGGGACACGGGCAGCGCGGGGACGCGGGCAGCGCGGGGACGCGGGCAGCGCGGGGACGCGGGCAGCGCGGGGACGCGGGCAGCGCGGTGACGCGGGCAGCGCGGTGACGCGGGCAGCGCGGTGACGCAGGTTCCGGGGGTACGGGTCCCGGGGCACGGGCAGTGCGGAGGCACGGGTCCCGGGGGCACGGGCAGCGCGGGCCCGAGGGCACGGGAGCCGGCCATGGTCCCGCGTTGACGGTGAGACGTCCATCCGGCCGGCCCCCCGGTCACAGCTACCGCCGGCCCCCTCGCCGACCCCCCGGCCAACCCCCGTACGGAAAGGGGTGGGAGCCGGATGGTCGCGGACCCCCTGCCGTTCCTAATCTCGCCTCATGATCCTTCACCGTTCATGGCGGTACGCCGCGGTCCTCGCCCTGGCCATGTCCTTACTGCCACCGCTCGCCGCTTCGGCGGCGCCCCGCCCGCCCGGCACCGCGTGGTCGCCGCAGCACGATGCGGACGCGCTGCGGGACACCGGGGTCACCGGAGTGGCCGTCCGCCTGGATACCCCGCGCGGGACGGTCACGGCGCGCTCCGGGGTGGCGGACCTGGTCACCGGCCGCCCGGTTCCGCAGGACGGTTTCCTGCGCTTCGGCAGCGCCACCAAGACATTCGTCGCCACCGTGGTGCTGCAACTGGTGGGCGAAAAGAAGATCTCGCTCGACCGGACGGTGGAGGAGCTGCTGCCCGGGACCGTCTCCGGTGCGGGCAACGACGGCCGGACCATCACGCTCCGCGACCTGCTGCGGCACACCAGCGGCCTCTCCGACTACATAGCCGACGTCTTCCCGGAGCCCGGCGCCGCCACCTACTTCGCCAACCGATGGAGTACGCACACGCCCGAGGAACTCGTGGCCATGGCCATGCGCCACTCCCCCGCCTTCCCGGCGGGCACCGGCTGGGAGTACTCCAACACGAACTACGTACTGGCCGGAATGATCATCGAGAAGACAACCGGCCGCTCCTGGGAAGAGGAGGTGAGGAGGCGCATTCTGCGCCCGCTCGGCCTGCGGCACACCGACACTCCTGGCACCCGGCCCTTCCTGCCCCGGCCGCATGCGGCCAACCACCAGCAGTTCGTCCCGGGCGGTCCGCTGGTCGACACGACGATCGCCTACCGCCCGTTCGACAGCGGTGCCGACGGCTCCATGACCGGCACGGCACACGATCTCAACCGCTTCTTCGCCGCGCTGGCCGGCGGACGCCTGCTGAAGCCCGCAGAACTGGCCGCCATGCGGAGCACGGTGCCGGTGCCTCCGGGAAGCGGCCACCCGGAGGGCACCCGGGACGGGCTGGGGCTGTTCCTCACTCCGCTGTCCTGCGGCGGCGGCTACCTGGGGCACAGCGGGAGCGGCTTCGGATATGTCGTCCAGGCGGCGACGACCGTGGACGGACGGCGCACCGTCACCGTCTCCGCCCACAGCCGCGCCGGGGACCCCGAGACCGCCGCTCGGCAGGAGGACGCGCTGCACGAACTGGTCGACCACGCCCTGTGCCGTGCCACCTGAGCCCAAGCGCCCGTATTCCCTGTGCCCCCGGTCCATGCCACCGGGACCCGAGCCCCCGTCCCCCGAACACGCCTTCCCGCCCTCCGGGGCCGGCGGTTCAGCTCCTGCGCGCCGGGCGGTGCAGGGCGAGGAGTGCCTGGTCGTCCTGGACCCGGCCGCCGGTGTGGCGGCCGACGTCCTCGATCAGCAGGCGGAGGATCTGTGCCGGGGTCGCGGGGTCGCCGACCAGCGCGCGGGGGTGGAGGAGAAAGGGCAGCCGGACGGCGGCGTCGTAGAAGGCACCGGACTCGTCACGGGCCTCGGTGACCCCGTCCGTGTAGCAGACGAGGGTGGCCCCGGGAGGGAAGGGGAACATGTCCACCGGCGACGACCAGGCGCCCAGGGCGCTCATGCCGAGCGGTGGCGCCTCCTCGGACGGTTCGAGGAGGGTGGCCCGCCCCTCGGCGTCCAGCAGCACCGGCGGCGGGTGCCCCCGGTTGACCAGCCGTACCGTGTCCAGCCCTTCGGAGAACTCGGCGATCAGGGCGGTGGTGAACCCCTCCTCCTGCTCCTGCCCGCCACGCCGGCCGCCCTCGCGCAGCAGCGCCCGCTCCAGCGCGGCCACGAGGCCGGGCAGGTCCTCGGCCTCGTCCGCCGCGTACCGGAACGCCCCCAGGTCCGCGCAGACGGCGCTCACCGCGCCCAGCCCCTTGCCCCGTACGTCTCCGACCATCACCCGGACTCCGTGCGGGGTGTCCTGGACCACGTACAGGTCGCCGCCGATCATGGCCTCGTCCTCGGCGGGCACGTACCGGGCGGCGATCCGCAGTTCGCCGAGGCGCGAGGGCGGCCGGGGCAGGACCGCGCTCTGGGCGACGGCGGCGATGTGCCGGGCCCGCCGGGTCCGGGCGTCCCGCCCCTCCAGAGCGCGGTTGATCAGGACGGCGAGCACGGTTACGGCCAGAAGGGTGAGCTGGTTGGCCACGCCGCGCTGCCACCCGAAGGTGCCGTCGAACCACGCGAGGACCGCGTGGACGGCCATGGCGAGCGCGCCGATCGCGATGATGCCGCGCAGGGTGAGCAGAGGAGCGGCGGCGACGGGGGCGGCCATCAGCAGGGGTGCGGAGGTGACGTCCGTCGGCGTCACCAGGTCCAGCACGACGCCCAGCACGATGACCCCCAACGGGATCCACTTGGCTCTGCGCGGCTGCACCACTCCCCCACGCTGTACGGAACCGGTGCGGTACGCATCCCGGCGACCCCGTTCGACGCGGGACCCCGGCGCTCCGTCAGGCGGCGGCCCGGTTCCCGGTGGCCGGCGTCCCGCTCCGGGGCAACGTGCCCACCGCGCTCCTCCCGGGAATCGAGGAGGCCCCACGAACCGGCGGTCGGACGCGGCCCCGGCTCGACCGGGTTCTACTCCGGCAGCGGAGTCCCGGGGCCGGGGGCGGCGGCGCACGCGGCGTCGAGCCGGATACGGTGGGCCATGACGGCGTCGGGGTCGTCGATGAGATCGACCCGCACGCCCGGGGTCTCCAGCACCGCCTGGTCCCCGATCTCCGGCGCGGGCACCCGCAGGATGTGCAGGGGCGGTACGCCCGTCAGGGGGTGCGGCGGGTGATCCAGCGGCACCACCTGCACGGTGACGTGCTGCTCCTTCATCGCCTCGACGAGGGCCGCCCGCTGCTCGTCCATCGTCTCCCGGTCGCCGACCCGGGTGTGCAGGGCCGCCGCCGGGAACAGGGCCCAGAGCGCGGCCCCGCGCTCGCACAGGCGGCGCCGCCGCTCCCGCAGCAGTTCGACGCGGCGCTCCCGGCGGGCGGGGCTGTCGTCCGGATACCGCGTGCGGTAGAGCGCGGCGGCGTAGGCGGGGGTGCGCAGCAGTTCGGGGACCAGCGCCGGGTGCCAGGTGCGGACGAGACTGGCCGAGGACTCCATGCCGATGATCTCCTGCTGCCAGCTCTCCATCTCCTCCCGCCAGCGGTGCCACCAGCCGGGGAGGTTCGCGGTGGAGAGAGCCGCCATGATGGGCTCGGCCACCGTCGGCGGCACGCCGTAACAGCGCAGCAGCTCACCGACCTGCCGGGCGTCGAGCCCGGTCTCGGCGCGTTCGATGCGCCGGACGGTGGCGGGGTGGGCGCCCAGCGCCTGCGCCGCCGCCCTCAGGCTGATCCCGGCGCGTTCTCTCAGCCGGCGGAGGCGGACCGCGAGGACGCGGTGTTCCACGGTGGGACCGGACCGGGCTCGCATACGGAAACCTTCTTCGTCGAGCCCCGATACGGAGCACTACACACTCTGTCGCTTGCAAAGTACGCGTTTTGCGCCGAGAGTGCATACATGTCGGAAATAGTCAGTTGTGCGGAACGTACCCCCGATGACGGAGGTGTCCGAGGTGCCCGAAGTGCACACAGCTGGTGGGTCCCCCGTCTGCCCGGGGGCGTCCCCGAGGCCCGGCACCGGGTTCAGGAGGCCATGCGGGCCTGGGGTGAGCCGGCCGAGCGGATCGAGGCGGCGGCTCTGATCGTCACCGAGCTGGTCACCAACGCGGTCCGCCACACCAGCACCCGACGCATCCGCTGCCGCGTCCTGCGCTCCCCGGGGGGTGTGCGCATCTGCGTGTGGAACCGGGGCCGGGCCCGGATTCCGTCCCCGGCCCCACCGGCCGACTCGGCGAGTCTCCCGGTCGGCGAGGCGCCCGCGGCGGCCGACCTCGAAGGCGACGCGCTCGACCACCTCGCCGAGGACGGCCGGGGCCTCCTCCTGGTCGACGCGCTGGCGGCCCGCTGGGGCACCCGCGCCGCACTGGCCGGCCGCCTCGTCTGGGCCGATCTCTAGGGCGGTGCCGACCTCCCGAGCCACCACACTCAGGCGGGAGCGGTGCGGCACTCCGGGTGCCCCCAGCCGTTCGGGTTCTTCGCGATCGGCTCCTTCGCCGCGTACGACCGTCCGCAGTGGCATCGCCCCGCGAACCGGGCCTTGATCGTGCCGGTGGACCGCCCGCTCCGGGACGCGCCCCCACCGGTCCGCGCCTTCGCGCCGCCCGCTTGCCCGGAATCCCCCGTGCGCCCCTTGGTGGACCGCGCGGGCGCGGGTACCGGCAAAGCCGCCGCGCCGTGCGCCGTACCGGCAGGAAGCTGGGTGACCGCCGCCTCGCTGGCGGCCTGGTCCGCGATCGCGTTGAGCGGGTCGCCGTCCACCTGGTGCGCGGGCACGTAGCGGAACGACACCGCGCGGTCGGCGAGCAGCGCGTCGATACGGGTGACCAGCTCGCGGTTGGCGACCGGCTTGCCGCCCGAGGTCTTCCAGCCGTTGCGCTTCCAGCCCGGCAGCCACTTGGTCACCGCGTTCATGGCGTACTGCGAGTCCATCCGCACCTCGACGCGCACGGCCGGGTCGACGGACTCCAGCAGCTCCGCCAGGGCGGTGAGCTCGGCGACGTTGTTCGTCGCGGTGCCGAGCGGGCCGGCTTCCCAGCGCACCGGGGTTCCCTGCGCGTCCGCCACGACCCACGCCCAGGCCGCGGGCCCCGGATTTCCCTTCGACGCCCCGTCACACGCGGCGATGATGCTCTCGTTCATCCCTCGATCATGCCAGCCCCGCATGACCGTTCCGACCGGCCGGCGAGAGCCGTGACCGCCCCGAGCGGGGGCCCGTCAACCGCCCGTCGCCCCGGTCACGGCAGGATCGAGTCCACGTAGCCGCCGTCGACCCGCACCGCCGCGCCCGTAGTGGCCGACGCCTGGCCCGAGCTGAGGTAGACGACCAGGTTGGCGATCTC
The DNA here is from genome assembly GCF_000717645.1 of Streptomyces californicus. Classification (GTDB taxonomy): domain Bacteria; phylum Actinomycetota; class Actinomycetes; order Streptomycetales; family Streptomycetaceae; genus Streptomyces; species Streptomyces californicus. Next base: position 370,853 of record NZ_JNZZ01000016.1, read on the forward strand.
CTCGGGCTCGATGAGCCGCTGGAGCAGGGACTGCGGCCGGTGCACGCGCATGAACTCCCGCTGCGCCTCGTCCCAGGGCAGCTCCTTGTCGACCAGTTCGTACACGAAGTCCTCGACGCCCCCGGTGTGCGTGGGGCCGGCGATCACGGAATTGACCGTCACGCCGGTGCCCGCGGCCTCCTTGGCGAAGCCCCGGGACACGGCGAGCAGCGCGGTCTTCGACATGCCGTACTGGATCATCTCGGCGGGGATCACGATCGCGGAGTCGCTGGCGATGTTCAGCACCCGGCCCCATCCGCTGCCGGTCATGCCCGGCAGGTAGTGCCGGATGAGGCGGACGGCGCTGAGCACGTTCGTGTCGAAGTACGTCCGCCACTCGGCGTCGGTGATCTCCAGCGGCGGGCGGGAGCCGAAGATGCCGAGGTTGTTGACGAGGACGTCGGCTTCGGGCACGGCCTCGTACAGCCGTTCGGCGCCTTCCTCGGTGGTGAGGTCGCAGGCCACGGAGGTCACCGAGGCGTCCGGTACCGCGGCGCCCAGCGTCGCGGCGGCCGCCTCCAGTCGGTCCTGGTTCCGCCCGGTGAGGACGACCCCCGCGCCCGCCCCGGCCAGTCCGGTGGCGATCGCGAGGCCGATGCCCTGCGAGGACCCGGTCACCACCGCGTTCCTGCCCGTCAGATCGATGCGCACGCCGTCTCTCCCTCGCTCCGCCCGTCCGACCGTCCCCGCCAGCCTCGCATCCTCGCCGGCCTGATGCCCGTCGACCTTGACCTCAACCAAACTTGCGGTTCTAGCGTTCCCAGTGATCCCGGGGCCGATCGGCCGCCGGGACCCGCAGGCCGTCGGGGGAACCGGGGGCCGTCACCTCTCGGAGCGCCCCATGGACATGGAAGTCACCGCGTGGCATTCGCTGCACAGCGCGATGAACGCCCAACAGGACCGCCGGCCGTTCTCCCGCGCGGCGCTGCGCCGCATCCTGCTCTTCGCCCGGCCCCATCGGCGGCAGATCCAGCGCTTCCTGCTGCTGAGCGTGGTGACCGCGCTGCTCGCGGTGGCCACCCCGGTGCTGGCCGGGAAGGTCGTCGACGCGATCGTGGACGGCGAGGACACCGGCGCGGTCACCCGGCTCGCCCTGCTGATCGCGCTCATCGCCGTGGCCGAGGCCGCGCTCGGCCTGCTCCTGCGCTGGCTTTCGGCGACGCTGGGCGAGGGACTGATCCTGGATCTGCGCACCGCCGTGTTCGACCACGTGCAGCGGATGCCGGTGGCCTTCTTCACCCGGACCCGGACGGGCGCCCTGGTCAGCAGGCTCAACAACGACGTGATCGGCGCGCAGCGGGCCTTCAGCAACACGCTCTCCGGAGTCGTCTCCAACCTCGTCACGCTGGTGCTGACGCTCGTGGTCATGCTCACGATCTCCTGGCAGATCACGCTGCTCGCACTCGCGCTGCTCCCGGTCTTCGTCGTACCGGCACGCCGGATGGGGGCCCGGATGGCAGGGCTCCAGCGGGAGGCGGCCGACCACAATGCCGCGATGGGCACCCGCATGACCGAGCGGTTCTCCGCACCCGGCGCGACGCTGGTCAAGCTCTTCGGTCGGCCGGGCGACGAGTCGGCCGAGTTCGCCGCCCGCGCCGACCGGGTGCGCGACATCGGCGTCCGTACGGCGATGGCCCAGTCGGCGTTCATCACCGCCCTCACCCTGGTCTCCGCCCTGGCACTGGCCCTGGTCTACGGGCTCGGCGGCTTCTACGCCCTGCGCGGCAGCCTGGAGCCGGGGGCCGTGGTGGCACTGGCGCTGCTGCTGACGAGGCTGTACGCCCCGCTCACCGCCCTCGCCGGCGCGCGGGTCGAGGTGATGAGCGCGCTCGTCAGCTTCGAGCGGGTCTTCGAGATCCTGGACCTGAAGCCGCTGATCGAGCAGAAGCCGGACGCCCGTCCGGTGCCCGAGGGGCCGGTCTCCGTGGAGTTCGACGAGGTGTCCTTCGGCTACCCCTCGGCCGACAAGGTCTCCCTCGCGTCACTGGAAGAGGTCGCCACGCTCGACGACCGGGGCGGCACACCGGTCCTGCACGGGGTGTCCTTCCGCGCCGAACCGGGCCGCACGGTCGCGATCGTCGGCTCGTCCGGCGCGGGCAAGTCGACGATCGCGCAGCTGCTGCCCCGGTTGTACGACGCGGACGCGGGCTCCGTACGGCTGAACGGCGTGGACGTACGCGACCTCGACGCCGGGTCCGTCCGGGACACGGTCGGCATGGTCACCCAGGACGGGCACCTCTTCCACGATTCGGTGCGCGCCAACCTGCTGATCGCCCGGCCCGACGCCACCGAGGACGAGGTCTGGGACGCGCTGCGCCGCTCCCGTCTCGACGGTCTGATCGCCTCCCTGCCCGACGGGCTCGACACGGTGGTCGGCGAGCGCGGCTACCGGCTCTCCGGCGGGGAGCGCCAGCGGCTCACCATCGCGCGGCTGCTGCTGGCCCGTCAGCGGGTCGTGATCCTGGACGAGGCGACCGCGCACCTGGACACCACGTCGGAGGCCGCCGTCCAGGAGGCGCTGGCCGAAGCGCTGGCGGGCCGTACCGCCCTGGTGATCGCCCACCGGCTCTCGACCGTACGGGCGGCCGACCGGATCCTGGTCGTCGAGGAGGGCCGGATCGTCGAGGACGGCACCCACACCGCCTTGCTGGCCGCAGACGGAAGGTACGCGGAGCTGTACCGGACCCAGTTCGAGCAGCCGTCGTCGGAGGGCGACCGGTCGGCGCAGCCGGTCCGCTGACCCGGACGCGCACACGCTGATCCGGTGCTGTCCGGCCGGAGTCCCGGCCGGACAGCACCGGATCAGTGCCTGCCGACGCGGACGAGGGACACCCGCTCGGCGGCGCGCAGCCGCCTCAGCGCGTGGCCTCCGCACCGGCTCCACTCCCTCGGCGACACCCGGGGCCGGTGGCCGCCGTTGGTGACGAGCGCGTTCACCGAGGTCATCGGGTCCGCCGCCATGGTCTTGGCCAGCAGGACGCCGACCACCAGCGGGAGGAGCGTGACGGCCAGGGCGGAACCCGCGGTGGTGACGTGCTGGATGCCGGTACGGCGCGGCGCTTCGGAGGTCATACGGTCATCGAACAGCGGCCGGGGACGCCCGAGCATCCGGGAACGTACTCAGGGGCGCGGTACCGGCATACTCAGGCACCCGCGGGGGGACGCTGACAGCGGCCGGGCGCGCGGAGTACGGAGGGATCGCCTCGATGAACGACAGCCAGGTACGCGGTGACGGCGGGGAGCCCCGGGGCGGGCGGGGGCCCTCGGCCGAGGGGCGGGGCCGGACGGCGGCCGCGGTGTTCGACGCGCTGGGGGCGGAGTGCGAGCGGGCGTTCGCCGGGTCGGCGGCGCACCGCGCGTCGCTGGAGCGGCTCCTGGCGGATCTCGCGCCGGCGAGCCGGGTGCTGGACGTGGGCAGCGGGACGGGGCGGCCCACGGCGCAGACCCTGGCGGGGGCGGGGCACCGGGTGCTGGGCGTCGACGTGTCGCCGGTGATGACCGGCCTGGCGGCCCGGCAGGTGCCGGAGGCCGAGTTCCGGTGCGCGGACGTCCGCGATCTCGATCTGGCCGAGGGCGGGTTCGACGCGGTCTGCGTGTACTTCTCGCTGCTGCAGATGGAGCGCGACGAGCAGCGCGGGCTGGTGGAGCGGCTCGTCCGGGCGCTGCGGCCCGGCGGCGTGCTGGTCGTCGCGACGGTGCCGGTGGACGCCGAGGGCGTCGAGGCGGTGTTCATGGGGCAGCCGGTCCGGGTCTCCAGCTTCGGAGCCGAGGAGTTCGCCGCCCTCGTCACGCGGGCCGGGGCGGTCGTGGAGTGGGCGCACGACGCCCTGTTCACCCCGGACCACCCGGCGGGCTCGCCCGAGCCGCATCTCTTCCTGCACGCCCGCCGCGTCTGACGGCCGCGTCATCGCGGGACGCGGCCACCGCCGCGCGCCCCGGGACCGCTCCCGTCGGCCCGCCCCGTGAGTCCGGCGGCGGGACCACCCTCGCGGCACGTGGCCTTCACACCATCCTCGTAACCACAGCCCCAGCCTTCGCATACGGCACGCCCCACCCATTGGCTATCACAAAGATCAAGCCGAATGAATGACTTGGGTGGCGCATTCGCGTTCCCTCACAAGAAGGTAATGCGATAGCAAAGTACAGGTCTATATGCTCAGCTGTAGTCGTATCCGCGAGGAGCGGCCGGAGCCTTTTCCATGGCGGCTGCCCTACGGCGAACCACCAGGTGAAGCACCGTTCCCATTCCGAACATTCTTACGGATACGAACAGCTCATTCGTCAATATGACCCGACCACACCGCTCCCCGGCACCGCCGGATGCAGGAGGCAGGCCACCATGCAGTCCCTCGTCGAACACGCCCGGACATTTCCCGAGCACGTCGCCGCGAACGCAAAGGACTTCGAACGCCTCGCGGACGGTCAGACCCCCGAAGCACTCTTCGTCACCTGCTCGGACTCACGTGTCGTTCCCTCGCTGATCACCGGCGCCCGCCCGGGTCAGCTCTTCGAACTCCGTACCGCGGGCAACATCGTTCCGCCCTACCCGGCCGAAGACCGGCCCACCGGCGAAGCCGCCACCATCGAGTACGCGCTGCGCATGCTCCAGGTGCGCGACATCATCGTCTGCGGGCACTCCCACTGCGGCGCAGTGGGCGCGATACTCCGCGGCGACGACCTCTCCGCCATGCCCGCCGTCCGCCACTGGCTGGCACGCTGCACGGACGGCCGCACACCCCCGGCCGACGCCGGCGACCTGCCCGGCGCGGTCCAGGCCCACGCCCTCGCCCAGCTCGACACCCTGCGCGGCTACCCCGCGGTGCGCGAGCGGATCGCGGACGGTTCCCTCGGTCTGCACGCCTGGTACTACGAAGTGCACACCGGCTCCGTCAGCGTCCACCGGCCCGAACGCGGGACCGAGTTCGCCCGCCTTTGACGGTTTCCCTCCCCCACGCTCGCACGCCCGGCCACGGCCGGACACGACCGTACACACAAGGGAAACCATCGTGATCTCCGCGAAGGAACTCAAGAACCCCCACACCGTTCGACGTGACCTCATGGCGTCACTCGTCGTCTTCCTGGTCGCACTGCCGATGTGCGTCGGCGTCGCCGTCGCCTCCGGAGTACCGGCCGAACTGGGTCTGGTCACCGGAATCGTCGGCGGGCTGGTCGTCGGCTTCCTGCCCGGCAGCAGGCTCCAGGTCAGCGGTCCGACCGCCGGACTCGCCGTGCTCGTCTACGAGTCGATCACGGAGTTCGGTCTCGGCGCGCTCGGCCCGATCGTGCTGGCCGCCGGGCTGCTCCAGGTGGTCCTGGGCCTGGCGCGCTTCGGCCGCTGGTTCCGTGCCATCTCCGTCTCCGTGGTGCAGGGCATGCTCGCCGGCATCGGCCTGATCATCGTGCTCGGCCAGGTGTACGCCATGGCCGACACCGAACAACCGGGCAGCGGTCTCGCCACGCTGGCCGGACTCCCGGGCCTCGCCGTCGAGATCGCCACAAACCACGAGGCCCTGACCGCGTTCGGCCTGGGCGCCGGAACGGTCGCCGTGCTGTTGCTGTGGCCGAAACTCCCGGCCACCGTACGCCTCGTCCCGGCCCCCCTCGTGGCGGTCGCCCTGGCCACCGCCGTCGCCTCCCTCGCCGGGCTGCGGCCGGCGGTGGCCGATGTGAACGGCCTGCTGCAGGCCATCGCTCCGCCCGGCGGGGCGGAGTTCGCCCGTCTCGCCGATGTGGCCGTCATCGGCACCGTCCTGGCCATCACCGTGGTGGCCTCGGCGGAGAGTCTGTTCAGCGCGGCGGCCGTCGACCGGATGCAGGACGGGCCACGCACCGACTACAACAAGGAGTTGGTGGCCCAGGGCGTCGGCAACACCCTCTGCGGGGCGCTCGGCGCGCTCCCGATGGCCGCGGTCGTCGTCCGCAGCACCGCCAACGTCCAGGCCGGGGCGACCACCGCGCTCTCCCGGATCGCCCACGGCGTGTGGCTGCTGTTCTTCGCCGCGCTCCTGCCCGCCGCCGTCGGGATCATCCCGTTGGCGGCGCTCGCCGGGGTGCTCGTGCACGCCGGGTGCAAGCTGGTGCCCGCCAAGGAGTTCGGGCCGCTGTGGCGCGAACACCGCGGGGAGGCCGTGCTGCTGGCGGTCACCACGATCGCCATCGTGGTGACCAGCCTCCTCGAGGGGGTCGTGCTCGGCCTGCTGCTCGCGGTGGTCAAGTCCGCCTGGGAGACCTCGCACATCCAGCTCACCACCCACGAGCTGACCGGCGGCCGGGTCGTGGTGACCCTCACCGGGAACGCCACCTTCCTGCGGCTGCCCCGCATCCTGGAGCAGTTGGAGAGGCTCCCGCAGGACCAGCCCATCGAGCTGGACCTGACCCGGGTGCGCCATCTCGACCACGCCTGCCGGGTCGCCCTGGAGACCTGGGCCCGCCGGCACAACCACGCGGAGACCGAGCCGGTGACGATCCGCCGGGAGCCCTCCGCCTGAGACCGCTCGGTTGTGTCCGCCGGACACACCCCGGCTAGGCGGCCGTACGGGACGCCGAGCGCTTCACATAAGCGCCCGGCGTCTCCCCGAAGTAGCGCCGGAAGGCCAGGATGTAGCCGTTCGTGGAGACGAACCCCACCCGGAGGCCGCTGATCCGGGGCGTTCCCCGGCACGTCCGAGCGGGGCCCGGAATCCGGGCCCCGCTCGGACGTCGGTGCTCAGGCCGCCTGGGCGAGGAGCTCGGCGCGGCCGAAGAGGAGCGCGTAGCCGGGCGGCAGGCAGCTGACGACGTTCGCGACGAGGTCGTCGCCCACCAGCGCGGCGACCTGGCTGAGGACCACTCCGGCGTCCCACCGGGCGGTCGCCGGGGTGCCCCCGGTCTGCTCGGCGAGTTCCCGCACGAAGGCGGCGCCGGGAAGCTGCTTCACGGCCGGGACCTCCGCGGTGAACACGCGGGCCGCCTCCTCGGGCAGGGCCCCGGCGAGCGCGACCCGCTCGTCGCCGGTGATCTGGCGGCCGAGCGCGCCCAGCACCGCGCGCAGGCTCTCCTCGGCACGTTCGCGCGTGGGGTAGGCGCCCTCGTACCGGATCTTCTCCAACAGCAGGCCAAAGGTCGTGTCCATCGGTGCGCCGGTGTTCCGGGACTCGTGGATCATCGTGGCGGCAGCCCTTCTCATCCGTACTGCTCATGGCGATGCGCTGCCCGCCCTCGCGGCTCTTCGTCGAGCGGCGCGGGGCGGGCAGCGGGTGAAACGAGGTCAGGTGTTCATCGCATGCCCGCACGGGCACGGGTCACACCTGGACAGCGGGGGAAGAATCAGGATGACCTGGATCAGCCCTTGAGCTGCTTGCGCCGGGACTCGCCGCCGACGGCGATCTTCCGGGGCTTCGCGCGCTCCGCGATGGGGATACGCAGGGTCAGCACCCCCGCTTCGTATGCGGCGTCGATCCGCTCGGTGTCGAGCGTGTCCGCCAGGACGATCTGGCGGGAAAAGGCGCCCAGCGGCCGCTCTGACAGCTCCATCTGAACCTGGCCGGTGTCGACCTCGGGCCTTCGTTCGGCCTTGACGGTCAGCATGTTCCGTTCGACATCGATGTCGATCGCCTCCGGTGAGACACCGGGAAGGTCGAAAGCCACCACGTACTCGTCGCCCTCCCGGTACGCGTCCATCGGCATCGCCGATGGACGCGACCAGGTGCCGGGGCGCAGGAGTTGCTCGGTGATCCGGTCGAGTTCACGGAAGGGGTCGGTACGCATCAGCATGACGGGAAACACCTCCGGTCGTTCGGGCGGACAGCCCACGCTTTCACCTGCCCCTGTTGTAGCATGTCATCCATTCGACGACAACAAGGCGTGTCACCGAAAGAATGACGATCGTCCATCACTCCGAGGAGCCCCATGCCCCCACCCCCACAGCCCCAGCAGCCCCCGACTCCCGATCCGGACGCCGTCTCCTTCCTCGCCGCGTGGGCGGCTCTCCGAACCATCGACGAGGCGGTCCGCGATGCACGCGCGGGCGACGAGGACACGGCCTACGGTCCACCCCCGGCCACGGACCGCGCCCAGGCCCTCGCCTCGCTCCAGCTCCTGCGCGAGGTGCGGGAGAGGCTCGCCGGCTGGGAGAGCGGCCTGATCGAGACGGCGCGCGCGGCGGGGGCGAGCTGGGCCGATCTGGCCGACCCCCTGGGTGTGGCCAGCCGTCAAGCGGCCGAGCGGCGCTATCTGCGTCTGCGGCCCGGCCCCGAGGGCAGCACCGGGGAGCAGCGGGTGCGGGCGACCCGGGACCGCCGGGCGGGAGACCGGTCGATCACCACGTGGGCCCGGGAGAACGCGGCGGACCTGCGGTCGCTCGCCGGGCGTATCACGGCACTGGCCGACCTGCCCGCCGCGGCGGGCCCCTCACTGGCCCGGCTCCGCGAAGCGCTCGGCGGCGACGACGCGGCCGACCTGGTCGCTCCGCTCGCCGACCTTCGCTCCCATCTCGCCTCGGACCACCAGGAACTGGCGGATCGGGTGGACGGCCTCACCCACCACACCGGCCGACTGCGCGAGGACACCACGGCCCGACGCCGGGGCGACTGACCGGGGCGGGCGGGAGCCCGGGCACACGGGGATCAAGAGGGTCCGGGGTGCGCGGGGCAGGAGGCGCACTCGTTCCGGGCGCACGCACCCGGGCCCGAGGCGGTCCGGAGATGCCGCGCGCCCTCCGTACGGCCGGGGTCAGGGCTTGCGGGCGACGAGGCCGCACTGGTCGACCGGGACCGCGTCGTCCTCCTCGGGCCGCCACCGGTCGATCGGGACGAATCCGGGCTCGACCAGCTCCAGCCCTTCGGCGCACCCGGTGATCTCCTCGGGCTCGCGGACGAGGTAGGGCGGGTTGTCGCCCGACGCGTACGCCTCCTGCGCGGCCAGCGTCTGCGGCGTCTTGACCGTGTCGCACAGCACCAGGTAGCTGCCCGACGGCATCCGGTCCAGGTACCGCCGGACCACGTCGATCCCGTCGGCCGGGGCGAGATGGCCCAGGGTCGAGAGCAGGAGCACGGCGACGGGTTCGGACAGGTCGAGGGTCCTCGCCGCCTCGTCCACGACCGCGTCCACGTCGGACAGGTCTGCCTCCACGTAGGCTGTGCTCCCCTCGGACGCGCTGGTCAGCAGGGCCTCCGCGTGGGCGAGGACGATCGGGTCGTTGTCCACGTAGACGATCCGTGATTCCGGCGCGATGCTCTGCGCCACCTCGTGCGTGCTGTTCGCCACCGGCAGCCCGGTGCCGACGTCCAGGAACTGGCGCACCCCGGCCGAGGCCAGGTGGCGGACGGCCCTGATCTGGAAGGCGCGGGAGGCGCGGGCGATGTCGACCATCTGCGGGTAGGCGGCGCTCACCGCCTCGGCGAGCTCCCGGTCCACCGGGTAGTGGTCCTTGCCGCCCAGCCAGGCGTTCCAGACGCGCGCCGAGTGGGGGACGTCGGACCGGATCCTGCGGCGGAATTCGTCGTCGACGCTCATGGCTCTCCTCTGCCGGCTCTCCGTGCCGGGCGGCCGGCCGGGTGACACGCGCCGGGCGCCGGACCTCTGCCGGCGACCGTACCGCGCCGACCGGTGGCACGCAGCGGGGCCGGACCGGGAGAAGGGCGCTCAGCACTACTCAGCGGGGCCGGGCCGGGACACAAGCACTCAGCGGCACGCAGCGGGCCGGACCGGGACACAGGCACTCAGCGGCACGCAGCGGGACGGGCCGGGAGACCTGCGCTCAGAGAATGCGGCCCATGAGGCCGAAGACCCAGCTGATCAGTACCGCGAGCAGGACGAAGACCCCGACAGTGATGACGCCGCACCACGACCAGCCGCCCCCGGTGTCCGGCCCGTGGCCGTCCCGCCCGCCCGGCTCCACGTCGAACAGATCCATGTCCTGGTCCTCCCCCGTACGCGGAACGTCCTGGTTCCGCTGGGGAGTACTGTCCCACGTCCGCCGCCGGCCGGTCCGGTGTACCCGTGCGGGATGACGGGCCGCCCCGCCGCATGCGCCTCAGGTCGCACACGGTCGCGACGTAAGCGCGATGTGCCGGGCCGTCACCGGATCCGACGATGGCCGTATGACCGTATCGACCGGGGCGACGCTGTCCGCCCCCGAAGCCCTGACGGTGCTCGGCGCCCTCGTCCTCGTCCTGGCCCGCTGGCTTCCCCGGCGGTGGCGCGGCCCGGCGGCGCTCGGCTCGGGGGCGCTGCTCGTGGGCTCGGTGGCCGTGCTCGCCCTGACGGGGCCGCGCTGGCAGTTCGCGTCGGTGGTGGGCGCGGCCGCCGTCGCGGGGGCGTTCGCACTCGCCGGGTGGCGGGCGCGGCGCTCCGGCCGGAGGCCGCGGCGGGCCAAGTGGTGGGCGGCGCTGCCGGGGTCGGCGGTGTGCGTGGCGCTCGTCGTCGCGGGGCCGGTGGCGGCGTGGGCGTTTCCGGTGCCGGACTTCCCCGGACCGACGGGGCGTTTCCCGGTGGGCACACGGACGCTGGAGTGGTCCGTGCCCGCGGCGGACCGGGCCCGGGGGAAGAAGACGTACCGGGCGGAGGAGCGTTCCCGCGCGGACGGGGAGAAGGGGGCGCGTCCACTCGTCGTACAGCTCTGGTATCCGGCGGGGCGGGGCCAGGGGGACGCCCGGCGGGCCCCGTATCTCGGGCGGACCGAGGCGGAGGCGCGCACGGTCTCGGCGGCGCTGGCCGACTACTCGGGCGTACCCGGGTTCCTGCTCGACGGACTGCCGCGCGCCCGGACCCACGCGGTGCCCGGCGCTCCGGTGGCGGAGGACGGCGGCCCCTTCCCGGTGGTGCTCTTCTCCCCCGGGCTCGGTGGTGTGCGCACCCAGAACACCGCCTGGGCCGAGGAACTCGCCTCCCACGGCTACGTCGTGGCCGCCGTCGACCACCCGTACGACGCGGCGGCCGTGGTCCTCTCCGACGGCCGGATCCTCCGTACCCGGGTCACCGCCACCGGCGACCCGGCGAAGGACGAGGCGCTGGCGGTGGGGTGGACGCGGACGCGCGCGGCGGATCTGCGGGCGGTGCTCAGCCGGCTGGAGCGCGTGGGGAGCGGCGGCGCGGACGGGCCGCTCGCCGGGCGGCTCGACACCGGGAGGGTGGCGGTGGCCGGGCACTCGATCGGAGGCGCGGCGGCGCTCGTGGCGGCGCGCGAGGACGCCCGGTTCGACGCGGTCGTCGACCTGGACGGCTATCCGCACGGGACAGACGGAGGGCGTGTCGAGCAGCCGGTGCTGGCGCTCACGCAGGAGATCGGCCCGGACACCGACCCGGACTATCTGCCGCGGCTCACCCGGGTGCTGGAGTCCGGCGCGGCGGTGAACTACCGGCTGACCGTCCCCGGGGCCGCGCACCTCACCTTCACCGACGCCCCGCTCTACCTGCCGCCGGTCCCGGGCGTCGTCGGCTCCCTGGGGCGTACGGAGAGCATCCGGACCACCGCGGACGCGACCCGCGCCTTCCTCGACGCCACCCTGCGCGGCTCCCCCGGCGACCTGCGCTCCGCGCTCGCGGCCCACGGGGAGGTGACGGTGCACCGCCCCGGCGGCGTCCGCTGACCGCCTCACCCGTGCGCACCGCCCGGGAGGCCGGGACGGTGCGGCGGGGCCAGAATCGGAGGCGCTGAGCTCCGGGACGCCCCGTGCCCCACCACGGCGGCCGTCCTCGCGGGCGGAGAGGGCGGACGATGGCCGGACCGGCACGGCGGGGGCGTAACCCCCGGCGCGGAAATGACAACGCGGCCGTGGACCGCATGGTCCGCACCCTGATCCGCCGACGCAAGAAGTCGTTCCGCGAGGGGGACGTCACCGTCACCGATCCGCCGAAGGTCCGGCGCGCGGTGACGGCCGCGGCCCTCGGCAACACCATGGAGTGGTTCGACTTCGGGGTCTACGCCTATCTCGCGGGGACGCTCGGCAAGGTCTTCTTCCCGGCCAGTTCGCCGGGCGCGCAGGTGGTGTCGACGTTCGCGACGTTCGCGGCGGCCTTCCTGGTGCGTCCGCTGGGCGGGCTGGTCTTCGGGCCGCTCGGCGACCGGGTGGGGCGGCAGAAGGTCCTGGCGCTCACGATGATCATGATGGCGGCGAGCACGTTCGCCGTCGGCTTCCTGCCCACGTACGCGGCGGTCGGCTTCGCGGCCCCGCTGCTGCTCCTGGTCTGCCGTCTGGTGCAGGGCTTCTCCACCGGCGGGGAGTACGCGGGCGCCACGACGTACATCGCGGAGTACGCCCCCGACAAGCGGCGGGGCTTCCTGGGCAGTTGGCTCGACTTCGGCACGTTCGTGGGCTACTCGCTCGGTTCCGGCCTGGTCACCGTGCTCACCGCCGTCCTCGGCACGGACGGGATGACGGACTGGGGCTGGCGCATCCCGTTCTTCGTCGCGGGTCCGATGGGCATCATCGGCCTGTACATGCGGCTCAAGCTGGAGGAGACGCCCGCCTTCCAGCAGGAGGAGGCGTACCAGGCCGCCGAGGCGCGGTCCGGCGGCGAGGACGATCCGGTCGAGGAGGCCCGGCAGTCGGGCAAGGGGCGGCTCAAGGAGATCTTCACGAAGCACTGGGAGGCCGTGCTCATCTGCATGGGCCTGGTGCTGCTGTACAACGTCACCAACTACATGGTGACGTCCTATCTCCCCACCTACATGTCCTCCACCCTCGGCGAGCCGGAGACCACCTCCCAGCTCCTGGTCCTCGGCACGATGCTGCTGGTGGTGCTGCTCATCACCACCGTGGGGCGGACCTCCGACCGGTGGGGCCGCAGACCGGTGTTCATGGCGGGCAGCCTGGCCCTGATCGCCCTGTCCGCGCCCGCCTTCCTGCTGATCCGGCAGGGCGGCATCCTGCTGCCGGCGCTGGGCTGCGGGGTGCTCGGTCTGCTGCTGGTCTGCTTCGCGGGGACGGCCGCCTCGACGCTGCCCGCGCTGTTCCCGACCCGGCTGCGGTACGGCGCGCTGTCGATCGCCTTCAACATCTCGGTGTCGCTGTTCGGCGGTACGACCCCGCTGTTCGCCTCGGGCCTGGTGGAGGCCACGGGGAACGAGATGGTGCCCGCGTACTACCTGATGGTGGCCGGAGTGATCGGGCTGGTGTCCACGTTCTTCCTGCACGAGACGGCGGGGCGCCCGCTGCGCGGTTCGGGCCCGATGGTGGAGACGCCGGAACAGGCGCGGGAGCTGGTGGCGCGGAGCCGGACGGCGGCGGGCCGCCAGGCGCGCGACGTATGGCTGCGGGTGCGGAACCTGTGGCGGGGGCCGCCGCGCTGAGCGGGCGTCCCGGGTCCCGTACGTACACCGCGCGCGCAACACGGTCCGGCCCTTGGCGATGCCGCCGCGTCAGGTCGGGTCAGGTCAGGTCAGGTCAGGTCAGGTCAGGTCAGGTCAGGTCAGGTCAGGTCAGCAACAGGGCGCCGTCCCAGGAGGTCACCGGCGGCTTCCCCGTGGCGTACGTGTGCAGGGCGAGGGCGATGCCCGCCGCGCCCTCCAGGAAGCCGGGGCGGTCGAGGGGGCGGCGCGCCAGTGCGTGGGCGTAGCGGTAGCCGAAGGGCGCCTTCGGATCGAACCCTTCCAGCGTCCGGAGCGCCAGCCGGTCGGCGGCGGTGTGGAGGGCCGGATCGGCGGTGCCGTGGGCGGTGCGCAGGACGATCTGGAGGAGTCCGGACCAGCCGTGACAGAGCGCGGAGTCGCGGATCAGGTCGTCGCCCGCCGCCGTCAGCGCGCCGAGGAGCGCGGCGCGGGCCTCGGCCCGCCAGTCGGGCCGGTCCAGCGCGGCGGCGGCGAGGTGGACCGCGCGGGCCGTGCCCGCCGCGCCGTAGCACCAGGAGTCCCGGCCGCGCTCCGGCGGGTCTGCGGCGGCGATACGTTCCCGGGTCATCAGGTGCGGCCAGCGCGGACCGGCCTCGTCGGTGGTGGCCAGCCGGGCCAGCAGCGCCACGGTCCGCTCGACGGCCTCGTCCTGGCGGTCGACCCGCACGCCCGCCAGCCAGGCGGTGGAGAGCAGGGCGAGGGGGCCGGACACCCCGTGGGCGAGGCCGAGGTTGACGTGTTCGGCGAGCCCGTGGTCGAGGCCGTCGGTGATCCACCAGGCGGGCAGCCGGGTGCCGTGGCGCACGATGTCGTCGGCGGTCGCGGCGGCGACGAGCGAGGTGAGCACCTCGGTCAGCGCGGTTCCGGCCGCCTCCCGCGCCTCCCGGCTCTCCGCCGCCCGGTGCCGGGCCAGCAGATAGCGGCCGATCCCGGCGGTGCCGCCGAGCACGTCGTAACGGGCCCACGCGCCGGCGGGCTCGCCGGCCCGGAACCGTTCCAGGTCGGCCCGGGCCCGGGTGCGGGCCTGGTCCAGGATGTGCCGGTCGAGTCCGGTGAGCAGGGTGGTGTAGCCGCCGGAGCCGAGAGCCGCGGTGTGCCCGGCGTACGCGAGCGCCACCATTCCGCCGAACAGCGACTGGGGCAGCAGCCGGATCCCGGAGGCGAGTGCGGCGGACAGGTGCGCGTGGGCCCGCTCGCGCGCCGCGGTGTCCCCGGCCGCCAACTCGGCGTGGAGCAGGGCGACTCCGGGGTGGCCGTCGGAGAGCTGGAGCGGGTCCCAGACCGGTTGCGGGTCGCCCGGGTAGTGCATGAGGTTGTCCGGGGCGCCCGCGATCCGCGCGACCCGCCCGGGGTCGGCCAGCCGCTCCGCGACCTCGGCGACCACGTCGGCGGCGGCCTGCCGGTGGGCGGGCTCGTGGGGCGGGCGGTCGTCCCGGGGATCGGCCTGCCCGAGGCCGCCCCCGTACGGTGAACGGTCAATGGGGGTCGGCGCGTGTGACGGCACGGAAGCTCTCCAGTTCCTCCAGCAGGCGGCGGACCTCCGCACGCCCGGACTCGGGCAGTTCCCCGACCCGTACCGGCTCCCCGGCCGCCAGCCGCCGCAGCACCGCGTGAGCCTCGGCGCCGACCCGGCCCGAGGTCGTGTGGCCGCCCGCCGCCCAGGCGCGCGGACCGTCGCCGGGGGCGGGCAGCAGCGGGGCGGACCGCCGTACGGGAGTGTCGTCGTCCAGGGCGCTCGGCGTGGCGGGCGGTTCGGTGGGCCAGAAGCCGCCCGCGGTCCTGACCCGCAGGGCGAGGCCGGTGGCCCGGTCGTCGAACCGGTCCTGTGCGAGCTCGGCGGCGAAGGCGTCCACGGCGTCGGCCAGGGCGGTGGGCAGTTCGGCGGCGAGGCGGCCGTCCGCGTCGGCGTCCGGGGTGAACAGCGGGGCGGAGGAGGCCGCCCGGGTGCCCCGGAACAGGTCCTTGATCTCGTAGTACGGCCGGTGCTCACGGCGCGGGACGCCCACGTTGACGCTGGTCGCGGGCGTGTCCCCGGCGCTCTCGCCCACGTGGTAGTAGCGCGAGGGCCAGTAGAGCAGGTCGCCCGGCTCGACCTCCGCGACGAACGAGGACGCCAGGTAGGGCTGGTAGTCCAGCACCGTGTGCACCGGGTCCGACCACGGCCGTTGCGCCCAGAACCGCATCCGCTTGGCGCCGCGTACGCAGAACATGAAGGTGGCGAACCGGTCCTGGTGCACGCCGACCGGACTGTGCTCGTAGGAGCCGTGGAACATCGTGGAGCCGACGCTGTGCGTGGGCTGGCCGACCCGCTCCCACAGCCCCGCGTAGAACCGGCGCGCGCGGTCCCACAGCGGATGGGAGAAGGAGTGGAAGCGGTGCACGACGAGGGCGTAGCGCTGCCCGTCCAGCCGGTCGGCCATGCGCCGCTCGTAGCCGTCGAAGGAGCCGTCGGACGGCTCGGGCAGGTAGTCGTACGGCCGGGTCTGCTGCCGTCGCCGTACGAGGAACTGGAGGTTGCCCGGAACGGCGAGGGGGTGGGGCGGACGGCTGCCGAGCACGGCGGCCCGGAACACCTCGGGCTCGGCGAACGGCACCGTGTCCACGCCCTTGTACAGCACGGGCCGCCGGTCCCAGAACCGCTCGGTGAAGGTGTCCCAGTCGAAGGTCTTCTGAACGGTCAGGGTCATGGCGTCCGCTCCTCGTCGACCAGGTCGATGCCGCGCAGCCGGTACAGCTTGTCGAGCAGCGCGAGCACCGTCGCCGCGTTCCCGTCGCCGTCGGCCCCCAGGGCGCGGCACACCTCGTCGGCCCCGGTCTCCCCGCCGTCGCCGAGAGCCGCGTACACCCGGTCGCCCGCGGCTCTCGGCAGCGTGAAGACGTTCCCCTCCACCGCCCAGACCTCGTGCCCGGGTCCGTCGGCCATCCGGACGATCTCGCCGGTGCGGCGGAAACGGGTGGACCGGGTGATCGCCGCGCCCCCGCGGGGCGCCGGGATCGGTTCGAGGCCGGCGGCGGAGCGCAGCGCCGCCCAGCGGATCCGCAGGGTTCTGCGCAGGTGTTCCCCGTCCACGACCGTGCGCAGGTCGTCGCCGAGCGCGGTGAGCCGGGGCAGCACACCGTCCGGGCCGTCGACGGCGGTGCCGGGGCCGAACGGGAAGTACGGGACGGTCTCGTCGCCGCCGCGGCCCGCGTGCACCAGATCGGCGAGGAGGTCCCGCAGGGCGGTGAAGGGCAGCGTCCGGTCGACCGGGACGCGCAGGCGGAGGGCGACGCACCGGTCCCGGTAGACGTCCACGTGCCGGTGGTCGCCGGGCCAGTACAGCAGCTCCCCCGCCCCGGCGCTCAGAGCGCGTGTCCCGGGGACGTCCCGGTCCGGGTCCGCGATGGTCTCCGGCGGGGGCCCGCCGCGCTCGTCCCACAGCCTCACGTCCATCCGCCCGCGCAGCACCCAGGTCAGCGCGGCGTGCGTCGGGGCCTCGGCCGCGCCGACGTGCTGGGTGAACCGGTCGCCCGTCAACACCTCGGCCACCACGGGGAGGTTGGGCCAGCCGACCTGACGCCAGAGGCCGCTGACCGCGTCGCGCACGGCGGACCACAGGGCGTGGTCGAGAAGCAGCGGCTGACGCACCGTCAGCAGATAGCCCTGCCTGGCGAGATCGGCGTCGAGGCGGTCGAGGTGGGCGTCCAGGGTCGGGTCATCCGCGTCGGGCAGCAGGGCGCCGGGCGCGCGCAGCCAGCCGTCCCCCGCGAGGAACCGGACGTCGGGCATCACCCAGAACCGCGTTCCGGCGCGGAACGGCGCGCAGGAGGCGACGTTCAGGGGATGGACCCGGTCGAGGCCGAACGGCGGCGGCGCGGTCAGCCGCACGGGCTCCCGGTCCCAGTGGTTCCGGGCGAACAGCTCCCAGTCGACTCCGCGGGGCGGGGCCCCGCGGGTCCCGGGGGCGAGCGTGCTCATGTCGCTTCCCTTCCGGTCAACGTCCGTTCGACCGAATCCGGGGGCCGGGGCTCCGCCTCGGCCCGTACGGTGCCTCCCCGGGGCGGTCGCCCTGACGGGACCCGCGCACCCTCCCCGGGCGGGCGCCCGGACGGGTCGCGCGCCTCCTCCCGGGGCGGGCGCCCGGACGGGTCGCGCACCACGTCACCCAGCGGGAACCGGCGCCGGATGCGCTCCGTGTGGTCGGCCAGGGGGTCCATGCCGTAGGCGGCGCGGCGCTGGTCCACCCGCTCCGGCTCCTCGATGGGCCAGGGCTCCAACCGGCCCGCCACCGGCTCGAACTTGGTCCCGTACACCTGCGGGCGCCCTTCGTCGACGCGCAATTCATCGGTGAGGTAGGCGACTTCGCGCCACGGAAGGTCCCGTCGCCCGGCGGCCTCCCGCATCAGCTCCAGACAGCGGCGGCGGAAGTCGAGGTGTCCGCGCGCGTGTTGTACGAGGCGGCTCGCGGCGGCCGCCGCCTCCGCGCCGACCAGGGCGTGCCCCGGCCATCCGTGTTCCGCGACGATCGTGGCGAGCCAGGCGATCCCGGCGTCGGTCAGCTCCCGCAGGCGGCGTTCGGCCCGCTCGTCGCGCATCCCGTCGGCCGCCCACGGCATCCGGACCGCGCCGTCGAGCCGGTCCAGCCGCAGCAGCCGGCGGCGGATCTCCCCGGCGGGCGCGGGCTCCACCGGAGCCTCGGGGGCGTCGACGGGGTCGACGCCCAGCCGCACCTTCGCACGGTCCCACCGGTAGGTGATCCGGCGCCCGGCCTCCGGCCAGTCGAAGGAGACCTGCCCCTCGGCGGGGCTCTGCAGGTGCAGCCGTACCCCCAGGGCCTCGTCCGTGACGACGTGGTCGGTCACGTCGTCGAAGACGTGCTCCACGGCGTCCCGGAGGGCGACCCCCAGACCGGCGAGCGTGAGGTTCGCGCCCTCCAGCAGCTCCGCCAGCGGGGGCCAGCCGCCCTCGGGTTCGGGCCGGGCCGCCACGGGGGACGTGCCGAACGGGACGGGCGGCGGTTCGACGGCGAGCACCGGGCCGCCGCTCAGCGGGCGGACGAAGTAGGGCACGTCCATGCGCCGCAGCTGTTCGGTCTCGGCCCGGTCGAACCGTACGTCCGGATCGGCCGGGCGGGGTGCGGCGCCGCCGCCGGAGAGCCAGCGGGGCACGAGCGCGTCGAAGTACTGGAAGGTGGGCCGGCGCAGCACCCGTACGTGGTGGCCGGGGGCGGCCGCGGCGAAGAACGCGGCGATCTCGGCGCGTCGGCGGCACATCAGGGTCCAGGCGTCGAACATGCCGCGCAGCAGAGCGGGCAGGTAGGGCCCGTAGCCGGTGCGCCCTTCGGTGTCGGCGACGACGTTCCTGGTCTCGTCCCGGGCGAAGGAGACCCTGCGCCGGTGCAGGCGCAGCCCTCCGGACGGCTCCTCGGCCCAGCACACCGGTGGCCCCTCGGCGGCGCACCAGCGGGCGAAGCGCTCCAGCCCGACGTGGTGCTGGTCGATCTCGGCGGTCGCGTCGTGCAGGAGGCCGGTGTCGTACAGGCGCGGGACCCGGCAGAGGTAGATCTCCAGGTCGATCGGGTAGAGCAGCGGCTCCGGGTCGCCGGGTCTGCTGCCGGTGACCACGTTGCCGCCGATCATGTCGGTGATGCCGAAGGCGAACATCGCGGCGGTCAGCGAGCCGGTGCGGTGCCAGAAGCGCCCGGACTCCTCGGGGGTGAAGCGGGCGGCGGACAGCTCCCGGCGTCCGGACGTGCGGATCGGGCCCCACTGGGCGGGGGGTTCGATCCACTCCTGCCAGAGGTAGCCGGGTCCGCTCCCGGGCCGGCAGTCCAGCACGGGGAGCCGGATCTCTCCGGACGCGGCGGGCGCGCGGTTGAGCAGGTCGAACAGCGAGGCGGGCGGCCCGGCGCCGCCGGCCCGGGTGAACAGCAGTTCCCCGGAGGCCGGGCGGGGCTTGTAGGCGATCCGACCGCCGCCGGCGCAGTCCAGGCGCAGCACGCGCTGGCGCCCGTTGTGGGTCTCCTCGCCGTGGGCCCACAGCCCGACGACCGGCCCTCGGAACGCGGGGCCGGCGGGCCAGCAGGCGGCCATGTCCCGTTCCAGCCGGTCGAGGAAGAGCGTCAGGAATTCCTCGCAGCGCGCTCCCCACTCGGCCACCCGCTCACGGGCGTGACGCGGCTTTCCCGCGGCGCAGGCCACAAATGCCTCGGACACCGTGGGACCGAAGACATCCGCGTTCGTGATGTCGAGTATTCCGGCGGAAACAACGCCCGAATAACGTGGTGCGGAATGGGCGCACCAGTCGTCGAGCCGTTCCCACAGTTCCAGCAGGGGCGAGAACCGCCCGTCACGGAGCGCGCGTTCGAGCATCCGCGCGTCAGCCTCGCCGCCGAGCAGCCGGTCGACCGCGACCGTCCCCTCGGGGCCCGCGCCGACCACGGGAGGGAACATGGCGCCCGCCGCGCCCTCGCGCACGGCGTCGACCACGCGCCGCGCGGACGAGGGGAGTCGGGCCGGGGCCTCGCGCCCGCGCGCCTCACCCGGGCTGTCGGGGGCGGGCATCTCCCAGAGCACTTCGGCGTCGAGGGGTGAATCCGGCACAGCGGCCCTCCGTGTCGTCGCTGGGGGACGTACACGCGCGACCGGGTGGCGCCGGACCGGGCCGACGCCACCCGACACGCGTCAACAGCAGTAGACGCCCGCGCACGTACCACAGGCGGTGCCGCTGCCCGAGTTCGTCGGAGAAGCGAGCGGCGGGATTTCCTGTTCCAGATCGCCGATCACCAGATCGAATACGTCATCGGCGTTCCGGTCCGTTCCGCCCTGGACCTTTTCCTCGACTGCCTGCATGAATATCCTCCTCCCGTACTGGCCAATTCATCCGCCACTCAGTAGAACAATGCGCCATGCACATGTCAACGCTGCGCCCTCGGTGCGACACCGGGCGCGAACGATTTACTGACCGGTAGACATCTATGCGACGCAGGTCACACTCCTCTACGGTCGGGGCACCGTCCCGGCGCCCGTACATCGGTGAGCCGCCGACCGGGCCCGGATGCCGCCCGCTCCCGTCCCAGGAGGTCCCATGCCACCACCCGCCGCCCGCCGCTCCCGGCGCAGGCTCCCCGTCACGGTCCTGACCGCCGTCCTCGCGGCGGTCACCCTCGGCGCGCCCTCCCCCGCCTCGGCCTCGGACACCGCCGGGGAGTACCTCATCGGGCGCGGCATCTCCGACGTCACGGGCGAGGCCGCCGAGACGGGGATGATGGGCTACTCCAGCTTCGACCAGAAGACCTCGGGCATCCACCAGCGCCAGCGGTCGCGCGCCTTCGTCGTCGTCGACCGGGCGAGCGGCAAGCGCGTGGTGTACGTCAACGCCGATCTGGCGATGATCTTCCAGTCGGTCCGCCAGGGCGTCCTCGCCCGGCTGAAGGAGCGCTACGGCAGCCTGTACGGCGAGGAGAACGTGCTCCTGTCGGCCACCCACACCCACTCGGGGCCGGGCGGCTACTCCCACAACGTCGCCTACAACCTCTCCGTCCTCGGCTTCCAGAAGAAGACCTACCGGGCGATCGTGGACGGCATCACCGACTCGGTCGCCGAGGCGCACCAGGACCTGAAGCCCGGCACCATGAGCCTGGGCACCGGCACCCTCACCAACGCCAGCGTCAACCGCTCCCGCGCGGCGTTCGACCGCAACCCGGCCGCCGACCGGGCCGCCTTCCCCGACGCGATCGACCCGGCGATGACCGTGCTGCGCTTCCGGCAGGGCGGCGAGGACGTGGGCGCGATCAACTGGTTCGCCACCCACAACACCTCGATCACCAACAAGAACACGCTGATCAGCCCGGACAACAAGGGCTACGCCTCCTACGCCTGGGAGCACGGCCACGAGGGCGTGCGCTACCTCGACGACACCCCCGGATTCGTCGCGGCCTTCCCGAACACCAACGCCGGCGACATGTCCCCCAACCTCAACCTCAAGCCCGGGTCCGGGCCCACCGAGGACGAGTTCGAGAACGCGCGCATCATCGGCGAGCGCCAGCTCGACAAGGCCCGCGAGATCCACCGCGACGCCGAGCCGGTCGCCGGAGGGGTCGACTCCCGGCTCGCCTACGTCGACATGGAGGACGTGACCGTCGGCGGGGCGTACACCCCGGACGGCGAGGAGCACCGCACCTGCCCCGCCGTCGTGGGCGCGTCCACGCTCGCCGGCAGCGTCGAGGACGGTCCGGCCATCCCCCTCTTCGAGGAGGGCATGCGCACGCCGATCGCCCCGATCCTCGAAGCGCTGCGCGTCGACACCCCCTCCTGGCTCGCCGCCTGCCAGTACCCGAAGGCGAGCCTGATCCCCACGGGCCTGCTGAGCGACGTCCACCCGGTCACCCCCAAGCGGCTCCCGCTGCAGATCATGAAGATCGGCGAGCTGCACCTGGTGGCCGCGCCGGGCGAGTTCACGATCGCCTCCGGACTCCGCGTACGCCGCACGGTGGCCGAGCGCCTCGGCGTTCCGCTGGACCGCGTCCTGCTCCAGGGGTACGCCAACGCCTACAGCCAGTACGTCACGACGCCGGAGGAGTACGACACCCAGAACTACGAGGGCGGCTCCACCCTGTACGGCCGCTACACGCTCCCCGCCTACCAGCAGGAGTACGCCCGGATCGCGGACTCCCTGCGCGCGGGCACCGCACTGGACCGGGGCACGGCGCCGCCGGACGAGTCGGGGCGGCAGTTCACCTTCCAGACCGGGGTCGTGTACGACAACCCGCCCTCGGGCAAGTCGTTCGGCTCGGTACTGAAGGCCCCGGAGGGCTCGTACGCGCGCGGCTCCACCGCCACCGCCGAGTTCGCCACCGGTCACCCGAAGAACGACGTCCGCCGGGGCTCCACCTTCCTGGAGGTGCAGCGGCTGGAGAACGGGACGTGGAAGCGGGTGCTGGACGACGGTGACTGGGAGACCACCTACCGCTGGACCCGGCTCAACGGTCTGACCGGCACCTCGAAGGCGACGATCACCTGGAGGATCGCACCGGACACCGCACCCGGCGCCTACCGGATCGTGCACCACGGGGACGCGAAGAGCCTCCTGGGGAAGATCACGCCGTTCACCGGAGCCACGGGGACCTTCACGGTGAGGTAGAGGTTCAGGGTGTACGCGGGGTGGGCTGAAACCAGGCGGGGCCGTCGGTGAGGGCCTGCTTGATCCGGAACAGGGCGAACTCCCCGAGCGGCGGGAGCCCGTCCAGCGGGAACCAGCCCACCTCCAGCGACTCGTCGTCGTTGACCCGTGCCTCGCCGCCGGTCGCCCGGCAGCGGAAGGTGACGTCCAGATACTGGCAGCGGTCGCCGTTGGCGTACTGGACGGGGGCCAGCGCCTGGGTGAGCACCACCCGCTCGGCCACGCAGTGGACGCCGGTCTCCTCCAGCACCTCGCGCTCCGCCGTCGCGGCGGGCTCCTCCCCCGGTTCGGAGATCCCGCCGATCACCGACCACTTGCCGGTGTCCGCGCGCCGTCCGAGCAGCACCCGCCCCTCGTCCTCGAAGACGACGGCCGTCACGCCGGGCAGCAGGAGCAACTGGTGCCCGGCGGTGGCGCGGATGTCACGGATGAAGTCGGGAGTGGCCATGGAGCGAGCCTACGGGGCCGGATCCGGTGCTATCGCGCGGTGCCCCCGGTCCGGCGCGCCCGGACCGCCGTGACACCCGCCCAGCCGAGGCCCGCCAGGGCCAGCAGCGCGATCAGGCCCTCGGGGAGGGGCCCCATGCGGGTGGCGGGGGTGAGCGACGAACGCAGGGGGACGTCCTCGACGAGGGCGTCGGGGGTGAACATCCCGCTCTTCTCCACGATCGTGCCGTCGGGCCGGATCACCGCGCTGACGCCGCTGGTGACGGGCACGACGACGGCACGCCCGTGCTCGACGGCCCGCACCTGGCTCATGGCGAGCTGCTGGTAGGTCATCTCGCTGCGGCCGAACGTCGCGTTGTTGCTCGGTACGGCGATCATCTGCCCGCCGTGGGTGACGGTGTCGCGCACAGCGTCGTCGAAAGCGGCCTCGTAACAGGTCACGAGCCCCACCCGGGTCCCCGCCAGGTCGAAGACGCCGACCTCGGTGCCGGGGACGAACTCGCGCTGCACCCGGTCGACGTCCTCGCTGAAGAAGCGGGCGACGGTCCGCATCGGCATGTACTCGCCGAAGGGCTGGATGTGCCGCTTGTCGTAGGTGGCGACGGGGCCCTTGTCGGGCTCCCACTCGATCAGCGTGTTGCGCAGGCTGTCGGAGCCCTTCTCGACCACCGACCCGATGACCGTGGGGACACCGATCTCCCTGACCGCGCCGTCGATGATGTCGCGGGCGTCCGCGTTGAGGTAGGGGTCGAGGTCGGAGGAGTTCTCCGGCCACAGGACGAAGTCGGGCTGCTTCACCTTGCCCGCCTTCACCTCGTCGGCCAGCTGCGCGGTGCGCCGGGCGTGGTTGTCGAGGACGGCGCGGCGCTGGGCGTTGAAGTCGAGGCCGAGGCGCGGCACGTTGCCCTGGATCGCGGCTACGGTGGCGGTGCCGTTCTCCGCCGAGTCGTCGACCAGCGGCAGCGCGGCGAACGCTCCGGCGACCGGGACGAGGACGCTCGCGGCGGCCCCGGCGACGGCGGCGCGGGGGATCTTCCCGGTGCTCCGGTACGCCACGCCCCGGCGCACCGCCTCGTAGAGCCCGAAGCCGCACAGCACGACGGCGAAGGAGAGCAGCGGGGTGCCGCCGAGCGCGGCGATCGGCAGGAAGGGGCTCTCGGACTGGCCGAAGGCGATCTTGCCCCAGGGGAAGCCGCCGAACGGGATCCGGGCGCGGACCGCCTCGTCCAGCGTCCAGACGGCGGCCGCCCAGAGCGGCCAGTACGCGAGGCGGGTCACCGCGGCGATGGCCAGGCAGCCGACGGCGATGAAGAGCGCTTCCGCGGTGGCCAGGGCCAGCCACGGCACCGGGCCGACGTCCTCGCCGGTCCAGCGCAGCAGGGGGAGCATGAAGCCGAGCCCGGACAGCAGCCCGAGGCCGAAGGCGGCCCGGAGCCGGCGTCCGTGCAGCACCCATCCGAGCAGCGCGAACCCGGGCAGCACGAGCCACCACACGGTCCGGGGCGGGAAGCTCGCGTAGAGCAGGAGCCCGGACAGGACGGCGGCCGCCGGGCGCAGGAGCCGGCGCGGCAGTCCGGTCGTCCGGGGTGCCGCCGGGGGCGGCGATTCGTCGACGGGGGTCATGGTGGCGGTCACCCGCCGGAGTCTACGGTGGGCGGCGGTGAGCGGCGGAGTCGACCTGCGCGGGCCGGTGCGTGAGCGGGGGCCGGCGGGCGGCCGGGCGGCGGCACGGACCACCGGCGGCGGTACGGGGCGGCGCGCACACGGTACGGGGCGATGCGTCGGCGGTACGGGGCGGTGCGTCGGCGGCCGGGCTCCGCGCAGGCCGGGGCGGACGGGTTCAGTCGCGCGGGCGCCCGCCCGCGGCCGGCAGGTGCAGGCGTGCGCCGATGAACCGTACGGCCTCCTCGGCGTCGTCGACCGTGACGGTGAAGGTGCGGCCGTCGCCGAGGCGCAGGGCCATGCCCTCGCCCCTGCGGACCACGACGGCGGTGCCCTGTTCGGGGCGCCAGCGGTAGCCCCAGCCGCCCCAGTGGCGCGGGGTGATCCGGGGGACGAACTCAGCGCCCGTCACATGGCTGAGCAGGATCCGGCGGCGCGGCAGTCCGGCGTGTCCGCACCGGACCTCCAGGCTGTCCCCGTCCACTCTGACGGCGACGTGGACGAAGGCGAGGGTGCCGAAGAGGATCAGCAGTCCGGCGGCGAGGCAGCCGATCACCGACATCAGCAGCGGGGCGATGCCGGAGGTCCAGGCGCCGTCCAGCGCGAGTTCGATGCCCAGTGCCACGCAGCCGGCGCCCGCGAGGGCCGGCAGCCACTGGAAGCGGTTGGTGGCGCGGCCGTTCCACTCCGCGGGCGGCGCCTGGCTCGACCCGTGGGCGGCCTGGTCGGGGTGGTCCGTCATATGCGGCAGCGTAGCCGCGTTCGGCCCTCCCGGCCGGGGCGGCGGGGGCCGATCGGGCGAAGCGGAGCCGAGGGCGGCCCGGTCAGCGGACGGGCGTTCCGGCGGCCAGGACACGGCCTTCGGCGTACGTCAGCGCGGCGTCCGGCAGGGCGGCGACGCTGCCGCCCCGGAGCACGGTGAGGGTGCCGGACGGTTCGGCCGTCGGAGCGGGGTCCGCCCCGATCCGGCGCAGCGCCTGGGCGGCGACCGCTCCGGCGGAGGCGTGCAGGGCGAGCGGCGGGCGGCCGGGGCGCTGCACGGCGTCGCGGATGCGGCCGGCGACGAGCTCGTAGTGGGTGCAGCCGAGGACGACCGCCCGCACGTCGGAGGGGGTCAGGGCGGCAGCGGCGGCGACGGCCCGGTCGATCCCGGCCTCGTCGCCGTGCTCGACGGCGTCGGCGAGTCCGGGGCAGGGGACCTCGGTGACCTCGGCGGCGCCGCCGAACTCCGCGATCAGCGCGCGCTGGTAGGGGCTGCCGGTGGTGGCCGGGGTGGCCCAGATGGCGACGGAGCCGCCGCCCGCGGCCGCGGGCTTGATCGCGGGCACGGTGCCGATGACCGGCAGCGCGGGCTCCAGCTCGGCGCGGATCGCCGGCAGGGCGTGGACCGAGGCCGTGTTGCAGGCGATGATCAGCGCGTCGGGGCAGTGGGCCGCGGCGGCGCGTGCGACGTCCAGGGCGAGGGCGGTCAGCTCCTCGGGGGTGCGCGGTCCCCAGGGCATCGAGCCGGGGTCCGACGAGAGCACCAGTTCGGCGTCGGGCCGCAGGCGGCGCACGGCGGCCGCTGCCGCCAGCAGGCCGATTCCGGAGTCCATGAGCGCGATCTTCACCCGGTCACCCTAGCCGACAGCCCTTGCGGACCGGGCTCGGTGGGGCAGACTTCGGCGGATGAGCGCCGTTGCCTGGATCGCCGTGGGTTCGCTGATCGTGTGGGGGTGGCTGCTCCTGGGCCAGGGCTTCTACTGGCGGACGGACCAGCGGCTCCCCCGGCGCGAGGACCCGGTGCGGTGGCCGTCGGTCGCGGTGGTG
Organism: Streptomyces californicus; assembly: GCF_000717645.1. Classification (GTDB taxonomy): domain Bacteria; phylum Actinomycetota; class Actinomycetes; order Streptomycetales; family Streptomycetaceae; genus Streptomyces; species Streptomyces californicus. Next base: position 397,279 of record NZ_JNZZ01000016.1, read on the forward strand.
GTGCCGGCCCGCGACGAGGCGGAGATGCTGCCGGTGAGCCTGCCGTCGCTGCTGGTCCAGGACTATCCGGGGGACGCGCGGATCATCCTCGTCGACGACTGCAGCAGCGACGGCACCGGGCGGCTCGCCCGGGAGCTGGCCACCCGGTACGGGGGGCTGCCGCTGACCGTGGTGACGCCCGGGGAGCCGGAGCGGGGCTGGACCGGCAAGCTCTGGGCGCTGCGGCACGGGATCGCGGTGGCCCGGCGGGAGAAGCCGGACTTCCTGCTGCTGACCGACGCGGACATCGCGCACGAGCCGGACAGCCTGCGCGATCTGGTGGCCGCCGCCGGCCCCTCGGGCCCGGACGGCTTCGACCTGGTGTCGCAGATGGCGCGGCTTCGGGTGGAGAGCTTCTGGGAGCGTCTGGTGGTGCCCGCCTTCGTCTACTTCTTCGGGCAGCTCTACCCGTTCCGCCGGGTGAACCGGGACCGGTCGCGGACCGCCGCGGCGGCGGGCGGCTGCGTCCTGCTGCGCACCGGGGCCGCCGAGCGGGCGCGGATCCCGGAGTCGATCCGGCAGGCGGTGATCGACGACGTGTCGCTGGCCCGGGAGGTGCGGCGGGCCGGCGGCCGGATCTGGCTGGGGCTCGCGGAGCGGGTGGACAGCGTACGTGCCTACCCCCGGCTGGCGGACCTGTGGCGGATGGTCGCGCGCAGTGCGTACGCGCAGCTGCGGCACAGTCCGCTGCTGCTGGCGGGGACGGTGCCGGGGCTGCTGCTCGTGTACGTCGCGCCGCCCGCGACGCTGGTGGCGGGGGTGCTGACGGGCGACGGGGCGGCCGCCTGGGCGGGCGGGGCCGCGTGGACGGTGATGACGGCGACGTACCTGCCGATGCTGGCGTACTACCGCCAGTCGCCGTGGCTGGGGCCGCTGCTGCCGGTGACGGCCGTGCTCTACCTGCTGATGACGGTGGACTCGGCGGTCCAGCACTACCGGGGGCGGGGTGCGGCCTGGAAGGGCCGTACGTACGCGCGTCCGGACGCCGCGCCGGACCGGTGAGGCCGCCGGGCGGCGGCGGGCCGGTCCGGGCGGGCGCCGGTCACTTGCGGCCGGGCGTCCAGTTCATGCCCCAGCCGTAGGCGGCGTCGATGGTGCGCTGCGGGCTGACGCCCCGGTTCGGGACGAGGTAGCGGGCCTCGCGCCGCACGGTGAGTTCGCCTCCGTCGTTGGTGATGAGGGCGAGGGCGCAGACGGTGGACGGCACGGTGCACTCGTCGAGGGAGAAGTCGACGGGTGCGCCGTTCTGCGGCTGGAGGGTGACCGTGGCGTGCAGGTCGGCGAAGCTCCGCGCGCCCTCGTAGATGGTGACGAAGATCAGGACGCGGCGCAGCAGGTCCTTGTGGTCGAGGTTGATGGTCATGTTCTCGCCGCTGGAGACCGCGCCGGTGCGGTCGTCGCCGTCGAGGTGGATGAAGGGCGGCCGGTCCAGCGCGCCGAACGCGTTGCCGAGCGCCTGGACGACCCCCTTGCGCCCGTCGGCGAGTTCGTACAGGGCGCAGAGGTCGAGGTCGAGGTCGGCGTGCATGGCGACGGCCCGTCCGAGCTTCGCCCCCCAGCCCTTGAACTGCTTACGGACCTCCCAGTTGAGGTTGACGCGCAGGGCGCCGGAGGTGCCGCCCTGCTTGGCGAGCGAGACGGCCGGGGCGCTCTTGGTCAGCGTGATCTTGGTGAGCCGTACGGGTGCGGGGGCGGCGGGCGCCGGAGGCGCGGGGGCCGGAGCAGCGGGTGCCGGGGCGGGCGCGGGCGCGGCGGGCCGGGGCGGTGCGGGAGGAGCCGCCGGGGCCTGCGGGGCGGGGGCCGGGGCGTGCTGCGGTTCGTCCACGGAGATGCCGAAGTCCGTGGCCAGCCCTTCGAGGCCGCTGCTGTATCCCTGGCCCACCGCGCGGAACTTCCAGGCGCCCTGACGCAGGTACAGCTCGCCGAGAATGAACGCGGTCTCGACGGTGGCGTCCGTGCTGTCGAAGCGGGCCAGTTCCGCACCGCTCGCCGCGTCGGTGATCCGCACGTGGAGCCCGGCCACCCGGCCGAAGGTTCCGCCGTCCGCCGAGGCGGCGAGGACGACGCGTTCGATCCCGGCCTCGATCTTCCCGAAGTCGACGACGAGGGTGTCGGTGACCCGGTCGGCGGCGGTCTGCTTGCCTTCGTGCCTCACCGCACCGGAGGCGTGGGCGGGCTGGTTGTAGAAGACGAAGTCGGCGTCGTCGCGCACCCTGCCCGCCACCAGCAGGAGTGCGGAGGCGTCGACGTCGGGGGCGCCCGGCGCGTTCTGCCGCCCCACCTCGACGCGCACGGTGCCGGCCGGCACCGGAACGTTGCTTCCCTTTTGCATGGTCATGGTCGCCCCCATCACGAGTCCGGCTGCCCGCCGGGCAGCCCCCACAACCTAGTCCCCCGGCCTCGGCGCGAGGTGGGGGACCCGCCCGGAGAGGGGGCGGCCGGGGCCCTGCCGCCGCCCGACGGGGCGGCGGCAGGGCCGGGGCGTACGGACGGCCGGCGCCGGGGCGAACCCGGCTACCGTCCTGGTTCCGGGGGCCTTCGGCCGTCCGGAGCGGCGGCCGCGAGTGCGACCCCGCGCGGTCCCCCGCCGTCGGCCGAAGCGTGGGCCCCGGCGCTGTGCGCGGTCCACGCCTCCAGCGCCGTGCGGCAGGCGTGGTCCAGGTGGCGCAGCCGCGAGAGGTCGAGCTCCACCGGCCGGTCCTTCGGGAGGGCTTCCAGGGTGTCCAGGATCAGCGGCAGGCGCAGGAAGGTGGCGCTGCCGCTGAGGGCGACCGTGACGCGGTCCTCCCGCTCGTCGACGTCGAGGCGTACGGCGGAGGTCTCCCACGCGGTCTTCACCACGGCCAGCCCGATGCCGAGCAGCACCCCCATGAACATGTCCGTGAGGATGATCGCCAGCGCGGTCGCCGTCAGGACGACGGCCTCGCCCCGGTGTTCGCGCCAGAGCGGCCGGATGGTCGTGACGGGGATGAGCTTCGCACCCGCGTGGACGAGGATTCCGGCGAGGGCGGCCACGGGGATCAGCCCGAGCGCGGCGGGGAACAGGGCCGCGAACAGCAGGAGCCACACCCCGTGCAGGATGCGGGACGCCTTGGTGCGCGCGCCGGCCTGCACGTTGGCCGCGCTGCGCACGATGACGGCGGTCATGGGCAGCGCGCCGACGAGGCCGCAGAGGGTGTTGCCCGCGCCCTGGGCGATGAGTTCCTTGTTGTACTGGGTGCGCGGTCCGTCGTGCATCCGGTCCACGGCGGCGGCGCTGAAGAGGGATTCGGCCGAGGCGATGAGGGTGAAGGCGAAGACGACGCCCAGGAGCCCGAGGTCGGCCAGGAGGCCGAAGTCGTCCAGTCCCGTCAGCCGCAGCGAGTCGATCAGGCCCCGGACCTCGATGGTGGCGACGGGCAGGTCGAACAGCGCCACCGCCGCGATGGCGAGCGCGACGGCCACCAGGGGCCCGGGGAGCACCCCCGGCAGCCGGCCCGGGAGCCGCTTCCACAGGATCAGCACGGCGATGGTGCCGACGCCGATGGCCGTGGAGGACAGCGCCGCGGGGCCGGTGACGCGGGTGAACAGGTCCGGCAGTCCGGCCAGGTTGTCGAGGCCGCTCCCGGGTGCGCTCGCCCCGGCCATGGCGTAGAGCTGGCTGCTGATCAGTACGAGTCCGATGCCGGCGAGCATGCCGTGGACGACGGCGGTCGAGATGGCGCGGAACCACCGGCCGAAGCCGACGAGGCCCAGTCCGACCTGGAGGAGTCCCGTGGCCAGGACGAGGATGCCGAGCGCGGCGACGCCGTGGGTGGTGACGGCCTCGTACACCAGGACGGTGAGCCCGGCGGCGGGGCCGCTGACCTGGAGCGAGCTGCCGGGCATCGCGCCGGCGACCAGTCCGCCGACGATGCCCGTGACGAGGCCCAGCTCGGCGGGGACGCCGGAGGCGACCGCGATCCCGACGCAGAGGGGGACGGCGACGAGGAACACGACGATCGAGGCGAGGACGTCCTGGGACAGGGCGTCCGGGCGTAACCGGAGGTGGGGGGAGGACATGAGAGCGTCAGCTCCTTGGGGAGTGGGGGGAGACAGCGGGCGGCGGCGGGGGCGGACCGCGGCGCTCACCCTCGGGTCGCTGTCACAGGGAGGAGAAGGTTCCGGTGGAGATCCGGTGGCTCCGTACGGCGCCGGTGTGGACCTCGTAGTACCAGGCGTGCAGTCCGAGGCGCCCCTCGCGCACCGCCCGGTCCACGCACGGGTAGGCGCGCAGCGTGTCCAGTTGCGCCACCGCGTGCCGCTGTACGGGCTGTTCGCAGTCGGGGCCGAAGCCCTCGGGGTCCTGGAAGCCGCCCGCGGGGGCCGAGCGGCCGAGCCAGCCGCGTACCGCGGGCAGCGTCCGCAGGTCCTCGCCCCGGGCCAGGGCGCCGACCGCGCCGCAGTGGGAGTGTCCGCAGAGGATGATGTCGGACACCTCCAGCACGCAGACCGCGTACTCGACGGTCGCCATCTCGCTCGTGGGCGCGTCCGGGTCGTAGGGCGGGACGATGTTCCCCGCCGTGCGCATCTCGAAGAGCTCTCCGGGCTCCGCGCCGGTCAGCAGGGCCGGGACCACCCGGGAGTCGGAGCAGGTGATGAACATGGTGGACGGCCGTTGGCCGGCCTCGAACTCCCTCAGGTCACGGCCCGATTCACCGCAGCGGGCGGGGAAGGTGCGGGCGTGGTCGATGAGTCGTCGCACAGGGGTGTCCTCCCTACGGAAGTGGTGTGGATCGTCACGGGCGGCCTCCGGCACCTGCCGACCGGGCCCGCGCGGTACGCGGTGGTCGGGTGCGGGTCTCCCGCGCGGGGCGGCCGGGGGGTTCGCCTCCGTGTCCGCTGCCGGGCGCGGCGGCGCTCCCGTGCCGGGCGGGGCGGCGGCGGCTGCCCCGCCCGGCTCACGGGTCTCGTCGCGTCGGCGCCCCGTACCGAGGAGTCTGCGGGCCGGCCATGAGGTGGCGGTGAGACGGCGGTGAGACTGCTCTCATCCGAGCGGCCCGGGTCTCGTCGGTGCGGCGCGTGCGAGCGGCGCCCCGGGGTGGGGCGCGGGCCGGCCCCTCGGCCCGGCGGCGGAGCGCGGGTCAGACGCGCAGCCGGTAGCCCACGCCCCGTACGGTCTGGACCCGGTCGGCTCCGATCTTGCGCCGCAGGTACCGGATGTAGACGTCGACGATGTTCGAGCCGGGGTCGTAGTCGAACCCCCAGACCTGGCTCAGCAGTTGCTCCCGGGACAGGACCCGGTCGGGGTTGCGCATGAGGATCTCGGCGAGGGCGAACTCGCGGGCCGACAGGTCGGTGACGCGTTCGCCGGCCCTGACCCGGCGGGTCCGGAGGTCGAGGAGCAGATCGCCCACCCGCAGCAGGAAGTTCTCCGGCGGCTCCTCGCGGCGCAGGCGCAGCCGTACGCGGGCCAGCAGTTCGTCGAAGGCGAACGGCTTGACCATGTAGTCGTCGGCGCCGCTCTCCAGGCCCGCCACGACGTCGCTCACGCTGTCGCGCGCGGTGAGGATGACGACGGGCAGGGCGACACGCGCCTTCCGCAGCTTGCGCAGTACGGTCAGCCCGTCGTCCCCGGGGAGGCCGAGGTCGAGTATGAGGAGGTCGAAGTCGCGGCCCCGGGCCTGCTCGTAGGCGGCGACGCCGTCGGCGACGACCCGGGTGACGTATCCGCTACGGCGCAGGCCTTTTTCGACGAAGGCAGCGATTCTTGCCTCGTCCTCGGCTATCAGGATCCTGCTCACTGAGGGTTCCTTCGGTCGTGGGGTGCAGGGCGGGGAGGTCGATGACGAATCTCGCGCCGCCCCCGGAAGCCTCCTCTACGCGCGCCGTGCCGTCGTGCGCCTGGGCGATCTCGCGGACCAGCGCCAGTCCGAGGCCGATGCCGGTGTCGGCCCTGCCGGGGACCGCCGTGCCCGCCTGGTAGAAGCACTGGAAAATCCGTTCGCGGTCCTCCGGGGCCACGCCGGGCCCGGTGTCCGCCACCCACAGCAGGACCCGGCCGCGCTCCAGGCGCGACCCGATCTCGATGGCGTCCCCTTCTCCGGTGTGGCCGACCGCGTTGGCGGCGAGCTGCATCAGGGCCTGGGTGACCCGTTGTTCGTCGAGGTGCACGCTGACGTCGGCGACCTCGGCCACCGCCCAGCGTCTGCGGCCCAGCGCCTGCGCCTTGGCCGCCACGTCGACCACCAGGTCGGTCAGGCCGGCCCGGCCCAGGGTGAGGAAGTCGGGGCGCTCGGCGCGGGCCAGGAGCAGCAGGTCGTCCACGATCCGCCGCATGCGGTCCAGTTCGTCGACGAGCAGGGCGCGGGTGTGCCGGTGCCTGCTGTCGGGGTCCTCGTCCATCAGCTCCAGATGCCCGCGCAGGACCGTGATGGGGGTCCGCAGTTCGTGCGCCACCTCGTCCAGGAACCGGCGCTGCGCGATGAAGGCCCCGGAGAGACGGTCAAGCATGTGGTTGAACGTTTCGGCCAGGGCCGCCACGTCGTCGCTCCCCCGCACCGGCAGCCGCTGGCTCAGGTCCGTCTCGCTGATCCGCTCGGCCGTCTGCCGGACGAGCCGGATCGGGGCCAGGACGCGGCCCGCGACCAGCCAGCTCGCCAGCCCCGCGACCACCAGGGCGAAGCACCCGGAGGCCAGCAGCAGCCGCGCCATGTGGCGTTCCTGCCGCAGCTCCCGGTCCCGGAAGGACAGCAGGACGAGCCGGGTGTCGGCGTGGTCGCCCGCCATCTGCACCGGGACGACGCCGTAACGGACCCGGCCCGCCGGGGAGTCCAGCCACCGGACCCGGGTGTCGGCCGTGCGTGCCATCAGGGCCACGACCTCCGGGTCCCGGTCCAGCCGGGCCGGGGCGGGGCCCGGGCTGCGCCGGTCCGCCCGCCCGTCGACGACGCTGAAGAAGGCCGCGTTGTGCTCGGGGCGGTGGACGGCCATGAACGCGGTCAGCAGCGCGGCGCCGGAGGTGAACCGTTCACCGGTGTACGGGTCGCGGGAGGTGCGGGCGAACGCGCGTAGCTTGTCGGCCTCGGACAGGAGCCGGGCATCGACCTCGCGGTCCAGTTCCGCCTGCCAGACGATCGTGATGCCGAAGGTGGGCACGGCCAGGGCCGCGCCGAGCAGCAGAAGCATCCAGCCCACGATCCGGGAGCGCGCGCTGGCGGTGCGCCGGATCATCAGTCGTCCCACTCGTCGTCCGTGTCTTCCCGGCCGTGTGACGCGCCCTCGTCCTCGTCGCCCTCGGCGCCCCGATCGTCGTCCGGTCCGCCCCGGGGAGGGCGTGACGCCTTCTCGTCGTCGGTGACGCGTGACGCGTCCCGCCCGTCGGTGCGGGCGGCAGTCCGGGAGCCGTGCTTCCCGTCGTCGGCGACGGCGGGGGGCGGCGGGGGCGGTACGGGCCGGCCGCCCGAACAGGTGCGGGAGGGACCGGGCGCGACGGCGGGCGGCGTCGCCGCGGGGCGGCCGGGGCCGGTCGGCGGGGCCGCCGAGGGCGTCGGACCGTGCGGGACGGGCACGACCACGACGGGCCCCATCGAGGGGGGCACGCTCTGTCCGGGCCATAACCAGAGGGCCAGTAACGCCACAGCCCCCGCGCCGCATCCCGTCAGAACCGATCCCACCCCTCGCCACACCATCGGGCCATTCTCCCTGCGCGCGGCCCTGGTGACGGGTTCGAGGAGAGCATTCTCATCTTCGAGGCCGGCGGCTTCTCCCGCCGCTCGTGACGGCGCTGTCGCGAGGGTGGCGGAAGACCCTCCGCGCCACCCGGCCCACCCGCGCCCATCAGGGACTTCACGGCCGGCGCGAGAGAGCCCGCGGGTCGTGCCGCGCACCCGTCGCACCCCGGGAAACCCGCGCCGGAATCGCGGCGGATCCCCCCGGCCACAAGCCGCTTCCCCCGATACGGCATTACCGTTCATTGACAGTCGCTCAAGGGCGCTTTTACATTCGGCGAGCGGGTCGAGAGGTGATTGATTCACCGTCGGCCCATCGCCCGGAGTACCTTCCGCACTGTCATCGGAGGACCCCATGGAACAGCTCATCAAGAAGATGTCCGAGGACGGCGTCTGGCAGAATTGGCTCGCCGCCAACTCGGCCCGGCAGTCCCCGAAGAACGGCTGTATCAGCGCCGCTCCCAAGAGCGGATGCATCAGCGCGGCGCCGAAGGCCGGCTGCATTTCCTGACCGGCCGCGGGGCGCCCGGGATCAGGTCCGTCGGAGATCGCTCCCCCCACCGCGGACCGCTCCCGGGCGCCCCGTTCCGGATCTCCCCGTCCCCTGTGTCTTCAGCCGATCGAAACATGAGAGGGAATTCATCATGGTCCGGCCGACCGACGAGGTCATCGACCATATTCGCGACATACCGATCTATCAGGAGTCCTTGGCGAACGGCTGTTTCCCCGTACTGGACAAGACGGAGATCGCCCGCGGGTTCCCCGACAACTGGATGACGCCCCGGCTGGCGGCGGCGCTGCGGAACGGCGAGGCGGAGTTCGTCCTGTCGACCGGCACCAACCACGCCCGCATGCGGATCATCCGGCCGCCGTACTTCCTGCTCCGCTCGTACTACGCGTTGTGGCGCGACCACCCCGACATCGGCCGGACCTGGGAGTCGGGCTGCCCCCGTCTCTCCCTGACCACGGTCCTCGCCACGGAGCACGTGGCGCGGGTCAACGCCGCCCGGCGCGGCGCCGAGCCGGGGCGTCCGCCCACCCCGGCCGACCGCCGGCTGGACGAACGCACCTCCTATCTGAACCTCCGCCTGGACCCGGCGCGCTGGACCCGCGAGGACGTGCTGCGGATGCTCGGCGAGATCGACCTTGCCCGCTCCGCGCATCCGCGCGGCGAATACCATCTCGACTGCTCCGGCTACCACTTGGCGCATCTGGTGCGGAAGGTCGAGGCATGGGGCCTGGAGAACGCGTTCCCGGAGCCCGCCAGCATCGTCCACGCCTACGAGTACACCCCGGTGAACGTGCGGCGGTTCCTGCACCGGCGCTTCGCGTGCCCGGTCATCGACCTGTACGGCAGTACGGAGTTGGGCTACCTCTTCTACAGCGACCGGGAGGGCAGGTACTGGCCCCACCTCGACCGGATGAGCGTGGAACTGCTGCCGGCGGCCCCCGGGGGCGCCATCCACCAGTTGATCGTCACCAGCGTGCGCAATCCCCACATGCCACTCGTCCGCTACCGGACCGGCGATTGCGTACGCACGCTCGACGGCACACCGGACCCCGGGAAGATCGTCCAATTCTGCGGCCGTCTCAAGGAATTGCTCACGACACCGGACGGCCCCGTCGCACAGGGCGACCTCGACCGGCATATCGCGGCCGCCACCCCGCGGATCTTTCTGCACCAACTCCGCCTCCACGGCGATACGGAGGCGACCCTGCTCTACACGACGTTCACCGGCGAGCCTCTCGGGGCCGCCGAGACGGAGTCGCTGCGGCGGAGCACCGGTGAACTGACCGGACGGAACTGCCGGATCGAGCACCGCGCCCGCATTCCGATCGGTCCTTCCGGCAAGTACGCCTGGCTCACCGCCGACCGCGCCTGACGCCCCGCCCCACCACCCGAGCACGAGGAGTGCCATGAACGGCGCACGGACCCTTTCCGCCGACGACCTCACCCTGATCCTCGGAAAGGGTCTCCACGCCGAGGTGGTACGGCATTTTCAGGACAAGGCGCCCGGCGCGCCGCCCGCGTTCGTGGAGCGTCAGGTCACGGAATGCCTGCGGTACCTCTATCTCGTCTCCCGGTACCCGGAGCGGCTCGGCGGCCTTTTCCTGCCGGTCGAACAGGACATCGACGAGATCTGGCATTTCCTCATCCTGCAGACACGTGAATACCGAGCGCTGTGCGAGGAGCGGCTGCCCGGGCGGTTCTTCATCCATCACCGCAGCATCGCCTACGAGGACTACCAGGAAGGCCCGGGACGCGAACAGGTACTGGAGGAGGCATTGCGTTGGATTCCCCTCTACTGCCGGGAATTCGGCCCGTTCGACGCCGGAGCTCTGCCGCACTGGACCATGGTGAGATTCCTCCACGAGCGGATGCTCATCTCACTCGCGGACATCGCGGACCTCAAACCCGTGCCCGCGGTCTGAGCGGAATCCCTCTCGCCCGCACGCGTAAACGGGAGCGCACCGCTTCCGAGGTCCGGCCGGTCATCGGCGCTCACGGCGCCGCGCCGAAGGACGCGACGGGAGCCCGCCGAACCGGCGCGGCCGGCAGCGGAGTTCCCGGCGGCGCGCACGGCACCCCCGGAGCGGTGACGGCCGCGGCCTGCGGAAGCGCGTACGCTCCTTCGCGACGCCGCCGTCGGCGCTCGCCCCGGCCGTCCGATCCCGCCCGACCCACCGCTTCCCCGGCGCCGAGCACCCGGGGAGGACGGCGCCTTTCGCTCCGCGGACGATCTCCGCGCGGCCGATCCGGGCCGCCTCGCCCTTTGGGCGAACACCATTCGACTCTCACCAACCGCGTCCGAGCCGTTACCGGTCAAGGCCGGGAGCGCGGGCGAAGGGAGCCGTCCGTCGACGGAAAGACCCCTGCCGTCAACGAAAGCTTTAACCGCGTTCCGGCAGCCCAGGAGCACAGAACCAGCGTAAATCGGATAACCCGACGATTGGGACTCCCCATCCAGCACATCGTGGGCTTAACTTAGGTGGCATGACGTCCCCCCGCTCCACCTTCGGCGGCGGCTACTACGCCGCGTCGTTCCCCGACACTCCGATCTACGACTCCTTGGTCGCGGAGCGGGGAACCCCTCAGATCGCCCCCATCCGCGTCCCGGCCGCGTACGACACGGGCAACAGCTATCTGCCGGCCCTGCCGTCGGCGCTGCCCGCCCTGCCCGCGGCGCCGCAGCAGTCCGGCTCCTACGGCTACCCGCAGCAGCAGCCGATGCCGCAGTACCAGCAGGCTCCCGCGCCGGCGCAGCCCGCCCAACTCCAGCACGCGCCCGCGCCGTACATCCCGCAGCAGCCCTCTGCGGTCCGCGGCTACCCGCAGCAGGCCCAGCCGCAGCGGCCCGCGCCCGCCACCGGGTACGAGGCCATGCGACCGGCCTCGCCGCGGCCCGTACCGGCGCAGTCGCCCTACGAGGACCCGTACAACCGGCCGTACCAGAGCCGGGGATACTGAACCTCGCATCAGTCGTGCGGCACGGTGCGCCGGGGGACGCACCGGGCATCGGGCGCGCCCGGGAGACGGGCGCGCCGACGGCCACCGGCCGCACACCGGCCCCCGCCCGGCAGGAAGTCGACGGAGGGGGCTCGGGGTGCGTGTGCTGTGGGAGACGCTGCTGGGACGGCGCGGCCCGCTGCGCCATGCCCCTGACCGGCACGAGGCGTGGGTGGCGCTCGGGGCGCTGCTGCTCCTCGTGACCGGCGCCCCGGTCGCGGGGTGGGCGGGCGGCGCGGTCGCCGACGCCGCTCTCCGGCGAGCGGTGCACGCCCAGCACGCGGAGCGCCACGCGGTCGAGGCGGTCGTGGTCGGGCCGACGCGGTTCGCCGGTGATCCAGAGGGCGGCCGGCAGTCCCCGCGCGCCCGGGTGACGGTGTCCTGGCCGGCTCCGGACGGCACCACGCGCACCGGGGAGGTGGCCGTCGCCTCGCGGCCCGGCCCCCCGGGGTCCCGGCTGCGGATCTGGACCGACGCGGCGGGCCTGCCGGTTGCTCCGCCGATGGACGGCCACACCGCCCGGACCCACGCGTTGCTGGGCGGCGTCGGCTCCTTCCTGGTCGCCGCCGCAGGCGTCGAGGCGGGCCGACGGCTGGTCGTCAGACGCCTGGTGCGGCTGCGCCACGCACGGCTCGACCGGGAGTGGGCCGCGACGGCTCCGCACTGGGGCAGGACCGGAACGGGCGGCTGACCGCCACCGCCCCGCCCCGGTGCGTGTCCGGCGGGGCCGACCCGTCAACTCCCTCCCCTCGCGCGCGCTACGGTGGTCCGACCCCGTCCGCCTCCCGGCGACGGACGGGCCCGAGGCATCGCACAGCACGAGGTGGGGGCACAGCAACGCCATGGCACAGGGCACGGTCCAGGTGACGCACACCGGCACATCGCGATGGCGCCGCCGCACGGGCGAGTACGCCTCCCTCTCCGCGGCCCTGGAGGCGGCGGCCGACGGAGACATCCTCACCGTCGCGCCCGGAACGTACCGGGAGAACCTCGTGGTCCACCGCGCGGTGACGCTGCGCGGCCCCGACGGGCCGGTCGGTTCCGTCCGGATCGCCCCGGCCGACGGCGTACCGCTGACCGTGCGCGCCTCCGCGATCGTCCAGGACCTCCACATCGAGGGCCAGGACGCGGCGGCCCCGGCGCTGCTGGTCGAGGACGGCACGGCGGAACTGCGTGACCTGCGGATCGTGACGCGGTCCGCCGCGGGCATCGAGGTGCGCGGCGCGGCCCGCCCCACCGTGAGGCGGTGCACGGTCGACAACCCGGCCGGCGTCGGCATCGCCGTACTGGACGGCGCGGGCGGTGTGTTCGAGGAGTGCGAGATCGTCTCGGCGGGCCAGTCGGGCGTCTCGGTCCGCGACGGCGGCCACCCGCGTCTGGACCGCTGCCGGATCCACCACGCCTCCGGAGCCGGCATCGGCGTCACCGGCGAGGGCAGCGGCCTGGAGGCGTTCGGCTGCGAGGTGTACGAGATCAAGGGCAGCGGCGTCCAGGTCACCGCCCGTGCCTCGGCGCACCTGACCGACTGCACGGTGCACCGCACGTCGGCGGACGGCGTCACGCTGGACACCGACGCGGTGCTGACGCTCGCCGACTGCGACATCCACGACATTCCGGAGAACGCGGTCGATCTGCGGTCCCGCTCGGTCCTCACCCTGACCCGCTCCACGGTCCGCCGGTTCGGCCGCAACGGCCTCTCCGTCTGGGATCCCGGGACCCGGGTCGACGCCAACCAGTGCGAGATACACGACAGTACGGGCGACTACCCGGCGGTCTGGGTCAGCGACGGGGCGACGGTGATACTGGACGCCTGCCGGGTGCACGACGTACCGGACGCGCTCTTCGTCCTGGACCGGGGCTCGCGCGCCGACGTCGTCGACAGCGACCTCTCCCAGATCCGCAACACCGCCGTCTCGGTGAGCGACGGGGCCACCGCCCAGCTCGACGACTGCCGGATCAGGGAGGCGTCCACGGGCGCCTGGTTCCGCGACCACGGCAGCGGCGGCACGCTGAGCAACTGCACGATCGACGCGGCGCAGACGGGGGTCATCGTCACCAAGGGCGCCGACCCCGCCATCGAGCGCTGCACGGTCACCTCACCGGCCGAGGCGGGGTTCTACGTCTCGGCCGAGGGCCGCGGCACCTTCGACGGCTGCCGGGTGACCGGCAGCGAGGGCTACGGCTTCCACGTCATGGACGGCTGCCGCACCACCCTGACCCGCTGCCGTACGGAGCGGTGCGCGCGGGGCGGGTACGAGTTCCCCGAGGGCGACGGCGCTTCGGGGACCGGTCCCGTGGTCGAGGACTGCACGAGCGACGAGAGCGCGCTGCGCACGGCACCGGCCCCGGCGCCCCCGGTGCTGACGGCCACGCAGGCCGCGCCCGGACTGCTGGGAGCCCTGCCCGGTCAGCGCCCGGCCGAGCCCGTCCCGGAGCCGCCCGCCCCGGCGAAGCCGGCCCGGGACTCCTCGGCGGTCCTCGGCGAACTGGACGCGCTGGTGGGCCTGGAGAGCGTCAAGCGCGAGGTGCGGGCGCTGACCGACATGATCGAGGTGGGCCGCCGCCGCCAGGAGGCCGGGCTCAAGGCCGCCTCCGTCCGCCGCCACCTCGTCTTCACCGGATCCCCCGGCACGGGCAAGACGACGGTCGCCCGGCTGTACGGGGAGATCCTGGCCTCGCTCGGCGTGCTGGAACGGGGTCATCTGGTCGAGGTCTCGCGGGTGGACCTGGTCGGGGAGCACATCGGGTCGACGGCGATCCGGACGCAGGAGGCGTTCGACCGGGCGCGCGGCGGGGTGCTGTTCGTCGACGAGGCGTACGCCCTCTCCCCCGAGGACTCCGGCCGGGACTTCGGACGGGAGGCCATCGACACGCTGGTGAAGCTGATGGAGGACCACCGGGACGCGGTGGTCGTGATCGTCGCGGGCTACACCCTGGAGATGGAGCGCTTCCTCACCGTCAACCCCGGGGTGGCCTCGCGGTTCTCCCGGACCATCACCTTCGGCGACTACCTCCCCGAGGAGCTGCTGCGGATCGTCGGGCAGCAGGCCGACGAGCACGAGTACAGCCTGGCGGAGGGCACCGGGGAGGCGCTGCTGAAGTACTTCACCGAGCTTCCCAAGGGCCCCGCCTTCGGCAACGGCCGCACCGCCCGCCAGACGTTCGAGTCGATGGTGGAGCGGCACGCGGGCCGGGTCGCCCAGCTCGCCGAGACGAGTACGGACGACCTGACCCTGCTCTACCCCGAGGACCTCCCCGAACTGTCCTCGTGAAGCCCGGCCCCGGCCTGCCGGGGCAGCCTGGGCCCCAGCGCGTCGAGGAGGTCGGCCCGCGCCTCGGCGAAGGCGGGGTCGGCCTGGTAGTCGGAGTGGCCGAGGATCGGTTCGGGCAGCGGGAGCCTCGTGGTCCGCCCGTAGGCCTGCGGGTCCTTCAGCGGGCCCCGGTCGACACCCGGGTCGGGGTCGGCGCAGATCCGGACGGGGCCGCCGATCGGATCGGTCGCCCGCCACAGGTTGCGCCAGCAGCGCACCGACCGGTGCAGCCCCAGCAGCGGTTCGGGGCCGAAGTAGGCCGGGAACCACCGTCCGTACAGCCGCTCCAGGGGCGATCCGTAGGTGAGCAGGGCGATCCGGCGGCGGGTGGCGTCGGGGAGTTGCCACACGGCGGACGCGGCGAGGACGCTGCCCTGTGAGTGGCCCGAGATGACCAGCCGGCCCCGAGGGGTGGTCGCCGTCCAGGCCGACATCCGGGACGCGAGGTCGGGGACGGCGCGTTCGGCGTAGCACGGGGGCGCGAAGGGGTGGGCGGCGCGCGGCCAGAAGGTGCCCACGTCCCAGAGGATGCCGATGGTGCGGCGGGCCGAGGCGTCCTTGTAGGCACGGCGGCCCCCGGCGACGAACAGTATGAAGCCGAGGCCGATCAGCCAGGAGCCGGTCGACTGGGCCGCGTCGGCGAGCGATTCGAGGAGCGGCCCCCTCCCGTCCGCCGCCCGGCCCGGTACCTCGTCGCTGACCCAGGCTCCGGCCACCGCCCCCGCTCCGAGCAGCAGGGTGGCGGCGGAGACCACGCCGACGATCCAGGGCGCGGAGTCGGTGAGGGCGGCGGTCGCGCGGATCCGGGCGATACGGCGGGTACGGCCCTCGTCCGGCTGCTCGGGGGCGTACTCCGCCTCGATCACCGGCCCGAGGCGACGGGCACGGCGCGCGGTGCGGACGACCAGGAACACGACCGGCACGAGCAGGAGGATCAGGAGCACCGGGATGACGGACGCCTGCCAGCTGAGCACGACCGGCGGCCCGGGAATGTCGGTGTCGTGGCCCATGCCCGGGGTGCCGGGCCCGTCGAGCCAGTCGGCGACGCGCTGGGCCACGCCTCCGGTCATCACGCCGCCGAGCGCGCAGGCGAGCATGGCGACGACGGGGCCGCCGAGCCCGCGCAGGACGGTACGGGGGTCGGGGGCACGCAGGTAGAGGCCCCGGGCGACGACGGCGAGCGCGACGACGAGGATGCCCTGGCCGAGGGAGAGCAGCCGGAAGGCGGCCTCGCCGGGCAGAGTGCCGGCGGACTGCCAGTCGGGGCGCGACCAGGCGGCGTGCACGACGGCGAGGGCGAGCAGGGCCAGCGCGGAGCCGGGCAGATAGGTGATCAGCGCGCCGTCCAGCCGGGTGTCGCGGGTCCGTTCGCTGCGGCCCCGGCGGCAGACGACCGCGACGGTGATCAGGGCGCACCCGGCGATGCCGCCCTCGACGGCCGTGCCCAGGAACGCCGCGACCGGCCCTCCCTCGCCCCGGTCGTACCGCGCGGCGGCGCCGACGACGGCCGCGGCGACGGTCAGGAAGCCGGCGGCCGTGTGGGCGGCGCGGAGCCGGGCGACCAGTCGTCGCCCGTACCAGAAGCCCGGCCTGCCGAGTGCGGGACGGACCGGTACGGTCGGACGCGGGCAGCCCTCGGCGTCCGGTTCGGGCGCGCCGGGGCCGTGGGCCTCCTCCATCCCGAAGGGGTCTCCGGTGTCGAAGTCCTGCCCGTCCAGCGGGCGTTGGGACTCGTACGCGCTCCAGGTCCGGTTGGAGAGATACCACAGCAGTCCCACCAGGGCGGCGGGCACGGCCGCCGCGAGGGCGAGGCGGCGGCCCGGCTGGGACCACCAGCCGCCCTGATGGGCTGACAGGAAGCCGAGCCAGGAACGCCGTACGGCGCAGGCGTCAAGGCCCGCGCACTGCCAGGCCACCAGGTCCAGGGCGACCTCGCAGGCGGCCGCCGTGAGCAGCACGGTGAGGCTGAGCGCGAGGAGCCGCACCAGGACGCCGTACAGCCGGACCGCGCGGGTGCGGCCGACGGCGGAGGGGCGCATCCAGTGGGCGAGGTTGACCACCATGAACGGCAGGAGCAGCAGCCACAGCGCGCGGGAGCCGTTGCCGGAGGTGAGGCCGGACCAGCAGTACGCCTCGGCCACGGGCTCGTCCCGGTAGCGCTCGGGGTGCTTCTCCCCGTCGACGTCCTCGGTACGGCGGTACACGGCGGCGGTCGCGTCCCCGGTGACCCGGACCGTACGGGGGTCGTCCAGCATCTCCTGCGGGGTGGTGCCGCCGACGCCGTGGACGAGCAGCTCCAGCGCGGTCCCGGTGTGCCGCGCGGAGGGGGAGGACGGCGAGGGCGGGGAGGGGATCGGGGGCGGGGCGGCAGATGCCAAGGGACGGGCTCTCTCTCGGGCGCGCCGGCCTCGGCGGCCGGCGGGGACGTGCGCGGGTGCCGGTGGTGCGGGCTCCGGGGGGGGTGCCGTGGGCTCCGGGCCGGGGCGGCCCACCGGTGTCCGGGCCCAGGATTCCGGGCGCGGGGCGGGTGCGTGAGCGGTCTCACGGAATCTCCCCAGGTGACACGTCGGACATGCGTGCGTGGCAGGATGAGCGTGTCGCGCAGACCGCTGCGGACCGTACGGCTGAGGGAAGGACCGGGCCCGGCGTTGAGCGAGAATCAGAACCTGCTCGCGGAGCAGCGCCGTGCGCTGATCCTCGACGAGGTGCGCAGGCGCGGCGGGGTCCGGGTCAACGAGCTGACCCGCAAGCTGAACGTCTCCGACATGACGATCCGCCGGGACCTGGACGCGCTGGCCCGTCAGGGCCTCATCGAGAAGGTCCACGGCGGGGCGGTCCCGGTCGTCGAGGCGAGTACGCACGAGCCGGGGTTCGAGGCGAAGTCGGCACTGGAGCCGAGCGCCAAGGAGGAGATCGCGCGGGCGGCGGCCGCCCTGGCGGCTCCGGGCAGCGCCATCGCGCTCTCCGGCGGGACGACGACCTACGCGCTGGCCCGGCACCTGCTGGACGTGCCGGATCTGACGGTGGTGACCAACTCGGTGCGGGTGGCCGACGTGTTCCACGACGCGCGGCACACGGCCGGGGGCGGGGGCGCGCGGCCCGGGGCCGCGACGGTGGTCCTGACGGGCGGGGTGCGCACACCGTCGGACTCGCTGGTCGGCCCGGTCGCCGACCGGGCCATCGGCTCGCTCCACTTCGACGTGCTCTTCCTCGGTGTGCACGGGATCTCGGCCGAGGCAGGGCTCTCGACGCCCAACCTCGCGGAGGCGGAGACCAACCGGCGTCTCGTGCGGGCGGCGCGCCGGATCGTGGTGGTCGCCGATCACACCAAGTGGGGCACGGTGGGCCTGAGTTCCTTCGCCGCGCTGGACGAGGTCGACACGTTCGTCACGGACGCGGGGCTGGCTCCGGAGCTGCGCGCGGAGATCGGTGAGCACCTGCCGGGGCTGCTGGTGGCGGGCGACGCCCCGGGGGATCCGGTCGAACCCGCCGACGCCCCGCCCTCCCCCGGAGCCTGACCGCACGGCCACGGTCTCGGCCCGGTCGGACGGGTCGGCCCGCCACGGTCGGGTGCACCGGGCCCGGCGGGTCCGCCCGACACGGCTCGGCCCGGCGGGTCCGCCCGACACGGCTGGTTCGCTCGGCCGGGCTGGTCCGCCCGACATGGCTGGTCCGCTCGGCACGGCGGATTCGCTCGGCCCGGCGGGCGTGCCGAGCACCCCCTAGGATCGCCGTGTGGCCGTCTTCCGGATCGAGCGCTTCTCCCCCCTCCCCGCAGCCGAGGCATGGCGCCGGGTGACCGACTGGGAACGGCACGCCGCGCAGGTGCCGTTGACCACGATCTCGGTCCCGACCGGGCTGCCCTCGCGGCTCGGCACGGTCTTCGTGGCCCGTACGGGGCTGGGCCCGCTGGCGTTCGACGATCCGATGGAAGTGGTGCGGTGGACGCCGCCCGCCGGGGGCCGGGCCGGGGCCTGCCTGCTGGAGAAGCGGGGCTCCGTGGTGCTGGGCCGGGCCTCGATCGACGTGCTGCCCACGGGTTCCGGTTCCCATGTGGTCTGGGTCGAGGAGCTGCGGGTGCGGCTGGTGCCCCGGTTCGGCGATCCGCTGCTCGCCTCGGCCGGACGGCGGATGTTCGGGAAGGTCCTCGACGCCCTGCTCGCCTCGCCCGGCGCGGACGCGTAGGCAGCGGACCGGAGCCCGGCGCGGGCGCGTGAGGACGGGCGCGTCCCGGCCCCGGCGCGGACGCGTGGGCAGCGGGACCGCGAGCCGGGCGCGTGAGCGGCGGGCGCGAGGAGGCGTACGCGCGCCGTGCACGCCGGTGGTGTGACCGTCACACGATTGACTCGTTTGCCGGTAGGACACCTCGCCACGGCCCCGGAAGGCACCCCGCTCATGCCGATCGTCCCACCACAGCAACGGCCCGACGTACGCCGCGACCGCACCGACGTGCGGCGGGCCGAGGCCGCCCTCGTGGAGCACTACCCCCACCTGGTGCGCCTCGCCTACGTGGTGCTGCCGCCGGGGCTCGGCCGTCACCGCCGTGTGCTGGCCGCCCACGCCGTCGTGCAGCGCGCGCTGCCGGCTGTCGGCGGCGGTGCGCCGACGGCGCGTGTGCCCGCCCAGTCCCGCCGGAGCAGCCCCACCGGCGAAGCGACCGGTACCGACAGCGGCACCGGTACCGACACCGGTACCGCGTACGGATGGATGCGGCTGCGGGTGCTGCGGACGGCGCTGGCGTACGAGCGGCGGCCCCGCTGGTGGCCCGGACGGCTTCCGGCACCGGCGGCGCTGCGTCCGACCGTGCCGGTGGTGTGGGGGCTGCGGCTCTTCCCCCGGGCGGGCGGCGTCGACGAACTGGCCCTGGACCGGGCGCTGTCCCGGGTCGACGGGGCGGCCCGGGCCGCGTTCGCCCTGCAGGTGCTGGAGGGGCTCGACGCGTCGGCGGTCCGCGATCTGCTCGCGCGGGCGGCGGTGGACGACCCGGCCGACGCGGTACGGCGGGCGGCCGGACTGGGGAGCCCGGACCGGGACGGGGCGCGGGCGATGCTCGGCTCCGGCGAGTTCGACCCGTGCACGGTCCAGACGCGCCCGAGCGACCTGCTGCGGCGCAGGCAGCGGGTGCGCGCGGCGGCGGTCGCGGCGGCGCTGTGCGTACTGGCGGGCGGCCTTGCGGTCGCCGTCGAGGAGAGCACGCGGGCGACGGGCGCGGACCGGAGTCCGGCGGGTGCCCTGGCTCCGGTGCTCGACCCGGCGAAGCTGCTGCGGACGGCGGCCGAGCAGTGGGCGGACACCTCGCGCGTCGACTTCACCGCCTGGCCGGCCCGGGGCGGGCGTACGAGCGATACGGAGTTGCTCGGCCGGGCGCTGCGGGCCTGGGCGGAGCCCCCGGGTTCGGTGCGGGTCTCCGCCACGCCGGGTACGGGCACCGTGCCGCCCGTCGAGCCGCCCCGGCTGCTGTTCGCGGGCGAGGTGGACGGCGCGGCCGTCGTGCTGTTCCACGACAGCGCGGACCGGGTGGTGCGGTACGCGGAGCCGCTGTCCGGGACCGGCGGGGCGGCGCTCGACTTCGCCCGGACCGACGACGCGGACGTGACGACGGGCGGGGCGGTCGTCATCGGCCGTACGGGCGACGGCGCGCGGTTCCTCCTCGCCCCCTGGATCGCCGAGTCCACCACCCGGGACCTGCTAGCGCCCGACACGCCGGGCCGGCCGCTGGCGGTGGGGCGTGACGGGGTCACGGCGGCGGTGCCCCGGCCCGCCCTGGGCGGTGCGTGCGACGCCTGGCCGGTGCTCCAACTGCGGTCCTCGGAAAGGATCGTGGAGAAGCACGCGTTCCTGGTGACGGATCTGGGCGATCTGGCCCCCGTCCATCTGACGTACACGCCGAAGCCCGGGCGGGGCGCCCCGGCCCGGCAGCCGCGCGAGGCGACGGGTCCCGAGGCGCTGCTCGCCTGGGCGCGTACGGCGTGCTCGCTGCGGACCCTGTCGGCCGCCGGGGTGCGGTCGGTGAACAACTGGGCCTTCGCCGAGCAGAAGCTGCCCGAGGGCGGGGGCCCGGCGGACTGGCTGTGCACCCGGGCCGAGACGTGGCGGGGTCCGGGCCGGGCCCTGGTGCAGTTCCTCCCGGCCGCCGCCTCGCCCACGGAACCGGCCACGGTCGTCGCGGACCGCGGGGACACGGCCCTGTGCGGCCGGTTCGGGCAGCACGTCCTGGCGGGCACCCATTGGAAGGCGCCCTCGGGCCGGTGGTACGTGCTGGCCGCCGGGAGCCGGGCGGTGACCCGTATCGAGGCGAAGGGCGCGGTACGCGGCGCGGCGGACGGAACGGCCTTCGCCGTGCGGGCGCCCCGGGACGCCGAGGTGGAGCTGACGGCGGCGGTGCGCGGCGGAGGCACGCTTCCGGCGGTGTACTGACCGTGCGGGGCCGGCATGCGGGGGCTGCCGTACGGGGGGCGTCGCACCACCCGGCGCTGCCGACCCGCCCGGGGCCGCACGGGTTCGCCCCGCCGCGGCGGGCCGTCGCGCCGCTCCGGACCGCACCGGAGGGCGTCCGGCCCCGGGAAGCCGACGCGGCCGTACGGAGTGCCCGACCGGTCGTACGCGCCGACCGGTGCCAGACTCGGACATATGACGGATCGTGACGACGGCTCTGACGACAACTCCGGCCACCTGAAACTTCCCGACGCCCCCGTGCGCCCCGACGGTTCGGCTCCGCGCTGCCTGGTGACCGGGGCGACCGGCTACATCGGCGGGCGGCTGGTGCCCGCCCTGCTCGACGCCGGCTACCGGGTGCGCGCCCTGGCGAGAACTCCGCAGAAGCTGCGCGACTACCCCTGGGCCGACCGGGTCGAGGTGGTGCGCGGCGATGTCACGGACGCCGATTCGCTGGCCGAGGCGATGCGGGACGTCGACGTGGCGTACTACCTGGTGCACGCGCTCGGTTCCGGTGCGGACTTCGAGGAGACCGACCGCCGGGCCGCCCGGAACTTCGGCGAACGGGCGCGGGCGGCCGGAGTGAGCCGGATCGTGTACCTGGGCGGGCTGACCCCGTCCGGGGTGCCCGAGCGCGACCTGTCACCGCATCTGCGCTCCCGGGCCGAGGTGGGGCACCTCCTGCTGGACTCCGGGGTGCCGACGGCGGTGCTGCGCGCCGCGATCGTGATCGGCTCGGGTTCCGCCTCCTTCGAGATGCTCCGGTACCTCACCGAGCGGCTGCCGCTGATGGTCACCCCGAGCTGGGTGCGGACCCGTATCCAGCCGGTGGCGGTACGGGACGTCATCCGGTACCTCGTGGGGTGCGCCTCGCTGCCGGCCGAGGTGAACCGGGCCTTCGACATCGGCGGTCCGGACGTCATGACGTACCGGGACATGATGCAGCGCTACGCCCGGGTGGCGGGGCTGCGGCGCCGGCTGATCCTGCCGGTGCCGGTGCTCACCCCGACGCTCTCCAGCCGCTGGGTCGGCCTGGTCACCCCGGTGCCCAGCTCCATCGCCCGGCCGCTCACCGAGTCGCTGCGCCACGAGGTCGTCTGCCGGGAGCACGACATCAAGGAGTACGTCCCCGACCCGCCGGACGGGACCATCGGCTTCGACCGGGCGCTGCGCCTTGCGCTGAAGCGGATCCAGGAGGCGCGGGTCGACACCCGCTGGTCCAACGCCTCGGTGCCGGGCGCGCCGAGCGACCCGCTGCCCACCGACCCGAACTGGGCGGGCGGCAGCCTCTACCGCGACGAGCGGGAGCTGGTCGTGCCGGTCGGCCCGGAGGCGCTGTGGCGGGTGATCGAGGGCATCGGCGGGGAGAACGGCTGGTACTCCTTCCCGCTGGCCTGGGCGGTGCGCGGCTGGCTGGACCGGCTCGTCGGCGGGGTGGGGCTGCGGCGCGGCCGGCGGGACGCCCAGCACCTGCGCGTCGGCGACTCGCTGGACTTCTGGCGGGTGGAGGAGATCATCCCGGGCGAACTGCTGCGGCTGCGGGCCGAGATGCGGGTGCCGGGGCTGGCCTGGCTGGAGCTGTCGGTACGGCGCGACGACCGCGGCCGCACGGTGTACGGGCAGCGCGCCCTGTACCACCCGCGCGGGCTGCCCGGCCACGCCTACTGGTGGAGCGTGTGGCCCTTCCACTCGGTGGTGTTCGGCGGGATGGCACGCAACATCGCCAAGGCGGCCGAAGAGGAGGAGAGGCGGCGCGCGGCGATGGCCGACAGTGGTACAGACAACTGACGGTCCGACCGCTATCGTGTGCCCGGCCCGCACGCCGCAGACCGCCGGAGGTGTACGCGATGACCCGCCGACTCCGTACCGTGGAAAGGGAGTTCGCCGAGTCCGCGCCAATGCGGCTGGTGTTCGCCGCCGAGGTCGCCGCACCGCCGGATGTGGTCTACCGCGCCCTCGCCGACGAGGTCGAGTCCTGGCCGTCCTGGTTCACCGCCGTCGTCCGGGCCACGCCCACGGACGGGGGCGCGGGCCGGGAGGTGCGGCTGCGGGGCGGAATCGTGGTCCGCGAGACGATCATGGCCGCCGAGCCGGGCGCCTGTTACGCCTACCGGGCGGACGCCTCCAACGCCCCGGGGCTGCGGGCCCTGCTGGAGGAGTGGCGGCTCACCCCGGAGGGGTCCGGGACCCGGGTGCGGTGGACCTTCGCAGCCGACGGTACGGGGCCGTTCCGTCTGGCGCTGAGCCTGGGGCGGGCGGGGGTGGGCCGGTCCTTCCGGGACGCCGTGCGCCGCCTGGACGCACGACTGGCGGCCCGGACCCCCTAAGGGCTGTCCGACAAATGACGACCCCGTGGGCTCGCGGAGCCAGAGGATCAAGGAAGCCCGGTCAACTCCGGCACGGTAGCGGTCGCCGGGCTTGTCGAACCGGGTCGCGATCGCGCGGAACTGCTGGAGGCGGGCGAAGCATCGTTCGACGACGTCGCGGTCACGGTAGGTGACCTTGTCCAAGGCCGACGGACGGCCGCCGAGGGCTCCGCGCCGGTGGCGGTTCGCCGCCTGGTCGCTGGGGGGCGGACGGCACCTGGGCACGGTTGCTGGAGCACACTCGGGTCCGCGATGACGCGGTGGGGTCCGCAGCCGCCACAGCCCCCGTCGACCACCTGCCGGTGATCACACCACGGACGGCCGCGTCCGTCCGCCTGCGGCAACAGGGGCCGCATTCGCCCCCATGCCGCATCCGTCAACCCATCTCGACCTGCCACGAGAGCAGTTATCAGACCGGCTATAGAGTCCTGCCCGTGGCACATCACCAGGACGAGATCAGGACGGCCTACGACGGCGTCGTCGAGCTGTACGCGTCGCTGTTCGCAGACCGGCTGGAGACACAGCCCTTCTCCCGGGCCATGATCGGCACCTTCGCCGAACTGGTGCGCGCGACAGGCAACCTGCGGGCAGCGGACGTCGGGTGCGGGCCCGGACACCTGACAGCCATGCTGCACGAACTGGGCCTGGACGTCTTCGGACTCGACCTCGCCCCCGGCATGGTCGACCACGCCCAGCGGGCCCATCCGGCGCTGCGCTTCCAAGAGGCGCGGATGGAATCCCTCCCGATCGAGGACGGCGCGCTCGGCGGCGTTCTGGCCCACTACTCGATGATCCACACCCCTCCGGGTGAGCTGCCGGAGCTGCTCGCCAAACAGGTACGCGTTCTGGCGCCGGATGGCCTGCTCCTGGTCTCCTTCTTCGGGACCGACGGACAAGAACCGGTCCGGTTCGACCACAAAGTGGCGCCCGCCTACAGCTGGCCGGTGGATCGCCTCGCCGAACTGCTGGGCGCTGCCGGGCTCGATCCCTTCGCCCGGCTGCTCCACGATCCGGCCTCTGATCGGGGTTTCCTCGACGCCCATCTGCTGGCCCGACGCTCGTAGGGCCTGCCGGGCAATACCCGCCGGATGTCGGCGCATACTCGGACTGCCAGATCGACGGACGCTCGCTGATCCACCGGGAATTGCGGGACACCCCTCAGGCGGGTCCGGCGGATTCTGACCGGCCCGCCGGTCAGCAGGGCCAGGTTCCGGTGGTGAGGAACGTGTCGATGGCGGCGGTGTACGGGGCGATGTCGAGGCCCTGCTCCTCCAGCCAGGAGTCGGAGTAGTACTTGTCCAGGTAGCGGTCGCCGGGGTCGCACAGCAGGGTGACGACGCTGCCCCGCTCGCCCTGCTCGACCATCTCGGCGATCAGCTTGAACGCGCTCCACAGGCCGGTGCCCGTGGAACCGCCCGCCTTGCGGCCGATGGCCCGTTCCAGAGCGCGGACGGCGGCGACGCTGGCGGCGTCGGGGACCTTCATCATGCGGTCGATGGCGCCGGGCACGAAGCTGGGCTCCATACGCGGGCGGCCGATGCCCTCGATGCGCGAGCCCCGGTCGCTGGCGGCGAGCGGGTCGTGGTTGGTCCAGCCGTCGAAGAAGCAGGAGTTCTCGGGGTCGGGCACACAGACGCGGGTGTCGTGCTGGAGGTAGTGCACGTAGCGGGCGATGGTCGCGGAGGTGCCGCCGGTCCCGGCGGTGGCGACGATCCAGGCGGGCTCCGGGAAGCGCTCCAGGCGCAGTTGCTGGTAGATCGACTCCGCGATGTTGTTGTTGCCGCGCCAGTCGGTGGCCCGCTCGGCGTAGGTGAACTGGTCCATGTAGTGGCCGCCGGTCTCGGCGGCGAGCGCGGCCGACTGCTCGTACATCGTGCGGGAGTCGTCCACGAAGTGGCACTGTCCACCGTGGAACTCGATCAGGCGGCACTTCTCGGGGCTGGTGGTGCGCGGCATCACGGCGATGAACGGGATGCCGATCAGCTTCGCGAAGTACGCCTCCGACACGGCGGTCGAGCCGCTGGACGCCTCGATGACCGGCTTGCCCGGGCGGATCCAGCCGTTGCAGAGCCCGTACAGGAAGAGCGAGCGGGCGAGGCGGTGCTTCAGGCTCCCGGTGGGGTGCGTCGACTCGTCCTTGAGGTAGAGGTCGATGCCCCACTGCTCGGGCAGCGGGAAGCGCAGGAGATGGGTGTCGGCGGAGCGGTTGGCGTCGGCCTGGACCTTGCGGACGGCCTCCTTCAGCCAGGCCCGGTACTCCGGGTCGCTGCGGTCGACGTCGACGGTGGCCCTGGCTCCGTGCCCGGCCGCGCTTTCCGTGGTGTCCATGGGCCCGCTCCTGTCGGTCGTACCGCTCGGTGCTCGATCGGTGGTCCTGCCTCAACGATAGGCCCCCCACCTGCACAAACGGTCACTTGGAGGGTCCATAGCCCTGCCTTTGGGGACGGCGCCCGGGGGCTGCTGCGACAGGCGGTGCGCGCGGGTCGCGGCCCGCTTCCGGGCCCCCTGGCGGACCGGCCCGCGGCCGTGCACACTGCACAGCAGGAGAGGTGACGAAGGGGGGCGAATCCGCGATGGCGGACGTCGAGTTCAGTGCGTCGGGGGTCAGGATCGAACGGTTCACAAGATCGCTGACCAGGGCCGGTCAGGTGGTGGTGAAGGACGGCCGGCTGTCGCTCCTCACGAGCAACGGGCGCGAGATCGACAGCGCCCCCGTGGGCACGGTCAGCGCGCGGAAGTGGTGGTTCATCGCGGCGGATTCCGTCATCGCCCGGGTGAACGGGGTGCGCTACCGGTTGACGATGGGGCAGCGCAGCCGCAGACGCGACGGGGCGGCTCCCCTGCGGCGCTTCCTGGAGACGCTGCGCAGCGCACGCGGCCGCCGGGACTGACTAGGTGCGGTACGCGGGGCGGCGGACCGGGTCCGGGGCCGCCGCCCCGCGCCGCGAGTTGCGGAGCACGACCCGCTGGGCCACGCTGGTCCCATGTCACTGATGGTGCACCATCGGTGACAGAGCGGCCCCCTCCACGGACCGGGTCGCGCGACACGAGCAGACACGACAAGAGCAGAGCGGATGCGGCGGTCAGTCATCCGCCGGCTCCGTTCGTTTCTCTTCTTCCGGACCTATTTCGGGGAGTCGCAGCCGTGATCAGTGAGCCCAGCAGGCACTGCACGGTGGCGCTCCAGGCCATGCCGTCGCGGATCGGCCAAGTCCGCAGGATCATCTCGGCGCAACTGCGCTATTGGCATCTCGATCCTCTGATCGACCAGGCGGCCCTGGGCGTCACCGAGCTTCTGACCAATGTCCACCGGCACGCACAGCCGGACAAGTCGTGCACCGTCGACATCGAGCTGCTGCTCGACCGGCTGACGGTCTCCGTGCACGACCACGATCCGCGTCTGCCCACGGTGAACGAGGCGGATTCGTTCGCCACGTCGGGCCGGGGGCTGGCGCTGATCGCCGCCGTCAGCGAGAGCTGGGGCGTTCGGCCGGTCGGTACGGCGGGGAAGGCCGTCTGGTTCACCCTGCCGGCGACGACGGGCGCCTCGACCCTGCCGCCGCTCGCGGTCTACGGGTCGATGACCGACGGGCCGTTCGGGTCCGCCACCGTCGCGCCCGACGACCTCTCCTCCCTGCCCGCCCGGTCGGCCGTCGTCGGCTGACCGGGGCGGGAGCGGGCGGGGAGCGCGACCGCCCGGCGGGCGAAGGGCCGCGCCTCAGGCCAGGGCCGCGAGCGGATCGTCGAGGACCGGCTGCCAGGCCAGTTCGGCCGCGCCCACCAGGCTGTTGTGCGCCAGCGTGCACGGCAGGATCGGCACGCTCCCGCTGCGCCCCCACAGGCTGCGGTCGGCGACGACGGCGCGCAGCCGCTCCGGGTCCGCCTCCAGCAGGTCGCGGTGGAGGCCGCCGAGGATGATCCGGTCGGGGTTGAGGATGTTGACCAGACCGGCGAGGCCCAGGCCCAGGCGGTCGATCAGCTCTTCGGCCGCGTGCCGCACGGCGGGGTCGTCGTACTCGGCGCGGAGCAGGTCGCCCGCCTGCTTGAGCAGGGACTCCTCGGGCCCCGGTTCGCGGCGGGCGGTGGTGAGGAAGGCCAGTGGATCGGTCTCCACGTCGAGGCAGCCCCGCCCACCGCAGTGGCAGGGCCGGCCCTCGGGGTTCACCGTGAGGTGGCCCACCTCCAGGGCCAGCCCCGAACTCCCGCTGTGCAGGCGGCCGTCGAGGACGAGCGCCCCTCCGACGCCCCGGTGCCCGGTGGCGACGCACAGGAGGTGCTGGGCGCCGCGGCCCGCGCCGTGCCGGTGCTCGGCGAGGGCGGTGAGGTTGACGTCGTTGCCGGTGAACGCGGGGCCGGTGATGCCCGCTTCGCGTACGCAGGCGGAGAAGATGTCCCGGACCGGGGAGCCGGCGGGCCAGGCGATGTGCAGCGGGTTGAGGGCGGTCCCGTCCGGTTCGGCGACCGCGGACGGCACCGCGAGTCCGGCCCCGACGCAGCGCAGCCCGCTCGCGCGGAGCAGGGCCGCCCCCGCGCCCACGACCTCGCCGAGCACCTGGGCGGGGTCGGCCATCACCGCGACGCATCCCGGTGTGGTGGCGACGATCCGCCCGCCGAGCCCGACGAGCGCGGCCCGGAACCCGTCGGCGTGCACTTGGGCGGCGAGGACGACCGGGCCGGCCTCCAGGACGGACAGCCGGTGCGAGGGGCGGCCCTGGGAGCCGGCCGCCGACCCGGGGCTGGAGTCGACCCGGATCAGGCCGAGCGCCTCCAGCTCCGCGGCGACCGCTCCGGCGGTGGCGCGGGTGACGCCGAGTTCGGAGGTGAGGACGGCCCGGGTGGGAGCGCGGCCGGTGTGGACCAGTTCCAGTGCGGGCCCGAGGGCGCTGCGGCCCCTCTCCAACTTCGTCCGGGTGGTCGTCGCCTTGCCGTTCATGGGGCTGAGTCTCCCATGATCCGGAGGGGCTCCGGACGCCCGGACCCGGCGCGGGAGCGGCTTCCGGTCACCGCCGCACGCCGCCCGTCCGGCGCCTCCCGGCGGGGGCGCCCACCGGCGGCCCCGGGCCGGACGCGGCTGCCGGGCAGGGGTGTTGCGCGCATCCTCCGGGCGCCCCTATCCTGAGTTTGTGCCGCAACTAAACAAACTGCGGACGGCCCTACCGGGGGGACCTGGCGGAGACACCGCCCCACCCTCGTCGGCCCGCCTCCGTACCGCGCTGACCGTGTTCTTCGCCCTCGACGGGTTCCTCTTCGCCGGCTGGGTGGTCCGCATCCCGGCCATCAAGCAGCAGACCGGCGCCTCGGCCGCCACCCTCGGCCTCGCCCTGCTCGGCGTCTCCGCCGGCGCGGTGATCACCATGATGCTCACCGGCCGGCTCTGCCGCCGCTTCGGCAGCCACGCCGTCACCGTGGCCTGCGGCGTCCTGCTCCCCCTGAGCATCGCGCTGCCCGCCCAGACCCACTCGGCGCTCTCCCTCGGTCTCGTCCTGCTGGTGTTCGGCGCGGCGTACGGCGGGATGAACGTGGCGATGAACAGCGCCGCCGTCGATCTGGTCGCCTCGCTGCGCAGGCCGGTGATGCCGAGCTTCCACGCGGCGTTCAGCCTGGGCGGCATGATCGGCGCCGGACTCGGCGGCCTGGTCGCGGGCGGCTTGTCCGCCTCCGCCCACCTCTTCGTCCTGGCCGGGATCGGCCTGCTCGTCACGGCGTTCGCCGGCCCCGCGCTGCTGCGCCACCGCCCGGCCCACGCCGCTCCCGAGGCCGCCGCCGGGCGCTCCCCCCGGCAGCGGCTGTCGCCCCGCGTCCGCCGGGTCGTCGTGCTCTTCGGCGTGATCGCGCTCTGCACGGCGTACGGGGAGGGCGCCCTGGCCGACTGGGGCGCGCTGCACCTGGAGCAGGACCTGGGCGCGCACCCCGGGGTCGCCGCCGCCGGATACGCGGTGTTCGCCCTGACGATGACGGCGGGCCGGCTGACGGGGACCCTGCTGCTGGAGCGGCTCGGCCAGACCCGAACCCTGGTTCTCGGCGGGGCGACGGCGGCGGCCGGGATGCTCCTGGGCTCGCTGGCGCCGACCGCCTGGGCGGCGCTGGCCGGGTTCGCGGTCACCGGGCTCGGCCTCGCCAACATCTTCCCCGTCGCGGTGGGCCGTGCGGGCGAGCTGGCGGGCCCGAGCGGTGTCGCCGCGGCGTCCACGCTCGGCTACGGCGGCATGCTGCTCGGCCCGCCCGCGATCGGGTTCCTGGCGGACTGGTTCTCGCTGCCGCTGGCCCTGACGACGGTCGCGCTGCTGGCGGCCGCGGCGGCCGCCCTGGGCTACGGGGCCCGCAACGCCACGTCGGACGCGCACGCCTGACCGCTCCGCGCTCGCGGCCGGCCACCCGCACACCGGACCGATTGAGTAGCCGTACTCAGGCGGCGGCCCGCTCCCCCGGCGCACGATGGAAACCCGACCGACCCGAGGGAGCCCGTCATGAAGCGCCTGTCCGACCACCCGCACCTGAACACCGTGGTCCGGCTGACCTTCCGCAACCGCGCCTCTCAGATCTACCTCGGCCTGGTGGTCGCGGCGGCGCTCTTCGTCGCCGTGGACACCTTGTTCGTCACCCACGAGGACGCCTCGTTCGCCGGCGTCTGGCTGTTCCTCCTCGCCGCCCCGGCCGTCGTCCTGTTCTTCGTCGGCGGCTCACTGGCGGGGGCCGGGGCGGGCGGCCCCACCTGGTACCTGGTGCTGGCGCTGGTGGTCTCGGTCCTCGTCCAGTCGCTGGCCCTGGGCTGGTTCGTCCGCCTGGTCCGCCACGCCGGATCGCCCGGGACCGCCCACGCACGAGGCGTCTGACGCCCGAACAGCGAGGAGGCCCGCCGGACACATGTCCGGCGGGCCTCCTCGTTTCCGTGCCCCCGCAGAGCGGCGTCGACGCTCAGGCCGCGGGGGCGGCGGGGAGGCCGACCGAGCGGGCCAGTTCGCCGACGGCGCGGCGGAACAGCGGCTCGCGCGCCTCCACCACCCGGTTGAACTGGCCGAACAGCTCGAAGGAGATCAGGCCGAACACCTGGGCCCAGGCGGCCACCAGAGCCGCGACGGCGGCAGGCGGCACGCCCGGGGCGAACTCGGCGGCCATCCGCTCGGCGTCGCGGCGCAGCTCCGGCGCGAGCGCGGGCACGGCGAGTTCGCCGGCCTCGGACGCGGCGCGGGCGATGCCGATGAAGACCAGCCCCACCCGGGAGGCGGGCCCCACCGTGTCCATCGGGGCGGTGTAGCCGGGTACGGGCGAGCCGAAGATCAGCGCGTACTCGTGGGGGTGGGCGAGCCCCCACTCCCGTACGGCACAGGCGACGGCGGTCCAGCGTTCGACGGGCGGAACGGTGTGCGCGCGATCGGCCGCCGCCCGCTCCGCCACCGCACCGATCGCGTCGTACGCGTCGACGATCAGGGCGGTGAGCAGGTCGTCGCGGCTGGGGAAGTAGCGGTAGAGCGCGGAGGAGGCCATGCCCAGCTCCCGCGCCACGGCCCGGAGCGAGAGCTTGGCCGCGCCCTCCTCGGCGAGCTGCTTCCTCGCCTCGTCCTTGATGGCGGCGGTCACTTCGACGCGGGCGCGTTCCCTGGCCCCTCGGATGGTGCTCATGCGATCAGCCTGCCACAGGATCGGAGCACCGTACAGAAACGAGAGCACTGCTCTTGCCTGCCGCCCTCGATGCGTGCACACTGATCTCAAGCGAGAGCACCGCTCTCATTTTTGCGGGAGTCATCATGACGCAGCAGGCGTACTACCTCCGGGCGAGCTCCTTCGCCCAGCGGCTGAACCGGATCGTGGGATGGCTGGCCCGGCACGGGCTGAGCCTGGGCGGGTCGGCCGAGCTGTCCGTGCGCGGCCGCCGCAGCGGGCAGATGCAGCGCATCCCGGTCAACATGCACACCTTCGAGGGCGAGCGGTACCTGGTCTCCGCCCGGGGCCACTCCCAGTGGGTGCGCAACATGCGCGCCGCCGCAGGCGGGGAACTGCGACTGGGGCGCAGGGTCGACCACTTCACGGCGGTGGAGATCGCCGACGACGCGCAGAAGGCCCGGATCATCCGGGCCTATCTGGAGCGGTGGGGCTGGCAGGTCGACCAGTACTTCCAGGGGATCACGGCGAAGTCGACGGACGCCGAGCTGCTGGCCGCCTGCCCGGACCACCCGGTCTTCCGGATCGGCGCGGCGGCCTGACCGCGCGCCGCTCGGTCACCGGGGCGCGGTCAGGACAACGGGCTCAGCGGTCCATCGCGTGCAGCGCCCGCTGGGCGAGCGGGTGCGTACGGACCAGTTCGGCCAGCGACGTGGTGCCCCGGGTGACGCCGGCGAACGCCTTCCACGCCGGGCGGAAACCGGTCAGCACCGCGTGCAGCACGCCCGGACGGCGCTCGAACAGCTTGAGCATGCGACGGCCCACGCCCATCTCCACGCCGAGGCCCGCCTTGATGGCGAAGGCGTAGTTGAGGGCCTGGCGGCGGGCGTCCACCGCGTCGTGCGCCTCCGCGATCCTGACCGCCCACTCCCCCGCCAGCCGGCCCGAGCGCAGCGCGAAGGAGATGCCCTCGCGGGTCCACGGCTCCAGCAGCCCGGCCGCGTCACCGCAGACCACGACCCGGCCGCGGGAGAGCGGCGAGTCGTCGCTGCGGCAGCGGGTGAGGTGGCCGGAGGAGACGGCGGGCTCGAACCCGGCGAGGCCGAGGCGGGCGATGAAGTCCTCCAGATACCGCTTGGTGCCCGCTCCGTCGCCGCGCGCCGAGATGACGCCCACGGTGAGCGTGTCGCCCTTGGGGAAGACCCAGCCGTAACTGCCCGGCATCGGGCCCCAGTCGATGAGCACCCGGCCCGCCCAGTCCTCAGCGACGGTGGCCGGGACCGGGATCTCCGCCTCCAGGCCGAGGTCGACCTGGTCGAGCTTCACCCCGACATGGGCCCCTATGCGACCGGCGCTGCCGTCCGCGCCGACGACCGCCCGTGCGAGTACTGTCTCGCCACCGGCCAGCACCACGGCGACCGTTCGCCGGTCGGGGACGGCGGGGCCGTGCTGCTCGACCCGTACGACCGATGCGCCGGTGCGCAGCTCGGCCCCGGCCTTCTGCGCCTCCTCGACCAGACCGGCGTCGAACTCCGGGCGGTTGATGAGCCCGAAGAGCATGCGCCGGGAGCGGCGGGTGCGCGACAGCTTGCCGTTGAGCGAGAAGGTGACCGCGTGGATGCGGTCCTTCAGGGGCAGTTCGAACCCCGGTGGCAGCGAGTCCCGGGAGAATCCGATGATTCCGCCGCCGCAGGTCTTGTAGCGGGGCAGTTCCGCCTTCTCCAGCAGGAGGACCCTCCTGCCCGCCACGGCTGCCGCGTACGCCGCCGATGCGCCGGCCGGTCCGGCGCCGACGACGACGACATCCCACACGGACGACTCTTCCGGCTCACGTCCGGCGTCTGCGTTCTCGCTGCTCACGATGTGCTTCTGCTCCTGATCCGACCAGTGGCCCCAAGCTGCTCACGGCATCCTACGGCGCGTTCCGGCCAACCCCTCCTGTGGGAGGATCGGCCATGATTTCGTCGTACATGCGTCGCCGTACCGACGGCGCCGCACACGGTCGCGTACTCACCGCGCCCTACACATAACGTCGCACCCACGAGGAGCGTGCCCATGACCGCCCGTCCGATTCCCGAGACCGTCGCCTCGCTGATGCCCCGCGCCCGGGAGGAGCTGGCCGAGCTGGTGGCGTTCCAGTCGGTGGCGGACCCGGCGGTGTTCCCGAAGAGCGAGTGCGAGGGCGCGGCCGACTGGGTCGCCGACGCGCTGCGCGCCGAGGGGTTCACGGACGTCGCCCTCCTGGACACCCCCGACGGAACGCAGTCCGTCTACGGGTACCTGCCCGGGCCGGCCGGGGCGCCGACCGTCCTGCTCTACGCCCACTACGACGTACAGCCGCCGCTGGACGAGTCGGCGTGGCTTTCCCCGCCGTTCGAGCTGACCGAGCGCGACGGACGCTGGTACGGGCGGGGCGCGGCCGACTGCAAGGGCGGGTTCATCATGCACCTGCTCGCGCTGCGCGCCCTCAAGGCGGACGGCGGCGTCCCGGTCTCGGTGAAGGTGATCGCCGAGGGCTCCGAGGAGCAGGGCACCGGCGGTCTGGAGCGGTACGCGGAGGCGCACCCGGAGCTGCTGCGCGCGGACACGATCGTCATCGGCGACACCGGCAACTTCCGGGTCGGGCTGCCGACGGTGACGGCGACGCTGCGGGGGATGACCATGCTGCGCGTGCGGTTGGACACCCTCGAAGGCAACCTGCACTCGGGGCAGTTCGGCGGTGCGGCGCCGGACGCGCTGGCCGCGATGATCCAGCTGCTGGCCTCGCTGCGCGCCGAGGACGGGACGACCACGGTCGACGGACTGACCGGCGACGCCGACTGGGACGGAATCCAGTACCCGGAGGCGGAGTTCCGGCAGGACGCCAAGGTGCTGGACGGCGTCGAGCTGATCGGCACGGGTACGGTCGCGGACCGCATCTGGGCCCGTCCCGCCGTCACCGTCATCGGCATCGACTGCCCGCCGGTGGTCGGCGCGACCCCGTCCGTGCAGGCGAGCGCGCGGGCGCAGGTCAGTCTGCGGGTGCCGCCGGGCCACGACGCGGCCGAGGCGACGAAGCTGCTCACCGCCCATCTGGAGTCCCGTGCCCCCTGGGGCGCGCGGGTGACGGTGGAGCAGGTCGGCCAGGGCCAGCCGTTCCGGGCGGACATGACCAGCCCGGCGTACACGGCGATGGCGGACGCGATGCGGGACGCCTACCCGGGCCAGGAGATGCAGTCCTCCGGCATGGGCGGTTCCATCCCGCTCTGCAACACGCTGGCGGGCCTCTATCCGGAGGCGGAGATCCTGCTGATCGGGCTGAGCGAGCCGGAGGCGCAGATCCACGCGGTGAACGAGAGCGTGTCGCCCGAGGAGCTGGAGCGGATGTCGGTCGCGGAGGCGCTGTTCCTGCGCAACTACGCGGAGTCGAAGAAGGTCTGAGCCGCCCGGGGCCCGGTGCCGGCGCTGTTCCCGTCGGGGGCGTCCGGAGCGTGGGTCCGCGGGTCCGGGCGGCGTGCGTACGCGGTGCCGTACGCACGCAGCCCGGGTCTCGTCCCTGTTCTTCCCGTTCCTTCCCGGGCCCCGCTCAGCCCACCGGCACCCCCGCCTCAAGGTTGAGCACCGTCTTCCGCTCGCGCGCCCGCAGCGCCCAGCGCAGCCGCTCGTACCGGGTGGGCGGCAGCATCCCCGCCGCCTCCGCCTCGGTGACGAACCGCCAGCCGCGCAGCTCGGAGCCGGGCAGCAGCAGTCGCCCGGCGTCCTCGGAGCGGAGCTGACCGCCGTCGAAGAGGAAGCGCAGCCCGCCGTATCCGGGCGGGCGGGGTGACTCCCAGTCGACGAGCAGCAGGGTGGGCACCCGGTCGAGGCCGAGGCCGATCTCCTCGGCGACCTCACGGATCCCGGCCTGCGCGGGGGCCTCGCCCGCCTCCACGACCCCGCCGGGGAACTCCCACCCGGGTTTGTACGTGGGGTCGACGAGCAGTACCCGGTCCTCCTCGTCGAAGAGCAGCACCCCGGCGGCCACCGTCTCGCCGGTCGGCTCGGGAGTCTGCACGATGGAGCACGGCGACGCGCTCCCGGTGCGCACGGCGGCCGCGATCCGCTCGGCGGTCTCCCGAGGAGTGAGGGCGCCGTTGTCGACCACATGCGCGTCCTGGGCGATCCATGCGAGGGCCTCGCGGTACGCGCCGATGTGCTCGTACGCCCACCTGCGCACCCGCTCGCTCTGCTCGTCGTCGCCCGGGAACTCCTCACGGCCCGCGATCCGGCCGCGCAGGATCGTTTCCTCAGGTGAGAGCGCCACATGGCGGACCGGAATGCGCCGGGAGGCGAGTCCTCCGAAGATCTCGTCCCGGTACTCCTGTCTCAGCAGCGTCATCGGCACCACCAGGACCCCGGGCACCTCGGCGAGCAGCGCCGCCGCCGTGTCCACCACGAGCCGCCGCCAGATCGGCAGGTCCTGGAAGTCGGTGACCTCGGCGAGCCGCTTCTGCGGCAGCAGGGCGCGCAGCCCCGCGCCGGTGACCTCCGGGTCGTACAGCGTGCTGTCCGGGATCAGCTCGACCAGTTCGGCCGCGGCACTGGTCTTGCCCGCACTGAACGCGCCGTTTATCCAGACGATCACGGTTCCCCCTCCTCCGTAGCCTCCTGTGGCTTGCCCGCTCCACCCTGTCGCGGAAACCCCCTGGCGGCGACGGCGTCGACCGGATGCGTTCGTTCCGGCTAGCTGCGCAGCGCGATGGCGGCCGCCGCGGCCCCGACCAGGCCCGCGTCCGTGCCCATCACGGCGGGCGCGACGGTGAGCCGGCGCAGGTAGGAGAGCGTGGCGTACTCGCGCAGGCTGCGGCGCAACGGGGCGAAGAGCACGTCCCCGGCTCCGGCCACTCCCCCGCCGACCACCGCGATGTCGAGGTCCGCCAGGGTGGCCGTGGCGGCGATGCCGGCCGCCAGGGCGCGCGCCGCGCGCTCGTACGAGGCGATGGCGACCGGGTCCCCGGCACGGGCGGCGACGGCCACCGCGGCGGCCGTGACGTCGCCGTCCGGACCGGGCCGCCAGCCGTTCTCCAGCGCGCGGCGGGCGATGTTGGGACCGCTGGCGATGCCTTCGACGCAGCCGCGCGCGCCGCAGGGGCACAGCTCGCCGTCCAGGTCGACGCTGATGTGGCCGATGTGCCCGGCGTTGCCCGACGGGCCGGGACGCGGGGTGCCGTCGAGGACGAGTCCGCCGCCGACGCCCGTCGACACGACGAGGCAGAGCGCGTTGTCGTGGCCGCGGGCGGCGCCGAGCCAGTGCTCGGCGGCCGTCATCGCGACCCCGTCGCCCACCAGCGCGACCGGCAGCCCGTCCGCCGTCTTGTGCACCCGCTCCACAAGGGGGAAGGCCCGCCAGCCGGG
Organism: Streptomyces californicus; assembly: GCF_000717645.1. Classification (GTDB taxonomy): domain Bacteria; phylum Actinomycetota; class Actinomycetes; order Streptomycetales; family Streptomycetaceae; genus Streptomyces; species Streptomyces californicus. The sequence continues at coordinate 433,598 of NZ_JNZZ01000016.1, forward strand.
CACGTTGACCGGGCTGACCGTGCCCGCCGCCGCGTCGACCGGGCCGGCGCTGCCGATGCCGACGGAGCGGGCCGCGCTCCACAGCGGCGAGGCCATCAGCTCGCCCAGCACCTCGTCCACGGCGCCCATGACCGCCTCGGCGCCCTCCCGGGCGGGCGTCGGCCGCTGCGCCCGTACGCGGAGGGAACCGTCGCCGCCCACCAGCGCGCCGGCGATCTTGGTGCCGCCGATGTCGAGCGCGGCGACGAGGTCGGTATGCATCGGTGTGGGCTCTCCGGATCGGTGAAGGGGCGGGACCTGCGGGTTCCGACCTTAGTTTGCACAGTCTCCATTCTGTTGACAACGTTGTCCAGGGCCTATGCTCGACGCCACAGCCTCCGATCACCCCCGCGGTGTCCCGCTCGGCCGACCCGGGCGCCCGGCCGGAGCACCGCAGCCCCCGCCCGTATCCGACGACAGGACAGCGCACGTGGACCGGACCGCCCGTCATTCCGAGACCCGCTACGGCAACCGGCCGACGATGAAGGACGTGGCGGCCCGCGCCGGAGTCGGCCTCAAGACGGTCTCCCGGGTGGTGAACAGCGAGCCCGGCGTCACGCCCGACACCGAACGGCGTGTGCAGGAGGCCATCGAGGCGCTCGGCTTCCGCCGCAACGACAGCGCCCGCGTGCTGCGCAAGGGCCGTACGGCGTCCATCGGGCTGGTCCTGGAGGATCTGGCGGACCCGTTCTACGGTCCGCTGAGCCGTGCCGTGGAGGAGGTGGCGCGTGCGCACGGGGCGCTGCTGATCAACGGCTCCAGCGCCGAGGACCCGGAGCGGGAGCAGGAGCTGGTCCTGGCGCTGTGCGCCCGTCGCGTGGACGGGCTGATCGTGATCCCGGCGGGCGACGACCACCGCTATCTGGAGCCGGAGATCAAGGCGGGCATCGCCACGGTCTTCGTGGACCGCCCGGCAGGCCATGTGGATGTCGACATGGTCCTCTCCGACAGCTTCGGCGGGTCCCGGGAGGGCGTGGCGCACCTCATCGCGCACGGCCACCGCAGGATCGGCTTCATCGGCGACCAGCCGCGCATCCACACGGCCACCGAGCGTCTGCGCGGCTACCACGCCGCCATGGCGGACGCGGGCATCACCGTCGCGGACGGCTGGGTCTCCCTCGGCTCGACGGAGCCGGAGCGGGTCCGCATGGCTGTCGAGGAGATGCTGAGCGGCCCCGAGCCGGTCACCGCCATGTTCGCCGGCAACAACCGGGTGACGGTGACGGTCGTGCGGGTGCTCGCGGAGCGGGAGCGCCCGGTGGCACTGGTGGGCTTCGACGACATCGAGCTGGCCGATCTGCTCGGCATCACCGTCATATCGCAGGACGCCGCGGCGGTCGGCCGGACGGCGGCCGAGCACCTGTTCCGCCGCCTCGACGGGGCGGACCACGCCACGGCCCGGGTGGAGCTGCCAACGACGCTGATCCCCCGCGGCTCGGGCGAACTGCCGCCCGCCTGAGGGCTGTCACCCGGGCCGGGGACTCGTCAGGAGCGCTTCTCGAACGGGCGGGTGAGCAGCGCCAGTACCTGTGCGGGCGCGTCCTCCTGGACCGCGTGCCCCGCACCGTCGATCCAGTGCAGCTCGGAGTGCGGGATGAGCGCGTGCAGTTGCTCGCCGAAGGGCGGCGGCAGGAAGCCGTCCTCGCGCCCCCAGATGATCCGGGTCGGCACCGGCACCGTTGCGAGCAGGTGCTGGAACTCATCGGTGTCGGCCTGCTCCAGCTGCCCGTACTGGCGGTAGTACGCCGCCCGCCCCTCTTCGCCGCGCCAGGGGTCGAGATGGGCGGCCAGGGTGTCCGGCCGATAGCCCCGGCCGCTCGCGAAGCGCAGGTGGCTCTCGGCCAGCGCCTCGTGGGCGTACACGGGCAGCCGCTCGAAGACGTGCGCGTTCTCCCGCACGAGGCGGAACAGCCCGGTCCCCCAGTCACCGCAGGCCACGGCGTCCATCAGCGTGAGATCGGCGAACCGCGCTCCTTCGAGGAGGAGTGCCCGCAGCGCCACCGCTCCGCCGATGTCGTGGGCGATCACCCGCGGGCGCTCCAGCCCCCAGTGGTCCAGGAGCCCGGTGAACACCCGGGCCTGCGCGGCCAGTCGGAGGTCCTGGCCGGGGCGGCGCTCCGACCGCCCGTAGCCCGGCAGGTCGAAGGTGAAGACCTGGTGGTCCCGGGCGAGCGCGGGGGCGATCTCGCGCCAGATGAAGGAGGAGAACGGGGTGCCGTGGAGCAGGACGACGGGCTCCCCCTCCCCCTGCGCCTCCCAGTGGACGGCGCCGCTCGGGGATGTGTGGGTCCCGGACGAAATCGCGTTCATGAGATGCCTCCTGAAATGGGGTGCAGGACTCGGTCGCACCACCGACGTTACCAGAGCTCTCGCAAAGCCGGTAACTCACCTAGGATGGGGGCATGCGAAGGAACCCGGCGCCCGCCGAGCTGGAACTGGTCGAGGCGTTCTGCAACACGGCGACCCTGCTGCACGGCGAGGACGACCTCGTCCGGCCGGAGTCGGCGGCCGGCTGGCTGCGCGCGCACGGACTGCCCGAGGCGTCCGCCCCGGCGGATCTGGCGATGCTCGTCCAGGCCCGGGAGACCGTGCGGGCCTTCCTCGTCGACCGGACCTCCGCCGAGGCGGTCGACGGCCTCAACCGGCTGATCGCCTCGGTCGCGGGCCCGCCGGCCGTCCGCCTCGACGGCTCACTCGCCCTGCGGCCGGCCACGGACGACCCGGCGGCCGAGGCTGTGCGCGCCGTGCTCGAACCCCTGGTGCGGGACGGCCTGAGCGGCCGCCACGCCACCCGGCTCAAGGCGTGCGCCGCCCCCGACTGCCGCTGGGTCTTCTACGATCGCGCGCCGGCGTCGAACGGCACCTGGTGCGACATGGACGTGTGCGGGGCCCGGCACAAGATGCGCGCCTACCGGGCGCGCGGCGGCGGGGCGGCCCGCGGGACCACGTGAAGGAGCCCGGTCCAGGGCGGTGTCCGGACCGGGCTCTTCGGGCCGCAGGCGTACGGCCGGGGCAGGGGACGCGGGCGGCTACGGCGCCGTGACCGTCAGGTCGCCCCGGCGCGGCGAGGCGAAGGCGTCCAGGTCGGCGCGGGTCAGGCCGGTCAGCCGGGCGACCTCGTCGGTGTCCAGCGCGCCGCAGTCGATACCGCGCAGCAGGTAGCCGCTGAGGGCCTTGGCGGTGGCGGGCTCGTCCATCACGTCGCCGTCCGCCTTGGCCACGTACGCGGCGAGCCGGGCGGCGGCCGGCTCCAGGCCCTCCCGGTAGAAGGCGTAGACGGCGGCGTAGCGGGTCGGCAGGTGGCCGGGGTGCATGTCCCAGCCCTGGTAGTAGGCGCGGGCCAGCGCGCGGCGGGTGAGGCCGTAGTGCAGCCGCCACGCCTCGTGGACCCGGTCGGTCGGACCGACGGGCAGGACGTTGGTGGAACCGTCGGAGACGCGTACACCGGTGCCCGCGGCGGCGACCTGCATGACGGCCTTGGCATGGTCGGCGGCCGGGTGGTCACTGGCCTGGTAGGCGGCGCTGACCCCGACGCAGGCGCTGTAGTCGAAGGTGCCGTAGTGCAGGCCGGCCGCCCGGCCCCGGGCCGCGTCGATCATCCGGGCGACGGCGGCGGTGCCGTCGGCCGCGAGGATGGACTGGCTGGTCTCGATCTGGATCTCGAAGCCGATGCGTCCGGCGTCCAGGCCGTGCGCCTTCTCGAAGGCTTCCAGGAGGTGGACGAAGGCGGTGACCTGCTCGGGGTAGGTGACCTTGGGCAGGGTCAGCACGAGGCCGTCGGGGAGCCCGCCGTTCTCCATGAGCCCGCTGAGGAAGACGTCGGTGGTACGGATGCCCCGGTCCCGCACACCGGCCTCCATGCACTTCATCCGGATGCCCATGTAGGGGGCGGCGGTGCCGTTCGCGTACGCCTCGGAGACCAGGCGGGCGGCGCGGGCGGCGGCCCGGTCCTCCTCGGCGTCCGGGCGGGGGCCGTAACCGTCCTCGAAGTCGATACGCAGGTCCTCGACGGGCTCGCGATCCAGCTTTGCTCGCACGCGGTCGTGGACCGGGCCCGCCAACTCCTCGGGGATGCCGAGGACGGCGGCGAACGAGGCGGCGTCCGGGGCGTGTTCATCGAGGGCGGCGAGCGCCTGGTCGCCCCAGGAGCGCAGCGTGCCGGGCTCGAAGACGTCACCGGGCACATAGACGGTGTGCACGGGCTGGCGGGTGCCGGGGTCGCCCGGGTAGCGACGGGCCAGCTCCGCGTCTACCGCCGCGAGGGAGGCGCTGATCTCCTCGCTGACCGCACCGGCGAGGCTCGTCGCCACCTTCTCCTGCTGACCCATGACCGTTCCCTCCACACTCTCGCTGTTTCCGCTTCCCGGAATCAACAATCCGTATAGTGAAGTTATAAGGCCGCTCGACCTGCGTCAATGGTCGCCCGATACGGCTCCGGGCCGCGCGGTGGGGTTCACCGTGCGGCCCGGGACGGGTGGTGCTGGGAGCGAGGGGTCAGCCCTTGCGCGCGGTGATCTCCTCGGTGAGCTGGGGGACGACGGTGAAGAGGTCGCCCACGACGCCGTAGTCGACGAGCTCGAAGATCGGGGCCTCGGGGTCCTTGTTGAT
>NZ_JNZZ01000017.1 GCF_000717645.1 Streptomyces californicus
GCCCCGCCGCCCGCGCCCGAGGCCGGACCCGCCGTCACCGTGCGGGCCCAGCCCAGCCCCGGCTACGTCGGCGGCAAGGTCGTGGTGACGTACACCGTGCGCAACGGCAGGAACGCCCTGGCCACCGGCCTCCGGCTGGGCCTCGGCCTGCCTCGCGCCATCCCCGCCGGACCGCTCCCGGCCGGCTGCACCGCGGCAGGCTCCTGCACGCTCCCCGACCTCGCGCCCCGCGCGTCCGCGGTCATCAGCGTCGTCCTGTCACCCGACCGGGCCCTGCGTACGACGATCACCGCGTCACTCACCACCACCGGCACCGACGCCGACCTCCGCGACAACGTCTCCCGCATCCCGCTGCGCATCCTCCAGCCCCGCATCGTCGCGGTGCCCAAGGTCGGCAAGCCCGGCTTCGTCACCTCCGTACGCGGTAAGGACTTCCCGCCCGGCACGCCCGTCACCCTGAGCTGGAAGCCCGGCATCACCGCCGCCGCGGTCCCGACCCGGCCGCTCGGCGACGGCACGTTCATCGCCCAACTGCTCATCCTGGCCAAGGACCGGACCGGGCCGCGCACCATCACCGCCAAGGGCCCCGGGTTCAGCCCCGTGAAGACGGACTTCCTCGTGGTGCTCGGCACCATCACCCCGCCCGACGAGGTGGTCCGCCGATGATCCACGAGGTCGACGAGGGGCTGCGGCTGCTGCTGGCCGAGTCCGGTCTGGAGGACAGCGGCGTCGAGCTGGTCTTCGACGCCCCCACCAAGGACTGGTCCGCCCGCCGCAACGCCCCCACCATCAGCGTCTTCCTGCACGGCATCCGCGAGGACGCGGGCCGGCGGCGCACCGGCACGGCGGAGACCCATGACGAGGAGGGCGTGGTCACCGGGTGGCGCACCCCGCCGCGCTGGTTCGAGCTGACCTACCTCGTCACCGCCTGGACCAACCGCCCTCAGGACGAACACCGCCTGCTCTCCGAGGTGTTGCGCACCCTCGTCCGGGCGGACACCCTGCCCGCCCGGCTGTACACCGGCAGCCTCGCCGAACTCGGCCTGACCGTCGGGCTGGAGGCCGCCGGACCCGGCTCCGGCGGGCCCGCCGCGTCGGACGTCTGGTCCGCGCTCGGCGGTGAGCTGAAGGCCGGGATCGACCTCCGCGTCCTCGCCCCGCTGGCCGGGGAACGGCTCCCGGCCGGCCCGCCCGTCACCGAGGGCCTCGTGATGAAGGCCGCGCCCCACCTGAACGGCGGCGGCGACGACCCCGGCCGCCGACTGCGCTACGACGGGGCCACCGACCCGGGAGGACAGGGCTTCGCCGCGCCCCGGGAACGACGACTGCCACCCGGACGACGCAGGCGGGGGAACACGGCCCGATGACCCTCGCACCACAACAGCTCACCGGACAGCACGACTCGGGAGCGGTCGGGGAGCTCTGGGAACGGCTCGGCCGCGTCGAGCAGCGGATCCGCGAGGCCGTCGCCGCCCGCCGGGCCGTCGACCCGGACCCCGACGACCCCTACCGGGGCCAGTACCTCACCCCCGAGGCCGCCGCCCGCGTCCTGGAGACCCGCAACGCGTTCAGCCCCGTACCGGCGTACGGGGACGGGTCGGCGGCTCACGTGGGGACGCCGCCCTTCTCGGAGGGCGGCCGGCTCTCCGGACTGGCCGAGCGCTTCGGCCTCGCGCCGCTGGACGCCGAACTCCTGCTGGTCGCGCTGGCCCCCGACATCGACACCCGGTTCGAGCGGCTGTACGGCTACCTCAACGACGACCTGACCCGCCGCCGCCCCACCATCGGCCTCGCCCTGGAGCTGTGCGGGCTGCCCGCCGCCGGTTCCGGCCGCTTCCGCTTCGCCCCGTCCGCCCCGCTCGTCGCGGGCGGCCTGTTGGAGATCGCCGACGCCGAACGCCCTCTGCTCTCGCGCATGTTGCGCGTACCCGACCGGGTCGCGGCCCACCTCCTCGGCGACGACGAGACCGACGGGCGGCTGCGCGGAACCGTCCGGGAAGCCGTACCCGCCCCGGACTCCGACGGGCGTCCCGAGGTCTCCCGGATCGCGGCCGTCCTCGGCACCGGCAGCGGGCTGGTGCACCTGCTCGACCGGGGCGGCGATCCGCACGGCCTCGCGGTCGCGGCCCTGGCCGCGTCCGGCCACCGGCCGCTGGCCATCGACATCGCCGCCCTCGCCGCGCACCCCGAACCCGGCCCACTCGTGCGGGCGTTGGCGACAGAGGTGCGCCTCAGCCGGGCCGGAGCGGTCCTCGGCCCGCTCGAAGCGCTCGCCCCGGAACGCCCCGAGGGCGCCCGACTGCTCGGCGACCTCGCCGAGGCGCTCGGCGGCACACCCCTGATCGCGTACGGGAAGAAGAACTGGGACCCCCTGTGGACCGCCGACAGCCCGGTGACCGTCACCGTCCGGCCGCCGGGACCCGAGGCGGCGGCCCGGCAGTGGCGGAACGCGCTCGCCGAAGCGGGCCGCGCGGTCGGCCTGCCCGCCGAACACGCCACCGCCGACGACGCCCTCGTCGCGTCGGCCGCCGCCTACCGGCTCGACGCGGGGCAGCTGCGGCGGGCCGCGACCGTCGCGTCCCGGCTGGCCGCCCTCGGGCCCCGGCCGGTCGCGCCGGACGATCTCCGGGCCGCCGTCCGTGCGCAGAACGGCGCGGGCCTGGAACGGCTCGCCCGCCGCATCGAACCCGGTGTCGGCTGGGACGACCTGGTCCTGCCCCCGGGAACCCGTACCCAGCTCACCGAACTCGCCCTGCGCGCCCGGCACCGCGAGACGGTGCTCGGCCAGTGGCGGATGCGGCCGGGCGGCGGCCGGGGGAGGGGCGTCATCGCCCTGTTCGCCGGCGAGTCCGGCACCGGGAAGACCATGTCCGCCGAGGTGGTCGCCGCCGACCTGGGCATGGAGCTGTACGTGGTGGACCTGTCCACCGTGGTCGACAAGTACATCGGGGAGACCGAGAAGAACCTGGAGCGCGTCTTCGCCGAGGCGTCCGACGTCAACGGCATCCTGCTGTTCGACGAGGCCGACGCGATCTTCGGCAAGCGGTCCCAGGTCAACGACTCCCGCGACAAGCACGCCAACATGGAGTCGGCCTACCTGCTCCAGCGCATGGAGTCCTTCGACGGCATCGCCGTGCTCACCACGAACCTGCGGGCCAATCTCGACGAGGCGTTCACCCGCCGCCTCGACGTGATCGCCGAGTTCCCCATGCCCGACGCCCGCCAGCGCCTGGCGCTGTGGGACCGCTGCCTGGGCCCGGCGATCCCGCGCGACGCCGCGCTCGACCTGGAGTTCTGCGCGGACCGCTTCGAACTGGCCGGGGGGTCGATCCGGGCCTGCGCGGTGACCGCCGCCTACCTCGCGGCCGAGGCGAAGGCCCCGCTGCACATGGACCAGCTCGTCACGGCGGTGCTCCAGGAGTACCGCAAGCTGGGACGGCTGGTGCTGGAGAGCGAGTTCGGCCCGTGGCTGCGCAAGGAGCGCGCCCCGGCCCGTCGCGGCTGACGCGGCGACGGGCCGGGGGCGTGCTCGGGGTGTGCGGTGCGTGACCGGGTACGGCCGAGGTGGTGCACGGTGCATGACCGGGTACGGCCGAGGTGGTGCGCGGTGCGCGACCGGGTATGCCCGAGGCGGTGCGGCGACGGCCGGGGTGCGGGCCGCCGCCGCGTTCCTGACCGGTCACCGCTGGTCCAGCGGCGACCGGGGGGATCGAGGCGTCCGGGGCGGCCGGGAGCCCTCGCGCACGGTGCGAGCGCCCCCCGCCTTCGTTCCGGGCCTGGTCCCGACCCTGGCCCCTGCCCCTGCTACCGCTCGGCTCAGTTGGTGTTGAGCGTCAGCCCGTAGTAGCGCAGGGCGTCGTCGAGCGGCTGGAAGTAGGACGAGCCGCGCGAGTTGACGCCGCCCGTGCACTTCTGGTTGGTCGGACCGCCCGAGGTCATGCCCTGGGCCTGGTTCCCGGAGATGTACGCGCCACCGCTGTCGCCGCCCTCGACGCACACGCTGGAGGTGGCCAGACCGCTGACGACCGTGTCCGGGCCGCCGTTGAGGTCGACGTAGGTGACGGTGTTGTTGTACGAGCCGATCGTGCCGCAGGTCCAGCCCGTGGTGGCGCCGGACTTGCAGATCGCGGCGCCGGACGAGGCGCGGCTGCCGCCCCGGACGGCGACCGGGTTGCTGTTGCCCCAGGTGCCGACGCTGGTGGTGATGGAGTGGCCCGAGTTGATGGTGAGGATGCCCATGTCGACGCTGCGGGTGCCGAGCGCGTAGCGGGTCTTGTAGCCCTGGGCGAAGGCGGCCCCGTCGTAGCGCAAGGTGTTGGTGACGCAGTGCCCGGCGGTCACCAGGTACTGGCGGCCCGCGCTGTCACGGGCGCCGTAGCCCACGGAGCACCACTGGCTGGTGTTGTTGAACGTCATCTTGCTGCCGGGGTAGATGGCGGCCTTGGCCTCCAGCTTCTCCTGGCCGCGCTCGATCCTGACGGCGGCCCCGTGCCGGGCCGCCTTCGCGATGAACGCCTTGGCCGCCGCGCCGCGCTCGTTGTTGACCTTCACCGTCACCGTGTCGGAGGGCAGGTCCACGGCCCAGGCGACCACGCCGGAGGGCGTCTTGTCGGCGGCGGCCCGGTCCAGCTCCGCCTTGATCCTGTCGAGCTCGGCCTGGCCCCGGGCGGGCACCCGCGCTTCGAGACCGGCCTTCTCGATCGCCGCGGCCTCCGCCGTGTCACCGGCGTTGACGGTCAGGTCGCCCGAGGCGTCGAAGAACGCCCCGTCGCCGGCTATGCCGCGCTTCTGCAGGCCGGCGAGGGTGGCCTGCTGGGCGTCCTGCCGGTCCAGCCGCTCCACGGCCGCTTTCTCGCTCACACCGAGCGAGGAGGCCAACGCCTGGACCATCTCGGGCTGGTAGCGCGGGGTCGACGCCGCGTCCTGGGCCTGCGCCATGGTCTGGGTGCTCAGGACTGCGGAGGCCGAGAGCACGACGCCAGCCGCGGCCAGACAGAACTTACGAGAGTTGCGCACGCTGATTCCTTCCGGATGACAGGCGGAAACCGGGAAATGGGGGGTACACCGCCGGAAGGCGCCAACAGCGCCCCGACAGCGTGGGGTTCCCGCCTGACGGAGAGTTCCGAACTCGCCGTGGGCCGAACTATTACGCAGCGGCTGAAGGAACTTCAAGATGCGTGCGGAAGAATGTTTTCCGGGAGTGGCGGAGGCATGGAAAGCGCCTCGCAGTTCCCTGACGAGACGTCAATGAGAGGCACGCGGGCGGGTGTCGGCCCCCGCCGGGCGGCAGGGTGCACGATGACGACTGAACAGCCTCCCACCTGCGTGAACGACGCGTGCTCCACCCCTGCGCGACGCCCCTGAGTACACGCCGCGACGAAGCCGCGGAATTACGGGGAGCGTGTTTTCTCCTGCGTAGGTGGGCGCCCGCATCTCGTTTACTGCGGGGCGCCGAGCACCGGAATACGTATACGTAATCCGGGTCCACCGGATATTGCGGTCCCGGGCCGATTCGTACGGTGGGAGGACCTGTCAGCGGTGGATCGACACGCGGGGGAGAACGGCTCTGTCGGCGCACGTACGCCGCAGCCGCCCCGATAGGGCAGGTAACCGCGACACCGAGGAGATGGCGTCATGGCCGAGCTCTATTTCCAGGTCAATGTCCCCACCCGGAACTCCGTGCAGCCGGAGCGGTGCGGCCTGCACGTCTTCACCGGGGCCGCCGAGACCGGGGCCGATGCCCTGCGCATCGCGCGCGAGGAGTGCGACGCGGCGGTCGCCGCCCAGCGGGCTGGCTTCGACCTCCCGCGCCGCCGTCCGGACGGCTGGGGTGCGCGCGGGGTCCGATCCGGATGGGTGTTCGACTGGAAGGCCGCGACGGTGGCCGTCTGGGAGCACGACCGGGGCTTCCGCACCTGCCGGTCCCCGCTGCCGCTACGGGACGGATGGCGCTGACAGCGCACGGTGCCGACGGCGGCCGAAGGCGGGTGGACCCGGGCGGTACGGCGCGCGGGGCGGCCGGCTCTGTACGGCCGCCCGCACAGGGGCCCGGCCCCCACCCGGCGCGGCTGCCCTCACGACGGCCCGTCCGGCTCCAGCCGGTGCGCGAGATCGCGACGGGAGAGCGCGCCCGTCTTCCGCATGGCGCCGGCGATGTGCTGCTCCACCGTCCGGGGGGAGAGATGCAGGGTCGCGGCGATCTCCCGGTTGGTCAGCCCGGAGGACGCGAGCTGGGCGACCTCCGCCTCCCGGGGCGAGAGCTGGTCGGTGTGCGAGGGCCGTCCCGGCGGCCGGCCCCTCCGGGCGGGCTGCCGGGTGCGGAGCAGGGCCCTGGCCCGGGTCGCGTCCCAGACGGCTCCCAGGTCGGCGAAGACCTGCGCACAGGACTCCAGCTCGGCGACGGCCGAGGCGACGGGTTCCGCCGCCCGATCGCCACCACCGGCCCCGTCCTCCGCCCCCTTCGCCGTCAACGTGTCCGCCGCCAGGACGCAGCGCGCCGCGCCCTCGGCGGCCAGCGCGCGGCTGTACGGCCGGGGCAGCTCCGCGAACGCCGCCGCAGCCTCGCGGTAGGCGTCCGCAGCGGCCGACAGCGCGCCCGGCCGCTCCTCGGCAGGCGCCTCCGCCTCCGCCAGCACCGCCCGGCTCCAGGTCAGCGCGGCCCGGGCGGCGGGCGCGCAGCCGTCCCCCAAGCCCCGGGCGAACTCCCGGACCATGGTGTGCGCCCCCGCCGTGTCACCCGCGCGCGCCAGCGCCTCCACGGCCCACGGCGCGAGCTCGGCGGCCCACGGCCACACACCCTTGTCGGCCACCACCGCCCAGGCGGCCCGCGCCCGGTCCGCCGCGGCCGCCACCTCCTGGCGGGCCAGCAGCAGGCGGACCACCGCGCCGGCCGCCGTCGCCCCCAGGGGGACCGGCAGGTTCTCCGTGCCGAACGTGCCCCGCTGGGACAGCCACGACCTGGCCTCGCCCCAGTCGCCCTGGGCGAGGGCGAGCAGCCCGCGGACGATGTAGGCGTCGGAGGCGATGAACGGCATGTCCGCCGTGGCGGCGACGAACTCCTCGCACCTGCGGGCCAGCCCCGCCCACCGGCCGGTCCACCACGCGTGGAGGAGCCGCGTCCCCGAGGCGCTGTGCTCGGTGTACGGCGCCCCGCTGCGCGCCGCCAGCTCGCGCCCCTCGGCCAGGAGTCCGTCCACCCGCCCGTAGAAGCCGAGCCAGACGGCGGAGTCGGCGGCGTTGCACAGCCCCCGGGCCGCCTGCCGGGCCGAGGCCGGGTCCGTGCTCTGCACGGGCAGCCGCGCCACCAGCTCCCAGGCGTCGGGGTCGGCCCCACTCATCGCGAGGCCGACGTGGTTGGCCAGCACCGCCGTACGCATCGCCTCGTCGCCGCTGTCGTCGGCCGCCGCCACGGCCTTGGCCAGCCACCGCCGGTGCACGTCGAGGGAGGCGCCCGGCCAGTACGGCATGACCAGGGCGGCCATGGCGCGGGCGGCCAGCGGGGAGCGGACCTCGCGCAGTTCGTCGGCGGCGACCTCCAGGACCTGCCAGCCGTCGGTGAACCGGCCCATCTGGTTGCAGAGCATCAGCCCCAGGTCGAGCCGCAGCTCCCCGCGCACGGCGGGCGGAAGGTCCGCGTCCCGCACGATCTGCGCGAGCACCTCCACCGTCTGGTCCGAACGCAGCCCGGTCACGGCGTTGCGGGCCAGCAGTGGGGCCAGCCGGGCGCGGGCCCACGGGGGCAGGCCGGGGGTGGCGAGCGTCCCCTCCAGGAGGGTGATCGCCTGCTGGTACCGGCCGGAGGCGGCCGCCGACTCGGCCGCCTTCTCCACCGCCCTGAGCCACTTCCGGTCCTCGCCGGCCGCCCGGTGGTGCCCGGCCACGGCGGCCCAGGCCACCGGCTGCGACCGGCTGAGCGCGGCGGCGGCCCGGCGGTGCAGGTCCTGGCGTACGGGGCCGGGCACGGTCTCCCGTACGGCCTCGGCCACCACCGGGACGGCGAAGCCGTAACGTCCCTCGGCCGCCTCCGTCAGGGCCGCGCACTCCAGGGCCCGCAGCAGCGCCTCGTTCCCCGGTACGGTGCCGAGCCCCGCCACCGCGATCAGGTCGTCGCGGGCGGCGGGCGCGTCGAGGACGGCGGCGGCCCAGACCAGCGGCCGGTGGGCGGGGGCCAGCGCACAGGTACGGCTCAGCACCAGCTCCGCCGACCGGGCCGGGACCCCGGCGGCGGCCACCTCGGCGGCCGCTCCGGCGAAGGCGGGGCGCCGCTCGCGCAGCAGTGCCAGCAGATCGACGACGGCCCGGGGCACCCCGCCCGTCCGCTCGTACAACGCCCGTGCCGCCTCGTCCGTGGAGGCGCCGTCGCCCAGCACCTCCCCGGCGGCCCGGCGGACGCGCTCCTCGTCCCAGGGGGCGAGCCGCTCGGTGAGGACCGTCAGCCGGTACGGGTGGGCCATCGCCGGAGCGCCCAGCGGCAGACCGGGCAGGCGCAGTTCCTCGGGCCGGTGGGCCACCGCCGCCGCGCAGCCCGGCCCCAACGCCTCCAGCACCCGCCGCAGCCGCCGCAGCTCGTCCTCGTCCGCGCGGTGGACGTCGTCCACCAGCAGCAGGGCCGGCTCCCGCCAGGGCTCTTCCCGCGCCCACGGCCCGCCGTCGCCCCCGCACCGCCACCACACACGGGCCGCCTCCGCCGCCTCGGGCAGTGCGGCCAGGCCGTGCAGCAGGTGGCTCTTGCCCAGCCCCGCCGTGCCCTCGACGAACAGCAGCACCGGATCGGCGTCCCGGTCGGCGAGAGCGCGGGCGAGCGACCGCACGGCGGCACCACCCGACTCGATCACGCCGCCGCCTCGCTCTCCGTCGTCCCGCGGCCCCCGGACACCCACAGTGCCCGCTCGCCGGGCCACCCGCCACCGCCGGACCACGATCGCTCGCACGACGTGGGCGCCGGGCCCGCGGGAGCCCCGCCGGCCTGCGGCGCGCAGCGGAAGCACGCCCGGCCGACCGCCGGAACGACGGGGCGCGGTGCCCCCCGGGCTGGGACCCCGGAGAACGGTGCGCTCGGAACGTCTCCCGCAGACCCGGTCACCGCCGCCCGAAGCTACGCCACCGGGCGCCCCGCAACATCCGAGGGGACGGATTCACGGATACGCAATCAATCCGCGGCCACCCCGGCGCACGGCCGGAGCCGGCCAAGGGCACGGCTCCGAGCGCACCGTGCGAACAGTTCTCAGACCTTGATGACGCGGACACCGGGCCCGCAGAGCATCAGGAGGTCCTCCGGGTCCGACGTCAGGACGGTCACGGGGGCCGGTGAGGTGAGCGCGGTGGCGGCCACGATGGCGTCGAGGGCGTACTTGTGGCCGTGCAGTCCGGCCGCGGCCAGCAGCTTGCTCGCATGGCGGGCGACGGCCTCGGTGGGCGGGACGATGTTCACCCGGGAGACGGCGTAGTCGAATCGGGCCTGGCTGATCCTGGGGTCGCGTGCTTCAACGAGAGTGACAGAGCTGGCGACGACGCGGATGTCTTCGGCCTCGGCTGCCGTCAACCACTCGGTGATCTCGGGTGCGCGACGCACCAGTTGTGACAGGCCCTCGCAGTCCAGGACGAGTGTGCCGCTCACGCGGCGTCCGCAGAGCCGGCCGTCTCACCACGCAGGAGCGCGCGTTTGGCTGCCACTGCCGACTGATCGACCGGGCCGTGCTCGGCTTCCGCGTCCTCGATGAGTTCGCGCAGGCGATCGCGTTCCAGTTGGCGCTGGATCAAGGACTCGACGTAGGCGGACATGCCCCGCTTGCCCGTACGCGCCTTGAGGGCGGCGATGGTGCCTTCGTGGAGCGATACCGATACGGGCCGGACAGGTCCTTCGCCGGGCGCTGGAGAGATGGCCATGGGCCAGAGTTTAACAAGACTCTTGTTATTGGGGGGAGTGTGCGGCTCTCCCCGCTGCCTCACCGGTGGGAACCGCCAGGAACCCCGCGTGTACGAGGGGCTCCCGGCATCTCCCGTGGGAGAAGGACCCCGGTCGGCGCGACAGGACGCGCACACCGGCCGGGGCCCATCCGCCTAGCACTCGATGATGTTCACCGCGAGCCCGCCCCGCGCCGTCTCCTTGTACTTCACGCTCATGTCCGCCCCGGTCTCCTTCATGGTCTTGATGACCTTGTCCAGGGAGACCTTGTGGCTGCCGTCGCCCCGCAGCGCCATCCGCGCCGCCGTGACCGCCTTGACCGCCGCCATGCCGTTGCGCTCGATGCAGGGGATCTGGACGAGGCCGCCGACCGGGTCGCAGGTCAGGCCCAGGTTGTGCTCCATGCCGATCTCGGCGGCGTTCTCCACCTGCTCGGGGGAGCCGCCCAGGACCTCGGCCAGGGCGCCGGCCGCCATCGAGCAGGCCGAGCCGACCTCGCCCTGGCAGCCGACCTCGGCGCCGGAGATCGAGGCGTTCTCCTTGAAGAGGAGGCCGATCGCGCCCGCCGCGAGGAGGAAGCGGACGACGCTGTCCTCCTTCTCCGTCTCGGTGCAGCCGTGGGAGGCGAAGTTCATGTAGTAGTGCAGGACGGCCGGGATGATGCCCGCCGCGCCGTTCGTGGGGGCGGTGACGACGCGGCCGCCCGCCGCGTTCTCCTCGTTGACGGCCATCGCGTAGAGGGTGATCCACTCCATCGCGTGGGCCTGCGGGTCGCCCTCGGCGCGCAGTTGGCGGGCCGAGTTCGCGGCGCGGCGGCGGACCTTGAGACCGCCGGGGAGGATGCCCTCGCGCGACATGCCGCGCGCGACGCACGCCTGCATGACGCGCCAGATGTCCAGCAGCCCGGAGCGGATCTCCGCCTCGGTGCGCCAGGCCAGCTCGTTCTCCAGCATCATCGAGGAGATGGACAGGCCGGTCTCGCGGGAGAGCCGCAGCAGCTCGTCGCCGGTGCGGAAGGGGTGCTTGAGGACCGTGTCGTCCGGGACGATCGGGTTCTCCCCGGCCACCGCGTCCTCGTCGACGACGAAGCCGCCGCCGACCGAGTAGTACGTCTTCTCCAGGAGCGGCGTGCCCTCGGTGTCATACGCGAGGATCGTCATGCCGTTGGCGTGGTACGGGAGCGCCTTGCGGCGGTGCAGGACCAGGTCGTCGTCGAAGGCGAACGGGATCTCGTGCATCCCCAGCAGGTTGATCCGCCCGGTGGAGCGGATCTCCTCGACCCGGCCGTCGGCGGACTCCACGTCCACGGTCCGGGGCGACTCGCCCTCCAGGCCGAGGAGGACCGCCTTGGGCGTGCCGTGCCCGTGGCCGGTCGCGCCGAGGGAACCGTACAGCTCGGCCCGTATCGAGGCGGTGTGGGCGAGCAGCCCCTCGTTCTTCAGGCGGCGCGCGAACATGGCGGCGGCGCGCATCGGCCCCACCGTGTGGGAGCTGGACGGGCCGATGCCGACCGAGAACAGGTCGAAGACCGAGATGGCCACGGGAGGACTCCTTGGGGGGTGGGAAGACGCCGTTGTCTGCCGGGGTGGTGCGGGGACAAGCGGGGGCAAGAGGGATGGCGGGGGACAAGCTTCGGGGCACCGCGCTCACTCGTCCAGTGTGCGCGGCGCCCCGTCGAGATGCGCGGAACCGCAGGCCAGGTGCTACTTCAGGCCGGGGTACAGCGGGAACTTCTCGGCCAGCGCGGCCACGCGGGCCTTGAGGTCGTCCGCGTCGTACGACGGCTTGAGGGCGGACGCGATGATCTCCGCGACCTCCGTGAACTCCTCGGCGCCGAAGCCGCGGGTGGCCAGCGCCGGGGTGCCGATCCGCAGGCCCGAGGTGACCATCGGGGGACGCGGGTCGTTCGGGATGGCGTTCCGGTTGACCGTGATGCCCAGCTCGTGGAGCCGGTCCTCGGCCTGCTGGCCGTCCAGCTCGGAGTTGCGCAGGTCGACCAGGACCAGGTGCACGTCGGTGCCGCCGGAGAGGACGGAGACGCCCACCTCGGTGACGTCCGGCTGGACCAGGCGCTCGGCCAGGATGCGCGCGCCGTCCAGGGTGCGCTGCTGGCGCTCCTTGAACTCCTCGCCCGCCGCGACCTTGAACGAGACCGCCTTCGCCGCGATCACGTGCTCCAGCGGGCCGCCCTGCTGGCCCGGGAAGACCGCCGAGTTGATCTTCTTGGCCAGCTCCTGGGTGGAGAGGATCACGCCACCGCGCGGACCGCCGAGGGTCTTGTGCGTGGTGGTGGTGACGACGTGGGCGTGCGGCACCGGGTTGGGGTGCAGCCCGGCCGCGACCAGGCCCGCGAAGTGCGCCATGTCGACCATCAGGTACGCGCCGACCTCGTCCGCGATACGGCGGAAGGCGGCGAAGTCGAGCTGGCGCGGGTAGGCGGACCAGCCGGCCACGATCAGCTTCGGCTGGGACTCCTTGGCGAGGCGCTCGACCTCCTCCATGTCCACGACACCGGTCTCGTCGACGTGGTACGGGACCACGTTGTAGAGCTTGCCGGAGAAGTTGATCTTCATGCCGTGGGTCAGGTGACCGCCGTGGGCCAGGTTCAGGCCCATGATCGTGTCGCCCGGCTTCAGCAGCGCGAACATCGCGGCGGCGTTCGCCTGGGCGCCCGAGTGCGGCTGCACGTTCGCGGCCTCGGCGCCGAACAGCGCCTTGATCCGGTCGATCGCGATCTGCTCGACGACGTCGACGTGCTCACAACCGCCGTAGTACCGGCGACCCGGGTAGCCCTCGGCGTACTTGTTGGTGAGGACGGAGCCCTGCGCCTCCATGACGGCGACCGGAGCGAAGTTCTCCGAGGCGATCATCTCGAGGGTGGACTGCTGACGGTGGAGCTCGGCGTCGACGGCGGCGGCGACGTCCGGGTCCAGCTCGTGGAGGGAGGAGTTCAGAAGCGACATCAGGGGGTCCCTTAAAGGTCTCAGTTGCCGGAGAACGCGGTGTACTCGTCGGCGGAGAGCAGATCGGCCGGCTCCTCCGCGACGCGCACCTTGAACAGCCAGCCGCCCTCGAAGGGAGCGGAGTTCACCAGCGAGGGGTCGTCCACGACGTCCTGGTTGGCCGCCGTCACCTCACCGGTCACCGGCGAGTACAGGTCGCTGACGGACTTGGTCGACTCCAGCTCCCCGCAGGTCTCACCCGCGGTCACCGTGTCACCGACCTCCGGGAGCTGGGCGTAGACGACGTCACCGAGCGCGTTGGCCGCGTACTCCGTGATGCCGATGGTGGCCACGCCGTCCTCGAGGGCCGACAGCCACTCGTGCTCCTTGCTGTACCGCAGCTGCTGGGGGTTGCTCATGTCCTGAATTCTCCTGTACGCGGGGGAGTGCTGATGAACGGTGGTCTTACGGTGTGAGACGGAGGTACGTCACTTCCGTGACGCCGGGGCGCGGCGCGGCCGGCCCGGGAGCCTCCGGGATATCACTTCTGGCGCTTGTAGAACGGCAGCGCGACGACCTCGTACGGCTCGTGCGTGCCGCGGACGTCCACGCCCACGCCCTCGGTGCCGGGGGCGGCGAAGGCCGCGTCCACGTACGCCATGGCGATCGGCTTGCCCAGGGTCGGGGAGGGGGCGCCGGAGGTGACCTCGCCGATCACCTTGCCGTCCGCGACCACGGAGAAACCGGCGCGCGGGACGCGGCGGCCCTCGGCGACCAGGCCGACCAGCTTGCGCGGCGGGGCGGTCTCGGCGCGCTCGGCGGCGGCCAGCAGCGCCTCACGGCCGACGAAGTCGCCCTCCTTCTCGAACTTGACGACCCGGCCCAGGCCCGCGTCGAACGGGGTGAGCGCCGTCGTCAGCTCGTGCCCGTACAGCGGCATGCCCGCCTCCAGGCGCAGCGTGTCCCGGCAGGACAGGCCGCAGGGGATCAGCCCGTGCGGGGCTCCGGCGTCGGTCAGCGCCCGCCACAGCTGCTCGGCGTGCTCGGGGGCGACGAAGAGCTCGAAGCCGTCCTCGCCGGTGTAGCCGGTACGGGCGATGAGCGCCGGGACCCCGGCGACCGTGCCGGGCAGGCCCGCGTAGTACTTCAGCCCGTCCAGGTCGGCGTCGGTGACGGCCTTCATGATGGCGGGCGACTCGGGGCCCTGGACCGCGAGCAGCGCGTAGGCGTCCCGGTCGTCGCGCACCTCGGCGTCGAAGCCGCCGACGCGGGCGGTCAGCGCGTCCAGCACGATCTGGGCGTTGCCCGCGTTGGCGACCACCATGTACTCGGTCTCGCCCAGGCGGTAGACGATCAGGTCGTCCACGATCCCGCCGTCCTCCTGGACGATCATCGTGTAGCGGGCCCGGCCGTTGCCGACGGTGGCGATGTTGCCCACCAGCGCGTAGCTCAGGAACGCGGCGGCCTCGGGGCCGGTCACGGTGATCTCGCCCATGTGGGAGAGGTCGAAGAGGCCGGCCCGGGTGCGGACGGCGTTGTGCTCGTCGCGCTCGCTCGCGTACCGCAGGGGCATGTCCCAGCCCGCGAAGTCGGTCATGGTGGCGCCGAGCGAGCGGTGCAGCGCGTCGAGGGCGGTGAGACGGGGGGCGGTGCTCATGGGCGATGGCTCCAGGGCATGACGACGTCAGGACGGAAAATCCTCCCCATCTGTCATCGGAACCTGAGAGGTTCGCCGACAGCCCCCGGGCGGGGCGTGCCCCGGAGGGCGCCCTTGTTCAGGGGGCTCGGCTTGCACCTTGGGTGGGGCCGCCGGAACGGCCCGCTTTTCAGATCTGCCTCATCCGCGCGGTACGGGGCCTGAGAGATTCAAGGGAGGGTCTTGCTCCTTCGGCGCCCGGCTCACAGTGTGGCCGGAACTCTCCCGCGCGGATTCGAACGGCCGGTATGCAGTTGGCGCGGCCATCATCGCACGCATTCCGGCGGAGCGGGAGGGCGGACCTCGACAGCCGCCCGGGCGGCGAGGACGGTTGTGCGACCTTGCCCATTCTTTACACTTCAGGAACAGGTGTGGACGGCCCGACGGCAGGGGGATGGGCGATGACGTTGCAGCGGTCGGCACCGGTCACGGGAGCGCCGCACGAAGCGGTGCCCGCACAGCCCGGCGCACCGGCCCGGGAGGTGCTGACCGAGCGCGCCCCGGTGGTACGCGATCTGCGCGGGCGCGCCGATACGGGCCCCGGCACGCTCCACTTCGCCGCCGGGGACCTCGTGGTGGTCTCCGGGCTCCCCGGGGGCGGCAAGTCCACCCTGATCCGGCGCACGGTGACCGGCCACGCCGTCGACTCCCAGGACACTCGCGACCGCTGGACGGCGGCCCTGCCCCCCTTACTCCCGTACGCCGTCTACCGCCCCCTGGTCCGGGCCGCCCACTACCTCGGGCTCCGGACCCTCCTGCGCTCCGGCGCCTCCGTCGTCGTCCACGACTGCGGTACGCAGAGCTGGGTACGCCGGTGGCTCGCCCGGCACGCCGCGCGCCGGGGCCGCGCGCTGCACCTGGTCCTCCTCGACGTGGCCCCCCGGACCGCCCGCCAGGGGCAGCGCGAACGCGGCCGGGGCGTCTCCGGCTACGCCTTCGCCCGCCACCGCCGCGCGGTCGCCCGGCTGCTCCGCGACACCGAGCGGGGCCGCCCGCCCGCCGGCTGCGCCACGGCGGTGCTGCTGGACCGCGAAGCCGCGGACGCGCTGCACCGGATCTCCTTCGGCGAGGCAACCGACCACTCCGGCTCCACCGACACCACCGGCTCCACCGACCTCCCCGGTCTCCTCGGCCCCGCCGGCCCCGCCAGCCTCACCGGCCTCACCGGGCCGACCAGCCCTGCTGGCCCCATCGGCACCACCAGCCCCACCGGCTCCACCGGGGAAGGACCCCCTCCCGCCCGCGCCGGATAGGGTTCTGGCCGAGCGAACAGCGAGAGAGGCCGCCGCGCGCGGCCGACGCGGTGGAGAGAGGGCACAGAGGCAGTGGACATTCCGGCACCCGCACCGGCGCACCCCCCGCAGGGGTGGCCCGCCAACGAGTTCGAAGAGGTGCTCTCCGCCTCGCTCGGCGTCCCGGACGCGGGCGGCCGCCTCGTCGAAGTGCTCGGCCGCAGCTCCGTCTGGGTGCCGCTGCCCAACGGCGGCAGCCCCGCCAGCGCCGACCTCGACCTGCCGATGATGGAGATCGACGGCGCGGCGTTCGTCCCCGTCTTCAGCTCCGAGGCGCAGTTCCTCAGCTGCGTCGGGGGCCACATGTCGTACACCGTCGCGCCCGCCCGCGACTTCGCCCGGGGCCTGCCCCCGCAGGTCGGCATCGCCGTGAACCCCGGCGGCGCCGTCGGCATACCGCTGCCGCCCCCCGCCGTCGCCGAACTGTGCCGGGCCGGCCGTACCGCCCTGGACGGGCCCGCCACCGGCGGCCGGGTCCGGCTGTTCGAGCCGGACTGGCAGCACGACCCGCTCGACTTCCTCACCGCCGTGTCGGAGGAGTTCGACGCCACCGGGGCGGTCGCCACCGCCCGCCGGACCCTGGCCAGCATCGAGGGCGGCGAACCGGTCCTCTTCGTCGGCGTCGAGTTCGCCGCCCGGGACGACGTGGCCCAAGGCGTCCCCATGGACGCCATCGGCCGGGCGCTCGGCCGGGTCCGGGTTCCCTGGCCGGTCAACCTGGTCCTGCTCGACGTCGCCCAGGACCTCGTCGGCGACTGGATACGGGAGAAGGTCCGGCCGTTCTACCGGCGCGAGGACCGCTGACGCACCCGGGCCGAGGACCGCTGACGCACCCGGACCGGAGACCGCTGACGCACCCGGGCCGAGGACCGCTGACGTACCCGGGCCGAGGGCGCCCGACCCACCGGGGACCGGCGGCGAAACGACCGCCGGCTCGTCCGCGCGAGGACCGCCGATCCACCCGCGGGACCGGCCGAACCGCCCGCCCCGGCTCGCCCGACCACCGGCGTCCGCCCCCTGATCCACCCGCACCGGGGCTCACGGCCCACCCGGCGGGGCGCTCCCGGAGGCCGAATGTTGCCGGACCGTGGCGTCAAGCCGGTGCCCCGGGCGGCGCATAAGCTGGTTTGATGGCC
This sequence comes from Streptomyces californicus, assembly GCF_000717645.1. GTDB lineage: Bacteria > Actinomycetota > Actinomycetes > Streptomycetales > Streptomycetaceae > Streptomyces > Streptomyces californicus. The sequence goes on from NZ_JNZZ01000017.1 coordinate 16,971, forward strand.
AAGCCGCTTCCGTGGGCCCGGAGCGGCGTGAAACCGATGGAACGACGAGGGGCGGAACCCAGAGTGAGTGCGTCGGGCACTGCGGCGGCGGGGCAGGTCGAGCACATGCTGCGCCAGGTGACCCCCGGCCGGTACGACAGTTACGAGGCGCTGCTCGCCGCCCTCGCCGACGGCCGGATCTGGATGCTGCTCTGGAACGGCACGGCCGGTTCGCCGGACGCCCAGTACGGCAACATGGAGATCGACGGCCTGGGGTACGCCCCCTGCGTCACCTCCGCCCAGGAGCTCTCCGCCAGCGGCTGGAACCGCGCCCACGAACTGGTCACCGGCCGTGACATCGCCCGCGCCCTGTTCCCCGACCGCTGGGGTATCTGGCTCAACCCGCACGCTCCCGGCGGCGGCGTCGGCATCCCCTGGCTCGACCTCCGGCGCATCGCCACGGGACTGGACCGGCTGCCCGCCGGGCCGCTCCGGCTCTCCGACCCCGCGATCGAACTCCCGCAGTTCTACGCCCTGCTCAGCCAGAACGCCCACCGCACCCCCGCCGTCCGCTCGCTGCGCCGCGCCTGGGTGCACCCCGCCGTCGGCGTCCCGTACCTCGCGATCGGCCTCGACCTCTACGACACCGGCCGTGACGCGGTCGAGTCGGTGCGGGCGATGATGCGTCAGTCGGTCGCCGCGGTCCCCGAGGGGCTGCCGGTCTCCACCGTCGCCCTGTCCGACGAGTACGACCCGGTCGGCATGTGGCTGCGCGCCAACGCCCGTCCGTTCTACGACCGCGAGGCCCACGGACCGGCCGTCCCGCCCCCCGCCGTTCCCGGCTACGGATACCCGCCCCAGCACCGCTGAGCCCGCAGGTCCCGGCCCGCCCGTCCGGCAGCACCGCCCGTCCGGCAGCACCGTCCGTCCGGCAGCCCCGCGCGCCGCCCTTGGTCACCCTCCGTCCAACACCCCTCCATGTCCGGCTTGTTAACTTCCCGCGTGAGGATGTCCCGGATCTGGACGGTTTGTTAACTGTCCGGGTCTCGACTAGGTCTCACCGCTATCCGGACTGTTCTCTTGCGGTGGGCACCGTCTGTAGTGTGCGGCCATCAACCTCACCACATGGCGAACCAGGGGTGGACCCATGCGCATATACAAGTCCCGGGCCGTCCGGGCGATCACGACAGCGGTCGCTGTCGGACTGGTCGCCACGGGCTGTTCCAGCGATCGGGACGGGGGTGACGCCAAGGGGGGCGACAAGGACACCTTCGTCTTCGCCGGAGCCGGTGACCCCGGTTCCCTCGACCCGGCCCTCGCGAGCGACGGCGAGACGTTCCGCGTCACCCGCCAGGCGTTCGAGGCGCTCCTGGAGCACGAGCCCGGCGGCAGCAAGCTCGTCGGCGGTCTCGCCGAGAAGTGGTCGAGCGACGAGGCCGGCAAGGTCTGGACGTTCAACCTCCGCCAGAACGTCAAGTTCCACGACGGCGAGGCGTTCAACGCCGCCGCGGTCTGCGCGAACTACGACCACTGGTTCAACTGGAAGGGCACGTACCAGTCCAGCGCGGTCTCCTACTACTGGCAGACCATCATGGGCGGGTTCGCGAAGAACGAGGACGCCGAGGCGCCCAAGCCCAACTACAAGTCCTGCACCGCCAAGGACGAGAACACCGCCGTCATCGAGGTGAACGAGCCCTCGGCGAACCTGCCGGGCGGATTCTCCCTCCAGGCGCTGGCGATCCACTCGCCGAAGGCCCTCAAGGAGTACGAGAAGCAGGACGCGAGCGCCAAGGGCGACGCGATCACGTACCCCAAGTACAGCCAGGAGGCCGGCACGGTCGCCGGTACCGGCCCGTACAAGATCACGAAGTGGAACAAGGGGAACAAGGAAGTCTCCCTGACGCGCTTCGACGACTACTGGGGTGCCAAGGCCAAGGTGAAGAACCTGGTCTTCCGCACCATCTCCACCGAGGAGACCCGCCGCCAGGCGCTCCAGGCGGGTGACATCGACGGCTACGACCTGGTCGCGCCGGCCGATGTGACGACGCTGGAGAAGGAGGGTTACGAGGTCCCGACCCGTGACGTCTTCAACATCTTCTACCTCGGCATGAGCCAGTCGGCCAACCCGGCGCTGAAGAAGCCCGAGGTCCGTCAGGCGATCACGCACGCCATCGACCGCGAGAACCTGGTCAAGACCCAGCTGCCCGAGGGCGGCAAGGCCGCGACCCAGTTCATGCCCGACACGGTCGCCGGCTACTCGGACAAGGTGAAGACCTACCCGTTCGACACCGCCAAGGCGAAGGACCTCCTCAAGCAGGCCGGCGAGGAGAAGCTCTCCATCGACTTCTGCTACCCGACCGAGGTCACCCGCCCGTACATGCCCGCTCCGCAGGACATGTTCGAGCTGATGAAGGCCGACCTGGAGAAGGCCGGCATCACCGTCAAGCCGAAGGCCATGAAGTGGGCCCCGGACTACCTGGACGCCACCGAGGCGGGCTCCTGCGCCCTGCACATGCTCGGCTGGACCGGTGACTTCAACGACGGCTACAACTTCATCGGCACCTGGTTCGCCGGACCGGACAAGCAGTGGGGCTTCAAGGACCAGAAGGTCTTCGACGCCGTGAACGCCGCCTCCGAGGTCACGGACCCGGCCGGCCGCACCGCCGCGTACCAGAAGGCCAACGAGGCCATCATGGAGTACGTCCCGGGCGTGCCGATCTCCTCGTCGCCCCCGGCCATCGCGTTCGCCAAGAACGTCAACCCGCCGAAGGTCTCCCCGCTGACGCAGGAGAACTTCGCCGAGGTCTCCTTCAAGTAATCGCACACCAGCGGGTCCGCCCGGCCACAGCAACCAGGTGGCCGGGCGGACCCGCATCGACGCACGTGAGAAAGGGGCATGCGGGGTGCTGCGACTCGTCGTCAGAAGACTTCTCCAGCTCATTCCCACCCTGCTCGGCCTGTCGGTCCTGCTGTTCCTCTGGCTGAACCGACTGCCCGGCGGACCCGCCTCAGCGATCCTGGGCGAGCGGGCCACCGAAGCCGAAGTGGCGAGAATCAACCGTGCACTCGGGCTCGACGAGCCGGTGCACGTCCAGTACTGGCGCTTCCTCAAGCGCATCTTCGAACTCGACCTCGGCACCTCCACCCAGACCGGCCAGCCGGTGTGGGACGAGTTCGCCCTCCGCTTCCCGGCCACCGTGGAGCTCAGCGTCGCCGCCATCCTGATCGCCGTGGCCGTCGGCATTCCGATGGGCTATCTGGCAGCCAAGCGGCGCGGCGGCTGGCTCGACGTCGCCTCGGTCTCCGGATCGCTGCTCGGCATCTGCATCCCGGTCTTCTTCCTGGCCATGCTGCTGCGCGGGATCTTCTCCGTGGAGCTGGGCTGGTTCCCCAGCCAGGGACGGCTCACCACCGGCATCAACGCCACCGACGTCACCGGATTCGCCGTCCTGGACGGGGTGTTGACCGGAGAGTTCGACGCCAGCTGGGACGCGATCATGCACCTGGTCCTGCCGGCCGTCGCCCTCGCCTCCATCCCGCTCGCCGTCATCGTCCGGATGACCCGCGCCAGCGTCCTGGAAGTGCTCGGCGAGGACTACATCCGCACCGCCGAGTCCAAGGGCCTCGACAAGGGCACCGTGCGCGGCCGGCACGTGCTGCGCAACGCCCTGCTGCCCGTGATCACCGCCGTCGGCCTGCTGACCGGAAGCCTGCTCTCCGGCGCGGTCCTCACCGAGTCCGTCTTCGACTTCGGCGGCATCGGCTCCTTCATCCGTACCGCGATCGACGGTCGCGACTACCCGGTCCTCGTCGGGTTCATTCTCTTCATCGCGATGGTGTACGTGCTGATCAACCTGCTGGTCGACCTCGCGTACAGCATCATCGACCCGAGAGTGCGGGTGCACTGACGTGACGATCCTGACCAACAAAGCAGACAAGGTCGACCGCCTCGCGCAGTTGACCCAGAGCACCGAGAGCGTCAGCGGCAGCAGCCTGTGGCGCGAGGCGTTCCGGCGCATGCGCTCCAGCAAGATGGCGATCATCGGCGCGGCCATCATCGCCGCGTTCGTCCTCGTCGCCGTCGTCGGGCCGATGCTCGCCCCGCACGGCGCCACCGCGCAGAACTGGCGCAGCGAAGTCTTCCCCAACCAGGGCAAGTTCGTCGGCATGCGCGGCGAGAACTGGTTCGGCCTGGACCACCTGGGCCGCGACATGTTCTCCCGCTGGCTCGTCGGCGCCCGGCAGACGCTGCTCGTCGGCGTGGTCTCCATGCTCATCGGGCTGGTCGTCGGCGCGCTCGTCGGTGTGCTCTCCGGCGCGGCCGCCACGCTCGGCGGCAAGGCCGGGCAGCGCGTCGACACCGTGATCATGCGCTTCACCGACATCATGCTGTCGCTGCCCTCGCTGCTGCTCGCGGTCTCCATCGCCGCCGTGCTCGGCCAGTCGCTGACCACCGTGATGATCGCCGTGGGTGTCGTCCAGATCCCCATCTTCGCCCGCCTGCTGCGCGGTTCGATGCTGGTCCAGGGCGGCGCGGACTACGTGCTCGCCGCGAAGGCGGTCGGCATCCGGCGCAAGCGGATCGTGCTCACGCAGATCCTGCCGAACTCGCTGAGCCCCGTGATCGTCCAGGCCACGCTGAGCCTGGCGACCGCGATCATCGAGGCCGCCGCCCTGTCGTACCTGGGCCTCGGCAACCCCGACCCGGCCGTTCCGGAGTGGGGCGTGATGCTCTCCCAGGCGCAGCGCTTCTTCGACAACGAGCCGATGATGGCCGCCTACCCGGCCATCGGGATCATCATCACCGCCCTCGGCTTCACCCTGCTCGGCGAGGCCATGCGCGAAGCCCTCGACCCGAAGTTGCGAGGCTGAAGTCCCATGTCACTGCTCTCCGTTGAGGAACTCAGCGTCACCTTCACCGCCCGCGGCCGCAAGGACGCCACGGCCGTGGACGGCGTCTCCTTCACCGTCGACCAGGGCCAGGTCGTGGGCCTGGTCGGCGAGTCGGGCTGCGGCAAGTCCGTCACCTCGCTCGCCCTGATGGGGCTGCTGCCCCGCAAGGGCGTACGGATCGGCGGCCGTGCCGAGTTCGACGGCCGGGACCTGCTGACCCTGAGCGAGCGGAAGCTGCGCGACATGCGCGGCAGCCAGCTCGCGATGATCTTCCAGGACCCGCTCTCCTCGCTGAACCCGGTCGTCCCGATCGGCATCCAGGTCACCGAGATCCTCCAGCGCCACCGCGGCCTCAAGGGCGAGAAGGCCCGCAAGGAAGCCGCGTCCCTGCTCGACCGGGTCGGCATCCCCGACCCGACGCGGCGGCTCAAGGAGTATCCGCACCAGCTCTCCGGCGGTATGCGCCAGCGCGCGCTGATCGCCATGGCGGTCGCCTGCGCCCCCCGGCTGCTGATCGCCGACGAGCCGACGACGGCACTCGACGTGACCATCCAGGCGCAGATCCTGGAGCTCCTGAAGGAGCTGGTCGACCAGGAGGGCACCGCCCTGCTGATGATCACGCACGACCTCGGCGTCGTCGCCGGCCTCTGCGACGAGGTCAACGTCCTCTACGCCGGCCGGGCGGTGGAGTCGGCGGGCCGCCGCGAGCTGTTCGCGCACCCCACCCACCCGTACGCGCACGGGCTGCTCGGCTCCATCCCGCGCCTGGACGCCCCGCGCGGCGAGCCGTTGAACCCGATCCGCGGGTCCATCAACGACAAGATCGCCTGGGCCGACGGCTGCGCGTTCGCACCCCGGTGCGACCACTACACGATGGAGTGCCTCACCGGCACCCCCGAACTGACCGAACCACGCGCGGCCGGACACCAGGTGCGCTGCGTCAACCCGGTCCTGCCCACGGCGGAGGTCCCGGCATGAGCCTTCTCGAACTGGACGACGTCAAAGTCCACTTCCCGGTCAAGAAGGGCCTCTTCTTCGACCGTACGGTGGGCCACGTCTACGCGGTCGACGGCGTCTCGCTGTCCATCGAGGCCGGTCAGACGTACGGCCTGGTCGGCGAGTCGGGCTGCGGCAAGACGACGCTCGGCCGGGCGGTCCTGCGGCTGAACGACATCACCGACGGCGGGGTCGTCTTCGACGGCACCGACCTGGCGAAGCTGCCGGGCGAGGAGATGCGGGCGTTCCGCCGCCGTCTCCAGATGGTCTTCCAGGACCCGCTGGGCAGCCTCAACCCCCGGCAGAACATCGAGTCGATCCTGTCCGAGGGCATGGCCGCCCACGGCATCGGCAAGGACCAGGCGGAGCGCCGGGAGAAGATCAAGGCGATCCTCGCCAAGGTCGGCCTCCCGTCCAACGCCCTCTCCCGCTACCCGCACGAGTTCTCCGGCGGCCAGCGCCAGCGCATCGGCATCGCCCGCGCGCTGGTCCTGGAGCCGGACGTGATCATCTGCGACGAGCCGGTCTCGGCGCTGGACGTCTCGGTCCAGGCGCAGGTGATCAACCTGCTGGAGGAGCTCCAGGAGTCCCTCGGCCTCACCTATCTGGTCATCGCGCACGACCTCGCCGTCGTCCGGCACATCTCGGACGTCATCGGGGTGATGTACCTCGGCGGGCTCGTCGAGGAGGCCCCGAGCGACGCGCTGTACGCGAAGCCCCGGCACCCGTACACCAAGGCCCTGATGTCGGCCGTCCCGGTGCCGGACCCCGAGGTCGAGGACCGCCGCGAGCGCATCCTGCTCCACGGCGACCTGCCCTCTCCGGCCAACCCGCCGGCGGGCTGCCGCTTCCACACGCGCTGCCCGTGGGTGCAGGAGACCAAGTGCGCCACGGAGCGTCCGCCGCTCCTGGACACCGGCGGCGGGCACAAGGTGGCCTGCCACTTCACGGCCGAGATCGAGGCCGGGACGGTGAAGCAGACCCTGGCCACCGGCATCGAGGCGGTCATCGCCACCGAGGCGGTGGCGGCCGAAGCGGTGGAGACCTCCGAGGGCGAGGCGCCCGAGGACGGCTCCGGGACCGGGGCGAAGGAGCCCGCGACCGTACCGGCCCAGGAGCCCGCGACCGTACCGGCCCAGGCCGGCCCGGAAGCCGACGCGAAGGAGACCGGGAAGAAGGCTCCGGACGCCACGGAGAAGGCGGAGGGCGGCCCCACGGCGTAAGGAGCGTCCCGGCCCGTCACAATTGGCCGGTGCTCACCGAACTGTTCACGCCCTCCGTCCAGCATGCGCTCGACCTCGTCGGGATCTTCGTCTTCGCGATCTCGGGCGCCCTGCTCGCCGTCCGCAAGAACTTCGATGTCTTCGGCATCGCGGTCCTCGCGGAGGTGACAGCGCTGGGCGGAGGGCTGTTCCGCGACGTGATGATCGGCGCGATCCCGCCCGCCGCCTTCACCGACCTCGGCTACTTCATCACCCCGCTCTTCGCCGCCGGCCTGGTCTTCTTCCTCCACCCGCACGTGGAGCGCATCCAGGTCGGCGTCAACGTCTTCGACGCGGCGGGGCTCGGCCTGTTCTGCGTGACCGGCACGGTCAAGGCGTACGAGTACGGCCTCGGGCTCACCTCGTCGGCGGCGCTCGGTCTGGCCACGGCGGTCGGCGGCGGTGTGCTGCGCGACGTCCTGGCCAACGAGGTGCCCTCGCTGCTGCGTTGGGACCGCGACCTGTACGCGGTGCCCGCGATCGTCGGCGCGACCACGGTCGTCCTGTGCATCCGCTTCGACACCCTCAACGCCGTGACCAGCGGTCTGGCGGTGATCGCCGCGTTCGTCCTGCGGCTGCTGGCGCTGCGCTTCCACTGGCGGGCGCCGCGCGCCTACAACCGCTCGTCGGCGCGGGCCGAGGAGGGCTCGGCGGCCACGTAGGGAGGGCGGGCCTCCGGCTCGGCCGGGTTATGCGGGTCACAAAAAGCTACCGCTCAGTAGGGCGATGGATGTACCGTGCATGCCATGGCACAGGCAGCGACTGAGGCAGTGACCGGAGCGGCGCGGACCGCCCCGGCGACCATCGGCGACAGCGAGTTCGACCGGGACACCGCGGTCACCCTCCGCGAGGAGGGCGTCTACGACGCCGAACTCTCCGCCGGCTGGACGATCATCCACGCCGTCAACGGCGGCTACCTGCTCGCCCTGATCGGCCGGGCGCTCGGCGAGGCCCTGCCGCACCCCGACCCGTTCTCGGTCTCCGCGCACTACCTCACCGCCTCCGTCCCCGGCCCCGCCGTCATCCGCACCGAGGTCGTCCGCACCGGCCGCACGCTCTCCACCGGGCAGGCGTCCCTCCTCCAGTACGACGAGAACGGCGACGAGGTCGAGCGGATCCGCGTCCTCGCCACCTACGGCGACCTGGACGCGCTCCCCGACGACGTCCGCACCACCGCCCTGCCGCCCGCCATGCCCGGCCGGGACCACTGCCTCGGCCCGAGCGACAGCGCACCGGAGATCCCCGGCAGCTCCGCCATCACCGAGCGGCTCGACATCAAGCTCGACCCGGCCACCGTCGGCTGGGCGATCGGCGCGCCCTCCGGCAAGGGCGAGATGCGCGGCTGGTTCGGCCTGGCCGACGGCCGCGACCCGGACGCCCTGTCGCTGCTGCTCACCGTGGACGCCCTGCCGCCGACCTCGTTCGAGCTGGGCCTGACCGGCTGGACCCCCACCGTCGAGCTGACCACCCACATCCGCTGCCGCCCCGCGCCGGGCCCGCTGCGCGTCGCGATCACCACCCGCAACCTCGCGGGCGGCTTCCTGGAGGAGGACGCCGAGGTGTGGGACAGCGCCGACCGCCTGGTCGCCCAGTCCCGCCAGCTCGCCAAGGCCCCGCGCACCGCCTGAGCGCGGGCGCGCCCGCGAACCCGCCATCCGCCGGCCGTGACCACGCGGACGCGGCCGCGAACCCGCCACCGCGCGACCACGCGGACGCGCGCCGCGAGCACGGCGTCCCGCGACCGAGCGGCCGCGAGCGCTGGGCCCGCGGCCCCCGTCATCATGGTCCGGTGAAAGCCGACCGGCTGCTCGCCGTCCTCCTGCTGCTCCAGACCCGGGGCACCGTCCCCGCCTCCGAGCTGGCCGAGCGCCTCGACGTCTCCGTACGCACCGTCTACCGGGACATCGAGGCGCTCTCGGCCGCCGGGGTGCCCGTCTACGCCGAACGCGGCCGGTACGGCGGCATCGCCCTGCTCCCCGGTTACCGCACCGACGTCACCGGCCTCACCGCCGACGAGGCACGCGCCCTCTTCGTGTTCACCGCCGACGACGCGCACGCCGCGCTCGGCCTGGACGCCGCGCTGGGCTCCGCCCTGCGCAAGGTCATGGCCGCCCTGCCCGCCCCGCACCGCCCGGCCGCCGAACAGACCAGCCGCCGCGTCCTGGTGGACCCGGCCCGCTGGATGAGCGGCCCCCGGGCCGCCGTGGACGTCGCCGAACTCCACGACGCCGTCCTCGCCGACGTACGGCTGCGCCTGCGCTACCGGCACAGCGGGCAGGACGAACCGCGCCAGTACACCGTCGACCCTTACGGCCTCGTCGTGAAGGCCGGCGTCTGGTACCTGGTCGCGGACCTCGACGGCGACCCGCGCCTCTTCCGCGCCGACCGGATCCACACGGCCGAACCCGCCGATGACCCCGTACGGCGGCGCGCGGGCGCGGAGTTGGCGGACGTGTGGGAGGCGTTGCGCGCCGGGGTGGAGCGGCGCCCGTCTGCCGTACGGCTGCGGGTGCGGGTGCACCGCCCGCGCCTGGAACTGTTCCGGCGGCTGAACGCGGGCGCGCTGACCGGGGAGCCGCGCCCGGACGAGCCCCGGCCGGGGGAGCGGCCCGGGGAGTGGCTGCTGGCGGAGCTGGCCGTGTCGGAGGTCGCCTGGGCGCGGTCCCTCCTGGCGTTCGGGCCGACCGTGGAGGTCCTCGACCCGCCGGAAGCCCGCACACTGCTGGCCGAGGTCGCCGCCGAGGTCGTCGGCCTGTACGGGGGCGAGGGAGCGGCGGGCCCCCAGGGCCCGTAACGCTTCCGCGTCGCCGGGGGCGCGCACACGTGCGGCCGTCGCCGGAGGGGCGGGCGCGCCGCCGTCACCTCACCCTTGCGGCCGTCGCCGGAAGGGCGGACGCGCCACCGTCACCTCACCCCTCGTCCAGCCAGTGCGCCCGGCCGATGGTGACCAGCCGCAGCCGCCGCCGGGCCACCCGGACGACCTCCGCCTCGCCCTGCGGCCCGGCCTCCAGCAGGGCCGACGTGGTGATCACCATGTGGTCCACGTAGAGGCCGCCGAGCATCAGCAGATCCTCCTCGCTCCACCCGGCGGACTGCGGCTCCTGGCCGAGCGCGCACGCCACCTCCTGCGCGAACCGCAGCAGTTGGGCGGCGATGGCCTCGCGCACCGGGTCCACCCCGCCGTGCTGTTCGCGGGAGATGAACCGGAAGTGGGCGGGCTGCGCGCCGACATGACGGGCTATCACCGCCACGCTGCGGTCCAGCCGCTCCTCGCTGTCGCCGGTCTCCGCGAGCACCTCGCCGACGAGCCCGTGCAGGCTGCCCAGCGCCTCCTCCACCAGGGCGACGCCGAGCGCGGCGACGTCCTCGAAGTGCCGGTAGAAGGCGGTCGGGGTGAGCCCGGCGGCCCGGGTGACCTCCCGCAGCCCCAGGCTGCTCAGGCTCTGGTGCTCCAGCAGGAGGAGCGCGGCGTCCAGCAGTGCCTGGCGCGTCCTGAGCTTCTGGGTCTGGCGAACGCCGACGGAAGTGTGACTCATGCCATTCAGTAAACAACCGTTCTCCGATTCCGGGGAAGGGTGCGGGGTTTAGACTTTCCAGTCAGTGAACACTCGTACTCCGAACGGCTTTCGTCGTCGCACAGAGAGGTTCCGCCGTGTTCGTTCTCGTCGCCGCGCTGCTCCTGCTGGGGATTCTCCTCGGGGCGGTCGCCCACGTCCCGCTTCCGCTGTCCCTGGCCGCAGCGGCCGTCATCGGCTGCTGGCTGCTGATCTTCGCCGTGCGTGAGCGCGCCTCGCGCCGCCTCCGCTGACCCGCCGGACTCGCGGCCCCGCACCCGCCGAGCCTGACGTATCCCGTCCCGATCCGAAGGAGCTCGCACCATGACCCTCACCGACTTCGCCCGCCGCACGACCGAGACCCCCGCCGCTCCCGCCACCGGCCCCCGGGCCCGTGCGGCCACCGGCGCCTCCGCCGCCGAGACCGCGGCTCCCGCGCCGGACGCCCGTACGGAGACGGAGGCGGGCACGGAGACGGACGCTCCCGCCGCCCGGCCCGCAGGCCGCGAGGCGGACGGTCTCGCCGTCGCCTCGTTCGTCCTCGGCCTCGTCGGGTTGCTGGTCTTCAACCTGGTGCTCGGGCCCATGGCGATCGTGATGGCGCTGCTGGCCCTCGTGCGCCGCACCCGCCGTCCGGCCCGCGCCTACCTCGGCCTCGCCCTGGGCGTCGCCGACCTCGCCGTGCTCGCGGTCCTGGTCACCGCCAACGGCACGGTCGCCTGGAACCTCGGCGGCTGACGCCCCGTACACCCCTCGTGAGCCGCCGCTCCACCCGTTCCGGATCGGGCTCCGGACCGGGGCCGTACGCCCGTGCGCCGCACCGCACGCGGGTGTGCGCGGGGTCGGAGCGTGACGCGCCCGGCATGCGCCCCGGCCCGGGCTCGTAGAATCGGCCCCACCATGGCATACCTCGACCACGCCGCGACCACGCCGATGCTTCCCGAAGCGATCGAGGCGATGACCGCCCAGCTCTCCGTCACCGGCAACGCCTCCTCGCTGCACGCCGCCGGACGCCGGGCCCGCCGTACCGTCGAGGAGTCCAGAGAAACCCTCGCCGACTCCCTCGGCGCCCGCCCCAGCGAAGTGGTGTTCACCGCCGGCGGCACGGAGGCCGACAACCTCGCCGTGAAGGGCCTCTACTGGTCCCGCCGCGACGCCGACCCCCGCCGCACCCGCGTCCTCACCGGCCCGGTCGAGCACCACGCCGTCCTGGACGCCGTCGACTGGCTGGCCGACCACGAGGGCGCGACGGTCGAGCACCTCCCGGTCGACCGGTACGGCCGGGTTTACCCGGAGGATCTGCGCGAGGCGATCCTGCGCAACCCCGACGACGTCGCGATGATCACCGTCATGTGGGCCAACAACGAGATCGGCACCATCATGCCGGTACGCGAACTGGCCGCGGTGGCAGCCGAGTTCGGGATCCCCATGCACGCCGACGCGGTCCAGGCGTTCGGGCAGCTGGAGGTCGACTTCGCCCGCTCGGGACTGGCCGCGATGACGGTCAGCGGACACAAGATCGGCGGCCCCTTCGGGATCGGCGCGCTGCTGCTGGGCCGCGACCACACCCCCGTTCCCGTACTGCACGGCGGCGGCCAGGAACGCCATGTGCGCTCCGGCACCCTGGACGCGCCCGCCATCGCCTCCTTCGCCGTCGCCGGGCGGCTGGCCGCCGAGCGGCGCGAGGAGTTCGCCCGGCGCGTCGGCGCGCTCCGCGACGACCTCGTGACCGCCGTGCGCCGCGCCGTGCCGGACGCCGTGCTCGGCGGCGACCCGGACCCGGCCGGCCGGCTCCCCGCCAACGCCCACTTCAGCTTCCCGGGATGCGAGGGCGACTCCCTGCTCCTCCTGCTGGACGCCCAGGGCATCGCCTGCTCCACCGGCTCCGCCTGCACCGCCGGGATCGCCCAGCCCAGCCATGTGCTGCTCGCCACCGGCACCGACCCGGACCTCGCCCGGGGCACCCTGCGCTTCTCGCTCGGCCACACCTCGACCGAGGAGGACGTGAAGGCGCTCGCCGAGGCGATCGGCCCCGCGGTCGAACGGGCGCGGACGGCCGGACTCAGCTGACGCGGACCGTCACCCGGAGGCGTTACGCCTTCGCCGACGGTGAGGCCGAGGGCGACGCGGTGGCCGGGGCCGTCGCGGCCCGCCGCACCAGCTCCATGTACCGGTCCCAGTCCCAGTGCGGCCCCGGGTCGGTGTGGTCGGTGCCCGGCACCTCCACATGCCCGATGATGTGCTCCCGGTCGACGGGTATGCCGTGCCGCGCGCAGATCGACGCCGTGAGCCGCGCCGAGGCCGCGTACATCTCCTTGGTGAGGTCCTTCGGCCGGTCCACGAACCCCTCGTGCTCGATGCCGACCGCGCGCTCGTTGTAGGAGCGGTTGCCCGCCTGGTACGCCACGTCCAGCTCGCGGATCATCTGCACCACCCGCCCGTCCTGGCCCACGATGTAGTGCGTCGCGGCCTGGTGGGCGGGGTCCTGGAACACCTTCACCGCGCTGGCGAAGCTGCCCTGGGTGACATGGATGATCACCCGGTCGACGGGGAAGTCGTCCGGGCGGTCCGCCCGCCGCCAGTTCGCCTCGGAGGCGGGGACCCAGGTCGCCCCCGGGTAGTCCAGCTCGCCCGGCTTCCGGGGCTTCTCCACGCCCGGCACCTGCCACCACAGCCGCTTCACCGTGTCCCGCGCGAGCACGGCGGCGGTGCCGGCGGCCGCCACGGCGCCGCCGCCGATCAGCAGCGCGCGCCGGCTCACGCCGCCGGACTTCTTCCGCGACGACGAAGACGACGAACCGGACGGCCTGCGCGACGCCCCGGAGCTCCCGTTGTTCCCCATGTGATCGTCAACGCGTATCCGCGAGCGTTCGGTTCCCGGCGACCCGTACCCTGGAGGGGCTATGACTCAGACTTCCCAGCGCCCCCTGCGTGTCCTGGCCGCGATGTCGGGCGGCGTGGACTCCGCCGTCGCCGCGGCCCGCGCCGTCGAGGCGGGCCACGACGTGACCGGTGTCCACCTCGCCCTGTCCGCCAACCCCCAGTCCTTCCGGACCGGGGCGCGCGGCTGTTGCACCATCGAGGACTCCCGGGACGCCCGCCGCGCGGCCGACGTCATCGGCATCCCGTTCTACGTCTGGGACCTGGCGGAACGCTTCCGCGAGGACGTCGTGGAGGACTTCGTCGCGGAGTACGAGGCCGGGCGCACCCCCAACCCCTGCCTGCGCTGCAACGAGAAGATCAAGTTCGCCGCGCTGCTCGACAAGGCCCTCGCCCTCGGCTTCGACGCCGTGTGCACCGGCCACTACGCCACGGTGGTGCTCACCGAGGACGGCGGCCGCGAGCTGCACCGCGCCTCCGACATGGCCAAGGACCAGAGCTATGTGCTGGGCGTCCTGGACGAGAAGCAGCTCGCCCACGCCATGTTCCCGCTCGGCGACACCCTCACCACCAAGGACGAGATCCGCGCCGAGGCCGAGCGCCGGGGCCTGGCCGTCGCCAAGAAGCCCGACAGCCACGACATCTGCTTCATCGCGGACGGCGACACCCAGGGCTTCCTGGCCAACCGCCTGGGCGGCCCGGCCGAGGGCGACATCGTGGACGAGGCCGGTACGAAGGTGGGCACCCACGAGGGCGCGTTCGGCTTCACCATCGGCCAGCGCAAGGGCCTCAAGATCGGCCACCCCGCCCCCGACGGCAAGCCGCGCTACGTCCTCGACATCTCCCCGGTGAACAACACCGTCACGGTCGGCCCCGTCGAGGCCCTGGACGTGACGTCCCTGACCGCCATCAAGCCCCGCTGGTGCGGAACGCCTCCGTCCGGCCCGGGGACGTACACCGCGCAGCTCCGCGCCCACGGCGGCGAGAGCGAGGTGACGGCCGAGCTGGTGGACGGCTCCGAGCTGCACGTCACCTTCACCGAGCCGGTACGGGGCGTCGCCCCCGGCCAGGCGGTCGTCCTCTATGACGGCACGCGCGTGGTCGGCTCGGCCACGATCGCGAAGACGGTGCGCCGGGAGCGGGTGGCGGCGGGCGGCTGAGCCGACGCCCCGGACGACCGCGACGGGCCGTCCCGTACCCGCGACCGAGCGCCCGGGTCGGCCCGTACCCGCGAAAAGTCGCCGGGCCGGCTCGCTCGCGCACGGGCCGCCCACGCACGGGCCGGGCCACCCGCGTATGCACGGGCCGGGGGAGCACGTCACGAGTCCCGCCCGCGTACGTCCCGTCCGGGGAAGCGCCCCTACGACGCCCGCCCGTACGCGTACACGTCCCTCGCGAAGAACTCCGCCAGCACCGGCGCGAGCACCTGCGGCGCTACCTCGCGCATCTGGCCCGTCAGGGTGCGGTGCCGGCCGCGCGGCAGGGCGTCCGCCAGTGCCCGGGTCGCCGCGCGCGCCGGCGCGGTGCTGAAGCCGCCGCAGACCACCAGCGTGCGGGCGGCGACGGCGGCGAACCGCTCCACCGGGACCGACCCGTCGCCCAGCAGCGCGTCGTCGTACGCCAGCGTGTGCGCCAGCGCCTCCAGCTCCGCCCACCTCGGCGTCCCCCGCAGCCGGGCGGCCGTCTCGTCCGCGACGCCCGTCATGGCCAGGAACAGCTCCACCGCCCCGCTCCGGTCCCCGGCGTCCAGCAGCCGGTGCAGCCGGGCCGTGCAGCGGGCCTTGAACAGCAGCCCGGAGGCGCCCGGCGTGTAGGGCGGCTCGTAGACGGCGCACAGGTCCACCGGGAGCCCGGCTGCCACCGCCTCCAGGGCCAGCGCCCCGCCGGACGCCATCCCGAAGACGGACGCGTCCGCCCCGGCCGCGCCGACGACGGCGGCCAGATCCTCGACCTCCCGCTCGACCGCCCAGCGCCCGCTGTCGCCGCTGGCGCCCCGGCCCCGGCGGTCGTACGTCAGCACGGTGAACCGCGGCGCGAGCAGGGCGGCCAGCGGCGCGTCGGTCGCGGCGGCGCCGAGCGCGCCTCCCACCAGCACCAGCGGCGGCCCCTCGCCCTGGCGGCGGTAGGCGATCGGCGTCCCGTCGGCGGAGAGAATCCTGTCCATGGGAGAGGAGACCGGGGCGGCCCCCGAAACTCATCGCTCCGCCCCGGAAAAACTTCGCGGCGGGGGAGACGGGGTCAGTCGGCCACCGTCTCCGTGGCGTAGAAGCAGAAGTGGTCCTTGATCGCGGCGACTTCGGGCTTCGGGTCCGGGTAGGCCCAGACGAGGTCGTCGGCCCCGGGGCGCGACCAGTAGGAGGCGTCCCCCTTGAACGGGCAGTGGGTGGAGGTGTCAGACCGGGAGAGCAGATCGGTGCGGACGTCCTCGGGCGGCAGGTAGTAGCGGACCGGACAGCCGGTCTCGCGGAGCACGAGCGGGCGGCGGCTCTCGGCCAGCACCTGTCCGTCGTGCACCGCCCGGACGTGCTCGGTGCCCTGCTCGACGGTGATGCGGTGTCCTCGGGTGGCAGTCATGCCTGTATCAGCGGCGTACGGCCCCGGAATCTTCCCCGTACGCCGGACCTTCCCCGCGACGGCGGAGCGTGCGGGGCGGGTCGTACGGTGGCTCCATGAACATCTGCGTCTTCCTCTCCGCCGCCGACCTCGACGACCGCTACACCGTGCCCGCCCGTGAATTCGCCGAACTGCTCGGCCGGGGCGGCCACACCCTGGTCTGGGGCGGGTCGGAGAGCGGGCTGATGAAGGTCGTCGCGGACGGCGTCCAGGCGGCCGGCGGGCGGCTCGTGGGCGTATCGGTCGACTTCCTCGCCGCGAAGGCCCGCGAGAACGCCGACGAGATGGTCATCGCCCGCGACCTCGCCGAGCGCAAGGCGCTGCTCCTGGAGAAGTCCGACGCGATCGTGATCATGGTCGGCGGGACCGGGACGCTCGACGAGGCCACCGAGATCCTGGAGCTCAAGAAGCACGGCAAGCACACCAAGCCGGTCGTCCTGCTCAACACGGCGGGCTTCTACGACGGTCTGCGCCAGCAGTTCCAGCGCATGGAGGACGAGGGCTTCCTGCCGCTGCCCCTGACCGACCTGGTCTTCTTCGCCAAGGACGGCGTCGGCGCCCTCGCCTACCTGGAGGAGTCCGCCGGTCTGCAGTAGGCGGCCGGACCCCCGCACCCTCCACCCGGAGGAGTCCGCGGGAGGGGCCCGCCCCGGCCCGCCGGACACGTCCTAGGATCGCCCCATGCCTACCCACCTCATCACCGGCGCCGGTTCCGGCATCGGGGCCGCCGTCACCCGCCGCCTCCTGGAGCGCGGCGACGACCTCGTCCTGCTCGCCCGCGACGCCGGCCGCGCCAAGGAGCTCGCCGAGCGCCACCCGGGCGTACGCACCCTCGTCGGCGACCTCGGCAACCCCGACCGGCTGTCCTGGGCGTTCGGCCAGCAGACGGTGCCCGAGCGGATCGACAGCCTGCTGCACATCGCGGGCGTCGTCGAGCTGGGCGAGGTCGGGGAGCTGACCCCCAAGGCATGGCACTTCCAGATCGACGCCAACCTGATCGCCCCCGCCGAGCTCACCCGCCTCCTGCTCCCGCAGCTCCGCGTCGCCCGGGGCCACGTCCTCTTCGTGAACTCCGGAGCCGGGCTCAACGCCCACGCCGGGTGGAGCGCGTACGCCGCGAGCAAGCACGGCCTCAAGGCGCTCGCCGACTCTCTGCGCCACGAGGAGCACGGCAACGGCGTACGCGTCACCAGCGTCTACCCGGGCCGCACCGCCAGCCCCATGCAGGCCAAGGTGCACCAGCAGGAGGGCAAGGAGTACGACGCGGAGCGCTGGATCGACCCCGAGTCGGTGGCCACCACGATCCTGATGGCGCTCGACCTGCCGCGCGACGCCGAGGTCAACGACCTCACGGTCCGCCCCGGCCGCTGAACCACCGGCGGGCGGTCCGGCCGCCGACGCCCCGCGTACGCGCGGGGCGGGCCGGGGACCGTAGGCTTCCCGCGTGAGCGAGAAGAACGAGTTCAGCGGGTGTGCGGCGACCGGCATCGGATCGATGCCCGGCGGAGACGCGAGGGAGGCGGCCAAGACCGTCACCGGCTCCTTCGCCGACGGCCGGGGCATGCCGCACCTGGCGGAGCTGCCCGCGCGCGGGCCCGGCACCGACATGATCGGCAGGACCGTGGGCCTGCTCGTCGACCTGTACGGGCACGTCGAGCCCAGCGGCTGGCGGATCAGCGACCGGCCCGGCCGCGACACCCGGCGCGCCCGTTCCTGGCTGGGGGAGGACCTGGACGCCCTGGAGGAGTTCACCCAGGGGTACGAGGGACTGCTCAAGGTCCAGGCGGTCGGCCCGTGGGCCCTGGCCGCCGCCCTCGAACTGCGCGGCGGCGAGGCCATGCTGGCCGACCCCGGCGCCTGCCGGGACCTCGCCGACTCCCTGGCCGAGG
The DNA here is from genome assembly GCF_000717645.1 of Streptomyces californicus. Classification (GTDB taxonomy): domain Bacteria; phylum Actinomycetota; class Actinomycetes; order Streptomycetales; family Streptomycetaceae; genus Streptomyces; species Streptomyces californicus. The sequence goes on from NZ_JNZZ01000017.1 coordinate 35,037, forward strand.
GGCTCCGCGCCCACCTCGCCGACGTCCGCCGCCGGGTGCCCGGCGCGACGGTCGCCCTCCAGCTCGACGAGCCCTCCCTGACCGCCGTCCTGCGCGGCCGCGTCCGCTCCGCCAGCGGCTACCGCACCTACCGGGCCGTCGACCGCCAGGTCGTCGAGGGCGCGCTGCGCGACGTCCTCGCCGCGGCGGGCGGGGACGGGCCGACGCTCGTCCACTCCTGCGCCCCCGAGGTGCCGTTCGCCCTGCTGCGCAGGGCCGGCGCGGACGGGATCGCGTTCGACTTCTCTCTGCTCACGGAGCGTGAGGAGGAGGCGATCGGGGAAGCCGTCGAGGGCGGTACGCACCTCTTCCTGGGCGTGGTGCCCTCCACCGACGCGGCAACGACGGCATTGTCGGACCCGGGCGGTAGCGTCATGGGGGTCAGGACGTTGTGGAGCAGGCTGGGGCTGTCTCCGGGGACTCTCGCCGAGTCCGTCGCGATCACCCCCTCGTGCGGTCTCGCGGGCGCGTCGCCCGCGTACGCCCGCACCGCGCTCGCCCACAGCGCCCGAGCGGCGAAGTCGCTCGCGGACAACCCTGAGTGACGGGGACGACGGGCAAACGGGAGGACGGCACGATGGCCGGCGAAGAGCGGGTGGAGCAGGACAGTTCGGTACCGGCGGAGGCGCGGGAGAAGCACGCGCTGCTGGCCGAGCAGATCGAGGAGCACCGCTTCCGGTACTACGTGAAGGACCAGACGGTCGTCAGCGACGGCGAGTTCGACCGGCTGCTCCGCTCGCTGGAGGCCCTGGAGGAGGAGCACCCGGCGCTGCGCACCCCGGACTCGCCGACCCAGAAGGTCGCCGGGCCCTACCGCACGGAGTTCACCTCCGTGGAGCACCGCGAGCGGATGCTCTCCCTGGACAACGCCTTCGACGACGAGGAGCTGGCCGCCTGGGCCGACCGGGTGGCCAGGGAGGCCGGCACGCCCGACCACCACTTCCTGTGCGAGCTGAAGATCGACGGCCTCGCGGTCAACCTCACGTACGAGAACGGCCGCCTCACCCGGGCGGCCACCCGAGGCGACGGCCGTACCGGCGAGGACATCACCCCCAACGTCCGGACGATCGCCGAGATCCCGCACCGCCTGAAGGGCGAGGACATCCCGGCGCTGGTCGAGATCCGCGGCGAGGTCTTCTTCCCCATGGAGGACTTCGAGGAGCTGAACGCCCGGCTGGTCGCGGCCGACGACAAGCCCTTCGCCAACCCGCGCAACGCGGCGGCCGGATCGCTGCGGCAGAAGGACCCGAAGGTCACCGCCACCCGCCCGCTGCACATGGTGGTGCACGGCATCGGCGCCCACGAGGGCCTGAGCATCGACCGGCTCTCGCAGGCGTACGACCTGCTGCACGCCTGGGGCCTGCCCACCGCCCGGCACAACAAGGTGGTCGACTCCCTCGCGGGCGTACGGGAGTTCATCGCGTACTTCGGCGAGCACCGGCACTCCGTGGAGCACGAGATCGACGGCGTCGTCGTCAAGCTGGACGAGATCCCGCTCCAGGGCCGGCTGGGCTCCACCTCGCGCGCCCCGCGCTGGGCCATCGCCTGGAAGTACGCCCCCGAGGAGGTCAACACCAAGCTCGTCAACATCCGCGTCGGCGTCGGCCGCACCGGCCGCGTCACCCCGTACGCCCAGGTCGAGCCGGTCGAAGTGGCCGGTTCCGAGGTCGAGTTCGCCACCCTGCACAACCAGAACGTGGTCAGGGCCAAGGGCGTCCTGATCGGCGACACCGTGGTCATCCGCAAGGCGGGCGACGTCATCCCGGAGATCCTCGGGCCCGTCGTCGACCTGCGCGACGGCACCGAGAAGGCGTTCGAGATGCCGACGCACTGCCCCGAGTGCGGGACGGAGCTGCGCCCGATGAAGGAGGGCGACATCGACCTCCGCTGCCCCAACGCCCGCACCTGCCCTGCCCAGTTGCGCGAGCGGGTCTTCTACCTGGCCGGTCGCAAGAGCCTCGACATCGACCACTTCGGCTATGTGGCGGCCGCCGCCCTGACCCGCCCGCTGGAGCCCGCCGAGCCGGTCCTCAAGGACGAGAGCGACCTCTTCTCCCTCACCGTCGAGCAGTTGCTGCCGATCCGGGCGTACGTGCTGGACCAGGACAGCGGGCTGCCCAAGCGCGACCCGAAGACCGGCGAGGAGAAGATCGCCACCGTCTTCGCCAACCAGCAGGGCGAGCCGAAGAAGAACGCCGTGGCCATGCTGGAGGGCATCGCCGCCGCCAAGGAGGCCCCGCTCGCCCGCGTCCTCACCGGGCTCTCCATCCGCCATGTCGGACCGGTCGCCGCCCAGGAGCTGGCCCGTCAGTTCCGTTCCATCGACCGGATCGACGAGGCGAGCGAGCAGGAGCTGGCCGACGCCGACGGGGTCGGGCCGATCATCGCCGCCTCCGTCAAGCAGTGGTTCGCCGAGGACTGGCACCGCGAGATCCTGCGCAAGTGGCGCGAGGCCGGGGTGCGGATGGCCGACGAGGGCTCCGACGAGGACGAGGGGCCCCGCCCCCTCGAAGGGCTCACCGTCGTCGTCACGGGCACCCTGGCCGGCCACACCCGCGACGGCGCCAAGGCGGCGCTCCAGACCCTCGGCGCCAAGGTCACCGGATCGGTGTCGAAGAAGACCGCGTTCGTGGTCGTCGGCGACAACCCCGGCTCCAAGTACGACAAGGCGATGCAGCTCAAGGTCCCCGTGCTCGACGAGGACGGCTTCGCGATCCTGCTCGAACACGGGCCCGAGCGCGCTCAGGAGGCGGCGCTGCCCGTCCCGGAAGCCGCGCCCGAGCCCGCCCCGGACGGGGACGGGAAGAGCGGCGGCGAGAACAGCGCGGAAGACAGCGGGGAGTAGTCGCCCCTCCCGCTGTTCGGGCAGATGTTCGCTTCGCCGGGCCCGCTCGTTCGGGCGGGTGTTCGTCCGCTGTTCGCCGGATCGCAACGCCATCGAGACGCTCTCCCGGCGTGGCGCCGCTCCCCTGGGGAAAGAAACGGGGCAGAGGGGTGAAGAAAGGTCGCCCGCCGCTCGAACGGCCCCGCCGCGCCACCCGTTCGGGTCAATAGCAGATGGTGACGGGTGGTCGGTTCGCATTCGGGCAAGACCTGTAGAGCGGTGCCCCTGGAAGCCTTTCGCGGCCTACTGTTGACACGTACGCCCGCCGCGCACGGCCCTCGGGCCGGGCCATGGAGCCATGGGTGCGGGCGCCACCGGATGACATCGGCACCGCCGGCTGTGAGAGGGACGGAATGAAACCGACCGAGAGCGCCGCCCCGGTGTCGCGGCTGCGAGGTTTCGCCGGCCTCACGCCCCCCGTGGGAGCGGTCATCGTGGCGATCGCCGCACTCCTGCTGGCGGTCGGCTCGTACCGGACGGTCCAGCGGGGCGACGCGCTCTTCCCGGACGGGGCGGTCGGCTGGTCGTTCGCCGTCCTCACCGGCATCATCGTCGGCCACTTGGTCGCCCTCGGCCGCGACCGGTGGTGGGGCGGCACCGGCTCCGGCGCCGCCCTCACCCTCGCCGTGCTCCTGCTGTACGGCTGGCTCCCGGCCGTCCTGGTCAGCCTCGCCGTCGTGGTCCTCGTCGGAACCGCCCGCCGGCACCGCTGGTGGCAGGGGCTGCTGCACGGCGGGGTCGACATGCTCGGCATCGCCGCGGCCGCCCTCGTCCTGGCCGCGTTCGGCGAGGTCCCCACCGTCGAGGAGCCCTGGCGGCCGCTCGACTGGGGCGTCGCGGCCGTCCCGGAGCTGCTCCTGACCGCCTCCACGTACCTGCTCGTCACCCGGGTCCTCCTCTGGTACGCCCAGGCCCCGCACAACGGCGGACTGCCCACCATCGCCCGCACCGCGATGCTCCGTCAGGGACTCGTCGCCGTGGCGCTCCTCGGACTGGCCCCGCTGATCTGCGCCGTCGCGATGTCGATGCCCGTCCTGCTGCCGCTGTTCGCGGTGCCCCTCATCGCCCTGGACTCCACCCTCTGGATCGCCCGCGCCCGCGCCGAGGAGCAGCTGCGCGACCCGCTGACCGGACTGCCCAACCGCCAGTGGCTGCTGGAGCGGACCTGGTCGGCGCTGGAGGACGCGGAGTCCATCGGCACCCGCTCGGCGCTGGTCCTCATCGACCTCGACCGCTTCCGCGCCGTCAACGACACCCTCGGGCACCTGGCCGGCGACCGGCTGCTGCTCCAGATAGCGGAGCGCCTGCGGCTCGCCCTGCCGCGCGGCGCGGAGGCGGCCCGGCTCGGCGGCGACGAGTTCGCGGTGCTGCTCCCGCACACCGACTCCACCACCAGCGCCCAGCAGGTCGCCCGCCATCTGGTCGCCGAGCTGTCCTCGCCGCTCGATCTCGACGGGCTGACCCTCGTCCTGGAGGCCAGCGCCGGGGTCGCCGTCTACCCGGACCACTCCCTGGACGCCGAGGGGCTGCTGCGCCGGGCGGACGTCGCGATGTACCAGGCCAAGCGGGACCGCACGGGCGTGGAGGTCTACGAGTCCAAGCGGGACAGCAACACCCCCGACCGGCTCGGACTCCTCGGGGATCTGCGCCGGGCGCTGGACGCGGGCGAGGTCGAACTGCACTACCAGCCCAAGGTCCGCTTCGACGGACAGGTCGCCGGGCTGGAGGCACTGGTGCGCTGGGTGCACCCGGAGCGCGGGCGGGTCCCCCCGGACGAGTTCATCGCCATCGCGGAGTCCTCCGGGCTGATGCCGCACCTCACCGAGTACGTCCTGGAGACGGCGCTCGCCCAGGTCGCCCGCTGGCGGGCGCAGGGCCTGTGCGTGCCCGTCGCGGTCAACGTCTCCCCACGCGACGTGCACACCCCCGGCTTCGCGGGGAGCGTCGCCGCCCGCCTCGCCCGTCACGGCGTGCCCGCGGGAGCGCTCCAACTGGAGATCACCGAGCACGTCCTGCTGGAGGACCCGCAGCGTGCCGCCGACACCCTGGCCGGTCTGACGGCGCACGGCGTCAAGATGTCCCTCGACGACTTCGGCACCGGCTACTCCTCCCTCGTCCACCTGCGCCGGCTCCCGGTCAGCGAGCTGAAGATCGACCGCTCCTTCGTGGCCCGCCTGGCGGTCGACCACGAGGACGCCGAGATCGTCCGCTGCACCATCGACCTGGCCCACTCGCTCGGCCTGGTCGTCGTCGCCGAGGGCGTCGAGGACGACGAGACGTGGGAGCGGCTGCGGAACCTGCGGTGCGACGCGGTGCAGGGCTGGCTGGTGGCGGCTGCGATGCCGCCGCTGGAGACGACGGCCTGGCTGCGGGCGCGCGGCGAGCACGGCTGGCGGCGGCCCGCCGAGCTGAAGGCGCAGGCCGCGGCCGCCACCGGCTCGACGACCGGCTCCCTGAACGCCTCGCTCAACGGCGCGGTGAACGGCGCCGTCAACGGCTCGGCGAACCGCGCGGCGAACGGCCAGGCGGAGACCGACACCCCCTGATGACCCCAGGGGGCGCGGCGCGTGGAGGGGTAGCCCGATCGGGGTGGGGTACCCGGCCCTGACGTACCCCATAGGATTGGGGGTCGGTGGCACATTTCCACCTGCCGCGCGACGCCTGGCACGCACGCTCGCCGCGTTGCCGAAACGCCCACGTGGCTCCGCCACGAGGGCGCTCCGGCGCCTTGCGATCGCACGCATCATCCGCCGCGCGGCCCGTCCTTCGGACGGACGGTGGAAATGTGCCACCCACCCCCAGCCACAACCACACACCAACCCCTGAGGATCGCTGCATGCCTGGCATCACGCGCGAGGAGGTCGCCCACCTCGCCCGGCTGGCGCGTCTGGAGCTGAAGGGCGAAGAGCTCGATCACTTCGCCGGTCAGCTCGACGACATCATCGGCGCGGTCGCCCGCGTCTCCGAGGTCGCCGACCAAGACGTACCGCCGACCTCCCACCCGCTGCCGCTGACCAACGTCATGCGCGCGGATGAGGTCCGTCCGTCGCTCACCCCCGCGCAGGCGCTCTCCGGCGCCCCGGCCCAGGAGCAGCAGCGTTTCAAGGTGCCGCAGATCCTGGGGGAGGACTAACCGTCATGACGGACATCATCAAGCTCACCGCGGCCGAGATCGCCGCGAAGATCGCCTCCGGCGAGCTGACCGCCGTCGAGGTCGCCGAGGCCCACCTGGCCCGGATCGACGCCGTCGACGAGAAGGTCCACGCCTTCCTCCACATCGACCGTGAGGGCGCGCTCGCGCAGGCCCGCGCCGTGGACGCCAAGCGCGAGGCGGGCGAGAAGCTCGGCCCGCTGGCCGGCGTCCCGCTCGCCCTCAAGGACATCTTCACCACGAAGGACATGCCGACCACCGTCGGCTCCAAGATCCTCGAAGGCTGGGTCCCGCCGTACGACGCGACGCTCACGCGGAAGCTGCGCGCCGCCGACGTCGTCATCCTCGGCAAGACCAACATGGACGAGTTCGCCATGGGGTCCTCCACCGAGAACAGCGCCTACGGCCCCACCGGCAACCCCTGGGACCTCACCCGCATCCCCGGCGGCTCCGGCGGCGGCTCCTCCGCCGCCCTCGCCTCCTACGAGGCCCCGCTCGCCATCGGCACGGACACCGGCGGCTCGATCCGCCAGCCCGCCGCCGTCACCGGCACCGTCGGCGTCAAGCCCACCTACGGCGGCGTCTCCCGCTACGGCATGGTCGCCTTCTCGTCCTCCCTCGACCAGGGCGGGCCCTGCGCCCGCACGGTCCTGGACGCGGCGCTGCTCCACGAGGCCATCGCCGGGCACGACCCGATGGACTCCACCTCCATCGACGCCCCGGTCCCGCCGGTCGTCGAGGCCGCCCGCAACGGCTCCGTCGAGGGCATGCGCGTCGGCGTCGTCAAGCAGTTCCGCGGCGAGGGCTACCAGGCCGGCGTCCTGAAGCGGTTCGACGAGTCGGTCGAGCTACTGAAGTCGCTGGGTGCCACGATCGTCGAGCTGGACTGCCCGTCCTTCGACCTGGCGCTCTCCGCGTACTACCTGATCGCCCCGTCCGAGTGCTCCTCCAACCTGGCCCGCTTCGACGCCATGCGCTACGGGCTTCGGGTCGGCGACGACGGCACCCGCTCGGCCGAGGACGTCACCGCGCTCACCCGCGAGGCCGGCTTCGGCGACGAGGTGAAGCGCCGCGTCATCCTGGGCACGTACGCGCTCAGCTCCGGCTACTACGACGCGTACTACGGCTCCGCCCAGAAGGTCCGCACCCTCATCACCCAGGACTTCGAGAAGGCCTTCGAGCAGGTCGACGTGATCGTCTCCCCGACGACCCCGACCACCGCCTTCCCGATCGGCGAGCGCGCCGACGACCCGATGGCGATGTACCTCGCGGACCTGTGCACCATCCCCACCAACCTGGCCGGCAACTCCGCCATGTCGCTGCCCTGCGGCCTGGCCCCGGAGGACGGCCTGCCGGTCGGACTGCAGATCATCGCCCCCGCCATGAAGGACGACCGGCTCTACAAGGTCGGATCCGCCGTCGAGGCCGCCTTCGTGGAAAAGTGGGGGCACCCGCTGCTTGAGGAGGCTCCGTCGCTGTGAGTGCCATGGCAAAGAAGGCCAGTAACTTCAAGAAGTCCAAGACCGGGCTGTACGTCTCGCTCGGCAGTACCGCGTTCGGCGCGATCAGCATCGCCAAGCAGGCGAAGCTCGCCCGCCAGGACAACGACGTGCTGCGGCTCGTCGACGCGGCCGTCTCCGCGGCCGCCATCGTCACCGGACTCGCGATCCTCTATCGCGAACTGAAGCGTCTCGGCGACGAAGACGTTCTGCTGGGCTGAGAGGGAAAGTTTCACCGTGACTGTCACCGACCTGGTGTCGTACGAGGACGCGCTCGCGTCCTACGACCCCGTCATGGGCCTTGAGGTCCATGTCGAGCTCGGCACCAAGACCAAGATGTTCTGCGGCTGCTCCACCGAGCTGAAGCAGGACGCCAACTCCCAGACCTGCCCGGTTTGCCTCGGACTGCCCGGCGCGCTGCCGGTCGTCAACGAGATCGGCGTGGAGTCGGCCATCAAGATCGGTCTCGCGCTCCACTGCGAGATCGCCGAATGGTGCCGCTTCGCCCGGAAGAACTACTTCTATCCGGACATGCCGAAGAACTTCCAGACCTCCCAGTACGACGAGCCGATCGCCTTCAACGGCTATCTGGACGTCCAGCTGGAGGACGGGGAGATCTTCCGGGTGGAGATCGAGCGCGCCCACATGGAGGAGGACACCGGCAAGTCGACGCACGTCGGCGGCGCCACCGGCCGTATCCACGGCGCGTCCCACTCCCTGCTCGACTACAACCGGGCCGGCATCCCGCTCATCGAGATCGTCACCAAGCCGATCGAGGGGGCCGGAGCCCGCGCCCCCGAGGTCGCCAAGGCGTACGTCGCCGAGCTGCGCGAGCTGATCAAGGCCCTCGGGGTCTCCGAGGCGCGCATGGAGATGGGCCAGATGCGCTGCGACGTCAACCTGTCGCTGCGCCCCAACGGCACCGAGAAGTTCGGCACCCGCTCCGAGACGAAGAACGTGAACTCGCTGCGCTCCGTCGAGCGGGCCGCGCGCTTCGAGATCCAGCGCCACGCCGCCGTGCTGTCCTCGGGCGGCACGATCGTGCAGGAGACCCGGCACTTCCACGAGGAGGACGGCTCCACCACGGCCGGCCGCATCAAGGACAACGCCGAGGACTACCGCTACTTCCCCGAGCCGGACCTGGTCCCCGTCGCGCCCGCGCGCGCGTGGGTCGAGGAGCTGCGCAAGGGCCTCCCCGAGCTGCCCCGGGTCCGCCGGGCGCGGCTCAAGGAGGAGTGGGGCGTCTCCGACCACGACATGCAGTCCATCCTCAACGCGGGCGCGGTCGACCTGATCGTCGCCACCATCGAGGCGGGCGCCCCTGCGGACCAGGCCCGCAAGTGGTGGATGGGCGAGCTGGCCCGCAACGCCAACGAGACCGGCCGCGGTCTGGACGAGCTGCCGATCACCCCGGCGCAGGTCGCCCGGGTGGCCGCGCTCGTCGCCGCGGGCGACCTCAACGACAAGCTGGCCCGCCAGGTCATCGAGGGCGTCCTCGCGGGCGAGGGCGACCCGGACACCGTCGTCGAGAAGCGCGGCCTGAAGGTCGTCTCGGACGAGGGCGCGCTGTCCACGGCCGTGGACGAGGCCATCGCGGGCAACGCGGCCATCGCGGACAAGATCCGCGGCGGCAAGGTCGCGGCGGCGGGCGCGCTCGTCGGCGCGGTCATGAAGGCCACCCGCGGCCAGGCCGACGCCGCGCGCGTGCGCGAGCTGATCCTGGAGAAGCTCGGCGTCGAGGGCTGACGCCCCGATCGTCCCGGAGGGGCGGTGCACCCGTACGGCGGGCGCACCGCCCCTCCACCCATCCTGAGAGACCGTCCTGAACACCGTCGCCGCCGAGCTCGTCTCCTTCGCCCTGCTCCTGGGCGTCCTCGCCTTCGCCGTGCTGCGCCCCCGGGGGCTGCCGGAGGCGACCGTCGCCGTGCCCGCCGCCGTGCTCGTGGTGGCCCTGGGGGCGGTGTCCTGGCCCGAGGCCCGGGGACAGGTCGAGGAGCTGCTGCCCGTCGTCGGGTTCCTCGCCGCCATCCTCGTACTGGCCCAGCTCTGCGCCGACGAGGGGCTGTTCCGGGCCGCCGGCGACCTGGTGGCCCGCGCCTGCCGGGGACAGACCCGGCCGCTGCTCGGCGGCGTCTTCGCCGTCGCCTCGATCGTCACCGCCGTCCTCAGCCTGGACGCCACCGTCGTCCTGCTCACCCCGGTCGTCCTCGCCACCGCCGCCCGGGTCGGCGCACGCCCCCGCCCGTACGTCTACGCCTGCGCGCACCTGGCCAACTCCGCCTCCCTGCTGCTCCCCGTCTCCAACCTCACCAACCTCCTGGCGTTCACCGCGAGCGGCCTCTCCTTCACCCGCTTCGCCGCGCTGATGGCGCTGCCGTGGCTCGCCGCCGTCGCCCTCGAGTACGCCGTCTTCCGCCGCGCGTTCCGCGCCGACCTGGCCGCCGGGGCGCACGCGCCGGATCCCGGGGCGGAGCGCACGCCCGTCCCCGTCTTCACCCTCGTCGTCCTGGCGCTGACCCTGGCCGGGTTCGTCGTCACCTCGTTCGCGGGGGCCGAACCGCTGTGGGCGGCGCTGGCGGGGGCCCTGGTGCTCGCCGTACGGGCGCTCGCCAAGCGGGAGACCACGCCGCTCGCCGTGGTCCGCTCGGCCAACCCGCTGTTCTGCCTCTTCGTCCTCGCGCTCGGCGTCGTCGTCAAGGCCGTCGTCGACAACGGGCTCGGCGACGGGATCGCCGCCCTGCTGCCCGACGGCCACACCCTGCCCGCCCTGCTCGGCGTCGCCGTCGTCGCGGCGCTGCTCGCCAACCTGATCAACAACCTGCCCGCGATCCTCGCCCTGCTGCCGATCGTCGCGGCCGCCGGACCCGGACCGCTGCTCGCCGCCCTGATCGGGGTCAACATCGGGCCCAACCTCACCTACGTCGGATCGCTGGCGACCCTCCTGTGGCGGCGCATCCTGCACACCCACGGCGACACCCCCGAACTGGGCCACTTCACCCGGCTCGGTCTCGCGACCGTCCCGGTGACGCTCCTGGCCTCCACCCTCGCGCTCTGGGCGTCGCTGCACCTCATCGGGGTGTGAGGCGGGCCGCACCGGGGTGCGGGGGAGAGGTTGGACTTATCGTCCGACCTCTTGGACGTTCACCACCGGGCCGTACGGAGTCCTTCCCGAGGCCACCTGACGTGACTAGCTTCCCGGCTGTAACCACCGGAACCAGGAGGCTCCTTTGACCACGGACATGTCACGGCGACGGCTCTTCGCGCTGGGCGGCGGCGCACTCGGCGCCGCTGCGGCCGGATCGTTCCTGCCGCCCTCGCTCCAGGCCGCCATCGCCGCGCAGCCCGCCCACGCGGGGTCCGGCGGACTGGGGTCGATCAAGCACGTGGTGATCCTCATGCAGGAGAACCGTTCTTTCGACCACTACTTCGGCACCCTGCGCGGCGTACGCGGCTTCGGCGACCGCAACGCCGTCGAGCTGCCCACCGGCGGCACGGTGTTCGAGCAGCCCGACGCGGCCGGCTCCACCGTGCTGCCCTTCCCGGTGCGCGAGGCCGCCGCGGAGCAGAAGAAGGACCTCCAGTACATCGGCGCCCTCGACCACTCCTGGAACGGCGGGGCGAAAGCCTGGGGCGGCGGCTGGATGAACGGCTGGATCAGCGCCAAGACCGCCGCCACCATGGCGTACTACGACCGCCGCGACATCCCGCTCCACTACGAGCTCGCCGACACGTTCACCGTCTGCGACGCCTACCACTCCTCCATCCACACCTCCACCAGCCCCAACCGCAACCACCTCTGGAGCGGAAAGACCGGCTTCGAGCCGAACGGGAAGCGGGCCGTCGGCAACGACGCCTACAACGAGGGCACCCACCCCGGCTACGACTGGTCCACCTACGCCGAGCGGCTGGAGAAGGCGGGCCGCAGCTGGCGGACGTACACCGAGTGGGAGAACTTCACCGACAACCAGATCGAGTTCTACGCCACCTTCAAGGCCGTCGCCCGCAAGGCCCTGGCCAAGACCGGCGGCCACACCTTCATGGAGTCCTTCTACGCCAAGGTCCGCGGCGCCTCCGAGACCGAGCGCACCCGGCTCCTCGGGCTGCTGGACGAGGGCGTCGCCACGCTCACGAAGCGGGAGCGCAGCCTCTTCGAGCGGGGGCTGCGCCGGGTCCCGACCGGCACCCTGGCCGACGAGTTCGCCAAGGACGTGGCCGCCGGGACGCTCCCGGAGGTCTCCTACCTGGTCCCCTCGGCGATCGACTCCGAGCACCCGAGCGTCTCCTCGCCGGTGCACAGCGCCACGATCGTCTACAAGATCCTCGACGCGCTCGGCAAGCATCCCGACGTCTGGCGGCACACCGCCGTGCTGATCAACTACGACGAGAACGACGGCTTCTTCGACCACGTCCCGCCGCCCGTCGCACCCCCCGAGGTGACCGAGGAGCAGTGGGAGGGCCGCCCGACCGGGCTCGGCATCCGGGTGCCGATGCTGGTCGTCTCGCCGTGGACCGTCGGCGGGTACGTCTGCTCCGAGGTCTTCGACCACACCTCCGTCATCCGCTTCCTGGAGCGCTGGACCGGCGTGAAGGAGCCCAACATCGGGGAGTGGCGGCGCCGCGTCACCGGCGACCTCACCTCCGCCTTCGACTTCACCCGGGCCCGCCGGCAGCCCGCCGTCGAGCGGCCCGGCGCGATCCCGCCGCTCAGCGGACGCTGGCAGCCCAAGCCGCCCGCCGTCCAGCACCTGCCCGAGCAGGAGCCCGGCGTACGCCCGGCGCGCCCGCTGCCGTACCAGCCGGACGCGGAGGCCCGCAGGGCGCACGGCGGGCTCCGCGTGGAGCTGGACAACACCGGCCGGTCCTCGGCGCACTTCGCGCTGTACCCGTACGCCGGCGAGTTCCCGGCCCCGCAGCACCGGGACGTCCGGGGCCGCGCGCACTGGACCGTGCCGGTGACCGGGGACGCGTACCGCTTCACGGTCACCGGGCCGAACGGCTTCCGGCGCGAGTTCGCCGGGCCGGCCGACGGGGGAGCGGAGGTCACCAGCCGCATCGACCACCGCGACCGCGACATCCACCTCACCCTGCGCAACACCGGCCGCCGGCCCCTGACCTTCCTGGTGCGGCCGCTGGGCTATGTGGACGAGGACGACGTACGCGACTGGACCCGCCGTGTCACGGTCAAGCCGGGACGCAGCCGGTCGCTGGTGCACTCGGCGGCCGACGCCCACGGCTGGTACGACCTCGACGTCACCGCCGAGGGCGAGGACGGCTTCCGGCGGCGGCTGATGGGCCACATCGAGAACGGCCGAGCGAGCGTCTCCGGCTGACCCGGTCCGGCCGGCCGCAGGGTCTGATCCGTCCCGTGTAAAGGGCGGATCAGGCCCTGTGACCATGGCCACGAAACGGACAAAGGATCATCTAGTGCTGTCAGAGTGGCGTTCTCAGGTCATGAGACGTTTACGGGCAGATCGCGTTATCTGTGGGTAAAGGTCCACGAACCCGCAGGGAGCTCGTCCGTTGGCTGCCATCGCCCGCTGGTGCATCAGGCACCGTCTCGTCGCCGTTCTCATCTGGCTGGCCGCGCTCGGCGGGACCTCTGCTGCGGCCGGGTTCGCGGGCTCCGCGTACTCCAACGACTACGAGGTCCCCGGCACCGAGTCCGGCCGGGCCACCGAACTCCTCGCGCGCGGCTTCACCGACCTCGGCGGCGACACCGACACCGTGGTCTGGCACACCGCCGGATCCACCGTCCGCGCCGCCGACGTCGAACAGACCATGACCCGCACGCTCCACGCGATCGACGAACTGCCGGGCGTCGGCGCGGTCACCGGCCCGTACGGGGGAACGGGCCCCGGCCAGATCAGCGAGGACGGCCGCACCGCCTACGCCACGGTCACCTTCGACCGCCCCGCCGACGAGATCCCCGTCTCCCAGGCCCGGGCCGTCGTCGACACCGCGAAGGCGGCCGAGAGCGACGGGCTCCAGGTCGAACTGGGCGGCACCGCCGTCGCCCTCACCGAAGCCCCCTCCGTCCATTTCGCGGAGGGCGTCGGCGTCCTCGTCGCCGCCGTGGTCCTCTTCCTCGCCTTCGGCTCGCTCGCCGCCAGCCTGCTGCCCATCGCCACCGCCCTGGTCTCCGTGGGCACGGCCTACGCGGGCATCGTGCTGCTCGGCCATCTGATGACCGTCGCCGACTTCGCGCCCATGCTCGGCATGCTCATCGGGCTCGGCGTGGGCATCGACTACGCGCTGTTCATCGTCACCCGGCACCGCAGAGGGCTCAAACGCGGCATGTCCGTGCCCGAAGCCGCCCAGAACGCCGTGGCGACCACCGGCCGCGCCGTCGTCTTCGCCGGTGCCACCGTCTGCATCGCCCTGCTCGGCATGCTCATCCTGCGGCTCGGCTTCCTCAACGGCGTCGCCATCGCCGCCTCGCTCACCGTCGTCCTCACCGTGCTCGCCTCGGTCACCCTGCTGCCCGCGCTGCTCTCCCTCATCGGCATGCGGGCGCTCAGCCGCCGGGAACGCCGCCAGCTCGCCGAACACGGCCCCCGCCCGGAACTCCCCACCGGCTTCGCCGCCCGCTGGTCCGCCTTCGTCGAACGCCACCCCAAGCTGCTCGGCGCCGTCGCGGCCGTCGTCATGGCCGTCCTCGCCCTCCCCGCCCTCGGCCTCCACCTCGGCACCTCCGACCAGGGCAACAACCCGGCCACCGCCACCACCCGGCAGGCGTACGACCTCCTCGCGGACGGCTTCGGGCCGGGCGTCAACGGCCCGCTCACCATCGCCGCCCAGCTCGACGGCGCGGACGACCGGCTGGCCCTGGACGCGCTGCCCGGGACGCTGCGGACCACCGAGGGCGTGGCCTCCGTCAGCCCGGTCACGTACAACGGCCCCGGCGACACGGCCTTCCTCACCGTCGTCCCCGACTCCTCGCCGCAGTCGCAGGACACCAGCGAGCTGGTCGACCGCATCCGGGGCGACGTCCTGCCGCCGGTCACGGCCGACACCTCGCTGGAGGCCCACGTCGGCGGGGTGACGGCGAGCTACGACGACTTCGCCGAGATCATCGTCGGGAAGCTGCCCCTGTTCGTCGGGGTCGTCATCGGACTCGGCTGCCTGCTGCTCCTCCTGGCCTTCCGCTCCATCGGCATCCCACTCAAGGCCGCCGTGATGAACGTGGCCGCCGTCGCCTCCTCCTTCGGCGTCGTCGTCGCGGTCTTCCAGTGGGGCTGGGGCAGCGAACTGCTCGGCCTCGGCAGCGCCGGACCCATCGAACCCTTCCTCCCCGTGATCATGGTCTCCGTCCTCTTCGGCCTCTCGATGGACTACCAGGTCTTCCTGGTCGGCCGGATGTACGAGGAGTGGCTGGAGACGGGCGACAACCGGAGGGCCGTCCGGGTCGGGCTCGCGGAGACCGGCCGGGTCATCAACTCGGCCGCCGTGATCATGATCTCCGTCTTCCTCGCCTTCGTGCTCAGCGGCGACCGGGTCATCGCCATGTTCGGCATCGCGCTGGCCACCGCCGTCGCCCTGGACGCCTTCGTCCTGCGCACCCTGCTGGTGCCCGCCCTGATGCACATGCTCGGCGGGGCCAACTGGTGGCTGCCGGGCTGGCTGGAGAAGCGGCTGCCCCGGATCTCCATCGAGCCGCCCGACTGCGTACCGCTCCGTGCGAGGATCCCGGGGACGCGCGCCACGGAAGGTGCCGCGCGGACGGAGGAGGAGCACGATGTTCGCCATATCCCTGGGTGACGACAAGGCGGAGCTGCGACCGCTGGAGGTCTGGCAGGACGAGGAGTTCCTCGCCCACATGGACCGGGCCCGCGAGCTGGTCGACCCCTGGATCCCCTTCGCCTCCTTCGCCACCGACCGGGAATCGGCCCGCGCCCTGCTCCGGCGGTACGCGGAGAAGCAGGCGGCGGACACCGGACGGCTGTACGGCATCTGGCTGGAGGGCACCCTCGTCGGCGGCGTCCTCTTCCGGATCTTCGACACGGCGTCCGGCAACTGCGAGATCGGCGTCTGGCTGGAGCCCGCCGCCCAGGGCCGGGGCCTGATCACCCGGGCCGCCGAGCGGCTGATCGACTGGGCGGTGTACGAACGCGGCATGCACCGCGTGGAGTGGGACGCCTCGGCGGCGAACACCAGGTCGATCGCGGTGGCGAAGCGGCTCGGGATGACCCGTGACGGGGTGATCCGGCAGAACTACCTCTACCAGGGCGTCCGCCACGACTCCGAGATCTGGTCCGTCCTCGCCCCGGAGTGGAAGGCCCGCACGGGCCGCTGACCCGCGCGCCGGGGTGTCGTAGGGCCTGTCTGACCATTCCCGTCTGCCTCACGACGCCATGCGCGCACTCTCGCCGCACCGGCCCCAGACCCGAGTACGTCCAGTACGAGGGCCTGGAGCCGGCACGCCGAGAGCACCCTAAGGCCCCCGCCCCCGCGAAGATGCGGAACTCGCCCGATGCGCCGCACCCTCCCCGCGGACGACAGTGGAACCGCAGCGGACACAGGGCCCGGCCGACCGGCCGGAACCGCCCCACCGGTCCGCTGCCACGGTCGCCGTCAGGGAGCACCTCATGTACGAGTACGAGATCTACCGCACCGCCTCCGCCGAGCTGATCCGCCGGGCCGACGCCGAGCGCGAGCTGGGCCGGGCCCGTCTCGCCCGCCGGGCCGCCCGCCGCATCGGACGCCATGACCCGAGGGGTCGGGTGAGGGAGGACGACCGCGCCCGCTTCGCCCCGGCCGCCTGACGGTGAGCCGGTCCGGGACAGACCGCGTGTCCGGCCCCGGCCCCGCCGACGCCCCTTCCGTACGGGGCGCGGCGGGGCCGGGGCCGTCGGGGGCGGCGGCGTCCGTACCGGGGCCGTCCGGGCCGGGGCAGTCGGGGCCGGTGACGGCCGGGCTGGGACCGTCCGGTGCGGTGGCGTCCGGTCCGGTGGCGTCGGGAGTGGCGCGGACCGGGCCCGGAGCGCCCGGAGCGGTCGGCGAGGCCATGATCACCGTCCGCGAAAAAGCTCCCGCACCCTCGTACACCTATGCGATGCTCGGCGGCGTGGAGACCAGGTCAGTCAGCCCCGTTTTCGTCGGCCGAGGCGAGGAGCTCGCCCTGCTCACCGAGGCACTCGGGCGGGCCGCGTCCGGTGAGCCGCAGGCGCTGCTGATCGGCGGCGAGGCGGGTGTCGGCAAGACCCGGCTGGTCGAGCAGTTCGTCACGACCGCCGAGCGGCGCGACGCCGTCGTCGCGGTCGGATCGTGCGTCGAGATCGGGGCCGACGGACTGCCGTTCGCCCCTTTCCCGGCCGCCCTGCGCGCCCTGGGCCGGGCCCTGCCCGAGGAGATGGCCGCCGCCTGCGCCGGGCAGGAGGGCGAGCTGGCCCGCCTCCTGCCCGAGCTGGGCGAGGCCCACCGCGACGCCACCGACGAACACAGCACGGCCCGCCTCTTCGAACTCACCGCCCGTCTGCTGGAAAGGGTCTCCGCCGACCGGGCGGTCGTCCTCGTCCTGGAGGACCTGCACTGGGCGGACGCCTCGACCCGGCACCTGCTCGCCTACCTCTTCCGCACCCTCGCCGCGGGCCGCCTGATGGTCGTCGGCACCTACCGCGCCGACGACCTCCACCGCCGCCACCCGCTGCGCCCCCTCCTCGCCGAACTGGACCGGCTGCGCACCGTCGCCCGCCTCGAACTCGACCGGTTCAGCCACGACGAGGTCGGCCGCCAGCTCACCGGCATCCTCGCCGAGACCCCCGAGCCCGCGCTCGTCGACGAGATCTTCGAACGGTCCGACGGCAACGCCTTCTTCGTCGAGGAACTGGCCCGCTCCCTGGAGTGCTGCGGCGACAGCTCCGGGCTGACCGAATCCCTCCGCGACCTGCTGCTCGTCCGCGTGGAGGCGCTGCCCGAACACGCCCAGCGGATCGCCCGCATCGTCGCCGAGGGCGGCTCCTTTGTCGAGCACGAACTGCTGGCCGCCGTCGCCGGACTGGGCGAGGTCGAACTCGACGAGGCCCTGCGCGCGGCCGTGGGCGCCCACCTCCTGCGCCCCGCACCCGACAACGACGCCTACCGCTTCCGCCACTCCCTCGTCCGCGAGGCCGTCAGCGACGACCTGCTGCCCGGCGAGCGCACCCGCGTCAACCGCCGGTACGCCGAAGCCCTGGAGGCGGACCCCGCCCTCGTCCGCGACGACGAGCGGGCCACCCGCCTCGCCAGCTACTGGTACGCCGCCCACGACGCCGCCAAGGCCCTGCCCGCCGTCCTCCGCGCCGCCGTCGAGGCCCGCCGCCGGTACGCCTACTCCGAGCAACTGCGGCTCCTGGAGCGGGCGATGGAGCTGTGGGACGACGTGCCCGACGCGGTACGCGCCTCCCTGCGCCCCCTCGACTACGCGGAGGTCTACCCGGGCTACGGCTGCGACCCCGACAACACCCCGCTGCGCTACCTGGACGTGATGGCCGAGGCCACCGTCGCCGCCCACTTCGGCGGCGACCGCACACGCGCCCTGGCCATTACCAAGAAGGCCATGCGGGTCCTGGCCGCCGAGGCCGACCCGCTGCGCGAGGCGTGGTTCCTGGTGCAGCGCAGCCGGCTGGTGCAGGCGCTCGACAAGGGCGACGGCTGGGCGGAGCTGGCCACCGCGCTGGAGCTGGTGCGCGGGCTGCCCCCGTCCCCCGTGCAGGCCGACGTCCTGACCAACGTGGCCAGTTGGAAGGCGCTGCGCCGGCCGGGCCCCGAGGCGCTCGCGGACAGCGACCGCGCGGTGGAGTACGCCCGGCTCGTCGGCGACGAGTACATCGAACTGCACGCCCGCCTCACCCGGGGCTGGCTCACCGCGGACGCCGGCGGCGTCGACGACGGCCTCGCCGAGATGTACGCCGTCCGGGAGCGCGCGGAGAAGCTGCACCTGATGAACCTGCTCGGCCGGGTCAGCGTCAACCTGCCCTCCTCGCTGGAGGCGATGGGCCGTTCGCTGGAGGCCGTCGCCGCCGCCGACCACGGCATCGAGATCTGCCACAGCCACGGCCTGGCCGACTCGGGCGCCTGGGTGTACGCCAACCAGGCCCAGTCCCTGTTCTCCCTCGGGCACTGGGACCAGAGCGAGGCCGCCGCCGCGTCGGCCACCCGGCTGGCGCTCGGCCAGAAGGGGAAGGGGGTGGCCGCCCTCCGCCACACCGAACTCGCCGTGGAACGAGGAAACCTGGCCGAGGCGGAAGACCTGCTCGCCCTGGTCCGCAAGCACTTCGGGCACCGCGACCCGCAGCACCAGCATCTGATCGACCCGGTCCGCCACGGCATGGTGCTGGCCGCGTCGCAGGGCCGGCTCGCCGAGGCCCGGACCGCTTTCGAGGAGCTGGCCGAACCCGGATTTCCGCTCGGCACCCAGCGCTACGCCCTGCCGCTGCTCCGGACCGCCGCCATGATCGAGGCCGACGCGCGCGGGCTGCCCGCCGCCGAAGCGGACCGTCCGGCACTGCTCGCCCTGATCCGCCGGTGCGTGAAGGTCCTCCCGGCGCTCGTGCCCGTGTGGGCAGCCTACGGGGTGTTCATCGAGGCCGAGCTGGCCCGCGCCGAGGGCGTCGACACGCCCGCGCACTGGGCGCGGGCCGCCGAGGCGTTCGACCCGCTGAGCCGCCCGTACCAACTGGCGCAGATCCACCGCCGCTGGGCCGAGTCCCTGCTGATCGCCCCCGGCGGCCGGACCACCGCCACGGTCCTGCTGCACCGCGCGTCAAAGACCGCCCGGAGACTCGGCGCCCGCCCGCTGGCCGAGGCGGTCGACCAGCTCGCGGCCCGCGCCCGCATCACGCTCGACGGCTCCGGCACGGCGCCCGGCGCCGACGGCGGGACCCACCCGGCCGTCCTCACCGGCGTGCCGGCCGGAACCGGCCCCGGGCAGCCGCGGCCGGACGAGGAGGACCCGGCGATCGCTGCCGTCGCCTCCTTCGGGCTGACCCCGCGCGAGCAGGACGTGCACCGGCTGGTCGCGGCGGGACACACGAACCGCCGGATCGCGGAGGAACTGTTCATCTCGCCGAAGACCGCGAGCGTGCACGTCTCCAACATCCTGGCCAAGCTGGGTGTCTCCACCCGGGGCGAGGCGGCCGCCCTCGCCCACCGCCTGCGGCTCTACCCGGCGGCGTAGGAACCGCCGGGCCCCGGGCCCCACCCGGAGCCCGGGGGTCGCCCCGCCCGGCACAGGGATCCGGCGGGCCCGGTCGGCCCCGATGGACCCGGCCGGCCGCCGGACCGTGCCTTCCAGGGCAGCCCTCGGAGCCATGCGGTCCCGGCCGCCGTACACGCCCAGGGCCCCGGGGGACCCGGTCGGCCCCGGTGGTGTGAGGCCCGGTGGACCCGGTCGGCCCGCTACTCCTCCGAGTCCTCCTCGGCCCGGCGCTCCGGGCCGCTCACGGGCTTCCCGGGGCGGGGCCGGTCGAGCGCGGCGTCCTGCTCGGGCACGGCCTGCCCCGCACCGCGCTCCCCGGGCCCGGAACCGCACTCCCCGGCCCGCGCGTCGCCCTCGGGGGCCCGCGCGTCGCCGACCGGGCCGTTCGCCGCCGGTGGGCCGGCGTCCTGCCCAAAGGCGCCGTCGCGCGCCGGGACCCGGACGGTGACCTTGCCGGAAGTGAGGTCTATCGGCCCCCGGTCCGGATCGCCGACGCCGAGATCCACCCGGCTCAGCTCCAGCCGCCGCCGCTCGTCCGAGGTGTGCTTGCGCCCCGGAGCGAACAGCTCCTCGAAGAAATTGAACACCGGCCGTGCTCCCTCCGACATGCCGCGCGGGCGGCCGGGCTACTCCACCTCCACCCGGAGGACCCTGTCGCCCCCGGACTTCGGCGTGCCCCGTCCGTCCGTGTTGCTGGTGACCAGCCACAGGCGGTCGCTCCCCGCACTCACCACGGTGCGCAGGCGGCCGTGCTCCTCCTCCAGGAACGCCTGGGGCTCCGCATAAGGTTCCTTCGCGCTGTCACCGGAGAGCGGAATCCGCCACAGCCGCTCGCCGCGCAGCCCGGCCATCCAGATCGAGCCCTTCGCGTACGCGATACCGCTGGGCGACGCCTCCGAGGTCTTCCACTGGGCCACCGGGTCGATGAAACCGGCCTCGCCCTTCTTGCCCTCGACCTCGGGCCAGCCGTAGTTCCCGCCGGGCTCGATCAGGTTCAGCTCGTCCCAGGTGTCCTGCCCGAACTCGGCGGCCCACAGCCGCTTGTCCTTGTCCCAGGCGAGCCCCTGCACATTGCGGTGGCCGTACGAGTACACCACCGAGTCCGCCTCCGGATTGCCGTGCACCGGCTCGCCGTCGGGGGTCATCCGCAGGATCTTGCCCGCGAGCGACTCCTTGTCCTGGGCCAGCCCGGTGTCCCCGGTCTCACCCGTCCCCGCGTACAGCATCTTGTCCGGGCCGAAGGCGATCCGGCCGCCGTTGTGGACGCTGCCCTTCGGAATGCCGCGCAGCACGGTGTCGGGGGCCCCGAGCTGCCGGCCCGCCGGGCGCTTCTCGTCGTAGCTCATCCGGACGATCCGGTTGTCGGACGCGGTGGTGAAGTACGCGTACACCAGCGGGTCCGCGCCGAACGTCGAGGAGACGGCGAGCCCGAGCAGCCCGCCCTCGCCGGACGCCGACACCCCGGGCACCGACCCCAGCAGCGTCTGCTTCCCGCTCTCGCCGTCGATCCGGTGGACCGTGCCCTCGTCGCGCGAGGAGACCAGCAGATCGCCGCCGGGCAGCGCGGCCAGCCCCCAGGGCGACTTCAGCTTCTCCGTCAGCGTCGAGACGACCTCGGCCGACCCCTGGGCGGGCGGCGGCTCGGCCGACCGGCTCGGGGACGCCGGGGGAGCGGAACTCCCCGAGGCGGTCGGGGACGCCGGCTGCCCGGACGAGCCCCCGCCCCCGTCGCCGGAACACGCGGCGGTCAGCAGCAGGGCGGCCGACGCCAGCGCGGCCACCGCCCCTCTGCGCACGGCCGGGGGCTGCACAGGTCCGAACAGAGCACCACGCACGGAATCGATCCTTTCGACGGTTGCCCGACTACCCGCTCCCACACCGTGTACAGACGCTCACCCGGCCCAGGAGTTCCCGATCCGCCCATTCTCCCGCCGCCCGGACCGCGCCGCCCGGTGCGACGCCGATCGCGGCGGCGGCACCCGTACGCCGGTGGCCCGCCCGACGCACGCGTACAGCGGGAAACGGCACCGCGCCCGCGCGGCGCACCCCTCAGTCCCACGACTCCCGCGCGGCCGGAAGCGCGTCGATCTCCGCCAGGTCCCGGTCCTCCAGGACCACGCGGTCCGCCCCGGCGTTCTCCACCGCCCACCGCTCCCGCTTCGCCCCCGGCACCGGCACCACGTGCGGCCCCTGACGCAGCACCCAGGCCAGCGCCACCTGGGCCACGGTCGCCCCGCGGCGCTCCGCGACCCGCCGCAGACCGGCCACCACCGGCTGGTTCGCCGCCATCACCTCCGCCGTGAACCGGGGGTGCCGCGCCCGCAGGTCCTCCGGCTCGAAGCCCTGCCCCGGCTTCAGCGTCCCGGTCAGGTACCCGCTGCCCAGCGGCATCGCCGCCAGCAGCCCCACCCCGCGCGCCACGCACCACGGCAGCAGCTCCGCCAGCGCCTGCCGCGACCACACCGACAGCTCCGCCTCGACGGCGCTGACCGGGAAGATCTGCTGGATCCGCTCCAACTGCCGGATCGTTCCCTCATACAGGTCCGCCGTCGACCGGCGCGAGGCTCGCGCCCCCACCGCGCACAACCCCAGCGACCGCACCTTGCCCGCCGAGACCAGCTCCGCCATCGCGCCCCAGGTCTCCTCCACCGGCACCTCGGGGTCGGCCCGGTGGAGCTGGTACAGATCGATCACATCGGTCTGGAGCCTTCTGAGCGAGGCGTCGCAGGCCCGACGGACGTACCCCGGCCTGCCGTTGGCCACGATGTGCCCGTCGCCCACCAGCAGCCCGCACTTCGTGGAGACGAACGCCTCCTCGCGGCGGCCCTTCAACGCCCGCCCCACCAGCAGCTCATTGGTGAACGGGCCGTACATGTCGGCGGTGTCGAGCAGCCGGACGCCCGCGTCCAGCGCCGCGTGCACCGTCCGCACCGAGCGGTCGCCGAGTTGCTGCGACGCGCTGTAGCCCCAGCTCATCGGCATGCAGCCCAGCCCGACGGCGCCCACGGCAAGCCCCGCCGCCCCGATAGTCCTGCGCTCCAACTCCCCGAACCTCCCTCGTACGCGCGGTCACGGGGCCGTACCGCAACCCCAAAGTAGCCGCTGGCCTGCCCGGCTCCTCGCGCAGCCGTCCTGGAGCACCCGTATGCCGGTCGCATAGCCTTCCGACCATGACTGCGACGACTTCCGCTGTGTGGCTGCCCTTCCCGGCCGAGGAGATCGACGGGCTCCCCGAGGGCCTCGACTACCGCTTCTGGGACGGCGAACCGGACTACCCCGGTGACCCCGCCGACTGCGCCTACTACGTCGTGCCCTACATGAAGGGGCCCGAGGTCGCGGTGCGTCCGCTCGCAAAGATGCGCGGCGTCCAGGTGGTGCAGACGCTCTCCGCCGGGATCGACCACGTGGAGCCCGGCCTCGGTTCGCTGCCCCCGGGGGTGCGGCTCTGCAACGCCAAGGGCGTCCACGAGGCGTCCACCGCCGAGTTGACGCTCGCGCTGGTCCTGGCCTCCCTGCGCGGCATCCCCGGGTTCGTCCACGGCCAGGACGCGGAGGAGTGGCGCTCCGGCTTCTACCCGGCGCTCGCCGACAAGTCCGTCCTCATCGTGGGGTACGGCTCCATCGGCTCGGCCATCGAGGACCGGCTCGCGCCGTTCGAGTGCGCGCGGGTCGCACGCGTCGCGCGCTCCGCCCGGGCCTCCGCGCGCGGTCCCGTACAGGCGCTCGACGAACTGCCCGCCCTGCTGCCGGAGTCCGACGTCGTGATCCTCTCCACCCCGTTGAACCCCTCGACGCGCGGGCTGGTGGACGCCGAGTTCCTCGCCGCGATGCCCGACGGCGCCCTCCTCGTCAACGTGGCACGCGGCGGAGTCGTCGACACCAAGGCCCTGCTGGCCGAACTGGAGTCCGGGCGCCTGCGGGCGGCGCTCGACGTGACCGACCCGGAACCCCTCCCGGCCGGCCATCCTCTCTGGCATGCTCCGAATGTCTTGATCACGCCTCATGTGGGCGGCAGCACCTCGGCGTTCGAACCGCGCGCCAAGCGGCTGCTGGCCGCACAGCTCACCCGCTTCGCCGCCGGGGAGCCGGTGGAGAACGTCGTCCGCACCACCGGCTGAACGACCTCCGGAAGCCACGCTACGGGGCGGTCCGGATGCGCACAGTGCCGCTCACCTCGGCTTTCGTCACTGAGAGTAGAGGAGCTATGGCCCTGCGTGACCGTTCTGGTGTATCGTCCGATCCGGGGAGCCGCGCCGTGTGAAGGACGGCGCGGGGGGAGCACCGGAACGCGAGGGGGCGACGGGCGATGTGCCGGCCATGGAGAGACGATCCGACGGGGACGGGCGAGCGGCCGAGGCCGTCCGCGCCGACCGGGCACCGTGCCCGCCGATGGCCGGATTCCTGCCCCGCACAGCCGTTTCCGACGCGTCCGCGCCCGCCCCGGAGCGGGCGGCGGCGCGGCGGTCCGGGCGAGGGCCGGTCGCAGGGGTCCGACTGCCCGGCCGGCCCGGGCCGGGGAGCCCTCCGGTGAGCGCGCTGGGGGCCCTGTTCTCCCCGAGGTCCGCCGCCGGCTCCACCGGGACGCGCTCCCGGATCCTGCTCGGCATCGTCTGCGCGGGGTATTCGGTGGGCGCCGCCGTGGGCTGGGGATCGCCGCGCGTCGCCGTCTTCATGGGGGACTTCGGCCTCGCCGCCGCCGCGCTGATCGCCGCCGTCTCCTGCCTCCTTTACGCGCGAGCGGTCGGCGGACGACTGCGGCCCGCCTGGCTGCTGTTCTCGCTCTCGTCCCTCATGGCGGCCTGCGGCAACGCCGTCTGGGGCTGGTACGAGGTCGTCCTCGGCGTCCCCGTGCCCGCGCCCTCCCTCGCCGACGTCTTCTTCCTCTGCTTCGCGCCGCCCGCCATCGTCGGCCTGCTGGTGCTCGCCAAACGTCCCGTCACCCGGGCCGGCTGGATCTGCCTGGGGCTGGACGCCTGGCTGATCGGCGGCTCCCTGCTGACGCTCGCCTGGAGCCTCGCCCTCGCGCACACCGCGCACCTGGCGGGCGCGGAGGAGGCGAACGTCGCCCCCGCCGCCCTCTCGCTGGCCTACCCGCTGCTCGACATCGTGCTCGTCTCGATGGTGCTGGCCCTGCACTTCCGCCGCTCCGGGGTGAACCGCTCCGCGGTGAACACCGCCATCGCGGCCCTCGCGCTCACCGTCCTCAGCGACGCGGTGTTCACCTCGCCGCTGCTGCGCTCCACCTACCACTCGGGCCAACTCCTCGACGCCGGCTGGTTCGCCGGTTCGCTGCTCCTCGCCTACGCCCCCTGGGCCGCCCGGCGGGCGGCCCGCGCACCGGGCGGAGCCTCCCCGCCCCGGGCCGCCGGCAGCCGCCCGATCGCCGGGTCGCTGGCCGCCCTGACCCCGTATCTCGCCGCCGCCGTCTGCACCCTGGGCATCCTGTACAACGTGGTCGACGGCCGGCGGGTCGACCGGGTCGTCATCTTCACCGGCTGCACGGTCGTCCTGGCGCTCGTCGTCCGGCAGGGCATCATGCTGCTCGACAGCATCTCCCTCACCCAGGAACTGGCGCAGAAGGAGAACCACTTCCGCTCCCTGGTGCAGGGCTCCAGCGACGTCATCATGATCGCCGCCCCCGACGGCACCCTGCGCTACGTCAGCCCCGCCGCCGCCGGGGTCTACGGGCGCGACGCGGAGGACCTCGTCGGGGCCGAGCTGTCCTCGATCATCCACCCCGACGACCTCGGCCGGTTCGTCCACGAGGTGCGGCGCTTCCTCGCCGCCCCGCCCCACGAGGAGCCCACCACCCGCATCGAGTGCCGCTTCCGCTCCGGCGCCGGCGACTGGCTCAACGTCGAGTCCACCGTCAACCGCCACCAGGGCGGCCTCCTGCTCAACAGCCGGGACGTCACCGAACGGGTCCGCCTCCAGGCCCAGTTGCAGCACAACGCCGAGCACGACCCGCTCACCGACCTGCCCAACCGGGCCCTGTTCACCGCCCGGGTCCGCCAGGCGCTCGGCGGGCGGCGGGCGAGCGACCCGGGCACCGCCGTCCTCTTCATCGACCTCGACGGCTTCAAACAGGTCAACGACACCATCGGCCACCAGGCGGGCGACGAACTGCTCATCCAGGCCGGACGGCGGCTCCAGGACTCCGTCCGGGCCGGCGACACCGCCGCCCGGCTCGGCGGTGACGAGTTCGCCGCGCTCATCGTCGGGGACGGCACCCGCGATCAGGGCGCCCGGGAGTACCAGGTGCACGAGATCGCCGAACGGCTGCGCCTCACCCTCTCCCAGCCCTACCGGATCGGCCCCAACGAGGTCCGGGTGGCCGCCTCCATCGGCGTCGCCTTCGCCGAGCCCGCCATCAGCCCCACCGACCTCATGCGCAACGCCGACCTCGCGATGTACCGCGCCAAGGCCGGCGGCAAGGACCGGGTCGAGCTGTACGCCCCGCAGATGCAGGCCGACGTCGTGCGCCGCTCCGAGCTGGCCGCGCGGCTGCGCTCCGCCCTGCGCGACGGCGAGTTCGCCCTGCTCCACCAGCCCGTCGTCCACCTCGCCAGCGGCTCCGTCGCCGCCGTCGCCGCCCAGGCCCGCTGGCGCTCCGCCCAGGGCATCCTCTTCACCCCCGCCGAGTTCCTCCGGGTCTCCGGCGACGACGACCGCACCGCCGAGCTCGGCCGCTGGCTCCTGGAGGAGGCGGTGGCCCAGGCCGCCGACCGGGCCAGGGCCGGCCACCCCGTCGCCGTCTCCGTCCGGCTCCCCGCCGCCCGGCTGCTGGAGACCGGTCCGCCCCTCGGCTCCATCGAGGCGCTGCTGACCCGCCACGGGCTGCCCTCGGGCGCGCTGATGATCGAGGTGGCCGACAGCGACCCCCGGATCTCCTTCGACGCCCTGGAGCAGCGCCTCGTGGCCCTGCGGCGGCTCGGCGTACGGATCGCGCTCGACGGCTTCGGCAGCGGGTTCGCGGCGATCAACGCGCTGCGGCGGCTCCCCATCGACGTACTGAAACTCGACCGGACGCTGGTCGAGGGCGTGGTCGAGTCGGCCCGGCTGCACAAGATCACCAGCGGCCTCCTGCGGATCGCCGGCGACCTCGGCCTCCAGTCCGTGGCGGACGGCGTCGACGTCCCCGAGCAGGTGCTGGCGCTGCGCGCCATGGGGTGCACCCACGGCCAGGTGATGGCCTTCTCCGGCCCGCTCGACGAGTACCGGCTGCGACGCGCCCTGGTCCGCGGGGAGTTCCCCGTGGCGGGCGTTCCCGGGCCCCGGCCGGTGATGGCGGGCGGCTCGATCCCGCTGCTCACCGGATCACATGCTGAGACGCCCGTCCCACCCACTTGACACGTCATGCGTGCCGGAGAGAGGGTCAATGCCATGCGCACCCGAATTCTCGTACTTGGAAAGCGCGTCGGCTGAAGCAGAGTCACTCACTGACACTCTGCGGACCGCACCCGGCGCGCTCCCCTCGCTTGCCTCACGGCACGAGGGGTTTTTTGTTGCACTGACGCCTCTCAAAACGCCGCAAAACACCCGCCAAAACCCTCAGCTTCGAGAAGAGAACGCAGATGACCGAGCAGGCCACCGGGGCCCATCACCCGCAGCCGCGCGCCCGTACCGGCGGACAGCCGTCCGCGACCGTCGAGCACGTCACGGGCGCGCAGTCCCTCATCCGTTCGCTCGAGGAAGTGGGCGCCGACACCGTGTTCGGCCTCCCCGGCGGCTGCATTCTCCCGGCCTATGACCCGCTGATGGACTCCACCCGGGTCCGCCACATCCTCGTCCGCCACGAGCAGGGTGCGGGCCACGCGGCGACCGGGTACGCGCAGGCCACCGGCAAGGTCGGCGTCTGCATGGTCACCTCGGGCCCCGGCGCCACCAACCTGGTCACCCCGATCGCGGACGCCGCCATGGACTCGGTGCCGATGGTCGCGATCACCGGCCAGGTCGCCTCCTCCGCCATCGGCACGGACGCCTTCCAGGAAGCCGACATCTGCGGCATCACGATGCCGATCACGAAGCACAACTTCCTCGTCACCCGCGCCGAGGACATCGCGCACACCATCGCCGAGGCGTTCCACATCGCCTCCACCGGCCGCCCCGGACCGGTCCTCGTCGACATCGCCAAGGACGCGCTCCAGGCGCGGACGACCTTCAGCTGGCCGCCGGCGATGGACCTGCCCGGCTACCGCCCGGTGACCAAGCCGCACGCCAAGCAGATCCGCGAGGCCGCCAAGCTGATCACCCAGGCCAAGCGGCCCGTGCTGTACGTTGGCGGCGGCGTCCTGAAGGCCGGGGCCACCGCCGAGCTGAAGGTCCTCGCGGAGCTGACCGGGGCGCCCGTCACCACCACCCTGATGGCGCTCGGCGCCTTCCCCGACAGCCACCCGCTGCACGTGGGGATGCCGGGCATGCACGGTTCGGTCACCGCCGTCACCGCGCTGCAGAAGGCCGACCTGATCGTCGCCCTCGGAGCCCGCTTCGACGACCGCGTCACCGGCAAGCTGGACAGCTTCGCCCCGTACGCCAAGATCGTCCACGCCGACATCGACCCCGCCGAGATCGGCAAGAACCGCACCGCCGACGTCCCGATCGTCGGCGACGCCCGCGAGGTCCTGGCCGACCTGGTCCAGGCCGTCCAGGCCGAGCACACCGAGGGCAACACCGGCGACTACAGCGCCTGGTGGAAGGACCTGAGCCGCTGGCGCGAGACCTACCCGCTCGGCTACGACCTGCCCGACGACGGCAGCCTCTCCCCGCAGCAGGTCATCCAGCGCATCGGCCAGCTCGCCCCCGAGGGCACGATCTTCGCCGCCGGCGTCGGCCAGCACCAGATGTGGGCCGCCCACTTCATCGACTACGAGCAGCCCGCCACCTGGCTCAACAGCGGCGGCGCCGGGACGATGGGCTACGCGGTCCCGGCCGCCATGGGCGCCAAGGCCGGCGCGCCGGAGCGCACGGTCTGGGCCATCGACGGCGACGGCTGCTTCCAGATGACCAACCAGGAACTGACCACCTGCGCGCTCAACAACATCCCGATCAAGGTCGCCGTCATCAACAACGGCGCCCTGGGGATGGTCCGCCAGTGGCAGACCCTCTTCTACAACCAGCGCTACTCCAACACCGTGCTGCACTCCGGCCCGGACGCGGACGGCACGCCCGCCCGCGGCACCCGCGTCCCGGACTTCGTCAAGCTGTCCGAGGCCATGGGCTGCTACTCCATCCGCTGCGAGGACCCGGCCGACCTGGACAAGGTCATCGAAGAGGCCAACTCCATCAACGACCGCCCCGTCGTGATCGACTTCATCGTCCACGAGGACGCCATGGTCTGGCCGATGGTCGCCGCCGGCACCTCCAACGACGAGGTCCAGGCCGCGCGCGGCGTCCGCCCCGACTTCGGCGACAACGAAGACGACTGAGAGACAGAGAGAGAACGACTCCCATGGCCGAAAAGCACACCCTCTCCGTCCTGGTCGAGAACAAGCCCGGTGTCCTCGCCCGGATCACCGCCCTGTTCTCCCGCCGCGGCTTCAACATCGACTCGCTCGCGGTCGGTACCACCGAACACCCCGACATCTCCCGCATCACCATCGTCGTGAATGTCGAGGGCCTGCCCCTGGAGCAGGTGACCAAGCAGCTCAACAAGCTGGTCAACGTCCTGAAGATCGTCGAACTCGAGCCCGCCGCCGCGATCCAGCGGGAGCTCGTCCTGGTGAAGGTCCGCGCCGACAGCGAGACCCGCTCCCAGATCGTCGAGATCGTCCAGCTGTTCCGCGCCAAGACCGTCGACGTTTCCCCGGAGGCCGTCACGATCGAGGCGACCGGAGGGGCCGACAAGCTGGAGGCGATGCTCAAGATGCTGGAGCAGTACGGCATCAAGGAGCTCGTCCAGTCCGGCACCATCGCCATAGGGCGCGGCGCGCGCTCGATCACCGACCGGTCCCTGCGCGCCCTCGACCGCTCCGCCTGAGCGGACGGACCCCGGCGGAGCCCCCGGCTCCGCTCGCATGGCGAGACCCGACAACGCACACGACGCACCCCGCCGTACGGTGGGACGCAACACCTGCACACCAAGGAGAAGACCCAGTGGCCGAGCTGTTCTACGACGACGATGCCGACCTGTCCATCATCCAGGGCCGCAAGGTCGCGGTTCTCGGGTACGGCAGCCAGGGCCACGCCCACGCGCTGTCGCTCCGCGACTCCGGCGTCGACGTCCGCGTCGGTCTGCACGAGGGCTCGAAGTCCAAGGCCAAGGCCGAGGAGCAGGGCCTGCGCGTGGTGACCCCCTCCGAGGCGGCCGCCGAGGCCGACGTCATCATGATCCTCGTCCCGGACCCGATCCAGGCCCAGGTCTACGAGGAGTCCGTCAAGGACAACCTCAAGGATGGCGACGCGCTGTTCTTCGGCCACGGCCTGAACATCCGCTTCGGCTTCATCAAGCCGCCGGCCAACGTCGACGTCTGCATGGTCGCCCCGAAGGGCCCCGGCCACCTCGTCCGCCGCCAGTACGAGGAGGGGCGCGGCGTCCCCTGCATCGTGGCCGTCGAGCAGGACGCCTCGGGCAAGGGCCTGGAGCTCGCCCTCTCGTACGCCAAGGGCATCGGCGGCACCCGCGCCGGCGTCATCAAGACCACCTTCACCGAGGAGACCGAGACCGACCTGTTCGGTGAGCAGGCCGTCCTCTGCGGTGGCACCGCCGCCCTGGTCAAGGCCGGTTTCGAGACGCTGACCGAGGCCGGCTACCAGCCGGAGATCGCGTACTTCGAGTGCCTGCACGAGCTGAAGCTCATCGTCGACCTCATGTACGAGGGCGGCCTGGAGAAGATGCGCTGGTCCATCTCGGAGACCGCCGAGTGGGGCGACTACGTCACCGGCCCCCGCATCATCACCGACGCCACCAAGGCCGAGATGAAGAAGGTCCTCGCCGAGATCCAGGACGGCACCTTCGCCAAGAACTGGATGGCCGAGTACCACAACGGCCTGCCCAAGTACAACGAGTACAAGAAGGCCGACAGCGACCACCTGCTGGAGACCACGGGCCGCGAGCTGCGCAAGCTCATGAGCTGGGTGAACGACGAAGAGGCGTAGTCCTCCGAGGAGCGGGGCGGGTTCCGGTCACGGGATCCGCCCCGCTCCGCAGCACCGCGAGGAGCCGCTCCGTACGGGGGCGCCGGAGGGGCTGTTCCGTACGGGTGTACAGGACGTCCACCCTCGTGCGGGTGATCCTTCCACCGGGGCGCAGTACGGAGCGCGCCGCATGACTACACTTCTGAACACATACACGCGTCAGGGCCCACAGTGTCGTGCGTCTACCACGCGGCTAGCCCCTCCACCGCCTGCGGCCGTCGGGACGGCCGTCCGCACTGGACTTGTGAGGACTCACGTGAGCTCGAAACCTGTCGTACTCATCGCTGAAGAGCTGTCGCCCGCCACCGTCGACGCCCTGGGCCCGGACTTCGAGATCCGGCACTGCAACGGCGCCGACCGCGCCGAGCTGATCCCCGCCGTCGCCGACGTCGACGCCATCCTGGTGCGCTCCGCCACCAAGGTCGACGCCGAGGCGATCGCCGCGGCCGGGAAGCTCCGGGTCGTGGCCCGCGCGGGCGTCGGCCTGGACAACGTGGACGTCTCCGCCGCCACCAAGGCC
This sequence comes from Streptomyces californicus, assembly GCF_000717645.1. GTDB lineage: Bacteria > Actinomycetota > Actinomycetes > Streptomycetales > Streptomycetaceae > Streptomyces > Streptomyces californicus. The sequence continues at coordinate 66,438 of NZ_JNZZ01000017.1, forward strand.
GGCGTGATGGTCGTCAACGCCCCGACCTCCAACATCGTCACCGCGGCCGAGCTGGCCTGCGGTCTGCTGGTGGCCACCGCGCGCAACATCCCGCAGGCCAACACGGCGCTCAAGAACGGCGAGTGGAAGCGCTCGAAGTACACCGGGGTCGAGCTCAGCGAGAAGGTCCTCGGCGTCGTCGGCCTCGGCCGCATCGGCGTCCTGGTCGCCCAGCGGATGTCGGCCTTCGGCATGAAGATCGTCGCCTACGACCCCTACGTGCAGCCGGCCCGCGCCGCGCAGATGGGCGTCAAGCTCCTCAGCCTGGACGAGCTGCTGGAGGTCGCCGACTTCATCACGGTGCACCTGCCCAAGACCCCGGAGACGCTGGGTCTCATCGGCGACGAGGCGCTGCACAAGGTCAAGCCCTCGGTCCGCATCGTCAACGCCGCGCGCGGAGGGATCGTGGACGAGGAGGCGCTGGCCTCCGCGCTCAAGGAGGGCCGCGTCGCCGGCGCCGGCCTCGACGTGTACGCGAAGGAGCCCTGCACGGACTCCCCGCTGTTCCAGTTCGACCAGGTCGTCTGCACCCCGCACCTCGGCGCCTCCACCGACGAGGCGCAGGAGAAGGCGGGCATCGCGGTCGCCAAGTCCGTCCGCCTCGCGCTCGCCGGCGAGTTGGTCCCGGACGCGGTCAACGTCCAGGGCGGCGTCATCGCCGAGGACGTACGCCCCGGTCTCCCGCTCGCCGAGAAGCTCGGCCGGATCTTCACCGCGCTCGCGGGCGAGGTCGCGGCCCGGCTCGACGTCGAGGTGTACGGCGAGATCACCCAGCACGACGTGAAGGTGCTGGAGCTCTCCGCGCTCAAGGGCGTCTTCGAGGACGTCGTGGACGAGACCGTCTCCTACGTCAACGCCCCGCTGTTCGCGCAGGAGCGCGGTGTCGAGGTCCGCCTCACCACCAGCTCCGAGTCGCCCGACCACCGCAACGTGGTCACCGTGCGCGGCACCCTCGGCGACGGCCAGGAGGTCGCGGTCTCCGGCACGCTGGCGGGCCCGAAGCACCTCCAGAAGATCGTCGCCATCGGTGAGCACGACGTCGACCTGGCGCTCGCCGACCACATGGTCGTCCTGCGCTACCAGGACCGGCCGGGCGTGGTGGGCGCGGTCGGCAAGATCCTCGGCGAGGCCGGACTGAACATCGCGGGCATGCAGGTCTCGCGGGCCGCGGAGGGCGGCGAGGCGCTGGTCGTCCTCACCGTCGACGAGACGGTCCCGCAGCCGGTGCTGACGGAGATCGCGGAGGAGATCGGCGCCTCCTCGGCCCGCTCGGTGAACCTGACCGACTGACGCGGACGGGCCGCCCCGGCCCGGCCCGCCGCACCACCCGCCCCGTACCCGGTGGCAGGCCCGCGCGTCCCGGACGCGTGGTCCCGCCACCGCGTACGTCGCGTTCGGGGCGGGCGGCCGGGCGGCGCGGGGAACGGCGGGGCGGTTTGGAGCGGGAACGGCGCGGCGGGCCGCGGCCGCGAAGGCGCTGCGGGGTCCGGGTGATCAACCGGCGCGTATGGGCCCGGGGTTGGGCCCGGGGGCCCACGACGTGAGCGGACTCGCGACCCTAGGGTGACCCGTTGTCATGTCACTCATGGGCACCCCGGGGGTCGGTCGCGTATGTCTGCTGTCGGTGGCATACCCGTAGCGGGGGGTCCGGCCCCGGCCGCCGCTCCGCGACGTGAACTGCCGGGCCCGCTCGCCTTGGTGCGCGTCCTGCTCCTCGTCCTGCTCGGCGCGACGGTGCTCGGGGCGATCGGCCTCTCCGGCTCCGCCTTCGCGGTGGGGGCGATGGGCGCCGAAGTGCTCGGCATCCTGCTGTACGCCTCCGTGCCCGGGGTGCTCGCGGCGCTGCTGGCCCGGCACGTACGGACCGGCGGACCCCGGGTGCGGTGGGGCATCGTCGCCGTCCAGGTGTGGCTGGTCCTCGGCGGGCTCGCCAACGTGGGCGACGGCTCCCCGGACGGGTTCACGCAACTGGTCGTGCCGATCCTGATCCTCGTCCTGATCAACAGCGAGGGCAGCCGGGCGTGGTTCCGGCTCCCCGTCGCCGAGCGCGGACAACCACCCAGGTTCTCGCTCCCGCACATGATCACCTGGAAGCGTGACCGGGGGCAGACCGCCCTGGAGTACCTGGGCCTGGTGCTCATCGTCGTCGCGCTGATCGCGGCGCTGACCGTGGGCGGCCTCGGCGGCCGGATCACCGAGGGCCTCCAGTCCGCGATCTGCTCGCTGACGGGCAGCTCCTGCCCGGTTTCCCCGGGCGGTTCGGTCGAGGCGGGCGAGGGCACGGACGGAGGCGCCGACGGCGGTACGGGCGGGGGAGCGGACGAGGGTGCCGCCGGGGAGACGTCGGGAGGCGCGGACGGAGGCGCCGACGGAGGCTCGGAGGGGGGCGCCGACGGCGGTACGACGACCACGGGCGGCGCCACCGGCGGCGAGACGACCGGCGGTTCGGAGGGGACCGGCGGCCGCGAGACCTCCGGCGGCAGCGAGGGCACGGGCGGGACCCAGGACTCCGGCGGATCCGAGGGGGCCGCGAGCGGTGGTTCCGAGGGAGCGGCGACCGGCGGATCCGAGGGGGCCGCGAGCGGCGGTTCGGAGGGGGCCGCGACCGGTGGTTCCGAGGGCTCCACCACGTCCGGCGGCACCGGCGGCCCCGACGACAAGGGGCGGCCCGGGACCGGCGAGGACACCTTCCCCGAGGACGGCGAGGAGCCCGAGGCCGCCTACGACGTACAGCCGACGTCCGACGAGGGCGACGGCGAGGGCGGAGACCAGGCCGAGAAGGAGGAGGACTGCGGCGGCTGGGGCTTCTTCGGCTGCGCCTGGGACCGTACGACGCAGGTCTTCAAGGGCCTGGTGGTCGACGGGATCTGGGGCGACATCTCCGGGATCATCGACCTGTTCAAGCCCGAGACCTGGTCCGGGCTGGTCGACTACGGCAAGCAGCTCGGCGACCAGTGGTCCCAGGACTCCTCCGGCGCGGGCGACAAGTGGGCCGACGGCGACTACCTCGGCGCCCTCTGGGACTGGGGCGGGGCCTCCGTCAACACCGTGATCACGGTCGGGGACGACGTCTTCGTCGGGGACGAGGTCCGCGAGCGCTGGAACAACGGCGAGAAGACCCGGGCCGTCACCGATGTGATCTGGAACGTCGGATCGATCTTCATCCCCGGCTACAACGTCGGGAAGGTCGTCGGCAAGGTCGGGAAACTCGGCAAGCTCGGCAAGGTCGCCTCGGAGATCGCGGAGGCGGCGGGCGACGCGGGCGCCGCCGCCCGCCGGGCCCGCAAGGCCGCGGAGGCCGGTGACCTCGACGGCGTACGGAAGGCGGCGAAGGAGGCCGACGAGGCGGCCGACAGCGCCGAGGACGCGGCGCGCCGGACCGGCTGCGCGATCGCGGGCGGCCCGCCGAGGGTGCCGTACGGTCCCGCAGGCGGTGGCGGCGGCGGTGGTGTGCCGGGTGCGGGCACCGGCGTGCTGGCGGCCGGCTCCCCGGGCCGGGCCGTCCTCGCGGAGGGCGGCTGCGACGAGGCGGCCAAGAAGGCGGCCCAGGAGGCGCGCGCGGCCGAGCGGCAGGCGCACCTGGAGCAGAAGCGGCTGGAGGAACCGGAGCGGGCGCGGAAGGCGGCGGCCGACAAGAAGCAGTACCCGGAGCCGCAGCGCAACGACACCTCCGACCCGCGCAACTACAACCCGCCGTCCTGGGCCGACGACCTCAAGGACCGTACGCTCGGCGACGCGGACGCGGGCGACGGCTACTGGGCGAGCCGCGACCGCAACCCCGCGCCGAACTGGAAGAACGAGTCCTGGCTCCGCTACCAGGAGCAGGTCACGGGGACCAACCGGGGCCAGGAGTACGTCGTACCGCATCCCCGCGAGGGCAAACCGGCCGTGGAGTACGACGGTTGGGACTCCTCCCGGCAGACCTTCCTGGAGGCGAAGAACGGCTACGGCAGCTATCTGTCCCAGAGCGACAAGGGCACGCTCACGCCCTCGGGCAAGGACAAGTTCGTCACCGAGGCCCGCGCGCAGGTGGAGGCGTCGGGCGGCCGGAGCGTCGAGTGGCACTTCTCCGACCCGGACGTGGCGAAGGCGGCCCGCAAGGCGTTCCGTGACGAGGGGCTGCCGGTCAAGGTGGTGCACACGCCGACGAAGCCGGGCGACAGCACCAGGAAGCCGGGAGCCTTCGACGAGTAGGCCGCGGCGTGGGCCGGGCTCCGGACGGAGGGCCGGGAGCCGAGTAGCCTGCAACGCGTGGTGACCCCGGCCGCCGGCCGGGGGCCGCGTGCAGCGGGCCGGCCGATCGAGGAGAGACGAGCATGCGACGTGTAGTGCGGGGCTTCTGGGGTCCCCGGCCGGAACCGGTCGAAGTCCTGGCCGACCGGTGGCGGCGGACGCTCGACGGGATCGCCGAGCTGGTCCCGCAGGCGGCCGACGTCTGGAGCCAGGTCCACGGCAACGGTCCCGCCACCGCCTTGGCCGCCGAGGGGGACGCGCTGGAGGAGGCCCTGCGCGCCGCGCAGAACGCCGCCGACTGGTCGGACCTCACCGGCACCGGGCTGCGGTTCGTCGGCACCGGGGCGCCCGGCTGGCAGACCGAGGTCAGCGGACTGGTGGGCGGGACACCGGAGTTCCTCCTCCAGTCGCTCGCGATCGTCCTGCACGCCCCGGACGAGGCCGTGGTGCCGGAGGAGGAGCTGCTGTCGCTGATCGTCCGCGTGTGGGAACCGGACTTCGGCGACGTGAGCGACGACGACGTCCTGGACGCGCTGGAGGACGAGGTCGGGTACTCCGTGAGCGATCCCGTCGTCGGCCGGGCCGGCTACCTCTCCCCGGCCCGCGCCGCCCTGATCCCCGACGACCTGGAGACCGTACGTCAACCGCTGCCCGGCGGAGGGGAGTTGCTGAGCATCGCGGCCCCCGGCGACAGCGCCACCGTGGTGCGGGTGTACGGGCGGCTGCGCGAGGCGGGGGCGCTGGCTCCGCTGCCCCGCCCGATGGACCGGGCGGTCCTGTGACCTCCCGGGCGGGGGAGCCCTTCGACCTGGAGCGTGCCGCGGCGGAGGCCGCCGGGCTGCTCACCGCCCCCGTGCCGGCCGACGGCCCCACCACGGCGGAGGGCGACCCGGTCACCGGTGAGTGGACCGCCACCCGGGGCGAGGGCTTCCTGCTCGTGCCGCTCTGGGAGGGCGACCCGCTCACCGGGGTGTACGCCCCCGCGTGGAACGACGCCGAGGAGGCAGCCGAGGCCCGCGCGGCCGATCTGGCACGGGAGTTGGACCGGCGGTGGGGCCCGCACACCACCGTGCGCCTGCACGGACCGCTGCGCCGCTGGCAGGGCGACCGTACGCTCGTGGAGCCGCTGTTCCAGGCGCTGTTCGGCGCGGACCTGTACGGGGACCTCGCCGTCTGGGGGCCGGTCGGGGCGGCCGGGCCGGGCGGCTCCGGAGACCGGTGGTTCGCCGTGACGGTCGGCCACAGCGACGGCGACGCGCCGTTCGTGCTGGCCGCCCTGGTCAGCGACCGGCCGATCCCCGAACCGGCGGACGACGACGGCCCGTTCTGAGGCCGCGGAGCCCGTCCGGGGGCGTCCCGAACCGCTGATAGGGTCCCTCGACATCACCTGCCGCGTGCTGCTGAAGAGGGCTCATGAAACTGCTCCCCCTGTTCCTCCGGAAGCCGATCGAGGCGGTGTACGAGCGCCGGCTGGCCGCGACGCTGGTGGGGCTGCCCCGCCCCCAGCACGTCGGGATCATGGTCGACGGAAACCGGCGGTGGGCCCGCGAAGCCGGGCACACGGACGTCCGGGAGGGGTACAGGGCGGGCGGCGCCAAGGTGACCACGTTCCTGGGCTGGTGCACCGCCGCCGGGATCGGGCACGTCACCCTCTTCATGCTCTCCGACGACAACCTGGGGCGCCCCGCCGAGGAGCTGGGCCCGCTGATCGAGGTCATCGAGCACACCGTCCGGGACATCAGCGCCGAGGGCCGGGACTGGGAGGTCCGGGCGATCGGCTCGCTCGACATGCTGCCCGGCGACAGCGCCCGCGCGATCAAGGAGGCCACCGCCGCCACGGCCGGCCGCGGCGGCCTCAAGGTGGACGTGGCGGTCGGCTACGGCGGCCGGCGCGAGATCGTCGACGCCGTGAAGAGCGCCTTCGAGGAGCACATCGCGGCCGGCGGGGACCCGGCCGAACTGGTCGCCCGGTTCGGGATCGACGACATCTCCCGCCATCTGTACTCGCCCGTCGCCGACCACACCGACTTCATCATCCGCACCTCCGGCGAGCAGCGCCTCTCCGGATTCCTGCTCTGGCAGTCCGCGTACGCCGAGATGCACTGGGTGGACTGCTACTGGCCGGCCTTCCGGCACGTGGACTTCCTCCGCGCGCTGCGCTCGTACGCGAACCGGGAGCGCCGCTTCGGCAAGTGACCCGGGCCGGGGGCGGGGCGCGCACGCACCCCCGCCCCCGGACGGCTCAGAGCGACGCGGCGCGGTGGGTGGTGCGGCCGTCCACGACGGTGAGCAGCACCGGCAGTTCGGGCAGGTCGACGGCGCGCGTGGTCAGCGGGCTGTCCGCGAAGACCGTGAAGTCGGCGCGGTGGCCGAGGGCGATCCGGCCGGCCTCGTGCTCCTCGCCCGCCGCCCAGGCGGCGTTGACCGTCATGCCCCGGAGCGCTTCGAGGGCGGTGAGCGCCTGGCCGGGGCCGTGCGGCGGCTGGGTGAGGTCGCGGCCGGGACGGCGGTGGCGGGCCGCCGCCATGACGCCCAGCGGCGGGAAGTGGGAGATCGGCCAGTCCGAGCCGAGCACGACGCGCGCGCCCGCGTCCCACAGGTCGCGGCAGCGCCAGGCGTGGGACGCCCGCTCCTCGCCGAGCCGCCGTGACCAGTTGTCGGTGTGGTCGGCCCGGGTGAAGTCGGCGCAGTGCGTGGGCTGCATGGAGGCCACGACGCCCAGCTCCGCGAACCGGGCCACGGTGTCGTCGGGAACCGTCTCGATGTGCTCGATCCGGTGGCGTACGTCCGGTCCTCCCGCGCTCCGGGCCCGATCCACGGCGTCCAGGGCGTGGCGTACGGCGGCGTCGCCGATCGCGTGCGTGGCGGTGGGCACCCCGGCGTCGTGCAGTTCGCCGATCACCCGGGTGTAGGCGGCGGGGTCGGGCCAGAAGGAGTGCGTGGACTCGCCGTGGCAGTCGGGGCGCTCCAGCCAGGCGGTGCCGTTGTCGATGGTGCCGTCCATGAACAGCTTGACGCCCTCCGTGCGCCACAGCGAACCGCCCCGGCCCTGCTGCCCGATGAGCGCCCGTACGGCATCCGAGTCCACGCCGGGCCGGCACCAGGGCGCGACGCGCAGCCGCAGCGGGAGGTCGCCCGCCGCGTCCAGGCCGGCGTAGAGCGCGAGGCTGTCCCCGTTCGCGTCCATGGCGTGGCCGCCGGTGAGCCCGGCGGCGGCCATCGAGCGCAGGGCGGCGGCCAGACGCTCGCCGCTCTCCTGCCGGGTGGGCCGGGGCGCGGCCCGCTCGACCAGCTCGCAGGCGGCCTCCTCCAGCAGCAGCCCGGTCGGCCGCCCGTCCGCGTCGCAGACCACCTCGGCGGCCTGGTCGAACGTCCGGGGGCCGTCCACGCCCGCCAGTTCCAGCGCGCGCGGGCCGTCCAGCGCGGAGTGGGCGTCGAAGAGCTGGATCAGCGCCGGTACGTCGTCGAGCACGGGGGAGAGGGAGGCGGAGGCGACCGGCGCGTCACCGAAGGTGTTCGGGTCCAGGCCCCAGGCGCGCAGCCAGGCGCCGGGGGCCAGCTTCCGGACCTCGGCGGCGAGGGCCTCGCGCACCCCCGCCAGGTTCGTGCAGCCGGACAGGTCGAGCCCGCCGGTCATCTCCGCGCCCGTGACCGGGTGGATGTGGCCGTCGACCAGGCCCGGCGTCACCACCGCGCCCTTGAGGTCGATCACCGTGGTCGAGGCGTCGGCCAGCGCCCGGATCTCCCGGTCGTCGCCCAGGGCGACCGTCCGCCCGCCGGAGACGGCCAGCGCGGTCTCCGGCAGGAAGCCGCCCGTGACCGGATCGAGGAGGCGGGCGGCGAGCAGGACGAGTGAGGTGCGCACAGGGACTCCAGGAGGTCGTTCGCTCGGGGGCGGGCTTGGGGTGTACGGGGGTGGGGGCGGGGGTGTCGGGCGGTCAGGTGGGAAAGGGACCGGACCGCCCGACGGTCGAAGGGCCGAGAGGCAGGGGCCGGTGCGACCGGCGGGCGAGGACGGCCGGCATGCCCCCCGGGGCACCCGGTTCGCGCCCTGCGGTGGTGAGCGCCGTCGGGTTTACCGCCGTGGTCCGGCCGGACGTCCGATCGGGTGGTGGAGCGGACACCGGGTCCGTCCAGCATGACCAGGGGCCGCACGGCAGGCACTCCGGGTTCGGACGTACGGGGGCCGTCGCGAGGGGGCGCTGAACGTGCGACGACATGCCGGGCATGTTATTGAGTGTCCGACCAATAAGCAGGCTGGCGGGGCGGCGGCCGACGCGGGCGGCCTCGCTCCCCCGCACGGGGGAGAGGGGCCCCTACCGGCGGCCGGGCTGCGGGGGAGAAGGGCCCCTCCCTGCGGCCGGGCCTGCTACAGCCGGGCGCGTTTGACCGCCATGTGCAGCAGCAGCCGGTCCTCGCCGTCGTTCAGGTCCAGGCCGGTGATCTGCTGGATGCGGGAGAGCCGGTAGTACAGCGTCTGGCGGTGGACGCCCAGCGCCGCCGCGGCCCGGCCCGCCTGGCCCGCGTGGTCCAGGAACACCTCGGCGGTGTGCGCCAGCTCCCGGTGCACAGGGAACAGCAGCGGGGCGACCGCCGGGTCCCCGGCCTCGCTCCCCGTCTCCGGCAGGGCGGTGAGCAGGCGGTACGGGCCGATCGACGACCACCGGGCGACCGGGCCCAGCCGGGGCTCGGCCCGGGCCGCCCGGGCCGCCGCCCGCGCCTCGCGCCAGGAGGCGGCCAGCTCGGCCAGGCCCCGGCGCGGCGCCGCGATCCCCGCCGTGGCCGCCTGCCCGGCCTCCGACCGCAGCCGGTCCCCGGCGCTCAGGGCCGGATCGAGCCGGTCCGGTGAGCGCAGCCGCACCAGCGCGGCCAGCGACGACGCCCCCGCCGCCGGGACCGCCGCCAGCGCGGCCGCCGACGCCACCGCCCGTACCGCCGGGGTGTCGTCCGCCCACGGCGTCACGCACACCACCGTGTGCAGCCCCTCCGCGTCCCGCCCCAGCACCTCGCCCAGCGCGGCGACGGCGGTGTCGTGCTGCCGGCCGGGGCCCGCCGTGAGGACGGCGCCGAACTCGCGCGAGAGGTCCGCACCCGCCCGCGCCTCGTCGAAGAGCAGCGCCCCGATCCGGGCGGCGACCTCCATCGCGGCGGTCAGCCGCTCGTCGGTGGGGCCCGGGTCGGCGTCCAGCAGCCAGACGTAACCGAGCACGACACCCCGATGGCGTACCGGGAGGCAGATGCGGTCCCGGAACACCCCGGCCTCCGGGGCGGCGGGGATCCGGACGGGCCCGGTCGCCCGGGTGATGCCGAACGCCTCGAACCAGGCGCGGACGGCCGGCGTGGAGCGGCGGGTCAGGATCGAACGGGTCCTGACCGGGTCCATCGCCGTGTCGTCGTCGCTGTCGTGGGCTCCGAAGGCGACCAGGCCGAAGTCGCGGTTCTCCAGGGTCGCCGGGGCGTCGAGGAGGGCCGAGATCTCGTCGACCAGTTCCTGGTAGTCGCCTGTCACCCCGCCATTCTGCACCCCCGCGCGCACTTCTTCAGACAGATGTATGAGACGGCGGCCACGGATGCGTGACAGGTGTCGATGGCACAGCACGCACGGGGTACCTAGATTTCACAGTGGTTATCCGTGCCGTACCGGTCCGTTCACGTTCGTACCGCTTCGGCCTCGTCCGTACATTCGTGGAGGTGCCCCGTGCTGGGTCCCGTGATTCTCGCCGCATCGCGCAGCGACAAGATGCGCCGGTTCGTCTCGGCCGCGCCCGGCACCAAGCAGGTCGTCGACCGCTTCATCGCCGGGGAGACCGTCGACCAGGTCGTCCCGATCGTCGAGGACGCCGCGGACAAGGGCCTGGAGGTCACGCTCGACGTCGTCGGCGAGGACATCACCACCCCCGCGCAGGCCGAGGCCGCCCGCGACGCCTACCTGGAGCTCGTCGAGCGCCTGAAGGACCTGGACCTGGGCCCCCGCGCCGAGATGTCCGTCAAGCTCTCCATGTTCGGCCAGGCGCTGGAGGGCGGCCACGAGCTGGCCCTCGCCAACGTCCGCCCGGTCGTCGAGGCCGCCGCCGCCATCGGCACCACCGTCACCCTGGACGCCGAGGACCACACCACCCTCGACTCGATGTTCGCCATCCACGAGGAGCTGCGGAAGGACTTCCCGCAGACCGGCTGCGTCATCCAGTCGTACCTGTTCCGCACCGAGGACGACGCCCGCCGCCTGTCCGCCGCCGGCAGCCGCGTCCGCATCGTGAAGGGCGCCTACAAGGAGCCCGCCTCCGTCGCGTACCAGGACAAGGCCGAGATCGACAAGGCGTACGTCCGCATCACCCGCATCCTCATGGAGGGCGAGGGCTACCCGATGATCGGGTCGCACGACCCCCGTCTCATCGCCATCGCCCAGGAGCTCGGCCGCCGCGCCGGGCGCAAACTGGACGAGTACGAGTTCCAGATGCTGTACGGCATCCGCAGCGAGGAGCACGTCCGGCTCGCGGCCGAGGGCCACCGGATGCGCGTCTACACGGCGTACGGCACCGACTGGTACGGATACTTCATGCGCCGCCTCGCGGAGAAGCCGGCCAACCTGCTGTTCTTCGGCCGCTCGATCCTCACCAAGGGCTGAGCGGCCCCCGGGCCGACCCACATCCCCGCCGACACCAAGGAGACAAGGCAACCATGGACGCCGTCACCCAGGTCCCCGCTCCGGTCAACGAGCCGGTCCACTCCTACGCCCCGGGCTCCCCCGAGCGCGCCCGTCTGGAGAAGAAGCTCAAGGAGCTCAGCCAGAACCCGATCGACCTGCTGATGACCATCGGCGGCGAGAAGCGGATGGGCGGCGGCGAGCGGGTCGACGTCGTGCAGCCGCACAACCACAAGGCCGTCATCGGCACCTTCGCCGGGGCCACCGAACAGGACGCCCAGGACGCCATCGACGCGGCCCTCGCCGCCGCTCCGGCCTGGCGCGCCATGTCCTTCGACGACCGCGCCGCGATCATCCTGCGCGCCGCCGAGCTGCTGTCGGGCCCCTGGCGCGAGACGCTGGCCGCCTCGACCATGCTCGGCCAGTCCAAGACCGCCCAGCAGGCCGAGATCGACACCCCCTGCGAGCTCATCGACTTCTGGCGCTTCAACGTGCACTACGCGCGCCAGATCCTCGCCGAGCAGCCCCCGGCCAACTCCCCGGGCGTGTGGAACCGCATGGACCACCGCCCGCTGGAGGGCTTCGTCTACGCGATCACGCCGTTCAACTTCACGGCCATCGCGGGCAACCTCCCCACCGCCCCCGCTCTCATGGGCAACGTCGTGGTGTGGAAGCCGTCCCCGACCCAGACCCACGCCGCCGTGCTGCTGATGCAGCTCCTGGAGGAGGCCGGTCTGCCCAAGGGCGTCATCAACCTGGTCACCGGCGACGGCAAGGCCGTCTCCGAGGTGGCGCTGAACCACCGCGACCTGGCCGGCATCCACTTCACCGGCTCGACCCCCACCTTCCAGCACCTGTGGAAGACGGTCGGCAACAACATCGCCAACTACCGCACCTACCCGCGGCTCGTCGGCGAGACCGGCGGCAAGGACTTCGTCGTCGCGCACCCCAGCGCCGACCGCGCCGTCCTGAAGACCGCGCTGACCCGCGGCTCCTTCGAGTTCCAGGGCCAGAAGTGCTCGGCGTCCTCGCGGGCGTACGTCCCCGCCTCCATCTGGAACTCCGGTTTCAAGGAGGAGTTCGCGGCCGAGGTCGACTCCATCAAGATGGGCGACGTCACCGACCTGAGCAACTTCATCGGGGCCGTCATCGACGACCGCTCGTTCGCCAAGAACAAGGCCGCGATCGACCGCGCCAAGTCCGACCCGACCTGCACGGTCATCGCGGGCGGCACCTACGACGACTCGGTGGGCTACTTCGTCCGCCCGACCGTCATCGAGTGCACCGACCCCGAGAACGAGGTCTTCACGACCGAGTACTTCGGCCCGATCCTCGCGATCCACGTCTACGAGGACGACAGCTACGACGCCATGCTGGAGCAGATGGAGTCGGTCTCCGACTACGCGCTGACCGGCTCGGTCATCGCGGGCGACCGCGCGGCCGCCGCGTACACGATGGACAAGCTCCGCTACGCCGCCGGCAACTTCTACATCAACGACAAGTCGACCGGCGCCGTCGTCGGCCAGCAGCCCTTCGGCGGCGGCCGCGCCTCCGGCACCAACGACAAGGCCGGGGCCCCGCAGAACCTCCAGCGCTGGACCCTGACCCGGGCCATCAAGGAGACGCTGGTCCCGCCGACCGACTACACCTACCCCCACCAGGGCTGACGCCCGCCCCGGGGCGCCGCAGCACGGCGCCCCGGCCCGGGGTCCCCGCCACGGGGACCCCCTCCGAACACCGCCCCCCGACCGGCCCCCCTGCCGGACGGGGGGCGGTTTCCATCTCGGCGCGGCCCGCCGTCAGATCTCCACCAGCACCTGGTCCAGCGACTTGCGCACCAGGTCGGGGACCTCGCAGTCCTCGGCGGGATGGCCGACCGGGATCACGGCGAACGCCTTCTCGTTCTCGGGCCGGTTCAGGACCTCGCCCAGGAAGCGCATCGGGCTCGGGGTGTGGATCAGCGCGGCGAGCCCGGACAGGTGCAGGGCGGTGAGCAGCATGCCCACCGCGATCCCCACCGACTCGTCCACGTAGTAGTGCTTGCGCTTGGCCCCGTCCTCGCCCAGCCAGTAGCGCTGCTGGAACACCACGATCAGGGCCGGCGCGTCCGTCATGTGGGCCTTCACCGCGTCCGTGCCCAGCGGACGCAGCGCGGCCAGCCACTCCTCGCCGAGCCGCCCGTCGTAACTCACCTTCTCCTCGTGCTCGGCGGCCTCCCGGATGCGCCGGCGCACCTCGGGGTCCTTGACCAGGACGAACGTCCACGGCTGCTGGTGGGCGCCGGACGGGGCGGTGGCCGCGCAGGCGATGGCGTCGCGCAGCACCTGCTCGGGGACCGGGTCGGGGGAGAAGGCGCGGACGGTCCTGCGCTCGTCCATCCGCCGCCGCAGCCGGGCGGCGCGTTCCAGGGACTCCTCGGCGGCGATCCGCTCGGGGCGGTAGGGCGCGGGGCGGTACGGCGCGCCGTGCGTGGGCGTCCACGGGCCGGGGGCGGTCGCGGACGGAGGCGTGGATGCGGGCGTGGTGTCGGACATGGGCGCAGTGTGCGCGGCGGGGGAGGGGCGGGGGAAGCGGGACTTCGGACAGGCGCGGAGCCGGTCCCGGTCACCGTCCGCTGAGCGGGACGCGCTGTCCGGCTGGCGAAGGAGACCGGGAGGCACGGGGCGGACGGGTCACGCGGTCTTGTGGATTAGGTAATGGGCATGTCAAATTCTTTCTCGGTACGTCCCCACACGTCACCTCAGAAGGAGCTCCCCCCATGAGACGCAACTCCCGTGCGCGCCTGGGCGTTTCCCTGCTGCTCGTCGCCGGCGCCCTCGGCCTCGGCGCCACCCCCTCCACCGCCGCCGACGCCCCCGCCGCCGCCCCCTCCGCGATCCCCTCCCCGTCGGCGTACGCGCTCGACGCCGCCGTGGAGCGGCAGCTCGGGGCCGCGACCGCCGGAAGCTACCTCGACGCGAAGACCGGGAAGCTGGTCGTCACCGTCACCACCGACCGGGCCGAGGAGCAGGCCCGCGCCGCCGGAGCCACCGTCCGCCGGGTGGCCCGCAGCGCCGCCCAGCTCGACGCCGCGATGGACACCCTGGAGGCCGAGGCGAAGATCACCGGCACCTCCTGGGGTGTCGACCCGCGCACCAACCGGATCGCCGTCGAGGCCGACTCCTCCGTCTCCGCACGAAACATGGCCCGCCTCGAAGCGGTCGCCGAACGGCTCGGCGGCGCGGTCGACGTCCAGCGCGTCCCCGGCGTCTTCCACCGCGAGGTGCTCGGCGGCGGCGCGATCTACGGCGGCGGAAGCCGCTGCTCGGCCGCCTTCAACGTCACCAAGGGCGGGGCCCGTTACTTCGTGACCGCCGGACACTGCACCAACATCTCCGCCAACTGGTCCGCCTCCTCCGGTGGTCCGGTCGTCGGCGTCCGGGAGGGCACCAGCTTCCCGACCAACGACTACGGCATCGTCCGCTACACCGACGGCTCCTCGCCCGCCGGGAACGTGGACCTCTACAACGGCTCCACCCAGGACATCTCCTCCGCCGCCAACGCCGTCGTCGGCCAGGCGATCAAGAAGAGCGGGTCCACCACCAAGGTGACCTCGGGCACGGTCACCGCCGTCAACGTCACCGTCAACTACGGCGACGGGCCCGTCTACAACATGGTCCGCACCACCGCCTGCTCGGCCGGCGGCGACAGCGGCGGCGCGCACTTCGCGGGCTCCGTCGCCCTCGGCATCCACTCCGGCAGCTCCGGCTGCTCGGGCACCTCGGGCTCGGCCATCCACCAGCCGGTCACCGAGGCGCTGTCGGCGTACGGGGTGACGGTGTACTGAGCCGCACCTCGCACGTGGTGAACCGTGTGCGAAGACGCCGGCCGCACGGTCTCCGTACGCGGTGAACCGTGTGCGGAGTCGCCGGCCGTACGGTCTCCGTTCGCGGTGAACCGTGTGCGCAGACGCCGGCCGTACGGCTTCCGTGCACGGCGACCGTGCACCGAGGCGCCCGCCGTACAGGGTGACGGCAAGCGCCCACCCCCGGTGATCGCGCCCGCCCGGACCATCGGCCCCGGTCCGGGCGGGCGCGCGTGTGCGGCAACGAGCATGGAGCGCGAGCGAAACTCGCTGTCGGGCGGGTGAGCGGGCTGGAACGCTGTCGCCATGGACTCGAACCCCGCCGTACGGATCGCCCACACCTGCGACCTCACCCCCGCCGAACTGGCCCGCGTCCGCGACCTGCTCGACGCCGCCTTCGAGGGGAACTTCGACGACGACGACTGGGACCACGCGCTCGGCGGCATGCACGCCCTGGTCCTCGATCCGTACGGCCGCCCGATCGCCCACGGCAGCGTCGTCCAGCGCCGGGTCCAGCACGCGGACCGCTCCTACCGCGTCGGATACGTCGAAGCCGTCGCCGTCCACACGCTGTACCGCCGCGAGGGCCTGGGCCACCGGGTGACGGCGGCGCTGGAGCGGGTCATCGACACGGCCTACGACTTCGGGGCGCTGTCGGCGTCCGACGAGGGCGCGGCCCTCTACGCGGCACGCGGCTGGCAGGTCTGGCCCGGCAGGCTCGCCGCGTTCGGCCCGGCGGGCACCGTACCGCTGCCCGAGGAGGAGGGCAGCACCTACGTCCGCCCGGCGGCCGGCCGACCCCTGCCCGACCCCTGCCACCCGCTCCACTTCGACTGGCGGGACGGCGACGTGCTCTGAGCGCGCCACCCGTACGGCTCCCGCGCCACCCGTCCGGTTCCGCCGAGGAGGCTTCTCCTCCACCGCTGTGACCTGCGGTGACGCTTCGGCCGTCTCAGATAGTAGGAAGTCCGACTAACTGTAGAGACAGGACGGCTCGACTGTCTTAACTTGGTAGGAGCCGAACGCATCGCTCGATCGAGCGGCTGGCGGATGCGGGCGCGCGCCCCGAAGCAGGCAACCCCTGCGGCGTACGCTCCCCGCCCCTTCCGGCGCCTCGAAATCCGATCCCGGCCCCGGCGCCGCACCGCGATGTGCGGCCCGTTCCCGGCATCCACGCGATCAGCGATCTCAAGGAGTCGATCCATCATGGCCAACGTCACCACCCGCCGTGTCCGCCACGCCTCCCGCCAGGCCGACGCCGAGCGCAAGAACGCCGCCGCCGCCCTCCAGCGCGCCCTGGACCGCCGCGACAACGGCGGCTCGACCGGCCACTGAGCCGCCCCGGGCCCGCTCCGCCCCGTCGCGCCCCGAAGGGCGCGCGGCGCGCACACCGGGCCGCACGCCCCGGACGGTCGGTGCGGGCGGGGTCCGAAGCGCTCCGGCGCATCCCCCGCCCGCTCCGGCCCCCGCCTCCTCCGGCACCCGCCCGCTCCCGGGCTCGTCCACCCCCTCCAGCACTCGCCCGCCCGTACCCCGAACATGCATGCGCTCGTCCGCATGATGGACATCGGATGTCATGGGGTGGGACGCACCGTTAGGCTTCCGGCATGTCTCGCAGCATCGATCTCGCAGTGATCCCCGGTGACGGAATCGGCCAGGAAGTCGTGGCCCAGGGGCTCAAGGTCCTCAACGCTGTCCTCCCGCAGGACGTGAAGCTGGAGACCAAGGAGTACGACCTCGGCGCCCAGCGCTGGCACCGCACCGGTGACACCCTCCCGGACGCGGAGCTGGAGGCCCTCAAGGAGCACGACGCCATCCTGCTCGGCGCGATCGGCGACCCGTCGGTGCCGTCCGGCGTCCTGGAGCGCGGGCTGCTGCTGAAGCTGCGGTTCGCCTTCGACCACTTCATCAACCTGCGCCCCTCCAAGCTCTTCCCGAACACCGCGACCCCGCTCGCCGGCCGCCCCGACATCGACTTCGTCGTCGTCCGCGAGGGCACCGAGGGCCCGTACACCGGCAACGGCGGCTCGCTGCGCACCGGCACCCCCGCCGAGGTCGCCACCGAGGTCAGCGTCAACACGGCGTACGGCGTCGAGCGCGTGGTCCGGGACGCCTTCGAGCGCGCGGCCGCCCGCCCGCGCAAGAAGCTGACGCTGGTCCACAAGAACAACGTCCTCGTCTACGCCGGCCACCTGTGGAAGAACACCTTCGACCGGGTCGCCGCCGAATACCCGCAGGTCAGCACCGACTACCTGCACGTCGACGCCGCGACGATCTTCTTCGTCACCCAGCCGGAGCGCTTCGACGTCATCGTCACCGACAACCTCTTCGGCGACATCCTCACCGACCTGGCCGCCGCCGTCACCGGCGGTATCGGCCTGGCCGCGTCCGGCAACGTCAACCCGACGGGCGCGTTCCCGTCGATGTTCGAGCCGGTCCACGGCTCCGCCCCCGACATCGCGGGGCAGGGCAAGGCCGACCCGACCGCCACGGTCCTCTCCGTCGCCCTCCTGCTGCGCCACCTCGGCTACGAGACCGAGGCCGCGCGCATCGAGGACGCCGTCTCCGCCGACCTGGCCGAGCGAGGGGGGCACCTCCCAGGCCCTGCAGGCTCTGGGGGAGGGGCCGCCACGCGTACGACCGACGAGATCGGCGACGCCCTCGCGGTACGTGTAGCGAGCTGACCCGACGACTCCACTTCGAAGCCGCCGGGTCGCGACAGCGCCCGGCGGCTTCACCTGTGCGGCCCCCGGGTGCCACCATCGACCTCAGGACCGCATTCACGCCATTTCGTGCACGGCCCCTCGCAAGCGATAATCGAACGCGGGGCCGTGGCTCGCGGTGAAGCTCGGACGTCCTAGGACCTGACCGGAAAGCGTCGGGCCGAGACGGTGTGAGCGCGGTCCATCACACACAAGATTGGTGAAGGACACGCACTCATGACGACGCCCACGATCGAGCTCAAGCCCTCCTCGAACCCGCTGTCCGACGCGGAGCGCGAGGCGATCCTGGCCAACCCGGGATTCGGCCGGTACTTCACCGACCACATGGTGACCATCCGCTGGACCGAGGGCCGCGGCTGGCACGACGCCCAGCTCGTCCCCTACGGCCCGCTGTCGCTGGACCCGGCCAACATGACCCTGCACTACGCGCAGGAGATCTTCGAGGGGCTGAAGGCGTACCGCCAGCCCGACGGCTCGGTCGCCTCCTTCCGCCCCGACGCCAACGCCCGCCGCTTCCAGCGCTCGGCCGCCCGGCTCGCCATGCCCGAGCTGCCCGTCGAGACGTTCATCGCCGCGTGCGACGCGCTGGTGCAGCAGGACAAGGCGTGGGTCCCGGAGCACGGTGGCGAGGAGTCGCTGTACCTGCGCCCGTTCATGATCGCCGCCGAGGTCGGCCTCGGTGTGCGGCCGGCCAACGAGTACCTCTTCCTGGTCATCGCCTCGCCCGCCGGCGCCTACTTCCCCGGCGGCGTGAAGCCGGTCTCCATCTGGCTCTCCGAGAACCGCGTCCGCGCCGTCCCCGGCGGCATGGGCGACGCCAAGACCGGCGGCAACTACGCCGCCTCCCTCCTCGCCCAGGCCGAGGCCGCCGAACACGGCTGCGCCCAGGTCGCCTACCTCGACGCGGTCGAGCACAAGTGGGTCGAGGAGCTCGGCGGCATGAACCTCTACTTCGTGTACGCCCAGGAGGACGGCACGAAGAAGATCATCACGCCGTCCCTCACGGGCTCGCTGCTCGCCGGCGTCACCCGCGACTCCCTCCTCAAGGTCGCCCGCGACCTCGGCTACGGCTCCGAGGAAGGCCGCGTCTCCATCGACCAGTGGCGCGAGGACACGGCGAACGGCAGCCTCGTGGAGGTCTTCGCCTGCGGCACCGCCGCCGTCATCACCCCGGTCGGCCTGGTGAAGTCCGCGGGCGGCGAGTGGACCCAGAGCGGCGGCGAGCCCGGCGAGGTCACCATGAAGCTGCGGGACCGCCTTCTCGACATCCAGCGCGGCGTCGTCGAGGACACCCACGGCTGGATGCACCCGCTGGGCTAGCCCCTCCGCGCACCGCGACCGTCAGGGCCCGCATACACCGGTATGCGGGCCCTGACGGCATGACCGGCCCACGGGGACAGGCATCGGCAACGGGCCGCCCTCAGCCGACCTCGTCCTCGACGCCTCCCCGCAGTCCCCATGCGTCCAGGCCGGAATAGATCACCGCGCTGCGGCCCCGCGGGAAGGAGAGGGCCCGGGCCTCGCCGGTGTAGACCGCCACCAGGGAGTCGGCCCCCCGCCACCAGGTGTCGGCCAGGCCCCTCACTTCGCGCACCGGTTCGAACCCGTCCAGCACGACGTCGTCGACGTCGTCGCCGGTGACCGTGGTGATCTGCCGCGCCCACCGCGACGCGTGGCGGGTCAGGGCGAGCGCCTCCACCCAGCCCTCGACGTCGGCGTGGAGAGGCACCCACAGGTCCGTGCTGATGCCGAACTCGCCGGACGGGCCGATCCTGAACCCGTACGGGACCGCACTCCGCTGAACTCCGGCCTCGAACGACCAGCCCTCGGAAGCGGAGCCTTCGGGGACGTCCGTCGCGAAGTACTTCGGGCCGCCCTCGTACCGGGACGCGGGCGGGAGGACCAGGCCGCCCCAGCGTTCCTCGAACGCCGCCATCCGGTCGACGACCGCCGCCGGAACGCCCCGCTCCAGCCATCGCCGCCGGTGGTGCTCGGCGCGCCTGATGTCGGCTCTGACTCCGTGGCCCCGGACGAACGACCGGGCTCGGAGGGTCAGACCGTCGGGCACGTCGTCGAAAAGATCGAGGTTCATCGGAAGGACGCTACTGAGCGGCTCGGGCAGTGCGTCCTTCGGCCCCCGTATTCCTGTCCATCCCGTCTCCTCGCCGCATGGCACCCCGGGCATCCGTGCTTCGGCCGCTCACTTTCTCGATCTCCGCTCAACCCGGCAGGCCGCGTCAGATCGGCGATTCGCGCTTTCCAGTTAGAGTGGTGTTCAAACACCCCTACCTGGAGTGCCGCCATGTCCCTCACCCCCGCCCCCTTCCGCATGCCCCCCGAGTGGGCCCCGCACGAGCGCACCTGGATGGCCTGGCCCGGGCCCAACCCCACCTTCGCCTCCGACGCCGAGCTGGACGAGGCCCGCCGGGCCTGGGCCGCCGTCGCGCGGGCCGTACGCCGCTTCGAGCCGGTCACGATGGTCGTCGGTCCGGGCCAGGAGGAGGGTGCCGCGGCCCTGCTCGGGCCCGACGTCGAGCTGGTCGTCCGGCCGCTCGACGACGCGTGGATGCGGGACATCGGCCCCACCTTCGTCACCGACGGCCGCACCCTCACCGCGGTCGACTGGACGTTCAACGGCTGGGGCGCGCAGGGCTGGGCCCGGTGGGAGCACGACCAGCACATCGCGCGGGCCGTCGCCGAGGTGGCCGGAACCCCCGTCGCCTCCTCCCCGCTCGTCAACGAGGGCGGCGCGATCCACGTAGACGGCGAGGGCACCGTCCTGCTCACCGAGACCGTCCAGCTCGGCCCCGAGCGCAACCCCGGCTGGACCAGGGAGCGGGTGGAGGCGGAGGTCCACGCCCGCCTCGGCACCGAGAAGGCGCTCTGGCTGCCCCGGGGGCTGACCGGCGACTACGGGACGTACGGCACGCTCGGCCACGTCGACATCGTCGCCGCCTTCGTCCGCCCCGGCACGGTCGTCGCCCACGTCCAGCCCGACCCGGCCCACCCCGACCACGAGGTCAGCCGGGAGCTGCTGGCCGTCCTGCGCGCCGCGACGGACGCCAAGGGCCGCCCGCTGGAGGTCGTGGAGGTGCCCGCCCCCACCGTCCTGCGCGACGAGGACGGCGCGTGGGTCGACTACTCCTACATCAACCACTACCTCTGCAACGGCGGCGTGGTCCTCTGCGCCTTCGACGACCCGCGCGACGAGGAGGCCGCCGCCATCTTCCGCGGCCTGTTCCCGGACCGTACGGTGACCCTCGTCGACGCCCGTACGATCTTCGCCGGCGGTGGAGGCATCCACTGCATCACCCAGCAGCAGCCCGAGATCTGACGGGCGACGGCCCGCAGAGGGGCCGAGGCGCCCGAGGAACCCGAGGAATCGCCGCACCATGACCCCCGCCCCGCGCCGCACCCACCAGGCCGCCCCGCCCCGCGAGGACGTGCTCGCCGCCGTCATGGCCACCGTCGCCGAGCGCGGCCTCGACGGGCTGACCATGGCCGGGCTCGGGCGGGCGGTCGGGATGAGCAGCGGCCACCTCCTCTACTACTTCCGCACCAAGGACGAGCTGCTGCTCCAGACCCTGGAGTGGAGCGAGAACCGCCTCGGCGCCGAACGCCGCGCCCTGCTCGCCCGGCCGGAAGGCGTCCGGGAGCGGCTGGAGGGGTACATCGCGCTCTACCTGCCCGCCGGCCACCGCGATCCGCACTGGACGCTCTGGCTGGAGGTCTGGAGCCGCTCCCAGAACGCCGACGACGAGGCCCGCGCCCGGCAGGCCGCCATCGAGGGCGCCTGGCACCGCGACCTGGTGGCGCTGCTGGCGGAGGGCGTCTCGCGCGGGGCGTTCCGGCCGGTGGACGCCGACCGCTTCGCCACCCGGCTGCGGGCGCTGCTCGACGGCCTCAGCGTCCACGTGACGGTCGGCATCCCGGGCACGGGGCGGGAGCGGGCGCTCGCCCAGGCGGCGGAGTTCCTGGACGAGACGCTGGAACCGGGGCCGCGTCCGGGCGATGCGACCGGCGTCACGACCGCATCCTGAGACGCCGCCGTCACGGAGCGCACGCTGTGCCAGACTGCTGCCGTGTCCTCGTTCGTCATGATTATTGGCAGCAGGCGCGCCGGTCCGCAGTGACCGCCCCGTACCACCCCGTACGGCGCGGCCATCGTGCCCCAGACCCGCGCGCAGACCTCTCGCACCCGCGAGGGGTTTTTTGTTTTCCGGTCCGCACCCGGGCCGGGACGGCGCGCGCGGGATGATGGGGGCAAGTGGAACCAGATCGTCCGGTCCACTCATCCGACAGGAGCCAGATCAGCATGACCACCAAGGCCAACGCCACCGACGACAGTTTCCATGTCTTCGACACCACACTGCGCGACGGTGCTCAGCGTGAGGGCATCAACCTGACGGTCGCCGACAAGCTGACCATCGCCCGTCATCTGGACGACTTCGGTGTGGGGTACATCGAGGGCGGCTGGCCGGGGGCCAACCCGCGCGACACCGAGTTCTTCGCCCGCGCCCAGCAGGAGATCACGTTCAGGAACGCCCAGCTCGTGGCGTTCGGCGCGACCCGCAGGGCCGGTGGCAGCGCGGCCGACGACCCCCAGGTGAAGGCGCTCCTGACGTCCGGCGCCCCGGTGGTCACCCTGGTCGCCAAGGCCCACGACCGCCATGTCGAGCTGGCCCTGCGTACCACCCTGGAGGAGAACCTGGAGATGGTCCGCGACACCGTCTCCCACCTGCGCGAGCAGGGCCGTCGGGTCTTCGTGGACTGCGAGCACTTCTTCGACGGCTACCGCGCCAACGCCGCGTACGCGAAGTCCGTGGTCCGCGCCGCGTACGAGGCGGGCGCCGAGGTCGTCATCCTCTGCGACACCAACGGCGGCATGCTCCCCGCCCAGATCCAGGCCGTCGTCTCCACCGTCATCGCGGACACCGGCGCCCGGCTCGGCATCCACGCCCAGGACGACACCGGATGCGCCGTCGCCAACACCCTGGCCGCCGTGGACGCCGGGGCCACCCACGTCCAGTGCACGGCCAACGGGTACGGCGAACGGGTCGGCAACGCCAACCTCTTCCCCGTCGTCGCCGCCCTGGAACTCAAGTACGGCATGACCGTGCTGCCCGAGGGCGCGCTCGCGGAGATGACCCGCATCTCGCACGCCATCGCCGAGGTCGTCAACCTCACCCCCTCCACCCACCAGCCGTACGTCGGCGTCTCGGCCTTCGCCCACAAGGCCGGGCTGCACGCCTCCGCGATCAAGGTCGACCCCGACCTCTACCAGCACATCGACCCCGAGCGGGTCGGCAACACCATGCGGATGCTGGTCTCCGACATGGCCGGCCGCGCCTCCATCGAGCTCAAGGGCAAGGAGCTCGGCATCGACCTCGGCGGCGACCGCGCCCTGGTCGGCCGGGTCGTGGAGCGGGTCAAGGAACGCGAACTCCAGGGCTACACCTACGAGGCGGCCGACGCCTCCTTCGAACTCCTGCTGCGCGGCGAGGTCGAGGGCCGGGCCCGCCGCTACTTCCGTACGGAGTCCTGGCGGGCGATCGTCGAGGACCGCCCCGACGGCACCCACGCCAACGAGGCGACCGTGAAGCTGTGGGCCAAGGGCGAGCGGATCGTCGCGACCGCCGAGGGCAACGGCCCGGTCAACGCCCTCGACCGGGCGCTGCGTGTGGCCCTGGAGCGGATCTATCCGCAGCTCGCCAAGTTGGAGCTGGTCGACTACAAGGTCCGCATCCTGGAAGGCCGTACGGGCACCGAGTCCACCACCCGCGTCCTCATCACCACGGGCGACGGCACCGGCGACTGGGCGACCGTGGGGGTCGCCGAGAACGTCATCGCCGCCTCCTGGCAGGCGCTGGAGGACGCGTACACCTACGGGCTGCTGCGGGCGGGCATCGAGCCCACCGAGTAGCACCGCGACGGCACCCTGCGGCGAGAGCCGCCACCCGGACCCGGGTGGCGGCTCTCGCGCGTTCAGGAGTTGAACGGACAAGGCCCGCCGCCTGCACGGGAGATGAGACGGGGTCAATTGCGGCGTGAAGTATTGACGGCACGGAATCGGCGCGGTTGACTCCAGCCGCACCATCGGCGCCCGTGGGGGAGCCGGCTCCGAGGCCGTCCCCGGCCGCCGCGCGGTCCACGGGCGGCGCGCACCCGGGTGGGCCGCCGGCGCCGTTCCGCCCGGCTGCCACCGGGCGGGGTCACGGGTGTGCTCGACTGCGTCGAGCGGCCGGGCGCCGTCCACGGCCGGCGCCGCCCGCACCCGCGTGCCCCAGGACGGCGCGCGGCGGCACCGCGACACGATCCACCCCGTCGTCCCGCGTGCCGCGTCACCCGAAATCCCGTACACCGCCCGGATCTCCGCCCCTCCGCCCGTCAACCCTCCGCCCCTCCGACCCGAGATGAGAGCGCTCTCACCCATGCCCCGCATCCCGTACCCCCGCGCCCGCAAGGGCAGAAGCAGACCCGCGACCGCCGTCCTCGCCGCCGCGGCCGTCCTCGCCACCCTCCTCGCCGGATCGGCCACCGGCCCCGCCGCGGCGGCCGCCGACGAACCCGCCCCCGTCCTCGTCGACCGCTTCGAGGGCGAGGTCCCGCTCGGCGGACAGCCGCCCGCCGACGCGATCTTCACCTGGGGCGGCGGCGCGGCCGACCACCCGAAGCTGAAGCTGACCGAGCGCGCGGACGCCCCCGAGGGGGAAAAGGTCCTCGAAGGCTCCTACGACATCAGCTCCTACGGCGGATTCAGCCACGAGTTCGCCGTGGCCGCGCCGCCGCAGAACTGGACCGCCCACCAGGGCATCCGCTTCTGGTGGTACGGCCAGAACACCGCGCCGCTGCCGCCCGGTTCCGGCAAGCGGATCAACTTCGAGATCAAGGACGGCGGCGCCAACGGCGGCGCGTCCGAGCTGTGGACCACCTCCTTCACCGACGACTGGGAGGGCTGGCACCTGGTCGAGATCCCCTTCGCGGACTTCGTCTACCGGACCGACTACCAGCCCGTCGGCGGCATCGACCAGATCCTCGGCCTGAACGAGATGTGGGGCTACGCCGTCACCCTGCCCGGCGGCGCTCCCGGACAGTTCGCCATGGACGCCGTCGAGCTGTACGGCAAGGCGGAGCCGGCGCTCACCACGAGCCTCGTCACCGACACGGCCGTCCGCACGGTGAAGAACGGCGGCAGCGCCGACATCACCCTCTCCGTCGCCACCACCGGCTCCGCGCCCATCGGGGAGCCCGTCACCGTCACGTACGCCACCAAGGGCGGCACGGCCGAGGCGGGCAAGGACTACACCCCCGTCACCGGCAGCCACACCTTCCCCGCCGGCACCGCCTCCGGCACCAGCCACAAGGTCACCGTCCGCACGGCGAAGGCGGCCAGGGCGTCCGAGGCGAAGACCGTCCCGCTGGAGCTGACCGTCACCGGCGCCAAGGCCCCCCGGGAGAACCCGCAGGTCGTCATCGACGCCCACGGACTCCCGTACCAGAACGCGAAGTTGCCGGTGAAGCAGCGCGTCGCGGACCTGGTGGGGCGCATGTCCCTGGCGGAGAAGGCCGGCCAGATGACCCAGGCCGAGCGCAACGCGCTCCGCGCCCCCGGGGACATCGCCGCCTACGACCTCGGCTCGCTGCTCTCCGGCGGCGGCTCGGTCCCCAGCCCCAACACGGCCGCCGCGTGGGCCAAGATGGTCGACGCCTACCAGCTGCGCGCCCAGGCCACCCGCTTCCAGATCCCGCTGATCTACGGCGTGGACGCGGTGCACGGCCACAACAACGTCGTGGGCGCGACGATCATGCCGCACAACATCGGCCTCGGCGCGGGCCGCGACCCGAAGACCGCCGAGAAGACCGGTGCGGTCACCGCCAAGGAGGTCCGCGCCTCCGGTGTGCCGTGGGACTTCGCCCCCTGCGTCTGCGTCACCCGCGACGAGCGCTGGGGCCGCTCCTACGAGGCGTTCGGCGAGGACCCGGCGCTGGTCGAGGCCATGGAGACGGTCATCCAGGGCATGCAGGGCAGCCCGTCCGGCAAGGACCTCCACCGCAACGACAAGGTACTCGGCAGCGCCAAGCACTTCGTCGGGGACGGCGGCACCGAGTACGGCTCGTCCACCACCGGCTCGTACACGATCGACCAGGGCGTCACCAAGGTCACCCGCCAGGAGCTGGAGGCGGTCCACCTCCCGCCGTTCGCCGAGTCGGTGAAGCGCGGCGTCGGCACGATCATGCCGTCGTACTCCTCGCTCGACATCACCGGTGACGACCAGGGCCCCGTGAAGATGCACGCCCACGGCGAGATGATCAACGGCGTCCTCAAGGATCGCATGGGCTTCGAGGGCTTCGTCATCAGCGACTACCAGGCCATCGACCAGATCCCCGGCGACTACGCGAGCGACGTCCGTACGTCCGTCAACGCCGGGCTCGACATGATCATGGTCCCGAACGCGTACCAGGACTTCACCAGGACGCTCAAGGACGAGGTCGCGGCGGGCCGGATCAGCCAGGCCCGGATCGACGACGCGGTCGCCCGCATCCTCACCCAGAAGTTCCGCCTCGGCCTCTTCGAGAAGCCGTACGCGGACACCACCCACCTGGACGAGGTCGGCTCGGCCGCCCACCGCGCCGTCGCCCGCGAGGCGGCCGCCAAGTCGCAGGTCCTGCTGAAGAACGACGGCGCGGTCCTGCCCCTCAAGCCGAACCAGAAGGTGTACGTCGCCGGGTCCAACGCCGACGACATCGGCAACCAGGCCGGCGGCTGGACCATCAGCTGGCAGGGCTCCTCCGGGAAGACCACCGCCGGCACCACCATCCTGGAGGGCATGCGGAAGGCGGCGAGGAGCCCCGAGTCCGTCACCTACTCCAAGGACGCCTCCGCCGCCACGGACGGGCATGACGTCGGCGTGGTGATCGTGGGCGAGACCCCGTACGCCGAGGGCCTGGGCGACGTCGGCAACGGCCACGACCTGGAGCTGACGGACGCCGACAAGAAGGCGATCGACACGGTCTGCGCCGCCATGAAGTGCGCGGTCCTCGTCGTCTCCGGCCGCCCGCAGCTCCTCGACGACCGGCTGGGCGACATGGACGCGCTGGTGGCGTCCTGGCTGCCCGGCTCCGAGGGCGACGGCGTGGCCGACGTGCTCTACGGCAAGCGCGCCTTCACCGGACAGCTCCCGGTGACCTGGCCGAAGTCGGAGTCCCAGGTGCCGGTCAACGTCGGGGACCGGGACTACGACCCGCAGTTCCCCTACGGCTGGGGCCTCACCACCCTGCGGAAGCCCCCGGCCGGCGGCGAGCTGACGCTGGCCGCCCTCGGCGTGGCCGCCGAGGTCGCGGAGAAGGCCAAGCTGGGGAAGACCCCGGCGGGCAAGGCGATCGTGGACCAGGCCCGGCTGCTGGTCCAGCAGAAGATCGGCGGCAGGTTCACCCAGGCGGTCTCCAAGCCGTTCGCGGAGGCGGACCACCTGCTGCTCACCGGTGACCTGACCGGAGCGGTGGCCAAGCTGCGCACGGCGTACCGCGCCGCCTAGCACCCCGCGGTACGCCGCTGCATACGGCGTACCGCGCCGCGCGGCACCCCGCAGAACGCGCTCTCCGGGCGGGCGACGGCGTTCGTCGCCCGCCTGGAGTAGCGTGAAGTATGAGGAAAAGGCTCTTCCCCGCGCTGCTGGCGGGCCTGCTGCTCATCGTGGCGGCAGCGGCCCTCGCCCTGACCTTCCCGGCGTCGGCCGCGCCCGCCGGGACCATCCAGGACGCCGCCCAGGCCCTGCGCGACGATCCCGTCTACGTGGACCCGGCCGCCCGCGACCAGCTCTCCGCCGCCGACGAGAAGGCCCTGGAGAACAAGATCACGGAGGCCGGCAAGCCGGTGTTCGTGGCGGTCCTCCCCGACACCCCCGCCTTCCCCGAGGACACCCTCCTCAGGACCCTGCGCAACGACACCGGCATCACCGGCGTCTACGCCGTCCGCCTCGGTGACGGCTTCGACGCGGGCGCGGACCCGCGGGTCATGCCCGTCCGGGCGGTCCAGAACCTCACCGCCGCCGTGGAGGACCCGGCCACCGCCCGCAGCGCCGACGCCCAGCTCAACGCCTTCGTCGACCGGGCCGTCGAACAGGCCCGGGGCTCCGCCCCCGCCTCCTGGTCCGGCGGCACGGGCGCGAGGGACGCCTCCGGCGCACCGGTCGGCGGCCTCATCACGCTCGGCGCGCTCGTCGCGGCGGGCGGCGTCGGCGCGTACGCGATCTCCCGCCGCACCAAGCGCCGCAAGGAGGAAGAGGAGCGCGCCGCCCTCGACAAGCTCCGGGTCGTCGTGGACGAGGACATCACGGCGTACGGGGAGACGCTGGAACGGCTCGACTTCCACCCCGCAGAGAAGGGCGCGGACGACGCCATGCGCGCCGACTACGAACGGGCGCTGGACTCCTACGAGACCGCCAAGGCGCGGATGGACCGGGCCACGCACCCCTCGGACGTGCGCCCCGTCACCCAGTCCCTGGAGGACGGCCGCTACTCCCTCGCCGTCCTGGAGGCCCGCCGCACCGGCGCGGAGATCCCGGCCCGCCGCCCGCCGTGCTTCTTCGACCCCCGCCACGGCCCCGCGGTCGCCGACGTCCGCTGGACCCCGCCCGGCGGCGCGCCCCGCGAGGTCCCGGTCTGCGGCACGGACGAGGCCCGCCTGGCCCGCGGCGAGGACCCGATGAGCCGCACGGTCGACACCGGCGACGGCCGCCGCCGCCCGTACTGGGAGGCGGGCCCGGCCTACGGCCCCTGGGCCGGCGGCTACTTCGGCGGCGGCCTGCTCCCCGGCCTCCTGGCCGGCACCCTGCTCGGCTCGATGCTCGCCACCCCGGCGTACGCCTCCGAGTACGGCGGCGGCGACTTCGGCGGCGGCGACGGCACGGGCGGCGACTGGAGCGGCGGCGACTTCTCCGGCTCCGACTTCGACTCCTCCGGCTTCGGCGGGGGCGGCTTCGGCGACGGCGGAGGCTTCGGGGGCGGCGGCTTCGACGGCGGCGGGTTCTGAGCCCCGCCGCCGCACCACGGCCCTCCCACAGCGCCCCGGGTTCCGGTGGATCCCCTCAGCCGGAGCCCGGGGCTCACAGGTGCGGTCCAGGATGGTCGAGCCGGTACGCGGTCCGTGGGTCCTCGCCGTCCGTTGTACAGAACGAGCCGCCCGCGGGGCTCACCGGTACGCGCGGTCCCGGCGTCACCGGGATCGTGGTGGCACGAGCCGGGTGTGGCCGTGCTGCGTCACCGAGGCCCGCCGTGCTCGGCGGTCTCGCTCACCACGGGAACGCCCCGGACCCTTGGAAGCCGACCAGGAACAGAAGGGCCAAGGGCATGAGGACGATGAGGACGAACGCTGCGAGGACCTTCGCCCACGGTGCCGATCTGCCTCTGCCTTGAGTCTGCATGATCGCTCCGGATGACCGTCCGGGCGTGGCTGAGTGGCTACGCCTTCAGGAGGGTAGCCCGCGCTGGTGCGGCGGTGGGAGCCTGTGCCACCGGCCACGTACGCGCCGGCTCGGTCAGGGCACGTCGGACCTGCTCGGCGGGAGCGTTCGGCGCCCGGCCAGGACCCGCCTGCCCGTACTCGCCGCCTCCGGCCGCCGCGTCACCGTGGTCGGCAGCGCCGTGCGCTTCGACTCCGAGGCCCGCTTCATCGCCGTCGGATCTTCGATGCCGAGCCGCGCGGCCAGGTGCTCGACGCCGCGCGGCCAGGTGCTCGACCGCAGGCCGCTGCCGGCTACCTGCTGTGTCCTGGCCGGTGTTGTGGCTCCGGTCCGGTCCGCTGGGGCGGGGGCAGGGGCTGCTGAGCCTGCTGGCGCTGCGGTGGCCGCGTACCGGTCGTCGACCGGCTTCTGGCGGCCGTCGCCGTCGACGGCCGTACCGGCAGGGTCGAACCCGGCTTCGTGACGAGCTGTGTGTCGCTCGACCGCAGGCGCTGCCGTTCGGAGGCCTCGTATGCCCTCTGCTCGGCAGGGAGGACCGACCGGCGTGCCATCTCCGCCAGGATCCGCCGGCTTTGGGGTGACGGCCCCGCTTCCCCCGCCGCGTGCCGCTCGGCCACGGAGTGCGCGAGCAACTGCACGAGGTCCGCGTCCGACCGGGCCGGCAGCGTCGGATCGGGGACACCGGGGACGGCCCCCCGCAACCGCTGCGCCTCTTCGGCGAGATCGGTCCACCGGGTGGTCGGCTCCGGCAGGAGCGGGGCTACCGCGCGGGCGATGTCCGCCAGCTCGGCCGACATGAACGCGGGCGCCCGTAATGCGGTGTCGGCATAGCGGGCGGCGAACTGAGCGGCCTCCAGCGGAGTCAGCTGGCGGTCGCGTTCCCGCTGCACCGCGTGCACGAGGGTGAGCTGGTCCTCGGCTACCGGCAGCCCGGGGGTGACGGTCCGGGAGTACACGGGGCTCCCGTCACGGCGCATGACGAGGCCGAGGTCTCCCAGACCCTCCCGCTCGAACGCGGCCGCGCTGCGCAGCACGCCGTCCAGGGAGGCGTTGTGGATCTCCCGGTCGACCAGGCGCCCGTGGCCCAGCTCCCGCAGTTCGTGCACGAAGCGGTTGCGGGTGCCGAACTCGCTGATCGGTCCCGCGACGGCGACGAACGCCGCCTCGATCCGGTAGGGCGCGGCGCCGGGCGGCCGGGGCGCGTCCTGGATGCGCCGGCAGATGTCCTCGAACTCGGCGGGACTGACCGCCGCGGACTCCAGAAGGATGTTGTAGCCCCTGGACAGGGCGTAGTCCTGGGCCTGCTCCCACCACAGGTCGCCGTCCGGGCGTACCAGCGCGTCGGCCTCCTGCGGCCGTTCGGCCTGCCAGCGGGCGTAATGCGGGTGGTAGGGGTTGTAGAAGTCCATGTTGATCCAGGCCGCCGAACCGAGCCGGTCCAGTGCGTCCTTCACCATGGCGGTGATGGCCGTCTTGCCCGCGCCGGTCTGGCCGCAGACGATCACGGCGACCGGACGCTCCTGCGGAGTGCAGCCGTCCAGCAGGTCACGGGCGATCCCTTCCTGGAACAGCCTGACGTTCTCCGCGCGGGGGAGTGCGCCCTCCGTCGTGGGGCTCACCCGGCCACGCCCATGTACCGGCGTACGGTCATGCACAGGTCCCGCGCGGCCTGGAGCCCGTCGTCGTCGCCCGGCCGGATCTCGGTCTGCGTACGGGCGAGCCGGCGGCGGAAGTCCTCCAGGGCCGCTTTGCGCTCCCCGTCCGCGTCCGGCAGGGCGGCCGAGACCGAGCCCAAGGTGTTCCGCACCTCGCTCAGCACGGTTTCGTAGGAGCTGTCGGCGTACAGGCCCCCGGGGACCGGGGTGACCTGATGGAGGATCGGGTCGGTGCGGTCGTTCATCGGTGAGGCGTCTCCTTCGTCGGGGTGGTCGGCCGGGTGAGGTGTCGGGTGTCGCCCCAGGAGGTGAGGGCGAGGCGGCCCCCTCGGTTCTCCCAGGTGGACACGGAGGCGTTGGGGACGGGTGGGAGCCGGCCGGGGGCGACGGCTCCGATGCCGCCGAGGACGTGGCGGAAGGCGATGACGATCGCGTCGTGGGCGACGATGAGCACCGAGCGCCCCTGCGCCGCCCGGTCCAGGTCGGTGAGGAACTGGCCGACGCGGACGGCGACATCGGTCATGGCCTCCCCGCCGGGCGGCCGGTAGTGCCACTCACCGACCCGTTCGCGCCGGTCGGCCTCCTCCGGCGAGCGGGCCCGCAGAGCAGCAGGCGTGTACAGCTCGTACACCCCCATCTCCCGGTCCCGGAGCCGCTCGTCGACGACGGTCTCCACGTCGACGACGTCGGCGGCGGTGCGGGCCATCTCCTGCCAGGTCCGCATCGCGCGCTCGTACGGCGAGCAGACGACCAGGTCGGGTTGGTGTCCGGGAGGTAGGTGGGACCACCAGCGGCCCAGAGCCCGCGCCTGGTCGATCCCTGACCGGGAGAGCGGTACGTCCCGGTCGACGCCGCTGACGGGAAGGCCGGTCGCCCCGGTCCGCTCGGCTTCGGCGAACGCGAGGTTGGCCGTGCTCCGACCGTGCCGGATCGCTCGGACGGCGGACAGGCTGGAGGGTGGAACGAGACGAGGTGATGTCACTGGTTTCCCTTCTCCGTACGAACTTAGCGGCGCGTGTGCGCGGGCCGCACCGGCTTTCGGCCGATCCTCACCAACTTCGCGATCGGCCCCTTCACGCCGTTCGGACCGCGCGGAGTCGGCCCGCCCGGCCGGAGGGGGAAGGACGGCGGCCTTAAGGCGTAGGGTCCGGGGGCCGAAGGGTTGCCGACGCGATCGACCGAGGGCTCGGGGGCCGTGAGAGCCTGGCGGGCATGAGAGCGAATCGCGGCCCGTTGGGCGACGAGCGGCGCGATCGCGGTCGTGAGCTTCCGCCCACCCGCGGAGTGTTGATCACCGACGGTCTGGTGAGCGTGTCGGGCGCGGCCGCCGCGGGCTGCGGGTCGCTGTTCGCTCTGCTTCCTCTCCTCGCGATCATCGGCGGCTTCGCTTTCCCTGACGACCGACCGGATTTCGTGACGGTGTTCGGAGGCCCTCTCGTCGCCGCGGGCCTTGGTGCCGCCGTCTTTCTGACGGTGCTCGGCTACGCCCTGACCTGCCGGCACCTCGCGCTCGCGGGCATGTACGCGGCGGCCAACGGCTCCCCGTCGCTGGGGAACGCGGTCGAGGTGCGTGGTCCCGTCAGCCGCACGCCGTTCTTCCCGGCGGTCACCACCACCAGCGTCATCGGTTCCCTCCTCCTCGCAACGGCCGGGGTGCTGCTCGCCGCGTCCGCCTGGCCGCCGGTCGCCATGACGCTGCTCGTCCTGGGCGTGCTGTGCGTCCCGCTCGTCCTCGCTCTGACCGCCGCCGGCCGACGGTGGGCCCGCTTGGCGAGCGCCCGCCTCCCCGCACAGGCCCTCGGCGAACAGGGGCGCGCACGGCTCCTTCTCGGCGACGCGGACACGAAGCTGCGGCAGCAGGTCAAGGCCCGAGACCGCGCCGAGGCCACCGGCCTCGACCGCGCGAGGACCGCCGCACGCGCGGCCCTCGTCATCGCCGTGCTCGCCGTGATGAGCCCGTCGATCTCGCCCACGACTTCCCTCTGGCAACAGGTGCGGCTGGGCGGTGCCGGACTCGGTGTCCTGTGCCTGCTCCTCCTCCCCTGCATCGCGGTGCTCCGGATCCGGCGCCTGCGACGCACCCTTGTACGGGTACGCCGCGGCGGAGCGGACGTGACCGCCGTCGACCGCGCGCACGCTGTCAACGCGACGGCTGCCCAGGCGTCCGAGCTGCACGCGGCGACGGCGGTCTGGGCGGCGCTGGGCGCGGGAGCGCTCGGGGCCCTGGCCCCCCGGACCACTGATGGCGCGCCCGCGGTGATCGTCGCGGGCATCTGGGCGCTCGGCCTGGCCGCGCTCGTCGCCCTGGCGATGCGCTCGGACGCTGCCGGCCCGCGGCTCCGGGAGGAATTCGGCTACCGTCTCCCGACCCAGACCCCCGTAAACGACAACACCTGGCACTGAGGATCAGGGCCGATGGCGCGTGGGGACGCTGCCGGTGACGAGGGCCGCGCCTCGCCTGCTTGAGCAGGCGGGCGGACGCTCACCTCGGGGGACCGGATGGAGGCGGCGGGCGGCCCGGGAGCGGCTGGTGGCTCGCCCCCGGACCGTACGCGCTCGGCCTACCGCCCCCACCGGACGACCGTGCGCGCTCAGCCCGTCGTGGCCCGCAGTGTGCCCGAGGCCGTGGCGTCCGCGCCCGAGCCGTCCGCCGGGGTGGCCGTCAGCCGCCAGGTGTACGCGCCCGCCGGGGCGGGCTCGCCCGAGGCGGACGTACCGTCCCAGTCGACCCGGACCGCGCCGCGCGCGTCCTCGCCCGTCCAGGTCCGGACGGTCCCCCCGTTCGAGCGGCGCACCAGCGTCACCTTCCAGGAGGCGGCCGGCTTGGACAGCCACCACGCGGCCCGCCAAGTCCCCGCGGCGGTGGCGGGCACGGCGGAGTGGGTGACGTTGAGCGGGGAGACGGCCTGCTGCGGGGCGGTGACGTGGACGGTGTCGTCGGCCCCGACCCAGGCGAGCTTGCCCGCGTCCGCGTCCAGGGTCCAGGTGGTGCCGCGCCCGTCGCCCTGAGCGGGCGGCTTCAGCCCGGTCACCGTACCCAGGTCGCCGGTGGAGCCGTCGGGCCGCAGCGCCGTCAGCCGCAGGTCGCCGGACGCCTCGCGCGCGGCGAGGAAGCGGTCGCCCAGCAGGACCCCGGAGACCGGGGCGGGGTAGTCGCGGTGGGTCGCCGTGTCGTACACGCCCGCCGCGTCCTGCGAGGCGCAGCTCCAGTACACCAGGGTGCCGCTGCGCTGGAGTTCGCTCGGTACGCAGTCCACGCCGAGGTCGTGGCTCGCGGTCGCCCGCCCGGTGCGCGGGTCCACCACGTTGAGCGTGCCCGGCTTGCCCGGGGCCGACTTGATCAGCCGGTCCCCGTCCAGCACCGCGCCCTGCGCCCGCTGGTCGCGGACCACGAGGTCACGAGCGGTGTCGACGACGTACTGCCGTCCGCCCGCCTCGTACAGCACGAACTCCGGTGCCGCGTCCAGGATGCGTCCGCCGGTCCCCGGCAGGACCAGGCCCTCCGACGGCCGGTCCGGGTCGTCGCCCGTCACCAGGGCGTCCCTGCCGCTCGCGGGGTCGGTGACCAGCCGGGCGAGCCCCTCGTCCGAACCGTCGGCGAAGCGGCCCGGCGCGAGCCCGGGGAAGTCGGCGAGCCGCGCGCCCTCCGCCGGGCCGAGACCGGTCCCGACGCCCTTGCCGTGCAACGTGTGCTCGCCGACGAGCGAGTTGACGTACCGCAGCCGTCCCCGGTCCAGGCTCAGCGCGCCGATCTCGCCGTCCGCCGTTTTGACCTTCGGCGTCTCCCGCATCACCAGGTCGAAGATCTCGCCGATGCCGTCCTGGCTGAACAGGTGGATGGCCCGGACCCCGGAAGCGTCCTTGCCCAGGGCCAGGACGCTTCCGCCCCCCTCGCCCAGGAGCTGGGCGAACTCCACCGACGCCAGGAGCGTGCGCTCGGTTTCCACGCCGGTGTGCGGCGTCAGCCGCAGCGGACCGCCGACGCCCTCGTGCCAGATGACGGTGTCGTCCGCCACGAACGTGGTGACCTCGCTGTCCGTGGACCGGGTGTCCAGCGGGACGACCTTGGGGGTGCCCGTGCCGCTGCGCGGCAGGATGCGGACGCCCTGGCCCCCGGCGCCGTTCCGCGAGAACCAGCTCACGGTCGACTGGGTGATCCGGAAGCTGTTCGCGTCACCGGTCACCGGCAGCGGCTTCACCCGGCCGTCGTACGCGGTGAGGATGCCGTAGCCCGGGGAGCCGTCCGCGAGCCGGTAGCCGATGAGGACGTCGCTGCCCTCCCCGCCGAGGACCACGGGTTCGGCGTCGGTGGTGGCCCCTGCGGGCAGCCGCACGACGGGGTCCGCCGACTCGGCGCCGCCCCGGGCCACCCGCATCTCGTAGGTCCCGTCGCCCTTGTCGACGGTGACGACCATCCAGGCGCCGGCGAAGCGCAGGTTGAGGTAGCCCGCGGGCACGGTCACCGTGGCGTTGAAGCGCGGGTCCTCCAGGCCGATCCGGACGACGTCCGTGCCGCCGTCCGCGCGCTGCTGCCGGTACATCGCCAGGTTGCTCTCGGTGTGGCCCTTGATAATCAAGTGCTCCGGAACGGTGGCGAGTTCGGTGACGACCCGGGTCCGGCGGTTGTACGAGTTCGTCCAGAGGTAGTCGTCGCCCTCGCGGTGCAGCACCCCGTTCCGGCCGGTCGACAGGATCGTCTCCGGCCCCTCGTCATACGCGTCGGGCGCCGGAATCAGGACCTCCGCGGCCTCCGCCTTCCCGGCGGCCCGCGCCGTGGCCGGCAGCGCCGTGGCGAGCCCCGCCGCCAGCGCCACCGCGATCGCCGCCGCCCCCGCGGCGCGTCCGGTACGCAGGCTGCGGTGACGGCTGTTCATGAACAGGTGTCGGGACACCTGACCCCCCTTGTCAGTTGACCATCGGCGCGCATCCGCGATGCGAGCGTGATCAACATAAGTCATATGTGGGGGAGTTGTGCTCGCCATGTGGGCGAAAAGGGGGCGGGAGCAGGCACCTCCCGCAGGCTGGGGCCGGTCGGTGAGGAGGGAGGTCGTCGGCATCGTGAAACCGGCGGGCTCGCGGATTCCGAGGGCCGGTCGGAAGCGAACCCGCTGGAACGGTGGGTGTGGAAGGGCTGGGCGCTCACGTGCTGAGCTGCTTGAATGCTGAAGTGGTCGAACTGGTGGTTGTCCTGGCGGCAGGAGGGCTGACGGCGTGGTTGCTCCGACGCAAAGTGAGGCAGCGGGCGGACACTGCCGCTGAGGGAGATGTGATCAAGGTCCCGTGCCTGCTCCGACATCCTTCACAGGAAGGTCGATGGCTGCGGGGGCGACTGCTGGTAGGCCCCTCCGGAGCGGGCTGGGAGCCACGGACCAGAGCCGGAGCAGCGGTGTCCCTCCCCGAGGGACTGCGGCAGGTCGGCATGCGATCACCGTCATGGCGCGAGGCGATGAAGATCAACGGCGGGTGTCGAATCGTCGAGTGCAGTTCTCCCGAGGGCCCCGTTCTCGTCGCTGTGATGCCGAATGAGTTGGGCCACGTGCTCACTGCCTTGAACAGCAGCTGAGCAGCGCAGCGAGGATCCCTTCACGCCTGGGTGGGGCCGGCCCTTAGCCCCGGCCCGCCGCCCACCACGCGGCCACCCCGCCCAGGAGGATCAGGGCGCACATCACCACGTTGCTGCGCCGGTAGTCCACGAGGATCGCGGTGAACTCGCGCAGCGTCGCGTTCGGCCAGAAGTACGCGGCCGTGGGCGAGCCCACCACCTGTCCCCGGATGCGGACCCGCCGGGCGGTGAGCGCGGCGCGGAAGGCGTGGTAGTTGTTCGTGACGACCACGCACCGGTAGTCGGGCTTGGCCTCCTCCATGATCGCCTTGCTGTACCGCAGGTTCTCCTCGGTGTTGCGCGACCGGTCCTCCCGCCGGACGAGGTCGGCGGGGAAGCCCTGCGCGATCAGGTGGTCGGCCATGGCGTGGGACTCGGGCAGGTCCTCGTCGGGCCCCTGCCCGCCCGAGGTGATGAGCACCGGGGACCCGCCGCGCCGGGACAGCCGCGCGTGGACCTCGCGCCCCCGCTCCAGCCGGCTCGCCAGCAGCGGCGGCACGGTGGAGCCGTTGATCAGCCCCGAGCCCAGCACCACCACGAAGTCGGCCTTACGGCGCACGCGCAGCCGCCCGTACAGGAACGCGTAGCAGACGAAGCACAGGAAGAGGAACGAGAAGTACAGCGCCAGACCGCCCGCCGCCGTGGCCGCGCCGATCAGGAGCGGCGTCCGCAGCGCGGCGGCGGTGGCCAGCAGGGCGATGACGGCGAGGACTCCCAGGGCGGCCAGCAGGGAGAGCAGGTTGGTCGGGCTTCTGCCCTCCTTGCGCAGCATGCGTACGCCGTTGAGGAACAGGAAGCACGTCAGCACGAGCACGGCCACCGCCCCCAGCACCAGCAGCGCCCACAGGACGAACGGGGCCGAGGCGGAACCGGAGTCGACCAGCCGGTACAGCAGACCGGCCAGTGCGCAGAGCACGGCCAGTCCGAGCACGACGGCGTTGCTGAACTTTCTGCGCTCGCGCAGCACGCTCACGCAGAAGACGAGGAAGAGGAGTGCCGCCGGGGCGTAGACCACCATGCGCACAGACTAGGCAGCGCACCACCCCGCCCCGACATCGGCTCCCCCTACGGTGACCTGCGACGAAGCCCTGCCGAAGCGGCCCGTGGCGCAGTCCCGCGACGGTGATGCGCGAACAGGGCGTGCCCTTTCCGGGCCCCGGGCCGTTGAACCCGGCATGAAGAAGCGCAGCGTACTCGCCGTCGTCACCCTCGCCACCGGAGCGGTCATCGCCGCCATCTCCCCGCCCCCGGGCGGCGGCGACACCGCCCACGCCGCCGAACCGGCCGTCTCCCTCGGAGCGCTGGACGACGTCGGCGACCTCGGCAAGCTGGTCGAGGGCGCGGCGGGGGCCACCACCTCCACCGCCGGCACGGTCACCAGCACCGTGGAAGGCGCCAAGCTCAGCTGAACCGGCTGAACGAACCGGCTGGACACGGAAGACGAAAGGGCGGGCGCGGCCGCACAGGCCGCGCCCGCCCTTTCCCGTGCCGCCCCCGTGCCCGCCCCGCCCGCGCCGCAGCAGTGCCTCTCCGCAGCGGCCCCGCCGGCGCGTTGCTCCGGCCGATCCGGGGGTAGCGTCCAGGTCATGGACTCTCGTACCACTGTCGAGCGCGCTCAGCGCCTCAAGCAACTGCACGCCGACCACCAGCCGCTCGTGCTCCCGACCGTCTGGGACGCCTGGTCCGCGCGGACGGCCGTCGCCGCCGGATTCCCCGCGCTGACGATCGGCAGCCACCCCCTCGCGGACTCCCGGGGAGCCGAGGACCAGGAGGGCCAGACCTTCGAGGAGGTGCTGGCCGCCGTCCGCCCGATCATCGCCGCTGTCGACGTCCCCGTCTCGGTCGACCTGGAGGCCGGGTACGGGCAGAAGCCCGCCGACCTCATCGCCGGGCTCATCGAGGTCGGCGGCGTCGGCCTCAACGTCGAGGACACCGTGCACTCCGAGGGCGGCCGCGTCCGCACCACGCAGGAGCACGCGGCGTACGTCGCGGGCCTGCGCGCGGCTGCCGACGAGGCGGGCGTCCCGGTCTGGATCAACGGGCGCACCGACCTCTTCGCTCACGCGGAGGACCCCGCCGCCGTCCTGGACGAGGCGATCGAACGGCTGCGGGCCCTGGTGCAGGCCGGCGCGGACAGCGTCTACCCGGTGAAGATCCAGGACAACGACGAGCTGCTCACGGCGGTCACGGCCGCCGTCTCCGTACCCGTCAACTCCACGGCCCACCCGGTCAAGCACGACCTGGAGCGCTTCCGCCGTCTCGGCGTCGGCCGGGTCACCTACGGCCCGCTGCTCCAGATGGCGCTGACCGACACGATGAAGGACATGCTCGGCCCCTGGGCCCCGTAGACGGCCCCGCCCGCCGGGCCCCGGCAGCGCATCCCGCACGGTCCGGACCCGACCGTGCCCGGGTCCGTCCGCGCCCCTCCCCGACCGTGCCCGGACCCGACCGATCCGGGTCCGGCACGGTCGGGTCCGGCACCCTGGTCCCTTCCTACGGTGAACGGGCAAGGGAAGGAAATCAGGAGTTGCTGGAACAGCTGAACGACGCGATGGAACACATCGAGGCCCACCTCGGTGAGCGCATCGACGCGGCCGACCTCGCCCGGATTGCGATGACCTCGGAGTACCACTTCCGCCGGATGTTCTCCGCGCTGGCGGGGCTCCCGCTGGCGGAGTACATCCGGCGCCGCCGCATGACGGTCGCGGGAGCCGAGGTGCTCGCCGCCCCCGAACGCACGCTGCTGGAGGTGGCGGTGCGCCACGGCTACGACACGGGGGAGGGCTTCGCCCGCGCCTTCCGGGCCGTGCACGGCATCGGACCGGGCGAGGCGCGGCGAACGGGCGCGGTGCTGCGGTCCCAGCAACGGCTGACCTTCCGACTCGTCGTCGAAGGGAGTACGGCCATGCGGTACAAACTGGTGGAGAAGGACGGTTTCCGGGTGGTGGGGAGGCGGGCCCGCGTCCCGCTCGTCCACGAGGGGCCGAATCCGGCCATCGCGGAGTTCATCCGGGGGATCGGCAAGGAGGAGCTGGACCGCATCGCGGCCCTCTCCGACCAGCAGCCGGCAGGCGTCGTCGGGGTGAGCGATCAGCTCGACCCGAGCCGCGCGGAGGGCACCGAACTCGACTACTACCACGGTGTGGTGACCGGCGCGGAGCCCCCGGCAGGCACGGACGCCCTCTCCGTACCGGCGGGCACATGGGCGGTCTTCGAGAACGAGGGCGCGTTCCCGCAGGCCCTGCAGTACCTCTGGCGGGACGTGTTCACCCAGTGGTTCCCGTCGAACCCGTACGCCTCCCGGCCCGGCCCCGAGATCCTGCGGGTGCGGCTGACGGAGGAGGGGAAGCGGGCGGAGGCGGAGCTGTGGATTCCGGTGGAGCGGTCGCCCGGGAGCTGACCTCGCCCCGGCCCCGTACGCGGTCGCGGCGGTCGCCCGCGCGGCTGCGGCGGTCCCGTGCGCGGTGCGGCGGAAGAAGTGGCACGACGGAGGTTTACGGCCATCGGGCATATGCGATGCCTTGATGGTCCAGACCTATTGTGCGGGTGTGCTCCGCTCGCTAGCTTTCTCCTGGCGGCGCGCGCTGTTCGGTTCGGCTCTGACCATTCACTGGCACACAGTCATGTGTGTTGACGGAAAAGGGAGTTACCGACATGCACAGACGTATTGCCGCGCTCGCGGTGACGGTGGCGACGGCCGGCGCGATGCTGCTCGGCACCGCTTCGACGGCCTCCGCGACGGGCCCCGGCTTCTGGCTCCGCAGTCACCACGCCAGCCTGGCGGAGTGCCAGGCGGTCGGGAACGCCGGTGCCGACAACGCTCTCTGGAGCCGCGTCTTCATCTGCAACCCGTACGCGGGCAAGCCGGGCGTGTACGAGCTGTGGGTGCGCTAC
Organism: Streptomyces californicus; assembly: GCF_000717645.1. GTDB lineage: Bacteria > Actinomycetota > Actinomycetes > Streptomycetales > Streptomycetaceae > Streptomyces > Streptomyces californicus. The sequence goes on from NZ_JNZZ01000017.1 coordinate 106,533, forward strand.
TGATCCGGCCGCCGCAGACATGAACCCGCCCCGCTTCCGGCCGCCTTGGCGGCCCGGACGCGGGGCGGTGCCGACCGGGTTCAGAGGGCGGCGGCGCTGCCCTCGACGAAGGCGCTCCAGGTGCCGGGCGCGACGGTGAGGACGGGGCCCTCGGTCACCTTGGAGTCGCGGATGTGGATGGCGGCGGGGTGCGCGGCGATCTCGACGCAGGCTCCGCCGTCACCGTCGCTGTAGCTGGACTTGCGCCAGTGGTAGGCGACTTCGATGCAGTCCCCGCCGTCGCCGTTGCTGTAGCTCGACTTGAACCAGTGGAGGGCGACGGGACCAGGGCCGGGGTGTGCTGCGCGGGACATGTTTCTCCAAGCAGTGCGTCAAGCAGTGCGTCCAGTAGCCGGGCGCTCTTCTCGACGGTGAGCGCCTGGGTACGCAGCATCCCATATCTCTGCATCAGCGCGCTGACGTCGGCGGCCTCGTCGTACAGCTCGGCGCGGAGCTGACCGTCGATGTAGGCGAGTCCATCGTGGTCGGGCGTTTCCAGCAGAACGAGAGGCCCCGCGAGTCCGGCGTGCTGAGGGGCGCTCCGAGGCATGATCTGGACGGTGACGAACGGCAGATCCATGCAGCGCCGCAGATGGAGGAGCTGCTCCAGCATCACATCGGGGTCGCCCAATTGAGTGTGCAGGATGCTCTCCTCCAGGATGAAGTGGAGGATCGGCCGGGGCTTGCGCTCCAGGATCTTCTGGCGGTCGAGGCGGTCCGCCACCCGCTGCTCGATCTCCTCCTCTTCAAGGGGAGGGTAGTTGCAGCCGAAGATGAACCGCGCGTACGCCTCGGTCTGGAGCAGCCCCGGGATGAGCTGCGACTGGTACGAGTACAGGCTCACCGCGCTCTGCTCGTACTGCACGAAGTCATTGACCAGTGCCTGATACCGCTCCTTCCGCGGGATGCCCTCCACCGCGACCCTCAACGCGCCTTTGGTGTCGAGCAGTTTGTCGAGTGTGGTGGCCAGGTCCGGTTGGAGGGCCCGTCGTCCCTGCTCGATCGAGGAGATCGTGTCCTCGCCCACCTTGGCCAATTCGGCGAGGGCTGCCTGTGTCAGCCCGGCGAGCTTGCGGAAGTGGCGCAACTGCGCCCCGACCAACTGCCATGAGGTAACACGCCTGGTGCCGCTCTGCTTTCCCGGTTGCATGGTCTGGCTATCCCCCATCGACGCCGTTGTCCACCCGTCAGAACCCGTACAAACGCGTTTGTACATCTCGACGCTCTGCTGAACCCTAGTTACACCGTGTGAGCGTGGGGGCATGAACGAGACATCCCAACTCTCCTACTTCCGGGCCGCCTTCTACTGCCGTGAGCGCAGGTCGATCCCCGTCGTACGCAAGTTCGCGCGCAAGGCGTTGGTCGAGTGGGAGTGCGAGCAGCGGGCCGACGACGTGCTGCTCTGCGTGACCGAGCTGGCGACCAACGCGCTCCGCCACGGGGTGCCGCCGGGGCGCGGCTTCAAGGTCCACATCCACCTGGAGCGGGTGGACGGCACCATCCGCCTCGAAGTGCACGACAGCGGCGAGGGCGAGGTGTGCCCGGCGGAGGTTCCGCCGGGGCCGGAGGACGAGGGCGGGCGCGGGTTGCTGCTGGTCGCCGCCGTGGCGGACGCGTGGGGCGTGAAGGAGCGTAATCCCGGCAAGATCGTGTGGTGCGAGTTCAGCGTGGTCCGAAATTAGCTGTTGCCGTTACGGCAAGTATGTTTGTCGTTTCGGCCGCTTCGGCGCACTCTCGTCATCGAGCGGAGGCCATGGACGGGTCTCCGGCGACGACGAAGGAGGCGCGGTATGGAGCGGCAGCGGTACGACGTGGTGATCGTGGGCGGCGGCGCGGCCGGCCTGAGCGGGGCGCTGGCCCTGGCGCGGGCGCGGCGCTCGGTTCTGGTGATCGACGCGGGCGAGCCCCGTAACGCCCCCGCCTCCCACGTGCACAACTACCTGGGCCGCGAGTCCACCCCGCCCGGCGAGCTGCTGGCGATCGGCCGGAACGAGGCCGCCGGGTACGGGGCGGAGATCGTGTCGGGCCGGGTGGCCTCGGCCGAGCGGCTGCCCGGGGCCGAGGACGCGGGCTTCCGGGTGGTGACGGAGGACGGCCGGAGCGTCGAGGCGCGGCGGCTGCTGGTGACGACCGGGCTCGTGGACGAGCTGCCGCCCGTGCCGGGGCTGGCCGAGCGGTGGGGGCGCGAGGTGCTGCACTGCCCGTACTGCCACGGCCACGAGGTCGCGGACCGCCCGATCGGGGTGCTCGCCACCGGCCCGCTCGCCGTGCACCAGGCGCTGATGTGGCGGCAGTGGAGCGACGACGTGACGCTCTTCCTCCACACCGGCCCCGAGCCGTCGGCGGAGGAGTACGAGGAGCTGGCGGCCCGCGACGTGGCGGTCGTGGACGGCGAGGTGGCGGGGTTGGAGATCGCGGACGACCGGTTCACCGGCGTACGGCTGACGTCCGGGCGGGTGGTCCCGCGCGAGGCGCTGGTGGTGCAGGCCCGGTTCACCGCCCGGTCGGCGGTGCTGGAGTCGCTGGGGCTCACGCCGGTGGCGCAGGAGATGGCCGGAACGGTGGTCGGGACGTACATCCCGAGCGACCCGACCGGCGCGACGGAGGTCCCCGGGGTCTGGGCGGCCGGCAACGTCACGCGCCTCACCGAGCAGGTGGTCGGCGCGGCCGCCGCGGGGCTCATGGCGGCGGGGGCGCTCAACGGCGATCTGATCACGGAGGACACCCGACTGGCGGTGGCGGCCCGCCGCGCGTGAGGGGCGGGGAGTGCGGCGGGGCGGTTCGGCCCGGTCGGCGGGGCGCGCGACGGGCGGTGCGGCGGGCGGAGCTGCGTGGTGGGGCGAAGGCCCGTACGGCGTAACGCGGACCGGCGAAGGGGAGGTCGCAGGGGTGAAGGCCGGGGCCCGGCGGATGTGTGAGTTCCGGTTGAGGGGATACGCGGAGAGTGCCCGCCGCCACGAGGGCGCCGGGCGTCGGAGACGTAAAGGGAGACTTCCGTGGGCATCATCGCCTGGATCCTCATCGGCCTGTTCGCCGGGCTCATCGCCAAGGCGCTGATGCCCGGCAAGGACCCCGGGGGCTGCATCATCACGATCATCATCGGCATCGTGGGCGGTCTGCTGGGTGGCTGGCTCGGCAAGGTGATCTTCGGCGTCGACTCGATCGACGGCTTCTTCAGTCTCTCGACGTGGGTGGCCGCCATCGTCGGTTCGGTGATCGTCCTGCTCATCTACCGGATGATCGCGGGCCAGCGTTCCCGATGACCCGGCGCCCCGGGGCCCAGGCTCCTGACGTCCGGCGCCCCAGGCCCCAGGCGTCCGGCGTCATGCGGTGACCTCGGGTCCCCGGCGCCCCGGCTGGGCGCGGTGACCCGGGGCCCCGGCCCCGGCGGGGTGCGGCGTCCCGGCCCCGACGGCGTACGGCCGATTTCTCGACGGGTTGATTCGTCCGCTTCTGCCTACATTGGCAGGGGTCAGTAGGGCAGCCGTCGCAGGGGCCGACCCCGGCACGTCCGCGGAAGACGAACAAGAGGACAAGAGGAAACGACGACATGACCGACACCTCGCGCAAGCCGACCACCTCCGACTCCGGCGCCCCGGTGGAGAGCGACGAGCATTCGCTCACCGTCGGACCGGGCGGGCCGATCCTGCTCCAGGACTCGTACCTGATCGAGCAGATGGCCCAGTTCAACCGCGAACGCATTCCGGAACGCCAGCCGCACGCCAAGGGGAGCGGCGCGTTCGGGAAGTTCGAGGTGACCGCGGACGTGTCCGCGTACACGAAGGCGGCGCTCTTCCAGCCGGGCGTCACGACCGACCTCGTCGCCCGGTTCTCCACCGTGGCGGGGGAGCGGGGCAGCCCGGACACCTGGCGCGACCCGCGCGGCTTCGCGCTGAAGTTCTACACCAGCGAAGGCAACTACGACATGGTGGGCAACAACACCCCCGTGTTCTTCGTGAAGGACCCGATGAAGTTCCAGCACTTCATCCGGTCCCAGAAACGCCGCGCGGACAACAACCTCCGCGACCACGACATGCAGTGGGACTTCTGGACGCTCTCGCCGGAGTCGGCCCACCAGGTCACCTGGCTGATGGGCGACCGGGGCATCCCGCGCACCTGGCGCCACATGAACGGCTACACCTCGCACACGTACATGTGGATCAACGCCGAGGGCAAGAAGTTCTGGGTCAAGTACCACTTCAAGACCGACCAGGGCATCGAGACGTTCACGCAGCACGAGGCCGACCAGATGGCCGCCGCGGACACGGACTACCACACGCGTGACCTGTTCGAGCACATCCGGGACGGCGACTTCCCGAGCTGGACGCTGAAGGTTCAGATCATGCCGTACGAGGACGCCAAGGACTACCGGTTCAACCCGTTCGACCTGACCAAGGTGTGGCCGCACGGCGACTACCCGCTGATCGAGGTCGGCCGGATGACGCTGGACCGCAACCCCACGGACAACCACGCCGAGATCGAGCAGGCGGCGTTCCAGCCGAACAACCTGGTCCCCGGCATCGGCCCGAGCCCGGACCGGATGCTGCTGGCGCGGCTGTTCAGCTACGCGGACTCGCACCGCTACCGCATCGGCGGCAACTACCAGCAGCTTCCCGTCAACGCCCCCGTCGCCCCGGTGCACACGTACTCCAAGGACGGGGCGATGGCGTACCGGAAGACCTCCGACCCGGTTTACGCCCCGAACTCCAAGGGCGGCCCGGCGGCGGACACGGAGCGCTACGGCACCCCGCCGAGCTGGTACGCGGACGGCGACATCACCCGGGCGGCCTACGTGGACCACGCGGAGGACGACGACTGGGGCCAGGCGGGCACGATGGTCCGCGAGGTCCTGGACGACGCGGCGCGCGACCGCCTCGTGGACAACGTGGTCGGCCACCTCCTCAACGGGGTGACCGAGCCGGTCCTCAAGCGCGCGTTCGCGTACTGGACGAACATCGACGCCACGATCGGGCAGCGCATCGAACAGGGCGTCCGCGAGAAGGCCGGCGAGAAGGACCCGAAGGCCGCCGAACAGGCCAACCCGGCCCGCAGCTCCATGCAGCGCAAGGCGTAGCGGCCGACTTCAGCAGCCTGCCCCAGGCCCCGCACTCCGTCCATGGAGTGCGGGGCCTCGGGCTGCTCAGTGCTGGATCAGTCCGCCGACCGGCACCGGGTTCACGTGGCCGGAGGCCGGGAGGGTCTCCGCCAGGGCGAGGCCGATGTCCACCAGGGAGGACCGGCGCAGGCGGGCGACCTCGGGCAGCGGGGTCCACACCGACGTGGCGGTGTCGCCGTTCGGCTCGGGGCGGAGGGTTCCACCGGTGACGCGTACGCGGTAGAAGACGCCGACGTTCTGCAGCTCGGGCGTACCGGGGCGGCGGCGCTCGGCCGCCGGGACCACCCGCGAGTCCACCCCGAGGAGGCGCACCACCTCGGCCTCCAGGCCGGTCTCCTCGGCGACCTCCCGGACCACCGCGTCGTACGGGTCCTCCGCGTGCTCGACGCCGCCGCCGGGGAGCGTCCAGACGCGGTCGTCGTCCGGCCCCACGGCCAGCGCGAGCAGCACGCGCCCGTCCTCGACGCACACCGCGTACGCGGCCAGTCTCCGGTCCATCCGGGGAGGCTACCGGCAGGCGGCCGACCGGGTGGCGGGCAGGTCACCGGTTCCACGGGGCGGGACAGGGCCGCCTCCCCGCTGAAGATCATCGGCGTGCAGAATGACCCGTATGTCGATAACGAACACTCCGCGGACGGCCACGCTCGACGACGCCCCGGAGATCAGCCGCACCCTCGCCCGCGCCTTCGCCGACGACCCGATGATGGGGTGGTTCTTCCCCGGCGGGGAATCGCGCGAGCCCGATCTGACGCGGTACTTCACCACGATCTTCACCCGGCAGTACGGCCTCCACGGGGTGTGCGAGCGGACCGCGTCGGCCGCCGCGTTCTGGGTGACGCCGGAGGGGCAGGAGAAGGCGGTCCCGGACGCGGAGACGGTCGCCGAGCTGGAGGAGATCCTGGGCGACCGGGCGCCGCTGTTCCGGGAGGCGGTCCAGGCCGCCGCCGAGCAGGGCCCCAAGGAGCCGCATTGGTACCTCGCCGTCGTCGGCGCGGACCCGGCCGCCCGGGGCCAGGGGCACGGGGCGGCGCTGCTGCGGTCCGGGCTTGCCCAGGCCGACGCGGCGGGGCTGCCGGTCTACCTGGAGTCCTCCAAGCCGGACAACCTCCCCTTCTACGAGCACTTCGGCTTCACCGTGCTGGGCGAGGCGGCCCTGCCGGGCGGCGGCCCGGTGCTGTGGGTGATGCGGCGCGAACCCGTGTCCGCGGGGCGGTAGCGGGGCGGGCCGACGGCGCGCGGGGGGCGGCGGGGCGCGCGGGTCGGGGCGAGGTCCGGGGGCCGGGGCGAGGTTCGGGGGCCGGGGCGCGTCAGACGCCGGGCGGCGCGCCTGCCCTCCCGGCCCGCCCGTACAGCGTGTGCCGTACGAGCGGGCCGGGCGTACCTGGCGGGCCGGGCGTGGCTGGAGGCGCGGGCGTACCGAGCCGGCCTGCCACGACGGGTCTCAGAGGCACTTTCCGTTCAGCCAGGTCCTCAGCTCCCTGGGCCAGGTGGTGACCATCGCCTGCGCGGAGACGGGCGTGGCGAACTGGTCCAGCTTCTCCTGCCAGGTGGGGTAGTGCAGGGAGGCGGACGGGGCCGGCTCCTCCCAGCCGTACTCCGCCGAGTCCACCCAGCGCGGGAAGTTGGTGAGGGTGGCCCCGAGACCAGCCGCTTCCATGCGCTTGATGAGTTCGGGCCTCAGTTCGGTGTTCTTGGCGCCCGTGTAGATCATGATCTTCTGCTGGGAGGCGCGTTCGGAGATGGGCGCGATGACCTCGTTCCAGGCGGTCTCGCGGATGGTCTTGTCCGGGTTGAGCAGGGACTGCCCGGCCTCGCCCTTGAGCTCCACGAACGCCGCCATGTTCTGGTTCTTGGCGCTGTCCAGCCATTCGCGGAAGGTGTACACGGTCTCGCCCTGGTACGGACCGCGGTCGATCGTGCGGCCCTTGAGCTGGTCGGTTCCGGTGGCCCACCAGATGTCCGTGACCGGGACCTCGGAGCCCGTGAGGCCGCGAGTGGTGCGGTTGTGCCACATCACGCCCTTGGTGCCGTTCTTGGTGAGCTGGAGGTCGGCCTCCACCCCGCCCGCACCCCAACTCTTGTACTGCGCCAGCCCCTTCGGGTGGTTCGGCTGGCGAATCTTGTCGCGCAGGTACGCGTTGTCCCCGGTCGGGTAGCCGCCGTGGCCGTACACCACCGGGCAGACGGGCAGGGGCGGCGGGCTGCTGTAGCGCTCGAACAGGTGGGTCCGGTCGAGGTTCCAGCCCGAGGGCTCCGACCAGCTGTGCAGGGCGCTCCCGAGGGCGCCGTCCGGCTTGGCGGTCCAGGTGATGGCCTTCGCGCGGCCGTCGCTGTATCCGTAGAAGGCGGCGAGATCGTCACGCCCGTCGCCGTTGTAGTCGCCGGTCACGATGCGCATCTGGGACCGCTCGTACCAGCCCGGTACGGCGCTCAGGAGTTCGCGCCGGTCGCCGAACCTGCCCTGGGCGTCCAGGCCGAAGCCGATGAGGGCGTCGTGCCCGTCGGCGTAGTCGTACCAGGCGGCGAACTCGTCGCGGCCGTCGCCGTCGAAGTCTCCGGCGTGCACGCTGACCCGGCCGAACTGCCAGCCGGTGGACTCCCAGCCGGTTACGGGCTCGGCGAACCCGCCGCCCGGCTCGGCGGCGAACGCCATCAGCCGCACGGAGCCGGCGATGTAGCTGTCGAGGACCCCGATGTCGTCGCGCCCGTCGCCGTTGAAGTCGCCCGTGGCGAACTTCATGCGGGCGACCTCCCAGCCTTCGGTGGCGGGGCGCGCGAAGGACGGGGTGGGGGCGCCGAAACCGCCCTTGGAGTCGGCGAGGAACGTGAAGAGCTTGTCGTCGCCGCTGCGGTAGTCGTACCAGGCGGCGATGTCGTCGCGGCCGTCGCCGTTGAAGTCGCCGGCCTGGGCGGTGATCGCGTCGAAGGTCCAGTTGTCCGGGTCCACGGCCCAGGAGGTGAAGTGCGGGGCGAAGGTGCCGTCGCCCTTGCCGAGCCAGGTGAGGAGGGCGACGCGTCCGCTGTCGTAGCCGTAGAAGGCGGCGACGTCCCCCGTGCCGTCGCCGTTGAAGTCACCGGTGACGCGCTTCATGTGCTCGGCCCAGAAGTTGCCCTTGGGCGACTCCCAGGCCCGGTTGGGCGCGGCGAAGCCGCCGTCCGGGCCCGCCAGGAAGGCGCGCATCCCGTCGTTGCCCTCGCTGTAGTCGTACCAGACGGCCATGTCGCTGCGGCCGTCGCCGTCGTAGTCGTGGCGAGGGGCCTTACCGGCCGTCCGCGCGGTGGCGGCGGACGTTCCTCCGGCGGTCCGGGCGGGCGGTCCCCCTTCGGCGGCGGGTTGCGAGGCGGTGGGCTGCGTGGCCGGTTCCGCTGCGGCGGCGGGGTGCGTGGCTGTGCCCGCTTCGGCGGTGGGCTGCGCGGTCGCTCCCACCCCGGCGGCGGGGCGGGCGGCCGTGCTCACTCCGGCGGAGGCCACGTACGGGAACCCGGCCGGTCCCGGAGCGGAAGCAGCGCTGCCCGTGACAGTCGCCGGCCCCGGCGCCTCCACCCCGCTCACGGCGGCGCTCGCGCTGCCCGTGCCCGCCTGCACGCCGAGCAGGGCGCACACGACGGCGGTGCCGATGCCCCCGAAACGTCTCTTGCTCCGACCGTTCATCCCCACGTCCCCATGTCCCATCCCCCAAGTCCCTCTATCCACATGTCTACTTGGCTGTTCCTGTGCCAGGTGTGCGGCGCCGCCGAGCGGGAACGCGCCCGCGGCCGACGAGGCCCCGGCGCGCTCCGCTGCCCGAAGGGGCGTCACCCTCCGGTCGCAGGAACCCACTTCGGCCGACCCCTTCACCTCGCCCGCGCCCCCACCCTCGGCAAAGCCGCCGACGATTAGATCACCGGCGCGTCCGGCGGGACAGACCGAGCCCGGGGACTTTGCGAAGTCTCTGCCCAGGACCCGCGACCGAGGCGGCGGGGGACCAGGGGCCGATGTGCGGGGGCCGGGCGCTCCGTAAGGTTCCGGGACGAGCGGTGCCCCGCGACCGAGCACGGTGACCCGCGTCCCTCCAGGAGGTTCCCCCGATGCCGGCAGACGCCGCGGCCCACGTACGCATCGCCCGCCCGTCGCTCGACCTCGAAGCGGCCGAACGCTTCTGGGTCGCCGGGCTCGGGCTCGCCGTCCAGTACCGGCACGAGGCGGACGGCACACCGGGCCGCCACTCGCTGCTCATGGTGGGGTGGCCCGGCGCCGGCTGGCACCTGGAGCTGGTCCACGACCCGGCGGCACCCGTCGTACCGCGCCCGACACCCGAGGACCTGCTCGTCGTCTACCTCGGCGAAGAGGTACCCGGCGCACTCGTGCGGCGGCTCGAAGAGCACGGCGGCACACGGATGCCCGCGCACAACCCGTACTGGGACACGTGGGGCGTCACCGTCCAGGACCCCGACGGCTATCCGCTGGTGCTCTCCACCCGGACGTGGCCGTGATCCGCCGCCTCGGGGCGCGCACCCGCCTGACCCGCCTCACCCGCCCACCCGTACGTCGGCCCGCCGGACCGCCGCCCCTGACCGAGGCGGAGGCCGCCGAGGCCGAGGCGCAACTCGGCATCGTCCTCCCGCCGGAGTACCGCCGTCACCTGCTGGAGGTGAGCGCGGGCGGTGAGACCTTCGTACGGCTGGAGAGGACGGCGGACGGCTGGTGGTGGACCCACAACACCGCCACGCGGCGCGATCTGCTGGCCCTGCCCTTCCCGCACCCCGACTCCTACAAGGAGGCCGACGAGGCTCTGGCCCGGCGCGAACCCCGCATCGAGGACCACCCGGACGACGAGGCGTACGCCCGCGCCATGACCGCCTGGGACGACGAAGCCGGTGAGTTCGAGGACCGCAAGACGGCCGGGGCCGTCGTCATCAAGGAACACGGCTGCGGCTTCGCCACGCTCCTGGCCGTCACCGGCCCGCTGGCCGGCACCGTCTGGTGGGACGGCCGGGCCACCTGCGACCTGATCCTCCCGCTCTCCCTGAACCACGCGACGGGCGCCCGCCCCGTCACCTTCGGCGAGTGGCTGGAGCACGGCTCCTGGAACCTGCTGCCACCGGGCTGGTGACGGGTACCCGGCTCGGTCGTGCCGCTACGCCGAGGTGTGGACGGGGCAGCGGACCGGGGCGCATGGCCGGGTGAGTGTGGCGCTCCGTTCCCTCGCCTGGCTCGTCGCCGTTCCCCCGGTCGCGGCGGCGGTGCTCAGTCTCCGGTGATGCGGCCTTACGCCCCCGTCCACGTCTCCGGAGCCCACACCCCCGACCGCTTCAGCGAGGCCGGGCAGTGGCGGTAGATCTCCTCGATCCGCACGATCAGGGCGAGCTTCGGGCGCTGGCCCTTCACCGTCATCGCGTCGAAGAACGGCCCGTCCGTGACGATGTGGGCGCGGCCGTTGACGCGCAGGACGTCCATCGCGCCCGGTATCAGGTAGAGCAGGCCCACGCGCGGGTTCGCCAGGATGTTGTGGAAGCTGTCCGCGCGGCGGTTTCCCGGCCGGTCCGGCAGCGCGATCGTGGACCGGTCCAGGACGTGGGTGAAGCCCGGGGCGTCGCCGCGCGGGGTCGCGTCGCAGTTGCCGTCCGCGTCGGACGTGGCCATCGTGCAGAACGGCGAGCGGGCCAGCATCGCCACGTCGTCGTCGGTGAGCCGGTCGTGGACCTTGTCGATCACGATCGGGTGCGGGGTCCCGAGGAGTTCGCGCAGTTCCTCCGCCGAGCCGAGGGGCACGGTCCCGGCCAGCGGATCGGCGGCGGGGGCGGTGGGTTCGGCGGCGTACGACAAGGAAAAGCTCCGGAGCTCGTGGGGTGCGGGCAGCGCAGGTCGGGCGGGCGCTGTTAGGGTGACCTTACTTTGAGCCCCCTTGTGTTCTCCCTCCGGGGTGGGCCGGTCATGCGCCCTGCCGGGGTGCGTCGGCCGCTCTTCCGGAGGTGGCGCTTCCGGGACGGACAGGGCGGATGGGCCCGGCCCGTCCGGCCGCGAGGGCGTTTCCCCTGCCGGGAGGCGTTCCCCGGAGCCGAGCGCGCCTCCCGTACCGGAGGCGTTCCCGGAGCCGAGCACATCTCCCGTACCGGAGGCGTCTCCCGTGTCCGAGGGGGCCGGCGCCGACGAACCAGCGTGAGGAACGAACAGTGCACCACCGCATTCCGGCTGCCCCGGCGGCCGGGTCGTGAGCGGCTCCGCCGTCCTGGCGAAGACGAAACCGGCCGGCGGCAAGGAGACTCGGCGCAAGCGCAGCCGGCCCGTCCTCGCCCTCGGGCTGCTCGCCGCCCTCGCCGTACTCTTCCTCACCGTCGTCGCCAGCCTCGCCGTCGGCTCCGGCGACGTGCCGTTCCGCGACGTGGTGGACGGGGTCCTCGACCCGGACACGGCCGTCAAGGGCCAGCTCATCGTCCAGGAGGTCCGCATCCCGCGCACCGTCGCCGGGCTGCTGGCCGGCGCCGCGCTCGGCCTCGCCGGCACGGTGATGCAGGGCGTCGCCCGCAACCCCCTCGCCGACCCCCAGTTGCTCGGCATCAACGCGGGCGCGTCCGTCGCCGTCGTCTGCTCGATCACCCTGCTCGGGATCACCGTCGCCAGCCAGTTCATCTGGTTCGGCTTCCTCGGCGCGCTGCTCGCCGCCCTCCTCGTGTACGGGGTCGGTTCGCTCGGCCGCGAGGGCGCGACACCGGTCAAGCTGGCCCTCGCCGGAGCCGCGACCGCCGCCGTCCTCACCTCGATCACCAGCGCCATCCTGCTCCAGGACCGCGGCAGCTACGACCAGTTCCGGTTCTGGCAGCTCGGCGCACTGACCGCACGCGGCCCCGAGGTGCTGTGGCAGGCGTCGCCGTTCATCCTCGTCGGCGCCGTCCTCGCGCTGGCCCTCGGCCCCCAGCTCAACGCCCTCTCGCTCGGCGACGACCTCGCCCGGGGCCTCGGCCAGCGCGTCGGGGCGATCCGCATGGTCTCCGCCCTCGCCGTGGTGATCCTCTGCGGCGCGGCCACGGTCGTCGCCGGGCCCATCGGCTTCGTCGGGCTCGCCGTGCCGCACGCCGCCCGCCTGATCACCGGCCCCGACTACCGCTGGGTCCTCCCGTACAGCATGGTGCTCGCCCCGATCATGCTGCTGCTCGCGGACATCGTCGGCCGGGTCATCGCCCAGCCCGGCGAGGTGCAGGTCGGCGTGGTCACGGCCGCCCTCGGCTGCATCCCGTTCATCTGGCTCGTACGGCGCAGGAAGCTGGTGGAACTGTGAGCGGGGCACCCGTCGTCGCCGAGAACGCCGCGCACCCGGACGGGGAGCGCCTCGCCGACGCCGTACGCCAGATCTCCGCCGTACGCTCCCGGGGGCTGCGGCGCTCCCTCCTCGTCAGCACCGGACTGCTGGCCGCCGTCGTCGTCGTGTTCGGCGTCTCGCTCAGCGTCGGCGACATGGTCATGCCGATCGGGAAGGTCGTGGAGACCCTGTTCGGCGGCGGCGACGGGGGATCGCGGTTCGTCGTGCTGGAACTGCGGCTGCCCCGCGCCCTCCTCGCGATCCTCATCGGCACGGGCTTCGGCCTCTCCGGAGCCGTCTTCCAGACCGTCCTGCGCAACCCGCTCGCCAGCCCTGACCTCATCGGCATCAGCGCGGGCGCCAGCGCCGTCGCCGTCACCGCCGCCCTGCTGTTCCAGGTCAGCGGGCTCGCCCTCTCGGCGGGTGCCCTCACCGGCTCCCTCGTCGCCGGGACGGCCATCTACCTGCTCGCCTGGCGGCAGGGCGTCGCCGGGCAGCGCCTGGTCCTCGTCGGGATCGGCGTCGGCATGGGCCTGTCCAGCGTCGTCTGGTACGTCATGGCCCGCTCCGACGTCACCGACGCGCAGGAGGCGTTCCGCTGGCTCGCGGGCAGTCTCAACGGCCGCTCCTGGAGCCAGGTGTGGCCGCTGCTCATCGCTCTCGGCCTGCTCGTCCCGCTGACCGTCCTCGCCGCCCACGCGCTGCGCCCCCTCCAGCTCGGGGACGACGCCGCCGCCGGGCTCGGCGCGAAGGTCGAACGCGGCCGGCTCGCGCTGCTGCTCTGCGCGACCGCCCTCGCCGGGGTCGCGACCGCCGCCGCCGGACCGGTCGGGTTCGTGGCATTCGTCGCCGCCCCCATCGCCCGCCGCCTGGTCCCCGGCCGGGGAGCGGCCCTGCCGCAGGCGGCCCTGACCGGGGCGCTCCTGGTCCTGGTCGCGGACTTCGCTGCGCAGCACGCCCTGCCGTCCGTGCAGCTCCCGGTGGGCGTGGTCACCAGCATCATCGGCGCCCCGTACCTGCTCCTCCTCCTGGCCCGCGCCAACCGCGTCGGCAGCGGGGGCTGAGATGGAGAGAACCCCGGACGTGGCGACCTACCGAGAAGACGACGAAAGGCATGGCCCTGTCGTGGCCGAACACACCGCCGAACACACTCTGGAAGCCCGGGACGTCCGGCTCGGCTACGGCGAACGCGAGATCGTCCCCGGTCTGAGCGTGGCCGTGCCGCCCGGGAAGATCACCGTCATCGTGGGCCCCAACGCCTGCGGAAAGTCGACGCTGCTGCGCGCCATGGCCCGGCTGCTCGCCCCCTCCGCCGGGGCGGTGCTCCTGGACGGCCGGTCCATCCAGGAGATGCCGACCAAGGAGGTCGCCTCCGTACTCGGCATCCTCCCGCAGAGCCCCACGGCCCCCGAGGGCATCACCGTCTCCGACCTGGTCGGACGCGGCCGCTACCCGCACCAGGGCTGGTTCCGCCGCTGGAGCGCCGAGGACGACGAGGCGGTGGCGCGGGCCCTGCTGTCGACCGACGTCCTGGAACTGGCCGACCGGCCGGTGGACGAGTTGTCCGGCGGCCAGCGCCAGCGGGTGTGGATCGCGATGGCGCTCGCCCAGCGCACGGACATCCTGCTGCTCGACGAGCCGACCACGTTCCTGGACGCCAGCCACCAGCTCGACGTCCTGGACCTGCTCACCGATCTCAACCGCGAGCGGGGCGTCACGATGGTGGCCGTGCTCCACGACCTGAACCTGGCCTGCCGGTACGCGGACCACATGATCGCGATGCGGGCGGGGCGGATCGTCGCGGAGGGCCGGCCGGTCGACATCGTGACGGAGGAACTGGTCAACGAGGTCTTCGGCATGCGCTGCTCGGTGATCGAGGACCCGGCGTCGGCGACCCCGATGGTCGTGCCGCTGGGCCGCCACCACATCAAGGACCCGGCCGCCTGAGCCGCGTACGGTCGGAGAGGTGCCGGTCGCGGGCCACGTGCGCGGACCCGTACGCCGCCACGGGTTCACCGGAACCGATACGGGCACGGACCCGTACGGGCCGCCCCGGCGACACCGTTGCCATTAGGTGAGGCTAACCTAAAGGCATGAACGCTTCCGCTCCCCGCACCCGACGCCCCCGCCGCACCCCCGTCCTCGCGGCCGGCGCCGTGGCCGCCCTGCTCCTCGGCCTCTCGGCCTGCGGCTCGTCGGACGACTCCGACAGCCCCGCGTCCGCCGCCTCGGACGGGGCGTCGGCGGGCGCCTTCCCCGCCAAGGTCGGGACGAAGTTCGGCGAGGTCACCGTCGACAAGCAGCCCAAGCGCATCGTCGCGCTCGGCTGGGGCGACGCCGAGACCGTGCTCGCGCTCGGCGGCCAGCCGGTCGGGGCGAGCGACTGGCTGCCGTTCGGCGGCGAGGGCGTCGGCCCGTGGGCCAAGGGCATGTACGACAAGAAGCCCGAGCTGATCGGCACGATGGAGCCGGAGTTCGAGAAGATCGCCTCGCTCCAGCCCGACCTGATCCTGGACACCAAGTCCAGCGGCGACCAGACCCGCTACGACACGTTGAAGAAGATCGCCCCGACCGTGGGCGTGCCCAAGGGCGGCGACCAGTACAAGATCTCGTGGGAGCAGCAGACCACGATGATCGCCGCCGCCATGGGCGTACCGGAGAAGGGCGAGAAGCTCATCGCGGAGACCGAGAAGAAGTTCGAGGCCGCCGCGAAGGCCCACCCCGAGTTCAAGGACAAGACCATCACCATCGGCTCGCGCACGTCCGAGGGCTTCGGCGTCTACGTCGGCGGCACCGGGCGCATCGACTTCGTCGAGCGGCTCGGCTTCAAGAACAACCCGAAGGCCGAGGCCCAGGCCGGCGAGGGCTTCTCCGTCTCCGTCTCCAAGGAGAACCTGGACCTGCTCGACGCCGATCTGACGGTGATGACCCCGATCGGCATCCCCGCCACGGACATCAGCGGCGACGCGCTGTACAAGGCGGTCCCGTCGGTGAAGGCGGGCCACTCCATCGTCTTCGACGACAAGGACATCTCGCAGGCGTTCGCCACGGACTCGATCCTGTCCGTCTCGTACGCGCTGGAGAAGGTCGTCCCGCTCTTCGCGGAGAAGGTCGCGAAGTAGCAGCGCCCTCGCGCACGGCGCGGAGTGCCCCCGCCCCGCGTCCGCACGACACGACACGGCACAGCGCCCCGTCCCCGGGAGAACCGGGTGCGGGGCGCTGTCGTGTGCGTGCGAGGGGCGCGAGGCGTCAGGCCGCCGGGGCCGCCGCCTTGATCGCGGAGATGTCGAAGGTCAGCTTCACCTTGTCGCTGACCATCACGCCACCGGTCTCCAGTGCCGCGTTCCAGGTCAGGCCCCAGTCGGAGCGCAGGATGTCGGCGCTGCCCTCGAAGCCGACGCGCTCGTTGCCGTAGACGTCGGTGGCGGAGCCGTTGAACTCCAGGTCGATGGAGAGCGGGCGCGTGACGTCCTTGATGGTGAGGTCGCCGGTGATCCGGTACGCCTCGCCGCCCAGCTGCTCGGCCCTGGTCGAGCGGAACGTCATGAGCGGGAACTTCTCCGCGTCGAAGAAGTCGCCGCTGACCAGGTGGCCGTCGCGATCGCCGATGCCGGTGTCCACGCTGGCGATCTTCACGTCGATGGAGGCGGAGGAGTTCGCCGGGTCCGTGCCGTCCAGCACCAGGGTGCCCTCGTGCTCGCCGAAGGAGCCGCGCACGTTGGTGACCATGGCGTGGCGCACGGTGAAGCCGATGCTGCTGTGCGCCGGGTCGACGGTGTACGTACCGGTCAGGGCGGCGAGCGCGGGGTCCACGGCGGGGGTCTCGGTGACGGCGGCGGTGGCCGGCTTGCGGTTGAACAGAGCCATGGCTCCTCCTCGGGGATGTGCTGCGGGGGACGGGGGTCAGCGGTGCCGAAGGCCGCTTTCGTTCAACCTTCAACGAGATTGACTGTAGCGCGATCTAGTTCAATGTTCAACATCTACTGGTGGGGTTCCCTGATCGGGCGCGGTCCGGCACGGTCGGGTCCCCCTCGATCGAGCGTCGTGCGTCCCCGGCGCGTTCGCCCGCATCGGCCCCCGGGGCGACGGCGCCCGCCGGTACCGGTCCGGCTCCGGCGACATCTGCGCGGACGAGGGCAACCACTGGGACGTGACCTACTGCAACTGCGGCGGCTGCTGACGGCAGTGCCCGAAGGGGCCGTCCCGTGCCGGGACGGCCCCTTCCCGCGTACGCCTACGGAATCGGGTCGGCGTCCGGGCCCTCCTGCTCCAGCAGCTCCTTGGCGAAGTCCTCCCACTGCGCGTACCGGCCCGGATGCGCCGACCGCTGGACGGCCTGGCAGGCGGCGCCCGGCTCCATCGACTCCCAGCCGTCGATCTGGAGGAGCCCCGGGTTGGCGCTCGGCGAGGGCAGCCCGTAGAAGGACTTGGACGCGGTCGGGACGTGCGTGATCTGCGCCGGAGTGCCCCAGCCCATGCTCGGGCGCTGCTGGAAGACGCCGAGCGAGTCGTTGTCGACCGGGGACGTGTAGTTGACGAACGTCGACTCCTGCATGGCCGTCATCAGGGCGATGACCTGCGCCTCCTCGGAGAGCTCCGCCCCCTTGCCGACGCCGATGACCGTACGGGCGTTGGCGAGCTGCTCCCGGCCGAGATCGGACGGCGCGGCGAAGAACGTGCGCAGCTCACCCTCCGGGGCGGTCTTGAGCAGGTGCGCGGTGGTGATGTCCACCCTGCCGGTCGCGGGCAGGCCGTAGCTCTGCTGGAAGGCGCGCAGGCCGTGCGCGCCGGCGGCCTGCGGGGCGGGGGAGCCCGCCGGGGGAGCGGGGTCCGCCTGGGCGGCGGGAGCGGCGGTCAGCAGGAGCCCGGCGGCGATCGCGGTGAGCAGTCGGCGGGGGAGTCGGTTCATTCGCATACGGCACCGTCGCGGGGCGGCCGGGCGAAGTCAAGAACGCCACACATGATGGCAATTGATGAGGTATCGGATGCCGGAACGCTTCCCGGTGACGGCGGGCCGAGTGCTCGTGTGGCCCCCCTCGGGACGCGCGTGTGCCCCCGCCGGCCGGGGCGGGGGCACACACGGGCCTGCCGGCGGGTGCGCATGCGCCTGCCGGAAGGCGTACACGGGCCTGCCGGCGGGCATGCGCGTGCCTGCCGGTGATGGCACACACGCGCCTGCCGGAAGGCGTACGCGGGCCTGCTGAAGGGCGCAGGCGCCTACCGGACGGGCGTCACGACCCCACGCTCACCGTGAAGCGGCGCGGGTTCCCATCGTGCGCCGCGCCCGAGACGTCCGGCTCGCCGTCCGGGCGGACGTCGTCGTACGGGAACGCGTAGCCGATCGGGCTGTTCGCGTGGACCACCCGGGACCAGTGGTTGGTGACCGCGCTCCTGTAGTAGTCCGACGTGGACGTGCCGTTCGGCTGGCTGGGGTGGCTCAGCATGATCGAGCGGTTGAAGCCCGCCGCCAGCCGGGCCAGGATCGCCTTCTTGTCGTCGGAGTCCGCCGGGTCGTTGGTGAACGGTCCGTGGTTGCAGGTGAAGACGTCCTTCGTCACCGGCTTGGTGAAGGTGTGGCCGCCCTCGAAGGTCAGCGTGTCCCCGCTGACCCGGCCGGCCAGGGTGCCCCGGCCGCCCTGGAGGTCGATCCGCAGGTCCTCGGAGCGGTACTTCTCCCAGACCTCGTCGATCTGCGCCTCGAACAGGCCCCGGAACGGCATCTCGTCCGGCCGGTCGAAGTACGGGGCCATGATGTTCTGCGGCGAGACGACCCGCAGCACCCTGCCGTCGTCGCCCCGGGTGATCAGCTTGTCCCACGGCTGCCCGTCGGCCGCCGCCTGGGCGGTCAGGTCCTCCGCGATCTTCTCCACCGCGCCCTCGGGGTGCGGGGCCACGACGTGGGTGGCGTCCCCCTCCAGCGTGATGCCGATCGGGAGCGCGGTGATCAGGTCCACGTAGCTGATGTTGGAGTACAGCTGCTCGGTGTTGAAGGTGAACTCGGCGAACGCCCAGGTCCGCCCGTAGTTCGGGTCCGTCGGCGTCGCGAAGGCGGGCTCCACCAGGGACGGGCCCGGGTTGAGGAAGAAGTCGAGCTTGTCGTCGCGGACGAAGTAGACCCGCGCCCCGTACATCTGCGGCAGGGTCAGCACGACCGGCCCCGCGCCCGCCGCCTTCAGCGGGATCGCGCAGTCCACGGGCAGCGGGGTCTGCGGAGCGCCGGGGGAGTCGGGGCGATAGACGCCGCCGTCCGGCTTGAGCAGCACCCAGCGGTCGGTGCCCAGCTCGTGGCCGGTCACGTACGCGTGCACCGTGCCCGGCAGCGACTTGTTCTCCAGCGCCAGTTCGCAGGTCGCGGGGGCCGCCGACGCGCGCGGGCTCAGCGCGGTGCCCCAGGCGGGGTACGTGAGCGCCGCGGCCGATGCGGCGGCGCCGGTCAGGAACATTCGGCGTGAAATCACGAAAGAACTCCCGAGGTGGTGGGGGGCCGCAGGCGGTGGTGGGGGAGGTAAGGGACCGTGGGGGTGCCTGCGGTGCGCACCACTCTCGCCAGGCCCCGCAGAAGCGTCAATAGATAGAACTGAGAGCGCTCTCACAACCTCCGAGTCTTCACAACTCGACGCCTCGAAGCGGTACTTGCCGGAACCGAGCGGGTGCGAGCCGTGACCGCACCGCCGCTCCGCCCGCCAAGAGGTGAACGTGACGCCCCCGGCGGCTTCCCCGCCACCCCCGGTGGCCCCCTCGCCACCCGCACCCGGCCGACTTGGACTAACGCACCGGGGTTGTTGGACGGAGGCGGCCCCCGGCGCCGATGTTCGTTGACGGTGTCCGGACACGGCGACTACTCAAGGGGCCATGTCGTCAAGATTCCCTCGCCCCGGCCTGGTCGCCGCGGCCTCCGCAGCCGTCCTGGCGCTCGTGGGGACAGCCCTCCCCGCCGCAGCCGCCGACCCGTCGCCCCCCGCCCCGGCCGGGACGGCGAAGGCCGCCGCATCGGCCGTCATCGGCTCCGACCGGCTCTCCGTCGCCGTCGCCGACGACTTCCCGCGCGTCCTGTCGTACACCGACCAGGCGAGCGGCGAGCAGCTGCTCGGCAGCGTCCGCCCGGTCACCGAGGTCACCCTCAACGGGACGGCCCGCCCGGTGAAGCTCAAGGGCAAGCCGAAGTTCAGCCGCTCCACCGCCCGCTACACCCTCGTCTTCGACTCCCTGCCGGGCGTCGAGCTCGACGCCTCGCTGACGGTCTCCGGCCGGACCACCACCTTCAAGGTGACCGCCGTGCGGGACACCGACGCGTTCCGGGTCGGCACCATCGACATCCCCGGCCACGACCTGATCTCCGTCGGCTCCGCCGAGCGCGGGGCCGCCACCGCGTTCACCACGCTCGACCCGGACTCCACCCGGACCGCCGACCGGTTCGCGAAGGTCACCCCCGAGACCAAGCCCGACTCCGCGCCCGTCGGGGCCAGTTACGCGATCCTCAACACCGGTTCGCTGGCCGCCGCCATCGAGTCCAACTCCTCGTACGACAAGCCCTCCGGGGCCACCGGCGGCGACGACGCCCGCTTCTGGCACCAGGCGCGGACCGAGGACGGCGGCGGCGTCCGCGTCGGCGTCTGGTCCGGCCAGTGGACCTACCGGGGCGAGGGCGCGCCGAAGCCCGAGAGCGGCGAGAACCTGCCGTGGGCCAAGGTCGTCGTCACCCCCGACGCCAACGGCGACAAGGCCGTCGACTGGCAGGACGGGGCCGTAGCCTTCCGCTCGATCGGCGTCACCGCCCCCGGCAGCGAGGACACCCCCGACCGGGTCGTCACCCACATCCCGTTCAACTTCGCCAGCCAGGCCACCCACCCCTTCCTGCGCACGCTGGACGACGTCAAGCGGATCTCGCAGGCAACCGACGGCCTCGGCCAGCTCGCCGTCCTCAAGGGGTACGGCTCCGAGGGTCACGACTCCGCCCACCCGGACTACGGCGGCAACTACAACAAGCGGGCGGGCGGACTGAAGGACCTCAACACCCTGCTCAAGCAGGGCAAGAAGTGGGGCGCGGACTTCGGCGTCCACGTCAACGCCACCGAGTCCTACCCGGAGGCCAACGCCTTCTCCGAGAAGCTCGTCGACAAGACCAAGCCCGGCTGGAACTGGCTCAACCAGAGCTACTACATCGACCAGCGCCGCGACATCAACAGCGGCGATCTGGCCAAGCGCTTCCAGCAACTGCGCGACGAGACCGACAAGAACCTCGACTTCCTCTACATCGACGTCTACTACAGCCACGGCTGGATCGCCGACAAGACCATCCAGGCCGTGCAGAAGCAGGGCTGGACCGTCGGCACCGAGTGGGCCGACAAGTTCGAGCGCGCCTCGCTCTGGTCGCACTGGGCCAACGACCTCAACTACGGCGGAGCCACCAACAAGGGCCTGAACTCGCAGATCATCCGGTTCATCCGCAACGGCGAGAAGGACGTCTGGAACAACCACCCGGTCCTCGGCCAGAGCGCCCTGGAGGACTTCGAGGGCTGGACCGGCGAGACCGACTGGAACGCCTTCACCGCCAACATCTGGCAGAAGAACCTCCCCGCCAAGTACCTCCAGCAGCAGCGGATCACCCGCTGGGACGGCAACGACATCACCTTCACCGGCGGGGTGCGCGGCACGGTCGAGAACGGCGAACGGACTTTCTACGACCACGGCCGCAAGGTGCTCAGCGGCACCGACTACCTGCTCCCGTGGGACGGCGGGAAGAAGCTCTACCACTACAGCGAGACCGGCGGCACCAGCACGTGGGAGGTGCCCGGCAAGGGCGCGTACACCCTCTACAGGCTGAGCGACAACGGCCGCGAGAAGGTCGCCACCGTCCGCCCCGCGAACGGGAAGATCACGCTGACCGCCGAGGCCGGGCAGGCGTACGTCCTGTACGCCGACCGCGCGGCCAAGGAGACCCGGGCCGACTGGGGCCACGGCACCGGCGTCGAGGACCCCGGCTTCAACGACCGCGGCCTCAAGGGATGGACGAAGACCGGCACGGTCGTCCGCGACACCGACGACCAGGGCCGCAACAGCGCGGAACTCTCGGGCACGGCCACGGCCGCGATCTCCCAGACCGTCACCGGCCTCAGGCCCGGCAAGCGGTACACCGCCTCCGCCCTGATCGAGGTCGAGCCCGGCGCGAGCCGCCGCACCACCCTCGGCATCGGCGGGAAGTCGGTCGCCGTCGAACGCTCCACGGCGAAGGACTACGTCGCCGCCTCCGACTGGCACGGCACCCACTTCCAGCGCGCCAAGGTGAACTTCACCGCCCCCGCGAACGGCCGCACCACCCTGCGCGTCGAGGCGGCGGCGGGCTCCGCGGCGAAGGTCCGCGTCGATGACGTACGGATCGTCGAGAACGCCCCCGCCACCCGGGCCGGCACCGTGGCGTACGAGGACTTCGAAGCCGTCGACCAGGGCTGGGGCCCCTTCCTCAAGGGCGACGCGGGCGGCTCCACCGACCCCCGCACCAGCATCTCCCAGCTCCACGCCCCGTACACCCAGGCCGGCTGGAACAGGAAGCTGATCGACGACGTGCTCGGGGGCAAGGAGTCCCTGAAGTCCCACGAGGAGAACACCGGGCTTGTCTACCGCACCGCCCCCTGGACCGTCCCGATGAAGGACGGCCACCGGTACCAGGTCGCGTTCGACTACCAGTCCAGCCACGCGGGCGCCTACAGCTGGGTCGAGGGCTACGACCGGGTCGCCGGCGGCAAGGCCGTCTCCACCGAGACCCGGGCCACCCCGATCGGGCAGCAGCGCACCACCGGGCAGTTCAGCCGGACCGTCACGGCGGGCTGCGGCGACACCTGGACCGGGCTGCGCAAGCTCTCCGGCGCACCCGACGGCGCGGACTTCGTGCTCGACGGCTTCACCGTCACCGACCTCGGGCCCGCCCCCGCCGGGGAGGAGGCCGTCTGCGGCACGCTCGGTGTGAGCGCCGGGGCCGAGACCCTGGAGCCGGGCGCGCCGAACACCGTGAAGGCGACCTTCGGCAACGACGAGGCGGGCCCCGCCACCGGCGTGAAGCTCGCGCTGACCGTGCCCGAGGGCTGGCAGGCCGAGCCGGCCGGCCCGGTCGCCTTCGACTCGGTCGCCCCGGGCGCGAAGGTCACCGGAAGCTGGCGGGTCACTCCGCCGGTGGACGCCCCGTACGGCACCTACGCGCTGGAGGCGAAGGCCGCGTACACCGTCGGAGGAGCCGGGCGCACGCTCGGCGCGAGCGCCTCGGTCCGCACGCTCCCGCCGCCGCCCACCCAGGACAGCTGGGCCAGTGACCTGGACTGGACCGCGTCGCAGAACGGCTGGGGCCCGGTCGAGCGCGACCGGTCCAACGGGGAGGCCGGCTCCGGCGACGGCGGCCCGCTGAAGATCGGCGGCACCGCCTACGACAAGGGCCTGGGCACCCACGCCCCGGCGAAGATCCGCTACTACCTGGGCGGGAAGTGCACCTCCTTCACCGCCGAGGTCGGCGTGGACGACGTCCAGACCAGCCGGGGCAGCGTCCGGTTCGCGGTCACCGCCGACGGTACGGAGAAGGTCGCGTCCCCCGTGCTCGGGGCGGCCGACCCCGCCTGGAAGCTCACCGCCGACGTCACCGGAGCGAAGTACGTCGAGCTGATCGTCCAGGACGGCGGCGACGGCAATGGGAACGACCACGCCGACTGGGGCAACGCCCGCTTCCACTGCGGTAGTTGAACCTCCGCGGAACGGATTCCGCAGCGCGGTGGAGCCCGGCTGAACAGTGCTGGGCCATACTGAGGGGGCCTTCGGGCCCCCTCAGTGTCGTGTGGCCCACCGCACATCCGCTCGTTTGTGGGGTCTCCACAACCAGAGGCAGCGTTTCGCTGGTGGATCGCCTGCATGGCGTCGCGGTTCTGTTGACTCCCACCACGAATCCGGGCAGGAGACTGTACGGAACCGACGGCGCGGTTTCCGGGTCGGGGTTCGTAGGGTCGATACATGACCGTTGTGGACGAAACCCAGGGCGAGCCGACCGACGCCCGTGGCCGGGTGGCCGAACTGCTGGCCCTGCGCGAGCAGGCGCGGCGCGGACCGAGCGAGCGGGCGACCGAGGCGCAGCACGCCAAGGGCAAGCTGACCGCACGGGAGCGGATCGAGCTGCTGCTGGACGCGGGTTCGTTCAAGGAGGTCGAGCAGCTGCGTCGGCACCGGGCGACCGGCTTCGGCCTGGAGGCGAAGAAGCCCTACACCGACGGCGTCATCACCGGCTGGGGCACGGTCGAGGGCCGCACGGTCTTCGTCTACGCGCACGACTTCCGGATCTTCGGCGGCGCGCTGGGCGAGGCCCACGCCACGAAGATCCACAAGATCATGGACATGGCCATCTCGGCCGGCGCCCCGCTGGTCTCCCTGAACGACGGCGCCGGCGCCCGTATCCAGGAGGGCGTCTCGGCGCTCGCCGGATACGGCGGCATCTTCCAGCGCAACACGCGCGCCTCGGGCGTCATTCCGCAGATCAGCGTGATGCTCGGCCCGTGCGCGGGCGGCGCGGCCTACAGCCCCGCCCTCACCGACTTCGTCTTCATGGTCCGCGAGACCTCGCAGATGTTCATCACCGGCCCGGACGTCGTCAAGGCGGTCACCGGCGAGGAGATCACCCAGAACGGCCTCGGCGGCGCGGACGTGCACGCCGAGACCTCCGGCGTCGCGCACTTCGCGTACGACGACGAGGAGACCTGCATCGCGGAGGTCCGCTACCTCATCGGGATGCTGCCCTCCAACAACCGCGAGAACCCGCCGACGGTGGAGAGCGACGACCCCGCCGACCGGCGCGGCGACGTCCTGCTGGACCTGGTCCCGGCCGACGGCAACCGCCCGTACGACATGCACAAGGTGATCGAGGAGCTCGTCGACGACGGCGACTACCTGGAGATCCACGAGCGCTGGGCCCGCAACATCATCTGCGCGCTGGCCCGCCTCGACGGCCAGGTCGTCGGCATCGTCGCCAACCAGCCGCAGGCGCTGGCCGGGGTCCTCGACATCGAGGCGTCCGAGAAGGCCGCGCGCTTCGTCCAGATGTGCGACGCCTTCAACATCCCGATCATCACCCTTCTGGACGTCCCCGGCTTCCTCCCGGGCGTCGACCAGGAGCACGGTGGGATCATCCGCCACGGCGCCAAGCTCCTGTACGCCTACTGCAACGCCACCGTGCCGCGGATCTCGCTGATCCTGCGGAAGGCCTACGGAGGCGCGTACATCGTCATGGACAGCCAGTCCATCGGGGCCGACCTCACCTACGCCTGGCCCACCAACGAGATCGCCGTGATGGGCGCGGAGGGCGCGGCCAACGTCATCTTCCGCCGCCAGATCGCCGACGCCGAGGACCCCGAGGCCATGCGCACCCGCATGGTCAAGGAGTACAAGGCCGAGCTGATGCACCCCTACTATGCGGCCGAGCGCGGTCTCGTCGACGACGTCATCGACCCCGCCGAGACCCGCGAGGTGCTCATCGCCTCGCTCGCCATGCTCCGCACCAAGCACGCCGACCTGCCGTCCCGCAAGCACGGCAACCCCCCGCAGTAGTCGCACCCGGGCGGCGCGATCCGCCGCACGGTCCACGACAGCCTGCCGAGAAGACGGAGAAACCCCACCATGAGCGTCACCCCCGCCGAGTCCGTCCTGCGCGTCGAGAAGGGCCACGCGGCGCCCGAGGAGCTGGCGGCCATCACCGCCGTCCTGATGGCCCGCGCCGCCGCCCAGCCCGCCGCCCCCGCCCGCCGGGGCCGCGACACCGCCGGCTGGCGCCGCCTGGAGCGCACCCCGGGCTTCCGCGCCCCGCACAGCTGGCAGGGCTGAGACTCCCCGCCCCGTACGGAGAAGGGCCCCGCACTCACGAGGAGTGCGGGGCCCTTCCGCGTACGGCCGGTACCCTCGGCCCGCAGGCCGGTGTGGTCGGGCCGGTTCGGGGCGCACCCTCAGGGTCCGCCCCGAACCGAACCGAGAACACCTCTCAGCGCAGGCGTGCCATCAGGGCGTGCTCGACCAGCGTGATCAGCGCGCTCTTGGCGTCCGCGCGGTGGCGGGCGTCCGTCGTCAGGATCGGGGTGTCCGGTCCGATCTGGAGCGCTTCGCGCACCTCGTCGGGGGTGTAGGGCTGGTGTCCGTCGAAGCCGTTGAGGGCGATGACGAAGGGGAGTCCGCTGTTCTCGAAGTAGTCGACGGCGGGGAAGCAGTCGGCGAGACGGCGGGTGTCGACCAGGACGACGGCGCCGATGGCGCCGCGGACCAGGTCGTCCCACATGAACCAGAAGCGGTCCTGGCCCGGCGTACCGAAGAGGTACAGGATCAGGTCCTGGTCGAGCGTGATGCGGCCGAAGTCCATGGCCACCGTCGTGGTGGTCTTGTCCCCGGTGTGGGTCAGGTCGTCGATGCCCGCCGAGGCGGACGTCATCACGGCTTCGGTGCGCAGCGGGTTGATCTCCGACACGGCCCCGACGAACGTGGTCTTGCCCACGCCGAAGCCGCCCGCCACCACGATCTTCGCCGAGGTGGTGGCGCGGCCCGAGCCGCCGTTAGAGCTTGCGAAGTCCACTGAGCACCCTTTCGAGCAGTGTCACATCCGGCGCGCCGCCGGCCTCTCCGTTGCCCGGCTGGTGGATGGCCACCATGCCGGCTTCCGCCAGGTCCGCCACCAGGATCCGCGCGACGCCGAGCGGCATCGACAGCAGCGCCGAGACCTCGGCCACCGACTTGACCTCGCGGCAGAGGTGGCAGATCCGCTGGTGCTCGGGGAGCAGGGTCCCCAGGTGGGCGGGGTCTGCCGTCGTGCTGACCAGTGCCTCTATCGCGAGCTGGTAACGCGGCCGGGTCCGGCCGCCGGTCATGGCGTAGGGGCGAACCAGCGGCTGGTCGCCTTCACCGTCGTACGACGCGTGGTGCAGAGCGCCGTACGGATCGGGTGAGGCGGGTGGCGGGGTCATGAATCCTCCGGGCGTGACAGCAGGTTCTCGGCTTGCCGTCTGCAAGGGCCGGTGACGGGACTAAAGCGGCCTGTCGGGTGAGGGTTGTGGGCATTACCTGGGGGGATCGTGTCGGGAATCCGCTGCGAGGCCGTCTAGTGGAGCAGACTGCCTTGGAGCTCGGCGCGCAGATCGGGCGTGAGCACGGTTCCCGCACGGTCGACCAGGAGGGCCATCTCGTATCCGACCAGACCGATGTCGGCGTCCGGGTGGGCGAGAACGGCCAGTGACGAACCGTCGGAGATGGACATGAGGAAGAGGAATCCCCGCTCCATCTCCACAACCGTCTGACTGACGGCGCCGCCCTCGAAGATGCGGGACGCACCCGCGGTCAGCGAGGTGAGGCCCGACGCCACGGCGGCGAGCTGGTCGGCGCGGTCGCGCGGGAAACCTTCGGACATCGCCAGCAGCAGGCCATCCGCGGAGACCACGACCGTGTGGGACACCCCTGGGGTGTTGTCCACGAAGTTGGTGATCAGCCAGTTCAGATTCTGCGCGGCCTGACTCATGGGGCTCAACTAACGCTCCTGCTGGTGAGTGGGGCCGAGTTGGAAACTGCCGGTCTGCGAGCCGTTGTTGTTGGCCTGCCGACCCTGCTGGATGCCCCGGCGGAGATTGGTCAGACGACCGCGTACGTCATCGGGCGCACGCGACACCTGGGGTCCGGACTGGTGATTCTGCTGCTGAGCGGTCCCCGGGACCAAATTGGCGCGGGGAACGCGGCGGGGCAGCCCGGAAGTGGTGACCCCGCCGGCAGCAGGCTTCTTGACCCGTTCGGCCTGGCGTACGAGTTCGTCGTTGGGCGAGGCCCGCCAGGAACTGGTGACCGAGGGGTCGTTCTCGCCGCGCTGCGGCAGCGGCGGGACCGGCGTACCGGGCGCCTCCGGAGCCACCGGCTCCGGCGTCTGCGGTGCGGCGGGCTGCTGCTGACCGCCCTGCCCGGGACCATGGAACCAGTTGGTCTCCAGGGTGTCGTACAGCGGCGTACGACCGTCCCCGGGCCCGGCCGACGGCAGCGGGTCCGGCTGCTGCTGGGACTGCTGCGGCAGCGCGGGCCGGAACGGGGCCTCGCCCGCCGGGGAGGCGGGCGGACGCGGCGCACCGAAGTCGTTGCCGCCCTCCGGGCCGCGCGGGCGCGGCGCGGGCAGCTGCCGGCCCTGGTCGTACGCGTCGTGACCCTGCTGGCCCTGCTGGTACGGGTCCGGCTGCTGGGGAGCGCCGAAGTCCGGGCGGGCGAACTGCGCGGTGCTCGCCGGGTCCTGGCCCTGCGCGGGGCCCTGCGGGAACGAGGCGTTCTGCGGTGCCTGCGGCGCGGAGAAGTCGGGCCGGGCGAACTCGGCCGTCGCGGCGGGACCCTGCTGGTCGCCGGTCGGCCAGTCGTCGGCCGGCCGCTGGTTCCGCGGGGCGTCGAGCGGGTTCTGGCCGAGGCCGGCCGGGCGGGCGAACTGCCCGGTCGCCTCGTGCTCCTCGTGACCGCGCGGGGTCTCGCCGCCCCAGCTCGGGGTCGCGGGCCGCTGCGGCTGGGGGGTGCCCCCGGGCAGTTCGGCGCGCGGGCCGCCGGGCGGCGGGAGCTGACGGCCGGGGCCGCCGGGCTGCTGGAAACCGCCCTGCGCGGGGCCGCCGTGGGGCTGCTGTGCCCCGGGACCCTGCTGGTTCGAGGGACCCTGCTGCTGGTTCTGCCAGCCGGACGGGCCCTGCTGGTTCTGCGGTGCGAACGGAGCGTTGCGACCGTTCTGCCCGGGGGAGGCCGGAGCGCCGTGGCCGAACAGGTTCGTCTGGCCGGCCCCGTCGTTCTGGCCGCCCTGGCCACCGCGGGCGCCGAGGCGCGCGCCGTTGCCGAAGGCGCCGGCGAGACCGCCGCCGCCCTGGCGCTGGGGAGCCGGGCCCGGGAAGTCCTGGCCGGGGCCGTTGTCGGGCTGCCCGCCCTGCGGCCGGCCCGCTCCGCCGTCCCGGGACGGCAGCGCCGCCCGGGGGCCGGAACCGGCGCCGACCTGGCCGCGCTGGGCGCCGGGTCCGCCGCCGAGGCTCTTGGCGCCGGGGCCGCCCGGTCCGCCGCCCAGGCCCGCGCGCTGGCCGTTGCCCGCGCCGTTCCCGTTGCCGGCGAGGAGGCCGCCCGGAGCGCCGCCGGGCTGCTGGCCGGGGCCCTGCTTGGACGGGGGCTGCTTGCCGCCGTGGGCGACGTCGACGGGCAGCATGACCAGCGCGGTCGTGCCACCGGAGTCGGAGGGGCGCAGCTGGATGCGGATGCCGTGACGCAGCGAGAGCCGGCCGACCACGAAGAGGCCCATGCGGCGGGAGACGGAGACGTCCACCGTCGGCGGCTGCGCGAGCCGCTCGTTGATCGCGGCGAGGTCCTCGGGGGAGAGGCCGATGCCGGTGTCGTGGATCTCGACGAGGACACGGCCGTCGGGCAGCGCGTGACCGGTGACCTTGACCTTCGTCTGCGGCGAGGAGAACGAGGTGGCGTTCTCCAGCAGCTCGGCGAGGAGGTGCACGAGGTCGTTGACGACCCGGCCGGCGACCTCGGTGGCGGGCACCGCGGAGAGTTCGATGCGCTCGTACTGCTCCACCTCGGAGGCGGCGGCGCGGAGCACGTCGACCAGCGGCACGGGCCGCGTCCACCGGCGTCCCGGCTCCTCACCCGCGAGGACGAGGAGGTTCTCGCCGTTACGGCGCATACGGGTCGCGAGGTGGTCGAGCTTGAAGAGCGAGGAGAGCTGGTCCGGGTCGGCCTCGCGCGACTCCAGCTCGGAGATGAGCGAGAGCTGGCGCTGGATGAGGCCCTGCGAACGCCGCGAGAGGTTGGTGAACATCGCGTTGACGTTGCCCCGGAGGAGGGCCTGCTCGGCGGCGAGGCGGACGGCCTCGCGGTGCACGTCGTCGAAGGCCGCAGCCACCTGGCCGATCTCGTCCCGGGAGTGCACGCCGACGGACTCGACGGAGGTGTCGACGTCCTGCGGGTCGGTCTCGGAGAGCTGCTTGACGAGCTCGGGCAGCCGGTCCTGGGCGACGCGGGTGGCGGTGTCCTGGAGGCGGCGCAGCGAGCGGATCATGGAGCGGGCCACCACGAAGGCGCCGACGAGCGAGACGCCGAGCACGATGAGGATGACCGCACCGTTGACGATCGCCTCGCGCTGGGACGCCTGGCGCAGCTCGCGCGCCTTGGCCTCCATGTCGCTGAGGAGGGTGGCCTCGATCGTCTCCATGGCCTTGATCTTGATGGTGCTCTGGTCGTACCAGTCCAGGTACGACCGGACCTGCTTGCCCTCGATCCCGTTCGTGGTGTCCAGGATGCGCTTGGCGTACATGTTCCCGGCGTTGATCTCCGGGTTGCCGTTGTCCAGGGGCGCCATGAGCTCCTCGGCGCTCTCCCCGGTCGTCGCGTAGATCTGCTTGAACGAGGTGAGGGCGCGCGACTCCTTGGCGAGCGCGTTGGAGCCGAACTGCCGGTCGTTCGGGTTGAGGTGCGGCTCCTTGACCGAACCGCCGGGCAGCGCCGCGGCGATGATCGCGCGCTGGACCGAGGCGTACTCCTTGGCGGAGGAGAACGCCGCCAGGGCCCGGGTCCGCTTGATCATGTCGGGGTTGCTGGTCGCCTGCGCCATGTCCTGCGAGAGGCTCAGCAGCGAGGTGATCAGCTGGTTGTACTGGTCGATCGTGTTGAGACTCGGCGAGCCCTCCTCGTACGCCGTCTTGCGGATCGTACGGATGGTGCCGAGCTGGGACGCGATCGACGAGATGCTCGCGTGGATGCTCTCCAGGGACTCGTCGCCCTCGGAGTCACCGATCGTGTCGGTCTCCTTGAGGAAGGCGTCCTTGGCGCGGTCGGTCTTGTCCCGGGGCCCGGCGACCTTGTAGTCGGTGGGCTTGGACTTGTTCGACAGCGGACCGGCCGACTGGTCGCGCTCCACCTGGAGCGCCTGGGCGAGCGAGGTCGCCTGCTTGGTCATCTTGGTCAGCAGCTGCATGTGCTCCAGCTGCTGCATGTCGGTCATGGACTCGTTGATCCGGAGCCCGCCGAGGGTGGTCGCGGCGACCACGGGGAGGGCGAGGAGCGAGACCAGTCGCGTGCTGATGCGCCAGTTACGGAGCGCTATGCGCGAGCCGGTGTCGGACGGCCCGCGGGTCGGCGCCGGCGTTCCGGCCTCCGGCGCCTCGGCCGTCGGGGAGCCCGGGCGCTGCGCACGGTCGCTGTTGTCGCCGGCTGCGGCCGGCCCGGGGTTCTGGGCGTGCTGGGGCGAGGAACCGCGGTCGGTCCCGCCGCGCGGCTCCTGTTCCGCCGGAGCGCTGCCATCCCTCTTGAAACGTCCCTGCACTAGCGTCGCAACCTCTGGACCAGGCGTTCCGCCCGCGTGTGCGGACGGGAACGGTGTCGGCGTAGTGGAGCGCTGGACGCGCCCCATGGTGGTCGTGTGAACGACCGGCGTACTTCCCCTCCCGCCGCTACTCGGCGCTGCTCTGCGCCCCTGCGCGCCGGTCTGAAACCGCGGCGGTGCGTGGAATTCCAGCACAGTGGCGGATCTCCAACAAGGGCCGTGTGCGGGGCCGTGATCCGAGTGACGCGATGTGACGGCCGAGTGACAAGCGGTGCAACTCGATCATGGGCAAAACGGGCAGGAGTGAATCATTCGCCAGGGTGTCATGGGTGTCCCAGTCGCGATGATCGGGAGCGGAATGGTGGATTCAGTGATGCAATGTCCGTTTTCTGGATCAAGGTCGGAGGTCCGATCTGGGTGAATTGTCGAATAGTTCGTGAGCAAACTCACATGATGATCGTCGACTCTTCCCCCCTTCGGTGGGGAATCGGATGTTTAGCCTGGCGCTTTACAGGGATGGCGCATCCGACAAGCCGGCGCCGCGACGAGCGACGCCCTCACCGACAGGGTCCTGACCGCACATGAAGACGACGACGATGTTCCGCAACACCGCCAACCCCCGGCGCACCACGCTGGCGCACCTCACGGACGCCGCGGAGCTGCAGACGCCGCCCCGGCCGGAGCACGCCGCCGAACTGCCGAACGTCACGGCCAACCCGCGCCGCACCATCCTCATGGAAGCCCCGGTCACGACCGCCCCGTAGCGCGCCGCGGCACCCCGCGATGCGCACGGCGGCACCCCTCGTCCGAGCCGGGCGAAGCGCTAGCCTGGAGCGTCAGTCTTCAGCCAGCAAGCAAGTGAGGGGCGACAGCATCCCGTGCGCATCGCCAGGTTCTCCATCGACGGCAATGTCGCCTTCGGCGCCGTCGAGGGGCAGGGCACCGTGGAATCCGGTGACCTCGTCCTCGACATCATCAAGGGCATCCCGTACGCCGACTTCGAGCTCTCGGGCACCAAGGTCCCGCTGAACAAGGTCCGGCTGCTGCCCCCGGTGCTCCCCAACAAGGTCGTGGCCGTGGGCCGCAACTACGCGGAGCACGCGGCCGAACTCGGCCACGAGGTCCCCGAGGCGCCGATCACCTTCTTCAAGCCCACCACCTCGGTGATCGGCTCCGGCGACGCGATCGAGTACCCCTCCTTCTCCGAAGAGCTGCACCACGAGGCCGAGCTGGCCGTGGTCATCGGCCGCATGTGCCGCGAGGTGCCCCGCGAGCGCGTGCGTGACGTCGTCCTCGGCTACACCTGCGCCAACGACGTCACCGCCCGCGACGTGCAGCGGCGCGAGAAGCAGTGGGCCCGCGCCAAGGGCTTCGACACCGCCTGCCCGCTGGGCCCCTGGGTGGAGACCGACGTGGACCCCCACGACCTCACCATCCAGGCGACGGTCAACGGCGAACAGCGCCAGCTCGGCCGTACGAGCGACATGATCCGCTCCGTCGAGGACCTGGTCGTCCACATCTCGGAGGCGATGACGCTGCTCCCGGGCGACGTCATCCTCACCGGCACCCCCGCAGGGGTCGGGCCCCTGCACGTCGGCGACGAGGTCGCCGTCACCATCGAAGGCATCGGCACTCTCACCAACAAGGTGATCAAGCGTGGCTAACGCACCCGTACGCGTCCGTTTCTGTCCCTCCCCGACCGGCAACCCCCACGTGGGCCTGGTCCGGACGGCGCTGTTCAACTGGGCCTTCGCCCGGCACCACCAGGGCACCCTGGTCTTCCGGATCGAGGACACCGACGCGGCGCGCGACTCGGAGGAGTCCTACCAGCAGCTGCTCGACTCGATGCGCTGGCTCGGCCTGGACTGGGACGAGGGCCCCGAGATCGGCGGCCCGCACGCCCCCTACCGCCAGTCGCAGCGGATGGACCTGTACAAGGACGTCGCCGAGAAGCTCCTCGCCGCCGGGTACGCCTACCCCTGCTACTGCACCACCGAGGAGCTGGACACCCGCCGCGACGCCGCCCGCGCCGCCGGGAAGCCGTCCGGCTACGACGGCCACTGCCGCGACCTCACCGCCGAGCGGAAGGCCGCGTACGAGGCCGAGGGCCGCACCTCGATCATCCGCTTCCGGATGCCCGACGAGGCCATCACCTTCACCGACCTGGTCCGCGGCGAGATCACCGTCCAGCCGGAGAACGTCCCCGACTACGGCATCGTCCGCGCCAACGGGGCCCCGCTCTACACGCTGGTCAACCCGGTCGACGACGCGCTGATGGAGATCACCCACGTCCTGCGCGGCGAGGACCTGCTCTCCTCCACCCCGCGCCAGATCGCCCTGTACCGGGCGCTCATCGAGCTGGGCGTCGCCAAGGACACCCCGGCCTTCGGCCACCTCCCGTACGTCATGGGCGAGGGCAACAAGAAGCTCTCCAAGCGCGACCCGCAGGCATCCCTCAACCTCTACCGCGAGCGCGGCTTCCTCCCCGAGGGGCTGCTCAACTACCTCTCGCTGCTGGGCTGGTCGATCGCCGAGGACCGGGACATCTTCTCGATGGACGAGCTGGTCGCCGCGTTCGACATCGAGGACGTCAACGCCAACCCCGCCCGCTTCGACCTCAAGAAGTGCGAGCACATCAACGCCGAGCACATCCGCATGCTCGACGTGAAGACCTTCACCGAGGCGTGCGGCCCCTGGCTGAAGGCCCCCTTCGCCCCCTGGGCCCCCGAGGCGTTCGACGCGGAGAAGTGGACCCGCATCGCCCCGTACGCCCAGACCCGGGTCACGGTCCTCTCCGACATCACCGACAACGTCGACTTCCTCTTCCTCGACGAGCCGGTGGAGGACGAGGCGTCCTGGGCCAAGGCGATGAAGGGCGAGCCGGCGGCCCTGCTGACCACGGCCCGCGCCCATCTGGAGGCGGCCGACTGGAGCGACCCGGAGTCGCTGAAGAACGCCGTCCTCACCGCCGGCGAGGCCCACGGCCTCAAGCTCGGCAAGGCCCAGGCCCCGGTCCGCGTCGCCGTCACGGGCCGCACCGTCGGCCTGCCGCTCTTCGAGTCCCTGGAGATCCTGGGCCGCGACAAGAGCCTGGCCCGCATCGACGCGGCCCTCGCCAAGCTGGCCGCGTAACCGCACGGGACGCCCCTGAGAAGGGCCGCAGCCGACCGGCTGCGGCCCTTCTCGGCGTTCGCCCTCCAGGGGCTCCCCGGCCCGGCTAGCGTGAGGCCCATGCCGATCCGCGCAGTGCTCTGGGACATCGACGACACGATCTTCGACTACGCGGGCGCCGCCCGCACCGGGATGCGGCAGCACCTGGAGCGCGAGGGCTTCCCCGGGACGTACGTCTCGATGGAAGGGGCCCTCGACGCCTGGACGGAGCTGAGCGTCCGGCACTGGGAGCGCCTGGCCGCCGGGGAGACGGACTTCGCCGGGCAGCGCCGGGACCGGGTGCGGGAGTTCCTCTCGCGGGACCTCCGGGACGCCGAGGCCGACGAGTGGTTCGATCGCCACGCGGCCCACTACGAGGCGGCCTGGGCGCTCTTCCCGGACGTGCTGCCCGTGCTCGACCTGCTGTCCCGCGACTACCGGCACGGGATCCTGTCCAACGCGAACACCGACCACCAGCACCACAAGCTGACCGCGCTCGGCGTCCGGGACCGCTTCGAGGTGATGGTCTGCGCGGTCGAGCTGGGGGTCTCCAAGCCGGAGGCCGGAGCCTTCCACGCGGCGTGCGAGGCGCTGGCGCTGGACCCGCGCGAGGTGGCGTACGTGGGCAACGAGCCCGACATCGATGCGAGCGGGGCCGTCGCCGCCGGCCTGACGGGCATCTGGCTCGACCGGCTGGGGAGAGGCGGCAGGCCCGATCTCGTGACGATCACGGGGCTCGACCAGCTCCCCGGCCTGCTGGCGGGCGATACCCGTTTTGGAGCGCCGGAGACCTTCGGGTAATGTTCTTTCTGCGCCGCCCGAGCGGGCCGAAAGATCCGGCCGGGAAGCGCAGACAGAAGTGAAGCCCCCACCAGGGGTTGCATTTCAGTGGGCTATGGTGTAATTGGCAACACTACGGTTTCTGGTACCGTCATTCTAGGTTCGAGTCCTGGTAGCCCAGCGCAGTACAAGCAAGACCAGCAGGACAAGCCCCCGTTGTGTAGCGGCCTAGCACGCTGCCCTCTCACGGCAGTAGCGCCGGTTCGAATCCGGTCGGGGGTACAGATCCTTCCCGCGAGAACATCTGGGTCGCACCCACGTTCTCGATGCAGGATCGCTAGGGCCCCCGTTGTGTAGCGGCCTAGCACGCTGCCCTCTCACGGCAGTAGCGCCGGTTCGAATCCGGTCGGGGGTACTTGTCTCACCATGGGCTATGGTGTAATTGGCAACACTACGGTTTCTGGTACCGTCATTCTAGGTTCGAGTCCTGGTAGCCCAGCGCAAGTCAGCAGTAACCACGCCCCCGTTGTGTAGCGGCCTAGCACGCTGCCCTCTCACGGCAGTAGCGCCGGTTCGAATCCGGTCGGGGGTACCACAGCAGGACGGAAAGGCCCTCCACCCCGGTGGAGGGCCTTTCCGCTGCTCCGGCGTCTCACAGGCCGTACCGGCGGGCGGACTCCTCGCTCTGCGCCAGCCTCCGCAGCGACATCAGCAGCGGTTCGTACAACACCGCCGACGCCACCGCCTTCTCGACCTGCTCGGCCTCCGACCCGTACGTCTCCATCTCGTCCAGATCGTGCACGGCCGCCTGCTCCATGATCCGCGCCTGACGCGTCAAGTAGCCGATGTCACACGGGTATCCGAGCCGCACCAGCGAGGCGACCGACGCGACCAGGGACCGGTGCACGGGGGAGAGGTCGCCGAGCTCCAGCGCGGTCGACCACCCCAACTCCGTGAGGAGCGCCGCCACATGGGCGCGTGCCTCGGCGGTCTCCGGGGCGTCCTCGTCGGGCGAGGGGCCGTGCGGCAGAGCCCACAGCGCCGCCCCCAGCCGGATCGTGCGGCCCAGCGACTCGTCGTCGACATGCGTGAGCACTTCGCGGGCCGTGGCCACCGGGAGGCGCCCCACCTGGATCAGCGCCCGCACCAGCCGCAGTCGCCGTAGGTGCCCCTCGTCGTACTCCGCCTGCGTGGCGCTGACCCGCAGCCCGGCCGGGATCAGCCCTTCCCGCAGGTAGTACTTGATCGTCGCCGTCGAGACGCCGCTCCGCTCACTGAGTTCCGAGAGTCGCATGCCGTGCCTTCCCTTGCGCCCCGTCTTGGACAGTGCCACTATCCCACCATTGGATAGCGCAACTCTCCAACCAAACGGGGGTTATGACGTGTTCGCGAAACCTGTACCGGGCCGGATGACGGCGGCGGCCGAGGGCGATGTGGTCATCCTGCTCATCGGGATGCGCATCAACCACTTCCGGGGCGTGCACCACTGGCTGCCGGTTCTCGCCGCGATGCCGCGCATGCTGCGGGAGTTGGGGCGGTACAAGGACCGCGGGCTGCTCGGCCACGTCCTGCTCACCGGTTCGCCCCGCACGTACTACGTCGTCCAGTACTGGGAGTCGAAGGAGAAGCTGTACGCCTACGCGGCCGCTCCCGACATGTTCCACCGCCGGGCCTGGGCGATCATCAACCGCAAGGAGAAGAAGTCCCGGCAGCACGTGGGGCTGTGGCACGAGACCTATGTCGTGCCCGAGGGTGGCTACGAGTCCATCTACGCCGACATGCCGCCGTTCGGCCTGGGCGCGGCCACCGGCGTGCTGCCGATCGCGTCGCGCGGCCGCCGTGCGGCGGACCGGCTCGCCCACCGGTCGTCCGGGAAGAAGAAGACGGCCGCCACGACACTGGGGCGGCCTGCGGAAGGGGCGGGGGAGTAGCGAGAGGGGAAGGGGCGGCGCGCCCGCCCGTACGGGAGCGGCGCGTCGTGCCGTACGCCGGGGAGGTCAGCCGCTGCGGCGCAGGGCCTCGCTGAGTCGGGCCGCCGAGTCGATGACCGCCTGGGCGTGCATCCGGCCAGGGTGACGCGTCAGCCGCTCGATCGGTCCGGAGACCGAGACCGCGGCGACCACCCGGTTCGACGGCCCGCGCACCGGGGCGGAGACCGAGGCGACGCCCGGTTCCCGCTCGCCGATCGACTGGGCCCAGCCCCGCCGCCGTACGCCGGAGAGCGCCGTCGCCGTGAACCGGGCGCCCTGGAGGCCCCGGTGCAGGCGCTCCGGCTCCTCCCAGGCCATCAGGATCTGCGCGGAGGAGCCCGCCTTCATCGTGAGCGTGGAGCCGACCGGCACCGTGTCCCGGAGTCCGGACAGCCGTTCCGCCGCCGCCACGCAGATGCGCATGTCGCCCTGCCGGCGGTAGAGCTGCGCGCTCTCGCCGGTGATGTCGCGCAGGTGGGTGAGCACCGGTCCGGCCGTGGCCAGCAGGCGGTCCTCGCCCGCCGCCGCCGCCAGCTCCGACAGCCGGGGGCCGAGGATGAACCGGCCCTGCATGTCCCTCGCCACCATCCGGTGGTGTTCCAGTGCCACGGCCAGTCGATGGGCCGTGGGCCGTGCGAGCCCGGTCGCCGCGACCAGCCCGGCGAGGGTGGCCGGACCGGACTCCAGGGCGCTCAATACCAGAGCCGCCTTGTCGAGAACGCCGACGCCGCTAGAGTTGTCCATACGACGATACTCCCGTCTCACTCTGTGAAACGCAAGTTCAATTTTCCGAGGAAGTTGCGAACCTGTACCGGCGGCCGCACAACGGCCCGCGGCCACCGCCCCGCACGGGGGTCCGGACGGAGGCGCACCGAATCTCTAGTTGGGCCGGCGACGACGCCGGCCGGAGGGAAAGCGATGGGTAGGACACTCGCGGAAAAGGTCTGGGACGACCACGTCGTCCGGCGCGCGGAGGGCGAGCCCGACCTTCTCTTCATCGATCTGCACCTGCTGCACGAGGTGACCAGCCCGCAGGCGTTCGACGGACTGCGCCAGGCCGGACGGCAGGTACGCCGCCTCGACCTCACCATCGCCACCGAGGACCACAACACCCCGACCCTCGACATCGACAAGCCGATCGCCGACCCGGTCTCGCGCGCCCAGCTGGAGACCCTGCGCAAGAACTGCGCGGACTTCGGCGTCCGGCTGCACCCGCTGGGCGACGTCGAGCAGGGCGTCGTGCACGTGGTCGGCCCGCAGCTGGGCCTGACCCAGCCCGGCACCACCGTGGTCTGCGGCGACTCCCACACCTCCACCCACGGCGCGTTCGGCGCGCTGGCGTTCGGCATCGGCACCAGCCAGGTGGAGCACGTCCTGGCCACCCAGACGCTGCCGCTGGCCCGCCCGAAGACCATGGCCATCACCGTCGAGGGCGAACTGCCCGACGAGGTCACCGCGAAGGACCTGATCCTGGCGATCATCGCCCGGATCGGCACCGGCGGAGGCCAGGGCTACATCCTCGAATACCGCGGCCCCGCCATCGAGAAGCTCTCGATGGAGGCCCGGATGACCATCTGCAACATGTCGATCGAGGCCGGCGCCCGCGCCGGCATGATCGCCCCGGACGCCACCACCTTCGACTACCTCCGGGGCCGCGACCACGCCCCCGAGGGCGAGGACTGGGACGCCGCCGTCGCGTACTGGAAGACCCTGCGCTCCGACGACGACGCCGTGTTCGACGCCGAGGTCGTCATCGACGCCGCCGAACTCGCCCCGTTCGTCACCTGGGGCACCAACCCCGGCCAGGGCGCCCCCCTGTCGGCCAGCGTCCCCGATCCCGCCTCGTACGAGGACGCCTCGGAGCGCCACGCCGCCGAAAAGGCCCTGGAGTACATGGGGTTGACCGCCGGCCAGCCGCTGCGCGAGATCAACGTGGACACCGTCTTCGTAGGTTCGTGCACCAACGGCCGCATCGAGGACCTGCGCAACGCCGCCTCCGTGCTGGACGGCCGCAAAGTCGCCGACGGCGTACGGATGCTGGTCGTCCCCGGCTCCGTCCGGGTCGCCCTCCAGGCCGTCGCCGAGGGCCTGGACAAGGTCTTCACCGAGGCCGGCGCCGAATGGCGGCACGCGGGCTGCTCGATGTGCCTCGGGATGAACCCCGACCAACTGGCCCCCGGCGAGCGCTCCGCCTCCACCTCGAACCGCAACTTCGAGGGGCGGCAGGGCAAGGGCGGCCGCACCCACCTGGTCTCGCCCCAGGTCGCCGCGGCCACCGCGGTGCTGGGCCGTCT
Organism: Streptomyces californicus; assembly: GCF_000717645.1. Lineage (GTDB taxonomy): Bacteria > Actinomycetota > Actinomycetes > Streptomycetales > Streptomycetaceae > Streptomyces > Streptomyces californicus. The sequence continues at coordinate 145,484 of NZ_JNZZ01000017.1, forward strand.
GGCCTCGCCCGCCGACCTGTCCGACACCCGTACCCCCGCCGGAGTGCGATAGCCATGGAAGCGTTCACCACCCACACCGGCCGGGCCGTTCCGCTGCGCCGCAGCAACGTCGACACCGACCAGATCATCCCCGCCCACTGGCTGAAGAAGGTCACCCGCGACGGGTTCGAGGACGGCCTCTTCGAAGCCTGGCGCAAGGACGAGAACTTCGTCCTCAACCGCCCCGAGCGCCAGGGCGCCTCGGTCCTGGTCGCCGGTCCCGACTTCGGTACGGGCTCCTCCCGCGAACACGCGGTCTGGGCCCTGCAGAACTTCGGCTTCAAGGCCGTGATCTCCTCCCGGTTCGCCGACATCTTCCGCGGCAACTCGCTCAAGAACGGCCTGCTCACCGTGGTCCTGGAGCAGCCGGTCGTCGACGCCCTGTGGGAGCTGACGGAGGCCGACCCGACCGCCGAGGTGACCGTCGACCTGGAGGCGCGCCAGGTCCGCGCCGAGGGCGTCACCGCCGACTTCGAGCTGGACGAGAACGCCCGCTGGCGGCTGCTCAACGGGCTCGACGACATCAGCCTCACCCTCCAGAACGAAGCGGACATCGCCGCGTACGAGGCGGCTCGGTCGGCCTTCAAGCCGCGTACCATTACGGCCTGAGCAGCACGTTTCCAGGACTGCGCCCCCTGCCTCCCGGCAGGGGGCGCAGTCGCTTGTTGAGACCCCGTCGGGCGACAACTCGCCCCAGATGGCACAATCGGTGCATGGAACGCGACAGCCAACTCAAGCTCTACGGCAAAGTCGCCGACCAACTGAAAGAAGCGCACGCGAAGGTGCGTGCACTGCAAGTCCCGGAGAGCGTACGGATGGCGCTGAACCGGAAGCTGCTGGTCGTCACGGCCGCGGCGAAGCACGATCTCCCGGACGCGGCAAGGCGTCTGGACCGGTTGATGAAGGACCTCGATGAGGGCCGATTCCCCGAAGGTGACTGACACGTGGAACTGCGCATCGGTCGACTTCGTTGCGGCACTAGGGTGATTAGCCCGTTTCGTGTTTGATTTGCGGTATATATCTGCCTAACGTGCGAAAAAGCTTGAACACTTTCGTTCTGGCAATGTCTCCGAAGGGGAAGACGTGAACAAGGCGCAGCTCGTAGAAGCGATTGCCGACAAGGTCGGCGGCCGTCAGCAGGCCGCGGACGCGGTCGACGCGGTGCTCGACGCGATCGTGCGTGCCGTGGTCGCCGGGGACCGTGTCTCGGTCACCGGCTTCGGCTCGTTCGAGAAGGTCGACCGCCCGGCCCGGTACGCCCGCAACCCGCAGACGGGTGAGCGCGTCCGGGTCAAGAAGACCTCGGTGCCCCGCTTCCGCGCGGGTCAGGGCTTCAAGGACCTGGTGAGCGGCTCGAAGAAGCTCCCCAAGAACGACGTGGCCGTCAAGAAGGCCCCCAAGGGCAGCCTCTCGGGCGGGTCTTCCGCCGCCCGTACGACGGTGAAGGCCGCCGCCGCCAAGAAGTCGGCCGCCAAGAAGGCCACGGCGAAGAAGACCACCGCCAAGAAGGCGACCCCGGCGAAGACCGCGGCCGCCAAGAAGGCCACCGCCAAGAAGACGACCGCGACGGCGAAGAAGACGTCCGCGGCCGCGAAGAAGGCGACCCCGGCCAAGAAGACCGCCACGAAGGCCGTCGCCGGCAAGACCGCGCCCGCCAAGAAGGCCACGGCGAAGAAGGCGCCCGCGAAGAAGACCACCGCGCGCAAGACCACGGCCAAGAAGGCCACCGCACGCAAGAAGTGAGAACCGGGCACCCGCCCGCTCCTCACGACGCGCCGGGCCGGGCTCCCCTCCGGGGGAGCCCGGCCCGCGGGCTGTCCGGGCCCGTTCGGCCCAGCGGCGGCGCACCCGGTTCGGGCCGGTCGCCCCATCAGTTCGCCGGCACCACCACCGGCAGACCGCGACCTCGGCGCCGGCGCCCGTCGGACGGGCGCCCCGGCGGGGCCGGTCGCCGGATCAGAACGTCTGCAGCGTCACCAGCGAGATCCGCAGGGCCGCGCCCTCGCCCGTACCCTCGATCCGCACCCGCTGCCCCGGCCGCAGGAGCAGCAGACCGCCCGCGTCGAAGGCCGCGGCGTCGAACTCCACCGGCGTGCCGTCGTCCAGCAGCACACTGCCGCACCGGGTCACGGGGTCGTACGTGTACGAGGTCGCCTGCATGGGCGGCAGCCTATCGGTCGCCCGCGCAGGCGGCGGCGGCCGCGATCCGCGCCGTGCGCGGACCCACCCCCAGGGCCAGGGCGGCCCGCAGGTCCTCGCCCGTGTCCACGTCCCGGCGCACCGAGTCGACGCCCGACAGCGGTATTTCGACCGCCCCCGACGCCAGGTGCCGGGACCCGGACGGCCCACCGAAAGCCGGACGGAATTCCGCACCGGCGGCAGCGGACAGAAATGTCGTACCGATTCCGGCCGCGTCCCGGAGAAAAGCGCTGGGAAAAGCGGAGGCGAATTCGAGCACGCGCGCCAATTCGCCGGTGCGCAGCGCGGGCAGATCCGCGTTGAGCGCCGCCACCGGTGCGGCCGCCCGCAGCGCCCGCGCGGAGCGCGCCCCGTGCGCCAGCGCCGCGTTGAGCCCGGCCCCCGGAGCGTCCGGCACGATCCGGGCTCCGAGCTCCGCGAGAGCCGCCGCGGCCACCGGGTCGTCCGTGACGACCACCACATCCCGCACCCGGGCGCAGTCCAGCGCCGCCGCCACCGTGTCCTGGGCGAACGCCAGCGCCAGCCGGGGCCGCGCGTCCTCGCCCGCCGCCCGTCCCAGGCGGCTCTTGGCCCGCGCGAGCGGCTTCAGGGGGACGACCAGGGACCAGCCCCCGGCCGGATCGGTGTTCGTGGCGGTCTCCCTCTCCGTGCGCATGAGGACCTATTGTCGCCTGCCGGTACGACAACCCGGGGGACCGCTACCGAACGTGAGGCGTACGGTGTTCTCGACAGTGCAGGGGTCCGGGGCGGGACGCGACCGTCCGCGGCCCGGCCGGCCAGCCCACATGCCTAAGGAAGGTGTCCGAGTGCCCCGCCGCAGAATCGGCTTCTGGTACCGCCTGGCGGCGGTCATCACCAAGCCGCCGCTGGTGGTTCTGTTCAAGCGCGACTGGCGGGGGGCGGAACACATTCCGGCCGACGGCGGATTCATCACCGCCGTCAATCACAACTCCTACCTGGACCCGCTCGCCTACGGCCACTTCCAGTACAACACCGGCCGGGTGCCCAGGTTCCTGGCGAAGGCGGGCCTCTTCCGCACCCCGTTCGTCGGGATGATGCTGCGAGGCACCGGCCAGATCCCCGTCTACCGCGAGACCAGGAACGCCCTGGACGCCTTCCGGGCCGCCGTGGACGCCATCGAGCGCGGCGAGTGCGTCGCCTTCTACCCCGAGGGCACCCTCACCCGCGACCCGGAGATGTGGCCGATGGCCGGCAAGACCGGGGCCGCCCGGGTGGCGTTGAAGACCAGGGCGCCCGTGGTCCCCGTCGCGCAGTGGGGCGCGAACGAGGCGATGCCGCCGTACGCCAAGGAGAACAAGTTCCGCCTGTTCCCGCGCAAGACGCTGCGGGTGCAGGCCGGGCCGCCCGTCGACCTCAGCCGCTTCTACGGGCTGGATCCGACCCCCGAGGTGCTGCGCGAGGCGACCGAGGCCATCATGGCGGCCGTCACCCGTGAGCTGGAGGAGCTGCGCGGCGCGAAGGCGCCCGCCGAGCTCTACGATCACCGCACAGCCCGTGCCGAACAACAGCGCAGGGCCCAGGGAAAGGGATCCACGTGACGCACCCCGCAAAAGTGGCCGTCTTCGGAACCGGCTCGTGGGGTACGGCCTTCGCCGTGATCCTCGCCGACGCGGGCTGCGAGGTCACCCTCTGGGGCCGCCGCCCCGAGCTCGCCGAGGCCGTCAACACCACGCACACCAACCCGGACTACCTCCCGGGCATCGCGCTCCCCGAGACGATCCGCGCCACCACCGACGCCGCCGAGGCCCTGCGCGGCGCGGAGTTCGCCTTCCTCGTCGTGCCCTCCCAGACGCTGCGCGCCAACCTCGCCGACTGGGCCCCGCACCTGGAGCCGGAGACCGTCCTGGTGTCCCTCATGAAGGGCGTCGAGCTGGGCACCGCCGAGCTGATGAGCGAGGTGATCGCGGACGTCACCGGGGTCTCCGCCGACCGCATCGCCGTCGTCTCCGGACCCAACCTCGCCAAGGAGATCGCCGAGCGCCGCCCCGCCGCCGCCGTCGTCGCCTGCGCCGACGAGTCCGTCGCCCAGCGCCTCCAGGCCGCCTGCCACACCGCGTACTTCCGCCCGTACACCAACACCGACGTGGTCGGCTGCGAACTCGGCGGAGCCGTCAAGAACGTCATCGGCCTCGCCGTCGGCATCGCGGACGGCATGGGGCTCGGCGACAACACCAAGGGCTCCCTCATCACCCGGGGCCTCGCCGAGACCACCCGACTGGGCGTCGCCATGGGCGCGGACCCGCTGACGTTCTCCGGACTCGCGGGCCTGGGCGACCTGGTGGCCACCTGCTCCTCGCCGCTCTCGCGGAACCACACGTTCGGGACCAACCTCGGGCGCGGGATGACGCTCCAGGAGACGATCGCCGTCACCAAGCAGACCGCCGAGGGCGTCAAGTCCTGCGAATCGGTCCTCGCCCTGGCGCGCAGGCACGGTGTCGACATGCCCATCACGGAAACCGTCGTCTCCATCGTCCACGAGGGCAAGTCCCCGGTCGTCGCGGTCAAGGAGCTGATGTCGCGCAGCGCCAAGGCCGAGCGACGCTGACGCCGCTCTTACCAGCAGGTACGCTCATCGCGATATGAGCAGCGAGAACCTCCCCCAGAGCCCTGAGCGCGCCGAGAGCACGCGGCCGCAGCGTTCCAAGCCCCGTGTGGCTGTCGTGTTCGGCGGCCGCAGCTCCGAGCACGGCATCTCGGTCGTCACGGCCGGCGCCGTCATGAAGGCCATCGACCGGACGAAGTACGACGTCCTGCCGATCGGCATCACGACGGACGGCCGCTGGGCGCTCACCGCCGACGAGCCCGAACGCATGGCCATCACCGACCGCCGGGTCCCCGACGTGGACGGGCTCGCCGAGTCGGCCGAGGGCAGCGTCGTGCTCTCCGTGGACCCGGGCAGCCGCGAGGTCGTCCACACGGAGCCCGGTTCGGTGCCCAAGGCGCTGGGCGAGGTCGACGTCGTCTTCCCCGTGCTGCACGGCCCGTACGGCGAGGACGGCACGCTCCAGGGGCTGCTCGAACTCTCCGGCGTGCCCTACGTCGGCGCGGGCGTCCTCGCCTCGGCCGTCGGCCAGGACAAGGAGTACATGAAGCGCGTCTTCATCTCCTTCGGCCTGCCGGTCGGACCCTACGAGGTCGTCCGGCCCCGCGAGTGGGACCACGACCCCTCCGCCGTACGCAAGCGGATCGTGGACTTCGCCGGGGAGCACGGCTGGCCGCTGTTCGTGAAGCCCGCCCGGGGCGGTTCCTCCATGGGCATCACCAAGGTCGACGACCTCTCCGGCCTCGACGCGGCGATCGAGGAGGCCCGCCGCCACGACCCCAAGTTCCTCGTGGAGTCGCTGCTGCGCGGCCGGGAGATCGAGTGCGGCGTGCTGGAGTTCGAGGACGGACCGCGCGCCAGCGTGCCCGCCGAGATCCCGCCGGTCACCGCCCACGACTTCTACGACTTCGAGGCCAAGTACATCGACTCGGCCACCGGTCTGGTGCCGGCCCCGCTCACCGAGGAGCAGACCGCCGAGGTGCAGCGCCTCGCCGTCGCCGCGTTCGACGCGGTCTCCTGCGAGGGGCTGGTGCGCGCCGACTTCTTCCTCACCGAGGACGGCACGTTCGTCATCAACGAGATCAACACCCTGCCGGGCTTCACCCCGATCTCCATGTACCCGCGCATGTGGCAGGAGAGCGGCGTCAGCTACCCGGAGCTGGTCGACCGGCTCATCCAGGCGGCGCTGACCCGCTCCACCGGACTGCGCTGACGAAGCCCGCGGCCGGGTTCAGAACTTGCCGGGCACCGTCTTCTCGACGGGTCCTGCGAACGCGGCCAGCGGCGTGATGTCGTGGGCGTACGCCGAGGAGAGCGTGACCTCGACGTACGCCTTGCGGTACGTGGTGGTGAACCGCGGACCGGAGCCCTCGGACTCCTCCAGCATCCACTGCACCCCGTCCGCCTCGACCCCCTGGGCCTGTGGGTCGTCCATCTTCGCGGGCCGGGGGACCCCGCAGCGCAGTACGATCGCCCCGTCCCCCCAGCCGGCGGTCAGCTCCGAGTCCGGGGAGGGGTCGCTGCGTTCCTGGTCGAGGACGGTCTCCGGAAGCTCCTCGTGCAGGGACGCGCAGTACGCGGCCGCCTCCGACGACGGTGTCGGCACCGGGACCGGGGGCTGCGCGTCGCTGAGGGAACAGCCCGCCGCGGCCAGCACGAGCACGGCAGCGGACGGACCGAGGAACATCGAGCGGGGGGACCGGCGGGCGGATGACGTCACCGGCCCAGCCTAGACGGGGGTCAGAGGTGGACGATCGGGCAGGTCAGCGTCCGTGTGATGCCGTCCACCTGCTGGACCTTGGCGACCACCATGCGGCCGAGTTCGTCGACCGTGTCCGCCTGGGCGCGCACGATCACGTCGTACGGGCCGGTGACGTCCTCCGCCTGGATGACTCCCGGAATCTTGGAGATGGTCTCGGCGACGATCGACGCCTTGCCCACCTCGGTCTGGATGAGGATGTACGCCTGTACCACGGAACCTCCAGAGCGGCCACGAGGATCATGTGGGGGAAAGGGACGCCACGTTATCGCGTCGCCGAGGGTCACGGGGAGACCTTCGGCCCGTACGACGTCCGCAGCGTGGCGTACCGGGCGCGGAAGTTGACGTATCTCTTGACGGTACCGACAGCACAGACGGCTCGCGACCGGGGGCCCGGACGGGTGTCCGGGGCGATAAAGGAGAGGTGAGACTCGGTGAAGGGAACCGTGGGCGAGTTGGGGGAGTTCGGGCTCATCAGAGAGCTCACGTCCCGGCTCACCACCACTCCGGCGGTACGGCTGGGACCCGGCGACGACGCCGCGGTCGTGGCAGCCCCCGACCGCAGGGTCGTGGCCAGTACGGACATCCTGCTGGAAGGGCGGCACTTCCGCCGCGACTGGTCGACGGCGTACGACGTCGGCCGCAAGGCCGCCGCGCAGAACCTCGCCGACATCGCGGCGATGGGGGCCGTGCCCACCGCGCTGCTCCTCGGCCTGGTCGTCCCCGCCGACCTGCCCGTCACCTGGGCCGCCGAGCTGATGGACGGGCTGCGCGACGAGTGCCAGGTGGCCGGGGCGGCCGTGGTGGGCGGCGACGTGGTGGGCGGCGACACCATCACCGTCTCCATCACCGCCCTCGGCGACCTGCGCAACCACGAACCCGTCACCCGGGCCGGCGCCCGCCCCGGGGACGTCGTCGCGGTCACCGGCTGGCTCGGCTGGTCCGCCGCCGGATACGCCGTGCTCTCCCGCGGCTTCCGCTCGCCCCGCGCCTTCGTCGAGGCCCACCGCCGCCCCGAACCGCCGTACCACGCGGGCCCCGCGGCCGCCGGGCTCGGCGCGACCGCGATGACCGACGTCAGCGACGGCCTCGTCGCGGACCTCGGCCACATCGCGGAGGCCAGCAGCGTCCGCATCGACCTGCGCTCCGGCCTCATCGACATCCCCACGCAGATGTCCGACATCGGCCAGGCCGTCGGCGTCGACCCGCTCCAGTGGGTGCTGACCGGGGGTGAGGACCACGCGATCGTCGCGACCTTCCCGCCCGACGCGAAGCTCCCCGCCCGCTGGAAGGTCATCGGCGAGGTCCTCAACCCCTCCGCCCTGCCCCAGGTCACCGTCGACGGGGCGCCCTGGACCAGCAAGGGCGGCTGGGACCACTTCGGCGCGATCGAGGACACCCACCCGCCCCGGTGACCGTTAGATTGCTCCGCATGCCCATACGTACCGCTGTACCGCCCCGCGTGCTCACCGTCGCCGGCTCCGACTCCGGCGGCGGTGCGGGGATCCAGGCCGACCTGAAGACCATGCTCGCCCTCGGCGTGCACGGCATGAGCGTGCTCACCGCCGTCACCGCGCAGAACTCCCTCGGCGTCCAGGGAGCGTGGGAACTCCCGGTGGACGCGGTACGCGCCCAGTACCGCAGCGTGGTCGACGACATCGGCGTCCAGGCCGTGAAGACCGGCATGCTCGCGTCGGCCGCCCTCGTGGAGACCGTCGCCGAACTCCTCGCCGCCACCGACGCCCCCGTCGTCGTCGACCCGGTCGGCGTCTCCAAGCACGGCGACGCCCTGCTCGCCGCCGAGGCCCTCGACTCGGTCCGCACGAAGCTCCTGCCCGTCGCGACCGTGGCCACCCCGAACCTGGACGAAGTGGCGCAGCTCACCGGCGTCGTGGTGACCGACGAGAGCGGAATGCGCCGGGCCGCCGAGGAGATCCTCGGCTTCGGGCCCCGGTGGGTGGTGATCAAGGGCGGTCATCTGCCGGGCGAGGCGGTGGACCTGCTCACCGACGGGAGCGCGGAGCACTGGCTGCGCGCCCCCCGGCACGACAACCGCCACACTCACGGCACCGGCTGCACCCTGGCCTCCGCCATCGCCTCCGGGCTCGCGCTGGGCCAGGACGTGCCCACGGCGGTACGGGGCGCGAAGACGTACGTCACCGGCGCGATCGAGGCGGGCTTCCCGCTCGGCGGCGGCATCGGACCGGTCGACCACGGCTGGCTGACCCGGCCGCCGCGCTGACGGACGGCTTCTGAGCGCGGGGACTCCCGCGCTCAGGGGCTACCGGGCGCCGGGGGCCCCGGGGCCCGACCGCTCCCGAGCACAGCAAAAAGCCGGTCCACCGAGGTGGACCGGCTTTTTGGGCAACCGGAAGGCTGCGCTACGACGGGGACGTCAGCGCGCGACCTTGCCGGCCTTGATGCACGAGGTGCAGACGTTGAGCCGCTTCGGCGTCCGACCGACCACGGCACGCACGCGCTGGATGTTGGGATTCCAGCGACGGGACGTACGGCGGTGCGAGTGCGAAATGCTGTTGCCGAAGCTCGGCCCCTTGCCGCAAACGTCGCAGTTGGCAGCCACGGGTCACTCCAAAGACTTCAGATGCACTTACAGTGAATTCCGGCGCGCCGGAATCAGCGGACTGAAGTGGCGGTACCGGAGGATTGGCCCGACTTTCATCGGGCAACCGGAGCAGCATACAACGCCTGCTTCGGAGATACGAAACTACCATGGGACGGACCCCCGCTCTCCCGCCCCCGGTCCGGGCCGGGACCCCGACGAGCGGGCTAACCTGCGGTACAGCCCGTCGCCACGGCCGACCAGGAGGACCATCGGTGCCGCAGCTCCCCGACGATCTGGACGCCGTCGCGGTACGCACATGGTGCTCACTGGCCCTGGAGGCCCTCGGGCGGGAGCGCGCGGAGATCGACGCGATCAACGTCTATCCCGTCGCGGACGGTGACACCGGCACCAACCTCTATCTGACCTTCGAGTCCGCGGCCGCCGCCGTCGAAGCCGTCTTCGCCGCCCACGAGACCGGCACCACCGCACCCGCCACCGCCGACGCCGTACGCGCCATGGCGCACGGAGCCCTGATCGGCGCGCGCGGCAACTCCGGCACGATCCTGGCCCAACTGCTGCGCGGCATGGCCGGGGTGCTCGCCGACGGGGGCGGGGCGGACCGGCTGCGCCTCGCCCTCGCGAGCGCCGCCGACGCCGCCCGGCAGGCCGTCGCCCACCCCGTCGACGGCACGGTCCTCACCGTCGCCGCGGCCGCCGCCGACGCCGCCCGCGACGCGGGCCCCGGCCTGCGGGCCGTGGTCACCGCCGCCTACGACGGGGCGCTCGCCGCCCTCGTACGGACCCCGGAACAGCTCGCCGTCCTCGGCCGGGCGGGCGTGGTCGACGCCGGGGGCCGGGGGCTGGTGGCCGTCCTGGGCGCCCTGGTGGAGACCGCGACCGGGCAGGCGCCGGTACGGAGTCGCGGCACCGGACCCGGGAAGGCGCCCGTACCCGTGGACGGGGGGTCCGTGGTGGGGCTGCCGGTCGGCGGGACGCCGGTGCCGGACGCGCTCGACTGCCCCGAGGGCGGCGGCGGGCCCGCGTTCGAGGTGATCTACCTCCTGGAGGCCGGCGACGCGGAGGTCGCCCGGCTGCGCACCCGCCTCGACGCCCTCGGCGACTCCCTCGTCGTGGTGGGCGGCGACGGCCTCTTCCACGTCCACGTGCACGTCGACGACGCCGGAGCGGCCGTGGAGGCGGGTGTCGAGGCCGGGCGGCCGTACCGCATCCGGATCACCCACTTCGCCACCGAGAGCGGCCACGACGTCCGCGTCCAGGCCGAACCCGCGCGGCGCGCCGTCGTCGTCGTGGTCCCCGGCGACGGACTGGCCGGCCTCTGCACCGAGGCCGGGGCCACCACGGTGATCGCCCGCCCCGGCGAACCGCCCGCCAGCGGCGAACTGGTCGACGCCATCCGCCGCGCCCACGCCCGGGAGGTGGTGCTGCTGCCCAACGACGCGGCCCTGCGCCACACCGCTGCCGCCGCCGCCGAGCAGGCCAGAACCGAGGGGGTCCGGGTCGCCCTCGTCCCCACCCGCGCGGCCGTCCAGGGCATCGCCGCCCTGGCCGTCCACGAGCCCGACCGCGGCTTCGACGAGGACGTGGTCGCGATGACCGCCGCCGCCGGGGCCACCCGCTACGCCGAACTGGCCGTCGCCGAGCACCGGTCGTGGACCACGGCCGGGGTCTGCCAGGCCGGGGACGTCCTCGGGCTGATCGACGGCGACGTCGCGGTGATCGGCTCCGACGTCCCGGCCACCGCCCGCACCGTGCTCGACCGCATGCTGGCGGCCGGCGGCGAACTGGTCACCCTCGTCCTCGGCGAGGACGTCCCCGACACGCTCGCCGACGCCCTGGAGGAGCACGTACGGGAGGGGCACCTCGCCGTGGACACCGTGGTCTACCGGGGCGGACACCAGCGGGCCCCGCTGCTGATCGGCGTCGAGTAGCCGCGCGGACCGCGCGTGCCCACCGGAGGGCTGTCAGTGCCGTGGTGTGCAATGGAGGGCGTGTCCTCGCTCGATGAACCTCTCAAGAAGCTGCTCGGCGGAGCCACCGCGAAGGTGATGGCCGAACACCTCGACCTGCACACGGTCGGGGATCTGCTGCACCACTACCCGCGGCGGTACGAGGAGCGCGGCAAGCTGACCGCGCTCACCGACCTGCCGCTGGACGAGCACGTCACGGTCGTCGCCCAGGTCGCCGACGCCCGGATCCTGACGTTCAACAACGGCCGGGGCAAACGCCTGGAGGTCACCCTGACCGACGGCAGCGGCCGCCTCCAGCTGGTCTTCTTCGGCCACGGAGTCCACAAGCCGCACAAGGAGCTGCTCCCGGGCCGCCAGGCGATGTTCGCGGGCAAGGTCTCCGTCTTCAACCGCAAGATGCAGCTGGCCCACCCCACGTACCAACTGCTCGACGCCTCCGACGCCGACGAGGCGTCCGAGGCAGTGGACGCCTTCGCGGGCCGGCTGCTGCCCATCTACCCGGCCTGCAAGCAGCTCGACTCCTGGCGGATCGCCAAGGCCGTCGACGCCGTGCTGCCCAGCGCCCGGGACGCGGTGGACCCGCTGCCCGCCTCCCTGCGCGAGGGACGCGGCTTCACACCGCTGCCCGAGGCGCTGCTCAAGGTGCACCGGCCGCAGACCCGAGCGGACATCGAGGACGCCAAGGCCCGGCTGAAGTGGGACGAGGCGTTCGTGCTCCAGGTCGCCCTGGCCCGCCGCCGCTACGCCGACACCCAGCTCCCCGCCGCCGCCCGCCGGCGCGTGGCGGACGGCCTGCTGGACGCGTTCGACGCCAAGCTCCCCTTCACCCTCACCGAGGGCCAGGAGAAGGTCAGCAAGGAGATCTTCGACGACCTGGCCACCGAGCACCCGATGCACCGCCTCCTCCAGGGCGAGGTGGGCAGCGGGAAGACCATGGTGGCCCTGCGTGCCATGCTCGCCGTGGTCGACGCGGGCGGACAGGCCGCGATGCTCGCCCCCACCGAGGTCCTCGCCCAGCAGCACCACCGCTCGATCACCGAGATGATGGGGGAGCTGGCGGAGGGCGGCATGCTCGGCGGCTCGGACCGGGGCACCAAGGTCGTCCTGCTCACCGGCTCGATGGGCGCGGCCGCCCGCAGGCAGGCCCTGCTCGACCTGGTCACCGGCGAGGCCGGGATCGTCATCGGCACCCACGCCCTCATCGAGGACAAGGTCCGGTTCCACGACCTGGGCCTGGTCGTCGTGGACGAGCAGCACCGCTTCGGCGTCGAACAGCGCGACGCCCTGCGGTCCAAGGGCAAGCAGCCGCCCCACCTCCTCGTCATGACCGCCACCCCCATCCCCCGTACGGTCGCGATGACGGTCTTCGGCGACCTGGAGACCTCCGTCCTGGACCAGCTCCCGGCCGGCCGCTCCCCGATCGCCAGCCACGTCGTGCCCGCCAAGGACAAGCCGCACTTCCTCGCCCGCGCCTGGGAACGCGTCGCCGAGGAGGTGGAGAACGGCCACCAGGCGTACGTGGTCTGCCCCCGCATCGGCGACGACGCCGAGGAGGCGGAGGGCCGGGGCGGCAAGAAGGCGAAGGCCAAGAAGGCGGCCCCCGAGGAGGACGGCGAGAAGCGGCCGCCGCTCGCCGTCCTGGAGATCGCCGACCAACTGCGCGGGGGCGCGCTCTCCGGGCTGAGCGTCGAGGTGCTGCACGGGCGGATGCACCCCGACGAGAAGGACGACGTCATGCGCCGGTTCGCCGCCGGGGACGTCGACGTCCTGGTCGCCACCACCGTCATCGAGGTCGGGGTCAACGTCCCCAACGCCACCGCCATGGTGATCATGGACGCGGACCGCTTCGGCGTCTCCCAGCTCCACCAGCTCCGCGGCCGCGTCGGCCGCGGCTCCGCGCCCGGCCTCTGCCTGCTGGTCAGCGAGGCCCACGAGGCGAGCCCCGCCCGCGCCCGGCTCTCCGCCGTCGCCGCCACCCTCGACGGCTTCGAGCTCTCCCGGATCGACCTCGAACAGCGCCGCGAGGGCGATGTGCTCGGCCAGGCCCAGTCCGGGGTGCGCTCCTCCCTGCGGATGCTCACCGTCATCGACGACGAGGAGGTCATCGCCGCCGCCCGCGAGGAGGCCGTGGCGATCGTCGCCGCCGACCCGGAGCTGGAGCGCCTGCCGGAGCTGCGGACGGTGCTGGCGGCGCTGCTGGACAAGGAGCGCGAGGAGTACCTGGACAAGGGGTGAGCCCCGGGGCCGCCCTGCCGGTGCTCGCCGTACGCCATATCGTGGACGCACGGCGCGCGCCCGTGCGCACGCGCCCGACGGACGCCCCGCCCCCGACCCCGAGGACCTCACACCCATGACCCGCGTGATCGCCGGCTCGGCCGGCGGACGCCGCCTGGCCGTCCCGCCCGGCACCGGCACCCGCCCCACCTCCGACCGTGCGCGCGAGGGCCTCTTCTCCACCTGGCAGGCGCTCCTCGGCACGCTGGAGGACGTCCGGGTCGCCGACCTCTACGCCGGCTCCGGGGCCGTCGGCCTCGAAGCGCTCTCCCGGGGAGCCGCCCACGCCCTGCTCGTCGAGGCCGACCCCAAGGCGGTCCGGACCGTCCGCGACAACGTCCGCACCCTCGGCCTCCCCGGCGCCGAGGTACGGGCCGGCAGAGCGGAGCAGATCGTGACGGGACCGGCCCCCGCCGACCCGTACGACATCGTCTTCCTGGATCCGCCGTACGCCGTCACCGACGACGATCTTCGCGAGATCCTGCTCACACTCCGTGCTCAGGGGTGGATCGGCGACGATGCGCTCGTCACCGTGGAACGCGGCACGCGGGGCGGGGAATTCGGCTGGCCCGCCGGATTCGAGCCACTGCGCTCCCGTCGCTACGGCGAAGGGACGCTTTGGTACGGTCGCGCCGCCGCTACGTGCGAAGACGCACGATGACCGGACCGGAGAGCGAGGGAATCACAGTGCGCCGCGCCGTCTGTCCGGGGTCGTTCGACCCCATCACCAACGGACATCTCGACATCATCGGACGAGCCTCGAAGCTGTACGACGTGGTGCACGTCGCGGTGATGATCAACCAGTCCAAGAAGGGGCTGTTCACCGTGGACGAGCGGATCGAGCTGATCCGCGAGGTCACCGCCGGCTTCGGCAACGTCGAGGTCGAGTCCTTCCACGGCCTGCTGGTCGACTTCTGCAAGCAGCGGGAGATCCCGGCGATCGTGAAGGGCCTGCGGGCCGTCAGCGACTTCGACTACGAGCTGCAGATGGCCCAGATGAACAACGGCCTCTCCGGCGTCGAGACGCTCTTCGTGCCGACCAACCCGACGTACAGCTTCCTGTCGTCCTCGCTGGTCAAGGAGGTGGCGACCTGGGGAGGCGACGTCTCCCACCTGCTGCCGCCTACCGTCCACGCGGCCCTCGTGAAGCGGCTCGGCGAGCGCTGAGCCGCTGACGGGACGTCACCCGGTGTCGGGCGGCGGCCGACTGGCCTTACAGTCGTCCCGTCCGTCTCCAACGGAGCAGCAGCTTCAACAGAGCAGCAGAGAGTGGCGAGCACACGGTGGACGTGCAGAAGAAGCTCGACGAGATCGTCGAAGCGGTCGGGACCGCCCGATCCATGCCCATGTCGGCCTCGTGCGTGGTCAACCGCGCCGAGCTGCTCGCCATGCTGGAAGAGGTGCGCCAGGCCCTGCCCGGCTCCCTCGCCCAGGCCCAGGAGCTGCTCGGCGGCCAGGAGCAGTTCGCCGAGCAGGCCCGGCAGGAGGCCGGACGGATCATCGAGTCCGCCCACGCCCAGCGCGCCACGCTGATCTCCGAGACCGAGGTCGCCCGCCAGTCCCAGGCCGAGGCCGACCGGATCCTGTCCGAGGCCCGCCGCGAGGCCGACGAGGTCCGGGCCGAGGCCGACGACTACGTCGACAGCAAGCTCGCCAACTTCGAGGTCGTCCTCACCAAGACCATCGGCTCCGTGGACCGGGGCCGCGAGAAGCTCCTCGGCCGCGGCCAGGGCCTCGACGAGCAGGGCTACGAGGACCCTGACTACACCGAGGCCCCCGAACGCAGCGCCGACCCGGAGACCCTGCGGCAGCGGGCGGACGCGTACGTCGACGCCAAGTTCGGCGCCTTCGAGGCCGTGCTCGCCAAGACGCTGGAGGCGGTCGGCCGCGGCCGGCAGAAGCTGCACGGCCGGGTCGCCACCGACGACCTCGGCGCGCACATCGCCGCCCAGGACGCCGCGGGCAGCCAGGGCCACACCAGCGACGCCGACTACCTCGCCGGCCTCGCCGAGCTCGCCACCCCGGAACCGCGGCAGGCGCCCCAGCCGCCCGCCCAGCCCGCCTACCCGGCCCAGCCGCAGGCCGAGCCGGACTACGCGCAGCCGGCGTACGGCTACCAGGAGCAGCCGCTCCACCAGGGCGTCCAGGACGCGTACGGCTACCAGCAGCAGCCCGACCCGTACGCCGCCTACCCGCAGCAGGGCGGCTACGACCCGAACGGCTACCCGCCCCAGCCGACCGGGCAGCCCGACTACGGCTGGCCCCAGCAGTCCCCTCAGCCCCAACAGTCCCAGGCGTCCGACCAGCACGGCGGTGGAGCGCTGGACGAGACCAGCCTCTTCGACACCAGCATGATCGACCTGGAGCAGCTGCGCCGGTACGAGCAGGGCCGCTGACCGAGGGGGCCCGCGGCCCGACTGCCCCGATTGGGTGCTCAGCGGTCCGTCAAGTATCCTGAATCCTCGGTCGCACATGGATCCGCAGTTCCGGCTGCCCGTTTCGCCCACGAATCGGGGCCATGTGACTCCGGACCGCAGACGGCCACTCCCTCGCCGTACGACACCCATGATTCGAAAGCAGGAAAAGCCCTGAACGGCCACCTCGACCACCGCAACCCCCTCGTGTTCGATACGCACGAGCTGGGCCGGCGTCCCGGTGCCATGAAGCGGCTGTCCCGCTCGGTGGAAGCACCCGGTTCACCGGTCCTGGGCATCGACGGCGTCATCGGCGTACCGGAAGGCGCGCCCGTGGAGCTGGACCTCCGCCTCGAATCGGTCATGGAAGGGGTGCTTGTCACAGGCACCGCCCGTGCCACCGCCGAGGGGGAGTGCGTAAGGTGTCTGGAGCCGCTGACCGTAGAGGTCGACGCGGACTTCCAGGAGATGTTCTCGTACCCTGACGCCGATGACCGGGGCCGCCCCACAGCGGAACCGGCCGACGACGCCGAGGACGACGAGGACATGTTCTTTCTCGAGGACGGCCTGTTCGACCTCGAGTCAGTGCTGCGTGACGCGGTAGTGCTCGCACTGCCCATGCAGCCGGTGTGCAAGGAGACCTGCGCCGGTCTGTGTTCCGAGTGCGGAATCAGGCTGGACGAGAATCCCGATCACCACCACGACGCCGTCGACATCCGTTGGGCGGCACTGCAAGGACTCGCCGAGACCGTTCAGGACGGCGAGAAGGACAACATGGGCGGCGCCGAACCTGGCGTCGACGAGAAGCAGGAGAAGTAGCCGTGGCTGTTCCGAAGCGGAAGATGTCGCGCAGCAACACGCGCCACCGCCGGTCGCAGTGGAAGGCTGCGGTCCCCACCCTGGTTTCGTGCGAGCGTTGCCAGGAGCCCAAGCTCCAGCACATTGCGTGCCCGAGCTGCGGCACCTACAACAAACGCCAGGTCCTCGAGGTCTGAGCGGCTGGTGAGAGGCCCGATGTCTGAGTTGTCCAGCGCCAAGAAGCAGGCAGACAACGTCAACACAGCCTCGTCCCACACGCTTCTGGAAGGGCGGCTCGGGTATCACCTCGAGTCCGCCCTTCTGGTGCGTGCGCTGACCCACCGTTCGTACGCGTACGAGAACGGCGGTCTGCCCACCAACGAGCGGCTCGAATTCCTCGGGGATTCGGTGCTCGGCCTGGTGGTCACGGACACGCTGTACCGCACCCACCCCGACCTGCCCGAAGGCCAGCTGGCCAAGTTGCGGGCCGCGGTGGTCAACTCGCGTGCGCTTGCGGAAGTGGGCCGCGGCCTCGAACTCGGCTCCTTCATCCGGCTCGGCCGCGGTGAAGAGGGCACGGGAGGCCGGGACAAGGCGTCCATCCTCGCCGACACACTGGAAGCAGTGATCGGCGCGGTCTATCTCGACCAGGGCCTCGGCGCGGCCTCGGAGCTGGTCCACCGGCTCTTCGACCCGCTGATCGACAGGTCCTCCAACCTCGGTGCCGGCCTGGACTGGAAGACCAGCCTCCAGGAGCTCACCGCGAGCGAGAGCCTCGGAGTCCCCGAGTACATCGTCACGGAGACCGGCCCGGACCACGAGAAGACCTTCACTGCTGCCGCCCGCGTCGGTGGTGTCTCGTACGGCACCGGCACCGGCCGTAGCAAGAAGGAAGCGGAGCAGCAGGCGGCCGAGTCCGCCTGGCGCGAGATCAGCGCCGCCGCAGAGGCACGGCAGGCCGCGGAGAAGTCCGCGGCCGACGGAGGGGCCGCCGACACCCCTGCCGAACCGTCGCCGAGCACGGACGCCGCTCCGGCCTGACGCGACAGAGGAACCCCTCGGTGCCACGCGCGCCGGGGGGTTCTCCCTGTCCCGGGAGCGGCCGGCCGCGGCCTCCGCGCCTCAGCTCCCGCCCCCGCCCCTACTGCCGTCGACGTGTCTGGAGTGGTCCACCGTGCCCGAGCTGCCCGAGGTCGAAGTCGTCCGCCGGGGCCTGGAACGCTGGGTCGGCGGCCGTACCGTCACCGAGGTCGAGGTCCTGCACCCGCGCTCGGTCCGCCGCCACCTCGCGGGCGGCCCGGACTTCGCTGCCCGGCTCCGCGGCGCCCGCTTCGGTACGGCGATGCGGCGCGGCAAGTACCTCTGGCTGCCGATCGAGGAGGCATCCGCCTCGCTGCTCGGCCACCTCGGCATGAGCGGCCAGCTCCTGGTGCAGCCGGCGGACGCGCCCGACGAGAAGCACCTGCGGATCCGCATGCGGTTCGACGACGCGCTCGGCACGGAACTGCGCTTCGTCGACCAGCGGACCTTCGGCGGGCTCTCGCTGCACGACAACACCCCCGACGGCCTGCCCGACACGATCGCACACATCGCCCGGGACCCGCTCGACCCGCTCTTCGACGACGCCGCGTTCCACACCGCGCTGCGCCTGCGCCGTACGACGGTCAAGCGCGCCCTGCTCGACCAGTCGCTGATCAGCGGGGTCGGCAACATCTACGCGGACGAGGCGCTCTGGCGGTCCAAGCTCCACTACGACCGGCCGACCGCGACACTGACCCGCCCCAAGTCGGCCGAACTGCTCGGCCACGCCCGCGACGTCATGAACGCCGCGCTCGCCCAGGGCGGCACCAGCTTCGACAGCCTGTACGTCAACGTGAACGGGGAGTCCGGCTACTTCGACCGGTCGCTCGACGCGTACGGCCGGGAAGGCGAGCCCTGCCACCGCTGCGGCACCCCGATGCGCCGCCGCGCCTGGATGAACCGCTCCAGCTACTTCTGCCCGCGCTGTCAGCGCCCGCCGCGCGCCTCGTCGTAACGGGACCGAGCGGCCAGGACCTCGTCCATCCGCCCCTCGACGCAGTGGATCAGCCCGAGCAGCTTCTCCGCGACCTCGCGGCCGAACGGCGTGAGCTCGTAGTCCACCCGGGGCGGATTGACCGGCTGCGCCTCCCGCAGGACGAGCCCGTCCCGCTCCAGGGCGTGCAGGGTCTGGGAGAGCATCTTCTCGCTGACCCCGTCGACCCGCCGGCGCAGCTCGTTGAACCGCAGACTCTCCTCGTACAGCGCGCCGAGCGTCAGACCGCCCCACCGCCCGGTGACATGCTCCAGCGTCGAACGCGAGGGGCACTCCCGGGAGAACACGTCGAACGCGAGCCTGTCGAAGCTGTCCGTATCGGCCATACCACCAGCTTACTCCCGCACAGCGCTCGCCCAGGGGGAGCGCTGTGCGGGAGCGTGCGCTGCTGTCGAGCGCGCCCCCGCGGGGTCAGAAGCCGAAGTTCTGGACCCACCAGGGGCCGCCCGAGCCCTCGTGGATGCCGATGCCGATCGTCTTGTAGTCGCAGTTGAGAATGTTCGTGCGGTGGCCCTCGCTGTTCATCCAGGCGTCCATCACCGCCTGGGCGTCGGACTGGCCGCGGGCGATGTTCTCCGCGCCGAGGCCCTGGATGCCCGCTTCCGCCGCGCGGTCCCAGGGGGTGTCGCCGTCCGGGTCCGTGTGGTCGAAGAAGCCGCGGGCCGCCATGTCCTCGCTGTAGTTCTGGGCGAGCGAGGTCAGCGGGGCGCTGGTGGAGAGCGGGGAGCAGCCGACCTTGGCGCGCTCCTGGTTCACCAGGGCCAGGACTTCCGAGCGTGCGGAGGCATCGGTCGGGGAGGGCATCGGCTTCTTGGTCGGCGTCGGGGCGGCGGAGGTCTTCGTCGGGGCCGGCGCCTTGCTCGCCGGGGGCCTGCTCGTCTTCGGGGCGGTGGGCGCCTTGGCCTTCTCGGACGTCCGGGACGGAGTGCCGACCGGCTTCTCCGAGGCTGTTTCGGACGGCGAGGCCGACTTCGCGGAGGTCTTCGACGGGCTCGCGGAGGGAGCCGCGCTCTTGGACGGCGCCTTGCCCGGCGCCTCCGGACGCTCGCTGCCCCGGCTGGTGGGGGCGGTGGACCGGTCGGCGGGCGCGGTGGAGCTGCCGCCCTGCGTCAGCAGATCGGGGGCGGCGCCGCCGGAGCGCACCTGGTCGGAGGCGGTGGTGTTGCCGGAGGAGGAGTCGCCGCCGGGAAGCAGTCCCGAGGCGACCGCGACCGCGCCGACGGCCACAGCGGCCGAGACGCCGAGGAGTCCGGTGCGGATCGGCACGGAGGACTTCTTCCGGCGCGTGCCCCGGTGCCGGGACGCGGCGCCGGCCGCCGGTTCGCGGGATGCGGTGCCGGACGCCGGTTCGTCAGCGGCGGGGCCTGCGGCGGATCGTCGATGGCGTCCCATGCGCTGTGCCTTCCTCGTGCTTCGGACGCCCTGACGGCGTCGATCGATTCCCCCTGTTGCCGCCCATTGATCGAATTCGGCCGTTCGCGGATCGCGTCCCGCTTGATCGACTTTCCGGCGATCTCCGTCCGATACTCACCCGATCGAGTGAGGCTGCTGCGACGGGACTGTAGCCGATGGGGAATGGGGCCGACGTGCTTCACGCGTAATGGGCCGGTTAGCGTTCGGGCATGGATGAAGAAGCGCGTCTCGTCGTGTGGGTACGCGGCCGAGTACAGCAAGTAGGGTTCCGCTGGTTCACCAGGGCAAATGCCCTGGAGATCGGCGGGCTCATCGGGTTCGCCCTCAATCTCGACGACGGCCGGGTGCAGATCGTGGCCGAGGGGCCACGTGACAATTGCCACCGTCTGCTGGAGTGGCTGCGGTCCGACGACACACCCGGACGCGTGGACGGAGTCACTGAGATCTGGGACACCCCGCGCGGCGGCTACGACGGTTTCGTCATCCGCTGATACGGCCGGGCCGCGCCCCTGCCGCTCCGCCCGCCTGCCGGTCCGCTCCCCACCGTCACGGTGTCGCCGGCCCGAACCGCGCACCCGAAGTGACCTGCGACGGGAGCGTCGGCGATGGATGGTTGCCAGATTCCGCGTGTCGTGCAAGGCTGCGGGATCGACGAAGATCCGCACACCCCTCGGGGTCCCGCAGGAGAGCCGCGCCGCATGATCGTCCGGCCGCGCGCCCCCGGGACACCCGGGCCCACAGGGTGTGATCGTGTTGACCGTCAAACTTTTTGGTGAGACGCTGAAAACCCCGCGCACCTTAGCTGTTCGGTGGAGCTGTCAGCAGCAGAACCGCAGTGGTGACCATGCCCTGCCGAGCTCCGCGGGTGCGACCCCCTGACGACCCACACCGCATCGGTCGGTCACTCATTGTGGAGGACCATCCATCATGGCAAAGGCGCTTCTCGGTTACGTCGGCGGTTCCGACCCGCGACTCCTCGCCGAGATGCGACGGCTCCAGCAGCGCGTCCAGGACCTGGAATCCGAGCTCACCCGGATCCAGAGCGAGAACGACGCGCTCAACGCCGCCGCTCAGCACCAGGAGTCGCTGCTCGACAGCATCGACATCGACGTACCCCAGGGCGAGCCTGCGCTGACCTGACCGCGAGGCCCCTTCGGGGCCGGTCGGGCCGGGCACGCTCAGTAGCCTCGGAACATCTCTGATCCGTCCTGCGTCACGGATCGCCGCCCCCGGACACCGGGGTCCCCGCAGCGCCGGGGATGCCGTCGTCCGGTCTTCCGGCGATGCGTCCCGCAGGACCACCGCCGAATCCGCGTGAACACCGGCGCGGACCCACCGGCAAGATTCACAGGGACGCTTCGGCGTCCCTTTTTCTTTGTCGGGCCCCCACCCCCGGACGTACCGGCCTTCGCTTACCGTCTGATGTGCCCTGCACCTTCATCAGCGAAACCGAGAGGGAAAGGTAGAGTCCGGCGGCGTGCACCTCAAGGTCCTGACCCTGCGTGGTTTCAAATCGTTCGCGTCCGCCACCACCCTGCGGTTCGAACCGGGGATCACCTGCGTCGTCGGCCCCAATGGATCG
The DNA here is from genome assembly GCF_000717645.1 of Streptomyces californicus. Lineage (GTDB taxonomy): Bacteria > Actinomycetota > Actinomycetes > Streptomycetales > Streptomycetaceae > Streptomyces > Streptomyces californicus. Next base: position 167,150 of record NZ_JNZZ01000017.1, read on the forward strand.
GGAAAGTCCAATGTGGTGGACGCGCTCTCCTGGGTCATGGGGGAGCAGGGTGCGAAATCCCTGCGCGGCGGCAAGATGGAAGACGTGATCTTTGCCGGGACGACCGGGCGGCCTCCGCTCGGTCGCGCCGAAGTGTCGCTGACCATCGACAATTCCGACGGCGCACTGCCCATCGAGTACGCCGAAGTGACGATCACGCGGATCATGTTCCGCAATGGCGGCAGCGAGTACCAGATCAACGGCGACACCTGCCGGCTGCTGGACATCCAGGAACTCCTCTCCGACTCCGGCATCGGCCGCGAGATGCACGTCATCGTCGGCCAGGGCCAGTTGGACTCCGTGCTGCACGCCGACCCGATGGGCCGCCGGGCCTTCATCGAGGAGGCCGCGGGTGTGCTCAAGCACCGCAAGCGGAAGGAGAAGGCGGTCCGGAAGCTGGACGCGATGGGCGCCAACCTGGCCCGCGTACAGGACCTCACCGACGAACTGCGCCGCCAGCTCAAGCCGCTCGGCCGGCAGGCCGCCGTCGCCCGCCGGGCCGCCGTCATCCAGGCCGACCTCCGCGACGCCCGGCTCCGCCTCCTCGCGGACGACCTGGTGACCCTGCGGGACGCGCTGCGCGACGAGATCGCCGACGAGGCGGAGCTGAAGAAGCGCAAGGAGGCGGCGGAGGCCGAGCTGCGGACCGCGCTCGCCCGCGAGGCCGAGCTGGAGGGCGAGGTGCGCCGCCTCGCGCCCCGGCTCCAGCGTGCCCAGCAGACCTGGTACGAGCTGTCGCAACTGGCCGAGCGGGTCCGGGGCACGGTCTCGCTGGCCGACGCCCGGGTCCGCAGCGCGTCCGAGGCCCCCACCGAGGAACGTCGGGGCCGCGACCCCGAGGACATGGAGCGTGAGGCGGCCCGGATCCGCGAGCAGGAGGCGGAGCTGACGGCGGCCCTGGAGGCGGCGGAGCACGCGCTGGAGGACACCGTCGCCCACCGCGCCGACCTGGAACGCGAACTGGCCGTCGAGGAACGCCGTCTCAAGGACGTCGCCCGCGCCATCGCCGACCGCCGCGAGGGACTCGCCCGGCTGAACGGCCAGGTCAACGCGGCCCGCAGCCGGGCCGGTTCGGCGCAGGCGGAGATCGACCGGCTGGCCGCCGCCCGCGACGAGGCGCGGGAGCGGGCGGCGAGCGCCCAGGAGGAGTACGAGCGGCTCAAGGCGGAGGTGGATGGGCTCGACGCGGGCGACGAGGAGCTGGCCGCCCGCCACGAGGCCGCCAAGGAGGCGCTGGCCGAGGCGCGTTCGGCGCACAGCGAGGCCCGCGAGGAGGCCACCGCCGCCGAGCGCCGGCGTGCGGCGGTGGCGGCCCGGCACGAGGCGCTGGCCCTGGGGCTGCGCCGCAAGGACGGCACCGGCGCGCTGCTCGGGGCCCGGGACCGGCTCGCCGGACTCCTCGGCCCGGCCGCCGAACTGCTCACCGTCGAGCCCGGCTACGAGGTCCCGGTCGCCGCCGCCCTCGGCGCGGCGGCGGACGCGGTCGCCGTCACGGACCCGGCCACGGCCGCCGCCGCGATCCGGCTGCTGCGCGAGCGGGACGCGGGGCGTGCGGCCATGCTGCTGGGCGGCGCGGTGACCGACGGCCCGACCGTCGCGGACGCCCCGGGCGCGGAGGTGCCCGCGCCCGCCGGCCCTCCCGCGCCTGCGGAGTCGTCCGCGCCTGCCGGTCCTTCCGCGCCTGCGGAGTCGTCCGCGCCCGCCGGTCCTTCCGCGCCTGCGGAGTCGTCCGCGCCTGCCGGTCCTTCCGCGCCTGCGGAGTCGTCCGCGCCCGCCGTGGCGCCCGGCCCTGGCTCGGAGGTGCCCGCGCCCACGGAGCACGCCGCGCCCGCCGTACCCGCCCCCGGTGCGGAGGCGCCCGGACGCGCCGCGACGCCTTCGGACTACCGGCCCCGCCCCGTACCGGAGCAGCCCGGGGAACAGGTGCCCGTACGAGAAGGGGCCTCGTCCGCAGCGGGCGCCGGGGCGGCCGTACTGCCCGGCCAGGGCGGCGCCCCCGACGTGACCGCTTCCGCCACACGTCTCGGGATCGGGATCGCCACCGCCACCACGGCCACCGCCCTCGCCGCACCCGCCGTCGCCGGCCTGGTGCGCGGGCCCGCCGCGCTCGTCGGGGCCGTACGCCGTCTCGTACCGGACACGGTTGTCGTCCCGACCCTGGAGGACGCCGAGGCGCTGGTCGCCGCGCACCCCGGGCTGACCGCGGTGACCGCCGACGGGGACGTGCTCTCCGCCCACTTCGCGCACGGCGGGTCGGCCGGAGCGCCCAGCCTCCTGGAGGTGCAGGCGTCCGTCGACGAGGCCGCCGCCGAACTGGACGCCCTCGCCGTGCGGTGCGAGGAGCTGGCGGAGGCCCAGCGGCTGGCGGGGCAGCGGCGTACGGAGCAGACCGCGCTCGTCGAGGAGCTGGGGGAGCGCCGCCGGGCGGCCGACCGGGAGAAGTCCGGCTTCGCCCAGCAGCTCGGGCGGCTCGCCGGGCAGGCCCGGGGGGCGGCAGGGGAGGCCGCGCGCATGACCGCCTCCGCCGCCCGCGCCCAAGAGGCCCTGGAGCGGGCGACGGAAGAGGCCGAGGAGCTGGCGGAGCGGCTGCTGGTCGCCGAGGAGGCCCCCGCCGACGAGGAGCCCGACACGTCCGTACGGGACCGGCTCGCCGCCGACGGGGCCAACGCCCGCCAGACCGAGATGGAGGCCCGGCTCCAGGCCCGTACGCACGAGGAGCGGGTCAAGGCGCTGGCCGGGCGGGCCGACGGGCTGGACCGGGCCGCCCGCGCCGAACGGGAGGCGCGCGCCCGTGCCGAGCGGCGCCGGGCCCGGCTGCGGTACGAGGCCGAGGTCGCCTCCGCCGTCGCATCGGGCGCCCGTCAGCTCCTGGCGCACGTGGAGGTGTCCCTCGTACGGGCCGACCAGGAGCGGACAGCGGCCGAGGCGGCGAAGGGCGAACGCGAGCGCGACCTGGCCGTCGAACGCGACCGGGGGCGGGGGCTCAAGGGCGACCTGGACAAGCTCACCGACTCGGTCCACCGGGGCGAGGTGCTGGGGGCGGAGAAGCGGCTGCGGATCGAGCAGGTGGAGACGAAGGCCCTGGAGGAGCTGGGCGTGGAGCCGGCCGGGCTGGTCGCCGAGTACGGGCCGGACCAGCTCGTGCCGCCGTCGCCCGCCGCGGAGGGCGAGGTGCTGCCCGAGGACCCGGAGGACCCGCGCAACCAGCCGAAGCCCTACCGGCGGCCCGAGCAGGAGAAGCGGCTGCGGTCCGCCGAACGGGCGTACCAGCAACTCGGGAAGGTGAATCCGCTCGCCCTGGAGGAGTTCTCGGCGCTGGAGGAACGGCACAAGTTCCTGTCCGAGCAGCTTGAAGACCTGAAGAAGACCCGGGCCGATCTGCTCCAGGTGATCAAGGAGGTCGACGAGCGGGTCGAGCAGGTCTTCACGGAGGCGTACCACGACACCGCCCGGCAGTTCGAGGGCGTCTTCTCGCGCCTCTTCCCGGGCGGCGAGGGGCGGCTCGTCCTGACCGACCCGGACAACATGCTCACCACCGGCGTGGACGTGGAGGCGCGTCCGCCGGGCAAGAAGGTGAAGCGGCTCTCCCTGCTGTCGGGCGGCGAGCGGTCCCTGACGGCGGTGGCGCTGCTGGTCTCGATCTTCAAGGCCCGGCCCAGCCCGTTCTACGTGATGGACGAGGTCGAGGCCGCCCTCGACGACACCAACCTGCAGCGGCTGATCCGGATCATGGAGGAACTCCAGGAGAGCTCCCAGCTGATCGTCATCACCCACCAGAAGCGCACGATGGAGGTCGCCGACGCGCTGTACGGCGTGTCCATGCAGGGCGACGGGGTCTCGAAGGTCATCAGCCAGCGGCTGCGCTGACCCCCGGCCGGAAGCCGGCGCCTACGCTGACCCCCGGCCGGAAGCCGCCGGCTGCGCTGACCCCCGGCCGGAAGTCGGCGGCCGCGCTGACCCCTTCCGGCCGGAAAGGAGCGCGCCGACCACCTGCCGGAAGCCGGCGTCTGCGCTGTCCCCGGCCGGAAGCCGGCGCCGACCAGCCGCAGGTCCGCACCGACCGCAGGTCCGCACCGGCCGCCGCGGTGGCCCGCCCCCCCGGCGCTGACTTTTCACCGGATCATCAGAAGTCCACGGCACGTATCGCCGACTCCTGGGTAGGCGGGCAGAGACCCGCTGTTCAGCTTCAACTTGTGAACGCATAACCTCTGCGAAGTCGATTCGACCTTCAAGTGGTGGTGGACCGGATGGTGTGCGCCACTGGGAAGGCTCACCCCCCACGTCTGACCCCGGCCAGGCATCAGGAGTTCATGTGACCAGTGCAGCGAACGGACCGGAGTCCGGGGCCCGGGCGGCCCACCCGGACCACCTCGGCCACGTCATCTTCATCACCGCTGCCGCGGCGATGGGCGGCTTCCTCTTCGGTTACGACAGCTCCGTCATCAACGGGGCCGTCGAGGCCATCCGCGACCGGTACGACATCGGCTCCGGCACGCTCGCCCAGGTCATCGCCATCGCCCTGATCGGCTGCGCGATCGGCGCCGCCACCGCCGGCCGCATCGCCGACCGGATCGGCCGCATCCGCTGCATGCAGATCGCCTCGGTGCTCTTCACCGCCAGCGCCATCGGATCGGCGCTGCCGTTCGCGCTCTGGGACCTGGCGATGTGGCGCATCATCGGCGGCTTCGCCATCGGCATGGCCTCCGTGATCGGCCCGGCCTACATCGCCGAGGTCTCCCCGCCCGCCTACCGGGGCCGCCTCGGCTCCTTCCAGCAGGCCGCGATCGTCATCGGCATCGCCATCTCCCAGCTGGTGAACTACGCCGTCCTCCAGATCGCCGACGGCGACCAGCGCGGGAAGATCCTGGGCCTGGAGGCGTGGCAGTGGATGCTCGGCGTGATGGTCGTCCCGGCCGTGCTGTACGGGCTGCTCTCCTTCGCCATCCCCGAGTCCCCGCGCTTCCTGATCTCGGTCGGCAAGAAGGCCGAGGCCCGCAAGATCCTCGAAGAGGTCGAGGGCAAGGACATCGACCTCGACGCCCGGGTGACCGAGATCGAGACGGCCATGCACCGCGAGCACAAGTCCTCCTTCAAGGACCTGCTCGGCAGCCGGTTCGTCTTCCTGCCGATCGTCTGGGTCGGTATCGGCCTGTCGATGTTCCAGCAGCTCGTCGGCATCAACGTCGCGTTCTACTACTCGGCGACGCTCTGGCAGTCCGTCGGCATCGACCCGACCGACTCGTTCTTCTACTCCTTCACCACCTCGATCATCAACATCATCGGCACGGTGATCGCGATGGTGCTCGTGGACCGGGTGGGCCGCCGCCCGCTCGCCCTCGTCGGCTCCGTCGGCATGGCGGTCGCGCTGGCCGTCGAGGCGTGGGCCTTCTCCGCCGACCTGGTCGACGGCAAGCTGCCCACCGCCCAGGGCGCCACGGCGCTGGTCGCCGCCCACGTCTTCGTGCTCTTCTTCGCCCTGTCGTGGGGTGTGGTCGTCTGGGTCTTCCTGGGCGAGATGTTCCCGAACCGCCTGCGCGCCGCCGCCCTCGGCGTCGCCGTCTTCGCCCAGTGGATCGCCAACTGGGCGATCACCGCCAGCTTCCCGAGCCTGGCCGACTGGAACCTCTCCGGGACCTACATCATCTACACCTGCTTCGCCGTGCTCTCGATCCCCTTCGTGCTCAAGTTCGTGAAGGAGACCAAGGGCAAGACGCTGGAGGAGATGGGCTGACCCCCTTCCCCCCTACGGCTCCGAGAGCCCCTGCGGCCCCGGAATCCCCGGTGGCCCCCGACGGCCCCGGCTCACCCGTGAGCCGGGGCCGTCGTCTTCCCCGCCGCCTCGCAGAACAACCGCAGGCTCCGCCACCCCTCCTCCACCGGCATCCCGCCGCACAGCGGATGCAGCACCAGGCTCTGCGCGTCCAGGGCCGCCAGCTCGTCCGGCGTGACGATCCGGTGGACGCCCTCCTCGCGCAGCTCCGCCACCGTCGCCGCTCCCGAGCGCACCGCCGAGCGGATGTCCTTCGACTGCCAGGAGGCGTACGTCCGCGCCTCGTGCAGCAGGTGCTCCCCGTACAGCGCCCACGCGCGGTCCGGGTCCTCGGCGACGTGCAGCAGCGGGGTGCGCTCCTGCGGCATCATGCAGAAGCCCGCCGTCCCGTGCTCGGCGCACTGCCGCTGGTAGTACGCCTCCAGCTCCGGCAGATGCGCGCTCGGGAACAGCGGCAGCCCCAGCCGCGCCGCCCGCCGCGCCGCCGGACGGGAGCTGCCGCCGACCAGGAGCGGCGGGTGCGGCCGCGTGTACGGGCGCGGGGTGACGCGTACGGTACGGCCCCGGTACGGGAACGGCTCCCCGGTCCACGCGGCCAGCAGGGTCTCCAGCAGTTCGTCCTGGAGCCCGCCGCGCCGCCCCCACTCCACCCCGGCCCGCTCGTACTCCTCGGGGCGGTAGCCGATGCCCGCCACCGTCACCAGCCGGCCCGCGCTCAGCAGGTCCAGCACCGCGATGTCCTCCGCGAGGCGCAGCGGATCGTACAGCGGCCCGATGGCGGCCGACACGGTCACCGCGATCCGCCGGGTGGCGCCGAAGACCGCCCCGGCGAAGGCGAACGGCGAGGGCAGCCAGGAGTTCGCCGCCCCGTGGTGCTCCTCGGTCTGCACGGTGTCGACGCCGTGCCCGTCCGCGTACGCCGCCATCTCCAGGGCGGCGCGGTAGCGGGCCGCGAGCGATACGCGGGTGGCGTCGGGCTCGACGAGATTGAACCGGACCACTGTGAAGGCCATCGGGGCGTCCCTTCGCCGGGGCGGACAGGCGGGCGGACAGGCGGACGGGCGGGTGTGCGGCGTGCCCAGCCGCGCCGTCGGGCAGGCGGGCGCACCGTAGCTGACGCAGCGTCAGATGTGTAGGGGGTGGCGTCCGGGGCCTGCCGCCGGTGCCGCCAAAAGGTGCATATGGGGTCGCTGGATCGCCGAGGGCCAGCCGGGGCAGCGCCGGGGGGACGGCCGTGGCCGATACTGGACAGGTTATGGAAATCGTCATCCTCGCTGTAGTCATCGCCCTGGTCGCTGTCGGCCTGGTCGGCGGGCTCGTGGTCGGCAGCCGCAAGAAGAAGAAGCTGCCGCCCCCGCCGCCGAGCACACCGACCATCACCCCTCCCGCCGAACCGCAGGTCGGCGAGGAGGCCGAGAAGCCGCGCGACGAAGCGCGGCGCACCATCGACGACGTCGGCCTCCCGGACGCCACCGCGCCCGTGGAGGAGGCGCCGGTCGTCGAGGTCCCCGAGGCCCCGGCGCTGGACGTCCCCGAACCCACCGCCGGGCGGCTCGTCCGGCTGCGGGCCCGGCTCGCCCGCTCGCAGAACTCCCTGGGCAAGGGGCTCCTCACCCTGCTCTCCCGGGACAACCTCGACGAGGACACCTGGGAGGAGATCGAGGACACCCTCCTCACCGCCGACGTCGGCGTCGCCCCCACCCAGGAACTGGTCGAGCGGCTGCGCGAGCGCGTCCGCGTGCTCGGCACCCGCACCCCCGAGGAACTGCGCGCCCTCCTCCGCGAAGAGCTGATCACCCTGCTCGGCCCGGACTTCGACCGCGAGGTCAAGACCGAGGGCGGCGCGGAGACCCCCGGCGTCGTCATGGTCGTCGGCGTCAACGGCACCGGCAAGACCACCACCACCGGCAAGCTGGCCCGGGTGCTCGTCGCCGACGGCCGCAGCGTCGTCCTCGGCGCGGCCGACACCTTCCGCGCGGCCGCCGCCGACCAGCTCCAGACCTGGGGCGAGCGCGTCGGAGCCCGTACGGTCCGCGGTCCCGAGGGCGGGGACCCGGCCTCGATCGCCTACGACGCGGTCAAGGAGGGCATCGCGGAGGGCGCGGACGTCGTCCTCATCGACACCGCGGGCCGGCTGCACACCAAGACCGGCCTCATGGACGAGCTGGGCAAGGTCAAGCGCGTCGTGGAGAAGCACGGCCCGCTGGACGAGGTGCTGCTCGTCCTGGACGCCACCACCGGGCAGAACGGCCTGGTCCAGGCGCGGGTGTTCGCGGAGGTCGTGGACATCACCGGCATCGTCCTCACCAAGCTCGACGGCACCGCCAAGGGCGGCATCGTCATCGCGGTCCAGCGCGAGCTGGGCGTACCGGTGAAGCTGATCGGCCTCGGCGAGGGCCCGGACGACCTCGCCCCGTTCGAGCCGGGCGCCTTCGTGGACGCCCTGATCGGCGACTGACCCGCACCACGCGACGGCGGACGGGCGGCCGCTCCCACGGGGAGCGCGCCGCCCGTCCGCCGTACCGGGGGCTTCCTACGAGCGGTGGCAGACGTACGCCAGCGCCCCCAGCAGCAGCCGGGCCGGCGGGGGAGCGGCCGCCGTGTCCAGCGCGGGGGCCCGCAGCCAGCGGACCGGGCCGAGGCCGCCGAGGTCCGAGGGCGGGGCCGTGACGTACGCCCCGGGGCCGAGGGCGCGCAGGTCGAGGTCCGCGTCGTCCCAGCCCGTCCGGTAGAGCAGCGCCGGCAGTTCGGCGGCGGCCCCGGGGGCGACGAAGAACTGCGCCCGACCGGTCGGCGTCACCGCGACCGGCCCCGACGGCAGCCCCATCCGCTCCATCCGCACCACCGCCCGCCGCCCGGCCTGCTCCGCCACCTCCAGGACGTCGAAGGAGCGCCCCACGGGCAGCAGCATCGCCGCGCCGGGCGTGTCGGCCCAGGCGTCCGCCGCGCGGTCCAGCCCGGTGCCCGCCGGGACCTCGGGGGCGAAGTCCAGGGGGTGGGCCCCCGGCGCCGGACAGCCGGCGTCGCCGCACGAGCAGGCGCCGGACTCCGCCCGCGCCCCGGGCCGTACCGCCCAGCCCCACAGCCCTGTGTACTCGGCCACCGCCGTGCCCGCGGTGCCGCGGTGGCGTCGCCGCGCACCGGATCGCATCTCCCGGATGCCGCCGATAGTGAAGCCCATGCCCCCTCCAACGGGTCCGTCTCGCCGGTGGTTACGTCCCGCGTCGCCCGGGTAACCCTCCGTCGCTGAACTCGATCGAGTGGCGTACGCGGGAGCGCGAAAGGGAGTGCGCCACGGTGCGCGCGCCCCCGAATGCTTCTTCCTGCTCGCCCTCGGTCCTGTTCGGTCAAGTCAAGCGCGCTCAGCGGCGGTCGGGTTCATCAGAAGGGGTGGCGAATGGTGGCGTTTCCTCAACTCCCGTCGCGGCAGGGGTGATCGTAGGATTACCGTCGGTACGCGAACTCCTGGAAGGATGGGTCCCGCGGGTATGCCGCAGGCAACCCGATTTCCTGTTCGAGGGTGATGAACTCCCGTACGGACAGCACCGATGCACGGCATTCTGACAACGGTTCGCGCGATGAGAATTCGGCGGGATGGGGGGCGTTCCAGTGGGTGGCAGCGGCGCAGACGGCACGGATGCCGGAAAGCGGCCCAACGCGGAGTTGGGGTCGTGGTTCGTGCGCAGTGGCTGGTCCAAGGGCGAGCTGGCCCGCCAGGTCAACCGGCGGGCACGCCAGATGGGCGCCCTCCACATCAGTACCGACACCTCCCGGGTGCGGCGCTGGCTCGACGGGGAGCAGCCGCGTGAGCCGATCCCGCGCATCCTCTCCGAACTGTTCTCGGAGCGCTTCGGGGCCGTCGTCGCCATCGAGCAGTTGGGGCTGCGCACCGCCCACCAGTCACCCTCGGTGGCCGGGGTCGACCTGCCCTGGGCCGGTCCGCGGACCGTCGCCCTCCTCAGCGAGTTCTCCCGCAGCGACCTCATGCTCGCCCGGCGCGGCTTCCTCGGCTCCTCGCTGACGCTGGCCGCCGGGCCCGCCCTCATCGAGCCCATGCAGCGCTGGCTGGCCCCCGTCCCCGCGCAGGGCCCCGGCACGCCCGAGGCCCCGGCCGCCGAACCCCGCCCCTCCCGGCTCTCCCCGCCCGAGCTGGACCTGCTGGAGTCCACCACCGCGATGTTCCGCCAGTGGGACGCCCAGTGCGGCGGCGGACTGCGCCGCAAGGCCGTCGTCGGACAGCTGCACGAGGTCACCGACCTGCTCCAGGAGCCGCAGCCGGGCCCCACCGCCCAGCGCCTCTTCCGCTGCGCCGCCGAACTGGCCGAGCTGGCGGGCTGGATGAGCTACGACGTCGGCCTCCAGCCCACCGCCCAGAAGTACTTCGTGCTCGCCCTGCACGCCGCCAAGGAGGCCGGCGACAAACCGCTCGGCAGCTACATCCTCTCCAGCATGAGCCGCCAGATGATCCACCTCGGCCGCCCCGACGACGCCCTGGAACTCATCCACCTCGCCCAGTACGGCAGTCGGGACTGCGCCACCTCCCGCACCCAGGCGATGCTGTATGCGATGGAGGCCCGCGCCTACGCCAACATGGGCCAGCCCAGCAAGTGCAAGCGGGCCGTCCGGATGGCCGAGGACACCTTCGAGGACGCCGGCCTCGACGGCGAGCCCGAGCCCGACTGGATCCGCTTCTTCTCCGAGGCCGAGCTGAACGGGGAGAACGCCCACTCCTACCGCGACCTGGCCTACGTCGCCGGCCGCAGCCCCACCTACGCCTCGCTCGCCGAACCCGTCATGGAGAAGGCCGTCGAGCTGTTCGGCGACGACGACGAGCACCAGCGCTCCTACGCGCTCAACCTCATCGGCATGGCCACCGTCCACCTGCTCCAGCGCGAGCCCGAGCAGTCCACCGTGCTGGCCGCCCGCGCCCTGAAGATCGCCAAGAAGGTCCGCTCCGAGCGCGTCAACACGCGTCTGCGCAAGACCGTCGACACCGCCGCCCGCGACTTCGGGGACGTCGCCGACGTCGCCCGGCTCACCGACATGCTCCACGAACAGCTCCCGGAGACCGCCGAAGCGGTCTGACCGGCCCCCGGCCCCGGCCGCGGCGCCCCCTTCCGTACACCCCGACTCGGCTCCCCCATCGCCCGGTCACGCGGAGGAGCGCCGCGGCCGGTTTCTTTCGCCCGCGACCGGCTTCCGCCGCGGTGCGGGCCGTGCCCCATGTGTGCCGCGGGCCGTGTACGGCGGGTGGTGGGCGGGCCGTGCCCGGCGCGCACCGCGCGGCCCGCCCACGGCGTCCGCCGCAGGGTAGGCGGCCGACCGGACGCGCCACCCGCGGTTCATCCGCCCGTAACACGCACCGCCTCTTCGTCACGCCCGGGAAACACCGTGCGGCATCCCATGAAACGGCTCTGAGCCAATCTCGTGGCTCATAACGGCCCGCACCGCAGCCCAGTGGTCCCGCAGCCTTCCCCCGCACGCCGCGGCCGCTCCGACGACGAGGAGACGCCGATGCCCCCAGGCATCACGACGCTTGCCGCAGACGCCCCCGAGCTGTCTGCCGCCAACACCGGGTTCATGCTCATCTGCTCGGCCCTGGTGATGCTCATGACCCCCGGCCTGGCCTTCTTCTACGGAGGCATGGTCCGCGTCAAGAGCACCCTCAACATGCTGATGATGAGCTTCATCAGCCTCGGGATCGTCACGGTCCTGTGGGTGCTCTACGGATTCAGCCTCGCCTTCGGCGCCGACGTCGGCTCGGTCGTCGGCTGGAGCGGCGACTACGTCGGCCTCAGCGGGATCGGCGTCACCGAACTCTGGGACGGCTACACCATCCCGGTGTACGTCTTCGCCGCCTTCCAGCTCATGTTCGCGGTCCTCACCCCGGCCCTGATCAGCGGCGCCCTCGCCGACCGCGTGAAGTTCACCGCCTGGGCGCTCTTCATCGTCCTGTGGGTCACCGTCGTCTACTTCCCCGTCGCCCACTGGGTCTGGGGCACCGGCGGCTGGCTCTTCGAGATGGGCGTCATCGACTTCGCCGGCGGCACCGCCGTCCACATCAACGCCGGCGCCGCCGCCCTCGGCGTCATCCTGGTCATCGGCAAGCGCGTCGGCTTCAAGAAGGACCCGATGCGGCCGCACAGCCTCCCGCTCGTCATGCTCGGCGCGGCCCTCCTCTGGTTCGGCTGGTTCGGCTTCAACGCCGGATCCTGGCTCGGCAACGACGACGGCGTCGGCGCGGTCATGTTCCTCAACACCCAGGTCGCCACCGCAGCGGCCGTCCTCGGCTGGCTCGTCTACGAGAAGCTGCGCCACGGCTCCTTCACCACCCTCGGCGCCGCGTCCGGCGCGGTCGCCGGCCTCGTCGCCATCACCCCGGCGGGCGGCTCCGTCAGCCCCCTGGGCGCCCTCGCGATCGGCGTCATCGCCGGTGTCCTGTGCGCCATGGCGGTCGGCCTCAAGTACAAGTTCGGCTACGACGACTCCCTCGACGTCATCGGCGTCCACCTCGTCGGCGGCGTCATCGGCTCGGTCCTCGTCGGCTTCTTCGCCACCGGAGGCGTCCAGTCCGACGCCGCGGGCCTCTTCTACGGCGGCGGCGTGGAACAGCTCGGCAAGCAGGTCGTCGGCGTCGTCGCGGTCCTCGCGTACTCTCTCGTCGTCTCCGCGCTCCTCGCCCTCGCGATCCACCGGACGATCGGGATGCGGGTCTCCGAGGACGACGAGGTCTCGGGCATCGACCAGGTCGAGCACGCCGAGACGGCCTACGACTTCAGCGGCACCGGCGGCGGCTCGGTCGCCCGCACCACCGCCCCCGCACCCGCCCCGACGGCAGCACCGAAGGCAAAGAAGGTGGACGCATGAAGCTCATCACCGCGGTCGTGAAGCCGCACCGGCTGGACGAGATCAAGGAGGCCCTCCAAGCCTTCGGCGTCCACGGGCTCACCGTCACCGAGGCCAGCGGTTACGGGCGGCAGCGCGGCCACACCGAGGTCTACCGGGGCGCCGAGTACACCGTCGACCTGGTCCCCAAGATCCGTATCGAGGTCCTCGTCGAGGACGAGGACGCCGAACAGCTCATCGAAGTCGTCGTCAAGGCCGCCCGCACCGGCAAGATCGGTGACGGGAAGGTCTGGAGCGTCCCGGTCGACACCGCCGTCCGCGTGCGGACCGGTGAGCGCGGCCCGGACGCCCTCTGACCGACGGCCCACGAACGGAAGGCAGCGCGGGTGACGAGTACCGAAGCGACCACCGAAACCGAAGGCTCGGGACCCAGCGGCTACGCGGCGGCCCGGCTGCGCCTCCTCCAGCAGGAGGCGCGGTCCGGGCCGCCGCGCCGTGCGGCCCTCGCCCGCCTCACCGACGACTGGCTCACCGGCCTCTTCACGGCCGCCGCCACCCGTACCGGGGTGCGCGGCGCCGCCCTCGTCGCCGTCGGCGGCTACGGGCGCGGCGAACTCTCCCCGCGCAGCGACCTCGACCTGCTCCTGCTGCACGACGGCAAGGCGGACCCGGCCGCCCTCGCCGCCCTCGCGGACGCCGTCTGGTACCCGGTCTGGGACCTGGGCATCGCCCTCGACCACTCCGTACGCACCCCCGCCGAGGCCCGGAAGACCGCCGGCGAGGACCTCAAGGTCCAGCTCGGCCTGCTCGACGCCCGCCCGGTCGCCGGCGACCTCGGCCTCGTCGCCTCCCTGCGCACCGCGATCCTCGCCGACTGGCGCAACCAGGCCGCCGGACGGCTCCCCGCCCTCATCGCGCTCGGCCGGGAACGCGCGGAACGGGCGGGCGAGCTCCCGTTCCTCCTGGAACCCGACCTCAAGGAGGCCCGCGGCGGCCTCCGCGACGCCACCGCCCTGCGCGCCGTCGCCGCCTCCTGGGTCGCCGACGCCCCCCGCGAAGGGCTCGACCGGGCGCGCCGCACCCTCCTCGACGTCCGCGACGCCCTCCACCTCACCACCGGACGCGCCACCGACCGCCTCGCCCTCCAGGAACAGGACCAGGTCGCCCGAGCGCTCGGCCTGCTCGACGCCGACACCCTGCTGCGCCAGGTCTACGAAGCCGCGCGCACGGTCTCGTACGCCACCGACGTCACCTGGCGCGAGGTCGAGCGGGTCCTGCGCGCCCGCTCCGCCCGCCCGAAGCTGCGCGCCCTGCTCACCGGCGGCCTCGGCGCCAGGCCCGCCCCCGAGCGCGCCCCGCTCGCCGACGGCGTGGTGGACGCGGACGGGGAAGTGGTCCTCGCCCGCGCCGCCCGCCCCGAACGCGACCCCGTCCTCACCCTGCGCGCCGCCGCGGCCGCCGCCGAGGCCGGACTCCCGCTCTCCCGCCACCTCGTACGCCACCTGGCGGCCACCGCCCGGCCGCTGCCGGTGCCCTGGCCCCCCGAGGCCCGCGAGGAACTGGTCACCCTGCTCGGCGCGGGCGAGGCCACCGTCCCCGTCTGGGAGGCCCTGGAGGCGGAGGGGATCATCACCCGGCTGCTGCCCGACTGGGAACGTGTCCACTGCCGCCCCCAGCGCAACCCCGTCCACACCTGGACCGTCGACCGGCACCTCGTGGAGACCGCCGTCCGCGCCGCCTCCCTCACCCGCCGCGTCCACCGCCCCGACCTGCTCCTGGTCGCCGCCCTCCTGCACGACATCGGCAAGGGGTGGCCCGGCGACCACTCCGTGGCCGGCGAGGTCATCGCCCGCGACATGGCCACCCGGATCGGCTTCGACCAGCAGGACGTGGGCGTCGTCGCCACTCTCGTACGCCACCACCTGCTGCTCGTCGAGACCGCCACCCGGCGCGACCTCGACGACCCCGCCACCGTCCAGGCCGTCGCGGCGGCCGTGGGCAGCGCCTCCACCCTGGAGCTGCTGCACGCCCTCACCGAGGCCGACGCCCTCGCCACCGGGCCCGCCGCCTGGAGCACCTGGCGCGCCTCACTCGTCGCCGACCTGGTCAAACGCGTCACGGCCGTGTTCGCCGGGGAGCTCCCCGATGAGCCCGTCGAGGACGCGCCCGGCACCGAGCACGAACGGCTCGCCGTCGAGGCCCTGCGCACCGGCGGGCCCGTCCTCACCCTGCACACCCGAACCGAGGACCCCGACGGGGACGGCGAGGTCGCACCGGTCGGCGTCGAACTCCTCATCGCCCTGCCCGACCGCCCCGGCGTCCTGCCCGCCGCCGCGGGCGTCCTCGCCCTCCACCGCCTCACCGTCCGCTCCGCCGACCTGCGCGCGCTGGAACTGCCCGACGAGGTGGGGGAGCGGACGGACCTGCTCCTGCTCAGCTGGCGGGTGGCCGCCGAGTACGGCTCCCTCCCGGAGGCCGCCCGCCTCCGCGCCGACCTCGTACGCGCCCTGGACGGCTCCCTGGACATCCGCGCCCGGCTCGCCGAACGGGAGGCCGCCCAACCCCGCAGGCGCGGGGTGAAGGCCCCGCCGCCCCGGGTCGCCGTCGCCGCCGCGGGCTCCCGCCGCGCCACCGTCATCGAGGTCCGCGCCCAGGACGCCCCCGGCCTGCTGCACCGCATCGGCCGGGCCCTGGAGGAGAGCGCGGTACGGGTGCGGAGCGCCCATGTCTCCACCCTCGGCGCCAACGCCGTGGACGCCTTCTACGTCACCGGCGCCGACGGCGAACCCCTGCCCCCGGAACGGGCCGCCGAGGTGGTCCGGGAGGTCGAGAAGGCCCTCGGCTGACCGCGTACCGACGGCCCTCGCCCGGCAGTGTCCGGGCGAGGGCTTGGCGTTCTCCGGGGGGCGGATACCCTGGAGGGCGATTGACCAGCCCCCGACCCCGACCCTGAGGACCGACGAGCGCCGTGTTCGATACTCTCTCCGACCGCCTTAGCGCGACCTTCAAGAACCTCAGGGGCAAGGGCCGCTTGTCCGAGGCGGACATCGACGCCACGGCACGCGAGATCCGTATCGCCCTGCTGGAAGCCGACGTCGCCCTGCCCGTGGTCCGGGCCTTCATCGCCAACGTGAAGGAGCGGGCGCGCGGCGCCGAGGTCTCCCAGGCGCTGAACCCCGCCCAGCAGGTCGTCAAGATCGTCAACGAGGAGCTCGTCTCCATCCTCGGCGGCGAGACCCGGCGGCTGCGGTTCGCCAAGACCGCCCCCACCGTGATCATGCTCGCCGGCCTCCAGGGCGCGGGCAAGACGACGCTCGCCGGAAAGCTCGGCCTCTGGCTCAAGGGCCAGGGCCACTCCCCGCTGCTCGTCGCCTGCGACCTCCAGCGCCCCAACGCCGTCAACCAGCTGAGCGTCGTCGCCGAGCGCGCCGGCGTCGCGGTCTACGCCCCCGAGCCGGGCAACGGCGTCGGCGACCCGGTCCGGGTTGCCAAGGACTCCATCGAGTTCGCCAAGGCCAAGGTCCACGACATCGTCATCGTCGACACCGCCGGCCGCCTCGGCATCGACCAGGAGCTGATGCGGCAGGCCGCGGACATCCGCGACGCCGTCAGCCCCGACGAGATCCTCTTCGTCGTCGACGCCATGATCGGTCAGGACGCGGTCAACACCGCCGAGGCGTTCCGCGACGGCGTCGGCTTCGACGGCGTGGTGCTCTCCAAGCTCGACGGCGACGCCCGCGGTGGCGCGGCCCTGTCGATCGCCCACGTCACGGGCAAGCAGATCATGTTCGCGTCGAACGGCGAGAAGCTGGAGGACTTCGACGCGTTCCACCCGGACCGGATGGCCTCCCGCATCCTCGACATGGGTGACCTCCTCACCCTGATCGAGCACGCGGAGAAGACGTTCAGTCAGGAAGAGGCCGCCAAAATGGCCTCGAAGCTCCAGTCGAGCAAGGGCGGGAAGGACTTCACCCTCGACGACTTCCTGGCCCAGATGGAGCAGGTCCGCAAGATGGGCTCCATCTCCAAGCTGCTCGGGATGCTGCCCGGCATGGGGCAGATCAAGGACCAGATCAACAACATCGACGAGCGCGACATCGACCGCACCGCCGCGATCATCAAGTCGATGACGCCCAAGGAGCGCGCCGAGCCGACGATCATCAACGGCTCCCGCCGCGCCCGTATCGCCAAGGGCTCCGGCGTCGAGGTCTCCGTGGTCAAGAGCCTGGTGGAGCGCTTCTTCGAGGCCCGCAAGATGATGTCGAAGATGGCCCAGGGCGGCGGCATGCCCGGAATGCCGGGGATGCCCGGCATGGGTGGCGGCCCCGGCCGGCAGAAGAAGCAGGTCAAGCAGGCCAAGGGCAAGCGCAAGAGCGGCAACCCGATGAAGCGCAAGGCCGAGGAGCAGGCCGCGGCCGCCCGCCGCGAGCAGGCCGCCCAGAACGGCGGCGCGCTCGGACTGCCCGCCGCGCAGGACGGCAAGAACTTCGAGCTGCCGGACGAGTTCAAGAAGTTCATGTAGCCGGTACGGCGTACGTACGCGTAAGGGGCGCCCTTGAGAGAGGGCGCCCCTTACGCGCGTCCGGGCCCGGCCCGGCGGGCTCCGTGCCGCTCAGGTCACGCAGACCAGATAGCGGAAGACGTTCGGCATCCACACCGTGCCGTCCGGCCGCCGATGCGGATGCAGGGCCTCCGCGACCTCCTTCTCCACCTGGGACCGGTCCGTGGCCCGCACGGCGGCGTCGAAGAGCCCGGTGGACAGCAGGCCGCGCACCGCGCTGCCCACGTTCGCGTAGCCGAACGGGCAGGACACCCGCCCCGAACCGTCCGGCCGCAGCCCGGCCCGCGCCGCCACGTCCTCCAGGTCGTCCCGGAGGGTGGGCCGCCACCTGCCCGGCTCCGTACGCGGCGGCCGCGCCGAATCCGCCAGCCGCGCCGCCACGCGCAGCACGTCCGCCGTGGCGCAGCGCTCGGGCGGACCCCAGCCGGTCAGCACCACCGACGCGCCCCGGACCGCCAGCGGGACGGCCGACCGCAGCGCCGGTACCAGCCCCTCGGAGTCCCCGGCCGCGCAGCCGATCGGCTCGAACACCGTGATCAGGTTGTACGGGGCGCCGTCCGCGGCGGACGGCGCGGGGCTCCCGTCCTCCATCAGCCGGGCCCGGCCCCCGGCCGGGTGCGGGGAGTGCGCGGGCGTCTCGTCCCCGTCGGCGCCGGGCAGCAGCCGCGTACGGGCCAGCGCCAGGCGCTCCCGGTCCGAGTCCACCCCCGTCACGTGCGCCCCCCGGGCCGCCGCGACGAGCATCGCGAGGCCCGAGCCGCAGCCCAGGGCGAGCATCCGGGTGGCGGCTCCGACCTCCATCCGGTCGTACACCGCTTCGTGGAGGGGGGCGAGCATGCGTTCCTGGATCTCGGCCCAGTCGCGTGCGCGGCTACCGGCGTCCGCCGGCGCGGGGGCGCCCGCGTACGGCTGGTTCCGGACGAGCGTTGGTGTCATGGAAAAGGCCCCAATCCGCCAAGAGGTTCGGTCGTGCCCGAGTGGACGTCCCCCGCGTGCGGGTGCTCGGCACCCCGTAAGGGCCGTCCCGCAATTCCCGGCGGGCGCACGACGACAGCCACGGCACCTCGCCGCGTTGTCGAAACGCCCGAATACGTCCAGTATTCGGGCGCATCTCCGCCGTGCGATGCACCGCATCTGACGCCGTGCGCTGATCCACCGGGAGTTGCGGGACAACCCTTAGCCAGGGAACTGCGCATCCGCCGTTCCGTCCAGGGGTTGTGGAGCTGTGCTTGCGTGCCCCGGTCGTGCGCCCCGTCCCGTGCTGCTCTCCGACCCAGTCTTACCCGACATCCGGCACCGGGCACGTCGAGCGGCGGCACGGGTACTCTTCCGGGCGGGATCCGTCAGGTGCGCCGCCCGCCCGCGCTCCCTACGCGCGAGCCCCCCGGCGTACCGCACGCTGTGCACCAGCTTGGTGCGAGCTGTGCGTCTTCTCCGCAGTTCTGCGTACCCGCCCTCGTCCGGACGCATCAACGCCGACTGACTGGTACGTGCAAATTATTTGGGATGCCCCGGAATAGGAACACCGGAGCCCTCGGGCTCGTTGTCACGACGTGAGCACGACACCACCTGTACTTGCCGCAGAGCTGGCGCAGGCGTGGGCCGACATTCAGCGGTACCACCCCGAGCTGCCCGATCTCGCCGCCCCAGAGTCCCTGATCGGAGAGTCCTCGTCCGCCTGTGGCGCCGAGCTCTCCTTCGAGCGACTGCTCCACGAGGCAGTCCACGGCATCGCCGCCGCGAGAGGTGTCCGCGACACCTCCCGCGCCGGCCGCTACCACAACCGACGCTTCCTCGCGATCGCCGAGGAGCTGGGCCTCGATCACGCCGAGGAGCCCCACCCCAGCAGCGGATTCTCGCTGGTCACGCTGAATCCCGAAGCCAAGCGCCGGTACCGCCCGACCACCGAACGGCTGCAGCGCGCCCTGAAGGCGCACACCGTCGCCACCGCCGCCGACACCAAGCGCTCCTTCCGGGGGCCCGCCGCCCGGCACGGTTCCTCCGGGGGCGGCGTGCGGGTCAAGGCCGTCTGCGAGTGCGGGCGCAACGTCCGCGTCGTCCCGTCGGTCCTGGCGCAGGCGCCGATCGTCTGCGGCGGCTGCGGCAAGCCGTTCCGGATCCCGGAAGCGGCGGTCGCGGTGGGGTGAGCCGATGTGGTGTGGCACAATGGCTAGCTGTACTCGACAGTCGCACAGGACCCCTCTCTCCTCCGGCTGACGCGTCCATCGGGCACTCCGAGTACCGCAACCCCACGTGGCATCTTCGTTGTGCCCAACCACGTCAGAGACACAGGAGACACCACTTCCGTGGCAGTCAAGATCAAGCTGAAGCGTCTGGGCAAGATCCGTTCGCCTCACTACCGCATCGTCGTCGCCGACTCCCGCACCCGCCGTGACGGCCGGGCCATCGAGGAGATCGGCCTGTACCACCCGGTGCAGAACCCCTCGCGCATCGAGGTCAACTCGGAGCGTGCGCGGTACTGGCTGTCCGTCGGCGCCCAGCCGACCGAGCCGGTTCTCGCGATCCTGAAGCTCACCGGTGACTGGCAGGCCCACAAGGGTCTCCCGGCCCCCGCGCCGCTGCTGCAGCCGGAGCCCAAGGCTGACAAGCGCGCGCTGTTCGAGGCGCTGTCCGCGGACGGCGACGAGGCCAAGGGCGAGGCCATCACGCCCAAGGCCAAGAAGTCCGACAAGAAGGCGGACGAGGCTGCTGACGCTGCCGCGTCCACCGAGTCGACCGAGGCCTGAGCATGCTCGAGGAGGCTCTCGAGCACCTCGTGAAGGGCATTGTCGACAACCCCGACGACGTGCAGGTTGCCGAGCGCACCCTGCGGCGCGGGCGCGTGCTGGAGGTCCGGGTCCACCCGGACGACCTCGGCAAGGTGATCGGCCGCAACGGCCGCACCGCTCGCGCCCTGCGTACGGTCGTGGGTGCCATCGGCGGCCGCGGTATCCGTGTCGACCTCGTCGATGTGGACCAGGTTCGCTGATCAGCGAGTTGAACACCGGCCAGGGCCGGGGAGGGCCTTCGGGCCGTCCCCGGCCTTTGTCGTCGGCCACCCGGGCCTCCGGACGTTTCCGTGACGGGCCGGCGTCCCCACCCACCAATCGGAGAACAGCGTGCAGTTGGTAGTCGCGCGGATCGGCCGCGCCCACGGCATCAAGGGCGAGGTCACCGTCGAGGTACGAACGGACGAGCCGGAGCTGCGGCTCGGCCCCGGCGCCGTCCTGGCCACCGAACCGGCGGCGACGGGCCCGCTGACGATCGAGGCCGGCCGGGTCCACAGCGGCCGGCTCCTGCTGCGCTTCGAGGGCGTACGCGACCGGACCGCTGCCGAGGCCCTGCGCAACACCCTGCTGATCGCCGATGTGGACCCGGACGAACTCCCCGAGGAGGAGGACGAGTTCTACGACCACCAGCTGATCGACCTCGACGTGGTGCTCGCCGACGGCACCGAGATCGGCCGGATCACCGAGATCTCCCACCTGCCCTCCCAGGACCTGTTCATCGTGGAGCGCCCCGACGGCAGCGAGGTGATGATCCCCTTCGTCGAGGAGATCGTCACCGAGATCGATCTGGAGGAGCAGCGCGCGGTCATCACCCCGCCGCCCGGCCTGATCGACGAGAGCGAGGCCGTGATCGCCTCCTCCCGCGACGAGGAGTCCGACGCGGACGCCGCCCCCGGCCACGAGGGCGAAGCCCCCTGGAACGCGGACGAGGCGGCCCCGGAGGGTCCGGACGAGACGCCGAAGGGCGACGCCCGATGAGGCTCGACGTCGTCACGATCTTCCCCGAGTACCTGGAACCGCTGAACGTCTCCCTGGTCGGCAAGGCCCGCGCCCGGGGCGTGCTGGACGTCCACGTCCACGATCTGCGGGAGTGGACGTACGACCGCCACAACACGGTCGACGACACCCCTTACGGCGGCGGCCCCGGCATGGTCATGAAGACCGAGCCCTGGGGCGACGCCCTGGACGAGGCCCTGGCCGACGGCTACGAGGCCGGGGCGCACTCCCCGGTCCTCGTCGTGCCCACGCCCGGCGGCCGGCCGTTCACCCAGGAACTGGCCGTCGAACTCTCGGCCGCCCCGTGGCTCGTCTTCACCCCGGCGCGGTACGAGGGCATCGACCGCCGGGTGATCGACGAGTACGCCACCCGGACGCGGGTCGTCGAGGTGTCCATCGGCGACTACGTGCTGGCCGGCGGGGAAGCGGCCGTCCTGGTGGTCACGGAGGCCGTGGCGCGGCTCCTGCCCGGGGTCCTCGGCAACGCCGAGTCCCACCGGGACGACTCCTTCGCCCCGGGCGCGATGGCCAACCTCCTGGAGGGCCCCGTCTACACCAAGCCTCCCGAGTGGCGTGGCCGCTCCATCCCGGACGTGCTGCTCAGCGGACACCACGGGAAGATCGCGCGCTGGCGGCGGGACCAGGCGTTCGCCCGTACCGCCCTCAACCGCCCCGATCTGATCGAGCGGTGTGAGGCGAGCGCGTTCGACAAGAAGGACCGCGAGATCCTGTCCATCCTCGGCTTCGCGCCGGAGCCCGGCGGCCGATTTTGGCGCAGGCCCACCGCCGTGGAAGAATAGGCCGCTGCTGTACGTCCGGTGTGCGCCCCTGCCACAGGGGGAAAGACGCCCGCCCGACGCGATCAGCTCTCCGAACTCTCCACGACATTCCGTCGATGACCTGTGGCATCGGCGAAGAAAGCAGAAACCATGGCTTCCCTGCTCGATGACGTCAATGCCGCGACCCTCCGGTCGGACGTCCCGGCGTTCCGCCCCGGTGACACCGTCAACGTCCACGTCCGCGTGATCGAGGGCAACCGCTCCCGTATCCAGCAGTTCAAGGGCGTCGTCATCCGCCGCCAGGGCGCGGGCGTCAGCGAGACCTTCACGGTTCGCAAGGTCTCCTTCAGCGTCGGCGTCGAGCGCACCTTCCCGGTGCACAGCCCGATCTTCGAGAAGATCGAGCTCGTCACCCGCGGTGACGTCCGCCGCGCCAAGCTGTACTTCCTCCGTGAGCTGCGCGGCAAGGCCGCGAAGATCAAGGAGAAGCGCGACAACTGAGCTGTCGCCCGGCCGTCCCCCCGGGGATGACCCGTTCACAGCGCGGCCGGATAGGCTTCGGCCGCGATGGACACCCAAGCACAGCACTCGGAGCGCGACCGCTCCCCGGAACCCGACGCGGGAACCGGGGGGAGGTCGCGCTTTTCGCGTACACGGGCCCGCTTCGCCGCGGCCCTGTCCTGGCGGCGGGTGCTCGCCGGGGCGGTCCTGGCCACCACCGTCCTGCTGCTGGTCAGCTCCTTCGTGGTGCAGCCCTTCCTGATCCCCAGCGGATCGATGGAGCCGACGCTGAAGGTCGGTGACCGGCTCCTCGTGAACAAACTGGCCTACCGCTTCGGCGCCCAGCCCGAACGCGGCGACGTGGTGGTCTTTGACGGCACCGGTTCCTTCGTCCGCGAGGACCTCGACGCGAACCCCCTGGCCGGGCTGGCGCGCGGCGCGGCGGCCTCCCTGGGGCTCGCCGAACCCGACGACAGCGACTTCGTGAAGCGGGTGGTGGGCGTGGGCGGCGACCGCGTCGTCTGCTGCGACGCCCGGGGAAGGCTCGCGGTCAACGGGACGGTGGTCGACGAGCCGTACCTGTACCCGGGCGACACCGCTTCCCGGGTGCCCTTCGACATCGTGGTGCCCTCGGGCACGCTGTGGATGATGGGCGACCACCGCAGCCGCTCCAGCGACTCCCGGGACCGCCTCGGATCGCCCGGCGGCGGCATGGTGCCGGTGGACCGGGTGACCGGCCGGGTGGACTGGCTGGGCTGGCCGCCGGCCCGGACGGGCTCCCTGGCGGGGACCGACGCGTTCACCGGCGTACCGGCTCCCGGGGCGGCGCATGGGTAGGCGCGGGCGTCCGCGCGGCGCGTCCGACCCGGACGGCTCTCCGCCCGGGGCCCGCTCGCTGCCCACCCGTGCCGAGCGCCGTCGGCTGGCCAGGAAGGTCCGACGCAAGCGCCGCGGGTCCGCGCTGAGGGACATCCCCGTTCTCCTCGTGGTCGCGGTGCTGATCGCGCTCGTCCTGAAGACGTTCCTGGTGCAGGCGTTCGTCATCCCCTCCGGATCGATGGAGCAGACGATCCGGATCGGCGACCGGGTGCTGGTGGACAAGCTGACCCCGTGGTTCGGCTCGAAGCCGCAGCGCGGTGACGTCGTGGTGTTCAAGGACCCCGGCGGCTGGCTGCGGCGGGAGGACGCCGGCGGGCGGGACGAAGCGCCGATCGGCGTCAAACAGGCCACCGAGGCGCTGACGTTCATCGGGCTGCTGCCGTCCGACGACGAACAGGACCTGATCAAGCGGGTCATCGCGGTCGGCGGCGACACCGTGAAGTGCTGCGGTGAGGACGGCCGGGTCACCGTCAACGGCGCGCCCGTGGCCGAGACGTACCTCCATCCCGACGACCGGCCGTCGACCATCCCGTTCGAGGTGGAGGTCCCGGAGGGGCGGCTGTTCGTGATGGGGGACCACCGGTCCGACTCCGCCGACTCCCGCTTCCACCTCGACGAACCCGGCCGGGGCACGGTCTCCGAGAAGGAGGTCGTGGGGCGGGCCGTCGTCATCGCCTGGCCGTTCGGCCACTGGAGCACCCTGGAGGAGCGCGACGCCTTCTCCGCGATCCCCGAAGCGCGGGCATCGCAAGCGGCGGCCCCGGCCCCGTCGCATAGTGTGGCACCCCCGGATCACGACGGAATGGTCCGGCTCCCGACCCCTGCGGAACTCCCGCTCGTTATGGGAGTGGTGGGCCTGCGCCGGATCGGGCGCGGGCAGTGGCACGTACTGAGGAGTGGATGTGGGGGATTTGGCGGTCGGCGCACGATCCGGACACGACGAACCCGAGGACCGGCCGGAGCGCGACGAGTCTCCCGCGGGCGGGGCGGCGGTTCCGCCGGAGGGTGACGGCGAGGCCCCGGGCGGCGGCAAGCCGCCCAAGAAGCAGCGGTCGTTCTGGGTGGAGCTGCCGCTGCTCGTCGGCATCGCCCTGGTCCTCGCGCTGTTGATCAAGACGTTCCTGATCCAGGCGTTCTCGATCCCTTCGGACTCGATGCAGAACACGCTGCAGCGGGGCGACCGGGTGCTGGTGGACAAGCTGACCCCGTGGTTCGGCTCGGAGCCGGAGCGCGGAGAGGTCGTGGTCTTCCACGACCCGGGCGGCTGGCTGGAGGACACCGCGACCCCGGAGCCCAACGCGGTGCAGAAGTTCCTGAGCTTCATCGGCCTGATGCCCTCCTCGGAGGAGAAGGACCTGATCAAGCGGGTCATCGCGGTCGGCGGTGACACCGTGGAGTGCAAGGAGAACGGGCCGGTCAAGGTCAACGGGAAGAGCCTGGACGAGAAGGCGTTCATCTTCCCCGGCAACACCCCGTGCAACGACAAGCCCTTCGGCCCGATCACGGTGCCCGACGGCCGGATCTTCGTCATGGGCGACCACCGGCAGAACTCCCTGGACTCCCGCTACCACCAGGAGCTTCCGGGGCAGGGCACCGTCTCCACCGACGAGGTCGTCGGCCGCGCGGTCGTCGTCGCCTGGCCGGTGGGCCGCTGGGCCACGCTCCCCGTCCCCGGCACCTTCGACCAGCCGGGTCTGAACGCGGCCGCCGCGATGGCTCCGGCGGCACTGGGCGTAGCCGGAGCGGTGCCCCTCGTGTTGTGGCGCCGCCGGAGGCTGACCGCCGGGCGTACCGACGGGTAGGGTGCCCACTCGGATCAGCGATTGTCGATCTCCGACGGGGGAGCGCTGGGATGAGCGGTACGGGAAACAAGCAGGACGGCCGCGGCCGGTTCGGCGCCATGGTGTCGGGTCTGGCCGTGGCCGTCGGCTGTGTGCTCTTCCTCGGTGGTTTCGCCTGGGCGGCGGTGGTCTACCAGCCGTACACGATTCCGACCGACTCCATGTCCCCGACGGTGCGGCCGGGCGACCGGGTGCTCGCCGAGCGAATAGACGGTTCCGAGGTGCGCCGCGGTGACGTGGTGGTGTTCACGGACGACGTCTGGGGCGCCACGCCGATGGTGAAGCGCGTCGTCGGGGTCGGCGGCGACAAGGTGGCCTGCTGCGACAAGGGCGGCCGCCTGACCGTGAACGGCACTCCCGTCGACGAGCCGTACCTCGACCGGAGCTCGGCCGTGTCCGGGGACGGCAAGGCCCCGGCGTCGCCGGAGGGCTTCTCCGCCACCGTGCCCCGGGGCAAGATCTTCCTGCTCGGCGACGAGCGGGCCACCTCCCTGGATTCGCGGGTCCACCTCCAGGACGCCGGCCAGGGCTCCGTACCGCTGAGCGCCGTGCAGGCCCGGGTGGACGCGGTGGCCTGGCCCATGGACGGCATGATCGAGCGTCCCTCCTCGTTCGCCGCGCTGCCCGGCGGGGTGTCGGCCCCCGGGCCGCTGCCGCTCCAGCTCGGCGCGATCGTGGTGGGCGCCGTCCTGATCGTCTGCGGGGCGCTGTACGGGCCCGTGGCGGCGCGCCTGGGCCGCCGCGGGGCGTCGGCCGGGAGAACGCGCCCCGTGGCGGCGCGCCTGGGCCGCCGCGGGGCGTCGGCCGGGAGAACGCGGTGACCTCCCCGTCCGCGGCCCGCAAGGTCGCCCGGGTGGTCCTGCTGGACCCCGACGACCGCGTTCTGCTGCTGCACGGCCACGAGCCGGACGATCCGGCCGACGACTGGTGGTTCACCCCGGGCGGCGGCCTGGAGGGCGACGAGAACCGTGAGCAGGCTGCCCGCCGCGAGCTGGTCGAGGAGACCGGCATCGCGGACGTCGAGCTGGGTCCGCTGCTCTGGACCCGGATCTGCTCCTTCCCCTTCGCCGGGCGGCGCTGGCACCAGGACGAGTGGTACTACCTGGCCCGTACGACGCGGACCGACACGGCCCCGCAGGGCCTCACCGACCTGGAACGACGCAGCGTCGCCGGTCTGAGGTGGTGGACCTCCGCCGAACTGCTCTCGACGCGTGAGACGGTGTACCCGACCAGACTCGCCGAGCTGCTGCGCACGCTCCTCGACGAGGGCCCCCCGCGCGATCCGCTGGTTCTCGCCCCCGAAATCGTCTAATCGTTCAGGGACGCCCGCGGCTGACGCACAATGGGGGCACGCACGGCTGAAGGGGAAACATGCCATGAGCGCCGAGGACCTCGAGAAGTACGAGACCGAGATGGAGCTGAAGCTCTACCGGGAGTACCGCGATGTCGTCGGTCTGTTCAAATATGTGATCGAGACCGAACGGCGCTTCTACCTCACCAACGACTACGAGATGCAGGTCCACTCCGTCCAGGGTGAGGTTTTCTTCGAGGTGTCCATGGCGGACGCCTGGGTCTGGGACATGTACCGGCCCGCGAGGTTCGTCAAGCAGGTCCGTGTGCTGACCTTCAAGGACGTCAACATCGAAGAGCTCAACAAGAGCGATCTGGAACTCCCGGGAGGCTGACCCGCGCGGTCCGCCCGGCCCCGGTCCGGAGGCCCGCCGACACACGTCGTACCGGACGACCCGGTCACCCGTGAGGGTGGCCGGGTTTTCCACATCCGCGGGGTTGTCCACCAAGATCCACATCTTTCGGCGGGCCGGGTCACAGTCGGTGCCGGAGGTGGTGCCGGTATGAACGCACGGGGGGCACTCGGGCGGTACGGCGAGGATCTGGCGGCGCGGCTGCTGACCGGAGCCGGAATGACGGTGGTCGAGCGCAACTGGCGCTGCCGCGCCGGAGAGATCGACATCGTGGCCAGGGACGGCGATGCCCTGGTCTTCTGCGAGGTGAAGACCCGCAGGTCGGGCGGGTTCGAGCATCCCATGGCGGCGGTCGGCCCGGCCAAGGCGGACCGGCTGCGGCGGCTCGCCGAGATCTGGCTCGACCGGCACGAGGGGCCACCGCCCGGCGGGGCCCGCATCGACCTGGTCGGGGTGATCGTGCCCCCTCGCGGAGCCCCCGTCACGGAGCACGCGCGGGGGGTGGCCTGATGGGCTTCGCACGCGCGTGTTCCGTGGCGCTGGTCGGCGTCGAGGGGGTGGTGGTGGAGGTCCAGGCGGACCTGGAGCCGGGGGTGGCGGCGTTCACCCTGGTCGGGCTGCCGGACAAGAGCCTGGTCGAGAGCCGGGACCGGGTACGGGCCGCCGTGGTGAACTCCGGGGCCGAGTGGCCGCAGAAGAAGCTCACGGTCGGGCTCTCCCCGGCCTCGGTGCCGAAGAGCGGTTCGGGGTTCGACCTCGCCGTTGCGTGCGCGGCGCTCGGGGCGGCGGGACGCCTCGACCCCGCCGCGATCGCCGACGTGGTGATGGTCGGGGAGCTGGGCCTGGACGGCCGCGTCCGTCCGGTACGGGGCGTGCTGCCCGCGATCCTGGCCGCCGCCGAGGCGGGGTACGAGCACGTCGTCGTCGCCGAGCAGTCCGCCGGCGAAGCGGCGCTGGTGCCGGGCGTCTCGGTGCTCGGGGTCCGCAGTCTGCGCCAGCTCATCGCCGTCCTGTGCGACGAACCCGTGCCCGACGAGCCCGTGCAGGGCCAGGGGCGCCTCGACGCGGTGTCGGCCGGGCTGATGGTCCCCGGCGCCGGGATCGGCGTGGGGCTCGCCGCGGGCGGGGACGCGCACCGGCCGGACCTGGCGGACGTCGCGGGCCAGCCACGGGCGCGCCAGGCGCTGGAGGTGGCGGCGGCCGGCGGGCACCATCTGCTGTTCACGGGTCCGCCGGGCGCGGGGAAGACCATGCTGGCCGAGCGGCTGTCGGCGGTCCTGCCGCCGCTGACCCGGCGGGAATCCCTCGAAGTGACGGCGGTTCATTCGGTGGCGGGCATCCTCCACCCGGGTGAACCGCTGGTCTCCCGCGCGCCGTACTGCGCCCCGCACCACTCGGCGACCATGCAGTCCCTGATCGGCGGCGGCAACGGGGTGCCGAGGCCCGGAGCGGTGTCCCTCGCTCACAGAGGGGTGCTTTTTCTGGACGAGGCCCCGGAGTTCTCGGGGAAGGCGCTGGACGCGCTGCGCCAGCCGCTGGAGTCCGGGCACGTGGTGGTCGCGCGGGCGGCGGGCGTGGTGCGGCTGCCGGCCCGGTTCCTCATGGTCCTCGCCGCCAACCCGTGTCCCTGCGGACGGCACACCCTCACCGGGGCGGGCTGCGAGTGCCCGCCCTCGGTGGTCCGCCGCTATCAGGCACGGCTGTCCGGTCCGCTGCTCGACCGGGTGGACCTGCGGGTCGAGGTGGAGCCGGTCGGACGCGCCGATCTCCTGGGGCAGGGCGGCCGGGGCGAGCCGACGGCCGTCGTCGCCGCACGGGTGCGGGACGCCAGGGCACGGGCGGCGGAGCGGCTGGCCGCCACCCCGTGGACCACCAACAGCGAGGTACCCGGCCATGAGCTGCGCACCCGGCTGCCGGCGGCTCCGGGTGCGCTGGCAGCGGCGGAGCGGGACCTGGAGCGCGGGGCTCTGACGGCCCGGGGGCTGGACCGGGTGCTGCGCGTCGCGTGGACCGTGGCGGACCTGCGGGGCGCGGACCGCCCGGACGCCTGCGACGTGGCGGTCGCCCTGGAGCTGCGGACCGGCGTGCAGCGCGGGGTGCCGCTTGGGGCGGGGCAGCGGTGACGGCCGGGGGAGCGGGAGAGCCGGAGTCCGCGCGTTCGGCCAGGGCCGCCCTGACGCGGGTGCTGGAGCCGGGGGACGAGCGGGCCGGGCGGTGGCTGCGGCAGCTCGGCCCGGACGAGCTGCTGCGGCGGTTCACGGCCGAGGACGGTTCCGCGGAGAGACTGCCCGGCATGACGGCCGCCCGGCTCGGGGGCTACCGCCTGCGCGCGGCCGCAGCGGATCCGGGGCGGGACCTGGCCACGGTCGCGGAGGCCGGCGGACGCTTCGTCTGCCCGGGAGACCGGGAGTGGCCGAGCCAACTGGACGACCTGGGGGACGCGCGCCCGGTGGGGCTCTGGGTGCGGGGACGGCCCGACCTGCGGCTCTGGTCGCTGCGCTCGGTCGCGGTGGTCGGCGCGCGAGCCTGCACCCCGTACGGCGCGCACATGGCCGCGACCCTCGGCTCCGGGCTCGCGGAGCGCGGCTGGGTGGTGGTGTCGGGCGCGGCGTTCGGTGTGGACGGGGCCGCGCACCGGGGCGTGCTCGCGGCGGGCGGGGCGACGACGGCGGTGCTGGCCTGCGGCGTCGACGTCGCCTATCCGCGCGGGCACGCGGAGTTGCTCGGACGCATGGTCGAACAGGGGCTAGTGGTGGCTGAGTTGCCGCCGTCCGCCCACCCCACCCGCAGCCGGTTCATCCTGCGCAACCGCGTCATCGCGGCTCTGACCCGGGGGACGGTGGTGGTCGAAGCGGCCCTCCGCAGCGGTTCGCTGGCCACCGCCCGCCAGGCGCAACGGCTCGGACGCTTCGCGATGGGGGTGCCCACACCTCTTCCCGGGGATGCCGCTCTGGCTCCGATCCGGTTCCGGGTGGCCATCGCGGCGTAGCGTCACCCACTCACGCAGCACGAGGCCCCCGGAGGTATCTCCGGGGGCCTCTCGCGTGCCCGCCGGGCCTGGGAGGCCGGGGCGGGGTCTCGTGCGCTCCGTGGTGCCACCGGAGGCCGGGACGACCTATGCGGAGGGCTGGGAGTGAGCCCCCTCCGGTTGTTGCTCCTCCTCGGCGCGCTCCTGCTTCAGGTCACGCCAGGCGATCCGAGCACGACGTGCCGAAGCAAAAACGTCCGGCAGCTGGTCGAGGAACCCCCGGATGGCGAAAAGCAGGATCGACAGCACACCGAAGATGGCGAGGATGCCGAGCGTCACGGCCGCGTCCAACAGTCTCAGTACCTTTCAGACAGGTGACCGAGCCGGGTCTCTTGCGCGGGGCATTCGTCAGCTCGGCCACGGTGAAGTGGCTCGAACCGAGAAGCCCCACGCTCGACGCAACGCTGGGTGTCTCAGTGGCCGAGGCGTGTGCGCTCGGCAGTACGGTGGTTCTTCATAGTTCGTAGCGAGTCGAAGCTCCTCAAGCGACCTTGCGAGCCGACATCGATTGGATGTGACCAGCGGGTATCCGACCCGCCTGCCTCATCCCGGTCTCGCGCCTCTTGGAACGCCCTGCACCATCTGGATGCAGATCACAAGAAGCGAAGCAAAGGGCTTCGACTACGTGCGAGAGCTTGCAACCTCCCGCACGCAGAACTGATAGTAAGTCAAGCCCGGGCGAGAACGCAGCTGGATCCTGCAATAAGTGAGCCCCGTCTCAGCCGAGTTGACTGGGCGGGGCTTCACTGCCATACGACCTATGCGGCGAGCGGCGGCTCCTCGTCGTCCGCCCGAGGTGGCACGTCGGGCTTCTTGAAGCGCTGCCACGAGTCGCGAGCCTTGGCGGCTGACTCGATCACGTCGGGGACCTGGTCCAAGAGCCCCTTGATCGCAAAGAGCATCACTGAGACCACGCCAGCGATGGCGAGAATGACGATGATGGCGGTGCCGTCCACCGATCCTGACCTTCCCTGTCATGGGTCGGATCGGGTGCGCGGGCAGCCTCGATCCGAACCCTACGGTTCGGACCGAGACACCGGCGCTGATGCGGCACGCAAATGTTCTCGGGTGTTGGGCCTTTCACTATGGGCCCGGTCGTACGGTCCTGCAGTGTCGCTAAACCCATCAGCCCAAAGCACTGACTCACATCGGTCGGCCACGGCGGCTGCGATGCACCGTGCCCAGCCAGTTGGAGCTGACTTGTCCTGCCCTCCCGTTTCACCGGGGCGCACAGGTGCGCGGGGTTAACTGGCCCACTGCTCTCGATGGTACTGCACGACACACAACAGCGCTCTGTCGTCTGAGTGTTGGGTGTCGAGTTCACGTTTCGGCCATTGCTCGCATCAGTTAACAGAAGCTGGCATTCCGCACTTATGATCCTCGGCATGACTACACAGAACCCCAACACCGCCTGCATGTGCGGTAGTTACTCGTTCGAGGTCCCGGTGCACGAGGACGTCAGCGGCGACAGGGTGTGGCAACGCAAGGCCACCGGTTGCGTCGCGACGACTCAGAACAGGTTCGCGCCGGGGCACGACGCCAAGCTCAAATCGCTGATCATTCAAGCCGGGGCCGGCGGCCACCAAGTACGTCGAATCGAACGTGACACGGTGGTGGCCAAGGACGCCTTGCGGGTGGCCGCCGACCTCGGCTGGGAGGACCTCGTGCGGGACGCCATCGCCCGGGGGAGCAGCTAAGCCCGCTGGCGTCGAAGCTCGCCCGGCGTGCCCTCGCCCTTGCAGCGGCGGCACATACACAGCGGCCACCGCGTGTCGATCGGTGACCCCTCCGGCATGGAGTCGAACGACCACTCGCGTTCGCTCACCTCGCGCGTCTCCTTGGTGGCGGGGTCGTACGTGTACACCCGAATGGTTAACCCGGCCACGGTGGCCTCCTCGTCGTCCTGACCAGTAGGTATCGCGATATCGCGATGTCGCGCTACCGCAGTTTACTGCGGTAGCGCGGCTAAGAGGTCCTAACAAAGGCGTTGGACGTGTCGGTGAGTGATGAGGCAGGTGGCGAGGCCGAGGAAGGCTTCGTGGATGTCGTCGCGTCGTTCCCATCGGA